>JAXLYZ010000001.1:0-1505 GCA_046351155.1 Myxococcota bacterium
GCGCGGGTGACGACGGAGATGCGGATCTCCGACGTCGAGATCATCTCGACGTTGATGCCGGCCTCGGACAGCGCGCTGAAGAAGGTCGCCGAGACGCCGGGGTGCGACCGCATGCCGGCGCCCACGAGCGAGATCTTCGCGATGCCGTCGTCGTACGTGAGGTCGTCGAAGCCGATCTCGGCCTTCACCTTCTCCAGCGCGGAGAGCGCCTTCTGGCCGTCGGCCATCGGGCAGGTGAAGGTGACGTCGGTGCGACGGCTCGAGCCCGAGACGTTCTGCACGATCATGTCGATGTTGACGCCGGCCTCGGCGACGGCGCTGAAGATCTCCGCCGCCTTGCCGGGGAGGTCGGGCACCCCGACGACGGTGACCTTGGCGTCGCCGAGGTCGTGCGCGACGCCGGCGATGATCGGCTGCTCCACTGCTTCCCCTTCGGGTGCGGACGAGTCGGAGACCACGAGCGTGCCCGTCTTGTTCGAGAACGACGAGCGGACGTGGATGGGGAGGTCGAAGCGGCGCGCGTACTCGACGCACCGCAGGTGCAGCACCTTCGCGCCGTTGGCGGCGAGCTCGAGCATCTCCTCGTAGGTGATGCGCGGGACCTGCCGGGCGGCGGGCGCGACGCGCGGGTCGGCGGTGAAGATGCCGTCGACGTCGGTGTAGATCTCGCAGACGTCGGCGCCCAGCGCCGCGGCCAGCGCGACCGCCGTGGTGTCGGAGCCGCCGCGGCCGAGCGTGGTGATGTCCTTGGTGTCCTGCGCGACGCCCTGGAAGCCCGCGACGATCGCGATGGCGCCGTCGGCGATCGCCGACTGGATGCGGCCCGGCGTGACGTCGATGATGCGCGCCTTGCCGTGGGTCGAGTCGGTGATGAGGCCTGCCTGCGAGCCGGTGTAGGACCGCGCCTCGTACCCGAGGTCGTTGATCGCCATGGCGAGGACGGCCATCGAGATGCGCTCGCCGGCGGTGAGCAGCATGTCGAGCTCGCGCGGCGCCGGGTTCGGGCTCACCTGCTCGGCGAGGTCGATGAGGTCGTCGGTCGTGTCGCCCATCGCGGACACGATGACGACGACGTCGTCACCGGCCTGCTTGGTCTCGACGATGCGACGCGCGACCCGCTTGATGCTCTCGGCGTCGGCGACCGAGCTGCCGCCGTACTTCTGGACCACGAGTCCCACGGTGGGGTTCAACCTCGCTCGAGCCGGAGTTCAGGGGACGCCGACCATCCTACCGACGCAAGATCCACACGGCCGCCGCGTCCGCATGGTGGGATCTCCGTCCCACGCCTCGGATGGCCGGACGATCCCCCGCCGCACCTCCCCCGGGTCCGGCTGTCTGCCCGCGCGAGCAGCGGGGTCAGGTGAGGTCGTCGGCCTCGGGGTCGGCCTCGAGCGGGACCTCGAGGCGGACGTGGGCGACGAGGGACTGCAGGGCGCGCAGCGCGGCGGAGGCCGCCGGGCCCCAGGTCGCGAGGTAGGAGAACTGCCACCACCACAGCGCCTCGA
>JAXLYZ010000002.1:0-3123 GCA_046351155.1 Myxococcota bacterium
GCTCGAATCCCGCCACCGGCAGGCCCGGGCGCGGAACGGCGACGGTTTCGTCGCGGAAGTACCAGGCCGCCTGGCGCAGCGGCGGCCGCGGGTCGTCGCGGCCCAGCCCGACCGAGAAGTCCGACGCCGGGTAGAGGCCGAAGTCGCCCCCGGCGGCCGTCGGCAGCCAGGCGGCCTGGATCACGGCAGCGACGGCAGCCGCGCTCAAGAGCCGCGTTGCGCCGCGCATGCCTGCGCCCCTGCCGTGCTCGTCAACGCTGCTTCTCCTTGGCGTGGTTGATCGAGTACTTCGGGATCTCGATCGTCACGTCCTGCTGCGCCAGGATCGCCTGGCACGACAAGCGCGACTGGGGCTCGAGGCCCCAGGCGCGGTCGAGAAGATCTTCCTCGCTCTCGTCCATTTCGCCCAGCGATTCGAAGCCCTGGCGCACGATGACGTGGCACGTCGTGCACGCGCACGACAGCTCGCAGGCGTGCTCGATCTCGATGTCGTTGTCGAGCAGCGCCTCGCAGATCGACGTGCCGGGCGGCGCCTCGACGCGCGCCCCGGCCGGGCAGTACTCGGGGTGCGGCAGGACAGTGATGACGGGCATGGAGGGTGCGAGGTATGGTCAGACCTGGTCGATGCTGCGTCCGGCCAGCGCCTGGCGGATGCCGCGGTTCATGCGCTCGGCGGCGAAGCCCTCCGTGCCGCTGGCAAGCGCCTCGACGGCGTCGTCGATCGCGCGGTGGTCGTCGCCCGTGGCCGCCTTCTCGACCTGGGCGATCAGTCCGGCGATCGCCGCGTGCTGCGCGTCGTCGAGCAGGTCGCCGTCGGCCGCCAGCGCCGAGCGCGTGCCGAGCAGCATGCGCTCGGCCTCGACGCGCGACTGGCGCAGCGTGCGCGCACGCATGTCGTCGTCGGCGCTCGCGAAGCCCTCGCGCAGCATGCGCGCGATGTCGTCGTCGGCCAGGCCGTAGCTCGGCTTGACGGTGATCGCGGCCTCGACGCCCGAGGCCTGCTCGCGCGCCTTGACTGCGAGCAGCCCGTCGGCGTCGACCTCGAAGGTGACGCGGATGCGCGCCGCGCCGGCGACCATCGGCGGGATGCCGCGCAGCTCGAAGCGCGCCAGCGAGCGGCAGTCGGCAACCAGCTCGCGCTCGCCCTGCACGACGTGCAGCGCGAGCGCGGTCTGGCCGTCCTTGAAGGTCGTGAAGTCCTGCGCCCGCGCGCACGGGATCGCGCTGTTGCGCGGGATGATGCGCTCGACGAGTCCGCCCATCGTCTCCAGGCCGAGCGAGAGCGGGATCACGTCGAGGAGCAGGATCTGCTGTTGCTCGCCGCCCGCATTGCCGGCGAGCTGGTGCGCCTGCAGCGCCGCGCCCAGGGCCACGACCTCGTCCGGATTCAGGTCGGTCAGCGGCGTCTGGCCGAAGAACTCGCCGACGGCCGCCTGGATCATCGGCATGCGCGTCGAGCCGCCGACCATGACCACGCCCTTGACGTCGGCCTTGCCGGCCTTCGCGTCGCGCAGCACCTTGCGCACCGCCGAGAGCGTGCGCGCCACCAGGTCGCGCGACAGCGCCACGAACTGCTCGCGCTCGATGCGCACCGACAGCTCCCCGCCGGAGAGCGGGCAGGCGAGCGTGGTGTGGTCGGCCTGGCTCAGCTTTTCCTTGGCCGCGCGCGCGGCGACGAGCACGGCGCGCTTGTCCTGCGCCGTCGCCGCCTCGAGGTTGGCCTGGGCCAGCGCCCACTCGGCGAGGAGGTGGTCGAAGTCGTCGCCGCCGAGCGCCGAGTCGCCGCCGGTAGCGACGACCTCGAACACTCCGGCCGACAGGCGCAGCAACGAGATGTCGAAGGTGCCGCCGCCCAGGTCGTAGACCGCGTACAGCCCCTCCGCGCCGTGTTCGAGGCCGTAGGCCACGGCCGCCGCGGTCGGCTCGTTGATCAGGCGCAGGACGTTCAAGCCGGCCAGTTGCGCCGCGTCCTTGGTCGCCTGGCGCTGGGCGTCGTCGAAGTACGCCGGCACGGTGATCACGGCGCCGAAGATGTCGGCGTCGAAGCTGTCCTCGGCACGCCGGCGCAGCGTGGCGAGGATCTCGGCCGAGACCTCGACCGGCGACTTGACGCCGGCCACGGTGCGCAGCTGCAGCATGCCCGGCGCGTCGACGAAGTCGTAGGGCAGCTTGCCCGGCTGGGCGAGGTCGGCGAGCGCGCGGCCCATGAAGCGCTTGACCGAGACGACCGTGTTCTTGGCGTCGAGCGCCGCGTCGGCGAGCGCGTCGGCGCCGACGATCGAGCGCGCGGCGCCGCGGGCGTCGACCGTGTAGCGCACCGCCGACGGCAGGATCACGCGGCCATGCTCGTCGGGCAGGCACTGCGGCACGCCGCTGCGCACCGCCGCGACGAGCGAGTGCGTGGTGCCCAGGTCGATGCCGATCGCGATCCGGCGCTGGTGGGGGTCGGGACTCGCGCCCGGCTCCGAAATCTGCAGCAATGCCATCGCGCTATTCTTCCAGCGCTTCCATGCGGCGCTCGAGGTCGTGCTCGAAGCGCTCGACGAACATCAGCGCGCGCACCTGTTGCGCGGCGCGGGCGTAGTCGGCGTCGTCGTCGAGCGCACGTGCGAGATCGGCCATGCGGGCCCGGCGCGCGGCGGCGACCTCGTCAGTGAGCGACTCGACCGCCCGCGCGTCGGCGGCCTCGTCGAGCGCCTCGCGCCAGGCCATCTGCTGCATCAGGAAGTCGGCCGGCATCGCCGCGTTGTTCTCGGCGTCGAGCGCGACGCCGTTGATCTCGCACAGGTAGGCGGCGCGCTTGATCGGGTCCTGCAGGCGCCGGTAGGCCTCGTTGACGCGCACCGCCCACTGCATCGCGACGCGCTGGGCGGCGGCGCCTTCGCCGGCGAAGCGGTCGGGGTGCACCTCGGACTGCAGCGTGCGCCACTGCGCGTCGAGCCGGGCGCGGTCGAGCGCGTGGCGCGGCGGAAGTCCGAAGAGCTCGAAGTCGGTGGCGGTGAGTTCCATGCGACGGGCGGCGCGGCCGGTGCGGCGCCGCGGTGGGATCAGACCCGGAAGGATTCACCGCAACCGCAGCGGTCCTTCTCCCTCGGATTGTGGAACTTGAAGCCCTCGTTCAGG
>JAXLYZ010000003.1:0-3496 GCA_046351155.1 Myxococcota bacterium
GGCGCTGCTCGCCACGTCGGCGGGCCTGTCCGACGGCGACGAGGTGCTCGTCGACGTGCGCGGCCGTCCGCAGCGCTTCGCGGTGACGACGCCGCCGTTCGTCGACCGCTCGACCCGCTGACGCGCGCGAGGCGCCCCCGCGGAGCGGGAGCGCCTCGTGATGGTGCGTGGGGTCAGGGAGTGGTGCTGACCGAGCTGGGGGTGCCCTGCGAGACCGAGTTGTCGTAGGCGATGACGCCGAAGGTGCCCATCGAGATGACGAGGCCGGCGATGAGGGCGCCGAAGGCGATGCGGTCGAGGCGGCGGTTGCGCTGCGCGTTCGCGGCGTCCTCGGTGGCACGGCGCAGCGCGGCGGCGATGCGGCGCTCCTCGGGGGTGCTCGGCGCGGCGGTGCTCGGCGCGGGGGCGACCTCGACGGTCGCGGCGGCCGGCTCGTCGACGAGGGCGAGCTGCTCGGTGGCGGACGGGGTGCTGGGGTCGAGGGTCACGGAGCTCATGACTCCATGCTTGCCGAGCCCCGGAGCCCCGAATCCGGGCGCGGGCGTGACCTCCTTCACGTCGGCCCCGCTCGCGGCGTGACCCGTGCCACACCACCGGGCACCTTCTCGCGATGCGGACACCCGTCGGCCGCCGACTCCGCGAGTAACAGCCCGACTGTGCGGTTTCGGGGCGGCGATACCGCACAGTCGGGCTGTTACTCGCGCACGGGGAGCGGGTGGATCCGGGGAGGGGCAGGGGTCAGACGGCGAGGGCGGCGACGACCAGGGCCGCCGTGGTGGCCAGCTCGACGCCGGCGCCCACGACGTCGCCGGTGATGCCGCCGAGGCGGGCGACGGCCCGGCGTACGACGAGCAGCCCGACGACGAGGCCGGCGGCGCAGGACGCGGCCAGCGACAGCCCGACGCGCCAGGTGCCGTCGTCGTCGATGCGGCCGAGCGCGACCACGGCGACGAGGACCAGCAGCGTGACCGCGCCGGCCGCGACCGTCGGCACCGTGCGCGCCACCATCGCGCCGAGACCGTCGGGGCGCGCGGCGCGCGGGACGCTGGCGCACCAGACGACGACGAGACGCCCGGTCACCACGGCGGTCACGAGCGAGACCGAGCCGAAGCCGCGGATCGAGCAGATGGTCAGGGCGGCCACCTGCACGAGCAGCGTGAGCACGAGGGTCGCCGCGCCGAACGCGCCCACGTCGGGAGCGCGCATGACCTCGAGGCGGCGAGCGACGACCGCGTCGCCCTCGCCCTTCACCCCGAGCCCGTCGGCGGTGTCGGCGAGGCCGTCGAGGTGCAGGCCCCGGGTGAGCAGCGCCAGCGCGGCGATCGCCAGCACCGCCGAGAGCAGGTCGACCGCGGCGGGCAGGGGGTTGTTGTGCACGAGGATGCGCGGCAGCGTCAGCACCACCGCGGCAGCGACGCCGACCAGCACGCCGACCAGCGGCGCGAGGAGCATCGCGGCGCGCACGACGCGGGCGTCGACGCGACGGGGCGCGGGCACGCGCACCGCGGTGAGGGTGCCGAGCGCGAGGCGCAGGGAGTCGGGCATCGGCGCGGTCAGTCCGTGCGGTCCGAGACGCCGGCCTCGTCGAACGTGGCCATCTCGCGCAGCGTGGCGCCCGCCGCGGCGAGCACCGGCAGCGCGACCAGCGCACCGGTGCCCTCGCCGAGGCGCAGCCCGTAGTCGACGATCGGCTCGAGCGAGAGCCGCTCGAGCGCCGCGCGCTGCGCCGGCTCGGTGGAGCGGTGGCCCGCCTGCCACCACTCGCGGCTGCGGAAGGCGATGCGGTGGGCGACCAGGGCCGCGGCGGAGGAGACGACGCCGTCGAGCAGCACCGGCGTACGACGGGCCGCCGCGCCGACGAGCAGGCCCGACATCGCGGCGATGTCGGCGCCGCCGACGGCCGCGAGCAGCCCGATCGGGTCGCCCTTGAGCGGGCGCCCGCGGCGCATGGCGTCGCGCACCGCGGCGGTCTTGCGCATCCAGGTCGTGTCGTCGATGCCGGTCCCGCGTCCGACGACCTCGGCCGGGGCGACGCCGGCGAGCAGGCCGACGATGACCGCGGCGGGCGTCGTGTTGCCGATGCCCATGTCGCCCGGGATCAGCAGGTCGGCCCCGGCGTCGACCTCCTCGTCGGCGATGCGCACGCCGAGGGCGAAGGCGGCCTCGGCCTCCTCGCGGGTGAGGGCGTCCTCGCGGTCGATCGAGCCCGAGCCGCGGCGGACGCGGTCGCGCGTCACCTCGTCCGGGACCTCGGCGCCGAGCTCGGCCCAGTCGACGTCGACGGAGACGTCGACGACGCGCACGCTCGCGCCGTTCTGGCGCGCGAGCACGTTCACCCCGGCACCGCCCGCGAGGAAGTTGAGCACCATCTGCGCCGTGACCTCGGGCGGGTAGGCGCTCGTGCCCGCAGTGCGCGCGACGCCGTGGTCCCCGGCGAGGACGACGACGCGCACGCGCTCGAACGCGCGCGGCGGGCAGGTGCCCTGCACCGAGCACAGCCACAGCGAGAGGTCCTCGAGCCGGCCGAGCGCGCCGGTCGGCTTCGTGAGCCGGGCCTGGCGCTCGGCCCCGGCCGCGCGCGCCTCGGCGTCGGGCAGCGAGATGCGCGCGACGAGGTCGTCGAGGTCGAGGGTCACGGGACCATCCTCCCGGTGCGGCGCGCTCACAGCGGCACGACCCTGCCCGCGACGACGAGGTCGACGTCGTCGCACTCGGCGGCCACGCGCGCGTTGAGCGTGCCGAGCAGGTCGCGGTAGAGCCGGCCGGACCCGTGCTCGGGCACCACGCCCGCGCCGACCTCGTTGGTGACGAGCACCGCGCGGGCGCGGGTGCGGCGTACCGCGGCGACGAGGCGGTCGACCTCGCGGTCGAGGGCGGCGAGGGTCTCCGCGCGCTCCGGCGTCCCGGCGTCGGTGCCCCAGACGCGGGCCCGGTCGAGGTGGCCAGCGAGCCACAGCGCGAGGCAGTCGACGAGCACGGGCTCGCCGTCGGACGCGTCGAGCAGGACGCCGGCGACGTCGAGGGTCTCCACCGTCGTCCAGCCCTCCGGGCGCCGGGCCCGGTGCGCGGCGACCCGCGCGGCCCACTCCGCGTCGCCGGCGCGGTCGCCCGAGGTGGCGACGTAGCGGACGTGCGGCTCGGCGAGCAGGCGCCGCTCGGCCTCGCGCGACTTGCCCGAGCGCGCGCCGCCCGTCACGAGGCTGCGCCGCGGACCGCGCGGGGGTGCGGGCGCCTGCCCCGCGGTCAGGAGCGCGCCGTCGGGCAGCGTGCGCGCGCCCCACGCCGCGAGCCGCCGGTCGAGCTCCGGCCCGGCAGGGTTGTGGTGGCCGAGGTGCACGGCCACGACGTCGGTGCCGTCGTGCACCGCGCCCGCCGCGCGCAGCCGGGCGAGCTCGCGCGGGAACGTCGCGAGGTCGAGGTGGCCGGTGCCGTGGTCGAGCCGGTCGCCGAAGGTCTCCTCGAGCAGCACCACGTCGTACGCCGCGCCCCGCACCAC
>JAXLYZ010000004.1:0-420000 GCA_046351155.1 Myxococcota bacterium
CCATCGGACGCAGCGGAGGTTCTGTTCGCTGCTCTAGACCACGACTTCTTTCGGGATGCCGCGCATGCAGTGGTCGCTGGCCATGCTGGTGCCGTAGGCGCCGCCCGGCCAGAAGGCCACGCGGTCGCCCTCGGCGAGCGGCGGCATGGCGCGGTCGCGCGCGAAGACGTCGTTGGCCTCGTTGATGTTGCCGGCGATGTGATAGCGCTCGGTGGCCGCGCCGAGCGGGTCCGACACCTTGAGGATGGCCATCGGGATGCCGTAGTGGGCGGCGAAGACGTTGACGTTGTGGCCGGCGTCGAGGCCGGCCCAGGTCCCGCCCTTCCTCGTCTCGATGGTGTTCACCTCGCACAGGAGGACGCCCGAGCCGGCCATGACGAACGTGCCCGGCTCGCAGGCAAGGGTGAGCGCGCTGCCGGCGAAGGCCTCGCCGATGAAGCCCGCCCAGGCGTCGGGGGTGAGCGGCTCGTCCTCGGCGCGGTACTTCGGGCAGAGCCCGCCGCCGACGTTGACGGTCGTGACCGTCGGGATGGCCTCGGCCCAGCGCCGCAGCCGCCGATACACCTCGAGCAGTGCCGGCCCGGCCGACGCCTGGAGGCCCCAGCCGCAGTGCACGTGCAGCGTGTCGACCTCGAGCCCGAGCGACGCCGCGTACGCCGCCGCCTCCAGCACCGCGTCGCCGTCGAAGCCGAACTTGCTGTTGCCGTACTGGAGCTTCGGCTCCTGGCCCCAGCCGACCGAGATCTCCGGGTTCACGCGCAGGCCGACCGCCGCGCTCCTGCGGCCCGGCGTCGCGGCCCAGCGCCGGAGCACCGAGCGCGTATCGAGGTTCAGGTGCACGCCCTGGTCGCGCAGCGTGTCGAGGTCGCGGCTCGACAGCATGCCGGCCGTCATCGAGATCTCCTCGGGCTTCCAGCCCACCTCGAGCGCGCGCTGCACCTCGCGTGGCGAGCACGCGTCGAGCGCGATGTCCCCCTCCTCGCGCACCACCCGCAGCACGTCGGGGCAGCGGTTCGACTTCATCGCATACTGGATGCGATGGCGGAGACCGGTCCCGGCCAGCACGCGCCGCAGCTCGGCCAGCTGTCGGCGGATGGCGGCGCGCGAGTAGACGTAGACGGGGGTCCCCGCCTCGCACGCGACGTCAGCCAGGGGGACACCCGCGAGCTCGAGGCCGCGGGTGGTGACTTCGAGGAAGGGCGTACGCCAGAAGGGGTCGTTCACGCGAAACGCTTAGCGTGCGCTGGCGGGGCCCGCAACGACGATCCGAGCCGGGCGAGGCCGGATGCTCGCCTATCGCAGCGGGCGGCGCGCGTCCGGGCGCGTGGTCGGGAGCGGCACCGGCGGGGTGGCCAGCGAGCGATCGGCCACGAGCCCCTCGAAGCCGTCGACCATCGGCAGCGATCGGTACGCCTCCGACAGGTGCCAGGCGTTCCAGAAGCGCTCTAGCGTGACGCTCGCCACGGCGCCGTCGGCCGGGTCGTTGAAGACCACCTGGCCATCGGCGAAGCCGCGCACGACCACCCAGTGGAGGCCGGTCGCCTTCGGCAGGTTCCAGAGCGTCTTCGCCTCGACCAGCACCACCAGCGGGCGGTGCTCGGCCAGGTGCCGCTTCAGCGCCAGGATCGACCAGGCCTCGAGCGGCAGCCACGGGTGGCCCACCACCTCGAAGCGCACGTCGGCCGGCGCGCCGAAGGCGTCGAGCGACTGGCGCATCATCTCGCGCGTGGTCATGCCGGCGTCGTAGCCGGGGATGCGCATCTGGCGCAGCGGGAAGGCCTGCCACGACCACTCGCCGACCAGGTCGCGCAGCTCGCGGGCGCGCTTGGGGCTGTCCTCGCCCTTGAAGGCGGCCAGCGTCATGGCCGCGGTGGTCGGCCCGCAGTTGGTCTTGTCGCCTGACTGGCGCACGACCGGGATGGCCAGGTCGAGCTGCATCTGGATGAGCGGCTCGTCGGGGCGCAGCACCGGGTAGATGCGCGGGCCGCTGGGCGCGGTGTCGCGGTCGTCGATGGAGGTCGCCGGCGAGGCGGGGGCCAGCGCCGCGACCGAGTTGGGGTCATCGGGCGCGGGCTGGGCGCGGGCCGCGCCGGCCGCGAGCCCCCAGGCCAGGCTGGCGGCGACGAGGGGGGCGAGCGCGAAGGTCCCGGTCATCCCTGACCACCCGCTGCGCTCGTTGATTCGTCTCGCCGCCATATACCTCTGGTCGTGAGCCCCTGCTCAGGATGTTAACGACGATGCGCGTTAGTTTCTTCGGAAACTCCTCCGGTCGGTGTCAACCGTGCTCAGAGCCTTGATCGACGCGGGTTCCAACTGAGCCGCGCTTGACACCCGAGGCGATCCGGGTCAGCTTCCGCCGCGCTCCGGACGGCGCTGGCGTCCGGCACAGGCGGAGAAGAACGATGGACAACGGCACCCTCATCAGCTCGGGCACGGTCGTGAACGGTACAGTTCGCGGCAAGGGCGTGCTCGCCGTGGGCGGTCGCGTCGAGGGCAAGATCGCCATCGACGGCGAGGTCGAGATCCTCGCCAAGGGCTTCGGCGGCAGCGAGATCGAGGCCGACCTCGTGCGCGTCCGCGGCGCCGTGAAGGGCACCGTGCGCGCCCGCGTGGCCGCCGCGCTCGACGCCGGCTCGGTGGTCGAGGGCGACATCCACGCCCCGCGCATCGACATCGATCCGCAGTCGCGCATCAAGGCGCGCCTGCACATGCCGCTGACGCTGCCGCGCGGGGTTCGCGTCCCGCCGCCGGCGGCGCGCCGCGAAGACCCCTGGAACAGCTGACCCGACGCTCGCGAGCGAGCGCGGACACACGACCTACGACGAGGCAAGCATGGCTCAAGACACCATCATCGGCGCCCAGATGACCATCGAGGGCGACATCAGCGGCAGCGACGGGCTGCAGATCCTCGGCGCCATCCGCGGCGGCAAGATCCAGGTGAAGGAATCGGTCGTCGTCCAGGCCTCGGGCCGAGTCGAGGCGGACGTCGAGTCGGCCGTCATCGAGATCGCCGGCGTCGTTCAGGGCAACGTCGCGGCCTCGGACAAGGTCGAGCTCAAGTCGGGCGGCAAGCTCTTCGGCGACGCCAAGGCGCCGCGATCCTCATCGCCGACGGGGCGTCGTTCAAGGGCAACATCAACATGTCGGCCTGAGCGAGCCGGCCGCCCGGCCTCGGCCGGCGCCAGCTCCTCTCGTTCCGCCGGGCTCGCAGCGCGACCCGGGCGACCCGACCGAAGGACGCACCGTGAGCGACACCTCCTACATCTCCGCCGGCCAGCGCGTGGTCGGCACCGTCTCCGCCGCCGAGGACCTCGTCATCGTCGGCCGGGTCGAAGGTCGCATCCAGAGCGAGGCGACCGTCACCATCGAGGCCCAGGCCATCGTCGAGGCCGATATCCTGGCGCGCCACGTGGTGGTGCGCGGCATCGTCATCGGCGAGATCGCCGGCGTCGACGGCATCGAGATCGCCCCCACCGGCCAGGTGCTCGGCGACCTCAAGACGCGCCGCCTGGCGCTGCGCGCGGGCGGCCGGGTGGCCGGCCTGGTGCACACCGGCATCGAGGTCCCGCCCTACGCCTACGGCGGCAAGACCACGACCGCCACGCGCGCGCGCGTGCAGGCCCCGACCGGCTCGCTCGGCAGCTCGATGGCGTCCTCGCCGTCGCCGTCGCCGCGCTCGGCGTGGCCGACCACCTCGGAAGAGGTCGTCGAGTCGTCGGGCTCGCGCTCGTCGGGCAACCCTCACGAGGCCCGCAAGGCCAAGAAAGAACCCTCGCGCGAGGCCATCTGACGCAGCGCACGCTCCCATGGTTCGCCCTGACGCTGCTCGCCTCCGCGTGCGGGACGTCGGGCTACGACCAGGAGCGCGAGCGCTGGACCCGCAGTGACGAGGCGTACGAAGGCTTCGAGGCGCGCCTCTTCATCGACGCGACGCTCAAGGTCGAGCCGTTCCGGCGCGCCTACGTGCACGAGTACGCGCGCCTCTTCGACCTGACGCCGGCGCAGGAGGCGGACGTCCTCTCGGCCGAGCTCACCGAGGACCGCTCGAACCTCGTCCTGGTTGTGGCGCTCTACACGCCGAACCGCAACTGGAACGACCTCAACCCGGCGCACGGCTTCTGGGAGGTCCGCCTCCAGAACCAGCGCGGCGACACCGCCACGCCCTACTCGGTGACGCGCATCGACGCGCGCAACCCGGCCTGGCGCCAGCTCTACCCGCTCTTCGGCACGCACGACGTCCTGTGGGAGCTGCGCTTCGAGCGCGCGCTGCCCGACGAGCGGCCGCTGGCCGCCAAGGGCGACACGCTGTCCTTGATCATCGCCGGGGCGCCCGTGCGCGTCCGGCTCTCGTGGGTCATGCCGTGACCTCGCGAGGCGCTTCGGGAGCCCGGATGCTCTACGTCCGCGACGGCACCCGCATCGCCTGGCGCCTCACCGGCCCGCGCGCCCGCGGCGGCGCCCCCGGCCGCGAGCGCATCGTGCTGTGCGACGGCATCTCGTGCGACGGCTTCATCTGGCGCGACCTCCTGCCCGTCCTGGAGCGCGACCACGACGTGCTGCACGTGAACTACCGCGGTCACGGTCGGAGCGGCCTGCCGCGCGACCTCACCACCGCCACCCTGCCCTTCCTGGTGGGCGACCTGCTCGAGGTGATGGACGAGGTCGGCTTCGCCGACGCGGTCTTCATGGGCCACTCGCTGGGCGTGCAGGTGTCGCTCGAGGCCGCCATCCGCGCGCCCGAGCGCGTGCGCGGCCTGGTGCTCTTGAACGGCTCGCACGGGCGCGTGCTCGACACCTTCGCCCACACCGACATCGGCGCCAAGGTGCTGCCCATCTTCGACCGCCTGGCGCAGCGCTTCCGCGGCGCGGTGAGCACGGTCGTGCGCGGCTTCCTCGGCAGCCCGGCCGCCTACATGCTGGCCGCGCTCACCGAGATCAAGGGCGACCGCATCAAGCCGAAGGACTTCCAGCCCTACCTCGATCACTTCGCGCGCATGCCGCTCGACCTGTTCGCGACGCTCTTGGCCGACGCCAGCGAGCGCACCGCGCTGCCGGAGCTGCCGCGCCTGGCCGTGCCGGCGCTGGTCATGGCCGGACAGGACGACGGCTTCACGCCCATCGCGGTGTCGAAGGTGCTGGCCCAGACGCTGCCGGCGGCGCGCCTGGTGGTCGTACCCGGCACGAGCCACACCGCGCCGCTCGAGGCGCCCGAGGCCTTCGCCAGCGCCATCGGCGCCTTCCTCGACGAGCTGCCCGCGGCCGCGTCGGAGGCCGCGCGCGCGGCCGTCCCGACGGCGTGGCCGCGGTGGGCGTGAGTCGACCGGCGATCGCGCTGATGCCGGCGCGCGCGCTGCGCCGGCTCATCCGCAGCGAGCGTCACGTCGGCGGCTTCGGGCGCGACGTGCCGCACGCGCACGGCTGGGTGCGCCTCGAGCCCGACGGCGATCGGCTACTGCTGCCCGACGACGTCGACGACCCGCGCGAGCGCTGGCGGCGCGCCTACGGGCTCGCCGTGCTGGCGGCGTTCCAGCGCCTGCAGCAGGACGGCGCGCTGCCGCGCGCGGCCATCCGCGAGCGCATCCACCACCTCGGCCAGGTCGAGGTCGACGAGGTGCGCGCGGTCCTCCGGAAGGAGCGGCGCATGCTGCCGCCGCTCGCGAGCGAGACCCGCGACGGCCTGACCTGGTCGCTCTTCGCCGCGCTGTGGGCCGAGCTCGAGACCTTCGACGCGCTGGCGCTGGAGCACACCTTCCCGACCTTGTCGGGTCGCGCCGTGCGCGCGCTGCTCGAGCGCGACGTGCCGCTCGGCGAGCTGCTCGCCGCGACGCGCCCCGACGACGCGGCGACGCTCGCGCCCGAGCGGCCGTGGCGCGAGCCCGAGCCGACCCAGACCGAGGTCCACCGCGCGCGCCTCCTCGCCAAGGCCGAGCGCGCCGAGCGCCAGGGCGACGAGCTCCGCGCCCTGCGCGCGCTGGCCAAGACCGGCGCCGACGTCCACGAGCGCGAGGCGCGGCTGCGCGCGCGAGTCGAGCCCCTGCTCGACGGCATCATGGCCGACGCGCTGGCTCCCGACGCGTCGACGGTCGAGCGCGTCGCGCGCAAGAAGCTCGTCAGCGAGCTGGTCGACCGCCTCATCGAGAAGGGCCGCATCGACTTCCCGGCGCTGCGCGACGCGGTGTCGCGGAACGCCGCCAAGCTCGCTGACCTGCGCCCGCGCGACGCGCTCTTCGACCCGCTGCTCGCGGCCGACAAGCGCGTGGCCCAGGCGCTGCGCGGGCCCGGCACCTGGCTCACCGGGCGAGCCGGTCCGCATCGGCGGGCCGAGGTCTACCGACGCGCGCTGCACCACCTGAGCGCGCTGGCCTTCGGCACCCGGATCGGCCGCCTGGCGACGAAGCTCGCCATCATCCCGGCGCTCGGCGCGTGGGGCTTCCTCGAGGCGGTGCAGCACACCATCGGCCTGCTCATCCACCTCGCCACCGGCGTCGAGCTCGAGCTCGTGACGTGGCCGGCCATCGTCGTCCTCGCGCTCGTCATCTTCGGGCTGGTCAACCTGGCGGCCTTCCGCCGCGGCGCGCTGACGGCCCTGAAGGTCGCCCGGAACGGGCTCCGAACGGTGTTCGTCACGTTCCCGCGCTGGCTCTTCACGCGCCCCTGGCTCGTGGCGCTCGTCCGCAGCCCGCCGGTGCGCGCGCTGTGGCGCTTCGTGCTCGAGCCGGCGCTCATCGCGCTCCCGTTCGCGCTGCCGCTCGCGCTCGGCCTCTTCGATCTGCCGCCGCCGTCGCGCGTCGGCGCCGTGGTCGTCCTCTTCGCGCTGGCGCTCGTCGTCCTGCGTTCGCCGCTCGGCGACCGCCTCGAGGACGCGCTCACCGACTCGGCCGTGGCCATCCGCCGCGCCATCACGCGCCACTTCATCCCGGCGCTGGTGACCTGGGTCATCGCCGTCTTCAAGGCGCTGGTCGAGCTCGTCGAGCGCGGCCTCCACGCGGTCGACGAGCTCCTGCGCGTCGAGCCGGGGAGCTCGCGCCTCCGCACCGTGCTGCTGGTCGCGGTCGGCCTGCCGTGGCGCGCGCTGGCCTACGTCGCGCGCCTCTACCTGAACGTCTTCATCGAGCCGAAGTACAACCCGCTCAAGCACTTCCCCGCCGTCACCATCGGCCACACGCTCATCCTGCCGCTGTGGGTCCCGCTGACCCACGCCTTCGAGGCGGCGCTGGCGCCGCTCGGCCCGACGCTGGCGACCACTATCGCCGCGACCACGGTCTTCGTGCTGCCCGGCCTCTTCGGCTTCCTCGTCTGGGAGCTGAAGGAGAACTGGCGCCTCTACGCCGCCAACCGCCCGGCCACGCTCCGGCCCGTCGTCATCGGCTCGCACGGCGAGAGCATGCGCCGCCTGCTGGTGCCCGGCTTCCACTCGGGCACGCTGCCCAAGCTCTTCGCCAAGCTGCGCCGCGCCGCCGGGCGCCGCGACGCGGCCGGCCGCGCCCGCCGCCTGCGCGCGCTCGAAGCCCAGCGCGAGCACGTCGCCCACGCCGTCGCCGACTTCATGGCGCGCGACGTCCTTGCCTTCGTCCCGGCGTCGACCCCGCCCGTCCGCCCCGAGGTCGAGCTCGCCTCGAACCGCATCAGCGTCGCGCTCGGCCCGGTGACCATCACCTTCGAAGAGCAGAGCGGCCTCGTCCTGGCCGACGCGCGCGGCCCGGTCGACGCCGCGCTGGCCCACGCGCTCGACGGCGCCTGGCGGAAGGCCGCCGTCGACCTCCTGCGCCGCGACCTGGCCGCGCGCGCGGACGGCGCGCCCTACGACGTCGACGAGCGCGGCGACGGCCCGGTGCTCGTGGTCTGGCCCGGCCCCGGCTACGCCCGCGAAGAGGTCAAGCCGCTTGACGACCTCCGCCTCGCGCTGCGACCGCTGTCATGGCGCGACTGGGTCGCCGGCTGGCCCTGAGGCCGCATGGCCTCGCTCCGGACGGGTCGCCACCTCGTCGGCGACCCGCCTTCGCTCGAGTCACTGCTCGACGCGGAAGAGCTGCTGCCCGGCCAAGACCAGCATGCCGCGCCGCACGGGCATGGCCTTGGTGAGGCGCAGGTAGGTGCCGTTCGACGAGCCGAGGTCCTTCAGGAAGAAGCGCGTGGCGCGCTGCGCGATGACGGCGTGCAGGCCCGACACGAAGCCGTCGCCGGGGAAGGTGATGTCGCCGCGCTCGCGCCCGAGGTACACCTCGGTGCCGCCGAGGAGATAGACCGAGCCCATGGTGTCGGGCGCGATGAGCTGCCCGAGCCGACCCCAGGCGCCCTCGGGGATGGGGCTGCCGAGGCGCATGGTCTGGTCCTTGGTCTCGACCACCGGCTGCTCGGCGGTCACCAGCGCCAGCGACTCGAAGTTCAGGAGCTGCTGCCCGATGCGGAAGACGTCGCCGCTCTCGAGCTCGACCTCCTGGTGCACCTGCAGGAAGACGCCGTTGGTCGACTTCAGCGGCTTCAGGAACAACGTCCCGTTCTTGAAGAAGAACTCGGCGTGGCGCGGAGCCAGGAAGTCGTCGTGCGGGAAGTTGATGTCGGCTCCCTCGCGCCCGAGCACCGAGGTCTCGGCCGCGAGGTCGAGCTTGGCGCCGTCGGTCCCGTCCTCGAGGATGATGACCAGCTGCGCGCGCACCGTCGGCCGCGCATCGACGGCCACGCGCTTGGCCACGGGCGGCGCGACGTCGGGCGAGCCCGGGCCCTTCTTGGTCGGGATGATCGGCTGCTCGTCGGGGCGCGTCGTCTGCGACTGCGCCGCCTTCAGCGCGTCGAGCTTGGCGTCCTTCAGCTCGCGCGCGTCCTTGGCCACCGGCGCCGGCGCCTGCGACGAGCGGCGCTCGGCCGCGTCGACCTGGGCCTGGGCGATGGTCTGGGCGTTGGCGCTGGTCGTGACCTTGGCCACCGAGCCCGGGTCGAGCGTCTTCACGCGCGTCTCGGACGCGCGCGGCGGGCCGGTGCGCGGCGGGCCGGGCGGCGCGCTGCCGGCCGGCGGCGGCCGGTCGCCGCCGGGGGTGGTCGCCTTGTTGATGGGCGGCGCGGGCGGCGCGCCGATGGGCGACTGGCCGGGCCCGGCGACCGGCCGCGTGTGCGGCGCCGAGCGCGGTCCGGGCGAGAGCGGGGTCATGCCCGAGGCGGGCTGCGCCGGCTTGGCCTCGACCTTCGGACCGGCCTCGGCCGAGCGCGCGGCCTTGGCCGCGACCTCTTCGACGTGCTTCTGCGGCGCGGCCTTGGCGGCGGTCGCCGGCCCGGCGGCCGCGGTGCCCGCTACCCCGGCGGCCGCGTCGGCCGAAGGGGACGGCTCGTCGACGGCACCCAACGCTTCGTCCAGATCGGCGCCACAGCCGAGGCAGAAGCGAAAGAATGGCTCGTTTTCCGTGCCGCAGAACGGGCAGGTCCGCATTCATCCTCCAGAACCGCTTTGCTACCGTCCCTACGGCCGATCGTCAACGGGAACACGGAAACCCGGCCGCCCCGCCGCAGCCTGGATACGGCCGACGTTTCGTGCGGATCGAATCAGGCCTCCCCATCGAACGCCGAGCGGCCGGCTCACTCACGGATGCCGAGCGCGCGCATTTTCTTGTAGAGGTGGCTCCGCTCGAGGCCCAGCGCGGCCGCGGTCTGGGTCATGTGGCCGGCGTGGTGGCGCAGCGCCTCGTGGATGATCTCGCGCTCGGCCTCGGCGATGAGGTCCTTCATGGCCACGCCCGGCCGATAGAGGCCGTGCGGCTGGGCCGTCCCCTCGCCGAACAGGCGCCGCACCGCCTCGCTGTCGATGCGCTGGCCCGGCGTCAGAATCGCCAGTCGTTCGCAGGCGTTGCGCAGCTCGCGCACGTTGCCCGGCCAGTCCTGACGGCGCAGGAGCTCGAGCGCGTCGGGGTCGATCTCCTTGGCCTTGACGCCGTTCTCCTCGCTGACGCGGACGATCAGCGCGCGCACCAGCTCGGGCAGGTCCTCCTTGTGCGAGCGCAGGCTCGGGGCCTGGATGGGGATGACGTTGAGCCGGTAGAACAGGTCCTCGCGGAACTCGCCGGCGGCGATGGCGGCCTTCAGGTCCTTGTTGGTGGCGGCCACCACGCGCACGTCGACCGAGATGGGGCGCGAGCCGCCGACGCGCTCGATCTCGTTCTCCTGCAGCGCGCGCAGGAGCTTGGCCTGCACCTCGAGGCGCATGTCGCCGATCTCGTCGAGGAAGAGCGTGCCGGCGTGCGCCAGCTCGAACTTGCCCTTCCTCGCCTGGTGGGCGCCGGTGAAGGCGCCGCGCTCGTGGCCGAAGAGCTCGCTCTCGATGAGCTCGCCCGGGATGGCGGCGCAGTTGAGCTTCACGAAGGGCTTGTCGGCGCGCGTCGACTGATAGTGGATGGCGCGCGCGATGAGCTCCTTGCCGGTGCCGGACTCGCCGACGATGAGCACGCGCCCGCGCGACGGCGCGGCCAGCGCGATGGTCTCCTTCAGGCTCTTCATGACCGGTGAGCTGCCGATGAGCTCGGAGTCACCGGCGGCGCGAGCGCGCAGCGTCTGCAGCTCGCGCTTGGTGCCGGCCAGCTGCAGCGCCAGGCCGATGGTGATGAGCACCTTCTCGATGGAGAGCGGCTTCTCGAGGAAGTCGTGGGCGCCCTTCCTCGTGGCCTCGAGCGCCATCTCGATGGTGCCGTGCCCGCTCATCATGATGACCGGGACGTCGGGTCGCATGCGCTTCCACTGCCCGAGCACGTCGAGCCCGCTGCCGTCGGGCAGCTGCACGTCGAGCAGCGCGATGTCGCAGGCCTGGCTCTGGAAGGCATCGATGGCCGACGCGACGTCCACCGCCAGATCGCAGCGGTAGCCCTCGAGCTCGAGCGACCGGGCGAGCGTCGTCCGGATGTTCTTCTCGTCGTCGACGATGAGGACCGTGGCGGACATGTCCTCCGGTACCCCGCACGCGAGGGGGGCGCAAGCCCGCCCGCACCGATGGCGCGGGCGGCGCGCGGGCGCCGTGGCCCGGCGCCCGGTCGAAGGCGTTGACAGTTGGCGGGTTCACGTCTAATGACGAGCCGCTCCACGCCCCTCCAGGCTGCCCGAGGAACTCATGTACAACCCCAAGCCGGCCTCGTTCTTCGCGCGCGTCATCGCCGCGCGTCGTCGTGTCCTCGGTCGCGGAGCGGCCATGGCCCTCGGCGCCCTGCTGCTCGGCTCGGTCTTCGTGCTCGAAGCCTGTGGCGGCTGCGGCCCGTCGTACCCCGACTGCGAGAACGACAAGCACTGCACCGCGCATCGCGAGGTGTGCGTCGACGGCAAGTGCAAGCAGTGCCGCGACGACAGCCAGTGCTCGAGCATCGACTCGTGCATGAGCTGCCAGGGCAACGAGTGCGCGCGCGCCCCCGGCTGCTGCAAGTCCGACCTCGACTGCCCGCAGGGCGGCAAGTGTTGGAAGGTCGCCGGCAAGCCGACCGGCCAGTGCGGCGGCGCCTGCCGCGAGAACAAGGACTGCCCGTCGGGCACGCGCTGCTCGAGCGGCAACTGCGTCCCCGACATCACCTGCAGCGACGACAGCTTCTGCCCGAACGGCATGAAGTGCATCGGCGGCAGCTGCGTGGCCGCGTGCGACCTCGCTCCCATCTACTTCGACTTCAACGAGTACTCGATCCGCCTCGACCAGGAGGCGCCGCTCGGGGCCAACGCCGACTGCATCAAGTCGGCGGCCTTCACGGTCGGCGTCGAGGGTCACTGCGACGAGCGCGGCTCGGACGAGTACAACCTGGCGCTCGGCCAGCGGCGCGCCGCCGCGGTGGCCCGCCAGTACACCGTGCTCGGCGTCGAGCGCACCAAGCTCCGCGGCATCATCTCGTACGGCGAAGAGAAGCCGGTGTGCCAGGAGCAGACCGAGGAGTGCTGGCGCCTGAACCGCCGCGCCGAGTCGGTCCGCAAGTAGCACCGGCCGCTCCGTCGCCGCTCGATCCGCGGGTCGACCGGAGGGCCCGGCGACCCGCCGCTCGCAGGCCCGCGAGGGCATGCGGCCCTTGACATGCACCCGCCCGGCGGTTACCCCGGCAACGCCACTCGGGAAGAAGGATACCCATGCTCGCTAGCGCACGTCACAACCTCGCCCGCGCCTCCCTGGCGCTCTCTTTCGTCGGCCTGATGGCCGTCGCGCACTCGGCATGTGGTGGCTGTGGGCCGTCGTATCCGGACTGCGACAACGACAAGAACTGCAAGGCCCACAACGAGGTCTGTGTCGACGGCAAGTGCAAGGAGTGCCGCGACGACAGCGCCTGCACGGCGCGCGACGCCTGCATGAGCTGCCAGGGCAACGAGTGCCTGCGCCGCCCCGGCTGCTGCAAGTCCGACGTCGACTGCCCGGGTGGACGCTGCAATCGCGACGACGGCGCCGCCACCGGCACCTGCGGTCCGCAGTGCGTCAACAACTCCGACTGCCCCGACGGTCAGAGCTGCGTCAACGGCCGCTGCAGCGCGGCGACCGGCTGCACCAGCGACAGCCAGTGCCCGAGCGGCCTGAAGTGCAAGGGCGGCGAGTGCACCACCGAGTGCGAGCTCTCGACCGTCTACTTCGACTTCAACGAGCACGCCATCCGCCTCGATCAGGAGAGCGCCGTCTCGAAGAACGCCGACTGCCTGAAGAGCAGCTCGCACAGCGAGACCCACGTCGAGGGCCACTGCGACGAGCGCGGCTCGGACGAGTACAACCTGGCGCTCGGCGAGCGCCGCGCCCGCTCGGTGTCCTCGCAGTACAAGGCGCTCGGCGTGAAGAACCTCGGCCGTGACGTCTCGTTCGGCGAGGAGAAGCCGGTGTGCGGCGAGGCCAACGAGAGCTGCTGGAAGCGGAACCGCCGCGCCGAGACCAAGGTCAAGTGAGCGCGCTCGGTCGTCTCGCGATGTGGTCGCCGTCGCTCGGCCTCGGGCTTCTGCTCGGGCTGGGCTTCGGCGGCTGCGCCACGACCGGGGACGTCGAGGATCTGTCGCACCGCATCGACAAGCTCGAGGACGAGCGCAACCGCTCGAAGACCGAGGACGAGCAGCGGCTCGAGCGGCTGAAGGGCATGCTCGACGAGGCCGAGAAGTCGCTGCGCACCGCGGGTGCCGACATGGCCATCCGCCTCGAGCGCATCGAGCAGGACTTCCCCAAGGTGAAGGGGACGGCCGAGGCGCTCGACTTCCGCATGAAGCAGATCGAGCGCGATCTGGTGGTCATCAAGAAGGAGCTGGCCGACCGGCTCGGCTCGACCGCGGTCTACCTGCCGCCCGACCTGCCCAAGGACGCCGACGGCGTGTGGAAGGTGGCCGACGAGCGCGCCAAGGCCGACCGCGTGCCCGAGGCCAAGGCGCTGTTCGAGCTCTTCGAGGCGAGCTACCCCGAGGACCCGCGGGCGTCGCAGGCGCTGGTGCGCATCGGCCAGCTGCTCGAGTCGTCGGGCGACCTCGACGGCGCCATCAAGGCCTATCAGGCCGTCTACGAGCGCCACGAGAAGGCGCCCGAGGCGCCGGCCGCGGTGCTGCGCGTGGCGGAGATCTTCGTCGTGAAGGGCGAGTGCGCGCGCGCGAAGTCGATCTACGAGTTCGTGGCGAAGCAGTTCAAGGGCTCGCCCGAGGCGAACACGGCCAAGGACCGCGCCAAGAGCGTGGGCAAAGAGTGCAAGAAGACCGACTGAGCCGAGGCTCGGTCGTGGTCGTCGGCGCCGGTCACGCCGGCGCCGAGGCCGCGCTCGCCGCGGCGCGGCTCGGAGCCCGGGTCCTGCTCTTGACGCAGAACATCGATCGCGTCGGCTGGATGAGCTGCAACCCGGCCATCGGCGGGCTCGGCAAGGGCCACCTGGTGAAGGAGATCGACGCGCTGGGCGGCCTCATGGGGCGCGCGGCCGACGCGACCGGCATCCAGTTCAAGCGGCTCAACACCTCGAAGGGCCCGGCCGTCCGCGGCTCGCGCTGCCAGAGCGACAAGGTCGAGTACGCCAAGTTCGTGCGCTACGCGCTCGAGAGCGCGCCCGGCCTGGCCCTCAAGCAGGCCAACGTCGAGGAGCTCCTGGTCGACGACGTCGGCGGCCAGCCGACGGTGCGCGGCGTGCGCACCGACTTCGGCCAGGTCTTCGAGGCCGACGCGGTCATCCTCACGACCGGCACCTTCCTCGGTGGCCTCCTCCACTACGGCCAGACCCAGAAGCGGGGCGGCCGCGCCGGCGACCAGGCGTCCTATGGCCTGTCGGCCGCGCTGGCCGCGCTCGGCTTCCCCATCGGCCGCCTGAAGACCGGCACGGTGCCGCGCCTCGACGGCCGCACCATCGACTGGCAGGCGCTCGCCGAGCAGCACGGCGACCCGGCGCCGAGCCTCTTCGCGAGCTACGGCGAGCGCCGTCCGCCGCTGCCGCAGGTGCCGTGCCACCTGACGTGGACCACGCCCGAGACCCACCGCATCATCCGCGACAACCTGCACCGCTCACCGCTCTACGGCGGCGCCATACATGGCATCGGGCCGCGCTACTGCCCGTCGATCGAGGACAAGGTCGTGCGCTTCGCCGACAAGGAGCGGCACCAGATCTTCCTCGAGCCCGAGGGTCTCTCGACGACGGAGATCTACCCCAACGGCATCTCGACGAGCCTGCCGCTCGACGTCCAGGTGGCGCTGGTGCGCTCCATCCCCGGCCTCGAGCGGGCCGAGATCACGCGCCCCGGCTACGCCGTCGAGTACGACTTCGTCGACCCGCGCGAGCTCCTGCCGACGCTGGCCACGCGGCGCGTGCGCGGCCTCTACCTGGCCGGCCAGATCAACGGCACGACCGGCTACGAGGAGGCCGCCGCGCAGGGGCTCCTGGCCGGCATCAACGCCG
Source organism: Myxococcota bacterium (assembly GCA_046351155.1). Classification (GTDB taxonomy): domain Bacteria; phylum Myxococcota_A; class UBA9042; order PHBI01; family PHBI01; genus JAXLYZ01. The sequence goes on from JAXLYZ010000004.1 coordinate 14,838, forward strand.
GCCTGGTCGCGACGCGCGGCGCGGACGTCGAGCCGTTCGTGGTCGACCGCAGCGAGGGCTACCTCGGCGTGCTGGTCGACGACCTCGTCACGCACGGGGTCGACGAGCCGTACCGCATGTTCACCTCGCGCGCCGAGTATCGGCTGCACCTCCGCGAGGACAACGCCGACGAGCGCCTCATGCCGCGCGGCCGCGCGCTGGGCCTGGTCGACGCCGACACCTTCGCCGCCTTCGAGGCGCGCATGGCCCGCGTCGAGGCTGCCGCTTCGCGCCTCCAGTCGGAGCGCATCCTGCCCGACGTCGCCACCAACGCGCGCCTCGCGGCCCACGGCATCGCCGCCATCGCGCAGCCGCAGCCCATCGCCGAGCTGTTGAAGCGGCCGGAGGTCTCCATCCAGGCCCTCGCGCCGGTGGCCGGCGCCTGGCTCGCCGAGCTGCTCGCCGAGGACCTGCGGGCCGGCGAGAAGGTCGAGGTGCGCCTCAAGTACGAAGGCTACATCGCGCGCCAGGACCGCCAGGTGGAGCGCTTCAAGCGCCTCGAGACGGTGACCTTGCCCGACGACCTCGCCTACGACGACATCGCCGGCCTCACCACCGAGGTGCGTCAGCGCCTGGCGCGCGCCCGCCCGGCCAGCGTCGGCCAGGCGAGCCGCCTCCAGGGCGTGACCCCGGCGGCGGTGTCGGCGCTCCTCATCCACCTGAAGAAGCGCACCGGCTGAGCCTGTCAGCTCAGCCGGACGTCAGACGATGGTCAGCCAGGCCAGCGCCTGCTCGAGCTCGTCGAGCTCGTCGTCGTCGCGCCGGAACAGCAGCTTCAGGAGGCGCCGGAACTCGGCGTAGTGCGGCACCACCAGCTCGAGCTCGCGGCGCATCTGGCGGCGCTGCATCTCGAAGGTGCGGTGCGAGGTGTCGGTCAGGTGCAGCGCCTCGAGGAAGTAGTTCGCCTCGGTCTGGATCTGCACCTCGAAGAGGTGGCCACCCCAGCGATAGACGTTCTTGATGGCCTCCCAGCCGGTGCGCTTCTTCTGGTCCTGCGGCAGCGACAGGTAGTCCTTGCGCTCGAACAGCTCGAGCTTGCGCAGGCCGACCTCGGCCGGCAAGCCGGCGTCGGTGAGCTCGTCCATCGACCACGCGAGACCGTCAAGGATCTTGTCGACCCGATAGCTGTCGCTCTTCCGCGGCGTGAGGATCTTGATGCCGAAGACGTCCTTCACGTACTTCGAGCGCGAGTTGAGCATCTTGTCGCGCTCGATGAGCGTATCGATGGCGAAGAGCGCGTCGCAGACCTTGTTCCAGATCTGGTCGTTGGTCTTCACGCGCGTGAGCACGCGCGTCGCCGGCGACTCCTCGAGCGTCGTCAGCGGCCACAGCTCGAGGAAGCTCGCGCGCGGATAGAGGACGCCCAGCGGCTGGTCGTGGCTCGGCCGGTAGCGGTAGCGCCGCGCGATGCGCGAGGCCAGCGTGAAGTCGGTGTAGAGCTTCAGGTTCTCGCGCGTGATGTGCTCTTCGATGACGATGCGCGCGCCGCCCGGCGCCTCCTCCTCCTCCTTCAAGCCCATGACGACGCGTGCCACGTGCTGGAGGTTGTCGGTGCCGGTGAGGCGGCGGCACATGAGCGACGCCAGGTCGTAGAGGCGGTGCTCGCCGCGGAGGACGCCCTGCTCCCAGGTCTCGCGGCAGTACTCGATGTCCTTCTTGGCGAGCTCGAGCACGGGCGGGCTGATGCCGCGCGCGGTCGCGTTGCGCAGGCCTTCGAGCTGCTGTTGCAGGCGATAGAGGAGCCGGTTCGTGCGCTCGTCGCGGATGAGCATCGCCAGCGGCGAGTCCGAGTCGATGGTGACCCGCTTCAGGACCTGCGTCACGGGCTGGGACGGCCCGGCAGCTCCCCGACTGTGTACACCTTGGCTCGTATCGTCTTCATCGCCGTCGGCAGGTTCGCCGTCAGCTCCCGCAGCGTCGGCATCCGCCCGTATTGGCTCGCTATCTTCCGGATCGCCATCGGCCAGAACCGGGTCGAATCGCTCCGCAGGGCGCGGCCGTCCCGGTACTCCCGTTGAGTGATTCGCCACGTGTCCCCCCTTCTGCTCAATCGGTACATCCACACGAAGCCCGTCGTCGAGTCGGCCGGGCTGCTCTCCACCCACACGCTGTCACCGTCGAGCCGGGATACCCTCGCCGCCATGAGGGCGCGGGCGCAGCACTCTCCCCAGTATCGTCGCGTCGTCTCCTCGAACATCACCTGACTGAAGGCCACCATGTCGGCCTGGTCCTCGGGGCTGCCCGAGCGCCAGAGATCGCCGAGCACCTCGTCCAGCCGCGCGCGATAGTCGACCGCCGCATGCGCGCCGGCGAGGTCGCCGCGAGCGATGGCCGCCTCGACCTCGCGCACGACCCCCACGGCCTTGCCGTCCGACGGGTCGTACGGCCCGCGCGCGACGCATCCCGCAGCGGTGGTGCACAGCGTCACCGCCAGGAGGTCGATGAGTTGGAGAGTCCGCATCAGCTGACCGAGGTCCTCGAACGGCCCAGAACGTGCCCGTTCGGGTCATGTCCAATGAAACGCCCGCGGTCGAAACCACGAGGTCAAGCGGGAGGATAGCCACGTTCCGCCGCAAGCGCCAGCGCAGGACGGCCTGGCGGGCCAAACACCTGGGTCCAGCGCCACGTGGCTGGGGACAAATTTTTGAAGATCGCGCACCATGCTGCCGTCGACGGGCCATGTGCGGAGCCACCGGCGACGGGGCTCGGGTCCGACTGGCAGGAGAACTGGAATGAAAGCGACGCGCTGGCTTGCAATCGGAATCGGCCTCGGAGGCCTGGGCCTCTCGGCCTGTTATGTGGATGGCGGCGTCTACTCGTGCTTCGACGACTGGGATTGCCCCGGCAACAGCTACTGCGGCGGCGACGGCTACTGCTACACCCCGGTGGTCGTGCCCGACGGTTGCTATGACGACTCGGACTGCGCCTACGGCTACAGCTGCGGCGGCGACGGCGTCTGCTACCTCGACAACCCGGGCTGCTACACCAGCAACGACTGCGCCCCGGGCTACTACTGCGGCGGCGACGGCAACTGCTACGCCGAGCCTTCGTGCCGCGACGACCGCGACTGCGACGCCGGCGACTACTGCGAGTCGGACGGCTACTGCTACGCCCTGCCCTCGTGCACCAACCACTCGCAGTGCCCGGCCGGCACCTACTGCGCCGTCGACGGCCAGTGCTGGGTGGGCGACCTCTGCAACAACGACAACGACTGCGCCAACGACGAGGTCTGCTCGCCCGACGGCCTGTGCGAGATCTTCGACGGCTGCCTCGACAACCGCGACTGCCCGGCCGGTAGCTACTGCGCCACCGACGGCATCTGCTACGCCGAGGCCTGCTACACCGACCGCGACTGCGCCGTCGGCAGCTACTGCACCTACGACGGGTTCTGCGCGGCCTACTGAAATCCAGCGAGCTCTGCACATGCGACGGCCGGCCCCAAGGGGTCGGCCGTCGGCATTTCAGGGGCAGCTCACGCCGAGCGGATGGGCCGCGAGGGCCTTGTCGAGGTCGGCCTTCTCGGTGCGCTCGGCCAGGCGGGCCAGCGCGGTGCAGGCGTCGAAGGCCGTGCCGTCGAGCTGGCGAAGGCGGCCGATGGTCACCAGCGCGTCGTCGGCGCTGCCGCCGAGCGTGTCGCAGGCCAGCGTCACGCGCAGCTCGGCCGAGCTCGGGTTCGCGACCGGCTCGCGCTCGGCCCAGTCGCGACAGATGCCGCGCCGCGTCCCGTCGGGCGACGCGGCGTAGCGGGCGAGCAGCGCGAGCGCCTCGATCTCGGGTCCGGCGGCCGCGCGCATCGGGCCGGCCGCGCTCGCGGGCGCGGCGGGCTCGGCCAGCGCGGCTTCGATGCGCGCGATGGCGGCGCGGACGTGGGCGGCATCGTGCTTACGCGGACCGACGTAGTCGGGCGCCTTGGCGAGCAGGCTCTTCCACTGTTGGATGGTGGCGTTGGCGAGGTCGCGCGCGCTGGGATCATCGACCGCGAGCACGTCGCCGACGGTGAGGAACTTCCACAGCACCCAGCCGTTGAACCAGAGCGTGTGCGGGTCGTCGGGGGCGCGGTCGCGGAGCTTCGTGCCCGCCTCGAGCGCCGCGTCGAGGGCGCTCCGGTCGCGGCCGATGTCGTCCGAGACGAGCACCGCGATGCGCTGGAGCAGGAGCAGGTCGGGCGGCGTCTGGGCGGCCGCGAGGGCCTTCAGCGTGTCGATGAGCTCGGCGGCGCCGCGGCGCTCGGACCAGCGCGCCTCGAGCGCGTCGTAGTCGGCCTGCGTCGCGAGGCGCACCGGCACGAGCGGGACGCGGGCCTCGGGCGCGCGCGCGGGCATCGCGAGCGAGGTCGCGGTCGAGGCCGCCGGCGGCGGATCGGTGCAGGCACTGAGGGAGGCCGTGGCGCAGGCGAGGATGAGGCGTCGCACCGAGGCCTCATAGCAGGTCGTGGGCGCGCTTAGAACCCCAAACGCCGACGCGGTCTCAGGCTCGCTGCAGGCGGTCGCGGAGCGACGCCATCGTGACTCCGAGGCGCGGGTGGACGAGGTCGGGGTCGAGCTCGGCCAGCGGCACCAGCACGAAGGCGCGCTCGGCCATATGTGGATGCGGCAGCGTCAGGCGCGGGCCGACCATGATGCGCGCCCCGTGCAGCAGCAGGTCGAGGTCGAGCGTGCGCGCGCCCCAGCGCTCGCGGCGCACGCGGCCCGCGGCCGCCTCCATGGACTGCAGCGCGGCGAGCAGCCGGCTCGGCGACAGCGCCGTGCGCACGCGCGCGACGGCGTTCAGGTAGTCGGGTTGCGGCGGCCCGACGGCGGCCGTGGCGTGGAAGCGCGAGGCGGCCTCGAGCGCGGTGCCGGGCAGCGCGCCGAGCCAGCGCAGCGCGCGCTCGAGCGTCGCGCGGCGATCGCCGAGGTTGGCCCCGAGCGCTATCCAGGCGGGCTCGCCGCGCGGGGGCGACGAGATCGCGGTGGCGTCGTCAGGGGCGCTGTGATAGCTCGGGGGACCTTCTGAGGGAGGCATCCGCATGGCCAGTGGAAAGATTCGTTTGTCGCCCGCGTCGTGGTCCTTCGCGGCGCTCGTCATGTTGAGCCAATGCGTCTGCCAGAACAACCGCCCCGGCGGGGTCGAGGCCGTGAAGCCGGTCGATGGCGTCGGCGCAGGCAGCGCTCACGCCGCGTCGCCCAAGCCCGACCCGACGCCGCCGCCGGTCGCGAAGAAGAAGGAGCCGGTGAAGCTGCCGGCGTCCCTCGACACGAAGGACCTCGACGACGACGAGAAGGCGGTCCTCGGCGACGTCCTGTCGGACCAGTTCGACCCGTGCGGCAAGTCGCGGAGCTTCCTCGACTCGCTGAACGACCCGCAGACCTGCCCGACCGCGAAGAAGCTCGGCGCGATGGCGGTCGAGAAGATCGCGCAGGGCCTCTCGAAGAAGCAGGTCATCCAGGAGCTCTTGAAGGAGCAGGCGCGCTGGGCCTCGAAGGCCGACTTCGACCTCAGCGACGTGCCGGTGATGGGCACGCCCGCGCCGGGCAAGCGCGTGGTCGTCGAGTTCTCGGACTTCCAGTGCCCCCACTGCAAGATGGCGGCGAAGCCGGTGAAGGACCTCGTCGCCAAGTACGGTGCGGTGCTCTATTCGAAGATGCTGCCGCTCGATTTCCATCCGGTGGCGCGCCAGGCCGCGCTCGCGGCCCTCGCGGCGAGCCGGCAGGGCAAGTTCTGGGAGGTCTCGGAGTCCTTCTTCGAGCACCAGGAGACGCTCTCGCCCGAGTCGGTGCGCGAGCTCGTCCAGAAGGCCGGCGTCGACATGGCCAAGTTCGACAAGGATCTTGCCGATCCCGCCACCGAGAAGCTGCTGACGCGCGACCTCGACGAGTCGAAGAAGCTCAAGATCGACGGCACGCCGACCTTCTACGTCGACGGCTTCCAGGTCGAGTTCGAGCAGCTCGAGGCCACGCTCAAGGCGCCGCCGCAGCAGTGAGCCGGGGGCGGCCGTCGCTCGGGAGCGTCCGGCTGCTCGCTTCGCGAGCGTCCGTCCGGGCGGATTAGTTGACGGTCGGCCGGGGCGCATCGACGCTGTCATCATGCGCTCCGAGACCCAGTCCGCCCACGACCCGAAGGAAGCCCTCGACGCACGACTGCGCAGCGCGCTCGGCGCGCTGGCCGGCAGGCCGCTCGCCACGCACGGCGTCGTCACGCTGGCCGCGGGGATCCCGATGACGAGCGCCAACCTGGCCGCCCTCGAGGCCGCGTGGCACTTCGAGGGCGAGGGCTCGGCTGCGTCGCCGACGCGTCGGCGCTAGACCGTCGGCGCTAGGCCGACGGCGAGAGCGGGCTCAGGAGCCGCCCTTCTCCGAGAGGAGGTTGCGCTTGCCCTTCACGTTGCGGAACTCCTCCGACGTGGGCAGCGGCGACTTCTGCTTGGTGATGTTCGGCCACGCGCCGGCGAGGCGCTCGTTCAGCTTCGTGTATTCCTTGTACTCGGAGGGCACGTCGTCCTCCTCGTAGATGGCGTTCACGGGGCACTCCGGCTCGCAGGCACCGCAGTCGATGCACTCGTCCGGGTTGATGACGAGCATGTTCTCGCCCTCGTAGAAGCAGTCGACGGGGCAGACCGCGACGCAGTCCGTGAACTTGCACTTGATGCAGGGCTCGGTGACGACGTAGGCCATCTTTATCTCGACTCCTTCGGGACGCCGGACCGCGCGATCCGTGTCGGACCTGCGCAGAGCGCGCCTCGTATCTCACGACCCAGGCGGGTGCGCAAACCTTTCTTGTCCCCAGGTTCGAGGCGGGCGAGCGCGCTCCGGGCGTCAGCGCCCGATGAAGCGCTGGGCCTCGTCGGACCAGCCGAAGACCTCGAAGCCGCGGACCCCGTCGGCCTGCACATCTAGCACGACGTAATCGACGCCCGGGTAGAGCGGGCCGTCGTCGAAGGGCGAGAGCGCCTGGCGGACGTCCTCGTCGCTGAAGTAGGCGCCGACGTTGCAGTGCGAGTGGACGATGGCGACGAGCGTCTTGCCGTCGCGCTCGGCGTTGGCGATGAGGCGCGGGTCGAGCACGTAGGCGCGCTCGGCGGTGCGCGGGTAGGTCGCCGGATCGAGCGCGTGGTACTTGTCGGCCAGGTTCTCGGCCAGCACCAACTCGGCCGCGACGCCGGCTCGATCGTCGCGCAGGAGCAGCGCGCAGCACTCCTTGGGATAGGCGGCGCGGGCGTGCGCCCAGAGGCGCTCGCGCAGGGCGTCGTCGGCGAGGATCAGGCGCGGGTCGGTCATGGCAAGCCTTCCAGTCGCGGCGCCCCCGCGCCGAGGTCGAGCAGCGCCAGGAGCCCGCACAGCGCGGCCTCGGCGCCCGCGGCGCGGCGCTCGGGGTCGCGCGGGACGACGTCGACGATGGCCGTCGCGGCGTCGACGGCGTCGACCAGGCGCACGTCGGGGTTCATGGCCGCGACGCGCGCGGCGAGCCTCGCGCCGAGCGACGGCGCGACGACGAGCCGACCCACGCCGGCGGCCGCGAGGTAGACCGTCGCCTCCTCGGCGGCAGGCCCCACGCCCGCGATGCGCGCGGCCGCGGCGAGCAGCGCCAGCTGGCCGCCGACGCCGACCTCGGGCAAGAGCACGTGGCGCGCGTAGCGCGCGCTGCGCATCCGTGAGCGTCGGGCTCGCGTCCACTCAGCAGCCGCCGGCGATGGCCGGGACGATCTGCAGCTCGGCGCCCTCGACGAGGCGCGTGTCGAGGTTCTCGAGGAAGCGGATGTCCTCGGAGTTCGCGTAGATGTTGATGAAGCGGCGGACGTTGCCCTCGCCGTCACAGAGCTTGGCCTTGATGCCAGGATGCTTCGACTCGAGCGCGTCGAGCGCCTCGCGCACGTTGACGCCGTCGACGTCGACCGAGTCCGAATTCTGGACGAACTTCCGGAGCGAGGCCGGGATCTTGATGTGAACCGCCATGGTGGACCTTCGAGAGCTACGATGAGAGGGAGGTGAGCTGGAGCGCCGAGCGTCGAGCGGCCGGCCGCGCGCCGCACGCTTGGCAGTCGTCGGCGCGAGCGACCGCGACGTGACGCGCGCGCCCGAGGAGGGCGTCGATGGTGGTGACGAAGCCGGTGGCCGTGGGATCGCCGGCCAGCAGCGCCAGCGCGCGCTCGACCTGGAGGTGGCCGACGAGGCCGGCCAGCGCGCCGAGCACGCCGACCTGGGCGCAGGTCTCGGCGGTGCCGGCCTGGTCCTCTTCGAAGAGGCAGCGGAAGCATGCCGCACCGGGCGCGACGCCCATGACCAGGCCCTGGAAGCGATGGATGCCACCGAGCACCGCCGGCACGCCATGCGCCAGCGCCCAGTCGTTGACGACGAAGCGCGCGGTGGGGTCGTCGGTCGCGTCGACGACGAGGCGCGCGCCGCCGAGCAGCTCGTCGGCCGAGGCCCAGTCGAGGCGCGCGCGCGCGGTCGCGATGGCGGCGTCGGGGAAGCGCTCGAGCAGCCGCTCGCGCGCCACCTCGACCTTGGGGCGGCCGAGGTCGGGCACGCCGTAGAGCACCTGGCGCTGCAGGTTCGAGAGCTCGACGGTGTCGTCGTCGACGAGGCGGATGGCATGGCCGGCCTCGACGAGCCCGAGCGCCACCGGGCACCCGAGACCGCCGGCTCCGACCACGACGATGCTGTCGCCTGCGCTCACGACGCCGCTTCTAGCTAAAGTTGACCAAAGAAGTCAACAATCGCCGCCAGCCCGTCACGGTGGCGCCGCGCTGCGGCCTGCTCGGCAGAGCCGGGTGGGCGAGCTCAGCTGGCGCGCTCGGCCCAGTCGAGGTAGCGCGCGCGGTCGCCGCCGTAGGGCGTCAGCGAGGCGAAGGTGGTGAAGGCGTCGCGCGCCTCGGCGTAGCGATGCTCGTCGAAGCGCGCGTGGCCGAGGAGGCGCCAGGTCTCGCGGCGAATCCACGGAACCCACGGCGCGAACGCGTCGGGCGGAGGTCGCGCGTCGAGGCCTCGAGCAGCGGGATGGCCTCGACGTTCTTGTGGTCGCGCCTTCCGGCGACCAGGACGAGGTAGTCGACGAGCGGATCGTCGGGCAGCGCCTGGCGCACCTTGTCGAGGGTCGCGAGCTGGCCGTCGAGGAGGTAGCTGCCGATCACCTGGAAGTGCGGATCGGCCGCCACCCAGGCCTTCACGAGGATGTTGCGGGTGGCGGTCCTCGTAGGCCGGCGTGGCCACGATCGAAGCATACATCTTGGCGGCGTTGGCGACGTCGCCGGTGCGCCAGTGGGCGTCGGCCAGGAGCTCGATGGCCTGCGCGTCCGGCACCGGGTTCCGCCCTTCGGCGCCAGCGTCGGCGAAGACCTTCTCGGCCTGCGCGAGATCGTTGCTGGGAGACCGCCAGCTGGAGGAGCGGCATGCGCTTCTGCGGGTCCTTGGGGATCCAGTCGATGACCTGCTGATAGGCCGCCGTCGCGCCCGCGCGATCGCCGGCCGAGGCGAGCTTCGTGCGTCGGACTTCCAGCGCGACGTCGAGGCCGCACGGCCGAAGGAAGACCAGGATCAGTTGTAGCGGCCGGCGGCAAGACCGGCCGCGTCGTCGGGCACCGTGAGGCCATCGACGAAGGCGCCCCAGTCGGCGACGAGGCGCGACAGCGGCGTCTGGTAGACGCTCGAAGTCGCCAGGCCGTTGATAGACGCGCTCGAAGAGCGTCGGCCCCGTGTCGATGACGCCCAGCGGATGAAGCTGCCGGACAGCGGTAGGCCTTGTCGCCGCTCTGCTTGTAGAAGCTGTCGGCCTCGAGCAGATCCTCGAGCGGCGGCGCCAGCTTGGCCTGGCGCATGGCGCACGCCCACTCGTGCGAGCTCAGCTGCCCGGTGTCCCACTCGAAGGCCTCGGCCGCGCCCTCGACCAGCGCCATCTGCGGCACCGGGATGTAGTCGGCGGTCGGGATGTGGAGCGGCGCCGGCGCGAACACGCCGAGCACGACGTGGGCTAGCTCGTGGCGGATGACCGCGGCGCCGCCGTACGGGACGCGGTTCAGGTGGATCTCGCGGAGCCACGGCTTCGCGATGTAGGTCTGGCCGGCGCCCATCAGGCGGCGCTTCTGATCGGTCGTGCCGTAGACGTAGCTCGTGACGCGCTCGGGGTACGGCCCGAGGGTCGCGGCGAGCTGGTCGAGCCGGAAGACGTGGTCCTCGTAGAGGGCCTTCGCCGGCCTGGGGATGTGCTCCTCGTCGTAGTAGAGGACGAGGCGAGGCCCGCTGATGACGCCGCCGAGATCGTGCTGGATGCGCTCGCGATCGATCTCGTAGCCGATGCTGCCGCGCGCCGACCAGAAGACGAGGCACACGGCCGCGGTCGAGAGCCAGGCGATCCAGCGGCGCATGCTGGCGTGCGACATGGCGGCGAAGGTGAGGCGACCCTCGATGCGGTCCCAGCCGAGCCGGACGAGCGTCACGACGAAGAGCGCCTGGGCCAGGTTGTTCAGGCGGTAGAGGACGATGCGCGAGTCGATCTCGATGACGGTGTCGTAGACCGCGCCGGAGAAGAAGCCGCCGAACGGGTTGTACGCAAAGATGGCCGGCTGGCGGTAGAGGTGCACCAGCTCGAGCGCGACCCACGTCAGCCACACCAGGTAGTAGAGCGGGATGGCGAGCTTCTTCGGGCGCGTGACGGCGGCGCAGCCGGCGCCGACGACGGCCGCGAAGGCGCAGGTGAGCGGCGGGCCGAGGAGGTAGAAGAAGACCCCCGACCAGATGTCGCACTGCACGACGCGGAAGCCGTTCAGGAGCAGCAACACCAGCGGCGCGAAGGCCGCCGGCAGGATGGCCTTCAGCGCGGCCGTGAACGGGTTCTTGCCGGCGTCGAGCGCGCGCCGTCCGGCGACCACGCCGACGGGTCCGGCGACGAGGCCGCCCAGCAAGGCGAGGCTCAGCGCCGAGTAGTACCCCGGCGAGTCGAAGCCCGGCACGAAGAGCGCGAGGGCGAGCCCCGCGCCGCCCATCAGGATCAACGCCGCGAGCATGGGCCCGGGGCGGTCCGGCAGGACACGGCGGAGGAGGCGCGACACGAGGCCTCGCAGGCGGGAGCAGGAAGCGAGGCGACCTGCGCGCGATGCGCAGGTCAGCCGATCAACCCGGTAAGCACCGGGTCGGCGATCAGGCCTGCTTCGCGGCCTGCGAAGCGATGCGGCTCTTCAGGCGATCGGCGCGGCCGCGGGGGATGACACCCTTGCCCGCGACGTGGTCGACGTACGCCAGCGCCGTCTTCACGGTCTCGGCGGCGGCCTTCTGGCCCTGCGCGATGGCCGCGCGCGCGCCCTTGAGCATGCTGCGGAGGGTGGCCTCGTAGTAACGGTTGCGCTCCGCGCGGTCCTCGGACTGGCGGTGACGCTTCTGAGCTTGCTTGTGGGTCGCCAAAGGGGACTCCGTTCGGTCGGTCTGCCGAGCGCGGAGGGCGCCGGCAAAGGGAGCGGTGGTGTATCAATCGAGCGGGGCTTGGTCAAGCCTTGAATCAGCTCGCGAGGACGTTCGGGAACCACCGGATTTGCCAGCGAAACCAGCCTCGGTAGACGAGCGCCACGACGTCGATGCGGACGCCGCGCGGGCGCCAGGTCGAGGCCAGCATCCAGCGCTCGGCCGCGCGCCGGATGCGCCGCGACTTCTCGGGTCCGATGGTGAGCTCGGGCGCGCCGGCGAAGCCGCGAGCGCGCCCGTCCTGGGTGCGGACCTCGACCAGCACGGCGAGGTCGGTCTTCGGATCGCGCATCACCAGGTCGATCTCGTCGCCCGATCGATCGCGCCAGTTCCGCTGCACGAGCCGCAGCCCCTGCCCTCGCAGGTAGCGCGCCGCGCGCCCCTCGCCGCGCCGACCGAGGCGCTGGCGCGCGCGCGTCACGCGCCGCGGCTCCGGCTCGGGCGCATCGAATCGAGCGTCGCGTAGTCGCGGACGGCGGTGTGCCCGGGCATGGTGAAGCTCTGGCGATGGATGGGCGAGAGCCCGTGCTCGAGGACCGCGGCGCGGTGCTCGGGCGTGGCGTAGCCCTTGTGCTTGTCGAAGCCGTACATCGGCCACTCGGCGTGCGCGACGTGGGTCATGATGCGGTCGCGGCTCACCTTCGCCAGGATGGACGCCGCGGCGATGTTCAACGAGCGCGCGTCGCCCTTGACGATGGGGCGCTGCGCGACGTTGGCCGGCAGCGGCGCGCGGTCCTTGCCGTCGATGAGCACGAGCGCCGAGCGCAGCGCGGGAACGTCGGCGACCAGCTGCTTCCACGCGATCGACATGCCGTAGAGCGAGGCGCGCAGGATGTTCAGGTCGTCGATGACGTCGGGCTCGACCACGCACAGCCCGACGCCGAGCGCCATCGCGCAGATGGGCTCGAAGAGCGCGTCGCGCTCCTCTTCGGTGAGCTGCTTCGAGTCGTCGACGCCCGCGAGCTTGCAGGGCCAGGGCAGCGCGACGGCGGCCACGACCACGGGTCCGGCGAGCGGACCGCGGCCTGCCTCGTCGATGCCGACGAGCGGGCCGAGACCTTGCGCATGGCACCAGGTCTCGACCTCACCACAGACGAATGCGTCCACGTCGAGCCCGGGCAATCGCTCCGTGAACGGAGCGAGATCGCGGGCGCGACGCGCGGAGGGGGAAGCCGTGGCTCCGCGTCGCGCGGAGGCCATCCGGCCTCACTCCTCGTGGATGTCTTTCTGCGAGCGGATGCGGGCGGCCTTGCCGGTGAGGCCGCGGAGGTAATAGAGCTTGGCGCGACGCACGCGGCCCTTGTCCTTCACCTCGATCTTCTCGATGCGTGGGCTGTGCAGCGGGAAGACGCGCTCGACGCCCACGCCGTAGCTCTCCTTGCGGACGGTGAACGTCGACGACACGCCGTTCTTGTGGCGGCCGATGCAGACGCCCTCGAAGACCTGGATGCGATCCTTCTCGCCCTCGCGGATGCGGACGTGGACGCGCAGGGTGTCACCGGGGTCGAACTCCGGGACGTCCTGGCGGAGCTGGAGCTCCTGGACCTTGGCGATGGCGGGCAGGACTGACATTGGGAATCTCCGTTCACTCGCTACGCCAGGCGACCTGGCGATTCGTTCTCTAGCGCGCGCCCGCCAGGCGATCCAGCACGATGGCGATCGCGGCGCGGACAGGCAGGTGATTGTAGCCCGCTCGCGCGGGCAGGGCTTCGATGGGCGGGAGCATCACGTCGGCCCGATCGAGGAGATCGGCGGAGAGGCCCCAGCCGGTGCCGAACAGGATGAGGGCGGCCCCGGCTTCTTCGTCGCGCGCCAATCGCTCCCGCAGGATCTCGAAGGCTACTGTCGCGCGCTCGTTCTTGGCGGATGTCCCGATCACCAGCGGGGGCTTCCCCGACGAGGCCGCGAGCTTTTCGAGCGCGGTCTCGACGCTGGCGACCACCTCGAGCCCGAGGAACGCATGCGAGCGGTCCGGGTTGGAGGTCCGCCCTTCTCCTTCGATCCAGTGGGCGACGATTCGCCGAACCAGCTCTTGCTGCTCGGTGATGGGCGTCACCACGAAGGTCCCGCGGCAACCGTAGGTGCGCGCGATTCGGGCGAGGTCATGGATGTCGAGGTTCGTGACCGCAGTGGCCACGACGTCCCCTGCCCGATTCAGCACCGGGTGGTGGACGAGGGCGAGATAGATATCCATCTGTTCGAAAAGCGCAAGCGCTAACTTCGGCCGCGCCGCTCCGGTGCAGCGCGCTCGGGAGGCGCGTCGGAGCGCATCCCGGGCCCGCCCGGCTCGCCCCACGCCGCGTAGCGCGCCCACAGATCGGGGCGGCGGAGACGCGTGCGCTCGAGGCGCTCGGAGAGCCGCCAGGCATCGATCGACTTGTGGTTGCCCGACAGCAGGACGTCGGGGACCGCGTGGCCGCGCCACTCGCGCGGCCGCGTGTACTGCGGGTGCTCGAGCAGAGGCAGGTTCGAGAACGACTCGTCGTCGGCGCCTTGCGCGTGCCCGAGCACGCCGGGCAAGAGGCGGCTCACGGCGTCGACGACGCACAGCGCGCCGAGCTCGCCGCCCGTCAGCACGAAGTCGCCGATCGACAGCTCCTCGTCGACGACGTGGCGCGCCACGCGCTCGTCGACGCCCTCGTAGCGGCCGCACACCAGCGCCAGCGAGCCGAGCGCGGCGTACTCCTTGGCGACGTCCTGCGTGAAGGTGCGGCCCGCCGGCGACAAGAGCACGACGCGGGCGGGCGAGCGCGTGGCGCGCACCTGCTCGACGGCCTGGGCCAGCGGCTCGGGCATCATGACCATGCCGGCCCCACCGCCGAACGGTCCGTCGTCGACGCTGCGGTGGGCGTCGGTCGCGAAGGTGCGCGGGTCGGTGCAGCTCACATCGATGATGCCGGCCTTGTGCGCGCGGCCGAGCATGGCGCCCTGGGCGTACGGCAGGCACAGCTCGGGGAAGAGCGTGACGATGTCGAAGCGGTACGGTGTCCGGTCGCTCACGGCCGGCGTCACGGCTCGACCGCGTCGAGGTCGAGGAGACCGTCGGGCGGGTCGATGACGATGCGCTTCGCGGACCGGTCGATGGTCTTCACGATGGCGTCGACGAAGGGCACGAAGACGGTGTCCTTCTTGCCGCAGTCGACCTCGAGCAGCTCGCCGCCAGGGCCGTCGAACATGCCGACGACGGTGCCGATGGCGGTGCCGGCGACGTCGACGACGTGCCAGCCGGGGAGCTCGTGGTGATAGAGCTCGTCCTCGGCCGGCGGCGGCAAGCGCGCCGCGTCGAGGCCCAGGTGATAGCCGCGCAGCGCCTCGGCGGCGTCGCGATCGAACGCGCCGGCCAGGCCGACGGTGTAGCGTCCGTCGGGGTTCTTCCTCGCGCGCTCGATGACCACGACGCGCAGCTCGTCGGGCGCCTCGACGCTCACGCGGTCGCGTGTGTGCGGCGCGACCTTGCCGGGCGGCAGGAGGTAGAGCGAGGTGCCACGGGTCCAAAGCGGCGAGTCGGCGTGGAACGGGACCACGACGAGCTCGCCTCGGAGGCCGTGCGCCTTCGCGACGACGCCGATCAACAGGAGGTCGATCAAGTCAGGGCCTGCTGACTGTGATCGGCGCCGGAGTCGTCACTCGACGATCTCGACCTGCGCGCGGCGGCCGTGCTTGGCGGCCGCGGCCCGGGCGATGGCGCGGAGAGCGCGCGCGGTGCGGCCCTGACGGCCGATCACCTGCCCGAAGTCGTCGGGATGGACGGTGAGATAGTAGCCGTCGGTGTCGCCCTCGACGCGCTTCTCGACCTTGAAGTCGTCGGGGTGCTCGACGAGGAGCTTACCGACGTACTCGAGAAGGGCTTCCATCAGTGCCCAGCCGGGGGCGCCGCGGGGGCCTTCTTCTTCGGCATGGACGGGCGGAAGGCCGTGTCCTGCGCGTTCATGAACTGCTTGAGGAGCGTGTGGACGGTGTCCGACGGCGTGGCGCCGACGCTCTGCCAGTACTTGATGCGCTCGCGGTCCAGCGAGACCATGGGCGGCTCGTGGCGCGGATCGTAGGTGCCGACCTGCTCGAGGAAGCGACCGTCACGGCGGGCGGCCGAGTCGGCGGCGACGAGGCGATAGAAGGGCTTCTTGTGCGTGCCGTAGCGCGCGAGGCGAAGCTTGATGGCCATTCGAAGGGCTCCTGTCTCCTCGGCACCCAGGGCTCGAGGCGTGAACTTCTGATGCTGCGGCTGAGACCGCAGGGCGGCGGTACTTAGCGAGGGCGCCCCAGGCTGTCAAGGGCGTGGTTCACGGCCGCCGCCAGGATGTCGTCCTCGTCCTCGGCGATGGGCCGCAGCGCCAGGACGAGCGCCCCACCCTGGGTCACCGCGACCACCGGCGGCTCGGCCCGCCGGAGCGCCGCCGCCAGCTCGACCGGCGCGTCCGGGATCGCGACGCCCCAGCCGGCGAGCGTCACGTCCGGATGAGAGCCTCCGCCGATGGATCGGCTGTCCGATAGGCCGGGCGTCTCGGCCGAGGCGCTCGGCCGGGCGCGTTGCGCGCGTGCAGTTGATCGGTCGTGCGCAGGTGGATCATGGCATGGACGGGGACGCGCCTGGCCTGCCGTCGCGCACGCGCGCAGCCAGTTCGCCTCGAGCGCGCCGAGCGCCAGCTTGTCGGGCCCTCAGCGCGCGCATGAGCGGGTGCCGGGCCATGGCCTCGACGATGGCCGCGCGGCCGATGACCACGCCCTGCACTGCGGGCCCGCCGGAGGAGCTTGTCGCCCGAGAAGCAGACCAGGTCGGCGCCGGCGACCAGGGCACGGGCGGCGCGCCCGGCGCCGGCACGAGCGCCGGCGGCAGCGCGCCGGGCGCGTCGCCGCCGAGGTCGATCACCAACGGGACGCAGGCCGCGCGCGCCACCGCGACCAGCCCGGGCGCGGTCGGCCGCGCCACGAACCCGGTCATGCGGTAGTTCGACGGTGCACGCGGAGTGAGCGCCGCCGTGCGAGGTGACGGCGCGCGCGTAGTCGTCGGCGCGCGTCTTGTTGGTGGTGTTGACCACGAGCGTCAGCCCGAGGTCGCGAGCACGTCGGGATCCGGAACGAGCCGTTGATCTCGACGAGCTTC
The DNA here is from genome assembly GCA_046351155.1 of Myxococcota bacterium. Taxonomy (GTDB): domain Bacteria; phylum Myxococcota_A; class UBA9042; order PHBI01; family PHBI01; genus JAXLYZ01. Next base: position 31,407 of record JAXLYZ010000004.1, read on the forward strand.
CTGCCGCGCGACGCGACGACCCCGCGGCGGTCGCCGACGACGAGGGCTGGCGAGCGCCAGCATCAAGGCTGCCAGTGCTGTTGTTCGCGATCAGCGCGGCGCAGTCGTCGGCGCCTCGAAGAGCTCGTTGAGGAGCAGCGGCTCGACTACCCGCGGCGGCTGCCGCGCGCGCCGGCCGCGAGGTCGTATCGAGCGCTGCCGCAGCTGGCCGGCCGCGGCATGCAGCGCGTCCGCTGGCAGCGCCTGGCCGAGGTTCAGGTGCACGATGACGCCGGTCGCGTTGAGCACGCGCCGGAGCCGCGGCCGTCTGCGCAAAGGACGAGCCACGCGCGCGCCCGCGCTGATCAGGGTCGCCGAGGTCGGCCTCGCTGATCGCCTCGCCGCTGCGCGCGGCGCGCACCTCGCCTGCGCGGCGCGCGCGGCCGCGACCGGAGCGCGTGCGCGAGGCCCGTGTCGGCGAGCCCGTCGGCCAGCGCGTCGACGCGCGGCAGGCCGCGCAACGCGGCGTGGGGATCGGGCGGAGCGGCGTCGGCCATCGGACGCGGACCATAGAGCGCGCGACTGCGAAGCACAATTCGCATGCGGTGCGAAGCAACCTCCGAATTGCGGAGCGCGATCCGCTGGTGTAGCAAGCGCGCTCCGCTGGCCCGGGCGGTCGTCCGGTCGGCGTGCGGCGCGTGCTAACCCCGCTCCGAAGGCGCGAGGATCAACATGAAGAAGACCACTCAGTTCAAGCAGATGCTGGCCTCTCCCGAGCTGGAGTTCATCTGCGAGGCCCACAACGGGCTGTCGGCCAAGATCGTCGAAGAAGCCGGCTTCAAGGGCATCTGGGGATCCGGCCTCTCCATCTCGGCCGCCATGGGCGTGCGCGACAACAACGAGGCGTCGTGGACCCAGGTCCTCGAGGTCCTCGAGTTCATGGCCGACCAGACCACGGTCCCCATCCTGCTCGACGCCGACACCGGCTACGGCAACTTCAACAACATGCGCCGGCTGGTGCAGAAGCTCGAGCAGCGCGGCGTCGCCGCGGCCTGCATCGAGGACAAGATCTTCCCGAAGACGAACTCGTTCATCAAGGGCGAGGCGCAGCCGCTGGCCGACGTCGATGAGTTCGCCGGCAAGATCAAGGCGGGCAAGGACGCCGCCAAGGACGCCGACTTCTGCATCGTCGCGCGCACCGAGGCGTTCATCGCCGGCTGGGGCATGGAAGAGGCGCTCAAGCGCTGCGAGGCGTACCGCCTGGCCGGCGCCGATGCGGTGCTGGTGCACTCGAAGCTCGGCGTCGCCGACGAGATCTTCGCGTTCATGAAGGAGTGGGGCAACCGCCTCCCCGTCGTGATCGTGCCGACCAAGTACTACGCGACGCCCACCGAGGAGTTCCGGAAGGCCGGCATCTCGCTGGTGATCTGGGCGAACCACAACCTCCGCGCCGCCATCCGCTCGATGAAGGAGATGAGCGCGCACCTGATGAAGCATCAGTCGCTCGCCGCCATCGAGAAGGAGCTCCCGACCGTCGAGGAGATCTTCCGCCTCCAGGGCATGGAAGAGTACGAGACCTGGGAGAAGCTCTACCTCCCGAAGACCACGGCGTCGGCCAAGGCCATCCTGCTCGCGGCCAGCAAGGGCACGAACTTCGGCAACCTCACCGACGACAAGCCCAAGGCCATGCTCGAGGTCGAGGGTCGCCCGGTGCTCCAGCACGCGGTGCAGGCCATCCGCCAGGGCGGCGTGCGCGACATCACCGTCGTCACCGGCTACAAGCCCGAGGCCTTCAACGTCACGTCGGTGAAGTACAAGCACAACGACAAGTGGGAGGCGACCGGTGAGGTCGGCTCGCTGCTCGTCGCCAAGAAGGTCATCGACGGCCCGGTGGTCATCGGCTACGGCGACGTCGTCGTGCGCCCGTTCATCATCGACAACCTGCTGAAGTCGAAGGCCGACGTCACCGTCGTCGTCGACTACAAGGCGCCGCAGCACAAGGCGCGGAAGTCGATCGACTGGGCGCGCGTCACGCCGGCCCGCACCGAGGGCGTGGCCCCGGTGGTGCCGATGAAGGACATCGACTACACCCTCGTGCGCATCGACGATCACCTCGACCAGGCCGACGTGTCGGGCGAGTGGATCGGCCTCGCCGGCTTCTCGCAGGCGGGCTCGAAGCTGCTCGCCGACGCGCTGGCGAAGCTCGAGAAGGACGGCGTCGAGGTTGCCAAGTGGTCGCTGCCGCAGCTCATCAATCACCTGATCGAGAGCAGCGGGACCAAGGTCGCCGTGCAGTACATCCACGACAACTGGATGGACATCGACGACATCGCCGACCTCTCCGACCTCTACAAGTTCTGAGCGCATGACCTCCTGGCGCGTAGATGTCGAAGACGTGGGCCAGCGACTCGATCGCTGGCTCGCGACGCGCCTCCCGGAGCGCTCACGCAGCTGGGTCACGCGCGCCGTCGACGACGGCCGCGTGACCGTGTCGGGGGTGCCGGCGACGAAGGCCGGCATCATGCTGCGCGAAGGCGACGAGGTCGCCATCGCGCCGTCCGTCGAGGATGACCGCGGCGCCCCCGAACCGAGGACATCCCGCTGCGCGTGGTGTGGCAGGACGAGCACCTGGCCATCATCGACAAGCCGGCCGGCCTGGTGGTGCACCCGGCCGCCGGCCATCGCTCGGGCACCCTCGTCAACGCGCTGCTCCACTGGGCGCGCGAGGAGGAGGTCGCGCTCGAGATCGACGAGGAGGAGCGGCCGGGCATCGTCCACCGCATCGACAAGGACACCTCCGGCTTGCTGGTGGTGGCCTTCGACGACGCGACGATGCGCGGCCTGCAGAGCCTGTTCGCGGCCCACGACATCGAGCGCCGCTACCGCGCGGTGGTCTACGGCACGCGGCTCGCCGACGAGGGCACGAAGGTGTCCGAGCTCGGTCGCCACCCGAAGGACCGGAAGCGCTTCGCCTCGCTGCCGGTCGGACGCGGCGCCGGCAAGCGCGCCGTCACCCACTGGAAGGTGCTGGCGCGCGGGCACGCGCTGGCGCTGGTCGAGTGCCGCCTCGAGACCGGGCGCACGCACCAGATCCGCGTGCATCTCAGCGAGATGGGCTACCCCATCGTCGCCGACCCGGCGTACGGGGTCGACAACAAGCGCTCGCGCCGCGACCTGAGGACGACCGTCATCGCCCAGGAAGAGGCGGCCGGGCGGGCCATGCCGCGGCTGGCGCTACACGCGGCCGTGCTCGGCTTCGTGCACCCCATCACCGGCGAGAAGCTGCGCTTCGAGAGCCCCGACCCGGACGACCTGGCGACGCTCATCAAGGCGTTCGTCCCGGGCTGACGCCGCAGGCTAGGCGCTCGCGCGCGAGGCCGGGACGTAGGTCTGGACGGCGACGCCGGTGGCGAAGACGCGGCTGCCGGTGAGGCGCAGGACGAGCTTGTCCGGCGACTCGGGGAACAGGCGTCGACCGCTGCCGAGCACGACCGGGAAGACCATGAGCCGGTACTCGTCGACCAGGTCGTGAGCCATCAGCGTGTGGACCAGCGTGCGGCTGCCGGCCACCAGGATCGGGCCGCCGTCGCCGGCGCGCAGCGCGCGGACGGCGTTCGGGACGTCGGCGCGGATGACGTGGCAGTTGTTCCAGGTCGGCTCGCCGAGCGTCGTCGAGACGACGTGCTTCGGCATGGCGTTCATCTTGTCGGCGAACTCGCCGCTGCGCGTCGGCCATGCGCCCGCGAACGACTCGTAGGTGACGCGCCCGATGAGCAGCGACTCGGCGGCGAGCGTCTCGGCGAGCTTCCACGTGAGCTGCTCGGGGCCCATGAAGTCGAAGACCCAGCCGCTATGAGGATGGCCCTGCTCACCGCCGGGGGCCTCCATCACGCCGTCGAGGGTCACGAACTCGCTGACGATGATCGCGCGCATGCGCGAGCCTTACCCGAAAGCGCCGCGTGCGGGTAGCCCCGACCCCTGCCGGACGTTCCGCGGCTTGGAAATCGGCGCCGTCCCCGGTAGTGACGAGGCATGCTCAGCGCCGCCCTCCCCCTCGCCCTGCTCTTCGCCGCCCCGTCACCGCCGCCGTGCAGCGCCAAGGCGGTGCGCGCGGCGCTGCCGAAGGGCGCGGCCTTCGAGATCTTCGCGGCGCAGGCCCCGGTTGCAGGTGCGGGGGCCGTGACCTTGGTCGCGACCGACGGGGCCCTCGCGACGGCCGACTGCGCGGACCGGAAGGCGCCGGCCAGGTTGGTCCAGATCCTTGTCGATCCCGCCGTCGACTACCGCGCGCGCGTGGCGCTACCCGACGGGCGCCTCGTCTTCGGTGGCACCGGCGGGCTGGTGGCGCTCGACCCGGCCACGCTCGCGCAGGTGCGCCTCACCACCGCGCCCACCTACCCGGCCGAGCCGCCGCCGGGCGGCAAGGCCTGCTGGACGGCCGAGCCGGGCAAGCCGGCGGCCGGCTGGGACCGGAACCCGCGCGACGGCGGCCGCCCCGGCCGCGTCGTCTTCGAGCGCGGCGGACCGTGCGGCTACGAGGCCGAGCCCACTCGCACAACCATGGTTGTGGACCTCACGACCGGCGAGGTCCGCCCGACGCGCAACGTAGCGGCGCTGATCGCGACCAAGGGCGGCGCGCTGCTCGTCGGTGACGGCGCCGGCGGCTGCGACGAGGCGCAGTCGCGCGGCGCGCTGTGGCTGTCGCCGCTGGGCGGGCCGCTGCTCCGGCTCGAGCTCGCGCGCGACGAGGCCATGGGCGTCGTCGGCCTGGCCGAGACCGCCGACGGGGCGCTGTGGGCGCTCACCGGCGTGTGCGCGAACGGCGGCGCGAGCCACGGCGGCAACCTGTGGCGCGCGGCGCCGGGCACGCTCGACTTCGCCAAGGTCGAGGCGCCGTTCCGACCCGACGAACAGGCGCCGGACGTCGGCTCGGGCATCATCGCCATCGTCGCGCGCGGCCCCGACCTCCTCATCGTGCGGCCGCACGTGAAGGGCCCTGCGCTGTCGTGGCAGTCGAGCCGCGACGGCCGCCAGTGGAAGCGCGCCGCCGGCAGCCTGCCCAAGCCGCGCTTCCCGAACGGCCTGGCCGGCGCGATCGGCGTCGGCGCCGTGCACGGCGTCGTCGACCTCGGCGCGCGCGCCTACGCCTTCACCGACGACGGCGCGTTCGTGCGCCCGAAGAGCCGCGACGGCGCCTGGACGCGCGTCTTCCCCTGACGCGCTCGCGCGCGATCGACGCCCGCGCGCTCAGGGATCGAGGCGCACGTTGTCGATGAGGCGCACGCCGCCGAAGAACACCGCGACCGCCAGCACCGCCGGGCGATCGATGCGCTGGTCGTCGCTCATGGGCGTGAGCGTCGCGTCGTCGACGATGGCCACGTAGTCGACGATGCCGCCGGTCTGGGCGAAGGCAAGGACGATCGGCCGCCGCAGCGCGCCGACCTTGTGCTCGCCGGCCGTGAAGCGGTCGCGCGCGTCGAACAGCGCGCGCGGGATCGACACCGCGGCGGCGCGCCACTCGGCCGTGAGGCGCGTGTTGCGCGAGCTCATGGCCAGGCCGTCGGGCTCGCGCGTGGTCGGGCCGGGGACGATGGTGATGGGCAGATCGAGGTCGCTCACCATGCGCTCGATGACGCGCCGCTGCTGGTAGTCCTTGTCGCCGAAGACGGCGACGTCGGGCGTCACGATCGAGAAGAACTTGGTGACGATGGTGGCCACGCCGCGGAAGTGGCCGGGGCGATACGCGCCGCACAGGTGGGCCGACAGGGCCGGCACCTCGACCCAGGTCATGTGGTCCGGGTTGTAGAGGTCGGTCGGCGCGAACACGGCCTTGCACGGCGTCTTCGACAGCGCCGACTGATCGGCGGCGACCGTGCGCGGGTAGCGCTCGAAGTCGTCGCGCCGATCGAACTGGGTCGGGTTCACGTAGATCGAGACGACCACCTCGTCGGCGTGCCGCTGCGCCAGCTCGACCAGCGCCAGGTGGCCGGCGTGCAGCGCGCCCATGGTCGGCACGAAGCCGATGCGCACACCGCGCGCGTGGCGCTCGCGCGACCAGGCCCGCATGGCCGCCTTGTCGGTGATGAGTTCCATGGTCAAGCCCTTGACCAAAGCGCGGGCGCGCCGCCGCTCGGTGAAAGCTGTGCTCGTCGCCGGGGTAGGTCCGCTGCTTCACGTCCTGCACGTAGGTCCTCACCGCGTCGCGGGTCCGGGCGGCCAGGTCGTCGTACTTCTTGACGAACTTCGGAGCCATCTGATCGAAGAGGCCGAGCAGGTCGTAGCTCACCAGCACCTGGCCGTCGCAGTGGACGCCGGCGCCGATGCCGATGGTGGCGATGCCGATGCGCTCGGTGACGGTCTTGGCGAGCTCGGCCGGGATGGTCTCGAGCACGATGCCGAAGGCGCCGGCGTCCTCGAGGAGCAGCGCGTCCTCGATGAGGCGCGCCGCGGCCTTCTCGCTCCGGCCCTGCACGCGGAAGCCACCCAGCGCGTTCACCGACTGCGGCGTGAGCCCGAGGTGCCCGACCACCGGGATGCCGGCCTCGACCAGCGCGCGCACCGCCGGGATGACCCGCACCCCGCCCTCGAGCTTCACCGCGGTGGCGCCGCCCTGGGCCACCAGGCGCCCGGCGTTCTTCAGCGCCAGCTCGACCGACGGCTGGTACGACATGAACGGCATGTCGGCCACCACCATGGCCCGCTGCGACCCGCGCACCACCATCTGCGTGTGGTAGACCATGTGATCCATGGTGACCGGCAGCGTCGACTGGTGCCCCTGCACCACCATGCCCAGCGAGTCGCCGACCAGCAGCATGTCGGCGCCGGCCGTGTCGATGAGGCGCGCGAAGGTCGCGTCGTACGCGGTCACCATCGCGATGGGCTCGCCCTTCTGCTTGAGCTCGCGGATGTTCTGAACCGTGAGACGCGCCATGGTCGCTCCGAGGCTTCTGGCGCATTGACGCGCCGCGTCGGGCACCATAGACGACGCGAGCAAAATTTCAACGAGGGACCTCATGGCGGTCTGGCTCTGCAATCCACTTCGAACCCCCATCGGCAAGCTCGGCGGCGCGCTCTCGGCGGTGCGCCCCGACGACCTCCTGGCCCACGCGCTGGGCGCGGTCGTCACCCAGGCCGGCCTCGATCCGGCCGCGCTCGACGAGGTCATCGCCGGCTGCGCCAACCAGGCCGGCGAGGACAACCGCAACGTGGCGCGCATGGCGCTGCTCATCGCCGGCTTCCCCGACGCGCTGCCGGCCCACACCGTGAACCGCCTGTGCGCCTCGGGCCTCACCGCCATCCACACGGCGGCCCGCACCATCCTGGCCGGCGACGCCGACCTGGTGCTGGCCGGCGGCGTCGAGTCGATGTCGCGCGCCCCCTACTCGCTGCCGAAGAACGTCAGCGGCAAGCCCATGTCGGGCAACATCACCGCCTACGACACGGCGCTCGGCTGGCGCTACCCGAACCCGCGCCTCGAGGCGCGCTTCCCGCTCGAGGCCATGGGCGAGACGGCCGAGAACCTGGCTGAGCGCCACGGCCTGAGCCGCGAGGACCAGGACCGCTTCGCGCTGGCGTCGCACCAGAAGGCCGTGGCCGCGGCCGCCGCGGGCGCCTTCGACGCGGAGATCACGCCGGTCGCCATCCCCGGCAGGAAGGGCGAGTCGACCGTCGTCGCCAAGGACGAGGGCCCGCGCGCCGACACCACGCTGGAGGCGCTGGCCAAGCTCGGGCCGGCCTTCCGAAAGGGCGGCACGGTCACGGCCGGCAACAGCTCGACGCTCAACGACGGCGCCGCCGCGCTGCTGGTCGCCTCCGACGCGGCCGTGAAGCGCCACGGCCTCCAGCCGATGGCGCGCCTCGTGGCCATGGCCGAGGCCGGCGTCGACCCGCGCGTCATGGGCATCGGCCCGGTGCCGGCCACGCTGAAGGCGCTCGGCCGCGCCGGCTGGAGCGCGGCCGACCTCGAGCTCATCGAGCTCAACGAGGCCTTCGCGGCCCAGTCGCTGGCGGTCGTGCGCGAGCTCGGCCTCGACCCCGAGCGCGTCAACGTGCACGGCGGCGCCATCGCGCTCGGCCATCCGCTCGGCATGTCGGGCGCTCGCATCATCGCGACGCTGTGCCACGCGCTCCGGCGCCACGGCAAGAAGCGCGGCCTCGCCACGCTGTGCGTCGGCGTCGGCCAGGGGGTCGCCACGCTCGTCGAGGCGCCCTGAGCGAGCCGCGACCGGCGCCGATCGCCGCGCGCGATGCACCGCTGCCGGGCGCCATCCTGGCGGTGATGATCGGCCACACGCTGCTCTCGGCCGGCACCCACCTCGTGGCGCGCGAGGCCACGCGCACGATGGATCCGCTGGCGCTCGGCGTCATGCGCCTCGTCAGCGCGGCGCTCATCTTCGCCGTGCTGCTGCGCCTGACGCCCGGCCCGAAGCTGCCCTGGCCGGGCGACCGGCTGGCCTTCCTCACCGGCCCGTGCGCCGGGCTGCTCAACCAGGGCTCTTCCTCTGGGGTGAAGCAGTCGAACGCGACGCACGCGTCGCTCCTCTACGCGCTAACGCCGTCGGCGTGTACCGCGTCGCTGGCGCTCGGCCGCGAGCGCTCGCGGCCGCGCCGCCTCGATCGGCGCCGCCGTCGCCTTCATCGGGGTGCTCCTGCTGCTGGCGCTCGGCGACAGCTCGCAGCTCGGCGGCGGCCACCGGCTCGGCGACCTGGCCATCCTCGGCGCGGTGCTGGCGTGGGTCGTCTGGACCCTCGAGGCGCGCCGCGTCTCGGCCGTCTACGGCGGCCTCCGCACCGCCGCCTGGTCGATGATCGCCGGCGGCCTCTGGCCCTGCCGGGCGCGCTGTTCGTGGACTTCGACGCGCCGGCCAGGCGTCGCCCGGCGCCTGGGCCGGGCTCGCCTACCTGGTCGTCCTGACCTCGGTCGTGTCGTACATCCTCTGGAACTCGGCGCTGGCGCGCGTCGAGGCCTCGCGCGTCGCCATCTTCACGAACCTCCAGCCGGTCGCCACCGCGGCCCTCGCTTGGGCGCCCTGGGCGAGCACCGGCTGGGAGACTGGCGCCGGCGTGCGGCCTGGTCCTCATCGGCGTGCGTCTGGCCCAGACCCGACGCCGCCATGGGCTTCGCGCACGGCGGCGCCCTGTCCGCGCCAGCGCCGAGGAGGCCCTCAGCACGTCGTCGACGGGCGTCTTGCCCGCGATGTGGCGCGCGCCTGGACCTTGGTGATGTGGCCGCTCAGGAAGCCGATGGTCATTCCTGGTAGAGCCCGAGATCGCGCCGGCAGGCCGTAGCCCTGGAGCGTCTGGGCCTGCGCCTCGGCCGGGTACACCGCGACGACCGGCGCTTGCCGGTGATGCGGCCGATGGCGTCGGCGATCCGTTGAGCGGCTGACAGCTCGACCACGCTGAGCCCTTGCCGCCCTCCAGGAGCAGGCTCGCCGCAGCTCGCCGATGTCCTTCGTGGCGACGGCTTCCATCGGCCAGTCGGCCGGGAAGAAGCTCGGCAAGCGCCCGTGCGCCAGCGCGCCGAGCGAGCCGCCGATGTTCTCCATGAAGTAGCCGGCGCGGATGGCCGTGAGCGCGGTGCCGCCGTTGGCGTTGATCGCCTGCTCCAGGCGATGGAGGCCGGCGATGGGCCCGTTGCCCGAGGGCTTGTCGGCGCCGATCGACGACAAGAGCACCACGTGCGGCACGCGCGCGGCGTGGACGGCGCTGGCGATCGACTCGGCCGTGGCGCGCTGGAAGCCGAGGAAGTCGGCCGCGGCCATGTTCGGCGGCAGGAGCAGGTAGGCGCCCTTCGCGCCGGTCAGGCGTTCGTGAGGCGGCTGCGTCGCCGAGATCGGCCACCGCCACCTCGGCGCCCTTCTCGGCGAAGGTCTTCGCCCTTGTCGCGTCGCGCACCACGACGCGCACCTTCTCGCCGCGCGCCAGCAGCGCCTCGGCCGCGACCTTGCCCGATGACCCGTGACTCCGGTGATGACGTACATGCCAGGTTCCTCCGTCGGCTTCGTGCCGCGAGCGGGAACCTAGCGTCGCCCTCGCCATGGCCAATGCATTGCATGCCGCTCATGCACGGGGCAGCCTGACGAGCTGCGCCTTGCCGCCCTCGATCCGAACTCCCTGCGATGTTGGAGAAGCCCAGGTCCAGGATGCCGGAGATGGTGCCGGCGGGGCCGGTCGCGCCGACGAGGCTCGTGCGAGGCGTCCGCGCCGTGACCGGCGCGCGCCGCTCATGGCGCCGTGCGGACCCTCCGGCTTCGGCGCCGCGCCGCCCGGCACCGCGCCGAGCTGCTCGAGCCGGCCGAGGCCTTGTCGGCGTAGCTCGCGTAGCGCGCTTCATCTTGCCGCCCTCGAAGCGCGCGAACGCGATCGTCGGCAGCGTGACACTTCCGCTGCTCCCCGGATGTCGCCCATGCCGCCCTGCGTGAAGCTCACGGTCTGGACCGCGACGATCCAGTCGCCTGCGCCGGCGAGCTCGTCGACGGTGATCGAAGGCGCCCATGTCGCCGAGCCCTTCCGCATCGCGGCGACGTTGGCGGGCTTGCCCTGGGGGTCTGGCCGGTCGCGACCCGTCGACCCGCGCGAGGTCGTCGGCGGCCACGGCGTCGAAGAACGCCTCGGACCGTCGTCGCGTCGAGCTTCTCGGTGTGGGTCTTGTAGAGCTCGGCGTTCGCCGGGTCGAGGGGCCCTTCACGAGCTCGGTCGTCTCGGCGAGGACCGCGGGCCGCGATGCCGGGCACGAGGTTCAGCTGGGTCAAGAGCGATGCGGCGTCGAAGACGCTCCACGCCTGGTCGACCTTGCCGTCGGCGCCGTAGTGGAGGAGGAAGGCGCAGTCGACCGCGACCGCCTTGTCCACCGGCTGGCGGTTCCGATGACGCCCGCGGTCGCGCTCCAGGTCGCCTCGACGGCGACGAGCACGCCCATGTCGACGACGCGCGACGCCTTGAACGCGACGTGCTGCATGCCCTCTCGATCCCGTGGTGGAACTGGATGAGGGCCGCCTTGCCGCGGATCGGCTCCTCGACGAGCGGGTTCCGAGCCGGTCCACTACGACGCTGTCGGCCATCGCCGCGAACGCCTGCTCGTAGTCGCCGGCCGAGTACGCCGCGAGCGCCTTCGTGATCTCGGCCAGCCGGTCGACGGCGGCGCGGCCGCGGCATCGGCGGCGGACGCGCCTTCGCAGGCTCCGGCGCCCGCGTCGGAGCCGGCGCCTTGTCGGCGCGGTGGTGGTCGAGGCGGTCGGCTCGGCGGGCGCCGGCGGCCTTCTCGCCGCAGGCGTTGGCAGCGAGGCCGAGCGGGCGAGCAGGGCAATCATCAGTCGCATGGGATTCCTCGCCGGTGCGTGCCCCGGAGGGGCCGATGCGGCCGCGGAGGGCTCGCGAAACGTCGGTTCGAAGCCTCGCGCGGAGACGAGAGACACAGTCATCGCACCGACTCGGTGGGGCGAGCGGGCAGGGAGACCCGTGACAGTGGTGGGGCCGCCGAGGGCTCTTCGACTCAGAGGTCGCGATCGCAGTGCGACAAGAGGCTGCGGCCCGGAGCACAGGTGGCACGGACTCCGTAAGCGGCGCGCGAAGACGAGGTCGCAGGTGCGCCTGGCGGCGACCACTCGTAGAGGCCAGGCGTGACCATGACGGGTTGGCTCTGAGTCGTGGGGCAGGAGCCGTTGTGGTCGGGCTCGCCGCCATTGGCACACGACCGGCACAAGAGGCCTCGGTCCGAGTAGAGCCCTCCGGGCACGCGGGTAGCACATCCCTACCTGCCACCCAGTGGGACAGCTCCATGCCTTCAGGGCAGATCGTACGCTCAGCTCCTTCTCGTCGATGCAGGCCTGTAACAGTCCCACTCCACCTTCTTGCACGTCTTGTTGTAGCAGGCCCGGGCGCAGCATCTCTGGGCTCGAAGCTGCTCAAGGGCCGCCGTCGATGCTGTTGCACTCATTGGATTCCCGCGTGTGGTGGAGGTGGGCGCGTGCTGAGGAGCAGGACGAGGGCGCCGAGCGAGAGGGGCAGGATGCGGGCGGAATAGTCTTCACGGGAGTCTCCTTGGCGCCGTGTCGTCAGCGCCGGCGGAGGCCGAGCAAGCCCGGTGCCAAGCCCCGCGGGAGGGTGCGAGCCCTGTTTCCGAGGAGTTCCATGGGGTCGGCGGCGTCGAGGCGCCACCCGCGAGGCGGCCGCGACGAGGCGGCTACGTAGCTCTGCGCGAGCTACGTAGCCGCTTGACGTCGATCTCGTCGGCGTGGACCCTCGAGCCGGCGTGCGCCGAGGAGCCCGCGCAGCACGTCGTCGACGGGCGTCTTGCCCGCGATGTGGCGCGCGCCCGGGACCTTGGTGATGTGGCCGCTCAGGAAGCCGATGGTCATCTCCTGGTAGAGCCCCGAGATCTGCGCCGGCAGGCCGTAGCCCTGGAGCGTCTGGGCCTGCGCCTCGGCCGGGTACACCGCGACGACCGGGCGCTTGCCGGTGATGCGGCCGATGGCGTCGGCGATCTGGTTGTGGCTGAGCGGGCTCGACAGCTCGACCACGCTGAAGCCCTTGCCGCCCTCCAGGAGCAGGCTCGCCGCGAGCTCGCCGATGTCCTTCGTGGCGACGGCCTCCATCGGCCAGTCGGCCGGGAAGAAGCTCGGCAGCTGCCCGTGCGCCAGCGCGCCGAGCGAGCCGCCGATGTTCTCCATGAAGTAGCCGGCGCGGATGGCCGTGAGCGCCGTGCCGCCGTTGGCGTTGATGGCGTGCTCCAGCCAGTAGAGCCCGGCGATGGGCCCGTTGCCCGAGGGCTTGTCGGCGCCGATCGACGACAAGAGCACCACGTGCGGCACGCGCGCGGCGTGGACGGCGCTGGCGATCGACTCGGCCGTGGCGCGCTGGAACGCGAGGAAGTCGGCCGCGGCCATGTTGGGCGGCAGCAGCAGGTAGGCGCCCTTGGCGCCGGCCAGCGCCTTCGTGAGCGCGGCCGCGTCGCCGAGATCGGCCACCGCCACCTCGGCGCCCTTCTGGGCGAAGGCCTCGCCCTTCTTCGCGTCGCGCACCACGACGCGCACCTTCTCGCCGCGCGCGAGCAGCGCCTCGGCCGCGACCTTACCCGTATGACCCGTGACTCCGGTGATGACGTACATGCTGGTTCCTCCGTCGGCTTCGTGCCGCGAGCGGGAACCTAGCGCCGCCCTCGCCATGCGGCCAATGCATTGCTATCACTTCCATCATGCATGGTGCGCATGACGAGCCGAACCTCGCCGCCCTCGATATGAACCTCCTGGTCGTGCTCGACGCGCTGCTCCGCGAGCGCCACGTCACGCGCGCCGCGGCCGTCCTCGGCGTGTCGCAGTCGGCCTGCAGCCACGCGCTGGCGCGCCTGCGCACGCTGCTGGGCGACCCGCTGCTGGTGCGCGATCGCCAGGCGCTGGTGCTCACGCCGCGGGCCGACGCGCTGGCCGGTCCGCTGGCCGCGGCGCTGGCGGCGCTGCGCGGCGCGCTCGCCCCGCCCGAAGCCTTCGCCCCGCGGACCGCCAAGAAGCGATTCACCATCGCCACCGCCGACTACGGCCAGCTGGTCGTCCTGCCGCCGCTGCTCGCCCGCCTCGGCGCGGAGGCGCCCGGCATCGATCTGGTCGTGCGCGACTTCGGCGGCAAGCCCGTCGCCGAGAGCCTGGCCAGCGGCGAGTGCGACCTCGCCATGGGCCCGCCCGACGGCGTGCGCACCGGCGGCAAGCCGCCACCCCGGCCGACCGCCGCCGGCATCCGCGACCGGCGCATCTTCCGCGACCGCTTCGTGTGCGTCGCGCGCCGCGGCCACCCACGGATCGGCGAGCGCCTCGATCTCGAGACCTACATCGCCCTGCCCCACGCCTTCGTCGCGCCGCGCGGCACGCCCGGCGGCGCGGTCGACGACGCGCTGGCCGAGCGCGGGATGCAGCGCCGGGTGGCGCTCATGGTCCAGCACTTCCTCGTGGCGCCGTGGGCGGTCGCCTCGTCGGACCTCATCGTGACCATCGCGGAGCGCCTGGCCAAGGCCTTCGCCGAGCGCCTGCCGCTGGCGATCTACGAGCCGCCGCTGGCGCTGCCGCGCTTCGCCATCCACGTCATGTGGCACGAGCGGACGCAACGCGACCCGGCCCACAAGTGGCTGCGCGACCTCGTGGTGGAGGTCACGCGCGAGATCTGATCGTCGGACCCGAGGCGTCGTCAGGGAGCAACCGTCGGGTTCAGGACCTCGTCCGGCACGCAGAAGGCGTAGTCGAGGTAGGGCTGGCAGCTCGAGCCGGTCGGGCAGGCCACGGTCTCGCTGCACACGCGCGAGCAGAAGCTCTCGCTGCCGCGGAACTTGGCGCACACGCCCTCGTCGCACATCGGGTGCGCCTTCACGGCGCAGGTGATGTCGGCGTTCTCCTGCTCTTCGGCGCAGGCCGTGATGATGGTCTGCGACAGCGGGCAGTCATGGAAGAAGTCTTCCTTGTCGTCGCACGCCGATGCGGTCGCGACGAGCGCGAAGAACACACCTGTAAGGACTGAGCGCATCATGCCGAAAGACCACCTTGCCGGAGCGGCATTGTCACGGCCGTCCGCCGCCCTGTCAACCGGCGATCGGAGCGGACGCCCCTCGCCGCCGCTCGGGAATCAGTTCGGGACGATGACCAGCGTCGTCAGATCCTGGAGCGTCATGCCCGACTCCGACACGAGCGCGCCCGACCCGTCGGCGGTCAGGATGCCGGCGCGCTCGAGGTTCCCGAAGACCGGGTCGGCCACATACAAGGTGTACGGCGTGCCGGCCGCGACCCCGGTCTCGCCCAGCACCTTCACCTTGATGGGCGCGCTGGCCTTCAGCGGGAACGGGTTCACGACGAAGGCCATCGACTTCGACTCCTTCCCCTTCCAAGGCTCGATGTCGTAGGGCGGGATGTCGTCGATGTCGAGCTCGATGGCCAGGACGGCCTTGTCGGCCGCGACCGTGCCGGCCGCGTACTTGAGCGTGCCCGGCTCGGCGGTGAGCTCGAGCCGACCGTCGGCGAGCGTCACCGTGCCGCCGTCGTCGGGCAGCCACGGCACCTTGGTGATCCCCGCCAGCGGCTGCAGCACGACCGGCTCCTTCAGGCGCGACTGCACGCCCGCCGGCACCGCCTGCCACCAGACCATGGTCGCGACGCCCTTCGGATCGCCCAGCACCTCGATGTGGTGCGCGGCCACCTGCAGGCCCTGGATGTCGTAGGTCCCGTCGGCCGCGGTGTCGGCGCGGATGCACTCGACGTCGGTGCAGGCCGACACCTTGACCCCGGAAAGGGGCTTCCCCTTCGTGTCGACCAGCGTTCCGAAGACGCAGCCGACCGGCTTCCCGCCGACGCCCGGATTGCAGTCGACCGGGGCCGGCTCACCCTTCGCGTCGTCTCCGCAGGCCGCTCCCAGCATGCTGAACCCGACCGTCACCAACACCGCCTGCACGCCGCACACCGTCATGAACCGCATCTCAACCTCGTCTGTCGTTCCGAGCCGGCCAAGGGCCGCCTTGACCATGCTCTCTGCCCAGCGATATAAGGTCGGGCACCGCGGTTTGCCTCGCCCGGAGTGCCGCCTTGAACCTTATGCGTCGTGTCCTGTCTGCCGCTCCCGCCATCCTCGTGGCGCTCTCCACCGCGTCGCTCGCGCCCGCTGCCCGTGCGGAGGACGAGCCCCTCGTGCTCCCTCCGGAGACGACGGTCACGGACGCCGCGCTCCAGAAATGGGCGAGCGAGGGGGCGGCGCTCATGCAGAGCGAAGAGTATCTCTCTGCCGCTCTGAAGTTCAACGAGATCGTGCTCCAGGGCGATGCGGCCAACCCCATCGTCCAGAATGCGCAGTTCGATCTGGGGGTCGCGCTGTTCCAGCTCGGCCTGTACCAGTCCGCGTTCACGCGCTTCGAGACGATCGTGGACGCCGGCCAGGCGCACCCGAAGTACCTGAAGACGCTGAGCTATCTGCTCCGCATCGCGCGCGCGACCGGCAACGATCCCTCGGTGCTCCTGAAGGTCTCGGAGTACCCGCCCGAGGTCTACCCGCCCGAGAACGCCGACGAGCTCCACTTCCTGGTGGGCCAGTACTTCTACGGCGAGGAGTCGCTGAACGACGCGCTGGTGCGCTTCCAGTCCGTGTCGCGCAAGGACGACGATCTCTTCGTCCGCGCCAAGTACCTCGAGGGCATCATCGACATCGCCCAGTCGGGCGTCGGCACGGAGCGGCCGCTCAACTCGGAGAAGCTCCTCGCCGCGGCCGACGCGCTGAAGACGGTCTTGCGCTTCCAGAAGGAGCACGGCGGCTCGTCGGTCGTCGATCGCGTCGCCGCCGACGCCATCCTCGCGCTCGGGCGCCTCTTCTACTCGACGCGCCAGTACGAGGTCGCGGTCCGCTACTACGACGAGATCACCGAGGACAACCCGAACTGGCTGAACGCGGTGTACGAGTCGAGCTGGGTGCACTTCCAGCTGAAGAACTACCCCAAGGCGCTGGGCAAGCTCCACACCGTCAACTCGCCCTACTTCGCCTCGCAGTACTTCCCCGAGTCGCGCGTGCTGCAGGCGCTCATCCTGTTCAACAACTGCCGCTACGACGACGCCATGACGATCGTCCGCGACTTCGTGACCGACTACCTGCCGCTCATGAAGCAGTTCAAGGCCGAGATCAACCGCTTCGCCGACCCCAACGCCTTCTATCAGTGGCTGGCCTCGCTCGCCGCGCAGAAGGAGTCGGAGTACTCGGTGCGCTTCCAGCGCATCTTCAACGCGGCGCTCACCGACAAGAAGCTGCGCAGGAAGTTCGAGTTCGTGGCCAAGCTCAACGAAGAGGTCCAGAAGCTCGACAAGCTCGCCGGCAAGGGCGCCGAGCGCGGCCTCATCGGGCAGCTCAAGGGCGACATCAACGCCTACCGCTCGCTGGTCGTCGGCGAGGCGGGCTCGCTCGCCCAGGAGCGCCTGCTGCGGATCGTCAAGGATCTCCAGAAGCACCTCGCCTCGGCCTTGAAGATCAAGGGCGAGACGCTGCGCGCCCGGCGCGGCGACATCTCGGATGCGGCCGCTCAGGAACAGGCGGCCGCCGCGGCCGCTTACCGCGAGATCGAGGTGGACGAGGAGCACATCGAGTGGCCATTCGACGGGGAATACTGGAAGGACGAGCTGGGCTCGTACCTCTACGACATCCGCAGCAAGTGCCAGGCACCTGCGGAAGGCGGCGCCGAAGAGCCCGCTCCGACGCCATGATGATGTCGTCGCGGACCGCGCTCGTGGCCCCCTCCCTCCCAACTCACACTCCGCACGGGGCGTCGGCCGCGCCGACCTCCCCGCGAACGCCCGTGTCAGCGGCGGCCCTGGCTGCGACCGCAGTCGCGTCTCCGGCCGTCCTGACCTCGGCGCCCGCCTCAAGCCCTGCGAGGTCGCATATGAAGACCCGAGCCCTGTCCTTCGTCGTGGCCGCGCTGTTCGGCCTGAGCTCGGTCGCGCACGCCGCGAGCCCGCTGCCCGCGCCGCCGCCGCCGCCTCCGGCCAAGAAGGACGACAAGAAGAAGGAGTCGCTCACCAAGAGCGGCCCGAACCTCGGCGCCGTGTCGCAGCAGCGGCAGTCGCGCCTGTCGTCGAAGGACACCGAGAAGTCGCTGAAGGCGTCCATCAAGAACCAGGAGGAGATCCTCGAGCTCGAGGATCGCAACTCGCCGAGCTACGCCAAGCAGGCCATCGCGCTCGCCGACTTCTACTGGGACTTCGCCGAGTTCTACGGCAACCGCGCCTACTCGGAGGACATCGAGAAGCCGATGTACGACGCCCAGCAGAAGGGCGACACCGAGACCGAGAACAAGTGGAAGATCGAGCAGCAGCGCGCGCTCGACTTCCAGAAGAAGTATCAGGAAGAGACCATCAAGCGGTACCGCGACGTGCTCGCCAAGTACAAGTCGGCGGCCAACCGGGACCAGATCCGCTACTTCCTCGCCTACAACCTCGTGGCCATGGGCCGCGGCGAAGAGGGCGCCGAGGAATATGCCAAAATCATCACGGAATTCCGCGATTCGCCGTATGTGCCCGACGCGCTCGTCAACATCGGCGACTACTACTTCGACATCAACGACTTCACCAACGCGCAGAAGCTCTACCAGAAGGCGCAGGAAGAGCAGTACCAGCAGGCCAACGTCTACGGCTACGCCATCTACAAAGAGGCCTGGTGCCTCTACAACATGGGCGACTACGACACCTCGCTGAAGCGCTTCATCCAGGTCATCGAGATCGCCGACAAGCGCGCCAACGACGGCCAGAAGGGCGCCATCCCGCTGCGCCGCGAGTCCCAGAACGAGATGACGCTGCCCTACTCGAAGGTGAAGAAGCCCGAGGGGGCCATCGCCTTCTTCAAGCAGTACGCGCCCGACCGCTACCTCGAGATCGCCGGCCGACTGGCGACCATCTACACCGAGCAGAGCGAGTTCGTGAAGTCGTCCATCCTGTTGAAGCTGCTGATGGCGGAAGCCCGCAGCGGCAACATCAACGGGCAGGACGTGAGCTACATGGTCATCCAGTTCCAGCGCCAGGTCGTGAACAACGCCGTGAAGCCCGGCGACAAGCCGACCACGGTGGCCGAGATCGCCGAGCTCATCCGCATCTACGAGGAGATGGCCGACAAGGCGCCGGCCGAGTTCCGGGACAGCGAGCGCGACGAGATCAAGCGCACCATCCTGGAAGTGGCGCAGGACTATCACACCGAATATGCCCGCACGCGCGAGCAGAAGACGCTCGAGTACACGCAGCGGCTATATGACGAATATCTGCGCGTGTTCCGGAACGACGACAACTCGTACCTCATCTCGATGAACAACGCGAAGCTGATGCTGCTCACCGACAAGTTCGAGGAAGCGGCGTCGGAGTTCGAGGCGGTCATCGCCATGAACCCCGAGGGCGAGTACGCCGACGCGGCCGCCGAGCTGTCGGTGCTGGCCTACCTGAAGACCATCCAGGTGGCCAAGCCGACGCTCAAGGACGAGGCCAACGAGGACTTGAAGCC
The DNA here is from genome assembly GCA_046351155.1 of Myxococcota bacterium. Taxonomy (GTDB): domain Bacteria; phylum Myxococcota_A; class UBA9042; order PHBI01; family PHBI01; genus JAXLYZ01. Next base: position 50,382 of record JAXLYZ010000004.1, read on the forward strand.
GCTCGAGATCCCGCCGCCCGAGAAGCGCTTCGTGACCGCCATCGACCGTTGGATGCTGCTCATCCAGAAGCACGGCGAGAACCCGGAGACGAAGGACAACGTGCCGGTGGCGCGCTACGCGTCGGGCAAGGTGCTCTACAACTACAACCACTTCCCCGAGGCGGCGCAGCGCTTCGCCGACTTCCTCGAGAAGCACCCGGGCCACCCGCTCGAGAACGACGCGCGGCGGCTCCTGCTCTCGGCCTACAACCTGGCCCACGACGTCGACCACCTGCGCGAGTACGCCAACAAGTTCGACGCCATCCCGACCTTGCCGGTCGACCTCAAGGAAGACATCAAGAAGATCAAGAACGCCTTCAACTTCCAGGAGTGCTTCAAGATCCAGGAGGCCAAGAAGCCGCTCGAGGCCGCCGGCTGCTTCGAGAAGTACGCCCAGGAGTTCCCCAACGAGGAGCGCACGGTGGCGGCGCTCTACAACGCGTCGCTCAACTACTTCGAGGCCAAGCGCGTCGAGAAGGCGCTCGAGACGCAGCGCCAGCTCTACGAGCAGCACAAGAACCACGAGCTCGGCCCGAAGGCGCTCTACGCCATCGGCGAGATCTACCGCCAGACGACGGTCTACGAGTCGGCGTCGCAGTGGTACGAGTTCCTCGTCAAGAACCACCCCGACCACCCGCTGGCCGAGAAGGCGCTGCGCTACGCGTCGATCTTCCGGAAGACGCTCGGGCAGAACAAGGAGGCCATCGCCAACCTCGAGCGCTACCTCCAGAAGTACCCGAAGGAGGCGAACGCCCCGCGCGTGGACCTCGACATCATCTTCATCCTCGAGAAGCAGGAGAAGTGGAAGGACGTCGTGACCCGCGCCGAGCGCCACCTGAAGCGCTTCGCCGACGAGTCGCCGTCGGTGCGCCTGCAGGTGCTGAACCGCCGCGGCCTGGCCCTCTTGAAGCAGCCGGGCAAAGCCAAGGACGCGCAGGTCGCCTTCCAGGACACCGTCGACGCCTACAACCGGCTCGACGATCGCTACATCCGCGACCTCGACCTGGCCGGCATCGCGGCCGTCGCCGAGAGCCACTTCAACCTCGGTGAGGTCGACCTGCAGAAGGCGCGCAGCATCAAGCTCGAGGCGCCGACCGAGGCGGCCTCGAAGAAGGCGCTGTCCGATAAGCTCGCCATCCTCGGCCAGGTGAAGGACAAGTACGAGAAGGTCATCGGCTACCAGCACCCCGGCTGGGTCATCGCCGCCTCGGCCCAGCTCGGCCTCGCCTATCAGGACCTCGCCGACGCGGTCGAGAACGCGCCGGTGCCGAAGTCGATCGTGCGCCAGCCCGAGGTCGTCGACGCCTTCAAGCAGCTCATGGCCGAGCAGGCCCAGAAGATCCGCGAGAACGCCATCGTGAACTACCGGCGCGCGCTCGACACCGCCAAGCAGTTCCGCTGGTTCAACGACTACTCGGAGAAGGCCGAGCGGGCCATCGCGCAGCTCGACCTCACCGACTTGTCGGTGAAGGAGTTCCGCGTGCGCCCCGACCAGCTCACCCCGAACGCCGGCGTGCCCGACTTCCGCGGCGGCGGCGGGCCGACGCGCGAGCCGAAGCTGCCCGACACCGGGCCGAGCCCGACCGACCCCAAGGCGGGCGGCAAGCCGGGCGATGCCAAGACGACCACCCCGGGAGGGAAGTGACATGCGCGCCATGTGGATGGCGGTCGCGATGACCGTGCTCGCGGGCGGCGTGGCGAACGCCGGGCCGTTCCAGGATGCCCTGAAGATCGTGCAGGACCCGACGCAGCTGGCGACGCGCGCGGACGAGGCCGAGAAGCTCTTCCGCGCCTGCACCGAGAAGGACCCGAAGGCCTACGAGGCCTGGTACAACATCGGCGTGCTGCAGCTCCGGCGCGGCGACAAGGCCGGGGCGCGCGACTCGTTCAACAAGGCGCTGGCGGTCGAGCCGAAGCACCTGTCGGCGCGCGCGCAGCTGGCCGGCCTCGACCTGCAGAACCCGGCCACCGAGCAGTCGGCGTTGGCGGCGCTGAACGACATCGTCGACAACCAGGACCGCTTCCAGCCCGAGGCGCGCAACATCCTGGCGGCCTACGAGATCGCCCACAAGAACTGGGAGGCCGCCATCAAGCACGGGCGCAACGTGCTGCTCGGCGACAAGGACAACATCAACGCCTTCCTGAACATCGCCATCGCCTACTTCAAGCAGGGTCGCTACGACCAGGCGGGCCTCGTGGCGAGCTCGGCGCTCGAGTCGCACCCCGAGGCGGCGGCGCTCCACAACCTCATGGGCCTCGTCTACCTCCAGGCCGACAACTCGCGGCAGGCGACCGAGGAGTTCACCTCGGCGCTGAAGGACGACCCGACCTACGACGACGCGCGCATCAACCTCGGCGCGCTCGAGCTGGCCTACGGCAACTTCGACTCGGCGCTGAAGCGCTTCGACGAGGCGTTGAAGAAGGACCCGCGCAACGTCGAGCTGCTCATGTCTCGCGGCGTGGCGCTGCGCGGGCTCGGCAAGTTCGACGACGCCGAGAAGAGCTACAACGACGCCAAGGTGGCCGCGCCCGGCAACGCCGAGATCGACTACAACCTCTGCATCCTGCACCAGCAGTACACGCAGAAGATGGACGTCGCCAAGACCGCCTGCGAGGCCTACGTGGCGCGCATCGACAAGACGAACCCGAAGTTCGCCGAGGTCCAGAAGCGCCTGAAGTCGATCAACGCCGTGCTCACGCGCATGAACCGGCCGACCACGCCGACGCCGAACCCGCCGTGACCTGACAGGGGCGCGCCCCGCGAGGGGACGGGCCCCGACGGTGACGAGGCGGACGCGGTCGTGGTAGAAGAGTCGCTCGGACGTGGAGGTTGGGGATGAAGTCGATGAAGACCTGGACGATGGCGGTGGTGCTCGGCGGCTTCGCGCTGCAGAGCGCGGTCGCGCTGGCGGCCCCGGCGCCGAAGCCCCCCGAAGAGAAGAAAGCCGAGAAGAAGAAGTTCAACTTCGACGGCGACACCATCTCCACCGACTACCTGAAGCCCGGCACCATGCTGCTCGAGGGCGTCACGCGCGGTCGGCGCTCGAGCCTCATCGAGGTCCGCCTCGACTTCGTGCCCGAGCTCATGCGCTCGGCGGATGACATCTGATGCGGCCCGCGCGCGCGTTCGTAGCGGTCGTCGTGGCCACCGGCGCGATCGGCGCCAGCGCGTTCGCGGCGTCGCCCGACCCCGCTCCAGCCAAGCGCAAGGCCCTCACCTACTCTGTCCCCGACCTGGTGCAGTCGCCGGGGGCGCTCGGTCCGGGCGGCGCCGTCGTCACCGCGGCCAAGCCTCGCCAGTCGAGCCTCATCGAGGTGCGCGTCGACTTCGTGCCCGAGCTGCTGCGCTCGGGCGACGAGATCTGATCGCGTCAGGGCAGCCTCCTGCCTCGAGGACGGCGAGCCGACTGCGTCGGCTATGGCCCTCCGCCTCCGAAGGCCTTCTGACTCGATCGGCGCACGCTGAGCGCTCGGGCGTCAGTCGCCCTCGGGCGTGACATGAGGTAGAACCCGGACGCGCGCCGGCCCCGTCGGTCGGCTGCGACGGTCTGCCTTGGAGAACTGGTACCGCATCCAGGCCGCGCTGCTGGCGGCCGTCGTGTGCACGACGCTGGCCATCGCGGTGCTGCTCCGCAGCCGGCGGAACCTGCCGTCGGGACGCTTCGCGACGCTCGCCTTCAACCTGGTGGCGTGGTTCGTCGTCGACGCGCTCATGCTGTCCGAGCTCATCGGCGTGCGCACCGGCTCGGCGCTCTCGGGCATCGTCGCCGGCGCCATGCCGACCACGCTCATCGGCTTCTTCGCGGCCTTCGCGGCCGACGACGATCGGCTGACCCACGCCGCGGTGCTGCTCGGGCGCGTGCTGTCGGGGCTCGCGCTGGCGACCTCGGCCGTCCTTTGGGCGACGTCGGACGCCTTCGCCGATCCCGACCTCCACCTCGAAGCCCTGCGCGGCGTCGAGACCTTCGCCGGCGTGTCCATCGTCGCGGCGCTGGTGCTGTCGGTGCTGCTCATGGTGCGGCGCACCTCGCAGGTCGAGCTGCGCTCGGAGCGCACGCGCCTCACCGCGCTGTCGTGGGCCTCGGCGGCGGTCTTCGGCGCGGCGCTCGCGGCCTACACCTTCGACGTCGGCGTGGCCTGGCTCGGCAACATGCTGCCGGCCGTGTTCATGTTCTTCATCTACCAGGTCATCACGCTGCGCCGCATCCTCGACGTCTTCGAGTTCATCGGCCGCGTGGTGGTGCTGGCCGGCTTCGCCATCGTGCTGTCGGCCATCTACGCGCTGCTGGTGTCGTGGTGGCGCCACGACTTCGGCCTCTTCATCTTCAACACCGTCATCGCCACCATCGTCATCCTCATCCTGCTCGAGCCGCTGCGCACCTTCGTCGAGGTGCGCCTGAACGAGCTCATCTTCCGCGAGAAGTACGAGTTCACGCGCGCCGCCGAGCTCACGCGCAGCTCGCTCGCCAACGTCATCGACGTCGGCGCCATGACCGACCTCCTCATGAGCCGGCTCGCCGCCTCGCGCCAGGTGACCCACGCCAGCGTCTACCTGCGCGACGAGGAGGGCCTGGCCTTCAACCGGCTGGGCTTCGTCGGCACCGCGCCGCCGGCCAGCCTCGACGCCATCACCGCGCGGCCCTACCTGGCACGCCTGCTACAGCAAAGAGTCTTGACCATCGAGACGCTCGAGAACGAGCGCGAGACGATGGTCGAGAAGGGCTCGGTCGAGGACCAGTCGCGCTTCGAGCTGACCGAGGCCGCGCTGGCGCAGATGCGCGAGCTCGAGGCCCAGGTCGTGGTCGCCTTCGAGTCGTTCCAGATGGCCGGCGGCGGCGAGGCCGGCGGGCGCGACGAGGAGCCGCCGGCGGCGGGGTTCACCGGCGGCGGCGTGCGCCTGTTGGGCTTCCTGTGCGTGAAGAACGAGCGCCTGCGCGAGGCCTGGTCGGCCGAGGAGCTGCGCGCGCTGGCGGCCATCGCGGCGCAGGCGGTCATCACCATCGAGAACTCGCGCCTCTTCGACCGCATCAGGGAGCGCGACCGCCTGGCGGCCATCGGCCAGATGGCGGCCGGCCTGGCGCACGAGATCCGGAACCCGCTCGGCGCCATCAAGGGCTCGGCCCAGCTCATCGGCGAGGTCGACCCCGAGCAGCGCGCGACCTTCCTGCAGATCATCACCGAGGAGGTGAACCGCCTCGACTCGGTGGTCTCGCAGTTCCTGACCTACGCCCGCCCGCTGAAGGGCAAGCGCGAGCTGGTCGACGTGAACCAGGTGCTCGAGCGCACGCTGACCTTGGTGGCGGCCGAGCAGCACAGCTCGCCGGTCGAGCTGGTGCCGGCGAGCGGGCTCCCTGCCATCCGCTCGGACCCCGAGCTCATCCGCCAGGTGACGCTCAACCTGTGCCGGAACGGCATCGAGGCGATGGCGTCGCGCGGCGGCGGCAAGATGACCATCTCGACGGCGCTCGTCTGGCGCACGGCCGGCGAGCGGCGCGAGGGCAAGGCCGCCGGCACCGCCGAGCCCGGCTCGTACGTGCGCATCCGCTTCGAGGACGAGGGCCCGGGCATCCCGCCCGAGGTCATGGAGCGCCTGTTCATCCCGTTCTACACGACGAAGCCGCAGGGCACCGGCCTCGGCCTGGCCATCTGCCAGCGCATCGTCGAGTCGCTCGGCGGCACCATCGAGGTCAGCTCGCGCGTCGGCCGCGGCGCGACCTTCAGCGTGTTCCTGCCCGTGGCCGACGCCTCGGCGCGGACCACCACCGCGTAGCTCGGCCCGGCGACCGCCGAGTCGGCCGCGCGCTCGACGCCGCCGGCCCGGGGCGTGTACACATCACGCGGGGGGTGGCACATGCGACACGGAGCGTGGGCGATGATCGCGGCGTGGCTGGGAGGCGCGTGCGGCGCGGACGCGACGCAGTCGGGGACGGACACGGCGACGGCCACCAGCGCGGACACGGGGCAGGACGCCGCGGACGCCGCGGACGCGCGCGAGGATGCTGACGCGACGGCCGTGGCCGACTCCGCCGCGGACTCCGGCATGTCGATCGCCGACGTGCCGACGGGCGAGACCGGCACGCGCATCGTCTTCGTGTCGCGCGCCATCAACGACCGCGGCAGCATCTACTCGGCCGACGCGCGCGACCTGCCCGGCGTGGGCCCGCACAGCCGCGTGCGCCCGGCCGCTCCCGGGCGCCTGATGGTGCTCGAGCCCGACCTGCGCGCGACCGTGCTCGTCGATGGCGGCGTCCCGACGGCGGCCACGCTCGACCTCATCGACGTCAACGCGCCGGCCGTGTCGTACGACGGCGAGACCATCGTCTTCGCCGGGCTCCGCCAGGGCGACTGGGACGACGCGCCGGCGCGCTCGCTCGGCGGCTGGCGCCTCTATCGCATCGGCGCCGACGGCCAGGGCCTCGCGGCGCTGCCCATCCCCGAGACGTCGGTCGCGCTCGACCAGTTCGGGCCGGCCGCCGGCGGGCTCGCCGGCTTCGACGACTACGACCCGGTGTTCCTGCCCGACGGTCGCATCGCCTTCTCGTCGACGCGCTGGCCGTCCTACGGCCAGTACAGCGGCGTTCGCGCCTCGAACCTCTACGTGGTCGGGCTCGACGGCCAGCGCCTCGTGCGCATCACCGCCGAGCGCAACGGCGCCGACCGGCCGCTGGTCGACCCGCTCACCGGCGCCATCGTCTACGCGCGCTGGTGGCGGAACCACCGCTTCCCGATCGACGACATGACGGCCATCCCCGTCGACGCCGGCGACGCGTCGAAGGGCTGGCTGCAGAAGGACGGCCTGACCACCGATCGCGACGACCCGGTCGGCGGCCCGAGCATGTTCCGGAACGCCTGGCAGGCGGCCACCATCCACCCCGACGGCACCCACCTGGCGATGTGGTCGGGGACGGTCCGCGACGAGGAGGCGAACCACGTCTACGGCGGCTCCTTCGCCGCCGACGGCACGCTCTTCGCGAACTTCTTCCCGATGTACAACATGACCGAGGCGAGCGGCTTCGGCGGCGTCCGGCGCTATGCCCGCGGAGCCTCGCCCTACACCGCGGTCACCGGCATCACCACGCTGACGCTGGCCTACGTCCACCCCGAGGCGCCGACCTCCTACGGCATCTTCGAGGGGACCTACGCCACCGATCCCGAGGTGCTGCCCGACGGTCGCATCGTCGTGTCGCGCGCCGCCGGCATCACCCAGGACTACGGCCTCTACGTCATGGACGCCGACGGCGAGAACATCGACCGCCTCTTCGACAGCCCGGGCATGGCCGACCTGCGCGCGCGCGTGCTGGCGCCGCGCCCGCGCCCGCCGGTGCTGCCCGACGCCTATCGCGACGACCCGTCGAAGCCGGCGCCGAGCGCGCTGCCGCCGCGCGCGGAGGGCCCGTTCACCGGCGACGGCACGTTCACCTTCGAGGCGCTGAACGTCTACGCCAACGGCCCGGTCGACAGCGACATCGTCAGCGCCATCCCGGTCGGCTCGGCCGGCACCATCCGCTTCTTCGCCGACCCGCAGCGCACGAGCCCGGGCTCGTTCCCCGCGCTCGACTGGCCGATCCTGCTGGGCGAGAAGCCGGTCCAGCCCGACGGCTCGGTCACCGAGAGCGCGCCCGCCGACATCCCGCTCTTCGAGCAGATCCGCAGCCCCGCGCCCGACTATCGCGTGCCGCGCACGGGCGGACCCGACGCCGACGGGGCCGCGCACGTGGCCGGCATGAACTACGGCCCGGCCGGCGCCATCGCGCGCTGCGTCGGCTGCCACGCCGGCCACACCATGATCCCCATCCCCGACGACGACGAGGCCGCGCGCTTCTCGAACCTGGCGCCGGGCGCGGCGGTGACGGCCTCGTCGGTGCGCGACGCGCAGTACCTCGCGGCGGTCGTCGACCGGCGCGTGATGCGCGGCCCCATCTGGAAGGTGAGCTGGACGTCGGCCGCCGACACCGGCGCCGGCCAGTGGGTGGAGCTCCTCTTCCCGGTGCCGGTCACGGTGCGCGAGGTGCGCCTGTGGGGCATCCGTCCGGGCGACGAGGCCAGCTCGAGCGTCGCGGTGGCGCACGCCACGGTCGCGCTCTTCACCGACGCGACCGGCGCCACGCCGGCCGCCAGCGCGACCGCCAGCGAGGTCTCGGCCGACAGCGTGGCGGTGCCCTTCGCCGACGTCCGCGCGCGGCGCGTGCGCGTGACCATCGACGAGGTGTCGGGGACGTTCTACGGCATCCACTGCGCGGGCCTCGGCGAGGTCGAGGTCATCGCGCGCGGCGAGGCGCCCTGAGCCCGAGCGCGCGCGCCCGCGGCGAGGCTGGCGTTGACGCGCGCGCCGCGAGCGCGTAGGCGTCGGGGATGCGTCGCCTCGCCCTCGCCGGTCTCCTCGCCATCGTCTCGACCCTCGCCTCCGCGTGCCGCGGCCCGGCCGACGACACGCTGACGCCGACGAAGCTCCCCGGCTTCGAGATGGCGCTGCCCGGCTGGGACGCGGTGTCGCGCGGCAGCCGCTGGATGAGCGACCGCGTGGTGCTCACCGACGAGCCGCACGAGCGCATGCTGTACGTGCAGTGGCAGCCGGCCACCGAGCTCTGGACCGGGCCGCAGCTCGAGGCCGCCCTCGACGCCTCGAAGTCGGCCTTTGGCGCGGCGATGACGCTCGGCTCGGCGACGGCGCGCGAGGTGTCGGGGCACCCCGGGCTGACCTTGCCCATCAGCATCGACGACCTGAAGGGGCGCGTGACGACCTGGTTCTGCCCCGAGCACCAGCGCCAGCTGCTGCTCTTCTCGCTCGGGCCCGAGGCGGTGCACGACGCCATCGTGGCCAGCGTGCGCTGCCACACCGAGAAGGCGCCGGCGGGCGCGGCCGACGCCGACAAGACGCTGTTCCCGAAGTTCGACCCGCTGCCGAAGATGACCAAGACCGAGGACGGCGACCCGTCGATGCAGACCTGGACCTCGGACGAGGCCATCATCGTGCTCATGGCCGGGACGCCGGGCGACACGCTGAGCGAGGTCGCCGGCGAGGGCCTGCAGCCGACCATCAAGAAGATGCTCGCGCTGGGCGGCATGACCGACGTCGGCGCCATCCAGTCGTCCGACGTGACCGACAACGACGGCATCGTGCGCCACATCTTCCGCAGCAAGGCGACCAGCGAGGGCACGCCGCTCGACGTGAGCGTCGCCATCTGGCACTGCCCGGCCTCGGAGCGGAGCTTCATCGCCATCCACGCCGCGGGCGCCGGCACGCTCACCGGCTTCACGGCCGAGCAGCACCTGCTGCGCGCCAGCTGCCCGTAGGCCTGCATTGCCGCCGGACGGCGCGCGACGAATGCCGCCGCGTGAGCATCGACCGAGGAGCACGGCCATGAGCGCGACCAAGCGAACGACACGAGGCAAGGGGCCCGCGCGCGACCTGCCGGAGGTCGCCATGTTCGTCGACGACGACGCGGCCGACGCGAGCCCCGACGGCGACGGCCAGATCGACGCCCCGGCCACGGGCGTCGAAGGCGCGGAGCGCGACGCGCGACCGCCCTGGGAGAAGCCGGCGCGGAAGCCGACGGGCGCGAAGCTCACGCCGGAGATGCGCGCCAAGGCCGCGGAGCGCGCCAAGGCCGCCGGCCGGCGCTACCCGAACCTCATCGACAACATGTGGGCGGCCAGCCAGCAGCGGCTCGGCAGCGACGCCCCCGACGAGGGCTAGCCACCGATACTCGCCGGCGCGACCCCGTCTGACGGTGAGCCCACCGCCCGGCGCGGATTGGCGGCACGGAGCCGCAGGCGCTGCTACCGAGCCCCGAGAGCGGGCCACCCGCGAACGCGAGCGGCCCGCCCTCGGTCTACCTCACCTCACTTGGCCGGCGGGTTGTTGCCACGGCCTCCGCCCGACGGTTTGCCGGTCGTGCTCGGCCAGTTTCCGCCGTTGCCGCCACCGCCCTTGCCGCCGCCGCCGCCACCACCCTTACCGCCGCTGCCACCGCCGCCGCCGCCGCCCTTGCCGCCGCTGCCACCACCGCCGCCGCCCTTGCCGCCGCCGCCACCACCACCCTTGCCCATTTCAGCCTCCTTCTCACCCGGGTTCTCGCGTTGACTCGTGCTCGCCCGGTTCGAACAGAGTCTCTGCCTTCGAGCACATGACGCGCCTTCGGGCTGAGCTCGGACAGTCACTCGTGCGACACCTCAGCACGCATCCCAGTCGTCCTCGTCGACGGGCTGCGTCTTTGGATCGGTCACGAGGAAGTCGCCGATCGCCGCGTGCACCTCGCGGATCTGGCCCACGTGTCGCTCGGCCAGGGCCTGCGTCAGCGCTCGGCGTGCAGCTTCGTCGAGGTTCCGCTGCAGGTGCTCGCGCACGATGAGCGACCAGGTGTTCCAGCGCCCCGGCCGCATCAGCATGTGCGCGATGGCCGACGCGTCGTCCTTGTCCATCGAGGCCACCCACCGGGGTGCGAAGCGATCGTAGTCGGCCGGCGACAGGACGAAGTAGAGCTGCAGCACCAGCGTCTTGGCCTGGAACGTCGTGAGCCGCAGGTCGATCGGGGTGTAGCGCTCGAGGTCATGCGCGATGCCGAGCACCACCGCGTCGATATCCACGCCGAAGTACGTCTCGACCGGCTCGCCGAGGCGTCGCCGACGAATGCGATCGAAGTGCTCCATCTCGACCGACTCGTGGTCGTGGGCGTAGCCGAAGGCGAGCAGCGCGATCTGAGCGGCGACCTGCCTGCGCCGGACGTCGTCGTCCCAGATGCGCTGACCTTTCCACTCGTGGAACGGCCACGTGCGGTAGGCCCGGACGAGCCGGCGGAACGCCTCACGTCGGCCTTCGAAGACGCCGCCCGCAGCGGATTCCGCCATGGCCTCCCAGTGGCTCTCGTGGTCGGGGTCAACCTCGCGCGCCTGGAGCGTGTAGTAGTTGGCCTCACGCGTCGCCACCTGAGCCCGCGCGAGATGGAGCGCGGCAAACGCATAGTCCGCGAGGTGGTGCTCCGGCGCATTCGCGAGCGCCGCCGCCGCGAGGTCGAGCTCGCCCGCGCCGACCAGAACCAGCGCTTTCTCCGCGCTCGTCGTCGCCGGGTCACCTCCACGCCCGACCCGCTCCTCGATCTCATCGAGGCGCCGCAACAAGTGCAGCGACAGCGGCGGCCGCACGGGCGCCTCGGGCGATCGCGCCAGCAGCGGGTGCGACGCCAGGTCCACATTCGGCGCGAGAAGCCGCTCGCGGATCTCAGGGAGCGCCGCGGCCATGCGACGTACGTTCCGGTGAGCCGATGGAGCTTCTGGGTCGCAGCGTCGAGCAGCTTCTTCAGATCCTGCGGCTCGTGCTCCCCTTTCAGGATCTTCCGCACCTCGCGGGGAGGCAGGAGCGCCTCGAGGTCGAGGAGGTTCCGAAAGAACGTGAGCGCCCGCGCAGACGCGCTGAACTGCGTGCGGCCTTCGCCCGTGGGAGCCGTGCGCACGAGCTCGTCCGGAATCGTGCCTTGCTTCGAGTGGTACTTCAGCTGCTCCACGGTCGGTCCGTCCGAGCAGCCCATGAGGGCCACCACGAGGTCTGGCATGCTCACCCACGGTGAGCCGTCGGGGACCATTCGCGCCGCGTCGCGTGCACTTCGATTCATCGCGCTCTCCTTGCCGGTGGACCCGCGAGGGAAGCACGACCTGTGCTCCGCTCAACGGGCCTTCGGATCGGAGAATGCGCAGGGAATTTCCCTACTCCAGCACTTTGATGCGCTCGCTTCTCTCAGGTCGGGGTGCCGCCGCTGCCGCCGCCCCCGCCGTCATCGCCGCCGTCCTTCTGGCCGGCGCGCCGCCCGCGCGGGAAGAAGCGCTCGGCCGTGGCGCGCCCGAAGCGCTCGGCGAGCCGATGGTAGAGCCGCGTCAGGCTCGTCGCCCAGGCCTCGGTCGCGCGCTGGGTCTTCGCCCCGGCCAGCGCCGCAGCGATCTCGGCGTCGTCGATGGCCTTCTTGGCCTCGCTCCAGGTAGCGAGACCGGCGGTGATGAGGCCGGCCTCGGCGCGCACGGGGTCGCCGTCAGGCAGGTGCTCGCCGTAGCGCTTCACCAACAGCCGGTAGCGAACATCTTGTTCTTCGATGGGCGCGCTCGTGAAGTACTCGATCCCTTCCGCATAAAGGTCGATGTACGGGCGTTCGCGGTTGGCGTTCGTGCCCCGGCCCTCGATGCTCCGGCGGTGGCGCTTGGCGACGTCGTCGAGGTCGTCGTCGGCGGCGTCGCGGTCGGCGAGGGCGTCCTGGAGCGCCTCCTCGGCCTCGGCCTCGGCCGCCACGGCAGCCTTCAGGTCGGCCGCCTTGGCCTTCACCTCCGCCTCGTCGTCGGGGAGCTTGGCGCGGCGGAGTCGGCGCGCGGTGTAGCGGGAGTAGCGGAGACGGTGAGCAGTCTGAGCACTGGCGGCAGGCAAACGCATGGTTCCTCCACTGCGGAGCAGGTTCGTCGGGGACCTCATGTCCCGATGTCGAAAGGCACGACGAACGTAGACGAACCGCTTCCGGCGTCAACCTCACCGGCGATCGGACTGGCCAGGGCCCTCCCCGCCCGGACGAAGACGCGTCATCAGCCCGCCAGAGGCCCTCCCGGAGACCCTGATCAGGCGTCATCACGGTGGCGCTGGACCCCCGAGCCACCTCGATGACCCGTCGTCGCCCTGGCGGAGTCCCCCCGAGCCACCCCGATCAAGCGTCACCGGCCGACGAACCACCGCCGGGCCACCCCGACGTCGGCGACGCGCCGTCACTGGCCCGCGGGCGCTCGCCGTTCGTACTGCGTCACCAGTCCCGCGATGGTCGAGTTATCCGCGATGGCGTTGTGCGGGATGAGCACGTACTTCCATGGCTTGCCGCCATGCGCCAGCTCGTGCGCCGTCGCGTGCTCGCACCAGGTGACGCCAGCGCGCACCTTGGCGAGTACGACCTCGTCGCCCATGTAGTCCTCGCGCTTGGGCTCGCAGAGCAACTTCTCGGTCGCCGTCTCCACCACGAAGTCGGGCTCGTAGTCCTGGTCCTTGGTGTAGCGGATCTTGAACACCGCCTTGCCCGGCTTGAACCACTTCAAGACCAACGGATCCTTCTCGAGCAGGACGGCGAAGCGCCGCTCGGGGTCCGAGTCGAACTTCTGGGTACCGTAGAGGCACTTGGCAAAGCCGCCGAAGAGCATCTTGCGAATGTCGATCTTGTTGTCGATGGGCGTGCGCACGTCGCGCACCTCTTCAGTCGCCGGCGCGGCGTAGGCTTGCGTCTTGACCTCCAAGAACCCCTGGCTCACGACCGCCTCGTAGGACGTCGCCTTCTCCCAGGCGTGCGGCTGCATCTGCGCGTGCACGAGGTCGGCGATCTGCCGCTGGTTGAACTGCAGGACGTTCCTGACCTGGTCGTCGTCGGCGAGATAGCTCTTCAGGTGTGCGACCACCTGGCCGGCGAGCTTGTAGAGCAGGTCCGCCTGGTCGTCGTAGCTGATGTCGTCGAAGTCGATGAGCCCGCGCACGACGTAGTCCTCGAGCCGCTCTTCCGCGGGACCACCGTCGATGGCGCCGATACGCTCCTGGGTGTCACTCGCCAGGTGCTGGACGAGGATCTCCTGCGAGATCGGCTGCAAGCGCAACGACGTCAGGTTCAGGTCGAAGTCGAGGAAGCCCGCGGTCACGAGGCCCTTCGGCAGCACGGTCACGCGCGGGATGGCGATGGTGTGGGCGATGTAGACAGCGGTCGCCTGCTTCACGACCGCGGCGATCCCGGCGGGTGTGGCAGTCGGCAAGAGTGCGAGCTGCTCGCCGCCGACCTTCGCCGTCACGACGGCGACGATCTTCTCCTGGACCTCTCGGCTCTCGAGCGCGTGTGGTCCAGGCACGAGGCCGGGCTCGCGCGTCACGCGCGCGATGGCGTCGAGGGTGGCCTTGGCCACCGCCGTCTCGGCTGGCGTCGTGAAGACCGGCGTGGGCGGCGTCACCGTGGGCAAGTTGGGGTTCGTCGGCGTGGGCGCCAGCGGCGGGACCGAGACCCCGAGGATGCTCTCGTAGCGCGGCGGAACGAACACCGACTTCAGCGGCGCGTCGTCGCCGTCCTTGCCGAGCTCGATGGTGCTGAACGAGTAGCCGCCGCGCTTGGCCTCGTCGACGATGTCCTGGAAGCGATCGTGGGCCACGATGGCGAGGCGATCGACGGCGGTCACGCCGGTGCGCCGCCCGTAGGGCAAGCGCAGGCCGCGGCCGATCGACTGCTCGACCAGCGTGCGCGAGTCGGCGGTTCGCAGCGGCACGATGGTGTAGAGATTGGTGACGTCCCAGCCCTCTTTGAGCATGTTGACGTGCACGACGATCTCCGTCGGCGAGTCGGGGCTCTCGACCGCGAGCAGCTTCTCGATGTTCTCGTCCTTCTCGGCGCCCTTCTGGCCCGAGTGCACATCGATGACGCGGTCCTTGTAGCGGCCGTCGAAGAACGCGTCGCTCTTGATGTGCTGCACGAGCTGGCTCGCGTGCGCCGTGTCCTCGGCGATCACCAGCATGAACGGCTTCACCCGCCGTGCGCCGTTCTCTTGCGCGTAGACCTCGAGGTCGACCTTCACGGCCTCGTGCAGGTGCACGCCGTCCGTGAGCTTGAGCTGTTCGAGCGCCTCCTTGCTCATGCTCCTGGGATTGAAGTTGGCGCGCGTTGCGACCGCCGGCTCCTTCACGAAGCCGTCCTTCATCGCCTGGCTCAACGGATAGGCGAAGATGACGTTCTTGAAGCGAGTGGACCTGCTACCGGACTCGATCTGTGGCGTCGCGGTCAGCTCCAGGCCGAGCACCGGCTTCAGCTCTTCCAGCGACTTCATGCTGGTGTCGGCGCGATAGCGATGCGCCTCGTCCATGATGAGGACCAGGTCGTCGAGGCTCGCCAGATAGTCGAAGTAGGACTGCCCGAGCGTCTCGCGCTCGGTGCGCATCTTGCGCGAGTCGTTGGTCTTCACGTTGAACTTGGCGATGTTGAAGACGTTGACCTCGATGCTGTCGTCGAGTTGGCGCTGTAGGGCGGCGCTCGACGCGTGCTCGTAGTTGTCGGCGGTGACGAGCGTGGGGCGCGTGATGGCAAACTCTGCAATGCCCTCGAAGACATACTTCGGCGTGTTCGGGGTGAAGTCGGCGATGAGCTTGTTGTAGATGGTCAAGCTCGGCGCCAGGACGAAGAAGTGACGAATGCCGTGCTCGAGATGGAGATAGGCGATGAACGCGCCCATGAGGCGCGTCTTGCCGACGCCCGTCGCGAGGGCGAAGCACAAGCTCGGGAACGCACGCTCGAAGCTCTCGACGCTCGGGTACTTCGCGCGGATGGCGGCGAGCGCGGCCTGGATGTCGTTCTTCTTCTTGTGCGGCTCGGCGAGCGCCATGACCGCGTCGAGGATCTCCAGCGACTGCTTCTGCGGCGTGCGGAGCGACAAGCGCCCGGCGATGTTGTGGACGTGGCGGCTGGTCATTTGGACTCCCGGGGGTTGGCGTCGAGCCCGGGCAACGTCGGGAGCTCTTGCATGGCGTTGGCTTTCTTCTTGCGCGGCGTGCCGGTCTTCTGGGCGGCACGCTCGGCCTTGGCTTCTTCGACCGCGACGACGGGCGCCTGCTCCTTGACGTTGAGGCTGTAGTCGTCGCGTCCCCACTCACAGCGCGTCAGCACCGCCTGGGGGATCTTCTTGACGGTGAGGTTCGCAAAGTCGTTCTTGCCGCGGAACGCGCTGCAGCAGATGAGCAGCGTGCGCTCGTCGCCGACCTCGTCGCTGATGTACTGGAGCTGCTCGCGCGAGAGGTTCTGCGTGGTGACGTAGATGAAGTCGCGCTCGGTCGAGCGGCCGTGCCGCCAGAACGTCTCGCGGTCCGGCTCGTAGCGGAAGCCTTCGAGCTTGCACATCGCCTCGGCCAGCATCTCGGGCTTGTATTGCTTGCTGACGATCCAGTTGCCCCACTTGTCTTTCTCCAGCAAGGACGGGGCGAGGCGGTAGAAGCGGAAGCCGCCGCCACCCGCCCAGGCGGCACGACTCGTGACGCCTCCTGGTTCAGCACCGTCGATCACCTTCGTGAGTCGCGGTTGACAGCATGTCGTCGCGTGATCCCCGAGCTCGATCCCGAGCCAGCGTCTTCCTAGCTTTTGCGCTACCGCGGCAGTCGTGCCAGAGCCCAAGAACGAGTCGAGCACGAGCTCACCCGGATTGCTCGCAACCTCGATGACTCGGGCGATCAGCTCTTCTGGCTTGGGAGTGTCGAATCGCGACTCTCCTTCGAAAATCTGCAGCAGATGCTTTTTGGCCGAGTCGTTCGTACCCACCTCGGCGGCTTTCCACAGCGTCTCGGGCGTGAGACCCTTGCTGTCGTCTTCAGCCTCACGCAGGAACTTCTTGATTCGAGGCACGGAATTTCCGTCTCGACCGAACCAAATATTGTGTGCCGCGATTTCTTGCTCCATTCGCGGTTTCGAGTAGCGCCAGCAGTTCCCAGCGGGGAGGTTATGTGTTCTGCCGTTAGGTGCTTGAAGTTCGTAGAATTGACTCGCCGTGGCATGTCCAGCCTGCGCAAGAGCGGAGATCGATTGCCATGGGCCACGAGGATCATTGTCGGGGTTCTTGTATCGCGCCAGCACGTCTGCGCTCAGCGGCAAAGGGTTCGGAAGCTCTCGAACGTGTGTTTCGTCTTCGCGTACACCAGCAGGTGGTCGTGGTTGAACGAAACACACGCCGGTTCTCGCGCGTCGTTCGCTTCTCCCAGACCATATTCGCGATGAAATTCGCTCGGCCGAAGACCTCGTCGCAGACCACTTTCAGGTAGTGAGCTTCATTGTCGTCAATCGAGATCCAGATCGAGCCATCCTCCGAAAGTAGTCGCGCGAGGACTTCAAGACGGTCTCGAACAAGGCCCAGCCATATCGAGTGCTCGAGCCCGTCATCGTACTGCTCGAACGCAGCGCCGGTGTTGTAGGGCGGGTCGATGTAGATGCACTTGACCTTACCCGCGAACTCCTGCTCCAGCGCCTTGAGTGCCAGCAGGTTGTCGCCATGGATGAGCCGGTTGTCGAAGATGTCCTCGTCCGACACGCGCCTCGAATACGACAGCGATTCGTCTTCGAGCAGGATCCTCGGCTCCAGCTTGGGCCGCTGCTCCTTGCCGACCCACGTCAGCTCCAGGCGCTTCTTCTTGTCGCTCATACGACTCCAGGGGCATCGAATTCGGGAGGGTTCACTCGCTCGCTCGAACGAGCGCCAAGACGTTCGCGATGACGCTCGGCGACAGCCACATGCCGCCCTGGCGCAGCTCGCCGAGCAGGGCCTCGACATCGTCGATCAGGCCGCGTCGATAGGCGGCGACCGCGACCCCCAACGTGCCGATGACGTCGAGCTGATGGGCCAGCGCGCACTTGCGACCGGCGAGATCGTCGAGGACGACACGCGCATCCCCTGCTGCAATGGCAGCGGCGACCACCTGCTCCTCACCGACATCCAGATTCCAGCGCGCAACGGACAGCGGCACGCGCGCCTCGTCGTGCGGCGCGATCCAGCTTGCCGCCGCGACGGCCGTGCTGGCGCGATCGCGGTGCTTGGACTCGGTGACCTCGCGGAGCACCACGGCTGGCACTTCGATTCGTCCGCCACCGAGCTCGCGCAGCAGCTCGAGCCGGCCGGCGTTGCCGAGGAAGACGAGCGGCGAGGCATTGACGATGAGTCGTTGGGCCTCAGACACTCGACAGCTCGCGCGCGAGGTCTTCCTCGTCGACGATGAACACATCGACTCGGCGACGGTTCAGCTCGGCCAGGAACTCGGGCCGATCCATGCCCGCGGTCTCGGCCGCGCGGCCCATCGAAATCAGCCCTTGCTGGTACCAGTGGATCGCGGCGGCGATGCGCAGCTCACGCACGAGCTCGTGCGGAGCCTTGCGAAGGCTGCCCAACAAGTCGTCCGGCACACTGACTGCGAGCTCGGTCATGTCTCACTCCACTACGGAGGTCGCCTCGGTCGCGACCAGCCGCCAGCGTACCACGAACACGGGCGCCAACGAGGCCTTGGTCTCGAGCTGTCGCTCGATGTCCTCGATCAGGCCCGAGCGCTTCTGGTCGACCGCGTCCTGCTCGTCGAAGATCTGGCGGCGCTTCTGCGTGCGCTTCTGCTCGAGCGCCTTGATGGACTTCTGCGCCGCCAGCTTGTCGGCCAGCGCCAGCGCAGTCTTGGACGCCTTCTTGGCCGCCTTGATCTCAGCGTCGAGGTCGCGCAGCTCGCGCTCGAGCGCGAACTTCACGTCGTCGGACCAGCGGTCGAGCTTGTCGACCTCCTCCTCGAAGTACTGCTCGTTGCGCAGCCGCAGTCCCTGGAGCTGCTCGTCCATCAGCGCCTGGCGCCTGGCGCTGAGCGCGGCCGGCGCCGGCGCCGTGGCCGCTCCGCCGACCTCCGCGGCGAGCGAGAAGAGCTTGGCGGCGACCTCGGCGTCGATGGTGTGTCCGTCGACGTCGCAGGCCGCGACCAAGAGGACCTCCGCGGAGCGCCCCGCCGCTTCCGCGGTGAGCTTGCTCACCTCGAGCCAGCCGCCGTCCCCGAGGTAGCGCTCGAGCGCGCTCGCGTGGGCCTCGTAGGTGAAGAGCAATTCGCGTGTGGGCGTCGGCTGCGCGATGGCCTGATCGATGAGCTGCTTGGCCTGCTCGTGGTCGACGCGGAAGAAGGTGTCGCCGAGCGCCTCGGCGCGCTGCCACTCGAGGTGAAAGCGCGTGCTGGCACCCTCTGAGTGCCGCAATACGAAGCGCGGTTCGTGGGCATCGAACGTCGCGCGGGCGCCGAAGCCAACCTTGGCGAGGTCGAGCAACATGCGCTGCTGCGCGTCGAGCGACTGCTTGGCGCTGTCCTTGTGGACCTTGAGACGCTCGTGCACCTCGGCGTCGAAGTTCTCGAGGAAGGCGCGGCGCGCCGTGTCGAGCCCTGCCTTGATCTTGGTGTCGAGCTCGCGCTGCAGGCTGTCGAAGGCGTCCTTGATCTGCTGCTGGGTCCGGCATTCTTGGTAGATGGCCGCGATGCGCATCTCCAGGTCGACGCCGGACTCGACCGCGCCGAGCACCTCGTCGCTCGCCCCGAACACACCGCGGAAGAGGTTGAACTTCTGGTCGAGCAGCTCGAAGACCCGACGGTCGGCCTCGTTGGCGCGGTTGAGGAAGTTGACCACCAGGACGTCGGTCTTCTGGCCATAGCGATGGCAACGGCCGATGCGCTGCTCGATGCGCTGCGGGTTCCACGGCAGGTCGTAGTTCATGACGATCGAGCAGAACTGAAGGTTGACGCCCTCGGCGGCGGACTCGGTGGCCAACAAGATCGCGCCGCGGTCGCGGAACTCGTCGACGATGGCGGCCTTCATGTCGGCCGTCTTGCTGCCCGAGGTCACGTCCTCCCAGCGGTCGGCGTTGCGCTGCTTCCAGGCGGCGTAGATGCGCTTGGAGGTCTCGTCGTTGTTCGTGCCGTTCATCAGCACGATTTCGCCGGCGTAGCCGCTCTCGCTCAAGAGCTTGAACAGGTACTCCTGAGTCTTCACGGACTCGGTGAAGATGACGGCCTTCTTCTTGGCGCCCTTCTGCTGGGCGAGCTCGAAGGCGATCGGCATCACCTCGACGAGCTTCTCGGCCTTGGCGTCACGCTTGACGGCCTCGGCCAGCTTGACGAAGCGCTGCAGGTCCGCCAGCTCGGCCTTGGTCTCGAGGTTGTCGTCGGGCTTCGGCTCCGGTGCCTCCGGCGCGCCGTCCTCCGGCCATTCTTCCTCGATCTCCGGCAGGGACTCGAAGTCGTCAGCCAGCGAGGCCTCCCACTGCGTCATGGCCGGCGCGGCTTGGGCCAACGGCAGCTTGGATTGGGTCGCGAGGCGATCGACGAACTTCGTGAGCGTGGCGCCGATGGCGGCCGACGACGATGCCAGGAGCTTTCGCAGGATGAGCGTGATGAGCTTGCGACGTGCGTTCGGCAGCGCGACGAGCATGTCGCGTTGCAGGTAGGCCGAGACCTCATCGTAGAGCTGCACCTCGGCTGGCGTCGGGACGAAGTCGGCGGTCTGCGTGAAGCGGTTGGTGAACGGCACGTACTCGAGGACCTGTCGGCGAAGCGTGCGCTTGCAGACGTGCTGTAGCCGCTCGCGCAGGCCGGCGTCACGCTGGGCGACGTCGCCACCACCCATGAACTGGGCCGTGAATGCGTCCTGGCTGCCGAAGAGATCGGGATCGAGGATGCCCACCAGGCCATACAGCTCGAGCAACGAGTTCTGCAGCGGTGTGGCCGTGAGCAGCAACTTCTTGGCCGGGCGTATGGCGTCGACGATGCCCTCGGCGGTCTTCGTGCCCTTGTAGATGCTGCGCAGCCGATGGGCTTCGTCGATGACCACCAGGTCCCAGTCGACCTGCTGGACCAACGCGCGCTTGGCGTACACGAACTGGTAGGAGGCGATGACGATCCTTTCGTGGCCTTCGAACGGATTGGTCATGCCCTTCTTGGCGAGCAGGTTGGCTGCCCGCGCCTCGAGGATGATCGACGGCAGAAAGAACTTGTCCTCGAGCTCGACCTGCCACTGCTTGCGCAGCGTCGCCGGGACGATGAGCAAGATCTTCCTGCGGCGCTCGGCCCACTTCTGGGCGAGGATGAGCGAGGCCTCGATGGTCTTGCCGAGCCCGACCTCGTCGGCGAGCAAGACGCCCTTCGAGTAGGGCGAGCGCAGCGCGAAGAGCGCGGCGTCGACCTGATGTGGGTTGAGGTCCACGCGGGCGTTGCCAATGGAACGCGACAGCGCTTCAACGCCATCGTGCGGATGTAGGAGCCGCAGGCTATGCGCCCAATATTTGGCATGAAAGGGAGTCGTCACAGACCGTCTCCGGTGCTCGCGTGGACTTGGCTCGTGTCCACGCTCTGGGCCGTCTATTTCGCAACCACTTCGACGGCGCGGAACCTACGACATGCGCACGCGGTCCGCAATGCGGCTGGCGCCGGTGGTGGGCACCCGAGGCCGCAGCCCAGTTGATTCGCGCGTGCCCTACGAATCGCGCAGGCGATAGCCGACGCCCGGCTCGGTGACGAGCAGGCGCGGGCGCGTCGGGTCGGGCTCGAGCTTCTTCCGGAGCTCGGCCATGTAGACCCGGACGTAGTGGGTGTGCTCGACCTGGTTCGGGCCCCACACCTCCTTCAGGATCTGGCGGTGGGTCAGCACCTTGCCGGCGTGCGTCGCGAGCAGCGCGAGCAGGCGCCACTCGGTCGGCGTGAGCTTCAGCTCCTGGCCGTCGAGCCAGGCCACGTGGCCCGGCAGGTCGAGCTTCAGCGGGCCCACCACCAGCACCGGCTCGCTCGCGCCGGCGGCCAGGCGCGCGTGGCGCAGCGCGACGCGCACGCGCGCCAGCAATTCGCCGACGGCAAATGGTTTTGTCAGATAGTCGTCGGCGCCGGCGTCGAGCGCGTCGACTTTGTCACTCTCGCGGCCGCGCGCCGACACGACGATGATCGGCACGTGGCTCCACTCGCGGAGCTCGCGCGTGAAGGCCACGCCGTCGCCGTCGGGGAGGCCCAGGTCGAGGATGATGAGGTCGGGGTTGTGGGTGGTGGCGATGACGCGCGCCTCGGCCAGCGTCTCGGCCTCGAGCATGCGGTAGCCCTGGGCCCCGAACGACGCGCGCAGGAACCGGCGCATGGCCAGCTCGTCCTCGACGACGAGCACCAGCGGGCCGGTCGCCGTCATGCCGCCTCCCCCGCCGCCCCGCTGGCCTCGACGACCTTCGGGCCGACCGCGGACGCCGGCAGCTCGAGCACGAACACCGCGCCGCCACCCGGCCGCTGCTCGGCGCGGATGGTGCCGCCGTGCGCCAGCATGATGCCGCGGCAGATGGCGAGGCCCAGGCCGGCGCCGGCGCGCTTCGTCGCGCCGCGCTGGAAGCGCTCGAAGATGCGCTCCTCGTCGCCGCGCGGGATGCCCGGGCCGCGGTCGGCGATGCGGATCACGACGCGGTTGCTGGCGGCGCTCGCATGGCCTCGCGCGATGTGCTCGGCGGTGATCTCCAACGGGCTCCCGGCCGGCGTGTAGGCCAGCGCGTTCTCCAGGACGT
This sequence comes from Myxococcota bacterium, assembly GCA_046351155.1. GTDB lineage: Bacteria > Myxococcota_A > UBA9042 > PHBI01 > PHBI01 > JAXLYZ01. The sequence continues at coordinate 72,483 of JAXLYZ010000004.1, forward strand.
TGACGAGCACCTGCTGTAGCAGCACCGGATCCACATGCAACAGCGGGAGCTCGGGCGCCAGCTCGATCGTCAGCGGGCGACCCTCGAGCGCCGCCTCGAGCCGCGTCGTGGCCGCGCCGACCAGCTCGTCGACCGGCACCCACTCGCGCGCCGGCACGAGCCCGCCGGCCTGGAGCCGCGTCATGTCGAGCAGGTTCGTCACCAGGCGCTCGAGCCGGCTCGCCTCGTCGATGACCGACTGCAGGAGCTCGCCGCGCATGTCGGGCTCGAGCGCCGAGTCGCGCAGCGTCGTGGCCGCGCCGGTGATCGACGCCAGCGGCGTCCGCAGATCGTGCGACACCGACGACAGGAGCGAGCTCCGGAGCTCCTCGGTGCGCGCCCGCAAGGCCGCCGTGCGCGCGTCGTCGGTGGCGCGCGCGCGAGAGAGGGACAGCGCCGTCTGGCGCGTGAAGAGGTCGACGAAGTGCCGCTGCTCGAGCGTCTCGAGCAAGGCCCGCGACGCCTTGTCGCGCGGCCGCAGCACCACCACGCCCAGCACCGTCGGACCGGCCGAGAGCGGAAAGCAGGCCACCGCCGCGCCCGGCAGCGCGTCGGCGCCGATGCCGCCCGGGCGCAGGTGGTCGAGCACCCAGCGCGCCACCGCCAGCGCCGACGGGTCGAGCGGGGTCATGCCCGGGCTGGCGCCGAGCACCACCAGCTCGTCCTCGTCCTCGGGCGGACGCGTCATCACCGCCACGTCACAGCCGAAGACCTCGCTCGTGTGCTGCGCCGCGGTGGTCGCCACCTCGACCGCCTCGGCCCCCACCGACAGGTCGCGCACGAGCTTGAAGAGCGCCGCCGTGCGCGCCTCGCGGTCGCGCGTGGCCGCGGTCTGGCGCCGGATGCGCCCGGCCAGCGTGCTGATGATGGCGCCGATGCCGAACATGGTCGCGAAGGTCAGGAAGTGGCGCGTGTCGGTGACCGAGAAGCCGAGCGTCGGCGGCACGAAGAAGAAATCGTAGCAGGCCACCGACAGCGCCGAGGCGACGAGCGACGGCCCGCTGCCGAAGCGCAGCGCGACCAGCACCACGCCCAGCACGTAGAGCATCGCCACGTCGGGGATCTCGAGCACGTGCTTGCCGAAGTACGAGAGCAGCGTGGCCAGCGCGATGATGAGCACCGCCCAGCCGTAGTCGGCGACGCGGCGATCGGGCGCCGTCGCGGGCTGCGCCGTGCCGGCACGGGCGTGGGTCGCGCGCCGCGCTGCGGCGGGCACCACCAGGAGCTCGACGTCGCCCGCCTTGCGCATAAGGTCATCGGCCAGCGAGCCCGCCACCCAGCCGAGCAGCCGCCGCAGCTGACCGAAGCGGCGCAACCGCTGCGACTGCCCGAGCACGATGCGCGTGACGTGGTGCGCCCGCGCGTGATCGACGATGGCCTCGGCCGCGCGCGGGCCGGCGAGCCAGGCCACCTCGGCGCCGAGCGTCTCGGCCAGACGCAGGTGCTCGTTCACGCGCTCGCGCGCCTCGGCCGAGAGCGGCGCGCGATCGGACGCCTCGACGTGCACGGCGATCCACGTGGCCGGGATGCGCTCGGCCATGCGCCGCGCGGCGCGCACGGCGTCGGCCGAGCTCGGGTCGGGGCCGACGCACACCAGCAGCCGCTCGCCCGCCTCCCAGCGCGTGTGGACGCCGTGCTCCTCGCGGTAGGCCTGCACGTCGGCCTCGACGCGCGCGGCCGTCCGCCGCAGCGCCAGCTCGCGCAGCGCCAGCAGGTTGCCGCGCTTGAAGAAGTTCTGCGCGGCGCGCTCGGCCTGCTCGGGGAAGTAGACCTTGCCCTCGCCGAGGCGCACCAGGAGCTCGTCGGGCGGCAGGTCGACGAGCTCGATCTCGTCGGCGCGATCGAGCACGTGGTCGGGCACCGTCTCGCGCACGCGCACGCCGGTGATCTGCGCGATGACGTCGTTCAGCGACTCGACGTGCTGCACGTTGAGCGTCGTCCAGATGTCGACGCCGGCGTCGACCAGGTCGAGCACGTCCTGCCAGCGCTTGGCGTGGAGGCCGCCGTCGGGCTGGGTCGGCGGGTTGGTGTGGGCGAGCTCGTCGACCAGCAAGAGGCCGGGCTTCCGCGCCAGCGCCGCGTCGACGTCGAACTCCTCGATGCTGCGGCCGCGATGCGCGACGACGCGCGGCGGCAGGCGCTCGAGGCCCTCGACCAGCGCCGCCGTCTCCTTCCGGCCATGCGTCTCGACCCAGCCGACGACCACGTCGAGGCCGGCGTCCTTGGCGCGGCGCGCCGCCTCGAGCATGGCGAAGGTCTTGCCGACGCCCGGCGCCATGCCGAAGAAGACCTTGAGCCGACCGCGCTGCCGACGCGCCTCCGCGGCCTGGACGGAGCGCAGGAGCGCGTCGGGATCGGGTCGGGCCAGGTCCTCGTTCACTTCGGGACGACGCTGTCTGCGGGCAGAGCGTCGAGCGCGAGGTTGAGCTCGAGCACGTTGACGCGCGGCTCGCCCAGCACGCCGAGCGCGCGGCCCTCGATGTGGGCGTTCACCAGCGCCTCGACCTCGCGCTCGCTGCGATGGCGCAGGCGCGCGACGCGCGGCACCTGGTAGAGCGCCGCGGCCGGCGTGATGTCGGGGTCGAGGCCGCTGCCCGACGCCGTCACGAGGTCGACCGGGATGGCTCTGGTGTTGCCGGGATCGGCGGCGTGCAGCGCGTCGATGCGCGCCTTCACGGCCGTCAGCTGGTCGGGGTGGCCGACGGCGTAGTTGGAGCCGGACGACGCCATGGCGTCCCAGCCGCTGCCGGCTGCCGACGGCCGCGACCAGAAGTAGTCCGGCCGCGCAAAGCCCTGGCCGATGAGGCGGCTGCCGATGACCTCGCCGTGCGCGTCGCGGACCAGGCTGCCGTTGGCCTTGTCGGGCGCTATCACCTGGGCCACGCCGGTCATGAGCAGAGGATACGCCACTCCGGTGAGCAGCGTGAAGGCGCAGAGGACCGTGCCTGCCGCGCGGAACTCGCGAGACCATTTCATCAGCTGACTCCCATGGCCGTGAGCAGGAGGTCGATGCCCTTGATGAAGGGGAAGGGCATGAGCAGGCCGCCGAGCCCGTAGATGAGGAGGTTCCGGCGCAAGAGCTGGCCCGACGGCGCCGGCCGCGTGCGCACGCCGCGGAGCGCCAGCGGGATGAGCGCCACGATGATGAGCGCGTTGAAGATGACGGCCGACAGCACCGCGGTCGTGGCCGAGTGGAGGTGCATGATGTCGAGCGCCTTCATCTCCGGGAAGGTCGCCGCGAACAGCGCCGGGATGATGGCGAAGTACTTCGAGACGTCGTTGGCGATCGAGAAGGTCGTCAGCGCGCCGCGCGTGATGAGCATCTGCTTGCCGATGTGCACGATGTCGAGGAGCTTGGTCGGGTTCGAGTCGAGGTCGACCATGTTGCCGGCCTCCTTGGCGGCCTGCGTGCCGGTGTTCATGGCCACCGCCACGTCGGCCTGGGCCAGCGCCGGCGCGTCGTTGGTGCCGTCGCCGGTCATGGCCACGAGGTGCCCCTTGGCCTGCCACGAGCGGATGAGCTCGAGCTTCTTCTCGGGCGTGGCCTCGGCCAGGAAGTCGTCGACGCCGGCCTCGGCGGCGATGGCGGCCGCGGTCAGCGGGTTGTCGCCGGTGACCATGACGGTGCGGATGCCGATCCGGCGGAGGTCGGCGAAGCGCTCGCGGATGCCGCCCTTCACCACGTCCTTGAGCTCGACGACGCCCAGCACACGCGCCTGCCCCGCCCCCTGCTCCTGGACGACGTCGGCGACCAAGAGCGGCGTCGCGCCGCGGCGCGCGACCTCGTCGACGGCCCGCTGGACCTCGGGCGGGACCTTCACGCCGTGGCTGTCGAGCCAGCGCCCGACGGCGTCGCGCGCGCCCTTCCGGATGGAGCGCTTGCCGATGTCGACGCCCGACATGCGCGTCTCGGCGGTGAACGGCACGAAGCGCGCGTCGCTGCCGGCGAGGTCCCTGCCGCGGAGCTCGAAGCGCTCCTTGGCGAGCACGACGATCGAGCGGCCCTCGGGCGTCTCGTCGGCCAGGGACGAGAGCTGGGCCGCGTCGGCGAGGTCGCGGTCGGACACGCCGGGGGCGGCGATGAAGGCCGCCGCCTGGCGGTTGCCGAGGGTGATGGTGCCGGTCTTGTCGAGCAGCAGCACGTCGACGTCGCCGGCCGCCTCGACCGCGCGCCCCGAGGTGGCGACCACGTTGGCCTGGACCAGGCGATCCATGCCGGCGATGCCGATGGCCGAGAGCAGGCCGCCGATGGTGGTCGGGATGAGGCAGACCAGCAGCGCGACCAGCACCGTCAGCGTGACCGGCGCGCCGTGGCCGGCCTCCTGGGCGGCGAAGCTCGAGAACGGATAGAGCGTCACCGTGGCCAGGAGGAAGATGATGGTCAGGCCGGCGAGCAGGATGTCGAGGGCGATCTCGTTCGGCGTCTTCTTCCGCTTGGCGCCCTCGACCATGTTGATCATGCGGTCGAGGAAGGTCTCGCCCGGATCGGCGGTGATGCGCACCACGAGCCAGTCCGAGAGCACGCGGGTGCCGCCCGTGACGGCGCTGCGATCGCCGCCCGACTCGCGGATGACCGGCGCGCTCTCGCCGGTGATGGCCGACTCGTCGACCGAGGCCACGCCCTCGACCACCTCGCCGTCGCCGGGGATGAGGTCGCCCGCCTCGACCAGCACGACGTCCTTCTTCCGCAGCTGACCCGAGGGGGTCTCGCTGCGCGCGGCGTCGCGCGTCGGGCCGGCCAGCTTCTTGGCGAGGATCTCCTTCCGCGCCTTCTTGAGGTTGTCGGCCTGGGCCTTGCCGCGGCCCTCGGCCATGGCCTCGGCGAAGTTGGCGAAGATGACCGTGAACCAGAGCCAGAGCGCGATGGCCAGGATGAAGCCCGGCGGGGCCTCGGGGCGATCGCTGACGACGGAGTGGAAGAACAGGATGGTCGTGAAGAGGCTGCCGACCCACACCACGAACATGACCGGGTTGCGGATCATCTTGCGCGGGTCGAGCTTCTTCAGCGAGTCGATGGCGGCGCGCGCGATCAGCGCGCGGTTCAGGGTGGCGCTCATGGCGTGGCTCCCGGGGTGATGGCCGCCGACGCGGTCTGGAGATGCTCCACGATGGGCCCGAGCGAGAGCGCCGGGACGAACGTCAGCGCGCCGACGATGATGACGACGCCGACGAGCAGGCCGACGAAGAGCGGCGTGTGGGTCGGCAGCGTGCCGGCCGAGGCGGGGATGATCTTCTTCCGCGCCAGCGAGCCGGCGATGGCCAGGACCGGGATCATGATCCAGAAGCGGCCGATGAGCATGGCGAGGCCGATGGCGCTGGCCCAGAAGGGCGTGTTGACGGTGATGCCGGCGAAGGCCGAGCCGTTGTTGCCGGCGCCCGAGGTGAAGGCGTAGAGGATCTCCGAGAAGCCGTGCGGCCCGTGGTTCCACAGCGTCTCGGTGCCGGCCGAGGTGCTGACCGCGATGGCGCTGCCGACGAGGATGGTCGCGCACGGCACGAGCACCGCCAAGGACGCCATCTTCATCTCGAAGGCCTCGATCTTCTTGCCGAGGTACTCGGGCGTGCGGCCCACCATCAGGCCGGCCACGAAGACGGCGATGATGGCGAAGACCAGCATGCCGTAGAGGCCGCAGCCGATGCCGCCGAAGACCACCTCGCCGAGCTGGATCATCCACATCGGCACGAGGCCGCCCACCGGCGTGAAGGAGTCGTGCATCGAGTTCACCGAGCCGTTCGAGGCCGCGGTCGTCGCCGTGGCCCAGATGCCGGAGTTGGTGATGCCGAAGCGCACCTCCTTGCCCTCCATGTTGCCGCCGGCCTGCAGCGCGGAGGCCACCTGATCGACCCCGCCCAGGTGATGGATGGGCTGGCTGCCGGCCTGCTCGGCCGCCACGCACGCGACCACCATCGGGACGAACAGGATCATCATGGCCGCGAAGACCGCCCAGCCCTGGCGGCGGTCCTTCACGGCGTCGCCGAAGGTGAAGCACAGCGCCGCCGGGATGAGCAGGATGCCGATGAGCGAGACCAGGTTGACGAAGGCGTTCGGGTTCTCGAAGGGGTGCGACGAGTTGGCGTTGAAGAAGCCGCCGCCGTTGGTGCCGAGCTGCTTGATGGCGAGCTGCGAGGCGACCGGCCCGAGCGGGATGGTCTGCTGCGCGCCGTCCAGGGTGTGGGCCACGACCGGGGCGTCGAAGGTCTGCACCACGCCGCCCACGATCATGACGATGGCGGCGACGACCGAGACCGGGATGAGCACGTAGAGGGTGAAGCGCGTGAGGTCGACCCAGAAGCTGCCGACGGTCTCGCTCTTCTCGCGCGTGAAGCCGCGGAAGAGCGCGAACAGGACGGCGCCGGCGACCCCGGCGGAGAGGAAGTTCTGCACCGCCAGGCCGACCATCTGCGTGAAGTAGCTCATGGTCGACTCGCCGCCGTAGGCCTGCCAGTTGGTGTTGGTCACGAACGACACGGCGGTGTTGATGGCGACCTCGGGCGTGGTGGCGCCGAGCCGGGCCGGGTTCAGCGGCAGGGCGGCCTGGGCGCGCATCATCACGTAGAGGAAGACGATGCCGACGACGCTGAAGGCGAGGACGGCGAAGACGTAGCGCTTCCACGTCATCTCGTCGTCGCGCTTCGCGCCGGAGACCTTGTAGATGGCGCGCTCGATCGGGCCGAGCACGCGCTCCAGGAAGACGGGCTTGCCGTGATAGATCTTGGCGATCCAGCGCCCGAGCGGGATGGCCAGGAGCGTGAGCAGGCCCAGGTACAGGACGACCTGGACGACGCCGTTGGCGGTCATTGGAGCTTCTCCGGGAACATGAGCGCGATGAAGAGGTAGAGGCCCAGGAGGGCCGACACGATGCCGCCGAGGACGAGCAGCGCTTCCATGGTCAGGCCTTTTCGATGATGCGGACGAAGAGCCAGGTGATGGCGAAGAAGGCGACGATGCCGATGAGGTAGACGAAGTCCATGCGCCCTCCCGGGGCTCGCTCGAGACGGCGACCAGGATGGACCCGAGCGCGTCAGGCTCGCGTCGATTCGCGGCGCGCCGGCATCAAGAGGGGATCAAGGCCGCGGGGCGCGCTTTGGGAGCGCCGCGGCCGGCCGGCGGCATGGCCCGCGCGCGCGCCGGACAAGGCCCTCCGCGTCGTCGAGATCGCGTCCGCGCTTGTCCGAGAGTTGCAGCGGGAATCGGCGCCGCGCTCGCTTGGGTTTCCTGGCCCGCGTATCGTGCCCCTTCTCGCGGGCACCCGCAGGGGATGCGGACGCGAACGCCGGGACGGGCCCGGCATCCGAGCGAAGTCGCGTCGCGGGTCGGCCTCATGGGGGCGACCGGCGCCGGGGCGAGCCAGACAACGTGCATGGGGGGTCGAAGGTGGTTCTCGAGAAGCGTAGCCCGCGTGGCTGGATGGTGTCTGGAATCGTGGCGATGGGCCTCACCGTGGGCGGCGGTGCGGCGCTGGCCGAGCCCTCGCCGCCTCCGCCGGCGAGCGCGACGGCCCAGCTGTGGACCGAGAAGGCGTTCGCCAAGCCGCTCGATCCGGACGCGCCGGTGTCGATGCGCGCCTTCTCGGTGCTGGCCAAGGAGCTGTCGCCGGCCGTCGTCAACATCAGCATCGAGCGCCAGGAGAGCGGCCCGCAGCTGCCGTTCTTCAACCAGGGTCCGTCGGTCGGGCTCGGCTCGGGCTTCATCATCGACGCCGACGGCTACGTGCTGACGAACGATCACGTGGTCGAGGAGGCCAAGCAGATCACCGTCAAGCTCGCCAACGATCACGAGTACACGGCCAAGGTCGTCGGCCAGTACCGCCCGCTCGACGTGGCGCTCCTGAAGTTCGACCCCAAGGAGAAGCTGACGGTGGCGCCGCTCGGCAGCTCGGACCGGCTGGAGATCGGCGAGTGGGTCATCGCCATCGGCAACCCGTTCGGCCTGGCGCACACCGTGACGGCGGGCATCGTGTCGGCCAAGGGCCGGCGCGACATCGTGCCGAGCGGCGAGCAGACCTACGCCGGCTTCATCCAGACTGACGCCAGCATCAACCCGGGCAACTCGGGCGGCCCGCTCATCAACATCCGCGGCGAGGTCGTCGGCATCAACACCGCCATCAACCCGGCCGGCCAGGGCATCGGCTTCGCGGTGCCCATCGACATGGTGAAGACGGTCGTGGCCCAGCTCGCCAAGGGCAAGGTCGACCGCAGCTACCTCGGCGTGCGCGTGGCGGCGGTGCCGCGCGACGTGGCCGAGAAGCTGGGCGACGCCGACGGCCACCCGACCGGCGCGCTGGTGAAGGACGTCGTGGCGGGCTCGCCGGCGGCCAAGGTCGGCATCGAGAACGGCGACGTCATCGTCAGCTGGAACGGCAAGGACCTCGAGGACTGGCACGACCTGCCCTGGCTGGCCTCGACGGCCGGCGCCGAGCAGCAGGTCACGCTGGTCGTGAACCACGCCGGCAAGGTCGGCACGAAGACGGTGAAGCTCGCGCCGTTCCCCGAGGAGGCGCAGACGACCGGCGACTCGGCACCGGCCGAGGGTGGCGAGGCGCCGTCCATCGGCATGTCGGTCGAGAGCGTGGCGCCCGAGGCGCGGACCTCGTTGGGCCTCGGCAAGGGCGACGCGGTCGCGGTGAAGTCGGTCGAGGCCGGCAGCGTGGCCGAGGCGCTCGGCATGAAGCCGGGCGACGTCATCACCCAGGTGAACTACCAGCCCGTGAAGGGCGGGCCCGAGGGCTTCGCGGCGGCCGTCGCGCGCGTCGGCAAGGGCGAGATCCTGGCCTTCACGGTGCGCCGCGGCGACCGCTTCCTGTTCAAGGCGTTCACCCGCTAGCCCTATCCAAGGTGCGCCGTCGCTGGTACGAGGTCTGGCCGGTACCAAGGACAGCGAGACATCGACACGGCGGCGCACTCGGGCGCACCTCGCTCATCGGAGAATCCAAGCGAAGCCGGGTCGTCGGGCGGCCTCTGGACGTAGCCTCACCGCAGGTGAGGCGAAGTCGGCTCTAGACTTGGGGGATGAGAGTTGGGGATGCCTCAGTACCACGTGAGTGGAGGCCCATCGGGCCAATCAGGAGGTCATCCCCGTGAGCAAGCGTACCTATCGCTCGGTTCCCGTCAATGATGTGTCGACCGCCGCGCTCGAGCTGCAGCCGGGCGAGCGGATCATCGTCGCGGTCGATGTTGCCAAGGTCGCCTTCAAGGCGGCCCTCATCCAGGGTGAGCGGCTCGTCCGCATGGTGGCCTGGAATGCGCCTCAGGAGACCGGTCGGTTCGTCGCGCTCGTCGCCGAGCTGAAGGCCATCGCTCCGGTCGAGCTGGTGATGGAGTCGACGGGTACCTACGGCGACCCGCTGCGCGAGCAGATGGCGCGCCTCGAGGTGCCGGTCTTCCGCGTGAGCACGAAGCACACCCATGACGCGGCCGAGCTCTTCGACGGCGTGCCCAGCATGCACGACGCCAAGGCGGCCCAGGTGCTCGGCTGGCTGCACGCGCAGAAGCGCAGCCAGCCCTGGCCCATCAAGAGCACCGAGGTGCGCGATGTCGCGGCCGTGGCGGCGAGCTACGAGCTCTACAACGACCAGCTCATGGCGTGCATGGGGAGGCTCGAGGCCATGCTCGCGCGCCACTTCCCCGAGCTCCCCGGCATCGTGACCATCGCCAACAAGAGCACCTTGGCGCTGCTCGAGAAGTACGGCGCGGCGTCCTGCATCGCGGTCGCGGCCCAGGCGGCGAGCGAGCTGATGCGACGCGTCGGAGGCCACATGCTCGACATGGAGAAGGTGGCCGCCGTCATCGCGGCCGCGCGCACGACCACCGGCATGCTCATGACCGCGGCCGAGATCGCGCTCATGCGCACCTATGCCCGCGAAGCGCTGCGTCAGCAGCAGCTCAAGGACGAGGCCCACGACCTGTTGGTGCAATGCGCCGCCAAGAAGGCCGAGGTCCGCCGCGTGGCCGAGGTCATCGGCGCGGGCAGCGCGGCCATCCTGTGGGCCGAGGCCGGCGACGCCTCCGAGTACGCGAGCCCCGCAGCGTACGTGAAGGCGCTCGGGCTCAACCTCAAGATCAAGAGCAGCGGCATGCTCGAGGGCAAGCTCAAGATCACCAAGCGCGGACCGGCGTTGGCGCGCAAGTACCTCTACCTGGCGGTGCTGCGCTTGCTCCAGAGCGACGCGCACTTCAAGGCGTGGCACCAGCGCAAGGTCGAGCGCGAGGGTGGCGCCCGCAAGCTCAAGTCGGTGGTGGCGCTCATGCGCAAGCTCGCCTCCGCCCTCTGGCACGTCGCGCGAGGCGCACCCTTCGACGCGACCAAGCTCTTCGACTCGAAGCGGCTCGGGCTCACCGCCTGAGCCACGCAAGGAGACCTCCATGATGCGCGTGTTCAAGCCGCCCTGACGACCTCGCCGCCACGCGGCGCGCACCGACCTGACGAGCGACCTCCCCTTCTTCCGCTGACCCATGAGAGGTCCCGGCGGAGTCCCCCGAGGCGCTCTGAAGGCCATCGAGCGGATGCAATGCCCAAGGTAGCCGATCCGGCGCCGCACCGCGGACGCCCCATGTAAGAGGTCAGGCCTACCCGCTCCATGGTCTTCCAGGTCGAGCGCGCGCTCACCCCTCAGCACGAGTCCAAAACTGGCCTACTCGGTGGAGCCCAGCATCGGATTCGTGCGCCCTGCATCCGCCAACTCCATCCATTTCGGCGACGCTTGACTTGCCATGAGAGGAAGAGGCCGACATGGCGGCGACCCGCGCGGAGCGAGGCCACAGGAGCGTCACATGAGCGAGAGTGCCAAAATCGGGCGCGCGGAGAGGCTGATCCGTGGGATCTTCGACGAGGCCGGCCTCGGCGTCGAGGGCAAGAACCCGGGCGACATCGTCGTGAAGGACGCGGGCTTCTACGGCCGCTTCCTGCGCGAGGCGTCGATGGGCCTCGGCGAGTCCTACATGGACGGCTGGTGGGAGTGCGAGCGGCTCGACCTGTTCATCGAGAAGCTGCTCCGCATCGACATCAAGAAGCGCCTCACCGGCACCTGGAAGACGCGCCTCCTGACGCTGCAGGCGCTGGCGACCAACATGCAGACGCGGAAGCGCGCCTACGTCGTCGCCGACACCCACTACGACCTCGGCAACGACCTCTACGAGGTCATGCTCGACGGCCGCATGATGTACACCTGCGGCTACTGGAAGAACGCCAAGACGCTGGCCGAGGCGCAGGAGGCCAAGGTCGACCTCATCTGCCGGAAGGTCGGCCTGAAGCCGGGCATGCGCGTGCTCGACCTCGGCTGCGGCTGGGGCGGCTTCTCGATCTACGCCGCCGAGAAGTACGGCTGTACGGCCGTCGGCGTGACCATCTCGAAGGAGCAGCAGAAGTGGGGCCAGGCCAAGGCCAAGAGCCTCGGGCTGCCGGTCGAGCTGCGCGTGCAGGACTACCGCGACGTCTACGGCAAGTTCGACGCCGTCGTGTCCATCGGCATGATGGAGCACGTCGGGTACAAGAACCATCGCGCGCTGATGGAGGTCTTCCACCGCTCGATGGATGGCGACGCGCTCGGCCTCCTCCACACCATCGGCAGCAACGAGACGCAGTTCCACGGCATCCCGTGGTTCGAGAAGTACATCTTCCCGAACGCCGCCTCGCCGTCGATCGCCCAGCTCGGCAAGGCCATGGAGAACCTCCTCATCGTCGAGGACTGGCACAACATCGGCCCCGACTACCGGCCGACGCTGCTCGCCTGGTGGGACAACTTCAACGCCGGCTACGCCACGCTCGACCAGAAGAAGTACGACCAGCGCTTCTATCGCATGTGGCGCTTCTATCTGCTGGCGGCCGCCGGCGCCGTGGCCGCGCGCGAGTCGCAGCTGTGGCACCTCGTGCTCAGCAAGGTCGGGCGCGCGCAGCCCGACTGCCGTTACAGTTAGACGGCGCGGGGCTTCGATCCGACCTCTCGCTTCGCTCGAAGATGCTGCCTGATCGATCTGCGAAGAAGCGAGCCCCGGAGGGGCCGAGGTACCAGCGTGCAGGGCGCCGACGCTTCGCGGATCCGGAGCCAGCGCGACCCTTTCAGGGTCGCGCGCCGTGGAGGGGCCGCGAAGTGTCGGTTCGAAGCCCTGCGCGCATCAATTGGATCCGAGGATCTTGAACTCGATGCGGCGGTTCTTGGCGCGACCGGCGGCGGTCTTGTTCGGGGCCGCCGGCTTGGTCTCGCCGTAGCCGACCGCGACCAGGCGGTCGGCGGCGATGCCCTTGCCGACGAGGTACTCGCGCACGGACGTGGCGCGGTCCTCGGACAGCTTCATGTTCATGTCGTCGGGGCCCTGGTCGTCGGTGTGGCCGGAGATCTCGATCTTCAGGCTCGGGTACTGCGTGAAGACCTTCACCGCCTCGTCGAGCAGCGCGAACGACGACTTCTTGATCTTGGCCGAGCCGGTCTCGAAGTTGATGCCCTTCACGGCGCCGCTGAACTTGCGCTGCACGGCCTTCGGCAGGCAGCCCTTCTCCTCGGGCACGCCGGGCTGGGCCGGGCACTTGTCGTCCTTGTCGGTGATGCCGTCCCGGTCCTGATCGGGGCAGCCCTTGGTCCACTTCTCGCCGGGGTCGGTCGGGCACAGGTCGTCGCCGTCGGGCACGCCGTCGGCGTCGGCGTCGGGCGGCGGCGGCGGGCAGCCCTCGTGCGCCGCGTCGCCCGGCGTGTCGACGCACTTGTCGAGGTCGTCCGCGATGCCGTCCGAGTCGCTGTCGGGGCAGCCGCGGTCGGCCGCGGGGCCGGGCTTCGAGGGGCACTTGTCGTCGGCGTCCTGCACGCCGTCCTTGTCCTCGTCGGGGCAGCCCTTGGCGGTCTCGGAGCCGGACTCGATGGGGCAGGCGTCCTCGTCGTCGAAGAGGCCGTCGTGGTCGGTGTCCTTCAGGACGCGGCTCGGCTTGCCGCTCGAGGCGAAGAAGTCGAGCCCGGCGGTGATGTCGAGGACGCCGGCCAGGCCCGAGCTGAAGCTGTCGGTCAGGTTGTAGCGGCCCTCGACGCGCAGCACGAGCCAGTCGGCGAGGCGCCCGTGGACGCCGAGGCCGGCGTGCACGTCCCAGTCGGCGTCCTTGCCGAGGTCGCCCGAGGCGAGCTGGTAGGCGCCGCCGCCGGCCACGATGTGCGGGCCCCAGGCGGTGTCGAGCGGCGACAGGACGAGGTCGCCGATCCAGTGGAGCGCGATGCCCGAGCCGCCGCCCTTCTGGACGTCGAAGGGGATGACCGCGGCGCCGACCTCGAGGCCGAGCCAGTGGGTGAACTGGAAGCCGATGCGGCCGCCGAAGATGGGCGAGCTCGCGGGCTTCTTGCCGGCGTCGGCGTTGGCGTCGATGTCCCAGTCGCCGACCACCAGGTTGTAGCCGCCGTAGATGCCGAAGTAGAGCGACGGGTGCGGCAGGCCGTCGCCGTCGTCGGCCTGGGCCGGTCGGGCGAGGGCCGCGACGGCGAGGGTCGCGGCGAGGAGGCTCGAGGAGGCGGCGAGCGTGGCGACGATGGGGCGCGCGGACATGCGCGGGAGCATCGTCCAGAATCGCGCGGTCGTCGAGAAGGTCGCGAGAAGGTCGCCGGCGCGCGCCCGGGCGGTCCCGCGCGGCGTTTTACCGGGCTTTTGCCGCGCGCGGCGGCGGCTCGGGGTTGAGTGGGCGTGACCCCGTGCTGCTCGCCAACCCCGGAGGAAGACCCGATGCGCCTGCCTGCCCCGCTCCTGCTCCTCGCCACCGCCCTCGTCGCGACCACCGTTCCGCTGGCCCTTCGCAGCGCCAACGGCGCCGAGCCGACGCCCGCCGGGACCGCCGCCAGCGCGGGTGTGCGACCCTTCCCGACGGTGTCGGTCAGCGGCACGACCGAGCTCGCGGTGGCGCCCGACGAGGCGTGGATCCACCTGCGCGTCGAGTCCTTCTTCGCGACCATGGAGAGCTCGGTCGCCGACAACGACAAGCGCATGAGCTCCATCCTGACGACGCTCAAGGCGGCCGGCATAGCCCCGGCCGACCTGGCGACGGAGGCCATGACGCTGGCCGAGACCGACCACTACGAGGACGGCCAGAAGAAGATCCACGGCTGGCAGATCTCGCGCTCGCTGACGGCGCGCGTGCGCGACCTCGACAAGCTCGAGCGCCTGCTCCAGAGCGTCATCAAGGCGGGCGCGACCAACATCGACGGCGTGCGCTTCGCCCACTCGCAGATCAACGACAAGAAGGCCGAGGCCCGCGCCTCGGCCATGAAGGCCGCCCGCGACAAGGCCGAGCTCATGGCCTCGGCGCTCGGCCAGCACGTCGGCAAGGCGCTCACCATCCGCGAGGGCGGCGCCGGCGCCGTGCCGTTCGCGACCAACGTCTACGCCAACGAGGTGCTGAACCAGGGCGGCACGCCGCTCAGCGGCGAGACCATCGCGGCGGGGCGCATCCGCGTCGAGGTCTCGGTCGACGTCGAGTTCGAGCTCCTGTGAGGCGGGGCTCGGCTCGAGCCAGAGGCCGAGCGCGAGTCACGCGCACGAGTCACGAGCACGAGTCACGAGTCACGAGATCGAGCACGAGCCACGGGCACGACGGTCGAGCACGGGACGAGGGTCGCGCACGAGCACGAGCCCCGCGCTCGCGCGCGGCATCAGATGTCGTCGTCCTCGAGCGAGTCGAAGTCGTGGAAGTCCTTGCCCTTCTCGATGGACAGGATGTCGAGCGCGGCGGCCGCGCCGTCGCCCACCGAGATGGCGAGCTGCACCTTGTCGGCGCGCGTCGACCAGCCGGCGACCCACAGGTGGTCGACGTTGGTGCGGCCGCTGCGGTCGGCGATGACGTAGCCCTTGTCGTCGGTCTTGATGCCGAGCTGGCTCGCCAGCTTGGTCTTGGCGCCGGCCGCGAGGATGACGAACTTGGCGAAGCTCGACTGGCCGTCGCTCGCCTGCACCTCGAAGCCCTCGTCGGACTTCAGGATGGCGGTGATCTCGGCGTCGATGACGCTGCCGCCCGCGTCCTCGACCTGCTGGCGCGCGAGCCGCATGAACTCGGGCCCGCGAATCCGGCTGAAGCCGAGGTAGTTCTTGAGGAGCGCCTTGTGCACCCAGCTCTCGTTCTTGCCGTACACCTCGACGGCCAGGCCATTCTTGGCCAGGAACAGAGCCGCCGAGAGCCCGGCCGGGCCATCACCCACCACGATCACGTCCGACATCGCGACCTCCTGGCGAGGGGTTCTCGCACGGTCGCTCGTCAACGGCAAACGCTCGCGCGGCAGGCCCACGGACGGGGCTCCGGGGCAGCAGTGACGCGGCTCAGCACGCGTCATGCGACCCATTGCTTGCACGCGAACGAAAGCTGACTACATTGCGCGCCTCAGTCGGCCCCACAGCGAGCCGATCCCGCGTTTCGAGCCCCTCAGGAGTCCCCCACAATGGCTAGCCTCAACGCCCGCGCACAGACCCTCGGCTCCGCCTGCTCGATCCAGGGTATCCCCTTCGAAGCGGGGACCCAGGTGTTCTTCGGCCTCTCGGACGAGCTCGTGCTCTGCGTGTTGCCGACCGATCAGACGATCGCGTCGATCCCCTGCCAGAAGGGCCTCGTCCACTTCCATCCCAATGGCGCCCTCGCCCAGGCCACCATCTCGCGCGATCACGTCGAGCGCGGCCTGCCCTTCAAGCGCGGCACGCTGCTCTCGTGGAACGAGGACGGCACCCTCGGCGCGCACGTCGGCGAGTCGCACGCCTTCGACGGCGTCGTCGTGCCGGCCGGCGCCTCGCTGCGCCTCGACGAGGGCGGCCGCCTCATCTCGTGGTCGCGCCGCCTGGCGGTCGAGGAGACCGTGGGCGGGCTCGCCTGTCAGGGCGGCTCGGTCGTCACCTGCTTCGCCGACGGCCGGCCCGAGCGCCTGACGCTGTCGCGCTCGCAGGTCGTCGACGCCATCCCCGTGATGGGCGGCACCGACCTCGAGCTGCACTCGAATGGACACGTCGCCGCGGCCACGCTGGCCGAGGCCCACGAGGTCGCCGGCGTCCGCTTCGAGGCGGGCACGACCCTCGTCTTCCGCCCGACCGGCTCGCTGTCGGTGGCCCAGCTCGCCGAGGACATGGACATCGGCGGGCGCACCTTCGTCGACGGCACCTACCTGTCGTTCGACGAGGTCGGCAACCTCACCGAGAGCGCCGCCATCACCTGGGAAGTGCACCGCGTCGCGCGTGGGTGAGAGCGCCGCGGCGCTCGCACTGCTGTTGACGCTCGGCCTCGGGTCGAGCTGCGGCGGCTCGCGCCACGCCGACGCCGACGCGGCGGTCGCGCCCGCCACGCCGCGCGCCGACGAGCCCGCCAGGGACCTCTACGCCGGTCCGCCCGGCGCGTGCGCGTCGCCCGAGGACGCGCTCGGCGACACCTCCGGGCTCGACCCGGTCGCGCGGGCGATGCTCGCCGACGACGGACGGCTGCACGTCGTCGCCGAGCCGAGCAGCTGGTACGACGCCCACTCCGAGCCCGAGCAGAGCTTCGCCGACTGGGCCGAGCGACCGACGCGACGTGACGCGGGGCGACGGCGCATCTACCTCCAGCCGATTGGCGACCTGGGCGGCGAGGCCGGCGACGCGCCGCTGGCGGCGGCCGACGTGGCGGCCTTCCTCGCGGCGTACTTCCAGCGCCCGGTCTACGTGCTGAGGCCGGTGCCGGTGGCGGGGCTCGCGCTGCCGCTGCGCTCTCGCGAGAGTGGGCCGCAGCTGGCGACGCCCGACGTCATCGGCTGGCTCGTGCCGCGCGTGCCGTCGGACGCGTACGCGCTGGTGGCCGTGACGATGACCGACCTCTATGCCGGGGAGGGCTACAACTTCGTCTTCGGCTGGGCGGCCTACGAGGCGCGCGTCGGCGTCTACAGCTTCGCGCGCTACGACGAAGCGTTCGACCACGGCACGCGCGCGCCCGGCTGGGAGACGCGCTTCAGGACGCGCGCCATCGGGCTCATGGCGCACGAGGTCGGCCACACCTTCGGGCTCCGCCACTGCGTCTACTACGACTGCCTCATGAACGCGGTGGACTCGCTCTACGAGCTCGACGAGCACCCGGCGCTCCCCTGCCCCGTCTGTCTCCGCAAGCTCTACACCGCGCTGGGCTTCGACCCGCGCGTGCGCGAGGAGGCGCTGCTCTCGTTCTATCGGGCGTTCAATCTGGTCGAGCTTTCGCTCGTCAGCGAGCAGCGCCTCGAGCTCATGCGCCAGGCCGAGTGACGCGACGGCTGGGGCGGAGCGCCGCCGCCGGCGCCCTGCGTGGGGCGATTCGGGCCAGGCGGCGAGCGTCCTCGCGGCGCGCGGGCGCGGCGTCCATGGCTTGGCACGGATGCCGCAGTCGACCTCGGCCGACCCAACCCGTGAGGCGCCCGATGCCGAAGATCACTCCGCTGCACATCCCCGAGGGCGAGCCCGACCACACCAACGACCTGCCCTGGCCGTTCGGCCCGAACGACGAGCCGCCGGCCGTGCCGTCGCCCGACCCGGCGCCGGAGCTCCACCCCGAGGGCGAGCCCGACGCGCCCGGCTCTCCCGACGACGGCGGCGTTCTGTAGACGGCCGTCTCTAGAGGAAGAGGAGGAGACGTCAGCGCGTGGCCACCGCGAGGCGATGGCCGTCGCGGTTGTCGCGGCCATGGCCGAGGTCGTGCGCGCCGAAGGCCGCGGTCCAATCGGCGCCGCCGGTGTCGCGCTGCACCGCGAGGCCGACGCGCGCGAGCTCGGCGGCGATGGTGGCGCGGCTCCTGAGCCCGATCTGCGGCTCGCCCCAGAGCCGGAACAGCAGGCGGCGGAAGAGCTCGCCCGGCCCTACGTGGCGCTCGCGCTCGTGGTAGTGCACGAGCGCCGTGGTGCCGGCGGCGCTGCGCTCGACGAGGGCGGCCAGCGTCGCGCGCAGCGCGGCGTCGGTGAGGTACATGACGACGCCCTCCCACAGCCACAGCGTCGGGGCCCGGGCGTCGTGGCCGGCGAGCGCCAGCGGCTCGGCGATGGTCTCGCGCTCGAAGCACACCGGCACGTAGACGAGCTCGGCCGCCGTGCGCGGCAGGGCGCGCGCGTGCTCGCGCTTGTGGCCCTGCGTCGACGGGTGGTCGACCTCGAAGACGCGCACCTCGCCGAGCGAGGCCAGCCGGTGGGCGCGCGTGTCGAGGCCGGCGCCGAGGATGACGAGCTGGCGCACGCCCGCCGCGACCGCGCGCTCGACCTCGGCGTCGATGGCCTGGGTGCGCAGGATGAGCGGGTCGACGCCGTGCGCCGAGCGGGCGCGCTCGACCGGCCCGGCGCGCGCCATGCGGCGCTCGATGAAGCCCAGGAAGCGACGCCAGCGCGGCGACAGGAGGTCGCGCGCGAAGGGGTCGGCGAAGCCCGGGACGGTGGTCATGCCGCGGTCGGCGAGCGCCCGGGCGAAGGCCACGAAGGCCGCAGTCTGGCTCGGAGTTCCATCGCGCAAAGGTCGTCTCCCGTGCGAAGGCTCAGCGCTTCACGCGCGCGCCGTTGACCCAGGTCGCCTCGACCGCCCAGCCGCGGCCGTTGGCCAGCATCTGCGCGTCGCCGTCGGCCTCGACCTTGTCGCCGATGGCGAGCTTCAGGCGGCGGAGGCCCTCGGGCTTGGTGTGGATGAAGTCGCCGGTGTCGAGCACGACGCCGTTCGCGGCGCCGTGGCGGGCGTAGTTGAAGCGCGCGACGACGCCGCTGTAGGCCGCGCCGCTGGCGCTCTGGCGCTTCGCCGGCTTGCGCCCGTCGATCGAGACGAGGCGCACGAAGGCGTACACCGGGTGCTCGGCCGGGCCCTTCACGGACGGGCCGAGCAGCGTGCCGACGAGCGCGATGGCCTGGCCCGGCTCCACCGCCTCGAAGTCGGCTGGCGACTCGTCGTCGTCGTGGTCGAAGACGACCTGGGCGGGTGCGCCGTCGATGGTCAGCAGCACGCCCTCGATGTCGCCCACCGGGCTGTAGACGAGGTGCGCGAACTTGCCTTCGAGGCTGTGCTCGGTCCCGACTCTCATGACGTTCCTTGGCGCGGGCGGCGGGCGCCGCGGCTTCGACATGCTCGACACGAGCGCCGTCGCGGGAAGGCGCGGCGGCGGCTCAGGCCAGCGCGGCGACGCCGATGAGCGCCATGCCGGCGACCGCCACGGCCCAGATGGTGGTGCGCAGGTAGGGCACGCCGGCGAGGTAGACGAACCAGTACGCGACGCGAGCCCAGAAGAAGAGGTTGGCGCCGAGCAGCGACAGCGAGCTGGTCTTGCCCGACGCGAGCAGCGCCGCCGACACGGCGACGAAGAGCACCATGTTCTCGACCATGTTCTTGGCGGCGCGGTCGGAGCGGCCGGCGAGCGAGCCGGCGTCGGGCACCGCCTCGCGGTTCCCGGCCGCGAGCTTGAAGCCGGCCGGCGTCCAGAGGCGCGTCTTCAGGCTGGCGGCCAGCATGATCATGAGCCAGGTGAGGGCGGCCGACAGGACGAGGGCGGAGACGTGGTTCAGCATGGCTCGCCAGATAGCACGGCCGGAGCGCCGCGCGAAGGCCCTCCGAGGCGCGCGTCAGCTCGGGCTCTCGCGGTTCCGGAGCTCCTCGTAGGGCGAGCCGTGGACGAGCAGGCCCTGCTCCTTCAGCTCGATGCGCGCGGCGATGCGGCACAGCTCGAGGTCGATGCGCTCGCCGCGGGTGGCGGCGATGAAGGCCGCGCGGAGCACGGCATTCTTGATCTGGCCGCCGGAGAGCTCGAACTCGTAGGCCAGGTCCTCGGTGTCGAGCTTCGGCGACAGGATCTGCTTGTTGACGAACATCGAGTCCCAAAGGCGCTTGCGCTCGGCCAGCTGCGGCTTCGGGAACGACACGCGCATGGCGATGCGGCGGCGGAAGGCCTCGTCGAGCGCGGCCGGGAAGTTGGTCGTCAGGACGGCGATGCCGGTGAAGGTCTCGATGCGCTGCAAGAGGTAATTCACCTCGAGATTGGCATATCGGTCATTTGCGGATTTGACGGTCGTCCGGCTCGAGAAGAGCGCGTCGGCCTCGTCGAAGAGCAGCATCACGCGCAGGCGCTCGGCCTCGTCGAAGATGCGGCCGAGGCTCTTCTCGGTCTCGCCGACGTAGCGATTCACGACCTTCGACAGATCGATCTGATAGAGGTCGAGGTCGAGCTCGCGCGCGACGATCGACGCGGCCATGGTCTTGCCGGTGCCGGGCGCGCCCTCGAAGAGCACCGACACCCCCTGCCCCGTCGCGAAGCGGCGCCCGAGGCCCCAGGTCTCGAACACCAGCGACTTGGCCTGCCAGCGCCCGACCAGCTCGCGCAGCTGCAGCTCGACGTCGGGCGGCACGATGAGATCGGACCACTGGTAGTCGCGCTCGACGAGGCGCGCGCTCTCGCCGAGGCGATGGCGCGTCTGCCCCTTGATGGCGCGCGACAGGCCCTCGTCGCCGCGCGGGTCCCCGGGCGCGAGCTCGGCCGTGGCCGCGGCGATGGCCTCCTGCACGTGGCCGGCCGAGAGGCGGAACGACTGGGCCAGGCGCTTCAGCGTCAGGCCCTGGGCCTTCGGTCGATCGCGCGGCAGGTACTGCTTCCAGAGGCGCATCGAGGCGTCGAGGTCGGGCATCGTCAGGTCGAAGACCACCAGCGGGCGCGACGCTCCCGACGGCAGGAGCGGCGTCGGCGCGGCGCTGTCCTCGAGCGTCAGCGTGGCCAGCGGCACCTGGCCCAGCACGCGCTGGAGCAGGCGGCCCGACTCGCGCGCGCGCTCGTCGGCGCTCGGGTGGAGGCGCGACCAGCCGTCGAGGCAGAGCGCCGCGCCCTGGAGTCGCGCCTCGCGCAGCGCGACGCGCAGGCCGCGCTCGAGGCCGCCGTGCTCGGCCACGAGCGCCGGCAGGTCGACGCGCAGGTGATCGAGGCCCAAGCGCTTGGCGGCGGCGCGCGACCACGTGTGCTTGCCGACGCCGGCCGGGCCGCGCAGGCCGATGAAGGGGCGCACCGGCTCGTCGAGCGCGCGCTGGAGGCGCCGCCACGAGACGTCGTCGGCCGCCGACAGGACCAACTCGGTCGGCGCGCGGCTGGCCGGCTCGAGGCGGGCCAGGCCGGCCAGCGCCTCGTCGAGGTCGCGGAAGCCCTGCACCCAGCGCACGATGCGCGGGTCGGCGTGCAGCGCGCGCTGGCTCGTCGGCAGGTGCTCCTCGCGCGGGTCGAGGCGGATGAGCGCGTGGCGCCTGAGCGTGCTCTCGCGGTCGAGGAGCCAGCGCAGGCCGAGTGGGCCGTGGGCCGTCGGCGACACGGCCGCGAGCAGCGCCAGCGAGGCATGGCCGCGCTCGAAGTGATCGTGCACCAGCGCGTAGAGGCGCGCGAAGGCGGGGTCGAGCTCGGGCGCCAGCGTCATGAGGAGCAAGAGCGCCTCGTCGTCGTCGAGCGCGAAGCTCTGGCGCAGGCGCACCAGCGGGAGGTCGGGCGTCTCGGCGACGAGCGCCTTCCGGATGGCGTCGGCGCGCGCGAGCTCGTCCTGGTCGGCGGCGTCCAGCGTCCGATCGGCGGCGGCGGCGCGCGCGAGCGCCTCGGCGTCGGGCAGCGTCGTGCCCGGGAAGGCCGCGTCGGGGGCGGCCGCGAGGCCCGCGCGCTGGAGCCGGCGCAGGTGCCCGACCAGCAGCGCACGCAGGTGATCGAGCTCGGCCTGGAGGTGACGGAGGGCGGCGGGTTCGGGGCGCGAGCCGGGTTCCATGCGCGCGAGTATGGCACAACCGGGCCGCGTCGAAAGCGCTTGTCAGGCGCGTCGGCCGGAGCGGAGACTGGCGTCGTGGCCGATGAGCGCGACATGGATCGAGCGCGACGCGACGCTCCCGAAGACGACGTCGCGCTGGCGGTGACGGCTGCGGCGCGCGCGCCGGGCTGCCGGCGAAGGCGCTCGGCGCGGCGGGCGAGGCGCTGGCAACGCTGCACCCGACGCTCGGCGCGCGCCTCGTCGCGCGCGCTCAGGACGCGGGCGGGAACGCCGCCGCGCGCCGGCTCGCGCGCGGCCTCAGCCGAGGTCGATGAGGCCGCCGGCCGGCGGCAGGTGCAGCGTGCTGCCGGCGGCCGGACCCTCGCGCTGCCACCACGCGCGCGCGGCGACCGGGCTCGTCGATGCGCTCGAAGGTGAGGCGGAAGGCGCCCCAGTGGATGCCGAGCACGTGGCGCGCGCCCAAGACGCGCGCGGCGCGACCGGCGTCCTCGGGGGTCATGTGCTGGCGCGCGAAGATCCAGCGCGGGTGGTAGGCGCCGATCGGCAGGAGCGCCAGGTCGAAGCCGCCGGGGAAGCGCTGGGCGATGGCCGCGAAGCCGGAGAACCAGGCGGTGTCGCCGGCGAAGTAGACGCGGCGGCCGCCGTGCTCGAGGACGTAGCCGCCCCAGTGGCTGCGGTTCCGGCCGAACGGTGTTCGTCCGCTCCAGTGCTGGGCCGGGACCATGGTCACGCGCACGCCGCCGACGTCGGTCGCGCTCCACCAGCGGAGCTCCTCGGCCGGGTGGCCGGCGCGCGCGAGCCACGCCGCGAGGCCCTCGGGTCCGAGGATGCGCGGCCGGCGCGGCGCCAGCTTGGCGAGCGTCGGCAGATCGGTGTGGTCGTAGTGATCGTGGCTCAGCAGCACGGCGTCGACGGGCGGCAGCGCGGCGTAGTCGAGCACGCGCCGGTGCTGGCGCTTCACCAGCGCGAGCCCGCCCTCGACCGGGTCGGTGAGGAAGACGCGGCCACCGATGCGCACGAGCGCGCTGGCGTGGCCGAGCCACACGACCTTCAGCGCCAGCGGATCGGACGGCGCGAAGACGGCCGCGAGGTCGGGCTCGACCACCGGCAGCGGCTCCAGCGGCGCCGGCGGCAGCGCCCTCGCCTCGGGATCGCGCGCGCCGGGACGCATCTCCTCCCAGGCGAGGCCGGGCACCGCGCCGGTGTCGTCGAGGTTGTGGAAGCGCTGGGCCATTGGCGTCACCTCGAGGCCCCGTGTAGCATGCGCCCGACCGTCGTTCGACCGAGGTGTGTATGCGAGTCCCGTGGGTGTCGATGTGTTCCCTGGCCGTGGCGGCGACCTCCCTGCTGGCGTGCGACGACGGCGCGGCCGGGCCGAAGACGCTGGACGAGCGCTGCAGCGCCATCATCGATCAGTGCCTCACGCGCCAGCGCACCTGCGGCGTCGAGGCGGGCGCGCCGGTCTGCCAGGCCTGTCCCGAGGGGCAGTTCGCGACGCGCGCGACCGGGCTCTGCGAGCCCATCCCGGGCACGGCGCTGAGCCACGACTTCGGCACCCAGGACCTCACGCCCGGGCAGGAGATCGGCTCGCTCTGCCAGTCGTGGGTGCTCGGCAACGACGAGGAGATCTGGGTGAACGCCGTCGAGATGTCGAACGACGGCTTCTACCATCACTCGAACTGGTTCTTCGTGCCGGAGAACTACAAGAGCTGGCCCACCGACGCGTGGATGAACTGCTACGACGGCGGCTTCCAGGAGATCGACGCGGCGCTGGCCGGCGGCGTCCTCTACGCCCAGTCGACGCAGGTGAAGTTCGAGCTCCAGAAGTTCGTGCCCGGCGCCGCGGTGCACATCCCGCCGCACTCGCGCATCATCACCGTGACCCACCTCCTGAACTACACGCCGCAGGCCCAGACGACCGGCCTCCGCCTCACCATGCACACGCTGCCCAAGGCCGACGTCACCATCCCGCTGACGCCCGCCCAGCTCGTCTACGCCGACCTGAAGCTGCCGCCCCAGGCCGAGTCGTCGTTCGGCAGCACCTGCGACATCGCCAGCAGCTTCAACACCGTCATCGGCAAGCCGCTGTCGATGAAGCTCCACTACGTGCTGCCGCACTATCACGCGCTCGGCGCCGGCTTCACGCTGACCATCGTGGGCGGCGTCCACGACGGCGAGACCATCGTCGACCTCGGGCCCTACGCGGCCGACCCGTTCGGCTTCGCCTTCGACCCGCCCATCGACCTCAGCGACGCCACCGGCCTGAAGTTCGCGTGCAAGTACGACAACGACACCGACGCCGTCGTGCACTGGGGCATCGGCAACCAGGAGATGTGCGAGGGCCTGCTCTTCCTCGAGAGCCCGATGGCGTTCTCGGCGCAGGTCGGCGAGACCACCGACGAGAGCCAGCTCGAAGGCCTCGCGACCTACTCGGGCGAGTGCAAGGTGCTCGGCTTCCCGTTCGATCCGAGCAACTGAAACGTCGAGTCGAGGTCGTCGCTGCCGGGCAGTTTACCGCCCGGCACCGCTCGGTCTATGAGCGGCGCACGCGCAGCGTCTCATGGTCGGATGCGCTGCGGCGCCACCGCCTCCATGAAGGAGCTCGCCATGACGTCTGCCCCGTCTTCGTCGCCTGCCGTCCCCGCGACGGCCACCCAGCCCATCTCCATCACCGGCGCCGTCGGCGCCATCTTCCTGCCCATCATGCTGGCGCTGGCGGTGCAGTTCTACCTCGAGAGCGACGAGATCCTCGGCCTGCCGATGTACGTCATGCTGCTGGTCGGCCTCGCCTACATCCTCGTGTCGACCGGCATGTTCGCGCTCGGCGGCAAGGGCGGCGGCGGCTTCGCCTCCACCATCGGCGGCTTCCACATCGCCACCGCGCTGGCCTGGGTGGTGCCGAGCATCCTCATCATGAAGACGCGCTCGGAGGGCTTCGACAAGGGCACCGTGGCCATCCTCTTCATCGCCATGCACGGCCTCGCCGCCATCACGTGGATCCTGTCCGGCATCTGGGGCCTCACCGCCCGCCGCGCCGTCGGCACGCCGCTCGCCATCGCGCACGGCATCCTCGCGCTGCTCGGCGGCCTCGGCCTCGCGGCCACCATCTTCGCGGTGGTGAGCAACACCATCCACCGCGAGGCGTTCGGCACCTTCTTCGGCGCCTCGATCGGCGTCATCGCCGCGTCGTCCATCACGCTGGCCGTGGCGCTCCTGCGGAAGCCGAGGTGATAGGATGGCCGCGCTCCGGCCGCCCTCATCTGCCTGGCGTCGCCAGGCCTTCTGAGCTGGGGCGCGCGCTCAACCCAGGTCCTCGACCTCGGCCTCGCGGTCGTTGGGCTCGCGCTGGCCGCTGAAGCGGGCCTTGGCGTCGCGCACCATGGCACGGATGGGCCGGATCCACTGGCCCTGCAGCACCGCGTCGGGGACGTCGATGGTGAAGGGCCGCGGCGCCTCGGCCCGCACCGGCCGACCGCGCGCGACCACCACGCCGCGCGCCTGGTGGCCCGCGGCCGGACCCAGCGCGACCAGCGCGTCGGCGATGGCCTCGGCCGACGACACGCCGATCTCGCGGATGACCTGCGCCGGGCGCCAGGCGCTGTTGGGGATGGCGCGGAGCAGGATGCGCGGCGCGCTCGACAGCACGTGGATGGCGGCGCGGCCGGCGTCGGCGAACCAGCGCACGTTGGAGCCGTGGTCGTCGATGAGCACGCGGCCGCGCGCCAGCTCGGGCTTGCCCGACAGCAGCGCCAGCTCGGGGATCTTCAGGCCCGAGTGCTGCGGCCGCGCGTGGATGTGGCGCGCCAGCACCGAGCGCGGCGTGGCCGGGAACGGCGACAGGAGCTCGCCGCGCGCCCGCGGATCGAGGAGCCGCGTCATCGCCCGCACGTAGTCGGTGCGCGTGAAGACGCGCGGATGATCGACCATGCTCTCGGCGCCGGCCGGGCCGGGATCGAAGGGCGGGCCGATGAGCTCGCCGAAGCCGGGGATCTCGCGGCCGATGCGCCACATGCGCCAGGGGTAGCCGCTGGTCCAGATGCGGATGTGCGGGTCGAGCCCGAGCGCCAGCGACTCGTGGCGCATGCCCCACAAGAGCTCGAGCATGCCGGGCCGGGGCAGCACCCACTCGCGATGGCTCAGGTCGCCGCGGAGCGCGATGCGCGGCAGCACGCCCAGGAGCTGCACCCCCGACAGGAGCCAGTCCCAGAGCACCTCGTCGGCGTCCCAGAGCAGCTCGTCGAGCCGCGCGCCGTGGCTCCGCACCAGCTCGCGACCGCGCTCATACAGCGCTCGTCCGTAGCTCGTCGGGGTCAGCGGCAGGTCCTCGAACGCTGGCATCGCTCCACTCGTCGTTTGCCGCCGGGGCGGTGAAGGCCGCCGGAACCGCGGGCTCGGCCGCGGGCTCCAACGCTAGCTGAGTCGCGAGCTCGCTACCAGCGCCGACCGGGACGCCGCCGCCTTCGCCGTGCGCGCCCGATCCGCTGCTGCCGAGGCCGCCCCAGCCGGCGTTCCAGGTGCCGTTCCAGCGGACCGGCAGCTCGCTCGCGCGCGCGCCGACCAGCGTCAGCGTCGAGGTGATGGCCGCGCGCGCCGGCGCCAGCGGCTGCGATCCGGCCCAGGGTCGGCCCAGGCGGATGGCCGTCTGGGCCAGCGCCGGCGCGCTCGCGAAGGGCTCGATGATCCACTGGCCGGCCACGCTCGACATCATGACGAGGAGCTCGGCCACGGCGTCGGGCAGGCCCGCGCCCGGCCCGCTCACCAGATCGGGCAGCGCCGGCAGGCCGCGCACGCGCCCGCGCGAGAGCGGCAGGATCCAGCGCAGACGCCCGCCGCGGGCCGACTCGCCGCGATCCCAGATGACCGGCTGGGCCAGATCGAGGCCGAAGCGCTGGAGCAGGCGCGCGACGCCGAGACCGTGCTTCGACTCGCAGATCCAGAAGCCGCGGCGTCCGCGTCCGAGCACGCGGCCGGCCTCGAAGGCGAGCTGCTGCACGGGCGCGGCGCTCGGCGGGTCGAGCACCAGCGCGTCGACCGAGCCGGCCGGAAAGCCGCCGAGCCAGTGGCATCCTTCGTCATCCGCGAGCGAGTAGCGTGCGAGCGTTTCCATGGGCTCGGGTGTACCCGAAGCACTGCTCTTTTGTACAGTCTCAATCCACGCCCGCGACCCGAACGCCTGTTCAGCCGACGCGCGCCGCGTCCACGGCCTGGCCGACGCCGGCGCCGACTCGAAAGCCCTGGCCAACCCGCCGGGCCCAACGTACAGTCCGCGGCCGCTCGCGTCCCGCGCTGGCCGCGGCCGCTCACCGAGCGCTCTGGAGACACATGAACCGCTACCTGCCCGCCGTCGTGTCGCTGGCCCTCCTCGCCTGCTCGTCCAAGGCTCCCCCGCCCGCCGATGCCGTGGCCGCCGCGACGACCACCCCCGCGACCCCCGACGCCGGCGCCGCCACCGCGGCCGCCGCCGACGCGGCCGCGACCCCCGCGCCCGGCCCCGACGCCGCCGCGCCCGCGGGCGATCAGCTCAGCACCACCGCGCCGCCCGACGTCGCCGCCGCCCCGGCCGACGCCACCGTGACCGCGTCGGGCCTCGCCTACAAGCAGCTGAAGAAGGGCACCGGCAGCGAGAAGCCGCACGACTACGACGAGGTCTCGGTCTACTACGTGGGCTGGACCACCGACGGGAAGTCCTTCGACTCCGCCATCCCGCCCGCCGCGCCCGCGTCGTTCCCGCTGAACCGCGTCATCGCCGGCTGGACCGAGGGCGTGCAGCTCATGCAGGTGGGCGATCGCTTCCGCTTCTGGATCCCCGAGAAGCTGGCCTACCAGGGCCAGCAGGGCGCGCCCGCGGGCATGCTCGTCTTCGACGTCGAGCTCTCGGCCATCAAGCCCGGCAAGAAGCCCATCGAGGCGCCGCCCGACGTCGCGGCCATCCCGGCCGATGCCACCAAGACCGCGTCGGGCCTGGCCTACAAGATCCTCACCCCGGGCCAGGGCGGCGAGAAGCCGGGCCCCGAGGACACCGTCACGGTGCAGTTCACCGGCTGGACCTCGGACGGCAAGATGATCGACAGCTCGCTCCAGCACGATCGCCCGCTCACCATCCCGCTCGGCCGCGTGCCGCTCGCCGGCTGGCCGGAGATGATCCAGCTCATGGAGAAGGGCGAGAAGGTGCGCGCGTGGATGCCGGAGAGCATCGCCTACAAGGGTCAGCCGGGCGCCCCCGCCGGCACGCTGGTGTTCGAGATCGAGCTCGTCTCGTTCGTGCCGGCGCCCAAGCCCATCCCCGCCCCGGCCGACGTCGCCGCGCCGCCGGCCGACGCCCAGAAGACCGCGTCGGGCCTGGCCTACAAGGTCCTCACCCCGGGCAAGGGCGGCGCCAAGCCGACGGCCGCGTCGGAGGTCACCGTGCACTACTCGGGCTGGACCACCGACGGCAAGATGTTCGACAGCTCGGTGCAGCGCGGTGAGCCGGCGACCTTCCCGCTGGGCGGCGTCATCGCCGGCTGGACCGAGGGCCTCCAGCTGATGGAGGTCGGCGAGAAGGCGCGCTTCTGGATCCCCGAGGCGCTGGCCTACAAGGGCCGCCCGGGCAAGCCGGCCGGCATGCTGGTCTTCGACGTCGAGCTCCTCTCCATCAAGTGATGGAGGCCGGGTCGAAGGTCGAGCGCGGGCTTCCAGCTTGATCGGCGCGGCCGAGCTCATCGCGCGGCCGGCCTGGGAGCCGGCCGAGGTGCTGGCGCTGCCGGGCCGCTGCAAGGGCTCGCTCATGCGCGACTGGGCCGCGCACCTGGCGCGGCGCTGGGGCGCCGACGCGGTGCTGCGCGCGCGCGAGGACGCCGGCGTCGCGCCGAGCGACGTGCCCGACGCACCCGTCAAGGATCTTTGGTATCGCGTGGCGCACCAGCTGGCGCTCACGCGCGCCATCGCCAACCGCTTCCTGGACGGTGACCTGGCGGCGCTCGAGGCGCTCCTGCGCGAGGACGCGCTGCGCGTGAAGGAGCGCCTGGTCGATCGCGTGCTGCGCGCGACGCTGTCGCCGCGGCGCGTGCTGGCGGCGGCCCCGAAGATCCACGCCGCCGCGTACGACCTCGGGCGCATGACGGTCGAGGTCGAGCGCCACGGCGCCACGCTGCGCTTCGAGGGCGCCCGCTACTTCGCCGAGCCGACCTGGGGCGCGCTGCAGCTGTTCGCGCTGCGCGGGCTGTTCCTCGCGCTGCACGAGCCGGCGCCGACCATCGTGGGCGAGCCCGGCCAGGACAGCCTGGTCGTGCGGCTCGCCTACTGACGCCTCCGGCGCGCGCCGCGCGCGTCAGGCGCCGGCGCCGCCGATGCCCCGCGGCATGCCGATGAGCGTGAGGAGCTCCATGCGCGTCGAGGCCTCGTTCATGAACGCGCCGAGGAGCTTCGACGTGGTCGTCCACGAGCCCGGCTTCTTCACGCCGCGGTAGCACATGCAGAAGTGCTGGCACTGCATGATGACGGCGACGCCCTGCGGCTTGAGGATGGCGTCGAGCGCGCGCGCGATCTGCGCCGTCAGCTTCTCCTGCACCTGGAGGCGCTTGGCGTAGACGTCGACCACGCGCGCGACCTTCGAGAGCCCGACCACGCGGCCATCGGGGATGTAGGCCACGTGGGCCTTGCCGACGAACGGCACCATGTGGTGCTCGCAGTGGCTGTAGACCTCGATGTCCGAGACCAGCACGAGCTCGTCGTAGCCCTCGACCTCCTCGAACACCTTCGAGAGGTAGGTCTCGGGCTCCTGGGCGTAGCCGGCGAAGTGCTCGGCGAACGACTTCACCACGCGCGCCGGCGTCTCGCGCAGGCCCTCGCGGTCGGGGTCCTCGCCGATGTAGCGCAGGATGCCGCGCACGTACTCGGCGGCCTCGGCCGCGGTCGGGCGCGGCTGTTCGCGGGCCGCGTCGGCGGCCGTCGACGAGGGGGCGGAATGGGTCTTCGCTTCGGGGTCGGTCGAGGTGCTCATGGCCCGTCTTGGCCACGCGCGAACACGCGTGTCAACCCACCCGAAGCGCCAGGTCTCAGTAGTGGCGCTGCAGCACGAACCAGCCGAAGGCGCGCAGCATGAGCTTGACGATGGATGGCTCGAGCAGCGGGTCGAGCGCCTGCCAGGCGGACTCGACCAGGTCCGCCGCGGCCTGCGACGTGGCGTCGAGCGCGCCCACGCCGTCGATGACGGCGATGACGGCGTCGATCTCGGCCTGCGTCTGCGGCTGCCGCTCGATGGCGGCCATCAGGCGCTGACGCTCGCCGGCGCCGAGGCGGCCGAGCGCGACCACCACCGGCAGCGTGACCTTGCCGTGGGCGATGTCCTCGCCGCGCAGCTTCAGGTCGCCGGCGAAGCCGCGCAGGTTGAGCACGTCGTCCACCATCTGGAAGGCCAGGCCGATGGACTCGAAGAAGCGCCCGAGCCCCTCGATCTGCGCCTCGCTGCCGCCGCCGACGATGGCGCCCATGCGCGCCAGCGCGCCGGC
The DNA here is from genome assembly GCA_046351155.1 of Myxococcota bacterium. Lineage (GTDB taxonomy): Bacteria > Myxococcota_A > UBA9042 > PHBI01 > PHBI01 > JAXLYZ01. Next base: position 102,697 of record JAXLYZ010000004.1, read on the forward strand.
CGGCGCCGCCGTCTTCCGACGATGGATGGCGAGCACGCGCGACTCGAGCTCGGCCACGTCGCCGCTCTCGACGGCCTTCGGCACGTAGCCCCACAGCCCGCCGATGTCGAAGGCCTGGCCGGCGTGGCCGGCGCGCAGCGCCTCGAAGTAGGTGTGGTAGAGGCGGAGCTTGCGCGCGTCGCTGACCTCGGTCGAGTGGAGCAGCTGCTGCCCCATGAAGTAGCAGGAGGTGCCGGCGTTGATGGCCAGCGCGTCGCCGTGGACCACGTGGGCCGCCGGTCCGCCGCGGCGCACCGTCGACCGGTCCTGCACGTCGTCGACGATGAGCGAGCCGACGTGGAGCAGCTCGGGCATGGCCAGCCAGTGCGCGTACTTCCGCGAGTCGCCGCCGACCACGTCGCAGCACGCCAGCGCGGCGTAGCTGCGCCAGCCCTTGCCGCCGCGGTCGGTGATCTCGCGCACCGGCCGCATGCCCATGCGCTCGAAGGCGTCGAGGTCGACGCCGTCCATATAATAGGAGCGCTCCTCGCTGGCCATGAGGTCGCGCACGACCTCGAAGCTCGGCTTGTCGGGCAGCAGTCGCGCCACCGACTTGCGCACTTCCTTGCCGACCGAGCGGAAGAACTCCTCGAGGTCGCTGTGCTCGACGTAGCCGCTGCGCTCGACGTAGCCGCGGGCGCTCACGGGCTTGCCGCGACGCGTGCCGGAGGCGCTCACGCGGCCCTCCCAGAAGGCGGGCTTCGAGATGAGCGTCACGACCTCCTGATCGGGGAAAGTGGCGTCAATTTGACAAATGAGGCCGGCCTCGGGGATCTCCAATTGCCACTGGGTGGGATAGCTGTTGAACGTGCGCGTGCTGCGCCACTGGGCGCCGGGCGTGAAGCTGAACTGCGCGTGCTCGTGGCGGCCCCCGTCGGCGTCGACGACGATGGCGCGATGCACGAGGCTGCGACCGTCGCTGAGGTCGATGATGGAGTAGGCCGTCACCTCGCTGCCGTCGTCGAGCTGGAGCGAGCACCAGTTCCAGGCGACGTCGTCGGACATGGCGGCGCCGGCGTCGTCGGCGCGCTGGCCGCCGAACTCGTGGTCGTACCACGCCTGCCCCTCGGCCACCGGGACGCGCGCGCCGCCGATGAGCACGTGTCCCACCACCTGCAGGCGCGGGATGAAGTAGTAGAACATGTCGGAGCCGTCGGGCCCGCGCACGACGCCGTTGGCGCCATGGCGAATCGGGCCCTTGCCCGGCACCGGCACGAGCTCGAGCTCGACGCCGACCTCGGCGTGCTCGTTCCAGAGTCGCAGCCGATAGTGGCCCTCGTCGGTCTTCTCGAAGCGGTTGCCGTCATAGTCGAGCTCGAGGCGGCGCTCGCCGACATAGGCCGGCTTCTCGAGCATGCGGTCGGGATAGGGCACCTGGCCGCGCTCGAGCATCTCGCGCAGAGCGCGGCGCACGCGCGGGTCCTTGGCCGAGCCGCGCGGCTCGACGTCGGCGCGGTCGAGGCGCTCGAGGCCGAGGCGCGGCGAAGCGGGGTCGACGAGGGTGTCGCTCGAGAAGCGCTTGCCCGCGAGGTCGCTCAGCCCCCAGCTCAGCGAGTGGGCGTAGCGCGGCTCGTGGGTCTCTTCGTCGCGACCGGCGACGATACGGAAGAAGGCGGCGAAGAGCGAAACCTCGCGCCCGTCGACGAGCGTCAGGTGAGCGTTGCTGTACCACCACTCGGTGAGCGACGACGCATGCGGCAGGTCGTGCCGGGCGAGGTCGATCGGACCGGCGTCGGGCGACGCCGAAGGCCAGTCGAGCGGCGGCCCCGAATGAAACGAGGTCGGGGTGGTGACGACGGGACTCTGCGACGAGGGGGGCGACGATTCCACGCGGGGCACTAGACGCTTGGAGCCCCGCGGCGTCAAGCAGGTTGTGGCGCGCGAGCCCCGCGGCGGGGCGGAAGAAGAGGCCGACAGGGCGGCGACGCGCGCGGCGCGAGGCCGGAGCAATTGTACCCGCGAGGCATGGGTGATAGGCCTCGGGCATGGAAAGGGTCGTCCTCGTCGATGGCAGCAACCTCGTCTACCGCGCGTTCTTCGCGCTCCCGAACAGCCTCATGACGTCGTCGGGGATGCACACCAACGGCATCTACGGCTTCGCGCTCATGTTCAGGAAGATCTTCGCCGGCAAGGTGCCGGCCATGGGCGCCATCACCTTCGACGTGTCCGGCTCGAAGCAGCGCGAGGCCAAGTTCTCGGGCTACAAGGCCACGCGCGAGGCCATGCCGCACGATTTGGCCGAGCAGCTGCCGCACGTGTATTCGCTCATCGAGGCGCACGGCTTCCCCATCCTGCGCGTGCAGGGCGTCGAGGCCGACGACGTCATCGGCACGCTCACGCGCCAGGCGCTCGACGCCGGCCACGAGGTCCACATCGTGACCTCGGACAAGGACTTCGCGCAGCTCGTGAACGACCGCGTGCGGCTCGTCGACACGCTGCGCGACGTGACCTTCGACGCCGAGGTGGTGAAGAAGAAGTGGGGCGTGCGGCCGGAGCAGATGGTCGACTACCTGGCCTTGTGCGGCGACACCATCGACAACATCCCGGGCGTGCCCGGCATCGGCGACAAGTCGGCGATGGAGCTGCTCGAGAAGTACGGCACGCTGGCCGGCATCTACGCGGAGCTCGACAAGGGCGACGCGTCCGCCATCAAGGGCCGGCAGAAGAAGGCGCTCAGCGAGGGGCGCGAGTCGGGTTGGCTGTCCCGAGACCTTGCTACGATAGACCAGTTCGTGCCGCTCGAGCGGTCGCTGGCCGACCTGCGCATCGTGCCGCCGGCGCAGTCGGTGCTGAACGACCTCTACAAGAAGCTCGAGTTCTACTCGCTCCTCTCGGAGTCGGACCGCGACGCGCTGTCGACCTCGGGCGAGGCCACCGACTACCGCGACCTGGAGGCGGGCTGGCTCGCCGACCAGGGGCTCGACTCGCCGGTCGCGGTCGTGCCGGTGTTCGACGAGGAGCCGCCGGTGGTGAGCCCCATCATCGGGCTCGCGCTGTCGCCGACGCCGGGCGTCGCGCGCTGGGTGGCGGTGGGCGACCCGGTGTGGCCCGAGGTGGTGGCGTGGCTCGAGGACGCGGGCCGGAAGAAGACGACCCACGACCTGAAAGAGCTCTGGCGCGGGCTCCGTCGCATGGGGGTCGACATACGCGGCACGACCTTCGACACGCGGCTCGCGAGCTTCCTGGTCGACCCGACGAAGATCATCCCGCACCGCATCGACCAGGCCACGAAGGAGTACCTGCAGCGCACGGTGCGGCTGGCGAAGTCGGTCATCGGCGCCGGCCAGAAGCTCATCAAGTTCTCGCAGGCGAGCCGCGAGACGCTGCGCGAGCACGGCTGCCACCTGGCCGACGCGGTCGTCGCCATGACGCCCATCCTCGAAAAGCGCGTGGCCGACGAGGGCTACACCGAGCAGCTGCTGCAGCACGACCTGCCGCTGTCGTACGTGCTGGGCGAGATGGAGCTCTGCGGCATCCTGGTCGACCGCCACGAGCTCGACGCGCTCGGCGTCGAGTTCCGCCAGAAATTGGCCGCGCTCGAGACTGACATATTCAGGATGGCCGGGCACGAGTTCAACATCGGCTCGACCAAACAATTGGCAGATGTGCTCTTCGAGGAGCTGAAGCTGCCGGTCATCAAGAAGACCAAGACCGGCTACTCGACCGACGCCGAGGTGCTGGAGGCGCTGGCGCCGAAGCACGACATCGCGCGCGTGCTGGTCGAGCACCGCAAGCTGGCCAAGCTCATCAACACCTACACCGACGTCTTGTCGCGCTCGGTGGCCGAGGACGGCCGCGTGCACGCGACCTTCCAGCAGACGACCGGAGCGACGGGCCGGCTCATCTCGACCGACCCCGACCTGCAGCGGACGCCCATCCACACGCCCGAGGGCAAGCGCATCCGCGAGGCGTTCATCGCGCCGGCGGGCAAGGTGCTGGTGGTCGCCGACTGGAGCCAGATCGAGCTGCGCCTGCTGGCGCACGTCACGGGCGACGCGCGCCTCGTCGAGTCGTACACGCTCGGGCTCGACGTGCATCGCCGGACGGCCAGCCAGATCTTCGGCGTGCCGTTCGAGGATGTGACAAAAGACCAGCGCGGCGTCGGCAAGACCATCAATTTTGCCACTATCTACGGCCAGGGCGCGAGCGCCTTGTCGCAGATGCTGGGCATCACCTCGAAGGACGCCAAGAAGTACATCGAGAGCTACTTCGCCTACTACTCGGGCGTCCGCGACTGGCTCGACCGGACCACCAAGGAGGCGCTGGAGAAGGGCTTCGTGACGACCATGCTCGGCCGTCGCCGCACCATCCCCGAGCTGACCTCGAACTCGCCGATGGAGCGCCAGGCCGGCGTGCGCATCGCCTGCAACACGCCCATCCAGGGGTCGGCCGCCGACCTCTGCAAGGAGGTCATGCTCGCCCTGCCCGGTCGCCTCGCCGCCGCCGGGCTGACGACGAAGATGCTCCTGCAGATCCACGACGAGCTGGTGCTCGAGGCGCCCGAGGCCGAGGCCCAGGCGGCCAGCGCCATCATCAAGGACGTGATGGAGCACCCGCCGCTGCGCGAGCCGCTGCGCGTGCCGCTCGTCGCCGAGGTCGGCGTCGGCCGCTCGTGGGCCGAGGCCAAGGACTGACCGGTCGGCTCCGGTGCGACGGCGACGGCGGCGTCGACGGCTGGGCGCATGGCCACTCCCGGCCCGAGCTCGAGTGTCCCTGCACCCGCGAAGACTCGGAGCGCGGATCGACGCGTGGCCGGTCCTCCGCGATGGAGCGGGCGCCACGTGCCATTCGATGGCTCGCTTCGCGGAGAGGCCGGGCGATGCGACGGATGGCGCGTGCGTTGCACACGGTGACGCGGCAGGAGGTTCGGATGACGTCGACGCCGACACGAGCAGCATGGTGAGTCGCATCTTGATCACGGCGGCGCTGGGCAACGTCGGCGGCGAGGTCGCGCGCGCGTGCGCGGCGCGAGGGCTCGCCATGCGCGTCGCCGACCGCGACGCGAGCGCGCTCCGGGCGAGACTCCCGGACCACGAGGCCGCGGCGCTCGACTTCCTGGATCGCGCGACGTGGCCGGCGGCGCTCGAGGGGTGCGACCGCGTGTTCCTGCTCCGCCCGCCGCCCATCGGCGACATGGAGGCCACGCTCTTGCCCTTCGTCGATGCCGCCTACGCCGCGGGCGTGGAGCACATCGTCTTCCTGTCGGTCGCCGGCGCCGAGCGGATGAAGTGGGTGCCCCACCGCAAGGTCGAGCTGCACCTCATGGCGCGCGGCAAGGGCTTCACGCTGCTGCGACCCGGCTTCTTCGCGCAGAACCTGAAGGACGCGTACCGACGCGACATCGTGGAGGACGGCCGCCTCTACGTGCCGGCCGCCGAGGGGCGCGTGGCGTTCCTCGACGTGCGCGACGTGGGCGACGTCGCCGCGCGCGTCTTCGACGAGCCGGCGCGCTTCCGGGGTCAGGCCCTCACGCTCACGGGGCCGGAGGCGCTCACCTTCCGCGAGGTGGCGGCCCTCCTCTCGCAGCGACTGGGGCGGACCATCGCCTACCAGCCCGCGGGCATCCTCGGGTACGCGCGGCACCTCCGCCGGAAGCGGGGCATGCCTTGGACGCAGATCGTCGTCCAGACGATCCTCCACGTCGGGCTCCGGCGCGGAGACGCCGAGCGCGTCGAGCCCACCGTCGAGGCGCTGCTCGGGCGTCCGCCGGGCTCGCTCGGGGAGTATGTCGATCGCGCGCTCGACACCTGGCAGCCGGGCGGCACGCTCGCCTGAAGGACCGTCGACAGATCGACGGCCCCCCCGACGTGCTGGCTGGGCCGCGTTCGTCCAGACGCTCGCGGTGCTAGCTTGCCGGCGTGTGCGCGGCCGACGCCGTCAGTCTGCCCGCGCGCGCCTCACGGCCAGCTGGAGGATGCCATGCGTTCGTTCGCGTTCGTCGCTTGTTCCTGGGGGGCGATCGTCGCCGGCGTGGGTTGCGACTCGGGGTCCTCGATCGACGCCGTCGACTGGCGCTCGGTCTCGTCGCGCCTGTCGGTGCTGGAGGCCGAGAACGCCGACCTGAAGGCGCAGCTCGCCGACGCGGTCCTCGCCGACGACCTCGCCGCCTATGCCACCAAGGCCGAGGTCGCCGACTGTGCCCACCTGGACGACCTCCCCGACCTCGCGCCGTACGCGCTGAAGAGCGAGCTACCGAACCTGGCGCCCTACGCCCTCACGGCGTCGCTGCCCGACTTCGCGCTCTACGCGCTGAAGAGCGAGCTGCCGAACCTGGCGCCCTACGCGCTCAAGACCGAGCTGCCGAATCTCAGCCTCTACGCGCTCAAGACCGAGCTGCCGAACCTGTCCCTCTACGCGCTGAAGACCGAGCTCGCGCTCTACGCCCTGAAGGCCGACGTCCCGCCGGCGCCCGACCTCAGCGGCTACGTGCTCGCCGAGGACCTCCCCGACTTCAACACCTTCGCCCGCGTGTCGCAGCTCCCCGACCTCACGCCCTACGCCACCGACGCCGACCTGGCCGCGCTCGACACCCGCCTCGACACCGACCTCGACCCGCTCACCCACGAGGCCGTGCGCATCCTCCGCGCCGACAAGGTCGTCCGCATCCCGGAGGACTTCGCGACCTTCGACGCGGCCATGCAGTGGGCCGACGGCTTCAGCATCGCCCAGGGCTACACCCTCACCTTCCAGTTCGCCCCGAGCGCGACGCCCTACGTCTTCACCAAGCCCATGATCACGTCGGGCCATCGCGACGGCGGCCGCGTGCAGATCCTCGGCGACGTCACCGACGCCTCCAAGGTCGTCTTGCAGTTCCCGCAGTCGGGGGCCATCTCGCTGCGCTACGGCCGCATCGGCCTCATCGACGGCATCACCTTCCGCGGCGGCTTCGACAGCACCAACCCGTCGAGCACGCCCGCCCCCGCCGGCGACCCCAACCCCAGCGGCATCACCGCGGCCGCCACCGCCAGCATCTTCCTCGGCAAGGAGGTCGTGGTCGAGAAGTTCTGGCGCAGCGGCGTCCGCGCCACGCAGAACGGCTCCATCTCGGCCGAGGGCGTCATCGCGCGCAATAACGGCGAAGACGGCTTCGCCGCCATCGACGGCGGCTTCATCTACGTGCAGGACGCGCTCGCGCAGGGCAACCTCCGCCACGGCTACAACGCCGCCATCAACGGCGCCATCGAGGGCAACCGCCTCACCGCCACCGAGAACGGACAGATCGGCGTCAACGCCTTCATGGGCTCGGCCGTCATGTCGAACTTCGGCACCAGCGGCGTCGGCGGCTTCGCCACCTCGACCAACAACGGCTGGCACGGCTTCTCGGCCACCGGCGCCTCGGGCATGTCGCTGCCGTGGGCCGTCGCCACCGGCAACGGCAAGAACCCCGCCTTCGGCGCCGGCCAGGGCTTCGTCGCCAGCAACGGCGCCGGCATCGACGCCAACCACGCCACGAGCAAGAGCAACACCGGCTCCGGCTTCGGCTCCTTCACCGGCGGCGCCATCAACGCGCAGTTCACCACCGCCGAGAGCAACAAGCAGAACGGCTACAGCTCGAACAACGCCAGCGCCATCGACGCGCTGGCGGCGCTCGCGCTCACCAACGATCAGAACGGCTTCGGCGCGAGTCTCGGCGGCGCCATCCAGGCCAACCGCTTCACCGGCACGCCGGCGCAGTCGGCCATCGCGCGCCAGAACAAGCAGAACGGCTTCGCCTCGTTCACGGGCGGCGCCATCGACGCCACCATGGGGCTCTCGGAGGACAACCTCGCGACCGGCGTCCTGTCCAACGGCAACTCCATCGTGACCGCCTCGGGCGTCACCGTCGACGGCAACAACGGCGACGGCCTCAGCTCCTGGATGGGCGGCGCCATCATCGCGGGGCCCGCCTTCCAGGGCGCCACCGCGGTGCCGACCAGCATCAAGGACACCGGAGGCTACGCCGTCGCGTCCAACATGGGCTCGACCATCTTCGTCGACCAGGCCAAGGTGACGATGCGCGCGGTCACCCCCGGCAACGGCGTCTCGGCCTGGGAGAGCTCGACCATCAGCGCGCAGAACGTCGACATCAGCGGCGCCGCCTTCAACACCTTCGCGGCCTACCTCGGCTCGACCGTCAACGCCAACGGCTCGCACGGCTCGGCCTCCGACGGCGCCTGCTTCAGCGCCGCGATCGGCGCGAGCATCAGCGCCGACAACAGCAGCGCCACCGACTGCGCCGGCGGCTACGACGCCTGGGCCGGGAGCGCCATCCACGCCATGTACGGCAAGGCCGTCAACAGCCGGAATGGCGGCTACGGCTTCTACGTGCACGGCAACTCCAGCGTGAACGGCGCCATGCTCACCGCCACCGGCGGCAGCGGCAACGGCATCGACGTCAGCATCGGCAGCGCGGTGTGGGCGCCCGGCCTCGAGGTCAGCGACAACGCCGGCTACGGCATCCAGGTGGCGCACGCCAGCACGCTCCTCACCCACGTGTGGAGCGAGAACGGCGTCGACACCGCGCCGCTGGCGACGGGCAACTACGGCGGCGTGAGCGTCCACGACGGCAGCTACGTCACCATGCCCGACGGCGTCATCGCGGGCAGCGACACCTGGGACGCCGTCAACGTCAACACCCACTCGGGCCTCGCCATCGACGACGGCGCGATCACCGGCAGCACGGGCACGAGCCAGAACGCCGCCGGCGTCTACAACCTGTCGTGGCTCAGCGCGCAGCGCGCGCTCGTCGACGACAACGCGGGCGGCATCAACTGCGGCGGCTCGTCGGTGTGCGACCTGCAGAACGCCACCGTCACCAACAGCGGCCCCGGCGTCGGCGCCTTCTGGAACGCCTTCGTGATGGTGTCGAACACCTTCGCCTCGGCCTTCCAGCCGGCGGCCATGAACGACCAGTTCCAGAGCGGCAACTTCGGGACGCCGCGCCCCACGCCCTGAGACGCCTGCGCGAGCGAGGGCGCGCTCAGCACCGGACGCGCCGCCTCAGCGAGGCGGCTCGGGCGGCGCTCGCAGGCGCCACACGTCCGACGTCATGTTGTTGCCGGCGACGACCCACAGGGAGCCGTCGTGGACGAAGACGCTGGAGGCGTGGCGGGCGGGCCACGGGGTGCCCTCGAGCTCGTACCAGCTGACGCCGTCCTGCGAGTACCAGACGTCCTGGCGGTTGCCGCCGAGGTCGCCGTTGTAGCCCTCGAGCACCTCACATGCGCCCGTCGAACCAGGCGACGTCGCGGTACTGGCGCGGCGCCCACGGGGCCTCGGCGAGGACCTCCTTCCAGGTGACGCCGTCCGCGGTCGACCAGACGTCGTCGTAGTAGCGGCGGGTCGGCTCGGCCGGCGTGTCGTAGGTGCCGCCGCCGAGCAGCCAGAGCGTGCCGTCCGGGCTCACCGCCTGGCCGCCCATCATGCCGCGCGGCGCCCACGGCGCGTGCTCGAGGATGCGCTGCCAGGTGGCGCCGCCGTCCGTCGAGCGCCACACGTCGTCGTAGATGACGGCCTCGGTCGGGCCGCCGAACTGCGGCAGCGTCTGGCCGCCGAAGACCAGGATGGCGTCGCCGAGGACCGCGGTGTCGTGGATGACGCGCTCGCCCCACGGGGTCGCCGCGGCGACCTCCGTCCAGGCGACGCCGTCCTCGGAGCGCCACACGTCGGGCTGCATGTGGCCCTGCGAGACGTCGCCGCCGACCACCAGCATGACGTCGCCGAGCGTCACGTAGCCGGCCTTGTGGCGCGGCTCCCACATGTTCGGCGCGCCGTTGTCGCGCTCGCGCGTCCAGGTGTAGCCGTCGGCGGAGGACCAGACGTCGTTGCTCGTGACGAGCGGGAAGTCGGTCGGGTCGAGCGGGTTCCAGCCGCCGAGCAGCCACATCTTGCCGCCGAGCACGACGGCGCCGGCCCCGTCGCGGGGCGCGAAGGCGGCCGCCGGCGTGACCTGCTCCCAGGCGTAGCCGGCGCGGGCGCCGCTCGGCGCGAGCGCGACGTCGGTGACCGCGACCACGCCGCCCTGAGCCGTGAGCTCCTCGGGCAGCGGCTGATCGGCATCGGCGCCAGCGAGCGTCGCGCGCAGCGCGAGGTGCGCGCCGGGCGTCGGGGCGATCGGGGCGATGACGCGGTCGCGGCCGAGCCCGGCGGCGTCGAGGATCAGCGGGTCCCGGGCCTGCCACGGCCCGCCGTCGAGCGACGTCTCGAGCGTCACGGCCAGCGGCGTCGGGCCGGCCAGGGCCGTGAGCGCCGGGGAGCTCCGGACGCGCACGACCTGGGTCGCGTCGGCCTGCCAGGACGCGGACGCCGCGGGCTGCTCGAAGGCGAGGCCCAGGTCCTGCGCGACCTCGACGCTCTGGCTCGCACAGCCGAAGCTGTTGCAGGCCGTGAGCGTCACGCGCGCGGTGCCCGAGCACGGCGCGGGCGACCAGGTGCTGGCTCCCAGGTCGACCCGGCCCGGGCCGCACGGCGAGGTGACGACGATGTCCTGGAGGCTGCCGCCGTAGAGGGCGCGAACGGTGTAGGTGAGGCCGCTCAGACAGACGTCGCCCGTGCGCCCGCAGTCGACCGTGAGGTCGGAGACCTCGGGGCCGACGAGGCAGGAGCCCGCACAGTCGAGCGCGGGGCAGCCCCAGGAGTCGAGCACCTCGTGGCAGGGCGGCGCGGCGTCGGCCAGGTAGCCGCACTCGCCCGAGAGCCAGCGCGCGCCGCCGTTCCGGAAGTCGCAGCTCGGCGACTCGATCGGGCAGCAGCCGCACCCGGGGTGGACGACGCCGTCGATCACCTGCGCGTCAGGTCCCATCACGCAGCTGGCCACGTCGGCGTCAGCGGCATCGAGCGCGTCGGCGTCGGTCGTCGTGGCGTCGGTCGCGGCGGCGTCGGTCGCGGTGGCGTCCGTCGCCGTGGCCGCGTCGGTCGCCGTGACCGCGTCGGCCATGGCGTCGTCGGAGCGTTCGTCCGGCCCGCACGCCGCGACGACGGCGAGCGCCGACACGAAGGCGAGCGCCGTGCGTGCGCGCGACCGCTCGGGAACCGCGGCGCCCTTCAGGGCCCGCGCTGGGTCGTATGCCGTCATCGGCTCATTCTACCAGGGTTTCCACGCGTCCGCCCGCACGTCTCTCGCAGGGGGTGGGCACCCGCCCGCGGCGATGATATGGCTTTGGCGATGGCATCGATCGAGCTCACCCGGCACCTCTTCCAGTTCTTCCCCCAGCTCGCGGACCGGCCGATCGAGGTCGAGGCAGCGACCGTGGCCGAGGCGGTGAAGGCGCTCGAGCTCCAGGCACCCGGCATCGGGTTCTACCTGTGCGACGAGCGGGGCCGCCTGCGCCCGCACGTCAACATCTTCGTCGGCAAGGAGGCGGTGCGGGACCGCTTCGGTCTGTCCGATGCGATCGGCCCGACCGATCGCCTGTTCATCCTGCAGGCTCTGAGCGGAGGTTGAGAATGGCGCAGCAGCTCCTCGTCGGTACCCGCAAGGGCACCTTCATCGTCGAGAACGACGGCGGCACGTGGAAGCCGCGCCTCGCCGGGCACGCCGGCGGCGGCGTGAACTACGTCGCGAAGGACCCCTACACCGGGCGGCTGTGGGCCGCGCTCGGCTTCGGGCACTGGGGCGCCAAGCTGTCGGTGTCCGACGACGGCGGCGCGACCTGGACCGACACCGCCGCGCAGGTGAAGTACCCGGAGAGCGCGCGCTACCTCGGCCAGACCATGTTCGAGGACGCGAGCTCCGACTTCGGCGTCGCCTGGAGCACGCAGCTCCGGAAGGCGACCGTGCTGAAGCTGTGGGTCATCGGCTTCGGCCCCGGCGTCGTCTACGTCGGCACCATCCCGGGCGGCCTCTTCGCGAGCCGTGACGGCGGCGCCTCGTTCGAGCTCGACCGCGCGCTGTGGGACCACCCGTCGCGCGGTGGCGACCTGTCGCAGGCCAAGGACGCCGTCGGCCACGACACCAAGTGGTTCGGCACGCCGGCCTCCGAGGGCGGCGAGTTCGCGCCCGGCATCCACTCGATCGCCGTCGACCCGAAGGACCCGCAGCGCGTGCTCGTCGCGGTGTCGACCGCCGGCGTCATCGAGACGCGCGACGGCGGCGCGTCGTGGCAGCCGCGGAACCGCGGCATGCGCCTCGACCACACGCCCGAACCCGACGCCGAGTGGGGCCACGACACGCACTTCATCGACGTCTGCGCCGCCGACCCGCGCTACGTCTGGCAGCAGAACCACGTCGGCATCTACCACAGCGATGACGGCGCCGAGACCTGGAAGAAGGTGAGCGTGCCCGAGCAGGGCGTCCACTTCGGCTTCCCCATCGCCGCCGACGACAGCGACGGGCGCGTGGCGTGGGTGGTGCCGGCGCGCTCGGACCAGCAGCGCATGGCCATCGGCGGCGGCCTCTTCGTCGCGCGCACCGACGACGGCGGCGCGAGCTGGAAGGAGCTGCGCCAGGGCCTGCCGCAGGAGGGCGCCTTCGACGTCATCCTGCGCCACGCGCTGGCGGCGAAGGGCGGCGCGGTGGCGTTCGGCAGCACCACCGGCAACCTCTACGTGAGCGAGGACCGCGGCGAGACGTGGCAGACCGTCGGCAACAACCTGCCGCCGATCTACTCCGTCCGCTTCGCCTGACGACGGCTCGGGTGCCGCGCGCGCTGGCTCGCGGCATGCAGCGTCGGAGCTCGGACTGGAGGTCGGAAATGCCTTCGAAGCTCGACGCGACCTGGCACCGAGCCCACCCGATGCCGCCTCGGCCGACGCTGGCCGAGCGCATCGCGTGGCACAGCGAGCACGCGCGCCACTGCGGCTGCCGGCCGATGCCGCCCGCGCTGCTGGCGCTCGTCGAGCAGGCTCTGCGCGGCCGGCGGCGGAGCCGCTGCGCGAGCTCCTGAGCGGCGGCGACCGGCGCTCTGATCGCGCGCTCGGCCGAGGCGCGCGCCATCGTCGAGGCCGACCCGCGGCGCGTGGGCGAGCTCGCCGAGCTGGCGGGCGACGAGGACGCGCTGGTGGCGATGCGCGCGGTCGACCTCCTGGAGAAGCTGGCCCACGCGCACACCGACTGGGTCGAGCCCCACAAGCGCCTCTTCGTCGGGCCGCTGGCGGACAGCGACATGTGGGAGGTGCGCCTCCAGGTCGTGCGGGCGCTGCCGCTCTTCCGCTGGACGAAGCGCGAGCGCGAGCGCGCGGTGGCCATCCTCGTGCGCGACGTCGACCACCCGCGCGCGTTCGTCAGGGCCTGGGCGCTCGACTCGCTGGCCGCCTTCGCGGCGCGCGACGCGTCGCTCGCGCCGGTCGTCGAGGCGGCGCTCACGCGCTTCGAACGCTCGGGCCAGAAGGCGCTGGCCACGCGGGCGCGCCACATCCGCGCGCGCCTCGCGGCCTCGGCGTGACGGCGCGCGCGCGGCCGCGACGCCGGTCGCGGCACGAGCGAAGAGGCGTATAGTCGACGGCGCGATGCCGACCGGAGACCATCGGCCGCGCGTCGAGCGCGCCATCCGCCATATCGTCGAGCACCTCGACGAGCCGCTCGCGCTGGTCGACGTGGCCAAGGTCGCGGCGCTCTCGCCGTATCACTTCCATCGCATCTTTCAGGCCTACACCCGCGAGCCGGTCGGCCGCTTCATCACGCGCACGCGCCTCGAGCGCGCCGCGCGCATGCTGGCCTACGAGCGCCATCGCAGCGTCACCGACATCGCGCTCGCCTGCGGCTACTCGTCGTCGTCCAACTTCGCCAAGGCCTTCGCGGCCTGGTTCGGCCTGAGCCCGACCGGCGTCCGCGAGGCCGGGACCGCGGCCGCCGGCGGCAAGCTGGCCGAGCTCTACGGGCGCGTGCTCGATGCGCGCGCGCTCTACGCGCTGCCGGCCTTCGAGCGCGAGGAGCACGCCGCGCGCCTCGCGGCCATCACCGGTTGGCTGCGCTTCGAGCGCTTCGCCGGGCTCGAGGTGGTGTGCCTCGCCAGCCCGGCCGGCTATGCCACGGCCGAGCTCGAGCGCCTGTGGCGAGACCTCATCGGGCGCGCGCAGCAGCTCGGCCTGGTGCCCGACGTCGACGCGCCGGTCGATGCCTGGGGCATCGCCCACGACAGCCCCGTCCTCACGGCGCCCGAGCTCTGCCGCTACCACGCCTCGGTCCCCTGCCCGCCCGGCTTCACGCCGCCGGCCCCGCTCTTCCGCGCGCGCATCCCGGAGGGGCGCTACGCGGTCTTCACCTGGTCGGGCTCGGTCCTCGGCGTCGACGACTTCTATCGCGACATCTACTCGGTGTGGCTCCCGGCCAGCAGCGTCGAGCCCGACGACCACGCGTTCTACGATCGATACGTGGGCGACTGGCCCGTCGATGGCCACATCGACATGGAGGTGTGGCTGAAGATCCGGGCGCGCACCTGAAGACCGCAAGCCAGGAGCGCTCGAAGGCGCGCCGGGAGAAGCGTCGTTAGGCGTGCGTGGGCAACCTCGGGTCCAGAAGGAGGTCGCTCATGGAGTGGACGGGACGCAGGGTGGTGGTGACGGGCGCGTCGCGGGGCATCGGGCGCGCGGCGGCCGAGGCGCTGGCGGCGCGTGGCGCCGAGGTGGTGCTGGCGGCGCGCACGCGCGCGCAGCTCGAGGAGGTCGCGCGCGGCATCGCCGACCGGGGCGGTCGCGCCGAGGTGATCGAGCTCGACGTGAGCGACGCGGCGTCGGTCGAGGCCGGGGCGCGCGAGGTCCTCGCGCGTGGACCGGTGCACGTGGTCGTGAACAACGCCGGCATCTTCGATCAGCGCCCGTTCCTCGAGCAGGACCCGCGCCAGCAGCAGCGCGAGCTCGAGGTGAACTACTTCGGGCCGCTGCGCGTGGCGCGCGCCTTCCTGCCGGCCATGATGGCGCAGCGCGACGGCCTCATCGTCAACGTGTCGTCGATGGTCGGCGCCATCCCGTGTCCGACGGTCGCCAACTACTCGGCCAGCAAGGCGGCGCTCGAGGCGTGGACGCACGCGCTGCGCGGCGAGGTGAGGCACGCCGGCGTGCACGTCATGGTGTTCCGACCGAGCCACACCGACACCGAGCAGGCGCGCGCCACGACGAAGTTCGAGGGCGTGCCGTTCATGCGCCTCGACTACACCGTGGCGCAGCTCCTGAAGGCCATGGCGAAGCGCTCGCGCGTCTTCACGGTGAGCCCGGTGTTCCGCGTCTTCGTGCGCCTCGCGGCGTTGTTCCCGACCTGGGGCGAGCGCCAGATGGCCAAGACGACCGCCCGTGCCGTGCGTGGCTCACTCCGGTGAGCAGAGCGCCGGATGGCGCGCCGCGAACCATCGACAGGTTCCGAGCGCAGGCCGCCCCGGCGCCCGGCGCGAGGCCATCCGATCGACTCAGTGCATGAGGTCGCCGCCGAAGGCGAAGCCGAGGACGATGTAGGGGAAGGCCTGCGACACGTCGGCGCCGGTGCGCCAGCGGTGCTCGAGGTACCAGTTCACGATGAGGACCAGCGTCGGCCGGTTGAAGGCGGCGCCCGGCTCGTCGAAGAAGGTCCAGGCGAAGATGGGGCCGATGCGCTGGGTCGGCGCGCTGTCGGTCGCGCGCTTGCCGTCGGGCGTGAAGTCGGAGGCGCGATAGAAGACGTCGGCGAAGGAGTGGCGCACGCCGAGGATGAGGTGCGCCGAGGCCTGGACGAGGAGGTCGGCGTCGTTGGTGATGTACCAGCCCGAGCCGGGCAGCAGGAGGTCGACGTACTGATCGTAGAAGACGGTGTCGCCGCCGCGCAGCGCCACGTCGACCAGGCCGGCCTTGAAGCGGCTCCGGGCGATGACCACGCCGACGCGGGCCCGCACCTCGGCGTCGAGCGTGAGCTGCCAGCCGTCGGTGGCGTAGTTGAGGCCGGCGTCGCCGCCCTTCTCGATGGCGCTGTCCGAGAAGTCGGCGTCGGGGTCGTCGTAGGATTGGACGAGGTCGAAGTTGCCGAAGTAGCTGAGGTAGTCCCAGCGCACCTCGAGCTTCAGCATGGCCAGCGGCTGGAACTTGGCGGCCACGCCGAGGCGCATGAGGCCGGGCGTGAGGATGGGCGCCAGCGACGCGCCGATGTAGTTGCCGGCGAACAGCATCGAGTCGCCCGGGTCGTAGAGGCGCTGGCGGAAGTCGAGCTGGAAGTCGTTCTGCAGGCCGAGCGGGTTCAGCCGGATCACCGTCAGGTTCTGGTAGACGATGGACTGCTCGGGCGTCGGCGGCGGGGCGGGCGCCGCGGGGGCCTGGCCGGCGGCCGCGCAGACGAGAGCCAGCGCGAGCCCGAGGATCGGTGACGGTGCGGACATGGGTGCCTCCGCGACCACAGTCGCATCTCCCGGCGCTGCGAGAAAGGGCAGGCGCGGCGCCGCTCGGCTCTCTTGCCGGCGGGCCCGGGCCATGCCACAACGCGCGGTGCGGAGGTCGACGCGTGATTCTTGCAGCCTTTTTCATCTCGACGGCGGTGGTGCTCCTGGCTCTCGGCGTCATCCAGGCCGGACGGCGCGCGGCACACGAGCGCGAGCGGCGCTTCCTCGAGAGCGAGGTCGACGACTTCCTCGACGACCCCAAGGTGCCCGACGCCGAGCACGCCACCGGACTCTGGCGCGGCATGCCGGTGCGCATCACCGTCGAGCACTTCGTCCTGAGCTTCGACGTCACGCTCACGCCGGCGGTCGTTCCTTATAAGGACCTGATGGCCAAGTTCGCGCCCGGCCTCGGGGTGCGCCTGGCCGCGCTGGGCCTGCGCCTCGACGAGCACGACAAGGTCCACGGCGAGGTGCCGCGCGAGACCTCGCTGCCCGAGAACCTGGTCGCCCTCGAGCAGCGCCTGCCGCTGGTCGAGGAGGTGCGCCAGCTCCGCAGCCACGCCCCGGGCGAGCTGGTCGAGCGCATCGAGCGCGCGCGCTCGAGCTACGAGATCGACGGCCTGCTCATCGAGCTGACCAAGCACTTCCCCGACGCCCCCGAGACCATCGAGGCGATCGAGCTCGCGGCCGAGCGCGATCACGCGCACCCCGAGCGCGTGCGCGAGCGCGCCGAGCGCTGGCTCGGGAAGAGCCCGGCCGAGGTCTGAGGAAGAGCGCGACGCGGCGCTGACCCGCGCCGAGCCAGGCCGTCGAATCCGGCCATGGTTCATGGCTCTTGCCCGCGGGGAATCGCTCGAATTTGCTTGCGGCCCCCGGCGCAGGCTGATAGCTCGCCGCTCCCGCAAGCCCGAGCCAAGGCCGCCGCCCGACTCCGGAACGAAGGAACGCCCAGGCGCTCCCGAGTGACGAGCCGAGCACCGAGGCGACCCGAGCCAGGCTGCTGCAAGCAGGAGCCAGCCATGAAGCGCACATCCGCCATCCTTCGATTCGCCGCCATCTCGCTCGCCATCATCCCGTTCATCGGCTGTTCCGACGACGCTGGCGTGGGCGCCAACGAGGAGCCAGCCGGGCTGAGCGGCGAGAAGGCCGACGGCGTCGACTACGACAACTGGACCTACTTCATGGTCACGCGCCAGGACATGCGCCGCTGCGTCTCGCCGGTGTGCGGCGGCGTCTACGTGAAGCGCGTGGGCCAGCCGCAGGTGAAGTGCGCCGACGGCAAGTGGGCCAAGGAGTGCTACGTCGGCGGCTTCGACTTCGCGGCGCTCGGCTACTCGAGCGACGAGGCGTCCGACGCCATGGGCGCCATCGTCAGCCAGAAGGCCATCTTCCGCGGCCAGATGGTGACCAAGTACTTCGGCGGCGACTTCAACGACATCCCCGCCTTCGCCGCCACCGAGGTGTGGGTCGCCGCGACCGACAAGAAGCCGACCAGCGTCTTCTTCCGCGCGCAGGACCTCGGCATCGTGTGCATCACGGCGCCGTGCCTCTCGATCGAGGGCGTGAAGCTCAACAAGAACGCCAACCCGTCGGCGCGCTACGCGGGCCTCGACCTGACGGCGCTGAAGCTCGACGAGGTCGAGACCCAGGTGGTGTGGAGCGCGCTGCGCGAGAACGGCCTGGTCGTCGCCGGCAAGGCCGTCGATACCACCGGCCCGGGCGGCAAGGCGCAGACGCTGAAGGCGAGCCAGGTCTACCTGAAGAAGCTGGCCGCGCCCGTCGCCGAGGGCCAGGCCTGCGGCGGTCGGAACCCGAACCCCTGCCCCGAGGGCTCGTACTGCCAGTACGGCACCGAGCTCTGCGGCAAGGCCGACGGCGGCGGCACCTGCCAGCCCATGCCGGCCGCCTGCGGCGACGACGACGCGGCCGTGTGCGGCTGTGACGGCGTCACCTACGCCAACGACTGCGAGCGCCAGCGCGCCGGCGCCGGCTTCGGCACGCCGGGCGAGTGCAAGAGCGACGCGGCCTGCAAGATCGCCGGCTGCTCGGGCGAGCTCTGCCTCCCGGCCGACTCGGAGCAGGGCATCTCGATGTGCATGTGGCGCGACGAGTACGCCTGCTACCAGCAGCTCGGCGTGTGCGAGACCCAGGGCGACGGCAGCTGCGGCTGGACCGCCACGGACGAGCTCACGAGCTGCCTCGCCAACGCCGGCGCGCAGTGACGAAGCGCGCGGCCTTCGCGCCCCGCTCACGCGCGCGGTCGCGAGGTGCCGCGCTCAGAGCCAGGTCCAGGACTCGGAGCGCCGCCGCGTCGCGCGCACGCGGCGCACGATGAGGGCGAGCACGGCGACGAGCGGCGAGAGGTCGGGCGCGCCGCTCGAGCAGCCGCAGGCGCCCTGCGCCAGCAGCTCCTTCACGGCGGCCTTGGCGTTGGCCCGCGCGCGCCGCCGCTCGCCCTCGGCCGTCGGCGGCCGCTCGCCCAGCGCGACGCCGTCGAGCACGCCGCTCCGGTCGGTGCTGCCGTCCGAGGTGCACTCGAGGCGGAGCGAGACCGGCCGCGCCGAGCCCTCGTAGTCGCGCGCCCGGAAGGTGATGACGCGCTGGCCGACGAGGCCCGCGCCGAGCCGCGCCAGCTCGGCGCCGAGGCCCTGGCGCTGCTCCGCCTCGAGCTCGCGGTAGCGGCCGCCGGATGCGAGCGCGACGCCGCCCAGCGCGACCAGCGGCTCGGGGTCGTCGGGCGCGAAGCCCAGCGCGTGGATGGGGATCGCCAGGCGCTTGGCCGCGTCGCCGAGCGCGCGGACCTGCGCCTCGCGCGTCGACGCGGGCTCGCCGTCGACGCCGTCGGACACCACCAGCAGCGCGCGGCGCGTCGGCTTGTCGTCGCTCGGGAAGGTCTCGAGCACCTGCTCGAGGCCGCGGTAGAGGAGCGGTGGACCGACGCCATGCGGGCCGCTGCGTGGGCGCGTGAGGTCGGTGAGCGTCGGCTCGAGGTCGCTCCAGCGCGCGCTCCACGACAGCGCCGGGCGCACGCCGTCCTCGTCGAGCTGGAAGACGGCCAGGCGATCCCTGCGACCGAGCGTCGGCGCCAGGTCGCGGAGCCCCTGGGTCACGAGCGCCACGACCGAGCCCTGCGGCCCGCCGGCCGCGTAGGCGGCGTGGGTCTCGACGACGACGGCGACGTCGAGCGTGCCGCCGCTGTCCGCGAGCGTCGCGACCTCGAAGGTGCCGTCCACCTCGCGGTTGTCGATGAAGAGGGCATAGCGGTCGAAGGCCGCGATCGGCGCGACGGCGCCGTCGCTGTTCCGCGAGGCGTCGACATAGAGGACGAGGCTGCCGTCGGCGGCGAAGCGCGAGGTGTCGACGTGCTCGATGACGAGGCGGGCTTGCGCCGCGGGGGTCAGCGCGACGACGAGCGGGACGAGGAGGGCGGCGGCGAAGGCCGGCGATCGATGATGGGTCATGCGGGTCTCTCAGGGCAGGATGAGGCGGGAGCCCTGCGCGCGCAGCGCTCCGGTGGTGAGGTCCCAGACGTAGCTCGCGGACGTCTGCCAGTCGTTGAGGCTGGCGAAGCCGGGGTCGAGCGGCTGGGTCAGCCCGGGGTCGAGGTAGAGGGTCACGGGCCCGTCCTCGCCCGCCGGGAGGTAGACGACGTTGCGGCACACGCCCTGGCTCGGCAGGTCGCGCCCCAGGCGATCGGCGAGGCCGGCGCCCGACTGGTACTGGCCATCGACCCAGCGCAGGCTGAGGCAGCGCCGCAGGGCGCCCGGCGGATCGGGCGGGATGGTCACGGAGGTGTCCGGCCCGAGCTCGGCGACGAAGCGCCAGGTGCGACCCTCGGCGATGGTGAGGCTCAGCGCGTGCTCGCGCGTCGCGCTGAGGCTGCGCGCGCCATCGGCGTCGGTGGCGAGCTGCCAGCCGTCGGACCAGGGCGCGCCGTCGACCACCGCGGCGCCGTGCCGCACCGGACGATAGCCGGCGCACAGATCGGTGTCGGGCGCGACGCAGGCCATGACCTCGTGCGCGTCGCCGGGCCCGACCCCGACCGCGCGGCACACCGCGCCGCCCACGCAGTCGTCGTCATCGCGGCACGGCGCCGCGCACGCGCCGTCGAGCGCGCCGACCGCGCTGGCGCAGATGGCCGACGCGCACGCCGGCTGCGCGTCGCGGCGGCAGGTGGCGCCCTGCCCGAGCGCACCCGACGGCGGCCCGCAGCGCGTGACGACGCCGCCCGTGCGATCGGTCTCGAGGCGGCACACCTCGCCCGGCGTCGCGCACTCGGCGTCGGCGCGGCACGGCTCCTGGCTGCCGATGACCGGCACGCAGCGCTGCATGGCCACGACGAAGTCGTCGCCGGGATCGAGCGGCGTGGCCCGGGCGCTGGGGCGCTCGGGCACGGCGCGGCACAGCGCGTCGCGGGCGCAGTCGGTGGACGTCGCGCACGGCTCGGGGCAGCGGCCGTCGTCACCGCAGAAGCCGGTGGCGCAGACGCCCGCGAAGGGCACCGGGCCGGTGATGACGGCGGCGGGGTCGCACGCCTCGCCGGGTCCGAGCGCTCCGGCGGGCGGAGCGCAGAAGTTGCGCGCGCTGCCGTCGGGACGGAAGGCGACGTGGCACACGGCGCCCGCGGCGCAGTCGGCGTCGCGCCGGCAGGTCGCGGCCGGGACGCACATGCGCGGCGGCGTCGGGCCGCGGCCGAAGACGAGCGCCTCGCACTCGAGGCCGTCGCCGCAGTCGTCGTCGCTGGCGCACAGCGCGGAGCAGGTGTTGGCGCCGGCCAGGCACAGGTTGCTGGCGCACGGGACGTCGCAGCGGTCGCCGGCCTCGGCCACGTCGCCGCTCGGCGCGTAGCAGAAGGTGCGGTCGGCGGTGACGCCGGGGAACCAGCCGCAGCGCTCGCCGCCCGCGCAGTCGTCGTCGGTCGTGCACGCGGCGTGCGAGCCGGCCGCGGGCATGCACGAGCCGTAGCGCAGGAGCACGTCGACGACCGGCATCGGCAGGGCGAGCCCGGCGCAGTACATGTCGCTCGGGCAGTCGCCGTCGACGACGCACGGCTCGCTGCAGACGCCGAGCGTGCACATCGAGCCGCAGCGCGACTCCCACGGCGGCTGGCAGAAGCCGTCCACGCAGCTCCAGCCCGAGGCCTGGCACTGGAGGCTCGTCACGCACGGCTGGGCGTCGCCGGTGCCGGGCGCGGTGCACGGCGTGCCGAGCGGCGCGCCGCCGTTCGACGGGTAGCAGAGCGGCGTGATGTCGTGGCCGCCCGAGGCGAGCTGGCAGGTGTCCCCGGGCGTGATGCACTTCGTCGAGGCGCCGATGCCGAGCATGCAGGTGTCGTAGAGGAGGTCGACGCAGACCGGCACTTCGACGTCGTAGGTGGCGCTCGGCGTGAGGCACAGGCCCTCGCCGGTGCAGTCGTGGTGGAGGCAGGTCTTGACGCAGTAGTCGCCGGCCACGGTCTCGGTGACGCGCGCGCCGTCGCGCCAGCGCTCGACCTCGACCTCGATGGTGAGGCAGCTGCCCTCGGCGCCGTCGGGGAAGGCGCAGTCGTCGTCGCTGGCGCACGGCGCGCTGGCGTATTCGCGGCCGAGGTCGGCGTCCATCGGCGAGCCCAGGCAGAGCCCGCCCGCGGGCTCGCTGCACCAGCGCTCCGGGCTGCCGGCCGCGATGGGCGCGGGGTCGACCTGGCACGAGAACGCGAGCGGCGGGGCGTCGACGCAGCCGTCGCGGTCGCAGCTCCGGCCCTCGCCGCAGGCGCGCCCGATGGGGGCCGGGCCGGTCGTGCAGGCGCCGGTAGCCGGGTCGCAGACGCCGATGGCGCAGTGCGCGAGGTCGTCGGCGCCGCCGCAGTCGACGATGCGCCCCGAGCAGGTCCCGGCCGTGCAGGTGTCGTCGCGGGTGCAGCGATCGCCGTCGTCGCACGGGGCCGCGTCGTCGCGCACGAGCGTCGTGCAGGCGCCCGTCGTCGGCACGCACACGCCGACGGCGCAGGCGCGGTCGAGCGCGCTGCAGTCGACGCCGGCGCACGGGTCGGCGTCGGGATCCACCGCGTCGGGGCCGACGTCCGCGGCCGCGTCGCCGTCGGCGGCGGCGTCGGTGGTGGTGTCGTCCGAGGCGGTCGCGTCCGGCGCCGTGGTGGCGTCGTGCGCATCGCCGTCGCTGGTGTCGGCGGCGGCGTCGGTGGTGGAGGTGTCGACCGCGGATCCGACGTCGTCGCCGCCACAGGCGATCGGTGGGAGAGCGGTCAGGAGGAGGAGTGAGCGAGCGATGAGGGTGGGCATGGCGCGGCGCCCGTGAGCAAGGCCTGTGCCGCGTCGCGGACCTCGGCGCAGGCCCGTCCCGGGCGGCTCTGCGCCGACGCGCGCGTCACGGCGCGTGACCTCGGGGTCGCGCCGCGTGACGGCGCGTGACTCGCGCCTCGGCCGCCACCGTCACGCGGACGCCGAACCTGCCGAACCCGCGCAGCGCCGAGGCCTACCGCCGCGCGCAGCGCCTCTCGCAGCGCTGAGGGCCGAAGCCCGCGCGCCGCGGCCGGACTACGACGCGACGGCGACGCGCGCCGGCTTGGGCGCCGGCATGTCGATGGCGCTCGGGCGGCGCGGGCGCACGAACTGGCTCGAGCCCGGGCGGCGGATGGGCACCACGAAGCCGAAGGTGCTGCCGACGCCGGGCAGGCTGTCGACCCAGATCATGCCGCGGTGGACGGCGACGAACTGGCGCGACAGCGACAACCCGAGGCCGGTGCCGCCGTACTCGCGCGTGAACGACGTGTCGGCCTGCTGGAACGGCTCGAAGATGAGGCGGTGCTTGTCGGGGTCGATGCCGATGCCGGTGTCGCGCACCAGGAAGCGCGCGAACGGGCCGTGCCCGCCTGCCACCGCCAGGAGGTCGTCGCGGAAGCGCTCGGGGACGCTCGCCGCCAGCGTGGGGTAGTCGACCTCGTCGACCTGCACCGTGACCGAGCCGCCCGGCTTGGTGAACTTCACCGCGTTGGCGACGAGGTTCGTCAGGAGCTGCTTCATGGTGCGCTGGTCGGCCTGGATGGAGGCCGGGCCGTCCTCGGTGCGCCAGCTCAGCTGCACCCCGCCGCGGGAGGCGCGCTCCTGGATCAGCTTGGCGCTCGAGGCGACCAGTGACGCCACGTTGACGTCGGCGATCTCCAGGCCGAGCTTGCCGGCCTCGATCTTGGCGAGGTCGAGCACGTCCTGCACCAGCGACAGCAGGTGGCGCCCGGCCGTGAGGATGTCGTCCAGGCACTCGCGCTGGAGCGCCGTCACGCTGCCGACCTTGCCCGCCAGCAAGAGCTCGGAGAAGCCGATGACGGCGTTCAGCGGCGTCCGCAGCTCGTGGCTCATGTTGGCCAGGAAGCCGCTCTTGGCGTAGTTGGCGGCCTCGGCCCGCTCGGCCATGGCCAGCGCGCGCTCCGACGCCACGCGCAGCTCCTGCGTGCGCTCGGCCACCTTGTTCTCGAGGCCCTGCTTCGAGGCGACGAGCTCGGCGTGCTGGCGCTCGAGGCAGGCGCCCATGTCGTTGAAGGCCCGACCGAGCTCGGCGATCTCGTCGCCCGAGCGCTCGCCGGCCGCGACGGCCACGCGCTGCGCGAAGTCGCCTTCGGCGATCTTCTGGCTCACCTGCGCCAGCTCGAGGATGGGGCGCGTGATGCGCGAGGTCATGTAGAAGGTGACCAGCACGCCCAGCACCAGCGCCAGCAGCGCGATGACCACGACGGTGCGCACGAAGGCCGCCGTGACGCGATCGGAGCCGGCCGTGCCGAGGCCGATGACCACCCGCCCGAGCTCGCTCGGCGCGCCGCCGCCTTCGCCGGCGACCGCCACCTGGGCCAGCGGGTCGGGCGCCAGATCGGTCGAGCCGCGCGTCACCGGCGCGCGCATCTCGATGACGTCGGCGGCGGTGGCGAGCTCCGGGCTCGGCTCGCCCTCGCGCACGAAGCGCCGCTCGGCCAGCACCTTGCCGTCGGCGTTCTCGACGCGCGCGTAGACGACGTCGTCGGCGCGGCGCAGCGCGTCGAGCGCCACCGCCAGGCTCTCGGCGTTCTCGGTGTAGAGGCCGAACTCGCTCTGGTCGGCGACCAGGCCGGCCAGCATGGCGCCCTCCTCGGAGAGCTCGTCGCGCTCGCGCGCGCCGCGGTCGACGACGATGCCGAAGGCGATGCCGCCGGCCGTGAGCAGCACGATGGCGATGGTGAAGACGTTGAGCTTGGCGACGAGACCGAAGCGACTCATGGCGACCTCACAGGACCTGATGAGCCCGCGCGCGGATGGCCGCGGGGAGCGTGACGCCGAGCTGATCGGCGGTCTTGCCGTTGAGCGTGAAGAGGGCCTTCCTCGGGCCGCGCGGCGCGAGCGACGCGATGGGCGCGCCCTGCCGGAGCGACAGCGCCAGCTCGGCCAGCTGCCGACCCATGTCGGCGTAGTCCCAGTGCATGGCGTAGAGCGCGCCGGCCTTGGCCCACGACGCCGAGGGCCCGACGAACGGGATGCGGTTCCGGAACGAGAAGAGCAGCACCTCGCGCGCCGTCTCCGGCGTCAGCACCAGCGAGTCGGGCAGCCCGAGCATGACCGACACCGAGTTCGAGAGGCTGCGCAGCGCGGCCGGGATCTCGCGCGCCGAGGCCACCGGCCGATCGACGATCTGCAGGCCGAGGCGCGCGCCGATGCGCTGCGCCTCGCGCACCTTGCCGGCGTTCTGCCGCGGGTCGAAGACGACGCCGATGCTCTTCGTGTCGGGCAGGATCTCCTGGAGCAGGTGGATCTGCGCCTCGAGGTCGAAGCTCAGCGTGACGCCGGTGGCGTTCGGCGCGCCGTCGAGATCGGCGGCGTCGACGATGAGCCCGGCCACGATGGGCACGCTCAGCGAGGCGTGCGTGGCCGCGTGCGTCGCGCCCTGCCCGAGCGTCAGCACCAGCTGCGCGCCCTCGCGCCGCACCGCGTCGGCCAGCGCGCCGGCGTCCGGCGCCCCGCTGGCGTCGACGCTGACGCGCGACACGCGCACGTGCACGCCGCCCGCCTCGAGCGCGGCCAGGAAGGCGCCGAGCGTCTGGTCGTAGGCGTCGTTGGTCGAGGGCGCCACCACCACCAGCGACAGCGGATCGGCCGTGGCCGCGCGCGCCTCGGCGCCGAGCCCGCCCCCGCCCAGCGCGTCCAGCGCGCCGAGCGTGCCCAGCGCGCACCACGCCGCGACCAGCCGGCGTAGCGGCGGGAGGGTCGGACCTGGGATCGGTTGGGACAAGCGCGGGGGTCTCGCGGAGCTAGAAGGAGTAGGTGGCGGTGAAGGACACGCGCAGCCGCGCCTGCGGCAGCTCGGCCTGCACGAACACGTCGGAGGCCGGGTCGCCGTAGGCCTGGTCGAGCAGGTTGAAGGCGGTCGCCGACAGGCGCAGCCCGCGCACGAGGCCCTGGCTCGACAGCGACAGGTTGACCAGCGCGACGGCGTCGCTCTCGCCGCCGACGAGGCGCTTGCGCCGGCTCATGAGCTGGCACTCGAGGCCGACGGCCAGCTTCTCGCCGATGAGCGGCAGGCCGGCCTGCAGCTTGAGCATGTGGCGCGGCGAGTTGGCGAGCCAGGCGTCGGCCCCGTCGCGCGCGTCGACGAACGAGTAGCTGAGCGACGCCGAGTAGCCGTGGGTCCAGTTGGCGTCGAGCTGCGCCTCGAGCCCCCAGCCGGCGGCGGTGTCGCGGTTCACGAAGGTGAGGAGGCCGTCGGCCGCGTCGGTCGTCGGCGTGACGAGGTCGCTCATGGCCCAGTGGAAGGCCGAGAACATGGCGCGCAGCGGCGTCGAGATGCGCTGCTCCCAGATGACCTCGTAGTTGGTGATCTGCTCGGGCTCGAGGTCGCTCGGCGGCTTCTGGATCGGGTCGCGGTAGTGGAGCTCGTACTGGTTCGGCGCGCGGAAGGCGTGCGCGACGAGAAGCTTCAGCGTGGTGGCGTCGCCGGGCCGCGCCACCAGCGCCACGCGCGGGCTCAGCACCGGGCCCGACTCGTCGCCGTCCACGCGCAGCGCGGCCTCGAGCGTCAGCGCCGGCACCATCTGCCACTCGCCCTGCACGAACGCGCCGGCGACGGTGGGGCTGCGGCGGTCGTCGAGGTAGACCGCCTCGTCCCAGTTCTTCTGGACCAGCGCCAGCGCGTGGCGGACCTCGCCGCCCAGCGTCAGGTGCAGCCCGGGGGCGAGCTGGATGTCGCCCTGCACCTCGGCGCTCAGCGTCTCGGAGCGACCGAGGTCGTGGTTCACGATGATCGACGAGCCGTCGCCGGCCTCGCTCACGTCGTAGAGGTAGTCGCCGGCGTAGCGATGGTGGTCGAAGAGCGCGCGCGCGGTGAGGTCGAAGCCGGCCGCGACGTGGTCGGCGTACTGCAGCTCGGCGAAGTAGTAGAGGTCGGAGGTGTGGGTGCCCTTGCGACCGAAGACCGACCCGTAGGGCGCCGTGGCCATGTCCGAGCGGGCGTAGCCGACGTCGGTGACGAGCGTGAGCTGGCGCCAGGCGACCTTCAGGTCGGCGTTGAAGTCGTCGACGCCGTCGAGGTCTCGGGCGTGGCCGAGCTCGGGGAAGTAGAGGTCGTGGCCGGCGGCGTGATGGGCGGCGGCGCCGGCGGCGATCTCGAGGCCGCCGTCCTGCCGCGTGCCGCCGGCCAGGCGCACGAGGTAGGCGCCGTCGCTCTGGGCCTCGACGCCGAGCTTCACGCCGTCGAGGTCGCGCCCGCGCTTGGTGATGACGTTGATGACCGCGCTCAGCGCGTTGGTGCCGTAGAGCGACGAGGTGGCGCCGCGGATGACCTCGACGCGGTCGATGAGCTGGATGTCGACCGGCATGGCGCGGCCGAAGGGCGGCGAGTCGTAGAGCGGCTCGTTCGTGCGGTGGCCGTCGACCAGCACCAGGACGAGGCTCGACCAGTCGCCGGGGCGGCTCATGCCGCGCACGCCGACGTGGCTGTAGTTGAGGTCGTCGCTCACGTAGAGGCCGCGCACGCTGCGCAGGATGTCGTCGATGGTGCGGTAGCCGTAGAGCGCGATCTCGTCGGCGGTGATGACGCTCACCGACGACGGCGCGTCGCTCACCTTCTGGTCGTACTTCGACGCCGTGGTCACCGACGGGATGTCGCCCAGCAGCAGGTCGTCGCCCGGCCCAGGCCCGTCGGCGCGCGCGGCCGGCGCCAGCGCCAGCAGCGCGAGCGCGGCGATCAGCGGGCGGGCCCGACGCGGGCCGCGTGGCGTGCGGCGAGGTCGGGATGGGGGTCGGTGTGACACGGAGGTTGCCTGGCTAGAACGAGTAGGTGGCGGTGAAGCTCACGCGCAGCCGGGCCTGGGGGAGCTCGCTCTGCACGTGCTCCTCCGAAGCCGGGTCGCCGTAGGCCTGGTCGAGGAGGTTGAAGGCGGTGGCCGAGAGGCGCAGCCCGCGGACGAGCCCCCGGCTCGACAGCGACAGGTTCACCAGCGCGACGGGCGCGGTCTCGCTGCCCGTGAGCGTCTTCCGTGCGCTCATGAGCTGGCACTCGAGGCCGACGCCGAGCTTCTCGCCGATGAGCGGCAGGCCGGCCTGCAGCTTCAGCATGTGGCGCGGCGAGCTGACGAGCCACACGCCGCGCTCGTCGCGCGCGTCGGCGAAGGCGTAGCTCAGCGACGCCGAGTAGCCGCCGGCCCAGCTCGCGTCGAGCTGCGCCTCGAGGCCCCAGGCCGAGGCCGAGTCGCGGTTCTCGAACACCAGGAGCCCGTCGGCGGGGTCGGTCGTGAAGCTCAGGAGGTCGTCCATGCGCCAGCGGAAGCCCGACACCACCAGGCGCAGCGGCGCCGAGATGCGCTGCTCCCAGACGAGCTCGTAGTGGGTGATGTGCTCGGGGTCGAGGTGGCCCGGCGGCTTCGCGCTGGCGCCGTCGCGGTAGTGGAGCTCGTACTGGTTCGGCGCGCGGAAGGCGCGGCCGACCAGCGCCTTCAGCGTGGTGCTGTCGCCCGGGCGCGCGATGAGCGCGGCGCGCGGGCTGAGCTCGGCGCCGATGGAGGCGTAGCCGTCGAGGCGCAGCGCGGCGTCGAGCGTCAGCGCCGGCACGATCTGCCACTCGCCCTGGAGGAAGGTGCCGGCGTAGGTCGGGTGGCGGTCGTCGTCGAGGTAGACCTCGCGGTCGTAGTTCTTCTGGAAGACCGACAACGAGTGCTTGAGCTCGGCGCCGAGCGAGAAGCGCAGCGCGTCCGAGGCCTGGAGGTCGGCCTGCACCTCGGCGCCCACCGAGTCCGAGGAGCCGAGGTCGTGGTTGGCGACCAGGTCGGAGCCGTCGCCGGCGTCGCTGTAGTCGAAGGTGAGCTGCCCGTCGTAGTCGTAGTCGTCGAACATGAGGCGCGCCGTGAGGTCGAGGCTGGCCGTGACGTGGTCGGCGTACTTCAGCTCGGTGAAGAAGAAGGTGTCGTCGGTCCACGAGCGGTCGGTGCCGAAGACGGTGCCGTAGGAGGCGGTGGCGATGCCGCGGCGCGCGCGGCCGAAGTCGGCGATGAGCGTGAGCTGGCGCCAGCCGACCTTCAGCGACGCGCCGAACGAGTCGGTGGTGTCGAGGCCGCGCGCGTGGCCGAGCCCGGGGAAGTAGAGGTCGTGGCCGCCGTCGTGGAAGAGCGCGGCGCCGAAGGCGACCTCGAGGTCCGACCCGAGGCGCGCGCCGGCGGCGACGCGGCCGAGCAGGGCGCCGTCCGTCTGGGCCTCGATGCCGAGGTGGACGCCGTCGAGATCGCGCCCGCGCTTGGTGATGACGTTCAGCACCGCCAGCATGGCGTTGGTGCCGTAGAGCGACGAGGTCGGGCCGCGGATGACCTCGACGCGATCGATGAGCTGCACGTCGACCGGCAGCATGCGGCCGAGCGGCGCCTCGTCGAAGAGCGGCTCGTTGGTGCGGTGGCCGTCGACCAGCACCAGGACCAGGCTCGAGTAGTCGCCGGGGCGGCTCATGCCGCGCACCCCGATGTGGCTGTAGTTGAGGTCGTCGCTCACGTAGAGGCCGCGCACGCCGCAGGATGTCGTCGATGGTGCGATAGCCGTAGAGCGCGATCTCGTCGGCGGTGACGACGCTCACCGACGACGGCGCGTCGGTCACCTTCTGGTCGTACTTCGACGCCGTGAAGACCGACGGGATGTCGTCGAGCAGGAGGTCGCCGCCGGGCGCGGGACCGTCCGCGCGCGCGGCCGGCGCCAGCGCGGCGACGGCGACGAGCGCGCCGAGCCACCGGCCTGCTGGCGCGGCGGCCGGCGTCATGCGCCGCCGCCGTCGGGCGCTGCGCCGACCAGCGAGGTGAGCGAGGTCTGGTCCTTGCCGAGCGCCTTGGCGCGATACAGCTCGCGGTCGGCCAGCGCCACCAGGTGCTCGGCGTCCCAGGTGCCGGGCGCCACCACCACGCCGCCGATGCTGACGCCGATGGCGGGCAGGCCGAGGTCGTGGTCGGCGATGACGCGGCGCAGCTCGGAGAGCGCGGCCTCGGCCTCGCGCGTGCCGGTGTAGGGCAGGACGGCGATGAACTCGTCGCCGCCGTAGCGCGCCGCGACGTCGGTGCAGCGGAGGCCCTCGCGCAGCCCGTGGGCGACCAGGCGCAGCACCTCGTCGCCGCCCGGGTGGCCGCGGTGATCGTTGTGGCGCTTGAAGTCGTCGACGTCGAGCAGCACCACCGTGACCGGGTAGCGCTGGACGCGCGCGCGCTCGAGCTCGGCGGCGAGGAAGGGCATGACGTAGGCGCGGCCGAAGAGGCCGGTGAGCTCGTCGGTCTGGGCCGCGGTGACGGCGTCGTTCACGCGCACCACCAGCCGGTCCATGTTGCGCTTCTTGCGCACCAGCGCCTGCACGCGCAGCTCGAGCTCCCTGGCGTGGACCGGCTTCACCAGGAAGTCGTCGACGCCGAGCGCGAGGCTCGAGAGGCGCGTCTCGATGTCGCCGAGCGCGGTCGACACCAGCACCTGCGGCGGGCTGGCCTGGCCGCCGCGGATGTCGCCGAGCAGGTCGCGGCCGTCGGCGTCGGGCAGCATCACGTCGAGGATGACCAGCTCGAAGGCGTGCGCCGCCATGACCGCGCGCGCCTCGGCGACGCTGCGCGCGAGGGTGACCTCGTAGCCCTCGAGCTCGAGCATCTGGGTGGTGAGGCGCGCGTCGCGGATCGAGTCCTCGATGACGAGGATCTGGCCGCGCGACGAGCGCACCTCGGGGTCGGTCGGCGCCTCGGCCGCCTCGACGCGCGGGCTGACGCGCACCGCCAGCTGATCGCGGAAGCGCTTGAGCTGCACCATCGATCGGATGCGCGCCAGGAGCTCGTGGGTGTTGACGGGCTTGTTCAGGAACTCGTCGGCGCCGACCTGGAAGCCGCGCGCCTTGTGGTCGACGCCGTCGAGCGCCGTGACCAGCACGATGGGGATGCCGCGCGTGTCGGGGCGCGCCTTCAGGCGGCGCGTGACCTCGAAGCCGTCGATGCCGGGCATCATGACGTCGAGCAGGATGATGTCGGGGTGCTCGAGCTCGGCCTTCTCGATGGCGTCGGGGCCGTTCATCGCGGTGATGACCTCGAAGAGCTCGCCGTGCAGCTTCATCTTCATGAGGCGCACGTTGGCCGGCTCGTCGTCGACGATGAGCACGCGCCCCTCGTGGGCGGCGATGTGGCTCGCGGCGCCGGTGCGCACGCGCTCGAGGCTCTTCTGGACCTGGTCGGCCAGCGACGAGGTGTCGATGGGCGTGGTGATGTAGCCGACGCAGCCGGCCGCCAGCGCCAGCGCGCGGTCGGCCTGCAGCGCGTGCGCCGTCAGCGCGATGACCGGGATGTTGGCGAGCTGCGGGTCGCCCTGCATGACGCGCGTCGCCTCGAGGCCGCTCATGCCCGGCAGCTGGATGTCCATGAGCACGATGTCGGGCCGCTCGGCGCGCGCCAGCGCCAGGCCCTGCTCGGCGTCGGCGGCGACCAGCACCTCGTGGCCGGCGGCGGCGAGCGTCATGCGACAGAGCTTGGAGTTGGTCGGGTTGTCCTCGATGACGAGGACCCGGCAAAGGCCGGACCCGGTGGCCCCGGTTCCCTCGTTCATCGATGACCTGCCTGGAGACTTGGGAAGGACGAGCTTCTGGTGTCGAAGACGGTGGGTTGTGGACGGGTCTTAATCGGCGCGGTCGGGCGCGGTTACGGCCGCCGCGCCGGCGACCGCGTCGGCCGCCGAGCGGGCTCGGGACGGGGCCCGGCCGGAGGACGGGGGCCGGGCGCCGCGGGGGAGCTGGCCCAGCCCGGACCCGCCTGGTGGGCCGTCGCGCCCGCTCATCGGGCGATGCGGAAGGGCTTTCGAAGTCGCCTCGGCCGACCGTTGCACATGGCAGATCCAGGCAAGGAACCACCCATGCACTACCGTTCCTTCGATGCCGACACGCGCTGGCTCATCGCCCGGCTGAAGCGCCAGACCTTCGCCATCCCGGTGTGCGACGTGCGCGAGCTGACGGGCTTGACGCCGCCCACGCGGCTGCCGGCCACGCCGCCTTACGTCCGCGGCGCCGTCAATCGCCGCGGCGAGGTGATCCCCATCCTCGATCTGAGGGTGAGGCTCGGCATGACGCCCGTGGCCGACGAGATCGCTGCGTTCTGCGATCTGATGGGGCAGCGCGAGGACGATCACCGTCGCTGGATCGCCGAGCTCGAGGCGTCGGTGCGCGAGCGCCGGGCGTTCACCCTGACGACCGACCCGCACAAGTGCGCCTTCGGTCGCTGGTACGACACCTACCAGGCCGAGAACGCCTGGGTCGCACTGGCGCTGCGCGCGTTCGCCGAGCCGCACGAGCGCATCCACCGCCTCGGCGTCGAGGTCGAGGCGCTGAAGGTGGTCGGGCGGCACGACGACGCGCTGCGGCTCCTCGACGAGTCGCGGGAGCGCGGCCTCAACACGATGCTCCGGCTCTTCGCCGAGCTGAAGGCGCAGATCCGCGGCGCGCACCGCGAGGTGCTGGCCATCCTGTGCTGCGGTGGCAACTGCGCCGGGGCCACCCTCGACGCGGCGATCTCGGTCGAGAAGCTGACGGCGCTCGAGGAGCTGCCGTCGGGGTCGGCCGACGCCGGCGGCCTGGTCATCCGCGCGGGCCGTCGCGCCGACAGCGACGAGGTGGTGCTCGTGCTCGAGTCCGATCGGCTGCTGAGCGTGCCCGGGCCGTGAGCGCGCGCGCGGCGCGGGCTACGCCGCCGGCTCGGCGCGCGCCGCGACGTGGCGCTCGAGCCAGCGCGCCGCGACCTCGACCGCCAGCGCGCCGCGGCGCGAGGTGAAGACGTCGAAGGCGTGCTGCGCTCCGTCGACCTCGAAGTAGGTCGGCGCGGCGCGCCGCCGATCTCGTCCGGCGCCAGCGCGCCCAGGCGGCGCTCGAAGTCGCGCGCGACGGCGACCGGCACCAGCGTGTCATGCGTGCCGTGGATGACCAGGAAGCGCGGCCCGGCCGCCGCGAGGTGGGTCACCGGCGAGGCCTCGACCCAGCGCTCGCGCGCCGCGGCCAGGCTGGCGCGCATGACCACCCAGCTCCACAGCCGACGCAGCGCGCCGTGCGGCCACAGGCCGGCGTCGTCGACCAGGTCGTAGACGCCGTACCACGGCACGCACGCGGCGACGGGCGGCGCGCCGCGATCGGTGAGCGCCGCCAGCGCGGCCAGGTGACCGCCCGCCGAGTTGCCCGAGAGCACGATCTTCGAGGCGTCCCCGCCCTGCCCCGGCAGCGTGGCGCGCACCCAGTCGAGGGCCAGGCGCACGTCGTCGATGGGCCCGGGCCAGGGCGTGAGCGGCGCGCGGCGATACTCGATCGACACCGCCATCCAGCCGGCGCGCACCAGCCGGCGCATGAGCGGCCGCCCCTGCCAGCGGCGAAAGCCCAGCACCCAGGCGCCGCCGTGCACGTAGACCAGGATGGGCCGCGGCGCCGGCGACCGATCGCCGCGCGGCGCGAGGCCCTTAGCCACCTCGCGCGGGCGGTAGACGTCGGCCACCACGCCCCGCTCCTTCACGACGCTCCGGGCGATGGCGCGATCGCCGAACCACAGCGGCAGCGCGTAGCGCCAGAAGCCGACGTCGGCCCGCACCGGCTCGCCCAGCAACGCCTCGGCCCGCGCCCGCACGCGCGCCACGGCGCGCCAGGCCAGGACCGGCCCGATGAGCCCGAGCGCGACCAGCCCGAGGCCGACCGCGCCGAGCGGCGTCGCCAGCGCGCCGGCCGCGACGAAGGCGGCGCTCGGCGCGAGCAGGACCAGCGCGTGGTGGAGCGGCAGCTCGCCGGCCAGCCAGCTCCACATGAAGAACAGGGCGGCGAGCTCGCCCGGCCGCCGCGGCGGCCGCACCACCAGGACGAGGCCCACCATGGCGACGACGCCGACCGCGAACAGCGCCACGTCCATCGATCGTCAGTCGCGCCCGCGCGCGGTGACGCAGATCTCCTGGCGGTTCGACGGCAGCTGGCGCGCGACCGGCTTGGCCAGCCCGAGCCCGTCGAGGCGCTCGAGCCACATGGGGATCTGGCTCGCCAGCTCCCAGGTGTTGAGCTTCAGCATGAGCACCACGCCGCGCAGCGTCTTCTTGTAGCGCGCGAGGTAGCGCGCGAGCCCGTGCATGGCCACGGGCGGCGCCAGGTGGACGTCCATCACCAGCCAGTCGACGTGCGCCGGCAGCTCCTCGAGCGTCACCGCCGCCATCGGCAGCTTGATGTGGCGGAACGGCAGCCCGTGGCGCGCGGCCTCCTCCGACACGATGCGGTCCATCGGCTGCGGGTCGACGGCGATGACGTGGAGCCCGCGCCGGACCAGCGCGTACGACGCCCCGCCCGGCGCGGCGCCGAGCTCGAGCGCGGTCTCGCCGGCGCGCGGCTCGAGCCCGGCCAGGGCCAGCGCCTCTTCGATCTTCCTGTAGTTCCACGACGGCGCGTCGTCGGGCACCTGCAGCGGCACGAGGCCGCCCGGGAACGGCGCGTGCGCCGGCCCGCGCCGATGCCAGCCGACGATCCACGGGTCGTCGTCGACCGACACCACCACGTCGAGGACGCTCTGCCCGCCCGCGCTCGTGCCCGTCAGCTCGGCCTCCACCGCGGCCGCGCGCACACCCGGCACGTGCGCCGGCGGGTGCTCGCCCGGGCGCCAGCGGTCGCGCTCGAAGACGTGCACGGCGCCGACGCCGCCCGGCACGCGGGCCGCGGCGGCGCGCACGTCGGCGGCGCTGCGAGCCAGCCCGAGCGACCAGCCCCAGGCGCGGCCGAACACCGGCGCCAGCGGCAGCTCGCCGAGCCCGGCCTCGCGCGCCTCGGCCGAGACCTTGAAGGTCGCGATGCCGGGGCGGCGGTAGGCCGCGCGCAGCGTGGGCCAGAGGCGGCGCACCTCGGCCTCGAGCGCGTGCTCGGCGCCCCGTTGGCAGGTGGCGAAAGCGAATCCAGTCTCCGAGCTCGGCTGCGCGTCGTTCATCCCGCGATGGTCGGGGACCGGTCGCAGCGCGTCAATGCCCGCGACGACGATAAGCCGTCGCGCCAAGGGATTGGTTTCGCCTGGGCGAAACCTCTGCTATGACCGCCGCATGCGCCGCCGCACGTCGCCGAGCCGCCTCCTTTCGATCGCCATCCTGTCGTGCCTCGCCGCCGTCGCCGGCCCGGGCCACGCCGCCTCGCCGCGCGAGGACGGCATCGACGTCCAGCAGTTCCGGCCGGGCGCCGGCGCCTCGGACTACCTCCACATGCTGGGCGGCTTCCTCGGCCGCCACCTGGGCTTCACGGCCGGCCTCACCTACGACCACGCCGACGTGGTGCTGCTCACCGATCGCAAGGGCGAGGGCGTGAAGTCGGGCATCCTCGACGGCCAGGACACGCTCAACGTGCTGGCCGCCTTCACCGTCTGGGAGCGCCTCGAGCTCGGCGTGGCGCTGCCGCTCGTGCTGACCCAGACGACCGGCCCGGCCTACGACGTCCTCTACCCCGGCGTCGCCGCGCCCGACGGCTTCGCCATGGGCGACCTCCGCCTGACGCCGAAGGTGAAGATCGTCGGCAGCGGCCGCGAGTTCGCCCTCGCCATCGCCGCGCCGCTGTCCCTGCCGACGGGCTCGAGCTTCGCCGGCTTCGGGTCCCTGTCGATCGAGCCGCGCCTCATCCTCGACATCCAGCCGGCCTACTACTTCCGCTTCACGCTGAACGCCGGCGCGCGCTTCAGGAAGGACACCTCGTTCGGCGACCCCATCACGCTCGGCAAGGAGCTCGTCTGGGGCGTCGGCATGAAGTTCAGCTTCTTCCTCGGCGACCAGCTCTTCTCGCTGCCGGTCACCTTCTCGGGCGCCTTCCCGCTCGAGAGCAGCGGCGTGGCCCACCCCGAGTCGAAGAACGACCCGCCCTTCGAGTTCCTGACCGGCCTCGAGTGGCGCGGCGTGCGCGACCTCACCGTCTTCGGCGCGCTCGGCGCCGGCATCACCAAGGGCTACGGCAGCCCCGACATCCGCGCCGTGCTGGGCGTGAAGTACGGCGGCTACCGCGACTGCCCCTACGGCGAAGAGGACTACGACGGCTGGGAGGACGACGACTCGTGCGCCGACCTCGACAACGACGCCGACGGCATCCTCGACACCGCCGACCAGTGCCCGAACGAGGCCGAGATCAAGAACGGCTGGGACGACCAGGACGGCTGCCCCGACGAGCCGCTGGCCTTCGCGCGTCAGCTCGACGGCAAGGACGACCCCGGCCTCATGACGCGCGACTCCGACAACGACGGCATCCCCGACGGCTGGGATCGCTGCCCCGACGTGGCCGAGGACATGGACGGCTTCGAGGACGGCGACGGCTGCCCCGAGGGCGACAACGACCTCGACGGCGTGATGGACCTCGCCGACCAGTGCCCGCTCCAGGCCGAGGTCACCAACGGCTACAAGGACGACGACGGCTGCCCCGACGAGCAGACCGGGCCGGTGAAGATCGACGACATCAATCGCCAGATCACCATCGCCGACAAGATCTACTTCGACACCGGCAAGGCGACGATCCAGGAGCGCAGCTTCGAGCTGCTCGACGCCATCGCGGCCTTGCTTCAGGCCCGGAAGGACGTGCTCAAGCTGCGCATCGTCGGCCACACCGACAACGTCGGGCCGGCCGACTTCAACAGGAAGCTGTCGGGCGAGCGCGCCGACTCGGTCGCCGCCTACATCAGCAAGAAGGACGTCGACGCCGCCCGCCTCGAGACCCGCGGCGCCGGCGAGGACGAGCCGATCGCCGACAACAACACGCCCAAGGGCCGCGCGGAGAATCGCCGTGTGGAATTCGAAATCGTCGAATATGGGAATCCCGATGGCACGAAGCTCCTCGAAGTTCCGGTTCCTCCCGATGGTCCGTGAGCACCTGACGCGCGCGCTCGCGCTGGCGCTCGGCCTCGTCGGCTCGCTCGCCGTCGCCGGCTCGGCGCGCGCCGACGCGCCGTGCGGCGGGCTCGAGGTGGGCGACGGCGCCTTCGTCTTCAAGGAGCGCCTGACCCTCGACCTCGTGCAGCAGCCGGCCGGGCTCGACTGCCTGAAGGCGGTCGCGGCCGAGATCGAGAAGCGCGCCGACATGCAGTCGGTGACCATCGCGGCGCGCGTCCCGAACGACAAGGCCATGCGCGAGAAGGGCTTCGCCACGGCGACCTTCGCGGCCGAGAAGCTGGCCGCCTTCGGCGTGCCGCGGAGCCTGGTGTCGACGGTCGTGCCGACGGCGCGGCCCGACGAGAAGGACGCCATCTACATCGCCTTCGTGCAGCGCCGCTCGGCGCGCCCGGTGGCGCAGATCCAGGCGGTGTCGGGCAAGGTGACGTCGGGCGCGCAGCTCGGCTCGCTGCGCGACACTGCGCCGGGCGCGATGCTGGTGCCGACCGACTTCCTCGAGACCGGCAAGGGATCGGTCGCGCTCCTGAAGCTGCTCGACGGCTCGAAGCTGTTCGTGATGGAGGGCTCGATCCTGCGCATGGGCCAGGTCGACATCTCGCCGCAGGGCACGCGCAACGTCCGCATCCAGATGCTGCGCGGCGAGTCGATGGTGTGGGCCGCGCCGATGGAGGGCCCGCTCGACTTCGTCACCGGCAACGCCACGGCCGGCGTGCGCGGCACCGACTTCCGCCTCTCGCAGCCCGAGGTGCAGATGTCGCGCCTCGAGTCGCTCGACGGCACGGTGGTCTTCAAGGGCAAGGCCGGCGACGTCTTCGTGCCGGGCGGCAAGGGCTCGAAGATCGACTTCAAGGGCCGGCCCGAGGAGCCGCGGCCGCTGCTCATCGCGCCGACCTGCGAGGCGCCGCTCTTCGGCTTCGCGCGGACCGGCGACTTCATCCGCTGGAAGCCGGTGCCGAACGCGCAGTCCTATCGCCTCGAGATCGCCGACAACGCGCAGTTCACCAAGTCGTGGTGGGGCTTCGAGGTGACGCAGGAGAAGTGGCTCATCTCGGACCAGCTGCAGCCGGGCAAGCACTTCTGGCGCGTGACGCCCATCGACCCCGAGGGCTTCCTGGGCTACCCGTCGAAGGTCTACGCCTTCACGCTGCGCTAGCCGCGCTCGCCTGATCGCGCAGCGCCGCCTGGTAGCGGCGCGCCTGGGCGAAGCCGACATAGAGGAAGACGGTGGTCGTGGCCTCGAGCAGGAGGCCGACCATGAGGACCGGGTGCGCGCGGCCGGACGACAGGCCGATGAGGCCGAACAGCGTCAGCACCGAGAACACGATGGCGTTGGCGAGGATGGGGCCCGGCTTGATGGTGCAGCCGATGCCGCCGAGCACGACGCCGGCGATGCCGAAGCCGAGCGCGATCACGCCGGCGACCTTGAGGAAGTCGGGGCCGCGGCCGGCGAGCGCGAGCAGGCCGCCGATGAGCGCGAGCGAGCCCACGACGATGGCGAGGATGGAGCCGGTGAGGGCGAGGCCCTTGGGTGCGTTCGTGGTCACGAGGTCTCCGGATGGCGAGGTTGGAGGGCGACCCTAGCATCGTCGGCCCGAGGTTGAAATCTCGGCCCCGGGGCGGTAAGGCGCGGACCCATGCGCCGCCCGTCCTTCGTCGTCCTCCTGTCGCTCGCCGCGTGCGAGGGCGAACGCGCGGGCGCGCCGGTCACGACCGCACCCGACGCCGACGCCGTCAGCGCGGCCGACGGCGACACCGCGGCGCCGGGCGGCGACGACCTGCCCGGCACCTACCTGCCGCCCGATCCGCAGCGCACCGGCGACCCGGCGCACGGCTTCGCGGTGCTGGCCGCGGGCGCCTACGTCGGCTGCGGCATCCCGAGCGAGCTCGTGCCCATCGCCGAGAGCGCTGGCGTCTTCGGCAACGACCCGCCGCTGCCCGGGCGCGACGACGACCTTCCCTATTACCTGTCGCGCTTCGACACCCCGGCCGGGGTCGAGGTGGTCGGCCCGAACTGCATGATCTGCCACGCCAACGTGGGCGTCGACGGCCAGGTCGGCATCGGGCTGCCCGGCATCGACGTCGACTTCGGCGGCTTCGCGGCGCAGGTGGCGGGCTTCCAGGGTCAGGTCGAGCTGCTGGCCGACGTCTTGTCGCCGGCCGCCTACGCCGAGCTCACCAAGTTCGCCGACCGCCTCACCGCCATCGCGCCCTACGTGCAGACCGACGTCGCCGGCGTGAACACGGCCGACAACCTGGCCGGCATCCTCTTCTCGCACCGCGACCCGGTGACGCTCGCCTGGAGCGACACGCCGCTCATCGACCCGCCCGAGAAGATCGTGGCGGCCGTCGACCCGCCGCCGTGGTGGCGCATGAAGAAGAAGAGCACCATGTTCTACACGGCGCTCGGCCGCGGCGATCACGGCCGCATCATGATGACGTCGTCGACGCTGTGCATCGACACCGTGGCCGACGCCGAGCGCATCGACGCCGACTTCGACGACGTGCGCGCCTACATCGCGTCGCTGGACGCGCCGGCGTGGCCCGAGGATCGGCTGGGCCCCATCGACCGCGCGCTGGCCGCGACCGGCCGCGGCCTGTTCGAGGCCAACTGCGCCAAGTGCCATGGCAGCTACGGCGCGAGCGACGCCGAGGACACCTACCCCAATCGCTGGGTGACGCTCGACGAGGTCGGCACCGACCCGCTGCTCGCGGTCGGCGCCTCGCACGTCGCGACGCGCTTCGTGGCCTGGTTCAACGGCTCCTGGTACGGCCAGGCGGCGCACCTCGTGCCCGAGCCGGGCTACGTGCCGCCGCCGCTCGACGGCATCTGGGCGACGGCGCCGTTCTTCCACAACGGCTCGGTGCCGACGCTGGCGCAGGTGCTCGACCCCGACGCGCGCCCCACCTACTGGAAGCGCGAGGCCGGCTTCGACGCGGACGGCGTCGGCAACGCCTGGAAGGCGTCGCCGGTCGGCCACGATCAGCTGAGCGGCCCGGGCAAGCGCGTGGTCTACGACACCACGCTGCTCGGCCTGGGCAATGGCGGCCACGACTACGGCGCGGCGCTCACGCCCGACGAGCGGCGCGCCGTGCTCGAGTACCTGAAGACGCTGTGAGCACGAGGAGACGAAGTGTCGAAGGGGACCCTGCAGAGCATTCGGACGCAATCTGACAAATTGCACAATCGCTGGACGCGCGAGTTCGCCGGCAAGCCGCGCCACACGCGCGACCTGGCCGCGCTCGACAAGCTGGTCGAGAAGGCGCAGGCCTTGGCGCGCAAGGCCAAGCAGATCCCGGGCGAGAAGGGCGACGAGCTGGAGAAGGTCGTGCGCGAGCGCCTGACGCTCTACGCCACCGAGCGCGGCGCCATCGCCGAGGTGAAGTTCGAGCGCCCCGAGGTGGCCGAGATCCACGCGCTCGGGCTCGTCGTCGACCGCACGCTGGCCGCCTGGCGCCGCCACTTCGCCGGGCGCGATCGGCGGACGCGCGACGCGCAGCTGCTGGAGACGCTGGTGCAGCGCCTGTCGAAGGCGGTGGCGCGCCTCGGCGAGCTCGGCCCGCAGAACACCGACGTGGTGAAGGTCGAGTCGCTCGACTCCATCCGCGGCCAGCTCGAGGTCATGAAGGACGAGCGCAGCGAGATCGACAAGCTGCGCCGCGCCATGCCCGAGGCCGACCGCACCAGCGTGGCGCTGGCCGAGGCGGCGGCGGCCATGGACCGCTATCGCGTGCTGCTCGGCGGGCAGCCGCGGGCCTCGTGCTCGCTCGCGCACCTCGACGCCATCCTCCAGACGATGCGGCGCGTGCAGGCCGAGCTGTCGAAGCCCGAGGTCGCCGAGGCGCAGGCCCAGAACCTGGCCGTCATCACCCAGAACCTCGAGGCCTACGAGGCCGAGCGCCCGCGCATCGAGCAGGCGCTGGCCGAGACGGCGCCGCGCGAGCGCGGCGGCCAGCTCGCGGCCGTGGCCAATCGCCTGTTCCAGGTCTACCAGCAGAGCTTCGCCGGCCAGTCGCGCGCGACGCGCGACCTGAAGCTCTTGTCCGACATCTGCGACCGGCTGACCGACGTCGCCGAGCAGATGGTCGAGCTCGACCGCGTGCACGACGAGCCGCTCACGCGGAAGAACGTGCCGGTGGTCGACGACCGCCTGCGCCGCTACGAGGCCGAGTGGCTCGAGATCGCCAAGGCCAAGACCGCTGCGGCGCAGAAGGCGGCGACGCCGGCCGCGCCGGCCGGCCGCGGCGGGGCTCCGGCCAACGCCCCGGCGCCGGGCCCGCAGATCAAGATCGAGCCGAAGAAGACCTGAGGCCGCGCCCACGCGCGGGCTTTCTTGGCGCGCGCCGGGCGCGTGGTAGCGTGGCTCGGTGTGGAGCTTCCTCGGCCTCGGTCGAACCCCGCGCGGCGCGCCGCTCCTGCGCGTGCCGGCCGGCTGGGTGCGCCCTCTCGGCGGCGGGCGACCCCGCTGGGTGTGGGCCTTCGAGCTCGACCAGCGCCCGGTGTCGAACCGCGACTGGCTCGCCTTCATGAACGCGACCGGCGCACCGACGCCGCCGTGGATGTATCGCCCCGGCTTCGACGACCCGGATCAGCCGGTGGTCGGCGTCGCCGAGCGGCACGCCCAGGCCTTCGCGCGCTGGGCCGGCAAGCGCCTGCCGAGCGAGCTCGAGTGGGCGCGCGCGGCCGGCCCCGGCCCCTACCCGTGGGGCAGCCGCGCGGCCACGCGCGACCACGCCGTCTTCAAGGCCCGGGCTCCGAGCCCGCCCACCCGACCCGACGGCGCCGGTCCGTACGGCCACCTCGACCTCACCGGCAACGTGTGGGAGCGCCTGCATGGCGGCGTCGCGCGCGGCGGCTTCTGGGGCTCGCCCGACCCGACCTCGGCGCTGCGCCTGGTGCTCGCCGCCGACGACATCTCATCGGGCATCGGCTCCGCTGCGCGCGCTGAGAGCGGGGTCGCGAGCGTCGGGCGTCAAGGCCCGCGTTGCGGCGAGGCGCGCGCTCTGGCGGGGCGCGCGGCGAGGCGCGCTCTGGCGAGGCGCGCGCTCTGGCGAGGCGCGCGCCTGGCGAGGCGCGCGCTCTGGCGAGGCGCGCGTTCTGGCGAGGCGAGCGCGCTGGCGAGCCCAGCACACGGCCCCGCCACGCCACCCAGCGCTGCGCGCGCGGCCCTGCTCTGGACGGAGGCGGAGCGAAGCGCAGCCGGAGGAAGAGCGGGGCAAAAAGCGCGCGCGCAGCGCATGGGGTAGTAAAAATGCCGCCCCTACCACGGGCCCCCGCGCGTAGGCGCCTCGCCGTAGCGCGGGCCTTGACGAGACCGAGCGAACAGACTCACGCCATGCGTGGCAGATCGACGCGCACCGACGTCCCGCGTCCGCGCTCCGAGTCGACGTGGATGAAGCCGCCGGCGCGGTTGACGATGTCGTAGACGATGGCCAGGCCGAGGCCGTGGCCCTCGCCGGCGCTGCCGGCCTTGGTGGTGAAGAAGGGCTCGAACAGGCGCTCGCGCGTGGCCGGGTCCATGCCGCGGCCGGTGTCGGTGACGCGCAGCAGCACGTAGTTGCTGGGGATGCCGCTCCGGTCGCTGACCACCGCGTCGCTCACGCCGACCTGCACGACGCCGCCGCCCGGCATGGCCTCGCGCGCGTTCATGGTCAGGTTCAGCACCACGCGCTCGAGCGCGCGCGGGTCGATCATCACGCGCCCGTTCTGCCCGGCGCGCTCGACCTTGACGCTCCACTCGCGCCCGAGCCCGCGGCTCATGGTGGCCACGAAGCGCTCGACGTGGTCGCCCACCTGGATGACGCGCGGCGTCGACGGCCGCTGCCGCCCGAACTCCATGAGCTCCTGCGCCAGGTCGCGCCCGCGGTGCGCCGTGGCCTGGATCTCCTGGGCCAGCGTCCGCACCTCGGCCGGCGCGTCGGGCAGCGTCGCCAGCATCTCGGCGTTGCCCTGCACCACCGTCAGGAGGTTGTTGAGGTCGTGGGCCACGCCCGCGGCCATGCGCCCGAGCAT
Organism: Myxococcota bacterium; assembly: GCA_046351155.1. GTDB lineage: Bacteria > Myxococcota_A > UBA9042 > PHBI01 > PHBI01 > JAXLYZ01. Next base: position 145,356 of record JAXLYZ010000004.1, read on the forward strand.
GCTCATCTGGCGCATCTCGGCCAGGTGCGCCTGCATGTCCTGCAGCGCCAGCTCGGCGTCGGCCTTGGCCGCCTCGGCCACCTTCACCGCCACCGTCTGCGCCACCGACAGGCTGAAGTCGCGCTCCTCCTGCGTCCACTTGCGGCGCGGGCCGACGTGCTCGTGGCACACGACGCCGATGACCTTGCCGTCGAGGAGGATGGGCGCATCCAGCATCGACGTCACTCCGAGCGGCTCGCTGTAGACCTCGCGGAACTCGGCCGTGCGCGGGTCCTCGAGCGCGTCGTCGGCGTCGATGATGGCGCCGCGCTCGAGCGCCGCGAAGTAGCTCGGGAAGCCCGACACCATGAGCAGCGTGCCCTCGAACGCCTCGTTCGACTCGGTGTGCAGGTGGTAGATCGAGAGCGCCTGGCGCTCGTCGACCAGGAACCACACGCCGACGCGCGCCACCGCCAGCGCCGCCGCCACCTCGCGCGTCAGCACGCGCACGACGTCCTTCAGGCTGTCGCCGCCGCGCACGCGCAGGCGCGCGATGCGCAGGCGCGCCGCGGCGTAGACCTCGAGGGCCTCGTTCGCCGAAGGGAAGAGCTGGGGTTTGTAGGGCATGTGCGCGCTGGACAGCGAGGCTCGACGCCGAGGTGACGCGGCGTCAGGGGCGCGACGGCGTGGCAGGTGTGGTTCTGCCGACGAGGTGGTCGCGATGCGCGTGGCGATCCCGCTGTCGTGGGATTCCGAGGTCTGATACCGCGCAGTCCTCGCCTTGGGAAGGGGACGAACGGCCCCCTTACGGCCCTCGCGGCCCGCGCCGCGGCCCCAGTCATATTCGCGGTGACGCTCGGCTAAGGCTGGAAGCGCAGCGACGTCTCGAGCGAGAGCTCGCCGATGTCGCCCCACTTGGCGATGAGCGAGAAGTAGCGATTGAGGCGATACTCGAGCGACGACTCGTACACGCTCTCGCCCTCGCGCGCGTTGACGTTGAAGAAGTTGTACCAGGTGAGGTCCTGGGCGAGGATCTTGCCCACCGTCACCTTGGCGCTCTCGAGCGAGGCCGACGTCGACTCGATGCGCAGGATGTCGATGGGCAGCTTCTTCACGAGGTCGCGCGTGAGCTCGAGCGTGGCCATGCCGAGCACCGCGCCGGCGATCTGCGTGGTCACCGCGTCGGTGATGCCCTGGCCACCGCCGGCCGGCTGGTCGAGCGCGATGACCGAGAGGATGTTGGCCTCGTCCATCGGCGGGTCGGAGGCGAAGTCGATGCGCAGGTTGGTCGACGGGCTGCCGCTCACGCGCACCACCACCTCGGACTCGGCCGTGGTCGAGAGGCCGATGCTGGTCAGGTCGACGTGGGAGATGTCGTAGCGCGCCGTCAGGAACAGCTGCGGATCGGTCTCCATGTCGCCGGTGAAGACCACGCGCGAGTCGGGGTCGACCACGAACTTCTTGCCATAGAGATAGACATTCTCTTTTGGCACATAGATGGTGCCGAATATGCCAATCTCGCGCTGCACGGTGCGGATCTGCAGCGAGCCATACGGCCACAGCAGCGCGCGCACCTCGCCGATGGGCTGGACGATGTGCGGCTCGACGCGCACCGAGCTCTTGGGGATGTCGATGGCCAGATCGATCTGCATGGCCGTCTTCCGCGACGTCACGCGCTTGGCCACGTCGGGCGGCGGCTTGGCCTCGCCGCGCACGAAGTGGACGTCGGCCGGCAGCCCGAGCGCGCGCACGTCGCGCTGGGCGATGTCGGGCGCCACCACGCCGTCGACGACGGCGATCTTGCCCTCGATGACGGGGCGCGCGGCCGTGCCCGTGAGCGTCGCGCGGCCGGTGGCGCGCACCTGCATGTCCTGGGTCGCCAGCACCGGATAGCGCAGGAGCGTCAGCGAGCCGTCGAGGGTGATGCGCTTGGGGTCGAAGTTCGGGACGTCGGCGTGGAAGTCGAGCTGCATGGTCTGCGCCTCGTCCCCCTTCTTGGCCGGCACCTCGAAGACGAGGGGATCCTGCAGGCGGATCGAGCTGCCCTCGAAGGCGATGTAGAGCGACGCCGGCTGCTCGAAGCCGATCTTCGGCACCGACAGCGGCTCGAGCACGATGCCGGGCGTGCCGTTGAAGCGCGGCTCGCCCAGCGTGCCGTCGATGTCGAGGGTGCCGGTCATGAAGCCGGCGGTGCCGCCCAGGATCTCCTGGAAGGCGCTCATCAGGCCCTCGAGCCGGAAGGTGTCGGCGACGAGCGTGGCGGTGATGGGGATGCGCCCCCAGTTCTCGACCTTGCCCTGCAGGAGCGCCGTCGTGCCGACGTCGGCGCGCGCCGTCAGCGACAGCCCGGTGCCGCGGCGCGTGTCGCCCACCAGGATGGCGTCGAGCTCGGTCTCGACGCGGCGCACCTTGAGCGTGACGTAGGTCTGCTCGGCCAGCGCGGTGGCGGCGCTGGCGGTGGCCGCGGCGCTCGGGTCGTTCGACGAGGCGTCGCTGCCGGTGGCGAAGATGGCCAGGACGATGTTGGCCTCGGGCCCGCCGCGCTCGCCGTGCGCGGTCACGTGGGCCGACGCCGTCGAGTACGGGAAGAGCATCTCCAGCGTCTGGCCGAGGCTCGGATCGAGGTTGATGAGGTCGGCCGTCGGCAGCGCCATGGTGTCGAGCTGGATCTTGAAGTCGGGCTCCTCGAGCAGGTCGCGGAAGCGGCCCGGCGCGGTCAGCAGCGTGCCGAACTTGGGGATGGTGATCTGCCCGCTGGCCAGCGACAGCTCGGAGGCCGAGGCGTCGACCATCACGATGAGCTTGTCGCCGTCGGAGGTGAAGCGCGCCTCGAGGCCGCCGCTGAGACCGAGGTCGCCGAGCTCGGTGAGGCGCACCAGGCCGTCGGCGACGAGCTTCGGATAGCGGCCGTTGAAGCGCAGGTTGGCGCGCACGTGCACGCCGCGATAGGCGAAGTCCTCGATGAGCGCGACGCCGGGCAGGTCGCCCAGCGCGCGCTCGGGCATGTTGAGCGCGAGGCCGAGGTCCTCCGCGGCGAGGATGCGCTCGACCGCGCCCGGGTCGCTCGACCAGATGGCGGCGAAGACCGTCGTCGGCACATCGGCCTCGAGGCGCAGCAGGCGATTCTCGTCGGCGTCGGCGTCGGCCGCGTTGACGACGGGCGTGGTGGCGGTCGGCGCCACGCCGGGCGGCGGCGCGCCGGGGACCATGCCGCTGGCCGGCGACGGCGCGTTGGGATCGACCGCGGCCGGGGCCGCCACGGTGCCCGGCTTCGGCGCCGGCGGCGCCTTGGCCACGACGCCCTCGTCGACGGTGAGGCCGATGCGCCAGTGGCGCGGGTCGTGCGGATCGGTGTTGCCCTCGAGCGCGATGGCGCCCTTCCAGTCGCAGCCCTTCTTGCAGCGCGCCGTCGGCGTCGTGCCGGGTGCCTGCGCGATGGCCAGCGGCGCGGCGCGCAGGCTCACCTTGGGGGCGAGGCCGGTGCCGCCGAGGCTGGCCGTGACGGTGGTCTTGCCGCTGAAGCCGGGCAGCAGCGCGTGGCCGACCACCGCCTCGCCCCAGGCCAGCGCGTCGCGCAGGTCGGGCACGGCGGCGGCGAGCTCGAACGCCACCGGCGCGGTCTCGTCGAAGCGCGCGCGGAACGGGTCGAACGACACGTCGACCGGCAGATCGAACGAGCCCTCGGCGTGGCCTTCGGCCGACCAGCGCACGGCATACGTGCCCTTGAAGGCCGAGCCCGACAGCGCCGCGTCGAGGTCGACCGCGCCGCCCTGGCGCTGGTCGAAGCGCGCGTCGCGGAGGTGCACCTCGGCGCGCACGCGCGGCTCGGCGGCGGTGCCGGTCGCGACGATCTCGAAGCTCACGACGCCGTCGGCGTCGGGCAGGTTGTCGAGCGGCAGGCGCGTCAGCCGGCGCACGTGGCCGAGCCAGTCGTCGAGGCGGATGTCCTTGCCCGAGGCGGTGAGGTCGAGCTCGCCGTCCTTCGCCTGCAGGCGGCCGCTCAGCGACAGCGAGCCGGTGGCGGAGGTGCCGACGTGGATGGTGCCGAAGTCGATCCAGCCGGTCTCGTCGAGGCGCGCGCCGGTGATGACGACGAGGTCGGTCGGGTCGCGGCGACCGCCGGCGACGGGGGCGCGGTGCATGCGCAGCTCGTCGAGCGTGGCGGTGAACGGGCGGCGGCCGCGCGGCAGCGACAGGTGCGCCATGAAGCGCGAGTCGAGGAGGCCGGCCTCGCTGGCGTTGCCGCTCACCTCGAGCCGGTCGCGCCGCCCAGCGTGCGCGCCTCGACGTGGACGGTGTTGAAGCGGCGACCGCCGGCCGGCGGCAGCACCAGGACCAGCGCGTCGCCGGCGTCGATGGTCGCGCTGCCCTGCACGTCGGCGCCGCGCAGCGTCAGGTTCACGCGCGTCGGCGCGCGCCACGGTGGCCTCGGGCGAGGCGATGGCGCGGCCGCCGACGGTGCCGGCGAGCGCCAGCGGACCGCCCAGGCCGGATAGGCGTCGACGCGCAGGTCGACGTCGAGCTGGCGGGCCGAGCGCGGACCGGCGCGCACGTTGGCCAGCGTGCCGCGCACGGTGCCGTGCGACGGCACGACCATGGGATCGAGCGGGTCGGTGGCGGCGAGGCGCAGGTCGATGGCGAGCTCGGCGTCGCCGACGCGCTCGGCGCCGTGGTCGACCGCCAGGCCGTTCAGGGCGACGTCGCCGTAGACGCGCAGCCCGCTGCCCTCGCGCACGACGTGGAGCGAGGTCTCGGCGCGGTCGATCTCGTGGGCTCCGTAGCGGCCCGACACGATGATGCCGCCGATGTCGCCGGTCGGCAGGCCGTCGACGAGCGTGAGATCGAAGGGCACGTCGACGGCGGCGGCGTGGAGATCCAAGCGCTCGAGGTCGACCGCGCGCAGCGTGCCGCGCGCATGCAGGTGGCCATCGCCGTCGAGCTCGAGATCGAGCGCGGTGGCGAGCGAGCCGGCCGTCGCCGCCTCGGCCGCGACGCCGTCGGCGTCGAGCTCGACGTGGCCGACCGGCGCGCGGCGCCCATCCCAGGTCATGGTGCCCTGCGCGGCGACGCGCGACAGCGCCAGCGGCTGGCTCGTGGCGCCGGTCGCGAGCAGGCCGCGCACGGCGCCGTCGAAGGCGAACATGGCCGACAGCGACAGCGGCTGCGACGCGCTCGGCAGGCTGAGCGTGCCCTCGGCCCACAGGCCGTGGAGCTCGCCGGCCAGGTCGGGCTGACCCGCGGTGCCGAGCCACGGCTGGAGCCCGAAGGCGTCGCCCACGACGCGCAGCGAGAAGCTCGCCGGCGGCGCGAGCTCGCCCTCGCCGTGCGGCGCCGAGAGGTCCTCGTGCAGGCGCTGGAAGGCCAGCTCGAGGTGACCCGAGTCGGCCGGCGCACGCTGCCAGACGTCGCCTTCGGCCACGAAATCGCCGGCCGGCGACAGCGGATTGCCGCGCCCGTGGAAGTCGAGGGCGAGGTCGACGCGGGCCGCCTGGATGGCGGGCGGCAGGCGCTCGCGCAGGCCGGCGGGGATGACCGTGTCGAAGGTCCAGAGCGTGCCGGCGTACTCGCCGAGGCGCGGCAGCACGGTGCCGCCGACCTGGACGCCGACGAAGCCGAGCGGCGTCAGCAGCGAGGCGTGCACGTTGGCCTCGCCGCGGCTCAGCGTGCCGCGACCGGCCGCGTCGACGAAGCCCGGGCCGAGGAAGTCGCGGACGGGCGGCGGCAGCGCGGCGATCTCGACGTGGAGGCGCGTCAGCTCGACCGTGCTCGGGGTGTGGGCCGGCGCGCCGAGGGCCGCGCCCGGCGACAGGTCGGGCAGGTAGAGCTGGGCGCTGGCGCTGGCGTGGTGCGGCCCGCCGTCGAAGTCGAGGTGGTCGACGTGGAGCATGTCACCATCGAGACTGCCGCTCGAGCGCAGCGACACCGGCCCGCCGCGCAGCGCCAGCGCCAGCTCCGAGCCGCCGCGCGGCACGGCGGTCACGGCCAGGTCGCGCCAGCTCGGGCCATTCATGCCGACGGACAGCGTGAGGCCGACGCGGATGTCCTCGAGCGCCAGGTCCTGGCCCGGGACGAGGCCGGCGACCAGGCCCTGGTCGAGCACGATGCCCTCGAGCTCGACCTCCCACGGCGGCGCCTCGGTGGGCGGCGACGGCACCTTCGGCTCGAAGGCGCGCACGAACATGACGCGGTTCTTGTCGTCGAAGATGTTCACGACCGGCTGGGTCACGTGGATGTCGCTGAGTCGCACCTTCTGATCGAGCAGCCCGAGCGGCGCGAAGTCGGCGTCGACCTTGGCCACCGACAGGACGAGGTTGCCCTCGGGGTCCTTGATGACGAAGCCCTCGACGGTGGCGTGGAACGGCAGGAAGCCGCCGATGTGCGCGCACTCGAACGAGCCCTTGAAGTTGTCGTTCAACACCCCCAGCACGAGGTCCTTCACCCAGCCGCGCCCGAGCTCGGTCTGCAGCAGGCCGAAGGCGATGGTCAGCAGCAGCAGGATGCTGCCGATGAACCAGGCCAGGACCTTCAGGATGGTCCGGAACGGATGGCGCGCGCGCCGCGCCGCGGGCTCGCCCGCTCGCGTCGGGGGGCTGGGGCCGGCGGCCATCAGAAGGCCTGCCCGAGCGTGAAGTTGAAGACGCGGTCGCGATGCTTGCCGAGCAGCAGCCCGAGGTCGAAGCGCAGCGGCCCGACCGGCGTGGCGATGCGCAGGCCGGGGCCGACCGTGACGAACAGCTTGCTCAGGTCGATGTCCTGGTAGCGGCTCCACAGGCGGCCGATGTCCATGAACACCACGAAGCCGAACGAGCCCGGCTGGAAGCGCAGCTCGACGTTGTTCTCGAAGACGTAGTTGCCGCCGATGTAGACGCGATCGGTGGCGGCGTCGGGGCAGGTCGGGTCGTTGGCCGAGGCGATGGGGTCATGCGGGTGCTGCTTGTTGTCGGCGCACAGGTAGTCGCCCATCTGGTTCGTGCTGAAGCCGCGGTTCGAGGTCGGGCCGCCCGACTTGAAGCGGATCGACTCGGGCGTGCCCTGCCCCTGCGGGAACCAGGTCGCGCCGATCTTCGTGCGCAGGCCGACGGTGAGCCACGGCACGGCGTCGAGGGTGATGTAGCCGCGCGCCTCGAGGCTGCCGCGCACGAAGGTGACGTCGCTGCCGGTCCAGCCGTCGCCGTAGTCGAGCGAGAGCGAGCCGTAGGCGCCGTGGCGCGCGTCGAAGATGCTGTCGCGCGCGTCGTAGACGGTGGTCAGGCCGAGCCAGGTCACGAAGTCGCTCTTGTCGTAGCGGAAGTCGGCGAGGTCGAGCACCAGCGCGGGGCTCACGTTCTTGAGCGCACCGTCCTTGAAGTAGCGCACCTGGCTCACGTTGTAGCCGATGCGCCCCGACAGGCCGCCGCCGAAGCGGCGCGACAGGCCGGCGCGGCCGCCGAGCTCCTGCTTCTTCGTGGCCTGGGTCACGTCGCGCTCGAAGGTGGCCTCGATGTCGAAGCGCAGGAACTCCTCGATGAAGGTCGGGACCGACAGGCCGAGGCGCGCGAGCAGACCCCAGTCGCTCTTCCGGTCGCCGTTGAAGAAGTCGGGGAAGACGAGCGCCGGCTTGGCGCTGGCGCGCAGCGCGATGACCTGGTCGAAGAGGTTCCGGTGCGTGAAGCTCATGGGCAGCGCCAGCTCGAACTTGTTCGAGTCGGCGACCGCGGCCGGGCCGATCGACAGGTCCCACTCCGAGGCCTCCTGGAGCTGCACCTCCACCGGCACGCGCGGCGGCAGGATGTCGACCGGCTCGCTGTCGAGCACCTCGTCGTCGTCGTCGGGCGCCACCGTCGGCGCGGCTGGCCCGAGCGGCGGCACCACCGGCTGCGTCGGCGCCGGGGCGTTGGCCGGCGGCGGCGCCGGCGACAGCGCGCCGGGCGCGGGCATGACCGGCGTCGGCGCGTCGGGCGGCAGCACCTCGCCCTTGGCGTTCACGCGCTGGGCGCGCACCTGCACCGAGAAGAAGGCGCCGAGGTCGCTCACGTCGAGCTCGGTCTCGCGGAGCAGCTTGGCCTCGAGGATGTCGCCGTCCTCGATGCCGACGCGCGCGCGGATGCGCCGCTTGGGGATGTGGTGCTGGCCGACGATGATGGGCTCGCCCTCGGAGCGCACGAGCGGTCCGTGCTCGATGGCGAACCACACCGCGGCCTCGTGCTTCTCGCGCGACACCCAGTTGTCGCCGGTCACGGTGGCATGGATGAAGCCGCGCTCGCGGAAGGCGCGCTGCACGAGGTCGAGGCTCCGGAGGTAGAGGTCCTCGTCCCAGACGTCGCCCTTCGACAGCAGCACCAGGTCGGGCAGCTCCCGCCGGATCTCCTCGAGGCGCGCGTTCATGGCGGCGTCGTCGTCGCTCGGCGTGATGCCGGCGAAGACCACCTCCGACACGACCGTGACCGGACCTTCGCGCACGCGCAGCTCGAGCCGCGCCGTGCGGTTGCCGCGCGAGACCACCTCGAACGGCAGCGTGCGCGCGCGGAAGTAGCCGCGCGCGGCGTACATCGACTCGACGCGGCGCGCGTCGGTGCCGAGCTCGGCCATGTCGACGGCGGCCTTGGTGGCCGACGCGTCGAGGCTCTGCACGTCGGCCGCCATCTCGCTGGCGACGGTGCCGGCGTCGACCTTGGCCATCGGCTCGAGCAGCTGTTCGCGGAAGGCCTGCTGCCCGGACGCGCTCAGCACGTCGCCCGGCGGCGGCTTCCGGTCGACCGGCGTGATGCGCACCTCGACCAGCGCCTGGCGGTCCTTCGGCGGCTCGATGTCGCCGTAGCGCACGAGCGGGCTGCATGCCGCCATGAACGACGCCCACGCGGCCACGGCGCAGCCGAGACCGATGGACAGCGACCGGGCGGCACGGGGGGACGGGGACATCACCGGCGGGAGCATGGCCAAAGTCGCGGCCGGCGTCCATCCTGACCGGCCGCTCGGGCTGGTGTATGGTGCGGCACGTGTCGACTGCGGACCTTCGCTCCCAACCTCACGGCGCCCCCGCTCCCATCGAAGCCTCCAGTCGTCTCGTTCGCGCTCTCGGCAAGCCGTGGGTGGGCTCCGCCATCGTCGCGCTGGCCGTTCTCCTCGCCGCACCATCTATCGGCACGGGCTACCAGGCGGACGACTTCATGTTGCAGCGCGGGCTGTCGCAGGGCCTGGGCAACGGCTTTCGCCTCTTCGACCACCCCGGCGCGGCCGAGCGCGCAGCGGGCCTCGTGCCATGGTGGGCCAGTGAAGACCTGAGGATCGCCTTCTTCCGTCCGCTGGCCGAGCTGACCCACGCCTTCGACCAGGCCGTCGCGCCGGGCTCGGCCGCCTTCGCCCACGTCCACAACCTGGCCTGGTTCGCGGCCATGCTGGCGGCCGCGCTGGCGCTGTTGCGCCGCCTCGTCGGACGGCCGTGGCTCGCCCACCTGGCGCTCGTGGTCTACGCCATCGACGACGCGCGCGGGCCGGCGGTCGGCTGGATCGCCAACCGCAACGGGCTCATGGCGGCCGCCTTCGGCTTCCTGGCGCTATGGGCCCACGACCGCTGGCGGCGCGGCTCCGAGGCCGATCGCGCCGGGCGCGGCGCGCGCCTCCTCGCGCCGCTGGCCTTCGCGCTGGCGCTCTTGTCGGGTGAGATCGGCGTGTCGACCGGGGCGCTGCTCCTGGCGTACGCGCTCGTCTACGAGCGCGGTCGGTGGTGGCGACGGCTGGCGCCGCTCTGGCCTTACGCCGCGCTCGGCGCGGCCTGGCTCGCCGCCCATCACCTCGGCGGCTACGGCACCTTCGGCCAGGACGGCTACCTCGATCCGCTGAGCCGGCCGCTGGCCTTCCTGGGGCGCGTGGCCACCGTGACGCCCGCGCTGCTGGGCGGCGCGCTCGGCGTCTGGTCGGACTTCCTGCCGGCCGTGGCCGGCGTCGCGGCCTTGGCGTACGTCGCCGTGGACTGCGCCGTCATCGCCATCTGGGCGCTGTTCTTCCGCTCGCTGTGGCAGCGCTTCGAGGTCGTGCGCTTCGGCCTCCTGGGCTCGCTGCTCGGCACGCTGCCGCTGGCCGGCGGCGCCGTCACCGATCGCTATCTCGTGTTCGTGTCGCTGGGCGTCGCCATCGCCGCCGCCGTCTTCCTCGGCCAGGTGCCCGACCCGAGCCTGCGCTCACCGCGCCAGACGGCGCGCGTCTACCGACACCTCATCCGACCGACGGCGCTCATCACGACCTGCTTGTGGATCGGCGGCGGAGCGCTCGGGCTGCCGTCGCGCGCGCGCTCGATGGTCTACGTCGGCGCGGCGCTGGGCGAGCTCGAGCAGGCCGTCCAAGGCGCCGACGACGGCAGGCGCTGGTTTGCGGTGACGGTGACGAGCGAGGCCTTCGTCGACTACCTCCCGCTGGCATGTGCCGGGCCCACGGCGTCCCTGCCCGCCGGTGTATGCGCTGGTCGCGACGCGACGCGCCGTCGACGTGTCGCGCCCCGACGCCAGCACGCTGGTGCTCGAGGTGGACCAGGGGCTCTTCGAGACGCAGGCCGATCGCTTCACCGCGCGCGCGACCGGCTTCAGCGTCGGCCAGCGCGTGAGCGTCGCCGACTTCGCCGTCGTCATCGAGGCGCTGGGCGACGACCAGCGCCCGACGCGCGTGCGCCTCGAGCTCGGCCGGCCGCTCGAGGCGGGCGCGCGCTTCCTGCGCTACGCCGACCAGGGACCGGTCGAGGTGGACGCCGCCGCCCGTCGGCGGCCACGTGCGCTGGGCGCGGTCGATCGATCGACCTCATCGAGCGCTACCTCTTCAGCGCCGAGGCCGGCTCGGTGCGCCGCGATGGGCCGGCGCCCTGAGCTCCGGGCCGCGGCAGGCGCGCCAATCCTCAGGGCAGGGGCAGCGTCATCGCGCGCGGATCGATCCACGCCTTGAACTGCTCCGACGTGAGGTAGCCGAGCGACACGGCCGCCTGCTCGAGGGTCGTGCCCTGCTTGTAGGCGGTCTTGGCGATGTGCGCGGCCTTGTCGTAGCCGATGTGCGGGTTCAGCGCCGTGACCAGCATGAGCGAGTCGTGGAGCAGCCGCTCGATGCGCTCGACGTTCGGCTCGATGCCGACGGCGCAGTGGGTGCGGAACGAGTCGCAGGCGTCGGACAGGAGGCGCGTCGACTCGAGCACATTGTGGATGATGACCGGCTTGTAGACGTTGAGCTCGAAGTTCCCCTGCGAGGCCGCGAACGCCACCGCCGCGTCGTTGCCGTAGACCTGGCAGACGACCATCGTCAACGCCTCGGCCTGGGTCGGGTTGACCTTGCCCGGCATGATGGACGAGCCGGGCTCGTTCTCGGGGATCTTGAGCTCGCCGATGCCGCAGCGCGGGCCCGAGGCGAGCCAGCGCACGTCGTTGGCGATCTTCATGAGCGAGCCGGCCAGCGTGCGCAGGGCGCCCGACGCGAACGACAGCCCGTCGTGGGCGGCCAGCGACTCGTACTTGTTGGGCGCGCTCACGAACGGCAGGCCGGTGAGGCGCGCGATGACGGCGGCCGAGCGCGGGCCGTACTCGGGGTGCGAGTTGAGCCCGGTGCCGACGGCGGTGCCGCCCAGGGCCAGCTCGAAGACGTGGCCGAGCGCCAGGTCGAGGCGCGCCAGGCCGTGGTCGAGCTGGGCCACCCAGCCGGAGATCTCCTGGCCGAGCGTGAGCGGCGTCGCGTCCTGGAGGTGGGTGCGTCCGATCTTGACGATGTCGGCGAAGGCCCGCGCCTTCTCGGCCAGCACGTCGCGCAGCGCCACCACCGCGGGCTTCAGGCGATGGGTGATCTCCTCGGCCGCGGCGATGTGCATGGCGGTCGGGAAGGTGTCGTTCGACGACTGCGACTTGTTGACGTCGTCGTTGGGGTGGATGGGCTTCTTCGATCCCATGACGCCGCCGAGCAGCTCGATGGCCCGGTTCGAGATGACCTCGTTGGCGTTCATGTTGGTCTGCGTGCCCGAGCCGGTCTGGAAGATGACCAGCGGGAAGTGGGCGTCCAGCGTGCCGGCGATGACCTCGTCGGCGACCTTCATGATGATGTCGCGCTTGTCGGCGGCGAGCAGGCCGAGGTCGGCGTTCACCTCGGCGGCCGCCTTCTTGAGGATGCCGAAGGCGCGCACCATCGGGCGCGTGAAGCGGATGTCGCCGATGGCGAAGTTCTGGATCGATCGCTGCGTCTGCGCGCCCCAGTAGCGGTCGGCGGCGACGGCGATCTCGCCCATGGTGTCCTTCTCGATGCGCGTCTCGGTCATGCTGCTCTCCTCCGTTTCGCGGCAGGCGATGTAGCACCCGGGCGGCATGAGGGCCAGCGTCCTCGGCGCGGCCCGGCGCGTGGGCGCGCGTCGTGCGATTTGACGCACGGCCCGCGCCCGTGCGAGGCGTCGCCGCGCGCTCGCGTCCAAATTCGATGGCGGTCGCGAGCGGGCGACTTCGTGAGGAACGGCATGGCACTCCACAGCGCACCTCGATCGATGACCCCGACCAGCGTCCAGCGCTCCGCCAAGGGCGGCGACGGCGCCCAGGAAGGCCGCAGCAGCAAGCGCGACGCCGCGCGCGGCCTCGACTTCGCGGCCGGCGAGGCGCTGCTCGCGCCGGGCCCCGACAGCGCGCCGCTCCAGCTCAAGCGCTCGGGCGCCGGCAAGGCGGAGGACGTCGGCAAGACCGCCGCCGGCGGCTTCTCGGGCGGCGGGCAGGAGCTGCCGGTCCGGAAGGAGATCGAGGCCAGCTACGGCGCCGACCTCTCCGGCGTGCGCGCCCACATGGGCGGCGCCGCCGCCCAGGCCTGCGAGGGGCTCGGCGCCTCGGGCTACGCGTCGGGCCAGGACATCGCCTTCGCCGGCGGCTCGCCGTCGAAGCACCTCGTGGCCCACGAGGCGGCGCACGTGGTGCAGCAGAAGGCCGGCGTCCACCTGTCGAGCAAGGTCGGCAAGGCCGGCGACAGCTACGAGGTGAACGCCGACGCCGCGGCCGACCGCGTGGTGGCCGGCCAGTCGGCGCGCGACCTCCTGCCGGGCGCGGGCGCGGGCGGCGCGTCGGCCTCGGCGGCGTCGGGCCCGGTGCAGCTGCGGCGCGAGTCGAAGGACAACCCCGACTGGACGAGCAGCGACAAGGGCAAGGTCCTCATGACCGGCGAGCAGGACCTCTACGCCAGCGAGGACCTCATCAAGAGCGCCAACAAGGCGCTGGCCAAGGTCGGCAAGGACGGCAGCTACATCACGCTGTCGAGCGACGGCCAGAAGTACGACCACGAGGGCAAGACCCTCACCAAGGTCCACCCGCTGTGGGTCGATCACCCCGACATGGGCGACCACCAGACCGCCTCCGACATGAACGAGCTCAGCACGCCCGACCACAACGGCGAGACCACCGAGAGCACCGGCGGCAAGATGGCGCTCGAGGCCGACTGCGGCCGCTCGTCGGGCGCCATCACCGGCTCGAAGGACAAGAACAACCGCGACCGCGCGGCGAAGTTCAAGAAGAAGGGCAAGAAGCAGGAGACCAAGGGCCGGCTCGACGCGAACCAGAACAGCGCCGCCAAGAACTCGGTCGGGCGCATGGCCAACGACATCTACTTCCAGGTGATGCCGGGCTTCGTCGCCGACAAGAAGAACAAGCCCTTCCTGAAGAAGGACGTCCACTACACCGAGAACGGCAAGAAGACGGTGCCCAAGGTGCCGGCCGACGGCGTCGAGGCGCAGAAGATGTACGGTGAGCTCACCGAGGCCGGCAAGCTCGCCTTCGACAAGGCGACCGGCATCAACGACTACGCCAACCCCGACATCGGCGAGGCCTACGCCATGGGCACCGGCTACGACATGCCCGGCTTCAAGAAGCACAAGGGCCACTCGGCGTGGAACTTCCACTGGGCCGGCGTCATCATGAAGGACGGCTCGGACAACGTGACGCTCGAGAACTACGCCGTCATCCGCAAGGGCATCGACAGCGTCGTGAACCGCCGCTGGAACTACGCCATCTACGGCACCGTGAAGAAGGACGGCTCGGGTCGCGACCAGACCTTCCACCACGACCACCTGGCCTCGAAGACCCACGGCACGAAGGCCACCTCGATGGCCATCAAGACCGACAAGAAATGAGCGCGCGCGCCACCGGCTGGCTCGTCGCGCTGGCGCTCGGCGCGTGCGCACCGGCGCCGCGCGCGCCCGAGCCGGTGCCGCTCCCGAACCCATCCCCGACGACGGCGCCGACGCGCCCGCCCGAACCGCTCGCGCAGGAGACCCCGATGGCCACCCCGACATGCCGCACCTCGGCCGACATGAAGCGCCTCGACGGCAAGCTCGTCCGCCTGGAGGGCACCTATCGCCGCTACCTCGAGGAGACGAGCATGCCGCGCCCCGGCCGGAAGCCGCCGCCGCGCGAGTTCCTGGGGCGCGTCGTCATCGAGGTCGAGGGCGCGCCGTCGGCGTACGACGAGGCCGGCGCCGACGAGGGCCCGAGCGAGGTGCTGCTCGGCGCCGACGCGCGTCCCGCCGACGAGGTGACGCGCTTCGCCGATCAGCCGGTCGTGGTCGAGGGTCGCCTGGTGCTCGACCCCGACGCCGCGCTCGGCGACGACGAGCTCGAGCAGGCGCGCCCGAGCGGGCTGCCGACGCTGCGCGAGGTGAAGGCGGTCCGCGCCCGGCCCTGACGCGCGCGACGGGCCGATGCGCGCCGCGCCTCAACCCCGCGCCAGCGCGCGCCCCTTGGCGGCCGCGAGGCGGCGGCGCAGGCAGCGCAGCACGACCAGGAGCGCCAGCAGGAAGGCCAGGCGCAGGAGCCAGGCGAGCGCATCGAGCGACGGACACCACGGCCCGCCGCGGAGCAGGAGCCAGTACGCCACGAGCGCCAGCACCAGCGCCACGACGAGCCACAGCACGACGAGCGGCGGCGGGCGCGGGCAGGTGCGCCAGAGCCACACCAGCACGCACAGGAGCAGGATCAGCGCCAGCAGCACGAACAGCACGAGCCCGCTCGGCGCCGGTCGGCACTGACCCTCGCCCGGTCCGTCGGGCACGCCGTCGTTGTTCGAGTCCGGGTCGAGCACGCAGGGGATGCCGTCGCGGTCGGGGTCGCCCTGGCACTCCTGCGCATCGGGCAGGCCGTCGTCGTCGTGGTCGCCGTCGGCCGGGAACGGCAGCGTCACCTCGGCGCCGGCGCTGGCGGCGCTCTCGCAGTCGTCGCCCGGGTAGGTCACGTCGACGCCCCAGTTGCCGCCCTCGCCCGAGATGAAGCTGTCCTCGTAGCAGCCGTTGGCGTCGGTCGTGACGGTCCGATAGATCGGGTTCCCGGCCGGGTCCTCGTAGCGCACGACGATCTCCGCGAACGGCTGCGGCGGCACGGTGCAGCCCTCGACCGCGATGGACGCGCAGCGCTTCGGGTCGCGCGCCCACGGCGGCAGAGCGGCCTCGCCCTTCTTCGGGTCGCGCTCGCAGCGCGAGACCTTCACGGCGGCGCTGAGCTCGACCAGGCGCTTGGTGAGCACCGAGGCCTGCGTGCCGCCGGTGCGCACCAGCGTGTCGCCGCGCGGGCGCCAGCCGGTGACCTGCATGTCGTAGCGCCGGCAGCGCGGCGTCGACTCCGACGGCGTCACCGTCAGCGTCACGGTGCGCGTGTCGCCGGCCGGCACCAGCACGCGCGCCGGCGCGAACGACCAGGCCCAGTCGGCGGGCACGCCCTCGAGGCGCGGGATGACCAGCTTCGGCTCGGCCTCGTCGTTGGCCACCATGAAGGTGCTCACCACGGGCGGGTACGGGCTGTGGCTGGCGCTGGTGTCGACGGTGATGTTGCGCTGCGCCGCGTTGTTGTCGGGGTTGGTGTCGTCGACCGCGCGCCGCACCTCGACCTTCACGCAGTGGTGCTCGCCCTGGTCGGCGGGCGGCGTCCACACGACGTAGGTCGGCACCGCCTGATCGGGATCGATGTGCGGGATGATGGCGGTGGCGAAGTAGTCGAAGGCGTCGTGGCCGTCGATGGTGTGCCAGGGCGACGAGAAGTAGAACGCCACCTCGACGTCGTAGGCCGTGGCCGGGCCGTGGTTCCGCACCATGGCGTAGACGCGGTTCTCCTCGTCGGGGATGGCCACCGCCTCGCTGAAGTGGGGCGCCACGCCGTGCTCTTCGTCGTAGCCGTCGGTCTGGTTGTCGATCCAGATGTCGGGCGACAGGTAGGTCGGGTCGCCGGGATCCATCCACAGGT
Source organism: Myxococcota bacterium (assembly GCA_046351155.1). Classification (GTDB taxonomy): domain Bacteria; phylum Myxococcota_A; class UBA9042; order PHBI01; family PHBI01; genus JAXLYZ01. The sequence continues at coordinate 161,531 of JAXLYZ010000004.1, forward strand.
CGAAGCCGATCTCGGGCGGGTCGTAGCTGTAGCTCACGCGGAAGCCGTCGCCGTCGGGCAGCGCGGCGTCGACGTGCACCGTCAGGCCGGTGCCGCCCGGGGACTCGCTCTCGCCGACGGGCACCGCCGCGTCGGCCAGGCTGTCCGGCGTCGCCAGCACGTGATCGCGGATGATGACCGGCCCCTGCCCCTGCGGGATCTCCTCGGTGGCGAGGTAGACCAGGACGCCAGTGCCGGGCAGCGGCGCCTCGAAGCCGCCGACCGAGGGCGAGCGCGACTCGATCCAATAGAAGCGCGTCTCCTGCTCGAAGGTCGTCACCCCCGGCGTGAGCCCGACGGCGATGGCCACCGTGTCGTCCTGGGCCAGGGTCGCCGGGTAGCGCAGGTCGACCGCAGCGCTGGCGACGACGCCGTTGCCCGGGCGCGGCACGAAGCGGATGAGGCCGCCGGCCTCGGTGACCCAGGTCGCCAGATCCTGGGACCAGGCCAGCGGCAGGACGCCGTTCATCGGCAGGGCCATGTTGTCCCAGCCGTCGGCGTAGGGGCGCGCGAAGACCACGTGCTCGTGGGGCAGCAGATCCTCGAGGCCGAGCTGGTGGCCGAGGCCGTGGGCGATGACGTTGCCGTCGTCGTCGGGCCCCTGGATGGACACCGTGAGCCAGCGCGTGAGGCCGCCCGACACGTACGGCCACGGACCGGTGGTGGCCTGGTGGGCGAAGGCCGGCTGGTTCACGACGACGACGAGGCGGTCGACGTCGTCGTCGGCATCGGCGGTCGGCCCGTCGAGGGCGCCGGCCGGCAGCTTGCCCAGCACCTCGGTGGCGACGTCGAGGACCGGCGTGCGGTCGTCGGCCGAGTAGTAGGCCGCGTCGTGGTCGAGGCCCACCGGGTCGGGCAGCACCAGCGCGTCGATCCAGGCGTTGCCGTGCGAGGCCGCGCTCACCCACTGGCCGGCGTGCGTCACGCGCTCGCTGGTCACGTCGAAGGCGGCGGCCGGCGCGGCGCCCGGGAAGCGCGCGCGCACGACCAGCGTGTCCTGCTGGCCGATGGGGAACGGGCCGCGCGTGACCGTGGTCGGCCGGCGCGCGACGTCGTTGCTGTGGCGGATGCCGTCCAGGCCGGAGGCGGCGAGGCTCGGGTCGTCGACGTGGACGACGCGCGCCACCACGTCGACCCGGCCGTCCTCGCCGTGCACCGACTCGGGCGCCGGCGGCAGCCACACCAGCGGCCCGAGCACCACGAAGCCGTGCGGCGCGATGGCCGGGAGGTAGAGCCAGTTGCCGTCGAGGTGGTGGTCGGGCGCGCTCCACGATCGATAGAAGCCGCTGGTCGCGAAGTCGTCGGGGAAGGTGAGCGCGCTGTCGGCGTCGGCCCAGTAGAAGCGCACCTGGCCCGGCGTCGAGCCGAGCGGCCCGAGGTTGTCGACCTCGACGTAGAGGTAGGACGGCATCTCGTAGCGCGGCTCCTGGAAGGGCAGCGCCACGAGGCCGGCGTGCGGCACGGCGGCGGCGTCGACGTCGGGCGCGTGGCGCATGAGGATGTCGGGCGACGAGAGCGTGATGACGGGGTCGACCGGGTCCTCGACGCCGACGTCGCCGACGAAGTCGCGGATCATCAGATCGAAGGGCTTGGGCGCGTCGGGGCCGAGCCAGGCCAGCACCTGGCCGTGGCCCTGATCGACGACGAAGATGTGGCCGGCCGCGTCGCAGGCCGCGCTCACCGGCGCGTCGAAGAGGCCGGCGCTGTCGAGGCGGAAGCGCGGCGCGCCGTCGGGCGCGTCGACGCGCACGCGATGGTTCAGCGTGTCGGCGACGACCAGGCCGCCGTCGGGGGCGAAGGCCACGTCGCGCGGGAAGCGATAGCCGCGCTCGTCGCTGCCGTAGCGCCCGATGACGCTGGCCGCGCCGCCGGCGGCCGGGTAGAGGTAGATGGCGTGGGCGTCGGTGGCCGCGACCGCGACCTTGCCGTCGGTGGCGACGCCGAGGCCGTAGGCCTGACCCCAGGCGGCGTCGGCGGCGAAGAGCGACCAGCTCGCGTCGGCCACGTCGTCGAGCGCCAGCACGCGGTGGTTGGCGGTGTCGAGCAGGAACACCTTGCCGTCCGCGCCGACGGCGACGTCGCGCGGGCGCGTGAGCGGCGTGGCGTCGGGCAGGCTCGGCGCGAAGCTCGCGTCGCGGGTGTAGCTCGCGCCGCCGGCGTCGAGGCGGAACAGCACGACGCGCGCGTGGAAGGTGTCGACCACCAGCAGGTGACCCTCGGGCGTGACGGCCAGGCCCTGCGGCTCGAGCAGCGTGTCGGGCGCGGTCGGGTCGGCGCCGAGGTCGAGCGTCGACCACAGCGGCAGGCCGGCGATGATGTCGGGCAGCGCCGCGAAGCGCACGCGGCGTTGCCCGGTGTCGAGCACCAGCACGCTGGCGCGGGGTGTCGAGCGCCACCGAGGCCGGCGCGACGACGTCGATCGGCAGCACGTAGGGCGCGCCGAAGACGAGGTTCTGCGCCCGCGCCGACGGCGCGCCGGCCGCGGCCAGGCAGGCGAGGCACACGACGGCGATCGACGCGCGAGCGTTCACGGCGTGCGCCCCTCCCGGAGCCAGAGGCCGATCGGATCGGCCATGGGCTCGCCCGGCTTCCAGGCCGGCACGTCGATCTGCGGCAGCTCCTTGCCGCGGCCGTCGGGGCCGCGCAGCCAGCGCGCCGGCGCCTCGTGCGCGCGCGCCTTGGCGTAGCTCGCGTCGATGCGCTCGGCGGCCGTCGGCTCGCCCTTCGTCGGCGGCGCCAGCGAAGACGCGTGCACCACACCGGCTCGGTGGCGAGGTCACCGCCCGGGTCCTTGCCGACCAGCACCACGGCGTCAACCACGTCGAGGCGCGGCGTGCGCCACAGGCGCTGGCGGCCGGCGAAGCAGGCGATCTCGAAGCTGTCGCCCTGGTCGCCCGGCGCGTAGGCGCTGCCGGTGCGCTCGGCCACCACCACCAGCATGGCGTCGCCGGCCGCGAGCCCGGGCACGCCGACCGGCGCCGAGGCGCCGCGGAAGCGCGCCGCGCGCCGGATGGGCCCGAGCGCGTCGGCCTCGGCATCGGCGCCGGCGTCGGCGCTGTCGCGCTCGGCCGGCCGGGTCGGCGCGGCGTCGCGCTCGGGCAGCGCGTCGCGCTCGGGCAGCGCGTCGGCGGGGCCGCCCGCGACGGCGTCGCCGCGCGGCGGGATGGGCGCGGTGCACGGCCCGCAGGCCGCGAGGAGGGACGCGAGGGCCATGAGCGATGGCGCGAGGCGGGACATCATTCGAGCTCCAGTTCGTCGAGGCCGATGGCACCCTGGGCCGAGCCGACGCCGCTGCCGAGCTCGAGGCGGATGCCGGTGACGCGGTCGAGCTCGAGGCCGGGGGCGCCGACGACGAAGCGATCGAGGTCGATGCGCACGCTCTGGAAGAGCGCGGCGCCGAGGTCGACCAGGCCGAGCCCGCCGAAGACCTTGCTGCTGGCGTACGGCGGGGTGATGGCCGTGGCCACGTCGCTCGGCACGGTCGAGGCGTGGCCGTCGGCGTCGACGAGCGTCACCAGGAAGACGAGCGGACCGGCCAGCGCCGTGGTGTTGGGATGTCCCGGCTGCTGCGCGGCGCGCAGCACGAGGGCGCGCCGATCGCGCAGATCGGTCGGCGCGGCCAGCGCGATGTCGATGGTGCCGGCCGCGGTCCACGTGACGATGGCGCCTTGTGTCTCGCCGATGAAGTGGTCGGTGACGTCGCCCGGGGCGAGCGGGTTCGGATCGAGCAGGAGCTGCTCGCTCACGGCCACGCCGCCGCCCAGCGCGACGGTGAGGCCGGCGCTCGAGGTGGTCGTGGCCGGCTGCGCCTCGTAGTCGTCGAGCACGAGGTTCAGCGCCGGCACGCGCCGCGACTGGGTGTAGGCCTCGACCGTCGCCGGCACGCCGCCGGCCGGGAGGCGCGAGGCCGGCTGCGCGAACAGCTCGTCGAAGCCGGGCACGGCCTGCACGCGGCGCAGCCAGCCGAGGCCCCACGCCAGCGCGGTGGCGCGCTGGTCCGGGCCGTTCAGGTGGTTCGCGCCGGTGGTCACGTCGTCGGGCACCCAGCTGGTGTTGAAGTGGTTGTGGTTGCCGCCGCGGAGCTGGATGGCCACGCGCGGGCCGTCGGCGCGATCGTAGTGGCGGCGCGGCTGCACGCCGTTCGTGACGCCGTTCACGTCGCCGTCGGAGGTGCCGTACAGGAGGAAGAACGGCGTCGCCGTGCCGAGCGGCGGGGCCACGTTGTCGAAGCTCGTCGGCGCGATGCTCATGACGCTCTTGATGCTGGCCTGGGTGAAGCCGGCCAGCGTGGCGTCGGCGCCCACCGCGCCGCTGGCGGCCGGGCCGCGCGCGGCCACGTCGCCCGCCACCCACCAGGCCTCGAGCACCGCCTCGCCGCCGCGCGAATGCCCGATGAGGTGGATGTTGCCGGCGTCGACGCCGGCCAGCGCCGGCAGCGTCAGCGCGCGCTCGATGTTCTTCAGCACGAGCCAGCCGCGCAGGCGATTGCCGGCGCCGAGCGAAGGATAGCCGAGGCTCTTGCCGACGACCTCGTCGAGGTCGACGCTGACCGTCACGAAGCCGTGGCTCGCCAGGTGCTCCTGCAGGTAGCGGTGGCCGCGGTAGTTCTGGTCGCTCGTCTGCGCCGTGGCGTGGACCCAGCGCGAGTCGGCGCCGATGACGTTGAGCGGCGTGTGGCGCCCGTGCGCCATCACCACCAGCGGCGCGCCCGGCGGCACCGGCGTCGGGTGCACGACGAGCGCGCGCAGGCGCAGCCCGGCGACGCAGTCCGGCAGGCAGCGGACGTCGTCGCAGTCGGTGCGGCCGTCGGCGTTGTCGTCGACGCCGTTGGTGCAGCTCGTCTCGCCGCGGCAGTTCGGGTGGTAGATGCAGTCGATGTCGCCGCAGTCGACGTCGCCATCGCCGTTGTCATCGACGCCGTTGGTGCAGCTCGTCTCGTCGCCGACGCGGAAGGTGTCGTAGCCGGTCGGCACGCCGATGCGCGGCGCGATCGGCCGGCAGCGCGCCTCCTGGTCGCCGTCGGTCGAGACGCAGGTCTCGCCGACCGCGCACGGCGGCGCCACCGCCGTGCAGTGCGCGACGCCGTCGCCGTCGGTGTCGTAGCAGCCCGAGCCCACCGCGCACGCCGGCGGGCACACCGCGCCGGCCGGGTCCTCGGGCAGGTTCATGACCTTGCAGTGGGCGCTGCCGTCGCGGTCGCCGTCCCAGCACACCTGGCCGTTGGGGCAGGCCGGCGGGCACGCCGCGCCGGCCGCGGCCTCGGGCGGCCGCACGCGCGCGCAGTGGAAGGTGCCGTCGGCGTCGGAGTCGACGCACACGCTGTCGAGCGGGCACACCGCCGCCGCGCCCAGGGTGCACACGAAGTAGCTACGGTCCTCGCGCGGCGTGCACACGCTGCCCACGGCGGGCACGCTCTCGACGTCGTCGCCGTACTCGAAGCTGGCGGTCGCGAACGGCCCGGCGCTGGTGAGGTCGCCGAGCGCCACCAGCGCCGGCGCGGGGGCCTCGACCGGCATGATGATGTCCTCGGGGTCGAGCGTGCCGTAGCTCGGCACTAGCGGCACCGCCGGGCAGCCGCCGTAGTCGATGACGACGTCGAGCGGCCGCGACTCGACGCCGGCCGGCACCGACACCGAGGCCCAGGCGTTCACCTGCGACGTCGCGATGGTGCCGGGCGCGGCCGGGACGGTCAGATCCTCGGGGCCGCCGCTGACGTCGCTGAGCGTCGGGTCGGCGTCCCACTGCGCCGCCGTCTTGTGCTCGACGACGTAGACCTTGGCCGGCAGCCCGCGGCGCTCGTCGTGGTCGGCCGGGTCGAGCGCCACCGCCAGCGGCAGCCCGGCCGTGACCGCGCGCGTGGCGCGCCAGTCCGGATAGGCGGGCAGCGCGACACCGGCCAGCGGCGGCAGGTCGCCGACGCGCAGCTTCACCGTGTCGCTGGCGAGCACGGCGCCGTCCTTCCACAGCTCGACCACGAGCTCGGCGTCGCCGCGCTCGAGGCCGCGCACGAACAGGTCGGTCTCCAGCGAGTCGTCGGCGTCGAACCAGGTGGCGTCGACGTCGAAGTCGGCGCCGAGGTCGGCCGGCACGATGATGATCGGCCCGGGCGCGCCGAACACGGTCGCGGCGCTGACCGCCGGCGCGCCGCCGCGGCGGATCGACACGTGGACGCGCTCGAAGCGGTGGCTCGAGACCAGGTGCAGCTGGCGCATCATCGGCCGCTCCAGCGCCCAGCTGACCGAGCCCGGCACGAGCTGGCGCAGCGCCACGAAGATGCCGTCGGAGGCCTCGCGCTCGTCGTCCGAGCAGGGCGCGGTGACGTCGATGCGCACCGGGTCGATGGTGACCTCGTCGACCGCCTCCTTGTCGGCCGGCGCGGCCAGCGGCAGGTAGCGCGCGCGCAGGTGCACCGGCGTGCCCGGGCGCTCCGTCACCTTCAGCTGGAGCGCCGTCTGCGGGTTGGCGACGGCCGGCGTGATGGCGATGCCGACGCCCAGATCGCCGACCGGCACGACCGCCTCGAGCGCGGCCGTGCCGACCTCGCTGACGACCACCTCGCCGTCGAGGCCGTCGGGCGCGAGCGCGACGTGGCCGTGGTGGATGGTCGTGTCGCTGACCACCAGGAAGGCGCCCGGCGTGTCCTCGTCGGCCGCCGCCACGCCGTCGAGCGCGAGGTCGATCTCGTAGGCGGTGATGAGGTGGCGCGGGCTCTCGCCGAGCTCGCCGGCCGGGCCGACCGGCGTGACGGTGAGCTCGTAGCGGCCGGGCGCGACGAAGACGCCGAACTGATCCTCGCCGTGCCACAGCACCAGGTCGTCGAGCGTGCGCGGCTCGGTGAGGTCGTAGATGGGCTCGGTCTGGCCCTCGATGTAGACGCGCGTGCGGATGTCGGTGACCGCCGCCGCGCCGGTGATGGCGTAGTGCACGGCGGCCAGATCGCTGCTGGCGCGCGCGCCGTTGAGCGAGAGGTAGCTGTCGCTGTCGGGCTCGAAGGCGGTGTCGGCCACCTGGATGAGGATCGACTCGGTCTCGGTGTCCTCGTGGCCGATGCCGGCGAAGAGCACGTCGGTGACGCGCACGCGCACGTCGTAGTGCCCGGGCTCGGGGCGGCGTTGCGTCAGCGTCAGCGGGTCGGTGACGAAGCCGTACCACTCGAGCACGTGCTGGCCGCCGAGCGTGGTGCCGATGGGGTTCGGATCGCGGAAGCGGTAGAGCACCTCGCCGGGCGCCTCCGACTTGGCGATGGTGAGCTCGGCCCAGCAGCCGCTGGCGCACGCCGGCAGCGCGTAGACGGCGGCGTTCAGGTGATAGGCGATGACCACGCGCGTGCGGTCGCTGAAGTCGACGGTGGCCGGGTTGTCGTGGGTCGGCGCGTCGACGCAGACGATGCCGTTGCAGTTGGAGAGGATGAACGGCCACAGCGCCGAGGCCTGCTTGGGGGTGGCGTCGTCGTCGGTGACGGTGAGCCGGGCGACGCTCAGGCCGTAGCACTCGAGCGGCACGTGGCCGACTCCCCAGGGCGTGGCCGTCGGCCCCGAGGCCAGCGCCAGATCGGGACACAGCGGCGGCACCAGCGCGGTCGACCAGTCCCAGGCGGTGATGCCCGGCAGCGGCTGGCCGCTCAGGAAGTTGTCGGGGTCGAAGCTCCAGCTGCCGTCGAGGACCACCGGCTCGGCGATGTCGCCCATGGCGTCGCCGACCCGGTAGATGGGGCCGAACACGATGGGCAGCGGCGGGCCTTCGAGGTGCGCGAGCTCGATGGTGTGGGTGGTCGAGGCGACGTTGTGCTCGCCGTCCTCGACCTCGAGCTGGAAGGTCCAGAAGCCCGGGCCGAGCCGCGAGGCCGGGACGTGCAGCTCGGCGCCGGCGCCGCTCACGCCCAGCACGTCGGCGACGTAGCCGGGCGCGATGCCGTCGGGCGCGTCGACCGGCACGTCGAGCAGCGTCCACGAGTAGCGCACGATGCCGGGCGACACGATGGCGGGGCCGTCCGCGTTGGTGTGGCAGTGGTTCGGATCGCCGCCGCACTTCGGCGAGTCGGGGTCCTCGCTGTCGCTGCCGTCGAGCACCAGCTCGAGCTCGACCGCGCCGTGGTCGTCGCCGACGATGGTCGCCGTCGGCAGCGCGTCGACCAGCACCTGGCGATCCTCGGTGACCTCCTCGCCCTCGTTGTCGGTGACGACGTGGCGGAAGATCCAGGTGCCGGCGTCGCTGGCCGCGGTGACGGCGTCGTAGGTCTCGCCGCTGGCGAAGGGCGAGATGGGCGCGAGCCCGGTCGAGTTCGGCACCTGCTGGAGGTCCCAGCGGAAGGTGAGCGCGCCGCCGTCGGGGTCCTCGCTGGCCTCGCTCGAGATGTGCAGCGTCTCGCCGACGTCGATCTCCTCGGGGCCGTCGAAGTGGATGACCGGCTTCAGGTTGCGCACGTCGACCTCGGCGTCGGCCGCGTCGTGATCGCCCTCGTTGTCGGTGGCCTGCACGTGGAAGTGCCAGGTGCCGATGCGGGTGTTGTCGCTGAGGATGGTGATGTCGCCCTCGCTGGTGACCCAGCTGATGGTCGGGCCGCTCCACGGCGTGGCCGGCCCGGGCGGCTGGATGGCGGCGGTGGCGGGCGCCTGCACGACGCTCCAGTCGAAGTCGAACTGGCCGCCGCCGTCGATGTCGTCGTGCGGCGTGACCTCGAGCGTCAGCGTCTGCAGCGCGTCGATGACCGCCGGCGCGTGCAGCGCGATGTCCGGCGGCGAGCCGCGCACGGCGAAAGAGTGCGTCACGCTGGCGCTGGCGCCGCGCGTGTCGGTGACCGTGAGGCGCGCCTGCCAGGTGCCGATCTGCGCGTCGCTGAAGGTGTGCGACACGCTCTGGCCCGAGAAGCCGATCGGCGCGCCGGACGGCGGCGTGAGCTCCCAGGCGTACGACAGCGCGTTGTCGGCGTCCTCCTGGTCGGCGCTGGGCGAGCCGTCGAAGGTGATGGAGAAGCCGTCGACGCCGAGGTCGAGGCCGTCGCCCGGCGACATGCTGAACTCGGCGGTCGGGCGCCAGTTGGTGCAGGTGCGGTCGACGATGCTCGCGACGAGGCCGTTCAGCGCCGACAGATCGGCGGCGCGCGCGCGCACGTGCGAGCCGGCGGCCGAGGCCAGCGTGCTCAGCACGCCGGGGGTGCCGCCGCCGGCGTGGATGAGCTCGACCGAGACGCTGGGGATGCCGGCCAGCGCGGCGATGGCGTCGGCCTGCGTGCGCACGCCGCCGCCCGTGTCCTCGCCGTCGGTGAGCACGACGAGCAGGCGCGCGTTGCCGCTCGGCGCGGCGCCGATGAGCGAGGCGGAGTCGAAGATGGCGCCGAAGAGGAGCGTGCCGCTGTTGGCGCTGATGTCGGTCGAGCCGTAGACCACGAGGTCGTTGCGGACGACGTTCGAGTTGCCCTGCAGCGCGACGTGGACCTCGAGGGTGGCGAAGAAGTAGTCGCCGGTCTGCGCCAGGTGCCCGGTCGCGGAGAGCTGGTCGAGCACCGCCACGGCGAAGTTGGAGGCGGCGCTCTGGCCGGCACCGAGCATGCTCGAGCTGGCGTCGAGGCAGAACATCACGCTGATGTCGTGGCGCTCGGCGCACTCGAAGGCGTGGCTCGGCGGGGCGACGCCGACCCCGGCCAGGGTCAGCGCCGCGATGAGGCCGATCGGGCGGCGCGCACTCACGGCGCGACCTCGGCCTGCGGGGCGCCGAGGCGCCCGAGCCCCGGGCGCGCGCGGCCGCGCGGATCGGCGGCGCGCGCCGCGGCGTCGGCGTCTTCGGCGCGGATGGCCTGGCGCAGCGGCTCCTCGACCGCGCGCGCGCGCAGGTCGGCGATGAGCGCGACGCGCCGCCGCATGCGCTCGGCGCGCGTCAGCATCGCGGCCAGCGCCGGCACGTCGCTGCCGACGGCGCCCGGGTGGGCCGCGCGCCATGCCGCCACGTCGACCGTCGGCGGCGGCGCGGCGGTCCAGCCATCGAGCAGCGCGTCGGTGCGCAGGCGCGTGAGCAGCTCGGCCTCGCTCTCGCCGGTCCGCGCGCGCACCTTGGCCGGGCCGCCGGTGTCGGGCGCGAGCCGCGCCCAGGCGGCGGCGTCGTCGAGGCTCTCGCCGCGCGCCGCCGCCTCGCGCCGCACCAGCTCGGCCACCACGAAGGCGTCGGCCAAGGCCAGTCGGCGCGCGCGCACGGCGTCGGGTGTCGGCGGCTGGGGCTGCGCCGCGACCCAGCGCCGCACGGCGTCGCGCACCGGCTCGCTCGGCAGCGACTCGGCGCCGAAGCGCGCCAGCACGTCGGACTCGAGCCGGTCGACCTCGGCGCTCGGCGCGAGCCACGCCCGCGCATCGGCCCCCGACGCCGCCGCGTCGCCGGGGTCGACCTCGGTCGACGGGCCGCACGCGCCGACGAGGCAGCCAGCCGCGCTCAGAGTGCAGACGAGCTTGCAAACGGGATGCATGGGCACATCCGGTTCAGGTGGTGATGGTGGCGACGAGCCAGCTATGCAGCCGCGCGCGCACGAATGTCAACGCGCGCGTGTTCACCGCGGAGTCGACGCACGCCGCGCGCGGACCCGCGCGCATCGGCCTCGCGAGGCCGTGGTCCTCATGCCGGAGGCGGGCCAGCTCGCCCGCGCTCCGGGCGAGGCCAGGTGGCGCGCGGCGGCCTTCTGGGCTAGCCTGAGCGCGGAGGTCCGATGTCCCCGAGCGCGCCCGTCACCCTCGACCCGAGCGGCTTCAAGCTCCCCGCCGACATCGCCGGCGCCGTCGCCGGTCGGCGCGTGTTCATCACCGGCAGCGGCAAGCACTACGGTCTCGGCCAGGGCTTCGCCTTCGCCGCCGGGCTGTCGGGCGCGGCCTCGGTGGCGGTGCACTTCAACCAGAGCTACGAGGACGCGCTGGCCACGGTCGACGCCATCCGCGCCGCCGGCGGCAACGCCTTCGGCGTGCAGGCCGACGTGACCAACCCGCGCGACGTCTGGGCCATGCGGAGCTACTGCATCCAGAAGGGCGGCGGCGCGCCCGACCTGGTCATCTGCAACAGCGGCCGCTCCGAGGACGGCTACGTGCTCGGGCGCGCGCCCAAGGCCAAGGACGACGAGGCGCCCGCGGCCCGCCGCGCGCGCGTGCGCCAGGCGTTCGTCAAGAACCTCGAGCAATCCGAGGACGTCATCGACACCAAGCTCGACGGCTTCCTGGCGATGACCCACCTGTGGTCGAGCGAGGCGCTGCACGCCGGCCACGAGCTCACCATCGTCTACATCTCGTCGCGCCAGGCGCACGACCCGGGCGCCGGCGTGCCCGGCTACTGCGCCGCCAACTGGGCGGTGCTGGCGCTGCCGAAGATCCTGCGCGTGAACCTCGGCAAGGACGCCGCCAAGGTCACCGCCTTCTCGGTCGGCTACCCGTTCGTGCGCACCGCCATGACCGAGGCCTACGCCGAGAACGCCAAGGTCTTCGGGCGCTGGCAGCCGCGCATGCTGTCGACCGAGGAGGCCGCGACCGCCCTCTTCCAGCTGCTCCTGCGACCGCGCGCCGAGCTGGCCGAGCGCTTCTTCCAGCTCGAGGTCGGCGCCGCGCCCGAGCTCGGGCCGAGCGCGGTGAAGACGCACTGGGCCACGGTCCGGCTCGAGCCGGAGATCCAGCCGCTCGAGTGGAGCCTGGCCGCGCCGCTCGCCTTCCCGGGCAAGCCGACGACCTGACCCCACCGCGTCAGGCGTCGCTCATCGGCATCGACTTGTCGGCCGCGGCGGGGCCGGCCGCGGGCGACACCCGCGGAGGCGCGGCCGTGAACGGGATGAGGCCACCGCCGCTCGGCGCCGGGGCGGCGGCCGCGTCGCTCTCGGCCATCGGAGCCACGCCGGCAGGGGCGGCCGCGGCGACCCCAGCGGCGGCTGCGGGGGCGGCTGCGGGGGCGGCCGCGCCGCTGGCCACGTCGCCCGCCTTCACCTTCTGCCGCTTGCGCTTCTTGTCGAGGCCGAGGCCGCGCGCGTCGTGCACCGACTCGGCGCCCATGTCGGCGTGCTCGGCGCGATAGAACATGCGTCGGTCGGTCCGGTCCTGGCGCGCGTCGAGCTGCTTCTGGTACTGCGCGCCGCCCCTCACCGCTTGCCGCGTCGCCGCGTCGACCTCGTAGGCCACGACCGCGAATGAGCACGGGAAGGTCAGCGCGCGGAACGTGGCCCCGTCGTCGTCGGCGAGGGCCGGGTAGTTCACGGTGATCCGGGCGAAGAGCAGGTTCCCGCGCTCACCGACCTCGAGCGCCAGCTGATGGAGCTCCGCCTCCATGCGCTTCCACGCGCCGTTGGCCTGCCACTGGGCCCACTGCGGCGTGATGTTCTGCTCGACGTCGGGGCCGCCGTTGTTGAGCGCCCAGATGTGCCCCTTCTGGACGTCGGTGCGCCCCTGGTTGCGGGGCGCGCGCCGCTTGGCGCCGCTCTCGCTCATGCTGACGCGGAAGCCCGCGACGGGCTCGGGCGCCGCGTCGCGCCCGGCGGTCGAGATGGGCTCGACGATGCCGTAGGCGCTCACGGGCCGCTCGCGATCGAACGTCTCGGCCTTGGCGCGGAAGCGCTCGAGGCGGATGGTGATCGGCCCGTGCGCTCGCGGCTGGCGATCGAAGCGCTGGCCGAACGGGACGTCGCGGACCGGCGCCGCGCCCGCGGCCCGAGGCGCCAGCGGCAAGCTGCGCCGCTGGTCGGCCAGCACCTGGCCCGCCTTCAGGTCGAGGGCGGAGCCGTCGGAGGGCGGGGCGGCCAGAGGCATGTCCGCCTGAGCGCTCGCCATCACCGCGGCGTCGTCGAAGTCGGTGTCGTAGCCATCGCCGCCCGCGTCGGCGGCCGCGGCGGCGCTGCCGGGACCGTCGCTCGCCGCGACCGCCGCGCCCGGGCCGTCGTCGTCGTCGGAGGGCGGTAGCGCGGGCAGGGTCGCCGAGAGGTCTGCGTCCTCGGCCTCTTCGTCGGTGTCCTGCGGGTCGCCGTCGCCGACGGGATCGAAGCCCGGGTCGGCGGGCTCGTCCTTGTCCGCGAGCAGCGAGGCGGCGGCCTCGTAGACCTGCAGGCCGGCGAAGGTGAAGCCGGCCCCGTCGAGCAAGTCGAGCGGCCCTGATCGACAGGGCACGAGCGGCGCCGACGGGCTGCTGCGATAGTAGAACAACGTGCCGGCCGGCTTCGCGGCGGACCCGGCCGCGGCGGCCGGCGAAGGCGCGGTCGCGCCGGGCACCAGCGGACCGGACTTGACGTCGGCCGCGGCCGACACCGATGCCGACGCCGCGCGCGCGACGGCGCCGGCCGCGGGGCGCTCGGGCGGCGGCGGTCCGTCGACGCTCATGGCGGCGGCGCCCGCGCTCGCGTCCATCGGACGCGCATGCGCTGGGCCGGGGCTCGGCGTCGCGGTCGCCGCGGGCGCGGCGGTGGGTCGTGGCCAATCACGGGATACGGTCGCGGCGGCGCTCACGGGGACCTCGCTCGGAGTGATGCAGCGAGGGTAGGACCGCGGCCCGGCGCAAAGCCATCGAGCCCGCCTTCGAATGAGCTTCGAATGGAGGCGGGGCGTTCGAAGGATGCGCGGCGCGCGCGTCAGGCGCCGTCGGCGGGCGTGACCTTCAGGACGTGGAAGGCGTTCATGGCGTGGCCACACTCGGCCGTCGCGCGCTCGTTGCGCATCCAGTCGACGAAGCGCAGCTGCACCTTGCCGCCCTCGACGCGCATCCTGACGAAGCCGTTGCGGCCGAAGTCGGTCTTGGCCTTGATGGGCGGCGGGAAGCGCGGCGCGCGCTCGACCCAGGCCGCTGGCGCGCGGCACTTCGAGGGCTCGAGCACGCGCTTGGTCGGCATGCCGCCGTGGCCGGCGCACACGCCGACGAAGGGCAGGTCGCGCTCGGGCGCGGCGTCGAAGAGCGCGCAGTAGTGGTCGTCGCCCCAGAGCCAGACGTCGATCGACGGCAGGAACGGCTTCATGTCGCCGAGCAGCCGCGTCGGGTCCGACTTCCACCATTTATAGGGAGCGTGCTGCGAGCACACGACGTTGACCCACCCCTCCTTCCGCCCCTCGTCGAGGCGCCGGCCGAGCCAGGCGCGCGACTTCTTGTCGGCGTAGCGGCCGTCGGAGTAGCCGGCCGTGTCGATGCCGACGATCTGCACGCCCGGCAGGCGCAGCGCGAACTGGCTCGTCTCCTGGCGCTGCACCGCGGAGTGGTCGCGGCGCCAGCGCGCGATCATGTCCTCGTAGGCCTGGCCGCTCGACATCATCTCGTGGTTGCCGTTCAGGAACCACAGCGGCAGCGCGCCGAGGAGGCCGACCGCGCGCAGCGGCGCCTCGACGTAGTCGGCCACCTCGAAGCCGCGGCCGGCGTAGTAGATGTCGCCCAGGTGGATGGCGCCGGCCAGGTCGGCCTTCGCCGCCGCCATGTGCAGCGCGACGTAGCGCGCGTAGTACTCGCCCGTGCCCCAGTCGCCGAAGATTGCGACCTCGTTGGTGCCGGTCGTGCTGGTGTAGACGAGCGAGCCGGGCGCGCCGGCCGCGGCCAGCGGATCGGGCCGCGTCGGCGGCACGGTGTCGAGGCTGCCGAGGAAGCGCTGGATCTCGTAGCCGGCGGTCTCGCTGGTCCAGGCGGCGAGGTCGGCGCCGTCCTCGAACTTGTACGAGCGCATGTCGATCGGGAACGTGCCGGAGCCCGGAAACGTGAAGCCGGCCGGCGGCGGCTCCGGCGGCCGCGGCGCCTCCTCGGCGCCCACGTCGGCGAGCCCGCCCCGGGCCAGCATGTCGAGCCAGGCGCGGAGCTGCCCGAGCGGCAGATCGCGCAGCGCGCTCGAGGCCAGCGTCGACTGGAACGACGCCAGCGTCGCGTCGCCCATGGCGGTGAGCTCCGCCGCGCGCAGCCGCAGCTCGGCCGGGCCGAGCGCGTAGACGTCGGGCGCCGGGAGCTCGCGCTCGCGCGCGTCGTCCGGCGCCTCGACGAGCCCGCTCGCCAGCCGCGCCACCGCCTGCGGCGTGAGCTCGCGCTCGGGCAGCTCGCCGTCGCCCGGCGGCTGACGCACCAGGCGCTCGGCCAGCGCGCGCAGCCCGAGGCGCGCGACCGTCGGGTTGTCGAAGCGGCCGCTGGCGTTCCAGCGCAGGAGCTGGCGCAGCCAGGTGGCGAGCCGCGGGTAGGCGTGGGCGACCCAGGCCGCGCCGCGCCGCTCGTTGACCTGGCCCCAGTGCGGCCGCACGCCGAAGCGCTCGGTGCCGGCCTCGAAGCTCTGCAGGAGGCGTGCGAGCCGGTCGACGTCGGTGCCGCCGCGTGGCCGATAGAGCTGCGGCAGCTCGACGTAGAGGCTCGGCCGGCCCGCGCTCATCGACAGCAGCGCGCGGCTCGGGGCGGTGAAGCGGAAGGCGATGGGCGCCGTCGGGTGGAGCCCGTGCGCGTGGTCGTCGCGCGCAATTGACAAAATGGTCTCGACAATATCGAGCCAGGCGAAGCCAGCGTCGACCTCGAAGGCGAGCTCGCTGCTCATGGCCTTGAAGTCGTTGACCTCGTCGAGGTCGAAGACGCGGTGGCTCCAGTCGGTGTAGGGCGACTCCTTCACGAGCTCGGCGAAGCCGCGATCGAGCACGCCGCGGATGGCCTCGGGCATGACGCGCAGGAGGTAGACCAGCAGATCCTGCACCGCCGACTGGCGCGCCAGCCAGGTGAGGAACGAGCTCGGGCGGTGCGCCGCCGGGATGGGTGCGGAGGCGCTCGACAGGCGGCGCGTGGTGGTGACGACGTCGAGGTCGCCGTCGGGCCGCGGGTACGGGTTCACCACCCACTCGAAGTGGCGCTCGCCGAGGTGCTGGCCGGCGCCGAGCTCGACCGCGAGCTTGCGCCAGGTCGTGCGCTGGCGCGTCTGCTCGAGGAGGTAGCGCGGCAGCACCTTCACCACGACCTCGATGAGCACGCCGAAGCAGCCGAACGACACCAGCGCGGCGTCGAAGGCGTCGTCGCTCTGCTCGAGGCGCACGTCGGGGTGGGCCGCGCGGTGGGCGGCCGGATCGGTGATGCCGTCGCTCGGCTCGAGGCGCACGAGGTCGCCGCCCTCGCCGACCATGAGCAGCGAGGCGACGGCGTCGGCGATGGGCGGGAGCCCGATCCCCGAGCCGTGGGTCGAGGTCGAGATGACGCCGGCCACGGTCTGGAAGACGGCGCTGCCGAGGTTGGCGAAGGCGAGCTGCTTCTCGTGCAGCGCGACGTTCACCTCGCGCAGCTTGGCGTTGGCGGCGAGGCGCACCCAGCTCGCGCCGGGGTCGGCCTGACGCGCGCGCGACAGCCAGTCGGCGCGCCAGGTCGCATCCGGCGTCGCGTCGAGGATGGGCACGTCGGCCGACCAGGGCGACGCGCGCGGCGCGATGAGGTAGCCGTCGCTCTCGACGACATCGGAGAACGAGTGCCCGCTGCCGACGGCGCGCACGGTCTTCTGGGCGGCGGCGGCCTGGCGCACGAAGTCGGCGATCTGGCCGCGCGTGGCTGACCGCGGGTCGAGCGAGGCCACCGCCTTGACCTTGCGGTTGCCGGCCCAGTTGTGCCAGCGCAGGCTCGACGCCGGCGCTTCGAGCGCCTCGGTCGACCGCTCGGCGAGGCCCTCGGTGGGCGCGCCGATGGCGTCGCGCAAGAGGTCGAGGCGATCGCCGGAGACGGCCCAGTCGACGGCCGCGGCGACGGTCTCGGCGTCCAGGCTGGCGGGGTCGGCGAGGCGGCGCGCGAGCTGTTCGCGGTCGGCGGCATCCGAGATGGGATCCATGGCGGAGCTCCCTTGAACGGGCTGCAGGACGAGCGGTGCTGAGTGACGCGAGCGAGGATAGACGTTTCGCGATCGTGGTCAAGACGCGCCCGTTGACGCGTCGGGATCGATCATGCAGCCTCGCGCTCGCAGTCCCAACACACCGCACGCCCGCCGCCAGGAGGAGTGACGATGGCCCGACGTCGACACGTCGACCCGTACCTCGATGCGCTGTTCGCGTCCGCGTCGCAGGCCGCTCCGGCGCCCCCGACCAAGGTGCACCCGCACGTCGTCGACAGCGACTTCGAGAGCCTCGGGCCCGACCTCGGACCCGACCCGTTCGAGCCGCTCGGCGCCATCAAGGCGCTGCCCGAGAAGGTCGCCCCCACCTGGGTGCCGGCGCTCCTGCGCGTGGCCCCCGACTGGAGCCCGCCGCGCGTCGCCGGCCTCGAGGTGCTGTCGCGCTTCGGCGCGGTCGTGGCGGTGCGCGCCACCAGCGCCGCGCTCGAGGTGCTCGCCAACGACGTGCACGTCGTGTCGATCGAGGCGAGCCGCGAGGGCGGCATGCCCGACGCCGCGCCGGCGGCCGACGACGGCAAGCCGGTCGCGCGCCCCGACACCGGCGCCGAGCGCGGCGAGCGCTGCGTGGTGGGCGTCATCGACGGCGGCTTCGACGTCCTCCACGAGAGCTTCCGCGACGCGCCGAACGCCACCTGCATCGCCGCGCTGTGGGACCAGTCCGACGCGACCGGACCGGCCGACAAGAGGACGCCCTTCGACGTCGATCCCGCGCTCTACCCGACGCAGAAGAGCGGCCGCATGCACACGCGCGCCGACATCGACGGCTACCTCGCGAGCGGTGTCCTGCCGCCGAAGCTCGAGCGCGATTCGAAGGGCCACGGCACCCACGTCGCCAGCATCGCCGCGGGCCGCGCCGTCGCGGACGCCGTGGCCGCGGGCGTGGCGCCGGGCGCGCCGCTGGTGCTGGTCATCGCCAAGAGCGAGGCGGTGAGCCTCGGCTACTCGCTGGCCCACGTCGAGGCGCTGAGCTTCATCACCGCCACGGCCCGGAGCCTCGACCTGCCGGTCGCCATCAACATCAGCCAGGGCATGAACTCGGGCGCCCACGACGGCACCTCGGTGCTCGAGACGGCGTTCGACGAGGTCTCCTCCGGCGGCCGCCGCGAGGGCGTCGTCATCGTGAAGTCGGCCGGCAACGAGCAGATGAAAGGCGGCCACGCCCAGGTCGTCCCGCTCCAGGACGCGGTGGTCCAGGTCGACTGGGACAGCGTGTTCGGCGAGCGCCCGCGCGACTACCTCGAGGCCTGGTTCCCGAGCGGCCACGAGCTCGCGTTCAGCCTCATCCACCCGAACGGCCCGGCCTCCCCGCCGGTCGACCTCGCCAACCCGCGCTGGAGCGGCAGCCTCGGCGGCAACGCCTGCACGCTGACGCTGACGCGCTTCCATCCCGACAACGGCGACAGCCAGCTCGTCATCATGATCGCGCCGGGCGCGAAGGCGAAGATCGCCGACGGCGTCTGGAAGCTCGACATCGTCGGCACCAAGGTCCGCGGGACGCGCCCGGTCGACCTGTGGGTCGAGCGCCGCGCCGACCTGCCGGACATCGTCTTCAAGACCGGACAGCGGCAGGAGGAGACGCTGTCGATCCCGGCCACGGCGCGCTCGGTGATCTGCGTCGGCGCCTACGACGACCGCGGCATCCCGCTGCGGCCGCTCATGGAGTCGTCGACCGGGCCCACCCGCGACGGTCGCCAGAAGCCCGACGTGACGGCGCCCGGAGCGTCGGTCCGCGCGGCCAAGGCCGGCACCGCCAAGGAGGCCACGGCCATGACCGGCACCAGCATGGCGGCGCCCTTCGTGACCGGCACGGTGGCGCTCATCCTGTCGAAGGAGCGGCGCGCCGAGCGGCCGATCCCCAACGCGCGCCAGGTGCTCGAGATCCTGAAGTGCACGGCGACCCAGTTCCGGGGCGAGTGGACGCCGCAGTTCGGCTACGGCCGCGTCGACGCGGGCGCCGCCTTCCTCCTGGAGTGCCGCTGATGCAGCCGACCCTCGACGCCAAGCGCGCCGACCCGGCCACGCACGTCCTGGCCATCGGCGTCGCCGACTATCCGCTGCTCGCCGCCGACATCGCCGCCGGCGTGAGCCCGCCGTACGGGCTCAGGCCGGTGTCGTCGCCCATCCCGAGCGTGCGCGACTTCGCCGCGTTCTTCGAGAGTGGCGAATATCGCAACGACTCGGCGCCGCTCGGCAGCGTCTTCCGCCTCGAGTCGCCCGACATCGATCAGATCGCCGACGGCGTGGCGTCGTGGTTCGCGCGCTGCGACGCTCACGCCGACAATGTGGCGGTCTTCTACTTCTGCGGCCACGGCTTCCAGCGCGGCGGCGAGATCGCCGGTCTGGCCAACGACTTCGGCCGCTCGCAGCCGCCGCTCTCGCGCCTCCGCGAGGCGCTGAACCTGACCGAGCTCGTCGACGCCATGGCGCGCTGCCGGGCGAGCCGCCAGTGGTTCGTCTTCGACTGCTGCCGCGACATCCCCGAGGACCTGGCCCAGACCATCGGCAACTTCGGCGCGCCCATCCTCGACGTGCTGCACGCGCCGCCCAACCCCGGCCGCGTGAGCCCGGTCATGTACGCCACCGGCGCGACCAGCGCCGCCTTCGGCGTGAAGGAGCGGCCGACGCGCTTCACCGCCGCGCTGCTCCGCGCCCTGCGCGGACCGGGCGCCGACGAGGACGCCGGCGCCTGGCGCGTCGACGTCTTCTCGCTGCAGAAGGCGGTCGAGGGTCTGATGGCGCTCGACAACGCGCGACCGGGCGTGCCGAAGCAGGTGCCGCGCCTCGCCGGCGAGGCCGACGCGCTCGTCCTGCACCAGCTCGCGGGCGCGCCCAAGGTGCCGGTGGTCATCGCCTGCGACCCGCACAGCGCCACGCCGCGGGCCGCCTTCCGCGTGCTGGCCGACGGCGGCCTCGTGTGCGCGCGCGACGTCGAGCCCAGCGCCTGGCAGGTCGACCTCGAGGTGCGCGGCTATCGCGTCGAGGCGCAGCTGCCCGAGGCGCCGCTGCCCGGCACGGCCGACGTGCAGGTGTGGCCTCCGCTCCGGCGCTGCCCGGTGAAGGTGGGTGTGCCATGACGCTGTCGCTGCGATTCGTGGGCGAGGCGCCGATGGCGGTGACGGTGCGCGTGCTGCAGGGCGCGCGCGCGGCCAGCGAGGCGCGCATCGCCGCGGGCCAGGCGGTGGAGCTGCCGGTCGCGCCCGGCCCGGCGCTGGTCGAGACGCGCTTCCCGAGCGGCGAGGTGCGGCGCGAGGACGTGGTGGTCGACGCCGCCGGCTCGGAGCTGCTCATCGGCCGGCCGAGCTCGCCGCACGAGTGGCTGGCCTGGGACAGCTACGTGCACGCCGTCGCGGACGACGACGGCGACGCGACGACGCGCGCGCGCCGACCCGAGTCGGTGGCCCTCGCCGCGCCCGATCAGAAGGTGAAGTGGTCGCTGCGCGCGCACGCGCCCGAGGCGGCGAAGATCGACCTCGACGCCAGCGCCGAGCTGGTCGACCTGCGCGTCGACGCCACGCGCGCGGCGTGGCTGGCGGTGGCGCCCGGCGAGTGGCGGAACCTCGGCGCGGGCTCGCACGAGCGCGCGCCGATCGACCTCCTCCTGACCGACGCCGGCAGCGGCGAGCCGCGCCCGAGCGTGTGCGTGCGCGACGGCGTCCTCGGCGCGCTCGGCTTCGTGCGCGCTGGCGACGTGCGCAGCGCGCGGCTCTCGCAGGCCGAGGTCGAGAACGCCGCCGAGAGCGCCCTCTACAACAAGGCGCGGAACCCGTGCCTGGCCGCGGCCGCCGGGTACTTCCTGCTGCGGCTGCGCCACCTGCATCCCTTCGACGCCTGGGTCGAGAACCTGATGGACTGGTTCCCGTGGCTGCCCGACGGCGCGGTGCTGGCGGCGTGGAAGTCGTGGCTCGTCGACGGCGACGTGGGCGCGGCCAGCGACCGGCTGCACCTCGCCGCCGCGCGCGGGCTGCCGCTCTATCGCACCGGCCTCGAGCTGCTGGTCGACGGCCTGGCGGCGCTCGATCCGAAGAGCCCCGCGCTCGCGGCCTGGCGGCGCGTGCGCCGCTTCGTGGTGGCCGACCAGGTCTTCACCACGCTGCGCCTGCCGCGCACGCTCGCGTCCGAGGCGGCCGCGGCCGGGGATGTGGCCGGGGATGTGAGCGCGCTGCCGGCGGGGCGTCCGTTCCTCGGGCGCACGCCCGGCGCCATCGTGGCGGCGACGCCGCCGCCCGAGCTGCAGATCGAGCTGCAGCTCGCGGTTTCGCCAGAGTGACAAAATCAAATCGCAGGAGACTGACATGAGAGTGCCGAATGATCCGCAGATCGCGCGCGAGCTCGAGCTCGCGCTGTCCGGCTCGCGACCGCTGCCACCCGGGCTCCGCCGCGGCGACGTCGCCGGCCTGAAGGCCGTCCTCGACCAGGCCGCCAGCGAGGCGCCCGGCGTGGCCGAGGCGGTCGGCGCCGAGAGCGCGCCATCGGCCGACGAGGCCATCGTGCGGCTCTTCGGTCGACCGGTGATGCTGGTCGACGGTGACCGCATCGTGCCGCCCGACAGCGCCGAGTGGCGGCGGCGGTTGGCCATCTTCCGCCCGGTGGTCGAGCCGCTCCTGAAGAGCGTCGGGCGCGTGCGCCTGACCAACAGCGATCGCTACGAGTGGGCCGGCACGGCCTGGCTGGTGGCGCCGAGCATCGCCATCACCAACCGCCACGTGGCCGAGGAGTTCTGCCACCCGACCGGCGCCGAGCCGCCGCCCCTCAGGTCCGGCAACGGCGACGTCGTCACGGCGCGCATCGACTTCGGCTGCGAGCTCGCCGACAGCCCCGCCACCGTGGCGGTGAAGCGCGTCCTCTACGCCGCGCCGCCCGAGCCGGGCCAGCCCGACATCGCCGTGCTGCAGCTCGAGGGCGCCGACATGCCGCCGCCGATTCCGCTGGCGGCGGCCGACGCCGAGGTCGACGACTGGCTCGGCGTCATCGGCTATCCGGCCCACGACTCGCGCACCGGCGCCGACGCGCAGTCGCGCATCTTCGGCGACGTCTACGAGGTGAAGCGCTTCTCGCCGGGCCAGGTCATCGCCGGCGCCGACCTGCCCATCCACCTGGCCCACGACGCCTCGACGCTCGGCGGCAACTCGGGCTCGGTGCTGGTGAGCCTCGGCTCGGGCGAGGCCGTCGGCCTCCACTTCTCCGGCCGCTACCTGCGCTCGAACTTCGCCGGGAAGGCGAGCGAGATCCGCCGCG
Source organism: Myxococcota bacterium (assembly GCA_046351155.1). Classification (GTDB taxonomy): domain Bacteria; phylum Myxococcota_A; class UBA9042; order PHBI01; family PHBI01; genus JAXLYZ01. The sequence continues at coordinate 183,615 of JAXLYZ010000004.1, forward strand.
TGCTGGGCCTGGTCGGCGTCGTGCCGGCGGCCGCCGGCGACGCCGGCGTCGACGCGTCGGAGTCGGTCGACGCCGAGAAGGCGCCGAGCGACCCGACCCACAAGCCGTCCTTTTACGAGGGGCGCGAGGGCTTCCAGGAGGGCTTCCTCGGCGCCGGCTTCGAGGTCGGCTGGCCCGGCCTCGGCGCCTGGGAGGGCGACCTCGCGCCGCGCATCGACGCCGGCGCACCCCACCCGCACCGCCTCGACTACACCCACTTCTCGCTGCTGATGTCGGCGTCACGGAGAATGCCGATATTGACGGCTGTCAATATCGACGGCCGCGCGGCGGTGTCGATCAAGCGCACCGCCGTGCCGTGGCACCTCGACGGGCGCATCGCGCGCAAGCACCAGATCGGCGACCTCGACGCCTACCACCGGAACAAGCTCGACAAGGGCCACATGGTGCGGCGCGAGGATCCCAACTGGGGCGACGAGGCCGAGCAGGCCAACGTCGACACCTTCCACTACACCAACGCCTGCCCCCAGCACGCGCTGCTCAACCAGCGCACCTGGCTCGAGCTCGAGAGCTACGTGCTCGACGGCGCGCGCACGAAGGACCTGAAGGTCAGCATCTTCACGGGCCCCATCCTGCGCGAGGACGACTTCCCCTACCGCGACATCCAGGTGCCGGCCGAGTTCTTCAAGGTCGTGGTGGTGGTCGACGCCGAGCTCGGCCGGCTCGAGGCCACCGGCTACCTGCAGTCGCAGACCGACTACCTCGGCGACGACCTCGACGAGGCGGTCTTCGACGGCGGCTCGACCTACCAGGTGCCCATCGTCGACCTCATGAACGCCACCGGCCTCGACTTCAGCGAGCTCGCCGCGCACGACCCGATGTCGGCCGCCGGCGCGCCCGAGGCGCCCGGCCCGGGCGGCTTCCGCGGGCGCCGGGTGCGCTCGGCCGGCGACATCCGCCACCACCGCCGGAGCTGAGCCGCGGGGCTGCGGGCCATCACCAGGGCGGCTCGCAGCCCTTCACCGCGCTGACCGCGTTGCGCTCGGAGATGCAGCGCTCCTTGCAGTTGGCCCAGGCGTGCGCCGTCTCGAGCGGGCACTGCGGGTCGCCCTTCTTGCAGAGCTCGATGCCCGGGTAGCGGTCGCAGGGCGACGTGCACGCGTCGAGCTTGTCGAGCAGGCGCCGGCAGCAGAGCTCGTCGACCCGCCGCGCCAGCTCGGCCGTCTGCTCGCCGATGGCGTCGACGACCAGGCGCTTGCAGGTCGCGCCGCAGGTGGGCGAGACCTCGACCGCCGGCTTGCAGAGGCGCGCGACGAGGCCGGTCGGCGTGCGGAAGTCGTGGCGATCGGCGCCGCAGCGGCGCAGCAGCTCGGCCGGCGCGGCCATGCTGGCGTAGGCGGTGGCGACCTCCTTCTTCACGGCGGCCGCGCTGGGCAGGACGTCGGCGCAGCGCGGCGGGCGGACATCCGCGTCGGGCGCGGCGTCGGGCGTGTCGGCGTCGGGCGTGTCGGCGATGTGGGTGTCGGCGGCGAAGTGGACGGTCGAGAGCTGCGTGTCCTCGCTCGGGCCGACCTCGAGGGCGGCGTCGTCGCGCGCGCCGACCTCGATGACGACCTCGGGCTCGGTGTCGGAAAGTGCGGCGACCTCGAGCTCGGTGTCGGGCGGCGCGACGACCTCGAGCGCGGTGTCGGGAAGCCCGACGACCTCGCGCTCGGGGATGGCCGTGGCGTCGTCGTGCACGACCGGCCGGCTCGACGGCAGCGCGAGCAGCACGCCGCCCACCGCGAGCGCGCCGACGAGCAGCGCGACGAGCCACGGCACCACGCTGGCCGCGCCCGACGCCGGCTCGGCCAGGCGCGCGAGGCCGCGCTGGAGGCGCCGCGCGCGCTCGGGGTCGACGTCGCCCGGGCGCGTCGGCCGCTGCGCCAGCGCGCGCGCCGCGCGCTGCACCGCCTCGGCCGGGACGCCGGTCGCGCGGACGACCGCCTCGAGCGTGAGGTCGTGATCGGCCGCCGTCGTCCACTCGGCGTCCTCGGGTCGCGCGCTGACGCCGTAGTGGTGGGCCAGCGTCCTCCACACGCGCGTCTCGGCCTCGCGCACATCGTCGTCGGCCGGCAGCGGCGCGGCGGCGGCGATCGGCTGCCACAGGAGCCAGGGCCCGCCGCTCCAGCGGCGGGCGCCAGCCGCGCCGAGGCCGAGCCGGCCGGGATGACGCCCGGCGCGGCGGCCGACGCGCGCAGCGCCAGGAGCCAGCTCGCGACCAGCATCGGCGGCTGCGCGAACGCGCCGGCCGGCGGCACCTTGCCGGCGACGGCGAAGTCGAGCGCGACGACGTCGGGCTGCGTCGGCCCGAGCGTCCGCGCGAGCCGCGCCACCACCTCGGCGAGCAGCCCGCGGTCGGGCTGCGGCTCGAGCAGCATGGTGTGCGCGGCGTACAGCCCGAGCATCGGATCGTCGGAGGTCGCGACCCGCTCGAGGCGCGACCAGCGAGCGCCGCGCGACGAGCCCCTGGCGCGCGACCTCGGCCAGCCGCAGCGCCGGGTCGTCGTGCCGGAACAGACGGCGCGACATCAGGATGGCCGCGCGCGCGAGGTCGCCGTCGGGCACGAACACCTGGAGCTCGAAGCCGGGTACCAGCCACAGGCCGAGCTCGTCGCGCCCGAGGCGCAGGCGATAGGGGCCCGGCGTCAGCGCCAGGCGCGCGCCGTCGGCTGCCAGGTCGACGATCGTCGCGCCATCGGCGGCGTGGAGCGTCGCGCCTGTGCGCGCCTGGCCGCGCATGACCACGAGCAGCGTCGCGCCCGCGCCGTGCACCGCTGGCGCGACGGCGCCGAGGCGCTCGGCGGCGGCGATGTCCTCGGCGCGCGCGCGTGCCGGCGAGCGGCACCGGCGAGGCGAAGACGACGCGCGGCACGACGACCTCGGCGCGCGCCTGGTCGATGGACAGCGGCGCCTGGTCGCTCGCGCCGCGCGAGGCCGACCCGAGGCTCCGCAGCGGACCGCCCTCCCCGCCCGGCGCGACCAGCAGGTAGTCCTCGCGCGCCGCGCCGCCGATGGCCGCGCGCACCTTGTACACGCCGGCCGCGACCACGAACCGCAGCGCGCCGACGCCGCGCGCGACCTCGCGATAGGCGTGGTCGTGCAGCGTCAGCTCACCGGCCTCGTCCTCGACGCGCAGCGCGAGCTCAAGCGACGACATGGGGCCCCGCTTGCGTGACGTCGACGACGCTCGGGCGCCCGCCGACGAGCAGCACGTACATGCCGGGCTCGGCCACGCGCAGCTGCCACGGCGCCGCGCCGGCGGTCGTCTGGCCCACCAGCTGCGGGCCGAAGCGCAGCTCGACCGGCTGGCCGGCGTCGGCCGGGGCGAACGCGATGCTCACCTCGAGGCCGGCCGGCGCGGCCAGCGCCACCACCTCGAACGGGTCGGCGCCGGCGTCGACGAAGGGCTGCTTGGCGATGGTCTCGTCGTCGAGATCGGCCTCGTCGAGGAGGTCGCGCATGTGGTCGCGCAGGTAGCGGCCGAGGACGTCGCTGGTCACGCGCGCGCCGGCGCGGCCGGTGAGCGCGTCGAGCAGCGTCAGCGTGAAGACGCCCTGGGCCCTGCCGTCGACGAGGCGCGTCTTCTCGCGCGTCTTCAGCGCCAGCGGGCTGGCGGTGGCGTAGAACCAGCGCGTGTTGTTCACGGCGGCCAGGTTCTTCGCCTGATAGAAGGTCGGATAGGTCAGCGGGTACTGCTTGCCCGAGGTGGAGCAGCAGTCCATGAACAGGAGCACCTCGTCGAAGACGCCCTGCTCGATGGCCCATCGTTGATAGAGCCGACCGGCGACGTGGACCGGGTCGTCCTCGCTGGCGTTGGCGGTGAGCAGCGCGGTGATCTGCTCCTCCCAGTCGGGCACGAAGCCGTGGCCGGCGAAGAAGATGTAGAGCCGCCGACCGACGCGCGGCCCGCGCCCCTGGCCCACGCGCGCCCGCGACTCGCGGAGCAGCGCGCGGAACTCGACGACGATCTCACGGTCCTCGGGGCGCGCCGCCAGCGGGTCGTCGCTCCGCGGGAACTGCGACGAGACGATGAGCTTCACGCGCTCGGGCGGCACGCCCTGCGCCGCGACCCACGCGGCGAAGGCGCGCGCGTCGTTCTCGGCGCCGAGCAGATCGGAGATGCCCGGGTAGCGGTCGAGGCCGGCGATGATCGCGTAGTCGTCGTTCACGCGGCCCACCTCCTCAGAAGGGATATTGCGCGGCGATGAAGCTCTTGTCGGTCGGCGACAGCGTCGTGTTCAGGCCGACCGAGAAGCCGTCGAGCGTCCACGCGGCGGGGATCGGATAGAGCATGATCGACGCCGCGTCGAAGGCCGTGAAGTTGGTCTCGGCCGCGTCCCAGGCCTGGAACATGTTGGCGTCGATCTGGCGGCGCGTGAAGCAGTTGGGCGGCCCGGACAGGTCGGCGTAGACGGCGTCGCGGTTCCAGCGGATGCCGCCGGCCGGGCTCGCGTGCTCGTGGATGAGCCCGAGCGCGTGGCCGAACTCGTGCAGCACCACCGCTCGCAGCTCGTCGTCGGGGGTCGCGTCGTCGAGCCAGCCGAGGTTCATGGTCGGCTCGGCCTTCGGGCGCAGGCGACAGGTGGTGCCGACGACCGACCACGATCCGCCCGGCACGAAGGCCACGCGCAGGTCGGCGTCAGCCGGGTCCAGGCGCAGCTGGAGCTCGAGGTTGGCCATGCCCGGCCCGACCCACGCGCGCGCCGCGGCCAGGACGCGGGCCGCCAGCGCGTCCGACGCACCGAGGAACGCGACGCCGATGATCTGCCCCGGCACCCACTTCGCCCGCGCCCACAGCGCCGCACGATCGCGGCCGACGTCGGCCGACGCGCCGGGCGCCGCGACATCGTCGCGCATGTCGCGCACGGCGCGCGCGCGCTCCTCGAACCAGGCGAAGCAGGTGCGTCCATCATCGGTCGTCATGATGGCGCGAGCATATCACTGCGCGAGCCGGCGCACAGGGCCCCGCGCCTTCACCGCGGGACAGCCGCGGCCGACCGCGTCGCCGACCCTCCGAAGGCGGCCACCGCGCGCCGCCGCCCGGCGACGGCCGGTCGAGCGCGTCACGCCCCGGCGCGCTTCGGCCGCGATGCACCATTGTCTCACCGCCGCGACGCTTGCTCCGAAACGGTGCAACGCCGCGGCGTCGGGGCCGCATGAGAGGCCGACGCGTTGGCTGGAACGCGGGTTGCGTCAGGTGGCGCCGCGCGCGGCGCGCCGACCGTGCCTGCGTGGCCGGACCGGAGCGACGATGCTACGCTCATGAGGATGCCGAGATTGTTGATCGTCGCTCTGCTTGCCATCGCGCCCGCGGCGCATGCGCTCGACCCGCGCGTGCCGCTGGCCGAGCTCGCGGTGGAGACCTGGGACCGGAAGACCGGCCTGCCGAGCGACGCCGTCGAGGCGCTGGCACGGACCGCCGACGGCATCCTATGGATCGGGACCGACCTCGGGCTGGTGGCGTTCGACGGCGCGAGCTTCGAGCGCTTCGACCGCGCGACGACACCCGAGCTACCGAGTAGCGCCATCGAGAAGCTCGCCGCCGAAGGCGATCGGCTCTGGATCGGCACCCCGCGCGGGCTGGCCAGCTACCGGGCCGGCGTATTCGAGCGCGCGGACCTGGCTGGCATCCCCAGCGTCGACGTCAGGTCCATCCTGGTCGGCCGCAGCGGCGGCCTGTCGGTCTCCACCCGGGCCGGGCTCTACCTGCGCCGCGACGGACGCTTCGAGCTCGCCACCGGGTCCAGCGGCGTCTCCTGTCGCGACATGGTCGAGCAGCCGCCCGGGACGCTCGTCGGCGCGTGCGGACACCTCGTCGTCTTCGAGGCCGGAAAGCCCCCCACCGACAGCGCCTTCAAGGACGGCACCCAGGCGATCACGGTGGCCCCCGACGGCGCGCTCTGGCTCGGCCTGAACAATGGCGGAGTCGTGCGGCTCGACGGCGCGAAGGGCGAGCCCATCGTGTCGCACGACGGCCCGGTCATGGCGTTGTTCGTCGACCGCGAGGGCGCCCTCTGGGTCGGGGGCGCCGGCCCGACCATCCAGCGCCGCGCGCCCGACGGGCACGTCGAAGAGCTCACGCTGCCAGGGGGTGCCGTCCCGGCCGGCGGCAAGGCGTTCAGCGAAGCCCCCGATGGCTCGATGATGATCGCGACCTCGAACCTCGGGCTCATCCACCTGCGCGAGGGACGCTTCCGCACCGTCGACGACCGGAGCGGCGCGCCGCGCGACGTGCTGAGCCTCTATGAAGATCACGCCGGGTCGGTCTGGATCGCCAGCTCGTCCGACCCGGCGCTGGCGACGTTCGGCGCCGGTCCGAAGCGGCACGTGCCGCTCTCGGCGCCGGCGCTGACCCACCTCGAGACCCCCGATGGGTCTCACTACGTCGGCACGCCGGCCGGCCTCGTGCGCCTGGACGGCGACCAGGCCGTGGCGGTGCCGCTCGAAAACGACGCGCTGGTGACGGCGCTGGCCAGGACCGGCGACGGCGCGCTCTGGGTCGGGTCGAACACAGTCGGGCTCCGGCGCCGGAGCGGCGACGTCGTGACTCGCCTCGACCGCGCCGACGGCAATAGGATCCCGACGACGGCGCTCCTCGTCTCGCGCGACGGCAAGACGCTGTGGGTCGGCACGACGCGCGACGTATGCCGCATCGACGGCGTCGACGTCGGCCCGGGTCAGCCCCCGCGCTGCTTCGGACCGGAGGCGGGCGTCGCGGGCCTGGTCGTCGCGCTCTACGAGGACGCGACCGGAGGCCTCTGGGTCGGCACCTACGAGCACGGGCTCATCCGGCTGCGCGACGGACGAGGCGTCGCGCTCAGCGGCGAACAAGGCCTCTTCCAGGACACCGAATACGCCATCTTCGAGGACGCGTCGGCGCGCCTCTGGATGTCCGGCCCCCGTGGCGTCGTGCGCGCGTCGCTGGCCGAGCTCGACGCGCTGGCCGACGGGCGCATCACGCAAGTGACGGCGCGCCTCTTCGGCCGCGCCGACGGCCTGCCGACCGACGAGACCAACGGCGGCAACATGTCGGCCTTCCGCGCGCACAGTGGCCGGATGTGGTTCGCCACGCCGGGCGGCGCGGTCTGGGTCGACCCCGATGCACCCGACGCGCCGACGCTCTCGCCTTCGAGCACCGTCACCGAGCTGCGGGTCGGCGCCCGCAAGCTCCCGAACGACGGCGGTCCGGTCGCCTCCGACGAGCGCGAGCTGCTCGTGCGCTACACCGCGCCGACCTTCGACCGCGCGTCCGAGCTCCGCTTCCGCTACCGCCTGGACGGCGTCGACGAGGACTGGGTGGACGCCGGCCAGCGCCGCATCGCCATGTACACCGACGTGCCCCCCGGCTCGCACGTCTTCCACGTCGCGGCGCGCGCGGCCGGCGCCAGCGCCTGGGGCGACGAGGCGCGCTTCGCGCTGGATGTCGAGGCCCGCTTCAGCGAGACCTGGCCCTTCAAGGTGCTGGTGGTGCTGGTCGCCGCGGCGCTGCTCTACCTGGTCTATCGCCTGCGCGTCGCCGGGCTCGTGGCGCGCGAGGCGCGGCTCGCCAAGCTCGTCTCACAGCGCACGAGCGAGCTCGCGCAGGCCAAGACCGAGCTCGAGGACCTGAACGGGCACCTGGCCGAGCGCGTCGAGGAGACGGTCGCCGCGCTGCGCTCGAGCGAGCGCATGGCGGCCTACGGACACACCGTGGCCGGCGTCGCGCACGAGGTGCGCCAGCCGCTCTTCGCCATCGGCACGGCCGCCTACGTGCTCAGCAACAAGCTGCGCGGCCGCGACGACCTCGAGCGCGACGTGAAGCTCCTCGCGCGCGAGACGCGGCGCATGAATCGCGTCATGGACGAGCTCCTCGAGTTCGCCAAGCCGCGCGTGCTCGAGCTGGCCAAGACCTCGGTGGCGGCGCTAGTGCACGACACCGTCCAGGTGTTCCGCGACGAGCACGACGCCGACGGCAAGGTGCCGATCACGGTCGAGTGCCAGGCCGGCCTGCCCGAGGTGGCGCTCGATGCCGAGCGCATGTCGCAGGTGCTGGTGAACCTCATCGCCAACGCCAAGAAGCACGCGGCGGGCATGACCCGCGTCGAGGTGCGCGCCTTCGCCGAAGGCCCCTCGGTCGTCCTCGAGGTCGAAGACGACGGCGCCGGCATCCCGCCCGCCGATCTGCCGCACATCTTCGACCCGTTCGTCACGACCGGCGGCACCGGCCTCGGCCTGGCCATCGCGCGGCGCATCGTCGAAGAGCACCACGGCGCCATCGCCGTACGCTCGAGCGAGCGCGGCACCGCCTTCCGCATCACCCTCCCACTCTCCGAGGTCGCCCATGGCTGAGCCCGACGCGACGCGCGGCCGCATCCTGGTAGTCGACGACGAGGCCAGCATCTGCGACGCGCTGACGAGCCTGTTCGAGGACGCCGGCTTCGCGGTGCGCTCAGCCGACTCGCACGAGACGGCCATCGCCCTGGCGCGCGCCATCCCTATCGACCTGGTGCTGCTCGACCTGCGGCTCGGGCCGACCTCGGGGCTGGCGCTCCTGCCCGAGCTGCGCTCGCTGCACCCCGACGCGGCGGTGATCGTGGTCACGGCCATGGCGTCGATCGACACGGCAGTCGAGGCCATGCGCGCGGGCGCCGACAACTTCATCACCAAGCCGATCCCGATCCGGAGCGGCTGCTCGCTGGTGCAGAAGGGGCTCGAGGCACCAGGCGCTGCGGACGAAGGCGCGCGCCTCGACCGCCTCGCCGCGCGCGGCGCCAGCGGATCCGATCGACTTCCACTCGCCGTCCATGAAGAAGGTGCAGGCGCTGGCCGACGCGGTGGCGCCGCGCGCGACGACGGTGCTCCTGCTCGGCGACACCGGCAGCGGCAAGGGCATGCTGGCGCGCTACCTCCACGAGCGCTCGCCGCGCGCGGCCGCGCCCTTCGTCGAGCTCAACTGCGCCGGGTTGTCGCGCGAGCTCACCGAGAGCGAGCTCTTCGGGCACGAGCGCGGCGCCTTCACCGGGGCGACGCAGCGTAAGCTCGGCCTGCTCGAGGCGGCCGACGGCGGCACGCTCTTCCTCGACGAGATCGGCGAGATGGAGCTGGCGGTCCAGGCCAAGCTGCTGAAGGTGCTCGAGCAGGGACGCTTCCGGCGCGTGGGCGGCATCGCCGAGCTCGACGTCGACGTGCGCATCGTCGCCGCCACCCACCGCGACCTCGAGAAGGACGCGGTCGACGGCCGGTTCCGCGCCGACCTCTACTATCGCCTGAACGTCTTCGCCATCCGGCTGCCGCCGCTCGGCGCGCGCAAGCAGGACATCGCCGTGCTGGCGCGGCGCTTCCTGTCCGAGCAGCGCGGCGGGCACGTGCTCGGCGAGGAGGCCATCGAGCTGCTCGAGGACTACGACTGGCCGGGCAACGTGCGCGAGCTCAGGAACGTCATGGAGCGCGCCGCCATCCTGGCGCCCGACGGCAGCGAGATCACCGGCGAGCACCTGCCGCCGCTCGGCGGCTGGGCCGGCGCGGGCAACGGCACTCTCGACGGCGCCGAGAAGGCGTTCTTCCAGAACGCGCTGAAGAGCAACGACGGCAACATCCTGGCGACGGCGCGCGCGCTCGGCGTGTCGCGCGGGCTCCTGTATCGGAAGATTGCCAAGTTCGGCATCAAGGTCTGAGCCGAGACGCGGGTTGCTCCGGACGGAACAAGCGCGCCCTGAAACGGTGCAACAAGCGCGACTATTTAGCAACCAAATCAAAGACTAAGCCGAGGCACACCGATTGCTCTCTGCCGCCGCGAGCCCACGCAGGACTCGCAACTCGGAGCAGGAGCACTCTCGATGCAAGAGCGAATCAGCCGTCGTAGCCACGAGCCGTCCGTCCAGACCCGCGGAGGCGCCACGGGCGGCGCGGACGAGGTCCACGCCGCGGCGGCGCGAGGCATCGGCGGCGGCGGCGGCGCCCTGCCCCACCTCGGCGCCATCCAGCGCGCTTTCGGTCGCCACGACGTGTCCGACGTCCGCGCCCACACCGGCGCGGGCGCCAGCGCCGCGTGCGACGACATGGGCGCAGAAGCCTACGCCACCGGCAAGGCCGTCGCCTTCAAGGGCGCGCCGTCCCTGCACACCGCCGCCCACGAGGCGGCCCACGTCATCCAGCAGAAGCGCGGCGTGTCGCTGAAGGGCGGCGTCGGCGCCATCGGCGATCGCTACGAGCGCCACGCCGACCAGGTCGCCGACGCCGTGGTCCAGGGGAAGTCGGCCGAGGCGCTGCTCGACCCCTACGCGGCTGGCGGCGCGGGCGGGGGCGCGGACGTGCAGCGTCAGGCCAGCGGCTCCGACCGCGCGGTGCAGCGAAAGGAGACGGAGGTGTCGGTCTACTGGGCCGACGAGCGCTTCAAGATCGAGTGGAAGAAGCTCGGCAACAAGCCCGAGACGATCCAGCAAGCGATGCAGAACACCCGCGTGTTCCTCGGTGGCAATCTCCCGCCGGGCTACATGCCGCCCCCCTGGCGCGACCAGGCCGCACCGAGCTCGACCGCGCCCGCGGCGCCCATCGGCAACGACCCCAACGGCCAGAGCGTGGACCCCGACGCCGTCGCCCGCGCCCAGCAGAACACCGCCAACAGCGAATATGGCAATTGTACGAGCCAGGGCGGCGACCCGCTCGCCTGCGATACTCAGGTGACCCAAGGCGGAGGCACGGCGCCGGATCTCCAGGGTGGCCAGTCGGTCGACCCCAACGCTGCGCAGCAGCGCGGGTCCTCCGTCTCGGCGCCCGGAGGCTCGGGCACCCGCGCGCCGAGCGGTGGAAACCAGGCGCACGCCGACGGCGAATCCCATGACAAGCTGGCCTTCTCAAAGACCGATGGCCCATGGGGATTGAAGTTCACCTGGGATGCCGACGGCAAGCTCTCCAGCGAAGTGAGCGCCAAGGAGAAACTCGCCGATTCGCAGTTCCCGCTCTTTGCCGGCTGCTTTGCCAATGTGGACCTCAACCTCAAGGCCGCTGGCTCCGTGAGCGGGAAGCCGTCGGGAGAGATGGAGGTCAAGCTCGCCGGGGGTCTCGAAGGAAGTGTCACGATCAACGGCGGAGTGAAGGATTGCTCGGTCTACGCCGGCGGAGCCGCCTCGGCCATGCTCACCGGCGTCACGTTCAAGCGGTCCGCTGCAGGTGCGTGGAGCGTCGAAGGTCCGTCGGTGTCGATCAAGGTCAAGCTCGTGACCGGCATCAAAGTGGCGGGCGTGAAGCTCGAGTACACGCCCGGTGGCGACTTCGAGGTCCTCAAGGGGGTCTTCTCGGATACCTGGCCCTACCTCGTGTTCCGTCCCGGCGCTGACGTCGATCGACTGAGGGGCGACGTCGACGCAGCTCTGGAAAGAATCCACGACATCGGCAGCGCCCTCATTCACCAGAATCCCAACGACGCCATGAAGCGCATGGACGCTCAGTCGCGCGATCGTCAGAATCCTCCGGGCAAGCTCTGACCCTCATGGCCGTTCAGCGCTCGAGCTCGAGCCGCGCGCCTCGGGGCGACCACCCGGGCCGAGACCTCGCGGCAGTGCGCGAGGCTCGCCCGGTCGCCGAGCTCGTGCGCGCCGCCGAGCGGCTGCTCCAGCGCGGGCATCCGCCGGCGGCGGTCGAGCGCGTCGTGGCGAGCTGGGTGCGCGCGCTCGGGCCCGGCCACGCGACGCGCGACGTCGTGCGGCAGCTCGGCGTGCACGGGCTCGGGCGCCAGGTCGTGCGGCGCCTCGACGCGCAGGCGCGCGCCGATCGAGCGGACCTCGCGGCCACGGTTGGCGACGCTCCTCGCGTGTCGCTGCGCGTGCGCGACGAGGCCTGGTTCGAGCACCTGCGCGACGAGGCCGGCGCTGCGCGCTGGGCCCTGCCGGCCGACGTGCGCCTCGAGGTCACGCCCATGGCGGCGAGCGCGCTGGCGCCGCTCCCGCCCGGCGTCCACGCCATCCAGCGCGACGCCAGCGACGGCCGCGACGCGGGCGCGCGCGGCCCGCGCGTGGCCGACATCCTGCGTCGACTCGGCGCGGGTCGCGCGCTGCCCGACGAAGCGCAGGCCGAGCTGGCTCAGCGCCTCGCCGCGCTCGGTCGACCGCTCGACCTCGCGGCCGTGCGCGTGCACGACGGAGCCGAGGCCGAGAAGCTGTGCCGCGAGCTCCGCGCCAACGCCTTCGCCGTGGGTCGCCACATCGTCTTCGGCAGCGGTCGCTACCACCCCGACGACGCGTCGGGCCTGGCCCTCATCGCCCACGAGCTGACCCACGTCTGGCAGCAGGCGAGCGGCCTCGTCGCGCCGCACGCTCGGCGCGAGGACCCGGCGCTCGAGGCCGACGCGCGCGGCGTCGCGGCCGCCGTCGCCCGCGCCCCGGCGCCCGAGTCCAGCGCCGCCGCGAGCGCGGTCGACCCGCGCGGCGCCGTCGCGCCCGACGCGCCGCAGCGCGACGCCGACCGCGACGCCGGGCGCGACGCCGCCACGCGCGACGCGAAGCCGCGCGGCCAGAACCGCGAGGCGCTGCTGGCCGAGGCGCGCCAGTACATCGCCCGCACCGGCGCGCGGCCGTCCGCCGTCTTCGTGGTGGCGCAGCGCATCGACGCCTTCGACGCCGAGCTGCGCGCGCGCGGCTCGTGGCCCATCCACGGCGAGGTGCCGCTCGAGCCGGGCTTCTGGCTCGACGGCGCGGTCGACTGCGAGTCGTGGTCGGGCCTCACCGCCGAGCGCGTCGTGGCCCTGAGCGGCGGTCGCGCCGACGCGCTGTGGGTGGTCGGCCCGCGCCACGGCTGCGGCGATGGTGGCCGGTCCGCTCCGAAGGCCTTCTGACTTGATCGGAACAAGCGCGCCCCCAAACGGTGCAACGCCAGGACGAAATCCGCCACATGTTCGGCCACTGAGCCGGGGCACACCGATTGCTCACTGGCGCCGTGAGCTCACGCAGGACTCGCCGCTCGGAGCAGGAGCACCCTCGATGCAACAGCGAATCAGCCGTCGTACCCAAGAGCCCGTGCAGAGCCGGGGAGGCGCCACCGGCGGCGCCGACGAGGTCCACGCCGCGGCGGCGCGAGGCGTCGGTGGCGGCGGCGGCGCGCTGCCCCACCTCGGCGCCATCCAGCGTGCCTTCGGTCGCCACGACGTCTCCGACGTCCGCGCTCACACCGGCGCGAGCGCCAGCGCCGCCTGCGGCGACATGGGTGCAGACGCCTACGCGAGCGGCAAGGCCGTCGCCTTCAGGGGCCCGCCGTCGCTGCATACCGCCGCCCACGAGGCGGCCCACGTCATCCAGCAGAAGCGCGGCGTGTCGCTCGAGGGCGGCATCGGCGCCATCGGCGATCGCTACGAGCGCCACGCCGACCAGGTCGCCGACGCGGTGGTGCAGGGCAAGTCGGCCGAGGCGCTGCTCGACCCGTACGCGGCGGGCGGCGCCGGGGCCGGCGCGGTCCAGCGGAAAGCGGTGCAGCGGGCGGACGCCGAGCGGACCACGCTGCTGCCCGACGCGCCACCGCAGACGGACTCGCCCTTCGATCCCGAGCCGGTGGCGGCGCCCCTCCGGAGCCCCGACTACACCACGCCGGCACCCGCCGACATCGCCTCCGACGGCGACCGACCCGCGGTCCCACCGCCCGAGAGCGACGCGCGCACGCAGGTGATCTGCGCCATCAACGACCGCCGGAACAGGGCCAAGGACGACCTCCAGGTGATCATCGCCGAGCGCGACCCGCTCGACGAGAAGATTGCCATCGCCAAGGCCAAGACGGACCCGAGCGACGAGGACAAGAAGGCGCTCGCCGCGCTCGAGGCGCGGAAGAAGACGCTCGAGACCGACTATGGCCGCATCAACACGACCATCCAGAAGGCGAGCGCGGAGCTCGACACGGCCAAGAACCCAGCCACGTCCAGCGCGCGACTGAAACAGCTCGGTGCCAGATACGGGACGGCCGAGGACAGCGGGCCGGAAACGGAGCAGGAGTCCTGGAACGGCAAGGACGACGCGGCGGTCGGATTCAAGAAGGGCCCGAGCGTCGACAATGGCTACGTGGACGTGAACCTGCCCGGCGGCGGCTCGGGCACGAAGCGCCGCTCGGACACGGTCTCCGAGGTGAAGAACGGGGCCGCGAGCACCGTGACGAACACGAAGACGTCCTCGCTCACGAGCACGACCGACACGACCGAGAGCAGCATCGTCAAGGACGACATCGCCGCGACCTCGAGCACGACGAAGACGAGTGGCTACGTGGACGGCGGGCTCGGTAAAAAGACGAGCCAGAGCGACACACTCGTCATGGGGGAGGACTCCGAGACGAAGGAGAGCTCGAAGAGCACGACCCTCGGCGCCGGCGGCCTGACGCGGGCGACGACGAGCTCGGAGACGAAGACACAGAACGGCCAGACGACGAGCACCAGCTCTTCGAACAAGATGAGTCTCGGCTCATCCGGCCTCGACAACACGAAGACGAATTCGAAGACGGACGCGGCCGGCACGAAGACCACCGACACGGACAAGATCCACGTCGGGCTCGACGGCGCGTCGGCGTCGTCCGCGCGCAGCGTGACGGACAAGGACGGCAACGAGAAGTCCTCGAGCGTCAACGTGGGTGCCTCGAAGCTCGACGACGAGAACGGCAAGGGCGTCGGCTCGAACGCCGGAGCCGGCACCGATCGCAAGCGCGAGACGACGGACGCCCGTGGCGGCAAGAGCACGACGAGCTACGGGGCGAAGGCCGCCTGCGATGGGAAGGTGCAGTTCCTCGTGCAGCCGATCGCCAAGTCCGATCCGCCCAAGGTGCGCGTGCTCGTCACCGTGAACCTCGGGGCCTCGCTCGGCGCCAATGCGTCGAAGGAGAAGTCCGACGGCGGAGGCACGAAGGCCGGCGTCAACGGATCGGTCTCGGCGTCGGGCAACGTCATGGGCCAGTTCGGACAGGAGATGCTCGAGAGCGAGGTCCAGGGCTATCGCGACCACATCGAGCAGGCCGGCTACGACGCCGCGGCGCAGATGTGCAAGCGCATGAACGCCATACTCGGCGACCCGAACGAGATCGCGAACCTGCCGGAAGGCGCCTCGGTCGAGCTCGACGTGTCGGGCGAGGCGGGAGGCAAGCTAGGCGGCTCGGTCGGCCCGGTCGGCTTGAACGCGGGCGCGTCCGAAGCGGTGGAGATCAAGTTCGGCGTCCAGAAGAAGGACGGCAAGTTGATCGTGACCGCGGGTGTTTCCGACAAGACGACGACGAGCGTCGGCGGCAGCGTCAACTCGGGCGCGGTCGGCATGTCTGTCGGCCACTCGAACGCCCACGGAACGGGCGCGGTCTACGTCTTCACGCTCGACCCGGCCAAGGACCAGGGCGCATTTGCCGAACTCCGCGCGTGCAGGACCCAGGCGGCGTTGAAGGCGTTCGCGGACTCGCACCCCGAGCTGCGCGGCGAGCACAGCGAGACGACCTCCGACGACCAGAAGGACACGCAGGGCTTCACCCTCGGAGGCGATGCGCTCGCCGTCAACTTCGAGCAAGGCGCGGGCCGCTCCTCGACCAAGCACTACGACAAGGAAGGCAGGCTCACCGGCGAGGAGCGAGAGGGGCACAACTCGCAAGGCGGGTCCGTGTCGGCGGCCGGCTTCACCTACAGCGACACGAACACCGAGCAGGCCACCGCGATGAAGGTCGACGGCGAGGACGCAGTCGACGTGCACCAGACCAATGAGACCACGAACCTCGGCAATCAGATTGTCAATCGAATTGACAAAAAGATCGGCGGATCGGGCAAGGAGCTCGACGAAGACAACACCAACGTCGCCGGCATGGTCTTGAGCAAGGGCGACTTGCAGGCGCTCATCGCGAAGGCCGAGAGCGACGACGCCGGCGCTTGGGGGAACCACACGGGCGACGGCGACATCCGTGACGACTGGATGAAGGTGCGCAGCCGCGTGCGGGCGGCGGGCGGCGACACGTCGAAGGTCGCCAACATCCTCGCCGACTTCGTCGGCACGAAGAAGGCCGGCCGCGACGACGTCATCTATGCGACGGTCCGTGGCACCGGCGACGCCGGTGGCGGGCACCGCTACGAGCTCCCCGAGTCGCTGGCGGCGAGCAAGGACGAGTTCGTGGCGCTGACGGTCGGCAACCCGCTGAAGCCGGTCACGGCCTTCGTCGAACAGTGGACTGCATGCGAGGACGCAGGACTACGCGCCGAGCTCGACAAGCAGGTCGCCGCGCAGACCGCGGCCTGCGACGAGGTCATCAGGCGCTGCCAGGAGCTCTATCAGACGGTCTACACCGCGTCGGCCAGGACCGAAGAGTTCGAACACGGCGGGGACATCCAGGAGATGCTGGCCCAGGTGAGCCGGCGCCAGAGCGAGGCCGAGCTCTTGAAGGGCAGGCTCGCGGGCAAGGACGCGGACGTCCTCGATCAGGAGAAGGCGCTCCGCGACTACAATGCCAATCTCACGGTGTGCTCGACCTCGAAGGAGCAGGCCGACAAGTTCTTCGCGCAGATCGCCGACATCGTCGGCGAGGACGACGCGGTCGGCACCGGTGACGCCGCGGACGTGACGGCACTCGTGACGCAGTTGAAGGCGCTCTACGCGCAGTGGGAGGCGGCCTACGGGACCATCCTGAAGCTGCACGGCGACTATGGGGTCGGCACGCCGACCAACTTCGTTCGCTTGCAACCGGACGCTGCGCGCTTCAGCGCCGCGCACGCCTTCAAGAACCCGAACAAGCCCGAGGTGCTCGCGAAGGCGGACGAGGCCCGCGAGAAGGCGTTGGGCAGGCTCGGCACCGGCCCGGCGGTCATGCACGCGAAGAAGAAGGAGGAGAAGTCCTATGTGCAGAGCTACGATCCGGTGAAGGAGCAGGCAGCCCACGACGAGAAGTTCGAGGCGCAGGCCCAGGACATCGGCGCCCAGGTGCCGGTGAAGAGGTCCAAGGCCGAGTCGCTCCGGTCCGAGCTCGAGAAGCACCTGAAGACGAGCCCGCGCGCCGACGCGCGGACCTGCTACGATCAAGGCGTGGCCAAGCAGGTGAGCGCGGAACGGTATGCCTCGCGCATCGACCCGAAGATCGTGTCGACGCTGGCGGCCGAGGGGCAGTCGGCGAGCGAGGACTTCGGCTTCGCCATCGCGCACTTCAAGGAGGGCCTCGCGTTCTATCCCGGCGCCAGCGGGGGCGGCGCGAGCCACGTGAGCGACGGCGACCGCACGCTGATCGACGCCGCCAAGAACAACGCCGCGATGGCCCAGGGCAAGTGCAACGGCATGCACGCCGGCAAGCGCGACGCGGAGATCACACCGGAAGCGAAGGCGGCATGGAGCGAGGGCTACCGCCTCAACGCCCAGGCCACGAACCAGTACGGGGCGATGCAACGGGGAGCCCCGGTGACCGCGACCGAGATCGTCGACCTGTTCAACCAGGCCATCGCGGCGTTCAGGCGCGGCGACTCGGCCCAAGGGTGAGCTCGCGCGGGCCGCACGCCCGCTGGCCGGGACCGTGCGTCGAAGGCCGCGCGGGTCTTGCGCGCGACGCGTGCCTGGTCGTAGCGTCGTGGCCATGCACCCCGCCGCATGGCTCCTCGGCTCGCTCGCGCTCGTCCTCACCGCATGGCTCGGAGCCGCCTGCGGCGACCCCAGCCGACCCGCGCACGGCGGCACCTGCGACGAGGCGGCGGCCTGCGCGAGCGGCCTGTGTTGGGACGGCCAGTGCCTCGACCCGAGCGGCGACGACGATGGCGACTCCCTCACCAACGGCGTCGAGGCCGGCCTCGGATCGGACCCGTTCGCCCCCGACAGCGACGGCGACGGTCGGCCCGACGGGAGCGAGGTGGTCGACGGCGTGGCGCGCGATCAGGACGGGGACGGTCGCCCCGACATCATCGAGAGCGCCACGGCCGACGCCGACGGCGACTGCCTGGTCGACGAGCGCGACCCCCACGACAGCGTGCCCGACGCGGGACACTGCGCGGACGCCGACGCCTCCGACGGCGGCGACGCGACCGCGTCCGACGCGGACGACGCGGTCGACGACGCGACTGCGCCCAGCGACGCGGTCGACGCCACCACCGCCCCGAGCGACGTCGGCGACACGACGGAAGCCCCCGACGTGGCCGATTCGAGCGCACCCGACGTGACGGCCGACCTGCCCGCGCCGCGCGCGCTGTACGCCGCCTCGCAGCTCGGCCGGCCGGGCTTCGACGGGCTCGAGGGCAACCTCACGGACAGCGGCGTCGTCGTCCTGGAGGGCGTCCTCACCGGCGCGACCAGCGATGACTATCGCGCCTTCGTGGCGACGACCCACAGCCGCGAGCTCGCCATCGTGGCGCAGCAGGGCGACCCCATCGGCGTCACGCCGCCCGGCGGCGACTACTTCGGCTTCTTCAGCGTGATCGGCAACGACACCACCGTGTTGATGGGGCTCGACACCGTCGACTTCAACGGCATGGCCCACGTCGTCACGACCGCACCCACCGCGGTCGTCGCCGCCGAGAACGTCGCGCTGCCGGGCACGAGCGAGGGCGTGGAGTCGGCCATGGCGCTGCGCTACCGCAACGACGGCAGCATCGTCTTCACGGCGCGCCTTGCGGCTCCCTGCACCGTCTGCGACGGCGCCTGGATCGGCAAGCCGGGCGCGCTCGTGCCGCTCTTGTTCCATGGCGATGCCGCCCCCGGCTATGCCGCCGACGTGATCGTGGCCGACCCCGGCGAGCAGAGCGTCTGCTTCACGCGCGACGGCAAGGTCGCCATGCAGCCGACCGTGCACGGCAGCGCCATCGGCAACGTCGCGCCGCTGCTCTTCGGCGCTCCCGGCCAGCTCGCGCGCGTGGCCGTCGACGGCGAGGTCCACGACGGCGTGGCCGTCGACACCCTCAGCGGCTACTCGGCCAACGCCCACGGCGAGCTCGCCTTCGTCGATCGCAACGGCCTGTGGCGCTGGAGCGCCAGCACGGGCGCCGCGCTCGTCCTGCCGGCCACGACCCTGGTCGACGGCCAGAGCTTCGACGACTGGAACCCGCGGCCGCCGCGCATCGGCGACGACGGCGTCATCGTCTTCGCCGACAGGCTCGACGGCGTGCCGACGCTCCTCACCTTCGACACGGCGGCCCACGTCGTCGTGCAGGCGCAGACGCCGGCGCCGGGCCTGGCGGGCCGCAGCCTGCGCTTCCTGGACCTCGACTACCAGCGCAACGCGCGCGGCGACATCGCCTTCGGCGCGACCCTCGACGACGACACGCGCGCCGCCTGGATCATCGACGCCGCCGGCACGCCGCATCTCGTGCTGCACAGCGACGCGACCATCCCCAGCGGCGGCGGCGCGGTCGATACGGTGCTCGACTTCCGCTGGTCGACGCTGTCGCCGTTCCCGTCGCCGGTCGGCCCGAGCCGCGAGTGCGGCTTCGCGAGCCCCTTCACCGACGACGGGCAGCTCGGCCTGACCGTCGATCTCACGCGCGGCACGGTGTTCATGGTCTTCGCGCTGCCCGAGTGAACCTCCGCCGCGCCTCGACGTCGGCCATCCGCCTCGGTGGGCGCGGCCGGCGCCTCAGGCGCCGTCGCCGAAGGCGGCGATGATGGGCGCGTCGGGGACGGCGGCGGCGATGGTCAGGCGCGCCACGTCGAGCCACGGACCGCAGGCGTCGAGGATGACGCTGTCGGTGGTGGCGACCACGCCGGGCGGCGCCACCGTCTTCAGCGTGTAGTCGACGTGCGGCGCCAGCTCGACGTCCCACGACCAGCCGGCGGCCGCCGCCACGTCGAGCATCAGCGCGCGCAGCCGGCCGCTGTTCGACACCGGGCGATCGAGGAGCCAGCGCGCGTCGGTCACGCCGAGATCGGAAAGCACCTTTCCGATGTGGCCGAGCGCGGCCTCGGTCTCGACCACCTTGCGATAGCTCGTGTGCATGGGCGCCAGGTTGCGGATGCAGCCGTCGCGCCCGCGCAGGAGCGTGCCGCCGGCCAGCGCCGCCTCGACCGTCATGATGACGTTGAAGCCGTCGAGCCACAGCGTCGCGCCGCGCGCCGCGGCCGGGCTCAGGTGGCGCGCCGCGCGAGCGGCCCGCGCCGAAGCGGTGCACACCGAGCGCATGAGCGCCGTGCGCTGGCGATCGGCCAGCTGGAAGCGGTTCCCCACCAGCCCGAGGGCGGCCGCCATGCCGTAGCCGCGGCCGAGCAGCCAGGCCAGATCGTCCGACGCCTCGCCGAGCATCGGCCAGAGCGCCGCCGCGAATAGCGCGCCGTCCTCGGGATGCGGTCCCCGGTGATGCTCGGTCACCGGCCCTGTCTCGCACGGCCACCGCGACTTGACAAAGCCCACCCGCTCCGATGCTCTGCGCGGCCATGGCCGAGCCGGTCCGGCGCAAGGTGCGAGCGACGACGACGCAGATGCTGCGGCGGACCACGCGCGCGCTGCCGCCGCTGCGCCGCGCGGCCGCGCTCTTCGTGGCGCTGGCGGTGGCCAAGCTGGCCGTCGTGCTGCTGCGCGCCGGCGCTGACGGCGTGGCGCCGCCGGCCTCGGCGCTCGTGCCCTTCGTGCTGCTCTGGCAGGACGCGCTGCTGGTGCTGGGCCTCCTGCTGGCCGACTTCGGCCTGGCCAGCTGGCTCGGCGGTCGGCCGCGCGCCGCCACCTTCTCCGGCCGCACCTTCTGGGTCCTCGGCGCGCTGGTCACGCTGTGGGCCGCGTTCAACGTGCCGGTGGCGCGCTACCTGTCGACGCCGCTCACGGCCGACATGCTGGCCGCCGTCGACACCAAGCTCTCCGACTCGGTGCTGGGCTACCTCACCTTCGGCAACATCGTCGGCGGCCTCGCCCCGCTGGCGGCCTTCGCGCTGGTCGCGCGCCTCGCCCGCCCCTATCGCCTGCCGACCGCGCTCTACGCGCTCGGCGTCACCGCCATCATCGGCCTCCTCGCCAGCGGCAAGACGCCGCTGCTCGGCGTGCATCGCAACGCCGTCCTGGCGCTGATCGCCAGCGCCATGCCCGAGGCCCCGCTGGCGCCCGCCAGCCAGGCCGATCTCCACCTCGAGGACGCCGGCCCGAGCCTCGATCTGCGCGACCTCGCCGGCCGCGCCGAGGGAAAGAGCGTCATCGTCGTCGCGCTCGAGTCGACCGGCGCGCGCTACCTCCCCGCCTGGCGCCTGCCCGACGACGAGGACGAGCGCGACCCGATGCCGAACCTCGGCCGCCTCATGGCCCACGGCGTGCTCTTCGATCGCATCTGGACCACCTACCCCGAGAGCATCAAGGGCTACTTCGCCGCGCTCTGCAGCCAGTGGCCGCTGCCGCGCGCCAAGGCCAGGCGCCACGCCGCGAGCGTGCACCGCGCGAGCTGCCTGCCGCGCGCCCTGCAGGGCCGGGGCTACGCCACCGGCCTCTTCCACTCGGGCTGGTTCGCCTACCTCGGCATGGCCGACGTCATCGCCGACCGCGGCTTCGACGTCATGCTCGACGCCGGCGACATCGGCGGCGAGGCGCGCACGTCGTTCGGCACCGACGACCGCGAGACGGTGCGCAAGGCGCTCGCCTGGATCGACGGCCTGCCGGCCGGCAAGCCCTTCTTCCTCGACTACCTGCCCATCGCCGGCCACCACCCCTACCGCGCGCCGGGCGACGCCAAGCGCCCCTTCGTCGAGGTCTCCGAGGAGGACGCCTACCTCAACGACCTGGCCGTCGGCGACGCCGCGCTCGGCGAGCTCATGGCCGGCATCGCCGACCGCCACCTGGCCGACGACGTCGTGTGGATCATCTACGGCGACCACGGCGAGGCCTTCCAGCAGCACCCCGGCAACTTCGCCCACACGCTCTTCGTCTACGAGGAGAACCTGCACGTGCCGCTGGCGCTGGTGCTGCCGGGCATGAGCGGGGCCCAGCGCCGCGCGCCGCAGCGCGGCACGCTGGCCGACCTGGCGCCGACGCTGCTCGCGCTCCTCGGCATGCCGCCCGACCCGCTCATGGCCGGCCGCTCGCTGCTCGAGCCGCGCTCGCCGCCGGCGGTGGCGTTCACCGATCAGCGCTCGCTCGAGGTCGCCGTCGGCCACGGCGACTGGAAGGCCATCCTCGAGGACGGCGACCGCCTCGAGCTCTACGACCTCGGCACCGACCCGGCCGAGCAGAAGGACAAGTCGCTTGACGAACCCGAGCGGGCGGCGCGCTACCGCCGCTTCCTCACCGCGTGGCTGGCCGATCACCAGCGCGCGTTCGGCGCGCTCGACCGCGTCGACGGCGGCGCGACCGGGCACTGATACGGAGAACGCCGGGCGGACGCGCGCGGCGGCCGGCTCGGGTAGTCAGTCGCGCGCGGGCGGGCTATGCTGTCGGCGTTCGAGGAGGCCCCGATGGAACAGTCCCACATCCTGAGCGAAGCCCTGAAACAGCAGTTCCGGAACCACGGCGACGTGTTCGTGGCGGCCGACATCCCGCTCGTCTTCGAGGACGGGACGACGGTGACGCCGACCGTGCTGGTGGCCATCAACACTAGCGACGAGGCGCGCACGACGTGGTCGGTGGCCGACGAGGGCGGGCCCGACATCCTCATCGTGGCAGCCGGCTCGCCGGCCGACGTCAAGGACCGCTACGAGAGCATCGGCGTGCGCGAGCTGTTCGTCATCGACTACGCCGCCAAGAAGATCGTCGGCTACTGGCTCGCGCCGCGCGGCTTCGCGCTCATCACGCCGCACGACAACGGCTTCCTCCCGTCGGAGGAGCTGCGCCTCGACCTCGGCTTCCACGAGCCCAAGGGCGTCCATCCCATCGTCCGCTTCTTCACGCGCCGCGGCGAGATCCTCGAGACGCCGGCCGAGACCGAGGCCATCCGGCGCGCGCGCATCGCGCGCCTCATCGAGACGCACGAGATCGAGATCGACGAGCACGACAAGGACCACAAGTGAGGCAGGTCGGGTGCGCGGCGTGCGGCCCGCTCAGGGCGGCGTGCCGTCGACGATGAGCGAGAGCGCCGTCTCGTAGGTGGTGTAGCGGCGCGGCGCCACGAACAGCACCGCCTCGGCGCGGCCGGCCTCGGTGATGGGGCACTCGAGGACGGCGCGCGCGGCGTTGCTCGGCTCGCCGCAGTCGATGTGGCCCGTGCCCTCGCGGTTCAGGCCGAGCCACACGAAGCTGCGCTTCGGGTTGTCGACGGTCAGGCTGAGCTTGCCGCTGGCCGTGGTCATGGGCCCCTCGGGCGCCACCAGGCGCAGCCCGTAGCTGAAGGCGCGCGGCCGGTAGAGCGGCTGGCACAGCCACGCGCCGCGGTCGAGCGGAGCCGCGAGGAGCTGGTAGCGATCGTCGTCGGGCCGGTGATCGACGGCGAAGACCTCGGGCGGCGTGAAGAGGTAGACCGTCCGGTACTCGCGCGTGAAGGTGGTGCCGCTGACGCTGCCGGCGTCCCAGGTGGCGTCGAAGAGGAGCCAGCCATCGCCCACCTTGGCCGCGTTCCAGGCGTGCCCGACGTCGCTCGCCGGCAGCGCGTCGAGCGACGGCAGGTCGCTGTAGTCGCTCGCCTTGCGCGCGTCGCCCGACACGAAGACGACCTCGTCGCCGGTCACCTTGCCGAGCGCGGTGGCGAGGCGCGCGTAGCCCTCGCACACGCTGGTGCGGCGCTGGAAGACGCTGGCGGCGTCGTTGGGGCGATCCTTGTAGGAGCCGTCGGCGAGCCCGGCCGCGTCGTAGTCGACCCAGGTGGCCACGAAGTCGTGGATGGCGCGCACGCGCCCGAGCGGGTCGCTGACGTGGTCGCGGAGGTAGCGGCCGACGCTCTCGACGCTCGTCTTCTCGGAGTCCGGCATGGCCAGGACGGCGGGGTGGATGGCGTCCGGCAGCGGCCAGCCGGCGACGCTGCCGGCGATGGGGAAGGTCGACGGCGCGACGTCCTCGGCCTCGGCCGGCTCGGGCTGTGCGACGGTCGGCGCGACGCTCGGCGGGACGGGCTGGGCCTTCTCGCTGGCGACGCGATCGGGGTCGTCCTTCGGCAGCCGGAAGGCCTTCTCGCGCACGAGGTCGTTCAGCCACTCGAGGCCGTTGGCGGCCGAGTGGAGGAAGCGCCGCACGTCGTCGGCCGGGCCGCCGCGGGCGTCGCCGAGGAACCAGTCGCCGCGCGTGGCGAGCGCCTCGAAGGCGGTCTTCGGGTGGGTCGCCAGCAGGACGACCAGGAACGCGAGGCTCAGGAAGGCGCTGCGCAGGATGGTGTCCTGCACGCGGCCGCCGCGCTGGTGGCGGTCGGCCCACAGCTCCCAGGCGAGCGGCACGATGCCGAAGCACAGCACGGCGCCGACGATGACGAGCCACAGCGGACCATCCTTGTAGATGGCCAGCGACGTCCCGACCCACACGCCGAAGAGCGCGATGGCGAACGCGACCAGCACGGCCAGCGCGGCCAGGAGGCGGAGCCCCGGGCCGAGCTTCTTCCGCGGCCGGGCCTCGCTCAGCGGGGGGCGACGGTCGACCACGGCGTCAGCAGGAACGGGACCTCGGACTCGGCCCACAGGTCGACCACGTGCGCGCCCGCGTCACCGACCGCGACGCGCGTCCGGCGGAAGCGGGTGATGAACGACTGGGGGCACTTGCCGCAGCCCCACAGCGACTCGGCCGAGTACTGATCGCGCAGATCTTCGGGGATGGTGAACGAGCCGGTGTCGGACACGACGCACTCGAGGGCCGCGGTCGGGAGGCGGCCGTGCTGGCCGCGATCGGCCTGGAGCCGGATGCGCACCTGCGTGTCGCCCGCGCCGGCCGCGGCCGGCGGCTCCCACGTGATCGTCAGCGGCTCGGCGCCGTCGAGGTCGAGCGCCGTGAGGTCGCCCGGCACGAGCTTCGGCGGCATGACCACGCTGCCGCTGAAGGCCGGGAAGGCGTCGCCCGGAGCGCTGAAGGTGACGGTCGCGCCGGCCGCGAAGAGCGCGCCGTCCTTCAGCTCGCCGTAGCCGGTGCCGTTGAAGGGGTAGTCGACGGGGGTCGCGCCGTCGCTGATGGTGAGGGTGCCGGCGCTCTCGGCCGCCGGGTAGGGCGTGCACTCGTCGACGGCGGTGCAGAGGGCGCCTTCGCAGGGCACGGAGCAGAACGGGTTCTCGCCGAACCACAGCTTGCACGGCCCGTCCTCGGCCTGGAGCACCCAGTTCTCGGGCGGCTCGGCCGACCACAGCGTGCCGCCGACGTTGGTCTGGGCCGGGTTGCCGACGTAGGCGCGCTCGGTCACCCTGAGCGTGGCCGGGGCGCGGTCGAACGGGTCGACCGCGTCGGGCGCGTCGGGCGCGTCGCTCGACGTGTCGGGCGCGTCGCTCGACGTGTCGGGCGAGTCGGGGGCGTCGGCGCTGTCGGCGACCGAGTCGTCGAGCGCGTCGGGGACGACGTCGCTCGCGACGGTCGCGTCGGTGGTCGAGGCGCTGTCGCTCGACGTGTCGCTGGTCTTGGCGTCGTCGCCGCAGGCGGCGAGCGCGAGCAGGCAGAGCGCGAGAGAGGGGGTCGGGCGCATGATGGGCGACCATAGAGAGGCCGGCCGATCGGCGCAAGGACGACCTGCGACGGCTGGCTGAAGCGACTCGACCGGGGCGTGGCCGAGGGTGCCGGCGCCGATCCAGGCCGCGTTCTCGCCGTCGGTGACGACCGAGTCGAGGACCGAGGTCGAGCCCGACACGAGCCAGGGCTCGCCGCCGTCGGCGCGCACCGCCAGCACGCTGGTGGCGAAGCCGCTCATGGGCGTCGTCGGCTCGGCGATGAAGACCACGATGCCGTGGGCCACGGCCGGGCGGCGCCAGAGCTCGGGGCGGTCCCACGACGACCAGGCCAGGCGGCGCTCGAGCGGGTCGCCGAGGCGGCGCGCGAAGACCTGGAACTCGCTGTACTTCGGCTCGGGGTTGATGCCGCGCCAGTCGAGCCAGGCGATGACGTCGCCGTCGATGGTCGGCGCGAGCTGCTTCGACGGGTCGCGCGTGACCTCGAAGGCCAGGCCGGTGGCGAGGTCGAAGCCGAGGATGTCGGCGTTGTTCCTGAGCGGGTCGGCCTCGGGGAGGTACTGGCCGGCGACCGACAGCGAGTAGTCGGCCCACACCACCTTGTCGCCGTCGACGTCGGGCTGGGTCTGCTCGAAGGCGTCGGTGGTCAAGCGCCTTTCCGAATTCGCCACGCGCAGGTCGAGGGCGTAGACCTCGGCCTCGAGCGGCGAGTACGGCGCGTTGTCGCGGCCGATCCACACCACGCGCGAGCCCGACACGGCCGGCTGATCCTGGTCGCCGGCGCCGCCGCGCAGGAGCACCGGCTGGCCGGCCACGCCGTTGGCGAAGGTCAGCGTCCAGAGGTCGAAGTCGCCGCCGCGCTGGTCGGCCCACACCAGCCGATCGCCGTCGAGGACCGGGTCCTTCTGGACGCCGGGCGCCACCACCAGCGGCTCCTTCTTGCCGGTGTCGAGCCGGACCATCCACAGGTCGCCGCCCTCGGACCAGACGGCGCGCATGCCGTCCATGGTGAGGCAGCACGCCGTCGGACCGACGGAGATCTGATCGACCGAGGACGGGTCGAAGGCGTCGCCGGCGTCCGGGACGACCTGCGTCGCGTCGGCGTCGGGCGCGGTCGCGGCGGTCGCGTCGCGGTCGGGCCGGAGCGCGTCCGAGCCGCCGTCGCAGGCGCCGGCGAGCCCGCCCATCAAGGCGACGAGGGTCGCGAGCGAGGGCGCGCGACGGGTGATGCGATCGAGCATGCGGGCTCCTGCGTGGCTCATCTCGTGGATCATCTGGGGTCTCGTTTCAAGCTTCGGGCGTCGATGGCGTGGCGCGCGAGCTTGGCGTCGAGGCCGGGGCGCGACAGCCCGAGGAGGCGCGCGGCCGCGGCCTTCTGGCCGCCGGTCGCCTCGAGCGCGCGCTTGAGCGCCTCCTTCTCGACGCGGCCGAGCGTGACGTCGAGCGGCTCGATGGCTCCGCCCGATGCGGACCCGGCGCCGTTGCCACCGCCGCCGCCGTTCCGGGGCTCGGACTTCGGCGGGCCGCCGCCGCCGGCGCGCTGCACCGCCAGCGAGAAGTGGCGCGCCTTGACGACGTCGCCGTCGCACAGCGCCAGCGCGCGCAAGATCTCGTTCTCGAGCTCGCGCACGTTGCCCGGCCAGGTGTGCGCCTGAAGTCGGTCGGCCGCCTCGGGCGAGAGGCGCGGGCGCTTGCCGAGGCGCGCGCCGTGGACCTCCATCAGGTGCTCGCAGATGGGCAGGATGTCGTCCTTCCGCTCGCGCAGCGGCGGCACCGACACGCGCACGACCGCCAGCCGATAGAAGAGGTCCTCGCGGAAGCGCCCCTCCTTCACGAGCTGCTCGAGGTCGCGGTTGGTGGCGGCCACGAGGCGGAAGTCGACCGGCACCTCGCGGCTCGATCCGACCGGCCGCACCACGCGCTCCTGCAGGACGCGCAGCAGCTTCACCTGATGCTCGAGCGGCAGCTCGCCCACCTCGTCGAGGAAGAGCGTGCCGCCGTGCGCCTGCTCGAACAGGCCCTGACGCGGCGCCATGGCGCCGGTGAAGGCGCCCTTCACGTGGCCGAAGAAGGTCGATTCGAAAAGATCCTTTGGGATCGCCCCGCAGTTCTCGGCCACGAAGCGGCCGGCCTTGCGCGGCCCGTTGACGTGGAGCGCGCGCGCCACGAGCTCCTTGCCGACGCCCGACTCGCCGAGCACCAGCACCGGCAGATCGCGATCGGTGACCTTGTCGAGCGTCTCCAGCACGCGCCGCATGCCGGGCGATCGGTGCACCACGCCGCCGTACTCGTAGCGCAGCTCGAGCGCGCTCTGCGACTGCTCGAGCGCCTCGCGCAGCGCCGTCACCTCGTCGCGGTGCGCGGCCTCGGCCTTGGCCAGGCGCTCGGCCAGCCGATCGCTCGCCTGCCGCGTGCGCGCCAGCGCCAGCGCCACGTCGAGCACGCGGGCCAGCGCCGCGAACGCGCGCGCCTCGCGCGGCCCGCGCCCCGGCGCCCAGCTCCAGAAGACGGCGCCGCCCGACTCGGGCAGCGCGACGCCCAGCACCTCGAAGGCGCCGTTCGGCTCGCGCGCCTCGAACGGCACGCGCCCGGCCGCGACGAAGTCGGCGAAGCGCGCGCGCGGCGGCGCGCCACCGTCGTGAGGCCGCTCCATCTCGAGCGCGATGGCCACCGTGCCGGGCCCGGTGCCGGGCTGGTGAACCTCGCAGCGCGCGGCCTGGCCGGTCCGGCGCAGCGCCGCGGCCCACGCGCGCGGGTCGAACAGATCGGGCCCGGCCAGCTGATCGAGGACCAGGGCGAGCGCCGTGTCGTGCGGTTCGAGCGTCGTGACCATCAGAGGTTCGTCCGTTGCGGCCAGCGCCGCGGCGTCGAACTGAGCAGGAAGCGTGCCGCCGGCTCGAGGCCGAGCGCGGCGACGACCGCGGCGCCCGCCGGAGCGGCGCGGCCGAGGACGGCGCGAGCGGCCGCGAGCCGGGCGCTGAGCGTGGCCTGGGCCGCGGCCCCGAGGCGCTCGGCAAGGGCGTCGAGCTCGAGCAGCTCGGCCGCGGCGATGAGCGGCCCGAGCGCCACGGTGGCGGCCGGCGGCGCGGTCGGCATGAGCCGCTCGGCGGCTGCGGTAAGCGCCGGGCGGGCCTCGACCAGCGCCCGGCGCGGGTGAGCACCAGCGCGCGCGCGGCCTCGTCGAGCGCGGCCAGCGCGCCCATGGCGTGCTCGGCCGGCGGCGCGTCGGCGCGATCGGGGTCGGCGACCAGCAGCAGCGCGCCGGCCTCGGCCAGCACCGCCGCCTCGTACAGGGTCGCGAGCGTCGCGCGCGCGCGCGCCGCGGCGCCGGCCCGGTCGCCGAGCGCCAGCGCCAGGCGCGTCTTCACGTTCTCGCCGTCGCCCTTCACGAGGTCGGGTCGCCACGGCGCGGCGTCGAAGGCGACGAGCTCGGAGGCGGCCAGGTCGGCGGCGCCGAGGTCGAGGGCCAGCTGCGCGCGGGCCAGGTGGCCGGTGGCGCGGCCGACCATGTCGCCGATGGCGGTGGCCAGGGAGAGGGCCTCGCCGGCCGCCTGCCAGGCGGGTACGAGCTGCCCCAGCTCGCGCAGCGCAGAGCCGCGGTTGGCGAGGCCGATGCGCTGGCCGCGGCGATCGCCGGTCATGTCCTTGGCGCGCGCCGCCCGCGCCCAGGCGTCGGCGGCGGCCTCGAGGTCGCCCTCGTGGAAGGCCAGGATGCCGAGGTTGTTGGCGACGCGGCCAAGGGCGTGGAGGTCGCCGGCCGCCTCGGCCAGGGCGGCCGCCTGGCCGAGCTCGCGCCGCGCCTCGGCGCGCTGGCCGCCGCGCGCGAGCGCGGTCCCCGGACGATCGACAGCTCCATGCGCAGGCGCTCGGGCCAGGTCGCGGCGCGCGGCGAGCTCGGCGCACAGCGCCAGCGCCTCGCTCGGCTGGCCCAGCTCGAGGCGCGCGCGGGCGCGCAGCAGGCGGGCCTCGGACTGACGCTCGGGGTCCTGACCGGCGGCGGCCTCGGCCACGGCCAGCGCGCCCTCGAGGGCCGGTCCGCCGCCCGAGCCGCGCAGCGCCGTCAGCGCGCGGGCCGCCCGCGCGAAGGCCCGCGCGCCGTCGCCGGCCGCCAGCGCCGCGCGCGCGCGCGGCCAGCCCGTGGTCGCCGGCGGCGGCCCAGTCGAAGGCCCGCGCAGCGCCGGCGGCGGCCTCGTCGAAGGCGTCGGCCGCGCCGGCCGCGTCGCCGACGCCGAGGCGCAGCGCGCCGAGCGCCGCGGCCTGGGCGTGCTGCGCGGCTCGCGCGCGAGCAGCTCGACGTAGGTCGCCGCCGTCGCCGCGTCGGGCCCGGCCAGCGTCAAGAGGCCATCGGCGCGGGCGCGCGCGACCGCCGGCGCAAGCGCCACGCCGGCCGCGGTGCGGGCCAGGAGGCCGGCCGCGCCAAGCGCCGCGAGCCCGGGTGCGCCGTCGAGCGAGGCCGCCAGCACCAGCTCGGGGCGCGCCTCGCCGAGCGCGGCCAGCACGCCGGCGACGATCCGGGCGGCAGGCGGCAGACCCGCCCACAAGGCCGGCCAGAGGTCCTTCCACAGGGCGCCCTGGCCGAGCCCGGCGCGCGCGAAGGCGGCCGCGTCGAAGGCGTGATCGCCGCCGTCGGGCACCAGCACGCCGCTCGCCGCCCAGGCCTCGAGGAGCCCGCGCAGCGCGCCCGCGCCGAGGCCGGCCGCGGCCGCGAGCACGCCATCCAATGGCAGACCGGCGGCGGCGCCCTCGGGCAGGCGCACGCCGTGGGCGGCGGCGAAGCGGCGGAGGGCCGCGCCATCGGCGGCCAGGACGACCACCACGCGCGCGTCGTCGAGGGCGCCGCGCTCGAGGCGCGGCGTGACGTCCGGCCCGACGGCCAGGAGCGCGCCCGCCAGCACGCGCGCCTCGAGCACGCGCCAGCACGTAGCGCGCCGCCGGCCCGGCCAGGTCGACGTCGGCCGCCACGATGCGCGCGCCCGGAGCCGCCGCGAGCGCCTGCACCGGCGTCGGCGAAGGCGTCGAGCACCTCGCGTTGATCGGCCGGGTCGACGCTCGCGGGCGCCTGCAAGGCGGTCCCGAGGCAGGTCGCGAGGCGCGCCCAGACGTCGAGATCGCCGCCGTCGACGAGCCAGGCGCCCTGCCCTTGGGCGGCCAGCCGCGCCGCCAGCGCGCGCGAACGGCGCGGCGTCGCCGAGGCCGGGCGAGCGCAGGGAACTCGCAGGCGCCGCCGACGGCGCCGCCCAGGCGCTCGGCGGCCGCGGCGACGGCGTCGCCCCACAGCGTCGCGGCGTCGTGGGCGCCGAGGCGCGGCGCGTCGACGCGTCGGTCGGCAGCGCTTGGGGAGCAGGGCGCGGCCGCTCCAGCCGTGGCCGGGCGGGCCGTCGGATCGGTCGCGCGGCAGGCCTCGACCAGCGCGGTGAAGGCGTCGGACCACGGGGCCGGGGTGCTGGCGAGCGCGACGCCGAGGGCGTAGAGGTCGGTGCGCGGGCCGGGCAGGCCGCCCGTGCCGTCGGCCGCGCGCTCGGCGAGCTCGGGCGCGAGGTAGCTGCGGGTGCCGCCGAGGTGGCCGCGTCCCGCGCCGAAGGCGCCGGCCAGGCCGAAGTCGATGAGCACCGGCCAGGGGCGGTCCGGGCCGGCGGCCGAGGCGGCGCGGGTGACGATGATGTTGGCCGGCTTGAGGTCGCCGTGGACCAGGCCGCGCGCGTGGAGCCAGGCCAGCGTGGCCAGCAGATCGGCCGCCAGGCGCTCGACGGCGTCGGCCTCGGGCGCGGCCGCGAGCCAGCGGTCGAGGCGCTCGCCGACCACCACGTCGAGGTCATCCACCAGGTCGAGGCGCCGCCGTCGGTGGCGCGGCCGAGGTCGCGCACCCGCACCACGCCGGGGTGATCGAGGCTCGCCAGCAGCGCGAACTCCTCGGCGACGCGCGCCCGATCGTCGCTGGCCGGTCCGCGCTCCGCCGCGCCGCGGCGCGCCAGCTTGAGCGCCACCTCGCGGCCGAGGAAGCGGTCGCGCGCGCGCACCACCACGCCCATGCCGCCGCGGCCGAGCACCGGCCCCGGCTCGAAGCGGCGCCCGAGCGAAGCCGGCAGCTCGCCGAGCGACGCCACGGGCTCAGCTGGGAGGCGGGAGTCATGCGCTTGACCGCTTCACCGGCACCGCCTCCGTAAGCAACCCTTACAGCCCGCGCCGAGGGCGCACGGAAATGAGAAAAAGTAGTCCTGACCCAGGCGGTCTCGCGGCCCCTGGGGGTCTCGCCCCCTGGGGTCAGGACTACTTCTTTTCTCATTTTTGGCGAGGGACGATCGGCGGTGTACTGGTCGGGAACGGGTCCGGCGGCCGGACCCCTCGAGGCCGGCATGAAGTTCGTCAAGGTCCTTTCGCTCTCGGCGCTGGCGGGGCTGGCCCTCGTCGCGGCGCCCGCCGAGGCGTGGTGGACCAGCCCGCCCTTCGCGTTCATGCGCATCGAGACGCCGCGCTGGATGTCCTGGTACGGCGGCCTCGACTTCTTCGGCAGCACCGCCGGCGCCCCCCACCCGAACGTGCTCATCCACGTCGCCGACGTCGTCCACACACCGGTCGGCTCGAGCGCCGCCGGCATGATCACCTGGCAGCCCGACCCCGAGAAGCCGCCCGAGCTGTTCGGCTTCATCGCCGCCGACGACAAGGTCGTCGGCCCATGGCTCGGACCGCAGATCTTCGCCGGCACGCCCTTCGAGCTGGCGCGCACCAGCAAGGCCCGGATCACCATCACGCGCGGCGACGGCTCGGTCAGCGCGCGCCTGGAGATCGACAAGCACCTTTTCGAATTGACGTTCGCCGAGCTCGGCCCGTCGCTCTACATCAACCGCGGCCCCACGCCCGGCACGCCGTTCTATCAGAACGGCATCGAGCGCAGCGTCGGCAAGGTCACCCTCACCGTCGACGGCAAGGACGTCCCCGTCACCGCCGCGCCGCTGAGCCCGACCGGCGGCCCCGGCGCGGTCTACTCGGAGTTCGGCAGCTACGCCCGCTGACGACGCCCGCTGACGACGCCCCCTGGCGACCCCCCCGCAGGGCCGCCATCTGTGCGGTCGTCACCGCGGCGTGGCGGGTACCGCCCGGCGATCGCGTGGAGCAGGAGCGGACCCGTTCACCCCTGCACTCGGACTCGAGCCATGCTGACCTCACGCGTCTTCGATCGGCAGTTCCCGCGGAAGTCGATGCTCGAGCACCGGAAGGCGACGCCGTTCGCGCCCGAGTCGACGCGCTCCGAGCAGCAGGACGCGCTCGGCCTCGACACGCCGATCGTGCGCGAGGAGGACGAGGTCAGCCAGGAGCCGACGACCGAGCCGGAGCCCGAGCCCGAGCCCGAGCTCGACGGCGAGAGCGCCGACGTCGGCGTGCTGGCCGAGGTCTCGCAGGCGCTGCGCGGCAAGGTGAAGGAGCTGAAGCTCGTGAAGTCGGGCCCGAGCTTCCGCGGCGTGGCAAAGCTCGACGGCCTCGGCGACTTCAGCGACCGCGCCTGCACCATCACCGCCACGAAGACCGGCGAGGACTGGTCGGTGCGCGCCCACGCCCGCCTCGAGCGCGGCAAGGCGCTTCTCAACGCGCAGGCCACCGTCATGGTCGACGGCGGCAAGATGCACCTCGCCGGCCGCGGCCGCCTCCGGCCCATCGGCCTCTTCGACGCCGGCGAGTTCGACATCGCCGGCGACGTCGGCGACGACGGCCAGTGCGTCCTCGACCTCGGCAGCCTGCACGGCAAGATGCGCCTCCCGGCCGGCTTCGAGGGCGGCGAGTCGAGCTTCCACGGCGTGCGCCTCGACCTCATGAGCGGCATCGTCGACGCCACCTCGGGCGACATGTCGGGCGAGCACCACCTGCTCGGCAAGCTCGTCGGCAAGGACATGAAGATCGTCGGCAGCACGCTGTCGGGCCACCTCGACCTCACCAGCGCCAAGCTCCGCATCCCGCCGTCGAGCGGCATGTTCGAGGGCACCGTCAACGGCAAGGTCGACATCATCGACGGCGCCTGGTCGCTGACCGAGCTCGGCGGCCACGGCACCGTCAAGGCGCCCGGCAGCGAGACCGGCATCGACATCCTCTTCACGCTCGAGCTCGGCCCCGACGGCGTCGGCGCCATCAAGGCCAACCTCGACAAGCCGGTCGACCTCACCACCAACGTCTCGCTCGAGCAGCTCGACCTCGACGTCGACCTCAACACCACGCACATCTCGGCCGTCGGCCGCGCCAAGGTCCACGACCTGCCCGGCTTCGCGCCCTCCATGGCCAAGTTCGAGGCCTACTCGCGCGAAGGCCTCATGCGCGTGACCGTCGATCGAATTGCGCTGGATGTGCCAAAAATCGGCGACATCGACATCAAGGGCGAGGCCAAGCAGCTCGTCTACGCCAACGCCGGCCTCGGCTTCTCGACCAACGACGTGACGCTCGAGGCGACGCTGCCCTACATCGGCAACATCAAGGCCAATAGCTCCGTCTCGAAGAGCCAGCTCCAGCAGACCGAGATCCGCCTGAAGCGCCCCATGCGCGTGCCGTCGGCGAGCCCCATCCTCGAGGGCGACCTCGACTCGGTCCTGCTCTTCGACGGCACCAGGTTCACGCGCCTCGACGCGCGCCTGCCGATGTCGCTCTTGCTCGGCACCGAGCGCCTCGACAAGGCCCTCGACCTCGTCTTCGCCATCGACCCGCTCGGCAGCATCTCCGCCTCGGCCGCGCTGAAGTCGGCCATCCGCCTGTCGAAGTTCATGTCGGTCTCGGGCGGCCAGCTCATCTTCGACGAGAAGACCGGCCTCGGCGGCAACCTCGACTTCGAGTTCCACGACATCGCCGGCGCCGCCGTCACCGTGCCCATGCCGGTCCAGTCGAAGGAGTCGGAGCGCTCGGTGCTGTCGCCCAAGCCGGGCCAGGACGCCTTCGCCTACCAGCTCGAGGCCGGCTACTCGACGACGCGCGGCCCCTTCCTCGAGGGCCACGTCCACTTCGGCTCGACCAGCCGCTCCGATGCCGCCGGCGGCCACATGTTCGTGCCCGCCTCGGCCCTCATGGGCAAGGGCGGCGCGAGCTACGAGCTGTCGGTCGCCGGCCTGAAGCTCATGGACGAGGCCAAGGTCACGAAGCGCCTCGTCAACATGCCGAAGAAGCGCTTCAAGATCATCGCCCTCCCGCTGGGCGGCATCTTCGCCGAGGCCGGCGCCGAGCTCGACTTCTCCATCGCCGCCGACCCCATCCTGGCCGACGTCAGCGGCCGCATCACCGACCTCGACCTCTTCACGCTCACCCCCGGCGCGGCCATCCTCTCGGCCCACGTGCAGGGCGGCCTCACCGGTCGCATGATCGGCCGGCCGTCGCTCGGCGTCGGCGCCTACATGGGCTCGGAGTCCATCGCGCGCCTGTCTGGCGGCCTGCGCATGGACATCCCGGCCGTGCTCCACGGGTCGCTCCCCGGCCAGGTCGAGCTCGGCCTCGTCGGCGGGAAGCTCCAGGCCAAGGGCGCCGTCAACCCGCGCCTGTTCTTCGGCATGGCCGCCACGCCCGTGCCCTACTATGATTTGTCACTCTTCGGCGGCGCCATCTCGCGCGCCGGGCAGATGGCCGCGCTGCCGACCATGCAGATCGTCGAGGAGCAGCAGGTGGCCGAGCTCGAGCTGTCCTTCGGCTCGCTCGACAAGCCGAAGCCCGCCGCCGAGGGCTTCGACTTCACGCTGGCCAAGTCGGACGGCTCGGTGCCGGTGCCGCCGCCCGAGGTCCAGACCATGCCGCCCACCGAGGTGGCGCCCGAGAAGTCCGAGGTCAGCGGCAGCTCCGACGGCGCCTTCGGCGGCGGCGTGTGGGCGAGCCTCGAGAAGGTCTACGGCAACGAGACCTGGTTCCAGTACGCCCAGAAGGCGCTCGACTTCATCCAGTGGGTCTCGAAGACGCTCGCCATCAGCGAGAGCGAGCTCCAGGCCGCGCTCGACTTCCTGAAGGAGTACATCGACCTCAAGGCGCTCGACGACCGCTTCTTCTCCAACTTCAAGCGCCCCGACGGCAAGGCCGGCAAGATGGGCCTCGTGCAGGCGCTGGCGCGCGTCGTGTTCGGGCGCGGCGACGGCGAGATGCACGCCGAGAAGGGCCGCACCGAGGAGTCGACCGAGGTCACCCTCGACTCCGACCGCGTGCACGAGCTGCGCTTCGGCCTCGCCACCGTGCGCGTCAAGCAGGCCGCCACCCCGGGCAAGGTGCTGCTCGTCCACAGCCCGTTCCACGAGGGCGGCTTCGAGATCCTCCAGGACGAGTCGTCGCTCGTCCTCGACGAGCGGAACCGCGTGACCTCGGGCGTCCTGGCCGCAAAGCTGGCGCTCGGCGGCTGGGGCGGCTTCGACGCGCTGCACTTCCCCGTGAACGACAAGCTCGTGGTCGAGACCGCCTTCGGCGGCGAGACCTTCAAGGGCGGCGACAACCTCGCCAAGGCCAGCGTGGTCATGCCCGGCGAGGTGTCGGGCAAGCTCGTCATGGGCGCCGGGACGGTGTCGCGCGTCGACCTCAACCAGAGCTCGTCGGCCGGGCTGCCGAACGCCGTCGGCGGCGTGTCGCTCAAGAGCCCGCCCACCAAGGTCGGCTTCGTCAACCGCGACGGCGCCTGGTCCTTGTCGGCCGCCAACGGCGTCACCGTGCCCTTCGAGGGCGGGCAGTTCACGGCCAAGCTCGAGGACTACAGCGTCTCCGACCTCGGCATCTCGGCCAAGGGCGTCCTCTTCATGGACGCGGGCCACATCGGTCGCGCCGGCGGCAATGTGACCATTCAGGACAATATCGTCAAACAGGCCGAGCTCGGCTTCGAGCGCCCGCAGGTGAGCTGGCCCGAGTCGAACGCGTTCGTCGGCGGCCAGCTCGAGGGCGGCCTGAAGATCAAGGACGGCAGCATGGACGAGGCGCGCGTCGGCATGAAGCTGAGCGTGCGCACCTCGATGGCCGAGCTCGAGCCGGTCGGCACCTTCCAGGTGCGCTTCGCCAAGGTAGGCGATGTCTGGAACCCCGCCTTCGAGGCCATCGTCGACGAGAGCGTCGTGAGCCGCATGAAGCTCGGCGACTACGGCCAGATGCGCCACTTCGAGACCAACCTCACGCCCGAGGGCCTGGTCGGCGCCACGGGCCGCTTCGACATCGAGCTGCCGAAGCTCGGCAAGCTCGAGAACGCCGAGCTCGGCTACCAGCAGGGCGTCGGCCTGAAGGCCGCCGTCAAGGTGCCGATGGAGAACAAGCTCATGCAGGGCGATCTGTCGTTCGAGTACCTCGGCGGCAAGGTCACCATCGGCGGCAAGGGCAAGTTCTCGCCGCCCGGGCTCCAGCCCTTCGACGGCGAGCTCGAGGTCGGGACCCAGCGCATCAAGATCAAGGTCGACCCGAAGCAGGACATCCTGAATGTCAAATTCGGCGACTCGACGCTCACCGGCAGCGTCGAGGAGCTGTTCTACGACCGCACCACCGGCGCCTACGCGGGCCGCATGCGCATGGCCGGCAAGCTGCCCATCGTCGGCGACGTGAGCGGCGAGGCCTCGCTCGGCAATTCCGGCGATCCCGAGGCGCCTTTTGTCAATCGCGTCGCGCTGCGCTTCAAGAACCCCGAGTTCGCGCTGCCCGAGAAGAACCCGGCCATCAAGGGCAAGCTCGGCGGCGAGCTCAGCTACGGACCCAAGGGCGTCGGCGGCACCATCCTCGGCCAGGACCTGAAGCTCGACGTGCCCGGCGTCGGCGAGGGCGCCGAGCTCGCCTTCGAGGGTTCATATAATGATGGCGTCCCGAGCGGCCTCCTGGTCTTGAAGGCCGGCAAGAAGGCGCCCGGCAGCTTCGTCCACCTGCACGAGCTCGGCGGCAAGCTCGAGAAGGACGGCAGCTTCGCGGCCGCCGGCAAGCTCAGCGTCGACGTCGGCTCGGCGCACGCCGACCTGGCCGCCAGGGTCGACGACCAGGGCTTCGCCGTCGCGGCCCAGAACATCAGCTTCGGCGAGCCGGGCAAGGACAGGTTCTGGGGCTCCGACATCGCCGTCGGCTACGACTCGGCGCTCGGCCTCTACCTGCGGGCGCGGCGGCCTGCTCGCCAGGCGGCCTCGAGGCCGGCCTGGAAGCTCGACTACTCGGCCGCCAAGGCCGGCGGCAAGAAGACGCTCTCGGCCGAGGCCACCGTCTCGAAGGTGCTCTACGCCGGCAGCGGCACGAAGAACGTCCCGCTCCCCGGCCTCGGCCCGTTCACCTTCCTGGTGGCGCCCATCATCCCCGGCTTCCTCGACATCTTCGGCGAGGTCGCGGCCGAGGCGAGCCTCGCCTACAACCTCAGCGACATCGTGCTCGACGGCAAGGCCAACGTGCTCGGCCTCGACCTCGCCACCGGCGCCTTCGAGTCGGCGTCGCTGGCGCCGACCGTGCGCGGCGGCGTGGTGGTCGACCTCATGGGCGGCCCGTCGTTCGGCCTCCTGGCCGGCGTCGGCGGCGGCTGGGCGGCCTACGCCAAGGGCACGGTCGGCTTCATGGTGGGCGGCCGCGCGCGCATGCACCCGCGCATCGACGGCCTGCTCACGTACAGCCAGGGCAAGCTCAGTGGCGGGGCCTCGCTGGCTTTCCCGTTGTACATGTCAGCCGTCGGGATCCCGAAGGTGGCCGCCGAGGTGGGCATCTTCGGCGGGCGGTTCAAGAAGCGCATCGAAGGACAGCTCGACGAGATCATGCTGATGGAGCCCCGCCAGATCATGAACCTGCAGGCCGGCATGGGCGCGCTCGCCGAGCCCGGCGGACCCAAGGACCTGGCCGGCGCCGTGCCGTCGAACCCGCTGCAGGGGCCGCGCGGCTCGAGCGTGCCGAAGGGCGTCGAGATCGACACCAGCACGAAGAAGGAGGCGCCGTCGAAGTTCTCCGACGACGAGCGCGCCATCGCCGGCAAGGCCGGCGACACCGATCTCAAGGCGCACAAGGGCCTCTTCAGCCTCGACGACGCGCGCGTGGCGCTGACCAACAACCTGACCAGCATCAAGGACTTCATCTCGTCGTCGTACGACGCGCTGAAGGCCATCGGCGGCTACCTCGTCGGCATCGCGGGCAGCCAGGTCGCCAAGGCCAAGGTGTCGCTCCAGCGCACCGCCGACTGGGTGGCGACCTCCTTCGGCTACGACGTCGAGGCGGCCAAGCGCGCGGTGTTCTCGAAGTCGAAGCTCGACGAGGTCGAGCACATCGACGAGTACGAGGGCCTGAAGTCCGAGCTCGAGCTCATCCGCAAGCACCACGCCGAGCACCACGACGACAACGAGAAGCTGGCCAAGGGCTCGAGCACCGGCGAGCGCGTGGCCATGGGCTTGGGCGTCGTCGGCGTCGGCGCGCTCATGCTGGGCGGCAAGGGCTCGGACAGCGACAGCGACGGCAAGGGCGCGCTGCTCATGCTCGGCATCGCCATGATCGGCGGCGGCCTCTTGATGGGCGTCATGTCGGGCGGCGACTCGTCGGCCAAGGAGCGGCTGAAGGCCGAGAAGCACGCGCTGTCGATGGCCGAGGCGCTGAACAAGGACATCGAGCTGGCCCAGGGCGGCGACGACAAGGCCGAGCGCATGGCCATCGTCGGCATGGCCAAGCTGGCCATGGTCTACGCCGCGGCGCCCATCCTGAAGCTCTTGCGTCCGGCCAGGCCGGGCCAGACGGTGTGGGACGCCTGGAAGGACGGCTCGGGCAAGCGCGAGGCCATGCGCGCCGCGATGCTCGAGACCGGCGGCAACATCAACGAATTCTGGAAGACCGCCACGCCCGACGAGCTCCAGGCCTGGAAGGCCTTCCTCGTCGAGTGCATGGGCTACTCGACCAGCCAGATCGCCTTCCTCGCCGAGGCCATCACCCGCACCTACTACTCGGGCTGGGTCGGCGGCTGGGGCAACAAGGTCCGCGAGAACTTCCAAGCCGTGGGGATTTTGTCAAAATGAACGCACCCGACCGCGCGCGCCGTCACCTGGACCTCCACCTCGAGCGCCTCGTCGTGCTCGTCCAGCGCCACATGCGGGCCTACGCCTCGCGCCTGGTCGACCACAAGGAGCAGTACACCGACCGCGCCGTGGGCCGCGGCGAGCTGCGCCTCATGCTCGGGCTCGACGTGCCGCCCGACCGCGAGACGAGCTGGGCCGACCAGCTCGGGCTGCCGCCGGTGGGCGCGCTGGTCGAGCGCATGCTGCGCGGCGAGAGCGAGATTGACAAATTCGAGGCGGCGGCGCGCGCCGACGGCGTGCGCATGCCGCTGGCGGCGCTGCGCGACGGCTTCGGGCTGACGCCCATCGACGTCGATCTGCTGCTGGCGGCGGCGGCGCCGCGCCTCACCGTCGAGCTGGCGCGCCTCTACCCGGTGGCCTGGTCCGACTTCGCCGTGAAGCAGCCGACGGCCTGGTTCCTGGCCGAGCTGGTGGCGCTGGCCCACGGCGTGGCGCCGTCGACGGTCCTGGCGCGCCTCGAGGAGGACCAGCCGCTCGTGCGC
This sequence comes from Myxococcota bacterium, assembly GCA_046351155.1. Classification (GTDB taxonomy): domain Bacteria; phylum Myxococcota_A; class UBA9042; order PHBI01; family PHBI01; genus JAXLYZ01. The sequence continues at coordinate 223,539 of JAXLYZ010000004.1, forward strand.
TGGCGCCTGGTGACGCTCGGCGCGAGCCCGCTGTGGCCGGGCGAGACGCCGCTCCTGCACGCGACGATCGACGTGCCCGAGCGCCTCTTGCGCCGCGTGCGCGGCGTGCCCGGCGACGTGGCGCTGCCGCCCGGCGCGCAGCTGCACGGCCGCCACGACGCACCGCGCATCGACGAGATCGTCATCGACGAGCCGGCGCGCGCGGCCATCCTCGAGGCGCTGCTCGGCGCCGGCGACAAGCCGGCGCGCCTCGTGGTGGGCGGCCCGCGCGGGGTCGGGCGCTGCGCCTTCGTGCGCGCGGTGATGGCCGATCGGCCGGTGCTCGAGGCGGCGCTCGACGTGGTGCTCGGCGCCGCGGCGCTCGGCGCCGGCGATGCGCGCCAGGCGCTGGCCGAGCTCGGGCGCGAGGCCCAGCTCCAGGGCGCGGTGCTGCTCCTGCGCGCCGACGAGGCGCCGCCGGTGGCGTGCCTGCCGGCGCTCGCCGCGCTGCTCGCGACCTACCCCGGGCCGGTCGTCGTGACGGTCGCGCCCGACGCGCTGCGCGCGCCGGGTGCACGCGCTGGCCGGCGGGCCGCGCGCGGTGTCGGTGCCGGTGCCGGGCCCGGCCGGCCAGGAGCGGCTCTGGCGCGCGCGCCTCGGCGGCTGGCTCGGCGCCGAGCGCGCCGCCGACGTGGCCAGGGACATCGCCGCGCGCCAGCGCCTCACGCCGCGCGCCATGGACGGCGCCATCCAGCGCGTGGTGGCGCAGGCCGGCACGGGTCGCGCCATCGCCGCGCGCCTCAGCGCGCACGAGCTCCTGCGCGAGGCGCGCCAGGGCGTCGACCACCAGCTCGGCGCGCTGGCCGACGTGGTGACGACCAGCCTGCGCCTCTCGGACGTGGTGCTGCCGCCCGAGACGGCGGCGCGCGTGCGCGACGTCATCGCGTTCGCGCGCCACGCCGACACCGTCTACTCGACCTGGGGCTTCGCCGAGAAGAGCCCGCAGGGCCACGGCCTGGGCGTCCTCTTCAGCGGCCCGCCGGGCACCGGCAAGACGCTGCTCGCGACCGTGCTGGCCGGCGAGCTCGGGCGCGTCTTGTATCGCGTCGACCTGTCGCGCATCGTCGACAAGTACATCGGCGAGACCGAGAAGAACCTGGGCCGCGTCTTCGACGAGGCCGAGCGCGCGCACGCCGTGCTGCTCTTCGACGAGGCGGACAGCCTGTTTGCCAAAAGAACCGATGTCAAATCGTCGCACGATCGATATGCCAATCTCGAGGTGAACTACCTCCTGCAGCGGCTCGAAGCGTACTCGGGCGTGAGCATCCTCACGACCAACCTGGCCGCGTCGCTCGACGAGGCGTTCCAGCGCCGCCTGCGCTTCCGCATCGAGGTGCCGATGCCCGACGCCGAGCGCCGCGCCGAGCTGTGGCAGAAGCTCATGCCGCCGCGCGCGCCGCTGGCCGGCGACATCGACTGGGCCGAGCTCGGCCGCGCCTATCCCATCTCGGGCGGCCACATCAAGAACGCCATCCTGCGCGCCGCCATCTCGGCGGCCGACGCGCACGGCGCCATCAACCGCGAGGCGCTCATGCGCTCGGCGCGCGACGAGTGCCGCGAGATGGGCATGATCGTGCGCGAGGCCGCCAGCGAGCCGGCGCTGCTCAAGCGTCAGGGCGCGCCGAGCTGGCGCAACACCGCGTCGGTGGCGGGATCGGCCGGGTAGACCAGCTCGAGGTGGAGGCCGTCGACGGTGATGTCGCGCGCGCCGCCGAAGTGGACGAGCGTCGACAGGGTGCGCAGCTCGGTGAGCGCGGGCGCCTCCGTCGCAGGGCGAGCAGGCTCCGCCCGCGGTGGTCCTCCGCCTCCCGAGGCCATCTGCCGCGAGGCGGCGTCGAAGCGCACGCGCGTCATGAGCACCGGCGCGTCGCCGGCCGCGCCCGCGACGTCCTGACGCGGCGGCAGCGTCTTGGCGACGGCCTCGGCGCGCTCGAGGATGTCGCCGAGCCGGGCGTCGTCGCCGGCCGCGGCGACCTCCCGGCGCAGGCGCAGGACGGCGTCCCACACCAGCTCGTCCCAGTTGATCACCGCGGCCTTGAACGGCCCGAGGATGAGGTCGATGAGGCTCGGCGGATCGTCGCGATCGATGGCCGCGCCGCCCAGGAACACGCGCCGGCCGCCGAGGTTGGCGTCGAGGATGTCGTACCAGCGGTCGAGCACGATGGCCGGGTACGGCGCGTGAGCGGCCAGCAGCCGCTCGATGACGAAGCGGACGGGCCCGAGCGCGGCGTCGTCGAGCGGGCGCGTCGCGAAGGCCGGCGCGAAGCCCGCCACCTGGAGCAGCGCGTTGCGATCGGGCAGCGGCACGTCGAGCGCATCAGCCAGGCGCAAGACCATCTCCCGACTCGGGCGCGAGCGGCCGGTCTCGAGGAACGACACGTGTCGCGCCGGCGTGCCGGTGCGCGTGGCGAGCTCGAGCTGGCTCAGGCGGCGCGAGGTGCGCCAGCGGCGGAGCGCGCGTCCGAACGGTGACGCGCCGGCGCTGGAGTGGAGGCCGCGGGGCGGGAGCGTTCGGGGCGAGGTGACCACGCGCTCGAACATAGCCCGGCGCGGGAAGCGTGGCGCTTCCTGGGAGGGAATCGCGGCGCGGCGAGCGCGGCGGCATGGTCCGGTCACCGCCGCGGACGACCGCGGCTGCACCCAGGAGATCGACTATGGCCCTCGCGTCCCTCACCGCATCCCAGAAGCGCGCCCTCGTCTTCGGCGGCAGCGCCACCGCCGTCCTCGGCGCCGGCTTTGCCGTCGCGGCCGTCGCCCTGCCGGGCGCGCTCGAGGCGCTCTATCGCCTCGCCGGCCCGGCCGCCGACCCGAGCGTCGGAGGGGCGGCGCGCCTCGCCACCGGCATCTACGGCGGGCTCATGGCCGGCTGGGGCGTCACGCTGGCCCTGCTCGGGCGCGAGGTGCCGGTCGCGCGCGCGGCCGGCCTCGGCCTCGTGACCTGGTGGGCGGTCGACTCGGCGGCGTCCATCGCCACCGGCTTCCCCTGGAACGCGGTCTCCAACACCGCGTTCCTGGCGCTGTTCGCGCCGCTCGTCCTCGGCCTCGGGCGTCGGCGGGCCGAGGCCTGAGCTCGGATCAGTCAAAGGAGAATGTCGGAGCCGCATGGCTCGCTTCGGTGAGCGGAGCGCCGCAAGGCGCGGAGCGAGGCCATCCGATCCACTCAGCGCTCGAGGGCGTGGCGCACGTCGACGCCGACGGTCGCCGAGAAGTCGCGCTCGTAGCCGCCGAGGAACATGGGCGTGCCGCGGTAGCGCACGGCCAGCTCGAGCGGCCCGAGCGGGATGCGCGCGCCCAGCGCCAGGCCGACCGAGGCCCCGAGCGGGATCGACACCTGGGCGTCGATGACCAGCGGCAGCCGCGGCATGTCGAGCGACCAGAAGGCCATCGCCTCGCCGCGGAAGTAGCCCTGGTCGTAGGCCGCGCCGTCCCAGGCGAGGCGTGCGTCGGCGAAGAACAGGGCCTGCTGCACGAGGCGCGGGCGCTTGTAGACCTCGTAGGCGCGGATGGGGATGCTCACCGGGTCGACCATGACGCCGGCGCGCATGGCGCTCGAGTCGTCGAAGCGCACGCTCAGCGCGGCCTTGCCGCGCGCGATCCACGAGGTCTCCATGGTGTAGTACGGCGGGTTGTCGAGGCCGGCGCTGGCGGTGCCGGCCAGCGGCCGCACGCCGACGTCGACGCTCACGTCGGCGCACACCTGCTCCCACGGGCAGCCGCTGGCGCCGACGGTGGCCCACGTCGGCAGCGCGAAGCCGAGGTCCTTCAGCCAGCGCGGCGCGAAGCTGGCGCTGATGAAGCCCTCGAAGGCGGCGCCCGGCGCGAGGCCTATCGAAGCCGTCAGCGGGATGCGCGCGCCGAGCGGCGCGAAGCGCGCGGTGCTGTCGTAGACGCCGTAGTCGGCGCCGTCGACCTCGACGCCGGCGACGAGGCCGCTGCCGCCCGGGGTGAGGTCCGACCACGTGAGGCCGAGGCTCCAGAGGAGCGTCGTGCCGCGCAGCGAGATGCCGTGCGACGGCATGCGCCGCGCGCCGATCTGGCCGACGAAGTCGACCTGGGCCCGGTCGCCGATGAGGCCGTCGACCAGGCTGCCGAGGCCGACGACGGCGTGGGCGCGCTCGAAGGCGAGGCCCGAGCTCGAGAGCGCCGACGGCAGCGTGCGCAGCTCGAGGCCGCCGTCGGCCTCGGCGCTGATCGACGGGCGCCGGGCGCGGACCAGCGCGCGCCTCGAGCACGCCGCCCGCGCCGTCGCCCTTCACGACGCTGCCGCCGCCGTCGAAGCCGCGCACCGCGCCGTCGCGGACGTGGGCGCCGGCGCCGGCCTGGAGCGCCCAGCCCGAGGCGCGCAGGCTGCGGCGCTCGTTGTCGAGCGGGCCCAGCCAGGGCGCGAGCACCGGCGCGTCCGAGCCGGGCTCGAGCGTCCACGGCGCGGGCGTCGGCTCGACCATGCGCATGAGCGCCACGCGCCCGGCCTGGGCCTGCATGTCGCGGCACTCGCCCCACCAGAAGAGGGCGTCGGGGTCCGTCCCCCCGCTGCACATGGCGAGGCAGTGCGCCGCGAAGACCGGGTGCTGGTCGTTCCGCTCGTAGGCGCGCTGCGCCGCGAGGCCGGCCTGACGGCAGGCGTCGTCCGTCACGTGAGGGCCGGGGTCGTGCGGCGGCAGATCGGGCGGCGTGTCGATGCGCGGCTCGCACGCCTCGGGGAGGGCGGCGCGCGCCGCGGTGCAGGCCGCGCAGGCGGCGCTGTCGCCGGCCGCGGCGGCCGGGCTCCGGCAGATCGCGACGTCTGCCCGGAAGCGCTCGATGTGCTCGGCCTTGGCGTCGCTGCCGACGGCGCGGCACACGCCGGCGGCGATGCCGTCGGCGCGGTCGAGCAGCGCGTCGAGCTCCTCGGCGCTGCCCGAGCCCGTGACCGACGCGGCCGCGGCGTCGTCGCACACGGCCTGGGCCCTGGCCCGGCACTCGTCGGCCTTGGCGCTCCGGCCGCCGCAGCGATCGACGCAGCGCTGGATCGCCAGCGGGTCGGGCCGCGCCACGTCGACGACGGCGGCGTGGGCCGGGTCGCAGGCCGGCGCCGGCGGCGGCGTCGCGAGGCGCGGGCACTGGCCGCGGGCGTCGGGGAAGGCGGCGCAGCGCGCGCGGCAGGTGCGCGCCTTGGCGTCGTTCTTCGGGTCGGCCACGGCCTGCGACAGCGCGTAGCGGCACTCGGCGCTGGGCGGGGCGATGGGATCGGCCGCGCGCGTGCGCGGCGCGAGCGCGCCGACGAGCAGCAGCGCGAGGGCGCAGACGGCGAACTTCATGGACCCGCCTTCACGAACGACGCCTTGGCATCGACGTTGATGTCGACGACGACGATGGGACCGCCGGCCTCGGCCATGGCCAGCGAGCGCTTGAGCCACTCGCCGCTCCCGGCCTCGTCGGCGCGCACGCGCAGGCAGGCGTGCAGCGCCGCCTCGGGCCCCTCGGCCACGGCCCACGCGAAGAGCGGCCGAGCCTCGCACGACAGGATGCGCGCGCCCTTCGTCAGGACGACGTTGCGGCCGTTCTTGTCCCACACCGCGAAGGCGCCGAGGTCGGCCGGCGCATCCAGCGTCAGCGCCGGCTCGGCGTCGTCGCCGCCGACCGCCGTCCAGTGGGCCGCCACGCGCGCGTCGCCACCCAGCGAGACCTCGACCGGCGCCGCGCGCAGCAGGGCCTCGGCGGCCTTGGTGAGGCCGGCCGCATCGCTCGGTGCCGCGCCCGGATCGCGACACAGCGCGGCGCAGAACGGCGCCAGCCCATGCGCGCTGGCCAGCGCCACGGCGCAGTCCTCGGGGCAGCGCGACGGCGGCGGCGCGACCTCTTCGACCATGGTCTCGGCCACGGCGGTGTCGGCCTCGACCGGCGCGGGGCGCGTCGGTGGATCGGCCGGCGCCGCGTCGGGCGCGCTCGGCTCGCGCTGCGCGAGCTGCGCGTCGGCCGTCGTCGCGGTGGGCGCGCCCAGACCCGGGCCGGCACCCGCGCCCAGACCCGGGCCGGGACCCGCGCCGGGCACGGCCGCGTCGGGCCGCGTCGCGACGAAGACCACGCCGGCTCCGACCGCGGCCGCGGCGACGATCGCCAGCGGCAGCACCCAGCGCCGCGACGGGGGTGGCGTCGTGCGCCGCTGCGGCACGCCCGGGCGCAGCGGCAGGCGGTCGGCCGTCACCAGATCGCTCACGCTCACCGAGCGGCGACCGGCGCCCTCGGCCGCGGCGAAGGCGGCCTGCATGGCCTTTCGGAACTCGGGCGCCGAGCGGTAGCGGTCGCGCGGATCGAAGGCCAGCGCGTTCCGGATGAAGGCCTTGATGGGCGGCCGCACGTCGAGGTCGGCCACCGCCGCGAGCGGGTCGAAGTCGCGGTCGCACTTGGCCGACAGGATGGCCACGAGGTCGCCGCTGAAGGGCCGCCGCCCGAGCATGAGCTCGAAGGCCATGACGCCGAGCGCGTAGAGATCGGTCCAGGGGCCTATCTCGCCGCGGCTCACCTGCTCGGGCGCCATGTAGTCGGGGGTGCCGGTGATGGCCGAGCTCTGGGCCGTCGCGTCGGCCAGCTTGGCGATGCCGAAGTCGAGGATGCGCGGCAGCACCGGGTGCCCGGGCTTGGCCTGCAGCATGACGTTCTCGGGCTTGATGTCGCGGTGCACGATCTGCAGCTGGTGCGCCTCCTCGAGCCCGAAGAGGACGCCCGACAGGATGGCCTCGACCTCGGCGAGGCTCATGTCGCGGCCCTCCTTGGCGCGCTGCGTCACCTCGCGCGCCAGCGTGCGGCCGCCCTCGATGTACTCGAGCACGATGTAGGGCTCGCCCTCGAAGAGGCCGAAGCCCTTCAGCTGGACGATGTTCGGGTGCGACAGCCGCGCCAGCACCTTGGCCTCGAGCTCGAAGAGGCGCGTGCGCTTCTCGTGCGCCTCGGGGTCGGGCCCGGTCTTCAGGAGCTTCAGCGCGACCTTGGTCTCGAACTTCAGGTCGAGCGCCACGAAGACCTTGCCGAAGCCGCCCTCACCGAGGCAGCCGGCCAGGAGGTAGCGCGCCTCGAGCAGGAGCCCGACCTCGGCGTCGAGGCGCGGATGCGTGGCGTACGCGCGCGGGATGAAGTGGTAGCCGCGCGCGCGGCACCCCCTCTCGGGGCACGGCGCTCCGACCTCCCCCTCGTCCCGGCAGCTCGGGCAGATGCCCGCTTCGCGCTCCATGCGTGCGTGCGCTCCAATCGATGGTCCGCGCGGACGCTACCATCGCCGGCGCCCGCCTGCCAACGCGCAGGGCCGACGCCGGCCGGCGCGCCCTCGAGCCTCGGTCGGCGAGCCCGTTTGCGTCGAGCCGGGCGTCCCTATAATGAGGCGCCGCACTGGAGGTGCCATGCCCGTGCTCGCCATCAGCCTCGAGGCCGTCGCCTATGCGCACGGCCCGACCCCCATCTTCGAGGGCCTCGACCTCGTCCTCGCTCCCGGCTGGACCGGCCTCGTCGGCCCGAACGGCGCGGGCAAGACGACGCTGCTCCGCCTCATCGCCGGCGAGCTCCGCCCCGACTCGGGCAGCCTCCGCCTCACGCCGCGCGACGCGCGCGTGGCCTGGCTGGTGCAGGTCCTCGACCACCCGACGCCGGCCATCGCCGCCTTCGCCGAGGACGACGCGCGCGACGCGGTGCGCCGTCGCGCCGAGCTCGAGCTCGCGCCGCGCGACCTCGCGCGCTGGCCCTCGCTGTCGCCCGGCGAGCGCCGGCGCTGGCAGCTCGGAGCCGCGCTGGACGCGGCCCCCGACGTGCTGCTCCTGGACGAGCCCGAGGGTCACCTCGACGCCGGCGGCCGCGCGCTGCTCGTGCGCGCGCTGCGCTCGTTCGGCGGCATCGGCGTCTTGGTCGCCCACGACCGCGCGCTGCTCGACGCCGTGACGACCACCACCGTCGAGCTCCGCGGCGGTCGCGCCCGGACCTTCCCGGCCCGTGGAGCGCGGCCACGGCCGCCTGGGAGGCCGAGCGCGAGGCCGCCGTCGCGCGCCGCTCGCTGCTGAAGGACGAGCGCCAGCGCCTGGCCGAGAGCGCCGACCGCGCGCGCCGCGACGCCGAGGCGGCCAACCGCCAGGTGTCGGCCGGGCGGCGCATGAAGAACCGGAACGACAGCGACGCGCGCGGCATCCTCGCCACGACCAAGGCCTCGTGGGCGGCGCGCTCGCTCGAGCGCGGCGTGAGCCGCGCCGGGGCCGCCCTCGAGCGCGTCGACCAGACGCTGCAGGCCACCGCGCTCGAGCGCCGCCTCGACCCGAAGGCGCTCGGGCTCGTCCTGCGCGAGACGCCGCAGCGCGTCCTGGCCGGCGGGCACTGGGACGCGCTCATGGCCGGCGAGCGCGTGCTGGCGCGCGACGTCACGCTGTGGCTCGAGCGCGGCGACCGCGTGCACATCGCCGGCCCGAACGGCGCCGGCAAGACCACGCTGCTGAACGCGCTGCTGGCGACCAAGACGCTGCCCGACGACGCCCTGCTGGTGCAGCCGCAGGAGCTCCCGCCCGCGGCGACGGCGTCGCTGCTGGCCGAGATCCGCGCCTCGCCGCCCGACGTCCGCGGCCGCACGCTGTCGCTCGTGGCCGCGCTCGGCGCCGACCCGGAGCGGCTGCTGGCGACCGAGCGGCCGTCGCCGGGCGAGGCGCGGAAGCTCCACCTGGCGCTCGGCATCGCGCGCGGCGTGGCGGCGCTCGTCCTCGACGAGCCGACCAACCACCTCGACCTGCCGTCGATCGCGCGCCTCGAGGAGGCGCTCGCGGCGTGGCCCGGCACGCTGGTGCTCGTGACCCACGACGCCCACCTCGCGGCGCGCACGACGACCACCGTGTGGACGCTCGGCGACGGCCGCGTGCAGGTGAGCGCGCGCGCCTGACCCGCGCGCCCGAGGCCGCGCCGATCACCATGACCCCTTGTGATTCTCGCGAGATCTGCACCCCGAGGTTGTAACGAGCGCGGCCGTGGAGCTATGACCCAGTCCTCCCGGCCCGGCCCCCGCCAGCCCCGCTTCCCGACATCGCGAGCGACCATGCCCTTCCAGCCAATGTCTGGGCTCCGCCTCTCTTGCGTCTCCCCCGTCTCCCCCGTCGCGCTCGTCGCGCTCGTCGCGCTCGCCGTCGGCGCCTGCGCCGGCCCGCCGCCCGAGGCCGCGCCGCCCGCGTCCCCGGCCGTCCGCAGCGCCGCCTTGAGCCAGGGCTGCGACTGCGCCGACGGCAGCTGGGACGTCGTCGATCAGGGCAGCGCCGCGACCTTGAACGTCAGCGGCAAGTCGCTGTGCATCGACAGCGGCACCTTCTCGGGCCAGCTGCAGATGGACGCCGCGACCCGCGTCTGCGTCGACGACGACGCCGCCTTCGTGTCGCCGCAGGCCCTGAACCTCGGCGGTCGCTTCGAGAACTGGGGCGTCGCCGGCACCGCGCTCACGCCGTTCTCGTTCTCGGCCGTCGAGGGCACGGTCATCGACAACCACGGCGCCATGCACATCGCTACCGCCAACTTCAACGGCCGCGCCGACATCACCAACGCCGTCGACGCCACCATCGACTTCACCACGTCGTTCTCGCTCCGGAACCGCTCGACCATGACCAACCGCGGCACCTTCCGCGCGGTCTCGAACTTCGACACCTCGGCCGACTCGGTGTTCGTCAACGAGGGCTACGGCTACATCACCGGGCAGCTCTCGTTCGAGGGCGTCTCCGAGAACCACGGCCTGCTCGAGATCACCGCCAAGGTGAACGTCAACGGCACGGCCGCCTTCGCCAACACCTGCACCATCGTATCGCACGGCACCTACAACGTGAACGGCGCCTACGCCAACGACGGCCTGGTCTACCTGACGGCCGACAGCGAGGACGTCGTCTTCAACGTGACCGGCGGCGGCTCGATGACCCAGGGCGCGAGCGGCACGGTCTTCGTCACCTCGGCCGACGGCGTCCTGGCCGGCCCGCTGCACGCCAACCTGCGCGTCGACGGCGGCATCCGCGGCGGCGGCCAGATCTACGTCGAGGACGAGACGGTGTGCCAGGGCTCGGGCGTCGTCAGCGGCACGCCCGAGGCGCCCATGGCGGTCTTCGACGCCACCCCGACCGGCCTCGCCGACGGCCGCCTGCTCGACATCCAGACCGGCACGCTCACCGATGTCGTGCGCGGCCCGGCCCCGGTGGTGCCGACGCTCCTCGAGGCCCAGCTCGGCGTGACCGGCTCCGACTGCCGCACGCTGGTCGCGCTGCACTGCTACGACGATCACCCGCCGACGGAGATCGACACCGGCTGCGACGCGAACCGTCCCTGGTGCGATGTCGCGGGCGAGGTGCGGCGCTGCGTCGCCTGCAAGGACGACCTCGACTGCGGCCCGGGCCACCTCTGCCTCGACGGCCTGTGCGAGAACCCCGACCCCATCGCGCGCGACGATCACCTGGCCGTGGCCGAGGGCGGCTCGGTCGCCGTCTCGCGCGCCGCGCTCGGCGAGAATGACGCCAATATCGATATTGTCACTCTCGCGCTGCCGGGCGGCGTGACCGCGCTGGCGACGCTCGGCGGCGGCAGCGTGGTGGCGACGACCGACGGCTTCAGCTACACGCCGGCCGCCCAGGGTGCGCCCGCGGCCGACACCTTCCGCTACGCCGTGTGCGGCGTCGGCACGGCGGCGTCCATCTGCGTCGAGGCGGTCGTGACCATCGCCATCAACCACCGGCCGACGCCCGGCGACCTCGACGTGTGGGTCGCGGTCGGCACGGCGACGGTCGACGTCGACGTGGTGCCGGCCTTCAGCGATCCCGACGGCGACGGCCCGGCCGCCGACGTCGGCGTAGAGACCCTGGCCGTGCCCGAGCCGCTCGTCCCGGGCGTGCGCACGGTCGAATACACGGCCTGCGACGACGGCGTCCCGTCCGCCTGCGGCGCGGGTGAGGTCACCGTCCACGTCAACGACCCGCCCGTCCTCGGCGCGCCCGAGGTGGTGTCGGGCGGCGGCCACACCGTGGTCGTCCCGCGCGGCGCCATCATCCTCGGCACCGGCGTCGTCCATGGCGACGACGCGCGCGACGGCGACACCGACGGCATCGGCTCGATCGTCGTGAGCGGCCCGTGCGCGCTGAACGCCGCCGGCGATCTGGCGGTCACGCTGCCGCCGACGCCGGGCAGCTACGGCTGCGTCGTCATCGTCTGCGAGGAGCTGCCGCCGGGCAGCGCGTCGGTGTGCGCCACGACCACCGTGCCCATCGTGGTGGCCGATCCGCCGCTGGCCATCGACGACCTCTACTGGGGCCTGAAGGGCGTGCCGGTCGCGGGCATGGTCGCCGCCAACGACGTCGTCGACGCGCACGGCGCGGCCGGCGTCGTCATCCTCGGGCCGGCCCCCGACCCGGCTGCGCAGGGCTCGGTCGCGGCGGCGCCGAGCGGCCTCGTGACCTTCACGCCGGTCGCGAGCTTCGCCGGCTCGGTGAAGGTCGTCTACCGCCTCAGCGACGGCCTCGGCCAGAGCGACACCGCCACCATCACCTTCATCGTCAACGACCCGCCCGTGCTGGCCGCGCCGACCGTCGAGCTGCCGCCGGCCGGCCACGGCGCCATCCCGCTGGCCGAGGTCATCACCGGCACCGGCCTCGTGAAGGGCGACGATCCGAGCGACGGCGACACCGACGGCCTCGGCTCGATCACGGTCGAGACCGGCGCCAACGTGTGCGCCCTCGTCGGCAGCGACATCGCGCTCACGGCGCCGACCGGCCCGGGCCACTTCACCTGCCGCCTGCGCGTGTGCGAGGAGCTGCCGCTGGCCCCGCCGGCCGGCCCGGGCGCGGCCTGCTCGACCACCACCATCACCGTCGTCGTGCCCGGCGCCACGCCGCCCGTGGCCGGCGACGACGCCTTCTACGGCGCGCAGGGCGCGAGCCTCGGCGGCAGCGTGCTCGGCAACGACGCCGTCGACACCGTGCACGGCGGCGCGCCGACCGTCACCGTCCTCGGCCCGACCCCCCGACGCGGCCACCGTCGGCGTCGTGAGCGAGGCCGGCGGCGTCGTCACGCTCACGCCGGTCGCGAGCTTCGCCGGCGTGGTGACAGTGCTCTACCAGCTCGACGACGGCCTCGGCCAGAGCGCCACCGCGACCGTCACCTTCACCGTCAACGACCCACCCCACCTCGACGACCCGACGCTGACCGTCTACCCGGGCGAGCCGGCGACGCTGCCGGTGTCCGACCTCGTCCTCGACACCGGCCTCGTCCACGGCGACGACCCCGGCGACGGCGACAGCGACGGCATCGGCTCTGTGACCGTCAGCGGCGACGCGTGCAGCCTGGCCGACGGCGTCATCACCGCGACCGCCCCGGCCGCCCCCGGCACCGCCACCTGCGAGGTCACCGTGTGCGAAGAGCGCCCGGCCGGCGCGCCCGGCGTGTGCGCCACGACCACCGTCAGCGTGGTCCGGCCCGAGCCGCCGACGGCCAGCGACGACGCCGTCACGACGCCCGAGGATCACGCCGTGACCGTCGACGTCGGCGTGAACGATGACGACGCGCTCGAGGTCGTCGCCATCGCCACGCCGCCGACGCACGGCGTCGCCACCCTCGACGAGAGCGGCACCATCACCTACACGCCGAGCGGCGATTTCCACGGCAGCGACAGCTTCGCCTACCGGAGCTGCGACGCCCACGACCAGTGCGCCACCGCCACCGTCACCGTCAGCGTGACGCCCGTGCCCGATGCACCCATCGCCAACGACGACGCGGCTTCCACGCCCAACGCCACGCCCGTCACCCTCGACCTCCTGGCCAACGACACCGACCCCGACGGCGACGCGCTGACGGTGGCGAATGTGACAAATCCGGCCCACGGCACCGTCACTCTCGCCGGCGTCTACACTCCGGCCGAGGGCTTCGACGGCATCGACGGCTTCGACTACACCGCCTGCGACGCGAGCGGCCTCTGCGACACGGCGCACGCCACCATCACCGTCGGCCAGGGCGTGAACCACGGGCCGGTGGGCCACGACGACACGGCCACCGTCGACGAGGACGGACATGCCACCATCGACGTCATCGACAACGACGTCGACCCCGACGGCGACAACCTCGACGTCACCGAGGTGAGCGACCCCGATCACGGCACGGCCGTCATCGACGCCGACGGCAACATCACCTACACGCCCGACCCCGACTACGCTGGCCAGGACGACTTCACCTACGTCGTCTGCGACACCGAGGGCGCCTGCGCCACGGTCAGCGTGACCATCACCGTGACGCCCGAGAACGACGCGCCGGTGGCCATCGACGACCACGCGACGACGCCCAAGGACACGCCCGTCACCATCGCGGCGCTGGCCAACGATTTCGATCCCGATGGCGACCCGCTGTCGGTGGACGGCGTCGACCTGCCGACCGGCATGGACCTCGTGACGAACGCCGACGGCACCTTCACCTTCACGCCCGCCGCCGGCTTCGTCGGCACGACCAGCTTCCGCTACGTCGTCGCCGACCCCGGCGGCCTCACGGACGACGCCATCGTGACCATCGACGTCAGCGACACCACCACCCCGAACCACGCGCCCGAGGCGGCCGACGACAGCGCCACCGTGGCGACCGACGGCACGGTCACGGTGCCGGTCACCGCCAACGATCAGGACGCCGACGGCGACGCGCTGGTCGTGACGGCGGTGGTCCAGCCCGAGCACGGCACGGTCGTCATCGGCGAGGACGGCGCGGTGAGCTACACCCCCGACCCGGGCTTCGTCGGCAGCGACAGCTTCAGCTACACCGTCAGCGACGGCCACGGCGGCAGCGACAGCGCCACCGTCACCGTGACCGTCGTCGACGACGGCACCGGCTTCGAGGGCGTCGTCGCCGAGGGCGGCGGCGGCTGCGCCGCGGGCGGGCTCGAGCCGGGCTGGCTGGCGGCCGCGGCGGCCCTCCTCGCGGGGCTCGCGCGGCGGCGGCGACGGGTGTAGCGTTCGGCCATGCGCACCCCAGCCGCCATCGTCGCATCCCTCCTCCGCGCCACCCTCCACCTCGGCCTCGGCCTGTCGCTCGCCGCGTGCTGCGCCACCAGCCCATCGCCCGCGCCCGAGCCCGAGCCGATCCCGCCGCACAACGGCCCGCCCGTCGACGCGACCGGCGGCCCGGGCGGCAAGCGCGCGCCGCGCTCGGACGCGGGCGTGACCATGCCCGAGAGCGGCTTCTGGGAGCGGCACGAGGCCGGCTTCTGGACCTACGACCTCGGCGTCGGCCTCACCTCGGACGTGCAGCTCGTCGTCGCCGACGCCGACGGCCGCGGCGCCATGCGGGTGGCGCTGCCGCCCGGCGCGACCGGCGCCATCATGCTGTCGTTCAAGGTGATGTGGGCGCGGAACGACGCCGAGTCCGACGAGCCCCCGGCGAGCGCCAGCGGCACCGGCATCTGGCACATCCAGGCCGACGAGAACGGCCGCCCCGGCAAGGAGCTCGCCGCCGTGCCGGTGACCGTCGACGGCGCCACGGCCGCCCCGCTCGACGACGCCAACGACGGCACGAGCTACGACCTGCCCCACCCCGTCGAGGTGCCGGCCACCTTCTGGATGCTGTTCCAGAAGACCGGCGGCGACCCGCGCATCGGCGCCATGCGCCTCACCGGCGACCTGGTCGGGACCTACAAGGACCTTTACTATCTGGCCACCCCCGACGCGCCGCTCGGCGAGGCCAAGACGCTGCGCCCCTACATCGCCATCGAGTTCAGCGACCTCGGCAAGTGACCCACCCCCGCGACGGGGCCGCGCCAGACCGCGTCTCTAGCGCAGGCCCTTCGTGAGCTCGAACGCCAGCAGGTGGACGATGCTGAGGCGCGTCTCGCCCGCCTTGTCGCGGCGGCCCTCGAGGCTCCATAGAAAGGATGCGCGGTAGTCGATGCGCGGGAGCCACGGCCGCTCGATGACGTCGTCGAGGGTCGGCAGCTCGGGCGGGCACGGCTTGGTGTCACCCTCGAGCGGCCGGACGCAGGCCGACGGCGGCATGTACATGAGCGTACCCAGGCCGGCGCGGACCCCGAGCGTCGCGCCCTCGGCGCGCGACCAGGCGACGACGGCGCCGAGGCCGAAGGGCGTGAGCGGCGCCACGCCGAAGAGCACGAGGACGAAGGCGCGGCCCTCGACCAGCGCCTCGACGCGCCCCGCCTCGGGCGCCCAGGCCACCGCCACCGAGCCGCCGTAGCCCAAGGCGTTGTTCCACTTGTCGTAGTCGAGGCCGAGCTCGAGGCGCGCCGACACGTGGAGGTCGTGATCGATCTCGAGGCCGAGGCCGATGCGCGGGCCGGCGATCTCGGCGAACTCGGTCGAGCAGGCCGACGCGAGGAGCGTCGCCGCGAGGGCGAGCAGGCGATGGGCGATGCGCGGGCGCGGCATGGCCGTCGCCAGAGCACGCGCCGTTCCAGCGGCCGAGCGCCGCGCGGCCGCATGGCCAGGCCCTGCGCGGCCTGGCGGCTGCGTTCCCCCTGGCCAGCGAGTGAGCACCCCCGACATGCGGGTCATGCCGCTCAACCTTTCTTCTCGTTGTGGCGATGTACCCATCGAGGCCGCGGTGGCCCTTCACCACCCCGCCGCAGACGCGCGCCCCCCGACGCCGAGGTCCAGCCATGAGAGCCACGCCCACCCATCCCCCTCCGAGCAGCCGCGGCAGCGGCCGGCCCGTCACCGCGCGGACGCGCCGCCCCACCGGACCGCCCCGCCGCCGCTGCGTCGAGGTGGCCGAGCTCGAGGCCGCGCTGGAGAGCCAGATCCGCGCCGAGCGCATCGCCCGCATCGCGCGCGACATCGCGCTCGATCGCTACCTCGTCGACCCGGTCCTGGTGGTGCTGTCGATGGTCGAGCACAACGGTCAGGCGGAGTGAGGCGCACCATCACTTAGGTGCGGTGGATTCGGTCGCTTTGATTGACCGCCGGCCGCGGTCGCTGCGACCGGACGCGCCAAGTCCCTCACTTTGCTGGCCCCTCGCTGTTGGCGAGGCGCGTGCACTAGCGGGGGGCGAACCATGCCCGCACGATGTCATTTGTGAGAGTGACAAAATCGTCGAGCCCTGGTTCGCCTTCCGATTTCACGCGAACAAGGCCAGCTCGTCATGCGAACGCTCCGACACGGACCCCCTCTGCTCATCGCGCTGTCGCTCTGGGCCTGCGCCGACCAGGTGGTCGGCTTCCCCGTCGACGACCGCACCGCGCCCACGGTCGTGGCCACGAGCCCCGCCTCCGACGCCACCGAGGTGGCGCTCGCGGCCTCGCTGAGCGCCACCTTCAGCGAGGCCATGGCGCCCGCCACGCTGTCGTCCGCCACCTTCACGCTGCGCGACGGCGCGACGGTCGTCCCGGGCAGCGTCGAGCTGATCGGGCTCACCGCCGTGTTTGCGCCGACGAGCCCGCTCGACGCCGACACCGTCTACACCGCCACCGTCGATGGCTCCGTCACCGACGTGGCCGGCAACGCCATGGCCGCCGACTACAGCTGGAGCTTCACCACGCGCGTCGCCGTCGACGACGTCGCGCCGCGCGTCAGCGCCACCATCGCCACCAGCGGCGCCACCGGCGTCGCCCGCGACGCGCCGCTCACCATCACCTTCAGCGAGGCGATGGACCCGGCCACCCTCTCGGTGAGCAGCATCACGCTGACGCACGGCACGACCGCCGTCCCCGGTAGCGTCAGCTACAGCGGCGTCACCGCCATGTTCGACCCCGACGCCACGCTCGACGGCTCGACCTCCTACACCGCCCGCGTCACCGTCGCCGCCACCGATCTCGCCGGCAACCCGCTGGCCCAGGACTACGTGTGGAGCTTCACGACCGGCGTCGCGCCCGACGTGACCGCCCCCGAGGTGAGCTCGACCACGCCGGCCGACGGCGCCTCGCGCGTCGCCTTCAACGCGCCCATCAGCGCCACCTTCAGCGAGCCGATGAACGCCACCACGCTGACGACCACGACCTTCACGCTGCGCCAGGACGGCGCGCTGGTCCCGGGCAGCGTCTTCTATGTCGGCCTCACCGCCGTCTTCACCCCGACCGATCCGCTGGAGAGCGACCTCCCCTTCACCGCCACGGTGAGCCGCACCGTCACCGACCTGGCCGGCAACGCCATGGCCGCCGACTACAGCTGGAGCTTCACCACCGGCACCGCGCCCGACCTCGAGGCGCCGCTCGTCAGCTCGACCGTGCCCGTCGCCGGCGCCATCGGCGTGGCGCTCGACACCACGCTGAGCGCGACCTTCAGCGAGCCGATGAGCCCGGCCACGCTGTCCACCGCCAGCTTCGAGCTCTTCCGCGGCGCGACCGCCATCGCCGGCAGCGTCACCTACGTCGGCGTCACCGCCAGCTTCGACCCGACCGCGCTGCTCGACGCGCAGACCTCGTACACGGCGCGCATCACCACCGCCGCCACCGACCTCGCCGGCAACCACCTGGCGCAGGACTACACCTGGAGCTTCACGACCGGCGTCGCCCCCGACGTCACCGCCCCGATCGTCAGCGCGACCTCGCCCGGCAGCGGCGCCGCGGGCGTGACCATGGACAGCGCGCTGAGCGCCACCTTCAGCGAGGCCATGGCGCCGGGGACCATCTCGACCCTGACCTTCACCGTCCTCGACGGCGCCACGCCCGTCGTCGGCGCCGTCAGCTACAGCGGCGTCACCGCCGTCTTCCACCCGACGCCGGCGCTCCTGCCGAACCGCACCTACGCCGCGACCATCCACAGCGCCGCCACCGATCTCGCCGGCAACCACCTGGCCGCCGACTACCACTGGAGCTTCACCACCGGCCCGGTGCCCGATACGCAGCGGCCGCGCGTGACCTTCACCATCCCCGCCGACGACGCGACCCAGACGCCGGTCGGCGGCGACATCATGGCGGTCTTCAGCGAGCCGATGGACCCGCTCACCATCAACAGCGCGAGCTTCAGCGTGCAGCAGGGCGGCATCGCCGTGGCGGGCACCGTCAGCTACATGAACCTCACGGCGACGTTCCACCCGACGAGCCCGCTGCCCACCAACACCACCTTCTCGGCCACCATCACCACCGCCGCCGAGGACCTCGCCGGTAACGCCCTGGCCCAGCCCTACGTGTGGAACTTCCGCACCAGCTCGACCACCGACGCCACCCGCCCGCGCATCCTGCGCGTGGTGCCGGCCGACGGCGCCAGCGACGTGCCGCTGAACACGGTCGCCACCGTGACCTTCGACGAGCCGCTCGATCCGCAGAGCGTCAACGCGCAGACCTTCACGCTGAAGGACGGGCTCACCGCCGTGGTCGGCTCGATCATCACCGTCTCGAACGTGGCCATCTTCTCCCCCGACGCGCTGCTCCAGCCCGACACCGAGTACACCGCGACCATCACCAACGGCGTGACCGACCTCGCCGGGAACCACCTCGAGCTCACCTACGTGTGGCACTTCACGACCGGCACCGCGCTCGACGCGACGGCGCCGACGGTCGTGCTGGTGAACCCGCTCGACCTCGCCACCAACGTCCCCATCGACACCTCGATCGACGCCACCTTCAGCGAGGACATGGATCCGACGACGCTGAACGCCACGACCATGACCGTCACCGGGCCGGACATCAGCAACGAGGTCCTCGGCACCGTGGTCTACGACGCCGTGAACCAGCTCGTCACCTTCCAGCCGGTGGTCGACCTCATGCCGGCCACGACCTACACCGTGACGCTCACCACCGACGTGCGCGACCTCAGCGGCGTGCCGCTCGAGCAGGCCGTGGTGTGGAGCTTCACGACCGGCAACGAGGCCGCGGCACTGGCCGGGCCCGACCTCGGCTCGCTGGTGCCGTTCGCCGCCGCGGCCGGCTCGGGATTGACAAATTCGAACTCGGCCGGAATCACCATCATCAACGGCGACGTGGCGCTCAGCCCGAACGGCACCTGCCTCGGCGACGGCGTACCGTGCACGCTCATCGACCCGGTCATCAACGGCACCCTCTACGCCAACGACGCCGGCGGCGTCGCGGCGCGCGCCAAGGCCGATCTGACCATCGCCTTCAACGACGCCATGGGGCGCCCGCCGGGCGTGGTCGTGACCGACCTCTCGGGCCTCACCCTGGTGCCCGGCGTCTACACCGCCAGCACCGCGCTGCTCGTCGCCACCGACGCCACCGTGACCTTCGACGGCCAGGGCGACTCGAACGGCGTGTGGATCTTCCAGATCGGCTCGTCGCTCACGGTGAACAACAACGTCAACGTCATCCTGAAGAACGGCGCCAAGGCGAAGAACATCTTCTGGACCGCCGCCGCCTCGTCGACGCTCGGCTCGAACGTGCACTTCCAGGGCACCATCCTGGCCGGCGCCTCGAACTCGGTCGGCACCGGCTCGGTCGTCGTCGGCCGGCTCTTGTGCTCCACCGGCGCCATCACGCTGCTCTCGAACACCATCACGCGGCCGCCCCTGTGAGCGCGCCCGTCCAAGGAGACCTCATGAGACCCCACCGCACCCTCCTCGCCTCGGGAGCGAGCGCGCTCGCCCTCGGGCTGACCCTCGCCCTCGGCGCCCTGGCCGCCCCTCCGGCCCACGCCCAGGACTTCCGCCTCCACCTCGAGCCCGCGCTCGGGCTGTGGGTCGACGCGCCGCAGTCGGACCGCTTCTCGCCCGGCCTCTACTTCGCCGTGCGCCCGGGCGTGGCGCTCGGACGCGTGGTGTCGCTGCAGCTGTCGTACGCGCTCCTGCTGACGCCGGCGGCCTCGCCCTACACCTCGACCGGCTCGGCCAACTTCCTGATGGCCGGCGTGCGGCTCCGGCCGCTGGCGGCGATGTCGTCGCCGCGCCACCAGCTGGGCGGGCTCTTCGTCGACTTCAACATGGGCTACGTGCGCACCGACAACCTCGATCGCTTCGGCTTCGATGTCGGCCTGGGCTACGCCTTCCAGCTGACGCCGGGCTTCGCGCTCGGCCTGGTCGCCCGCTATGGGCACATCGTCCAGCCCGACGACAACCCGCGGCAGGATCCGAACGACGGCCAGTTCATGACCGTCGGCCTCGACCTCGGCTTCGGGCCCGCCTACGAGGCGCCCGAGGAGCAGCGCGAGCTGGTGTGCGAGCCGCCGACCACGCCGGCCGCCAAGGAGCTGCCGGTGTGCCAGAGCTGCCTCGACTACGACAAGGACGGCGTCTGCGATGCGTCCGATCGCTGCCCGACCCAGGCCGGCTCGAGCGCGACCTGGGGCTGCCCGCTCGACCCGTGCAAGGGCGCGCCCATCGTCGCGCGCGTGCAGTTCGCCTACGACAGCGCCGCGCTGCCGTCGCCGCACGACGACGATCCGCAGTCGATGGACCCGGTGCTCGACGCGGTCGCCCGCGCCGTGGCGCAGGACCCGACCTGCAACGTGTGCATCGTCGGCTTCGCCTCCGAGGAAGGCCCGAGCGACCACAACCTGACGCTCAGCCGCGACCGCGCCACCGCGGTGCAGGGCTACATGACCGCGCGCGGCCTGGCCCCGGCGCGCACGCCGGCGACCGGCCTCGGCGAGGGCTGCCAGCTCGTGCCCGAGAAGTCGCTCGAGCTCAACCGCCGGGTCGAGTTCCGCCGCCTGCTCGACGGCCAGCAGTGCCCGACGAGCTGCACCAAATAGCCTCGGATATCGCATAGCATTCGATGTCGTTCGCTCTCACATTTGTCAATCTCGTCACACCGCTGCTGCTGGCAGCGCGCCCGCCCCGGCGCCGACCGCGGCGGCGGATCCGGTGAGCGCCGCCACCGCGCCGCCGGCGCCGCCGGCCGCGCCGAGCCAGGCCGAGTCGCGGGGCAGCGACGCGGCGCGCTACGCCGCCATGGAGAAGCAGGCGCCGGCGGCGGCCGAGTTCCGGGGGGCGGCGACGGCGTCGTCATCGCGGTCTCGACCGGCGCGGCCGTGCTCATCATCGTCTTGGTCATCCTGCTGCTGTGACCGTCGCATCCCGGCTCGTCGCGCTCCTGCTCGGCCTCGGCGCGACGACCGGCTGCGCGCACTACGTCGGCCACGCGCGGACGATCGACGCCGCCAGCATCGAGCCCGGCGCCGGCTGGATCATGGCGGCGCCGACGCCGACCGTGCTGCAGGCCGGGCGCGTCGACTGCGGCCCGGCCGCGCTGGCCATGATCGCCGGGCGCTGGTTGTGACCAGGCCGTCCTGGCCCACGAGCTCGGCCTGGCGCGACCGCTCATCGTCGGACTGCTGCGGCCGTTCGACTCCGGCCACGCCGTGAGCCACTTCGAGGTGGTGGTGGCGCTGCGCCCGTCAGCGACCGGCGACGAGGTCGTCACCATCGATCCCGGCCGCGGCTGGCCCGTGCGCCGCTGGGCCGACCTCGACGCCGAGTGGGAGCCGGCCGGCCGCCCCGCGCTGGTGGTGGTGGGGCCGATCCCCGCCGTGCCGCCCTCGCCGTGAGCGTCCGTCGCCGGGCAGGGAGACGGCGGCCTCGGGCTCAGGGCACGTCGCGGCAGCACACGACGCCGCCGCGATCAGAGCTGCCGACCGGCTGGCCGTCGTAGCTGCAGGCGTGGTTGGGGCAGCCCTTCTTGGTGACGGTGGCGCCCTCGTGGAGGTCGCTGCCGGCGCCGCCGATGCACTGCCACGGGCCGAGGTTCGGCTCGGCCTCGTTGAAGCCGCAGTGGTCGGGCTGGGTGCTGGCCAGCGCGCGGTCGAGCGGGCCGCAGCCGCGGTCGGGGCCGAGCCCGACGCCGAGGTTGCCGCAGCCGAAGACGTCGTTGTCGCCCGCGCCCGGATCGCCGCAGACGATGTTGGTGGCGCTCGGCTGGCGGATGGCGAAGAAGTAGCTCTTGGGCGCGGCGCCCGGCGGGACGGCGCCGGCGCAGCCGGTCGGCGAGCGCGCGGCGAGGTCGCGCCAGCCGTTGCAGACGTGCCAGCCGACGGCGCACAGATCGGCCGACGAGCAGGTGCCGCCGTCGGGGTTCGGGCCGTCGTCGCCGCCCTTGCGATCGCACGTCGGGACGACGCTGTCGGGGGTCGTGCCGGGCTTCGTCCACGCGCCCGAGCAGGCGGCGATCTGCGGCCAGGCGGCCTCGTCGACGAAGCCCTCGCGCGCGCCGTCGGCGCAGCCGACCTCGGGCGTGGCCGGCGGGAACGGGTTCCCCTGCACGGCGCGCACGGCGGCGGTGCAGCTCTCGGTGCCGAGCGCATCCCACACGCGCAGGCTGAAGACGTACTGGCCGGCGAGGTCGATGACGAAGGTCGGCTGGGCGATGTCGGCGGCCGTGACGAAGGTGCTCGACGAGCCGGCCGGCGCCTCGACCGACCAGGCCCAGCGCGCGATGGTGGTGCCGGTCGCGGCCAGCGAGCCGGCGGCCGACAGCGTCACGGTGGTGCCGACGTCGACCGAGGTGCTCGGGCTCACGCTGATGACCGCGGTCGGGCACACGATGGTGGGCGGCGTGCACGACGCGACGTCGGGGCACGAGTCGTCGACCACGCCGTTGCAGTCGTCGTCCTTGCAGTTGCCGCATTGCTCGGCCAGCGGCACGCACGGGCCCCAATCCTTGAAGCACTGGCGCACGCCCGAGCTCTGGCAGGCGGTGACGCAGGCCTCGATGGCGCCGGCCTCGCACGGATAGACGAAGCCGAGGTCGCTCGCGTCCGCGAGCGCGTCGCTCGCGCTGTCGTCCGCCGCCGTGTCCGCGTCGGCGCCGTCGCCCGCGCCCGTCGCGTCGCCGCCGAGCCCGTCGCCGCCGGAGGTCTTGTCGTCGGGGCAGGCGCCGAGCGCCGTGAAGCCGAGGGCCACCAGGGATGTCGTCAGCCTGCCGAGCATGTCCGCTCCTCGCGCCCGGCCCCCGCCGGGCGACGCGCGGGTCGTACCACGGGCGAGCCGGGCGAAGGAACCGCACACGCCACGCGCGCCCCCACGGGAGCGCGCGCCGCTGTGCGAGATGCCCCGAGCGCGCCGCCGGCGCTCGCCGGCGACGACGTCAGCTGCCGGTGGGCGTGGCGGCCGCGGCCGGCTTGGCCGCGTTCTCGATGCGCAGCTCGGACACGCCGTCCTGGAAGCGGATGCGCGCCATCATGAGCTTCTGCTCGAGGTTCACGACCTCGATGGTGCCCTTCTGGACGCCGTCCGACATCTCGCGCAGCTTGCCCTGCAGGTTGGCCATCAGCGCGCCGGCGTTGGGCACGCCCTTCAGCGTGAGGATCTGGTCCTCGAGCTCCTGCATGCGCACGCGGTACTCGTCCATGCGCGCTCGCGTCACCTCGATCTGCTGCCCGATCTCGGCCATCTCCGTGTAGATCGCGAGGAGCTTCTTCATCGGCTCGGCGAACTTCGCGTCGACGTCCTTGCCCTCGAGGAACACGCGCACGAGGTTGACGCCCTCGGGCGAGCGCAGGTCCAGCGCGCGCACCATCGGCGTGGCCTCGACGATCTCCACCTGCTTGGTCTCGCCCGGCTTCAGCTCGATCTCGAAGAGGTGCGCCTCGCCCATCTTCTCGTAGACGGCCGGGCTCTTCACGAGGTCCCAGCCCTTCCGCACCGAGTGCCGCACGAAGACGCGCGTCGGGTCGGACAGGACGCTCGTCACCTTGAGCTTGGTGATGCGCTCGTGCTGGATCTCGGTCCGCAGGATGCCGCGCTGCACCGTCACGAGGCGCGTGATGCGGTCGTTCTCGCTGCGGTCGGTCTCGACGATGACCTCGCGATCGAGCGCGAACGGCACGACCGCGGTGGCGCGCGGCGGGATGGGCTCGGTCAGCCCCTCGCCCACGAAGCGCCCCTCGCCGTACACCGTCATCGGACCGGTCTCGAGCGTGTAGTTGGTCGGGTTGCGGAAGCGGATGGCCTTGAAGGCATAGCGCGCGTTGCCGCGCTCGCTCTCGGCGTCATAGAGGTAGACCACGTCGCCCTCGGCGCCGTCGTCGAGCACCGCCACCATGGCCGAGGTGCCGCGCTCGACCGTGATCGGCGCCTTCGACTGGAAGTGGCTCTCGCCCACCGGCTCGCCCGGAGCGCTCGGGTCGCCCGGCGCGCCCGGCGTCGTCTGCTGCACGATGCGCAGCGCCTGCTGCTGCGGCTGCCCCGGCTGCGCCACCTTGGTCTCGACCTTCAGGCGACCGGGCGCGACGCCCTCCTTGATGAGCTCGTTCCGGAGCCAGTTGGCGCGGTCGTCGGCCGTCAGCTTGGCGTCCTCGGTGCCGCCCTGGGCGTAGCTCTCGAGCGTCACGTCGCCGTCGTCGATGTTCAGCTTCTTGGCCAGGTCCTTCACCTTGTCGCGCGACATCTGCGCGCGGCGCGCCTCGGCCGGCTTCTCCGGCGGGCCCATCGGGCCGCGCAGGCCGGCGAGGGTGCCGGCGCCGTTCCAGCCCCCGCCGTCGGGACTGGCGGTGGCCGCCGGCGCACCGGTGGCGACGTTGTCGTAGGCGTACTGCTCCTCGCCGGTGGGGATGTCGCTGCCGTCGATGGCGGCCACCACCTGCTCGCCGGTCGGCGTCTCGGTGCGCGTCGCGCCGCCGTTGGGCGGGGCCACGGCGAAGCGCTCGTCGGCCTTGAGCGTGTCGCGCCACACGTTCCGCACGCTGCGCAGGTCGAAGCGGAACGACAAGGCCGAGCTCGAGCCGACGCCGACCATGACCTTCCGCCAGGTCTCGCCCGAGGTGTTGTCGACGATGGCCCAGCCCTGGAGGTCGACCTTGTCGTTCTTCTGGATGACCACGCGGTAGCTCGGCTTCCAGGCCGGCGCGTCGGTGATGTAGGTCAGCACGACCTCCTTCACGTCGGGCTGCTGCACCTGGATGGTCATGTCGACGCTGTTGTCGTTGTTGGCGCCGGCCGTCGGGTAGTTGATGGGCAGGGGCTTGCCGTCGGCGGCGTTGGCCACCGTCAGCGACTTCAGGAAGTCGTCGACCTTGTCGGCCGGGACCGTCAGCGTGACCTTGCCGTCTTCGACGGCGGCCTTGCGCTCGTAGTAGGCGATGCCGTTACGGTAGACGACGACCTTGCCGAGCTGGCCCTCGCCCTCGACGTAGCTCGAGTAGCTGGAGCAGGCACCGGCGCCGGTGGCGAGCACGATGGCCCAGAGCGCCAGGGAGGAACGGGACGAAAGTCGCATGAGAGTCTCCGGTCGATGACCCGGGGCTTGAACGGCCCACGTCACGAAAAGGTCTATGGAGTGTATCGCCGGCTAGCGAAAGATGACGACGGTGGCCCCGTCCGTGGCCGACGGCCAGCGCGGGATGGCCAGCTGGCGCTCGTCGAGGCTCAAGGCGATGGGCGCCGGGTCGTCGGCCGCGAGGTACTCGTCGACCGCGGTGAGGAACACCGTGAGGAGCGCCGAGAAGGTCGACGCCTCGCCGCCCGAGGTCTGGTCGCTGTTCTCGTCGAAGAGGAAGAAGGCGATGGCGGTGCGCGCCGCGCTGGCCAGCTCCTCGGTCGCCAGCGCGCGGCCGCCGACCGTCAGCGTGTCGCGCCCGGCCACGACCGCCTTCGAGGCGCTGAAGGCGATGAGCACCACGTGGCGGTCGTCGAAGGGGATCTGCCCGAGCAGCGCGCCGACGATCGACCCGGGGCCGGGCAAGGCGCGCAGGTAGAGGAGCGCGTCGCTGTGGGTGACCGGCTCGATGTAGTAGTGCACCGGCCGCGCTTCGTCGGGCGCGGTGCCGGCCGGGGCGTGCAGGAAGAGCTCGTAGCGCGCGCCGCTGGCGGCGGCGAAGGGGCCCCACGCGCCGTCGGCGGCGACGGTGAAGCTGGCCTCGGGCGCGGCTCCGAGGCGCTTACCGCCGGCGCTCTCGAGGCGCCAGACCTCGACCGTCCAGCCCGGCACCGGCGCGTTCTCGCCGAGCGTCAGCGCCTTGCCGGCGAGCGTCGGGTGGCGGTCGATCGACACGGTCGTCGTGGTCGGGTCGGCGCCCTCGAAGGCCTTCCACAGGGCCGTGAAGGTCTCGGGCGAGGTGGCGACCTCGTAGTGATCGGCGCCGGTCAGGACGACGTTCTCGGCGCCCGGGACCTCGGCGCTCTCGGCGATGGTGTCGCCGGTCGAGCGCACCGCCAAGGTCGGCACGGCGTGGGCCGCGTCGCCGTCGGGGCCGGCCGGCGCGGTCTCGGCCGACGAGGCCAGGTGGGCGTAGTGGGCGACCTTGGCGGCGTGGACCGGGTCGGCCAGGTAGCGGTAGCCGAGGCCACCGCCGGCCGAGTGCCCGACCAGGTCGACCTGGCTCGCGCCGGTCGCGGCCAGCAGCCGATCGATGGCGGCGTCGAGCTGGGCCTCGGCGCCGTCGGGCGCGAGCGTGTTCCAGTCGAAGACGGCGAGGTGATCGGCGCACATGCCGTTCTGCTCGAAGCGCGCCACCTGCGACGACCAGGTGTCCGACGCGGCCAGGAAGCCGTGGGCGAAGATCACCGGCCGCAGCGACGCGTCGCAGGCGGGGGTGGTGCTGCCGCCGTCGTCGCCGCAGCCGACGGCGAGCGCGGCCGCCGAGAGTGACAAAATAGCCAGAGCCGGGGCGAATCGCAGGACGTTTGTCATATCGGTGTCACTCTCCGCTCAGGGCGGCGGGCGCGGGGTGAGGCGGCGCGCGACCTCGGCCTCGAGCATCTCGGGCAGGAGCCCCGAGGCGCGCGTGGCCTGCGGCCAGGTCGCGACGCTGGCGCCGTAGAGGTAGTCGCGCACGCGCGCGAGCCCGCCCATGGTCACGGCGCCGTCGATGAGATCGCCAGCGATGGGATAGGCGACGGCCTCGGTCACGCGCCGGAAGCCGGGCCCGCGCAGGCTGTCGAGCGTCGGCCGATCGGCCGGCGCCAGCGTCCACTCGGCGAGCGGCTTCCCGCCGTAGGCGCCGGCGACCCACACCGCCAGGCCCTCGCCCATGAGCGGCATGCCCGCCAGGCCCCAGGCGTCGAGCGCCAGCACGTGCGTGCCCTCGTGGGCGAGGAGCGGCACCATGCGCTCGGGCGGCCGCACCACGACGACGTGCAGCGCGTGCGCCGCCGGGATGGCGTGGCCGTCGCCCTCGTCGCCGGTGAGCGACTTCTTGCTGGCGCGATCGGGGTAGACGTAGACGTCGACCGGGCTCGGCCGCTCGATGGCGAGCTTCTTCACGACGATGGCCAGGCCGGCCATGCAGGCGTCGACGACGGCGCTCTCGTCGGCGGCCGGCGCGAGCTGCTCGGGGAACATCACGCGCACCGGCGCGGCCACCGCGGCGGCGCCGTCGCCCTCGAGCTGGCGGGTGACGGCGCGCCAGGCGATGCGCCGGTTCGGCGCGCCGAGGCTGGCGCTGACGCTGCCGGCGGCGGCGCCCTGCGACGGAGAAGGCTGCCCTGACGTGATCCAGCGGCCGGTGACGAGCGGACCGAACGCGTCGGCCACGAGGATCGGATCGGCGCCGTGGCGGACGGCGTTGATCTCGGCGATGCCGGGCGTGCCGGTGCCAGCGTAGAGCACGAACGCCGGGTGCGCCGGGCCGCGCGCGTCGGCCGCGCGCGCAGGCACGAGCGCGATGAGGCGGAGGTCGTCGCCGGTGAAGGTGCGCCCGCCGAGGACGAGGCGGCCGGGCCCGAGCTCGAACGGCAGGACCGGCGCCAGGCGCGCCATGACGCTGTTGACGTGCGGGCCGCCGTAGACCACCGGGCTCTGCGGCCAGGCCTCGAGGCCTTTTGTCACATCCAGCGCGTCGTCGGCCAGGCTGGTCGCGCCGTCGAAGATGGCCTGGACCATCGCGACCTGGGTGGCGATCTGGCGGTCGGCGCCATCGTCGCCAGCGGTGCCGAGGACGAAGGTCAGCGGCCGGCGCGCGAAGAGGTCGTCGGGCGTGGCGAGGGCCGGCGCGCTGGGCGGCGTCGGCGCGGTCGGGAGCGAGGTCGGCGGGGCCGGACTCGGCGCCGGCGCGACATCGGGCGGCGGCGGGGCCGACGGGCAGCCGGCCCCGGCGAGCGCGGCGAGCACGGCGAGCGCGACGACGATGATGCGCATGCGACCTCCCTCCGCCGCGCTCAGAACTTCACCAGCTCGACGCGCGCATCGGGCTCGGGCAGCTCGCGCGCGGCGGCCCACAGGCGGCTCAGGCGCGCGCCGAAGAGCGCCGTCGTCTGCGGCTCGAGGCTCGCGATGACGCCGGCCACGTCGGCGTGGCGGAACATGAACGAGGTCACCACCAGCGCATCCATGAGGTCCTGCGCGACCAGGTGGCGGCGCTTCACCTCGCGCGCGCGACCGATGGCCATGACCTTGGTGAGGCACCACTGCGCGACGAGGCGCGCCAGCCCGGCCTCGAGCGACGGCGCCTGCACCAGCGCCTTGCCCATGAGCGCGTGATGCAGGTGCTCCTGCAGCAGCGTCCGCTGCTCGGGCCGCTCGAGCGGCAGCGCCACGCGGCGGAAGTCGGGGCGCAGCGCGCGCAGCGCCCGCCGCAGGTGATAGTGGCCGTCGGTGCGGATGAGGACGCGCTCGTCGGCGGCGGGGATGTGGCCGGCGATCATGTCGAGCACGGCGAGGAAGCCGGCGGTCCAGGCGTCGAGGTCCTTCCGCAGCGAGGCGATGTCGCTGCCCGGCGTGGCGGTGCCGGCCGCCTCCATGTCGAAGACGGCGAGCAGCTGCGAGAAGGTCGCGAGCTCGTCGCCGCCGGTGGCGTCGATGACCGCGTGGCAGCGCGCCTCGAGCGCCTCGTACTCGGCCCACGGCAGGACGCGGCCGTCGGCGCGACGCGCGGCCCCGACCTTCGGGCGCACCGGCGCCAGCGCCACCAGCGCGCGGATGTCGTCGAGGTCGTCCTTCAAGAGCTTGCCCTGGCGCGCCTCGAGGAAGCCGCGGCACTCGCGCTGGATGGTGACGGCGACGCCGGTCGGCGTGGCCACCATCTCGTAGGGGAAGATGCGGCACGGCTCGGGCTTCTTGTCGCCGCCGAAGCGCTTGTGGATGAGGCACTTCCGGTCGTCGGTGAGGAACACGCACGAGCCGCCCGAGCTGTGGCAGACCACGTGACGCCCGACCTCGGCCGCGTCGTCGCCGCCCGGCAGCCCGAAGAACAGGCCCTTCCGCGACCCGGTCTCGCGCTCGAGCTCGGGCCAGTGGTCGTCGAGCCCGTCGAGCACCTTCTGCGACACCGGCCCGACCATGTGCCCGCCGCAGCAGCCGCCGCACATGGTGCAGGTGAAGCGCGCGTCGTCGCGCACCAGGATGGGCACCTCGGCCGCCGGGGCCTTGGCCATGCGCTCGACCGCCACGCGCTCGTCGGCGTCGGGCGTCGCCAGCAGGTGCAGGCGCGCGAGCCCGGCCGCGAGCTTCTCGACCGCGGCGACCTCGACGCCCGCGGCGCGCGCCAGCTCCTCGGCCGGCATCGCCCGCCCCTGGGCCAGACCCGCGGCGATGAGCGCGCCGGCGGCGTCGAGCTTCACGCGCCGCCCGAGCGCGGCGTCGAAGAGGGCTTTGGCACTCTGACCGCCGCCGCCCAGGGTATCTTCGAGGCGGACGTCGGCGCGCAGCGGGGGGACCAGGGTCATGGCCGGAAACCTAACTCGCCGCCTTGAATCGCACCAGCCTGCCACGTAGGGTCCGCGCATGCGTCACCGCCTGCCTCCGCTCGTCCTCGGGGCCTCGGCCCTCGCCCTCGTCGCGCTCGCGCTGACCGCGGTCGCGCCGCGCGACGCCCGAGCCTGCGGCGGCTTCGCCTGCAGCGCCACCTTCCCGGTCGGCCAGACCGGCCCGGCCCACATCGCGCAGGCCGGCGAGCGCGTCATCTTCGTGAAGGGCGACGACGGCGTGACCATGCTGGTCGAGGTGCGCTACGGCGGCGACCCGACCGAGTTCGCCTGGATCCTGCCCATCCCCGCGACGCGCGACGCGCACGGCCAGCTGCCGCCCATCGAGGACCTGCTCGACGTGTCGTCGGCCGAGGTGTTCGCGCGCCTCCAGGCCGCCACCGACCCGACCTTCGTGGCCACCATCGATCAGGGCGGGGCCGGCAACGCCTGCAGCAGCTCGGGCGGCTTCGGCTGCGGCGACGACGGCTCCGCCACCAAGTCGGAGGACGGCAACGGCAACAGCATCGCCGACGTGCACGGCCAGTCGCCGTACGTGACCGTCAGCGGCTCGGCCAAGGTCGGCCCCTACGACGCGACGCTCGTCGAGGCGACCCAGGCCGACGCGCTCTACACCTGGCTCGGCGACCACGGCTACTACCAGGACCCGGCGGCGCGCCCGCTGCTGGCGAGCTACATCGACAAGGGCTGGGCCTTCGTCACGCTGAAGCTCCAGGCGTCGAGCCGCTCGGGCGACGTCAGGCCCATCGTGCTCCACCTCGGCGAGGACGCGCCGTGCGTGCCGCTGCGCCTGACCAGCATCGCCGCCTACGACGACATGCCCATCATTGTGTGGGTGGTCGGGCCGGCGCGCGCGGTGCCCAAGAACTTCCTCTCGGCGGTCGTGAACGACATGGCGCTGACCTTCCCCAACGCGCCCGAGTACGCCGACCACGTGAGCGCCGCGGTCGACCAGGCCGGCGGTCACGCCTGGGTGACCGAGATGTCGGGGCCGGCGGCCGACCTGCGCCCGCGCTTCCTCGGCGACTTCGCGGAGGAGCCCTTCGATCAGGCGACCTCGCTCCTCGAGCTCTGGCGCTCGCTCGGCGCCTTCGCCACCTCGGACGCGCTCGAGGCCATCCTGCGCGAGGAGCTGCGGGCGCCGCCGGGCGTCGACGAGGCCGCCTTCTACGACGACCCGACGCGCTACATCGCCGACGACGGCGTGGGCTTCGTCCACGACCTCGCGACGCTGAAGGGGCGCATCGCCGACGAGCTCGTCCAGCCGCTCCGCGACGCCAGCGCGCTCTTCGCCGACGGCGCCACGCTGACCCGCTTCTTCACGACCACCGACGCCGCCGAGATGACGCGCGACCCGATCTTCGCCTTCAACCCCGACCTGCCGCCGGTCTCGAGCGTCCACACCGCCGTGGCCGCCAGCGGCACCGACGGCAAGTGCAGCGGCTTCTGGGAGGTGACCTACCCCGACGGTCGGCGCATGCGCTTCGACACCGCCACGGTGGCGGCCAAGGGCTTCCCGGCCGTGGCCGACGAGCCGGCGCTCTTGCAGGTCGAGGTGCTCGACGAGACGGGCCAGGCGCGCGCCTTCGATCCGGCGCAGGCCAAGGAGGTCGACGCGCTGCTCGACGTCGCGCAGCCGGGCACGCCGTCGCTGCCCAAGGGCTTCCACCTCGACCAGTCGCCGAGCGCCCAGGAGCACCTCGACCTCGGCTGCAACATGTCGCTCCCGGCCGCGTGGATCCTCATCCCGCTGCTGGTGCTGGCGGCGCTGCGGCGGCGCGCGCGGGGCTAGCGCCGACGGCGCTGGCGCGGCCTCACAGCCAGGCGCCGAAGGTGACGCCGAAGACGAGCACGGTCGTGCCGCCGAAGGGGCCGGTCGGGATGACCGTGGCCCAGCCGGCGCGCACGCGGAAGTCGAAGCCACCCTGCGCGCGCACCTCGAGGCCGGCGAGCACGTTCACGAAGTGGGCCGGCTCGAGGGTCTCGGTCGAGGCGTCGCCGCCCCACGCGAGGGGCTGGTATCGGGTGTCGACGGAGTAGTAGCCGGCCACGTCGAAGGCGACGCCGGGCTCGAGGATGACGCGGCCGCCGACGCCGAGCCCCGCCTCGCCACCGCCGAAGGCGAAGCCGCCGCCGGCCTCGAGATAGGCGAAGCGGCCGAGATCGACGGCGAGGCTCGCGCCGAGGACGCCGGTCGGCAGGCCGACGCCGATGTTGGCGCCGAGCATGACGCGGCCGGCGGCGAAGCGCTGGGTCGGAGGGACGCGCGCGGGCGCGGCGTCGGCCGCGGACGCGCCGAGCGAGACAGCCGCGAGCGACAGGGCCGCGAGCGCGAGGGCCGCGGGCCGGGACGAGGTGCGCATGGGCGCTCCGGAGTCGAAGGTGCGCGCCGAGCATAGCACCATGCCGGCCGCGCGCGCAGCTCTCGCACGCCGCACCGATCCGACGGCACGCGCGGTGCGTAGAGCCGCTGACGCCCCTCGCACCGACCCGACGGACCACCCGGCGGGCCCTCACCTTCACCTCCTCAGGAGCACCCATGTCGCGCTCGTCGCTCGCGCCGTCGTCCGTCTTGGCCTCGACCGTCTTCGCATCGACCGTCTTCGCAGCCACGCTCTTCGCGTCCGCCCTCCTCGGCGCCTGCGCCGACGACGACCCCGCCAGCCGCGGCGCGGCGCTGAGCCAGTGGTGCCTCGACCCCGTCCCGGCCAACGCCCAGGCGCCCGCGGGCAGCGACGCCCTCATGACGCTGGTGGGCGAGCCGGGCCTCGACGCGCTGGCGGTGAGCGTCAACGGCACGCTCCTCGAGTACCGCGACGACGGCACGGCCGGCGACGCCGAGGCCGGCGACGGCATCTACTCGCGCTTCGTGGCGATGGCCGACGCCGACGGCAACGAGGTCGAGCAGGGACCCGACGCGCACGTGTGCGACCCGGTCGTGGCCCAGACCTCGGGGGCCCTCGGCGTGGCCGAGGGCGCGCTCAAGGTGAGCGTGACCTACGGCACCGGCGTCTTCTCGGTGACGCTGTCGTGCGAGACGGTGACGTGCCCGGCCAACTGCTCGACGCTGCTCGGCGGCAGCTGCGCCGTGTGCTTCTACTGCGAGGGCGGCATCAGCTTCCATTGAGGCGCGCGCCACGGTCTCCGCGTGGCGTAAAGGCGGTGGCCAGCGCGCAGCCATGTGGATGAACGACACGCCAGCGCGACGCGCGCGCGGCGTGGCGCGACGCGGGCCGCGCGCTGGGCACGGCTCGTGCTAGCTTCGCCCGCCCATGAAGCTCCTCCCGCTCACCGCCACCCTCGGCCTGGCCCTCGCCGCGCTCGGCCCGCTCGCCACCCCCGCCCGCGCCTGCGGCGGCTTCTTCTGCAACGCCGTGACGCTGTCGCCGATCATCCAGTCCGGCGAGCGCGTCCTCTTCGCGCGCACGGCGACCGGCGTGACGATGCACATCGAGGTGCAGTACGCCGGCGACCCGACCTCGTTCGGCTGGATCGTGCCGGTGCCCGAGCGCCCGAAGGACAGCCGCGGCCAGCCGCTGCCGCTCGAGCAGGCCATCCAGCTCTCGGCCAGCGAGATCTTCCAGCAGCTCCAGGCGCAGACCAACCCGACCTTCAGCGTACGCGTCGGCGAGTCGCTGGGCGACGAGTGCCAGGGGGCGTCGAGCGGCGGCTGCGCGCCGGTGCCGATGGCCGCGGGCGACGCCGTGCACGAGGAGCGCGACCAGGACGACGAAGGCGATCCTGTGGTGCTCGACGAGGCCGCCGTCGGCCCCTACCAGGCCCAGCTCCTCGAGGCGCCCGACGTCGACACGCTCTTCGACTGGCTCAACCGCAACGGCTACAACCAGGACCCGGCGGCGCGCCCGCTGCTCCAGCACTACGTCGACCTGCACTACGTCTTCATCGGGCTCCGGCTCCAGACCGGCAAGCGCACCGGCGACATCCGCCCCATCGCCATCAACCTCTCCGAGACCGCGCCGTGCGTGCCGCTGCGGCTCACGAAGATCGCCGCCACCGACGACATGCCCATCCTCATCTGGGTGCTCGGGCAGGCGCGCGCCGTGCCCAAGAACTTCCTCTCGGCGGTCGTGAACGACATGGCGCTGGTCTATCCCGGCGGCCAGAACTACGCGCAGGTCGTGAGCGCCGCGGTCGACACCGCCGCCGGCCACGCCTGGGTCACCGAGATGTCGGGACCGACCGCCGACCTGCGCGGCAAGTTCCTGCCGGCCGGCCTCGACGCCAGCAGCGTGAGCGCCGCGCACTCGCTGAGCGAGCTCGACGATCGGCTGTCGGGCCTCGACTCGGCGCCGACCGCGCGCGCCATCTGGCGCGACGAGCTGGTGCCCCCGCCGGGCTTCGATGCGCTCACCTTCTCGCTCTATCCCGAGTCGGTGCTGCTCGATCCCGAGACGACGCTGGTCCACGATTTCCCGACGGTGCTCGCGCGCGTCGTGAGCGAGCTCATCACGCCGCTCGCCGAGGTCGAGGACCTGCTCGGCGCCACCACCACGGTGACCCGCTTCTTCACGACCAGCGACGCCGCCGAGATGACCCGCGACCCGGTCTTCGCCTTCAACCCCGACCTGCCGCCGGTGCCGCGCGCGCACGACATCCAGGCGCGCCGCGGCTCGGCCGAGGACTGCACCTTCAAGGGCGCGGTCGAGTACTCCGAGGGCCGCGAGATCACGCTCGGCAAGAATGCCTCGGGCATCCAGACCATCGGCCCCATCGCCGGCGAGCCGCCGCTGCTCTTCGTCGAGCTGCTCGACGAGAGCGGCCCGCCGCTGCGCTTCGACCCGGCCCAGGCCGACGCGGTCGACCGCCAGCTCGACGGCGCGACGCCCGGCACGGCCTCGCTGCCGCCCACCTTCGAGACCGACCCGCCGCCGCCGCTCGACCACGTGAAGGCGCCGAGGAAGAAGGCCGACGACGGCTGCACCGGCTCGCTGCCGGGCGCGTGGATGGTCCTGCCGGTGGCCGGCATGTTCCTCCTCCGGCGGCGCGCGCGCGCCCGCGCCGGCGCTTGACGAAGCGCGCCGAAGTGGCCCAAGACACCCGCATGCGCCGTGCCCTCGCCGTCCTCGTCCCGCTCGCCCTCGCGCTCTCGCTGCGCGGCTCTCTCGCCTGCGACGCCGCCCCCATCGATGAGCCGACGAAGTCGTGGTCCTTCGTCTACGAGGAGCTGCCCGCGGCGCTCCTCTCGGTGTGGGGGAGCTCGGCCAACGACATCTTCTTCGCCGGCTCCGACCCGAAGGACGGCGGCGGCCCGTGGGTGCTGCACTGGGACGGCCACGCCATGACGCGGCTCCGCACCGGCCAGAGCGGCACGCTGTGGTGGGTGTCGGGCACGACCGCGAGCGGCGACGTCTACTTCTCGGGCGAGGCCGGCCTCGCGCTGCGCTACGTGCGCCAGACCCAGCAGTTCACGAAGCTCACCGGCGCCGAGGCCGGCGTCACGCTGTTCGGCATCTTCCCCGTCCCGGGCGCGCGCGTGTGGGTCGTCGGCTCGGACACG
Organism: Myxococcota bacterium; assembly: GCA_046351155.1. Taxonomy (GTDB): domain Bacteria; phylum Myxococcota_A; class UBA9042; order PHBI01; family PHBI01; genus JAXLYZ01. Next base: position 258,566 of record JAXLYZ010000004.1, read on the forward strand.
CGCAACAACCTCGGCAAGGTCTACAACGTCGACGGCGACGCGCTGGTGCCGGCCGCCGACCTGCCCGAGGGCGCCGGCGACGGCAGCCCGTTCTTCAAGGTGTGGGGCCGCTCGGAGACCGACCTGTGGATCGTCGGCCTCGGCCAGGCGGCGCTGCACCGCACGGCCGGCGGCTGGGTGTCGTTCCCGACCACCGCGCAGGGGCGCCTCTTCACCGTGCACGGCAACGCCGACACCACGGTCGCGGTCGGCGGCTTCATCACCGCGTCGGCGGTCGCGCTCTCCGACAGCGGCGTCAGCGACATCACCCCGTCCGGCGCGCCGCAGCTGAACGGCGTCTTCGTCGAGCCGAGCGGCCGCGTGGTCGCGGTCGGCACCGGCGGCGCGGTGTGGCAGCGGGCGCCGGCCGGCGGCGCCTGGAGCGAGGTCACCGTGCCGAGCTCGCTGCTCGACTACCACGCCGTCTACGTCGACCCGACCGGCGACGTGTGGGCGGTCGGCGGCTTCGTCCTGTCCGATCCGCTGCGCCAGGGCATGCTGCTCCACTTCGGCGCGCCCATCCCGACCGCCGTCCCGGAGTGATGCAGCGCGCGGCGCCGGCCGCGCGAGAGTGACAAATTCGCGCGCGTCGGCGGCGATCGCGCCGCCATTTTGTCAATCGGTGGCGAGGCCGCAGGCGCTCATGGCGGCGACGGCCGGCATGGCGATGCGCTGGTCGAAGCCGAGCGCGTCGCCGGCCCACACGTAGCCGTCGGAGAAGCCGTAGATGACCATGAGCGGCTGGCCGCGCGCCGACAGCACGGTGTCCTCGAGCGCGCGCCAGACGTCGCAGGGCACGGCCTCGAGCTCGCTGGCGCTGTCGAGGGCGCCCGAGCCGTCGAGGTCGTAGGCGGTGAGCAGCACGCCGTGGACGGCGGCGTCCCAGGCGTCGGTGGCCGGCTCGAAGCCGAGGTCGGCCAGCGCCAGGAGCGCGGCCTGGTCGCGGTCCTCTGCGCGCGCCGGGCCGAGGCAGGCGCCGAGTCGGGCGGCGGCGGTCTCGCGCGCGCCTTCGGCCATGCCGAGATCGGCGCCGCGCCAGATGAGCCCGGGGTCGACGCCGTAGACCACCGCCAGGTGCGAGCCGGTGTCGGCGACCAGCGCGGCGTCGACCCGCTGCCACTCGGGGCAGGCCACGGCGGCGACCTCGGGCGCCTCGAGGAGGCCCGACCCGTCGCCGTCATGGCGCAGGAAGGCGCGCTTCACGGCCGCGTCCCAGGCGGCCGAGCCGGCCGGGTGCGGCAGCTCGGCCACGAGCGGCGGACGCGTGGCGCAGGCGCCGAGCGCCACGCCGAGGACGAGGCCCGGGCCGAGGGCCGGGACGTGGGACCAGCGCTTCATCGCGGGCGATGATACTTCGCCCATGCCGGCCGCGCATGGTTCGCGATAAGAACATGGCATTGGAAGTCCCGCCGCCGAACGCCTAGCCTCGACCCGTAAGCAGCTCTCAGCGAGGTCTCGATGCGACGCATGACGTGTGGCTTGGCGGCGGTGGTGATGGTGGGCCTGGGCGGCGTCGCGGCGGCGAGCTCGCCGGCCGGCGTGTGGTCGGAGCCGAAGGTCGTGACGATCACCGGCGCCGATGGGGCGACCCCCGAGGTGGTCATCGAGGGGCTCTTCAGCGTGTGGACCGGCAGCGGCCCGATCGGCGGCGACTGGGGCATGCAGGGCTACCAGGACGCGCAGTGGGGGCTCATGTACTACCGCTGCGCCGAGGCCGACAAGGCGCTCTGCCTCATGCAGTGGGGCGACATCGACGACGCCACCAAGAACGAAGGCTGCGTCGGCTGGGGCAACCAGGACGACTTCGCCGGCACGGTGCGCGCGGCCGGCGTGGCGCCGACCAGCCCCGACGCCTGGGTCGTCGACGCCGGCGTCAACACCGGCTTCACGCCCTGCCAGTACCTGGCCGGCATCGCCCCGCCCGAGGTCGAGCCGGGCGCCGAGACGGTGGCCGAGCCCGTCGTCGAGGCGAGCCCCGAGCCCGTCGTCGAGGCGAGCCCCGAGCCCGTCGTCGAGGCGAGCCCCGAGCCCGTCGTCGAGGCCGGCGCCGAGACGAGCGAGCCCGCGACCGACACCTCGGTGCCGCCGACCAAGGTCGACGACAGCAGCTGCGCCGGGTCGTCGCGCTCGGGGCTCGGCCTCCTGCCGGGCCTCGCGGCGGCGCTGGCGGCGCTGGCGCTGGGCCGGCGCGGCGCGCGTCGGGAGCGCTGAGCATGCGGGTGGCGCGCGATGGGACGGTGCTCGCGGCGAGCGCGCTGCACGGCGCGCTGGTCGCGGCGCTGGCGCTGAGCGGCGCGAGCGGCGTGGCGCCGGCCGTGCTGGTGGCCGTCCTCCTTGCGTGGGGTGCCAACACCGTGGCCCACATCCACCTGCACACGCCGCTCTTCCGCGCGCGCCTCGCGAGCCGCGCGCTGTCGCTCTACCTCACCGCGCTGCTCGGCTTCCCGCAGACGCTCTGGCGCCAGCGCCACCTGGCGCACCACGCCGGCGCGCGCGCCGATCGCCTGCCGCGGCCGCGCACCTCCGCCGTCGCGCTCGAGCTCGCCCTGGTGGCGCTCACCTTCGCCGCGCTGGTCGCGCTGTCGCCGGCCTTCGCGCTCGGCGCGTGGCTGCCCGGCCTGGCCGGCGGCCTTGCGCTGTGCTCGCTGCAGGGCCGCATGGAGCACGCGCGCGGCGAGCAGGCCGGCGTCAGCTGCTACGGTCGCCTGCACAACGCGCTGTGGTTCAACGACGGCTTCCACGTCGAGCACCACCGCTGGCCCGGCCTCCACTGGACCGAGCTGCCGCGGCGCCGCCTGGCGAGCGCCCCGGCGAGCCGTCTCCCGCCGTGGCTGCGCGGGCTCGCCGGCCTCGGCGACGCCGTCGCCGGCGGCCTCGACGCGCTCGAGCGGCTGGTGCTGCGCTCGCGCTGGCTCCAGCGCCGCCTGGTCGAGACGCACCGCGCGGCCACGGCGCGCGTGCTGACCCGCGCCCCGCGCGCGGTGCTCATCGTCGGCGGCGGGCTCTTCCCACGCAGCGTGCGCGTCTTCCGCGCGCTGGCCCCCGAGGCGCGCCTGGCGGTCGTCGACGCGGCCGCCGATCACCTCGAGCGCGCGCGCCGATCGCTGGCCGACGACGACGCCGAGCCGGACGCCGGGCCGCCCATCGCCTGGACGGTCGGCCGCTGGTCGGCCTCCGAGCCCGCGCCCGACTGCGACCTCGTGGTCGTGCCGCTGGCCTTCCGCGGCGCGCGCGCCGAGCTCATGCGGCCGGGTCCGGTCGCGCGCCTCGTGCACACCTGGCTCTGGACGCGCACGCCGCACCCGCGCGCGCGCGTCGCGTGGTGGCTCCTGAAGCAGGTGGTGCTGGTGCCCGCGGCCGCGCCCGAGGCGGTCGCCAGCGCATGAAGCCGTGGCGCCACCCGCGCTTCCTCCGGCTCTACGAGCACCTGCCGCACCCGGCCCTCGATGGCCTGGCCGCGGCGCTCATGCGCGTCACGCGCCCGCGCTGGCTCGTGCGCCTGGCCATGGCGGCCTGGGTCCGGCGCGGCGGCATCGCCATGACCGACTTCGAGCCCGGCCCGTTCGACTCGCTCGAGCGCTTCTTCCTCCGCCGCCTGCGCCCGGGCGCGCGCCCCATCGCGCCGGGGCCGGGCCCGGTCGCGCCGGTCGACGGCACCGTCGTCGTGGCGCAGCCGGTCGCGGCCGACGCGACGCTCATCGTGAAGGGCAGGCCCATCGCGCTGGCGGCGCTCGTCGGCCGGCCGCTCGCGCCCGCGCCGCGCCGCCAGGCGCTGACGGTCTTCCTCTCGCCCGACGGCTACCATCGCGTGCACGCGCCGCTGCCCGGCGTGGTGCGCTCGGTGACGCCCATCGCCGGGCGCACCTTCCCGCAGAACGACGACGCGCTGGCGCTGCGCCCCGACGTCTACCTGCGGAATGCGCGCGTGGTCATCGCCTGCGACGGCTGGTCGCTGGTCATGGTGGCGGCGTCGCTCGTCTCGCACATCGCCGTCGACGTGCGCCCGGGCGACGCGCTCGCGCCGGGCCAGGAGCTCGGCCACTTCCGCTTCGGCTCGACCGTGGTGCTGATCATCGACGACCTCGCCCAGCCGCTCGCGCCGCGCCCGGGCGAGGCCTTGCGCATGGGGCGCTCCCTCGTTTAGATGCGGGCATGCCGAACCCGCTCGCCGCCGCCGTCGCGCTCGCCGCCGTCCTCGGCGCGGGCGCCGCGGCGAGCGCCGCCGGGCCGACGCCGCGCGCGCCGACCGCCGACGCGGTGATGCTGCCGAACGGGCTGGCCCTGCCCTACCCGACGCTGCGCGTCTTCCGCGCCTTCGGCCCGTGCCTCGGCCGCGGCAAGCACCCCGAGCACCACACCGGCGTCTGGCACACCCACGATCACGAGGGCCTCGACCTCGGCGGCCTCGGCCCCGACGGCGGCCTCGGGAGCGCGGTGCGCTCGCTCACGCACGCCCGCGTCACGAGCATCGGCCGCACCGACGACGATCCGCCGAAGTACGGCTACCCCGACCGGCGCGAGGGCGACGTCGATCGCGGCGGCATCGCCTACCCGCGCGCCTTCACGCTGGCCGGCTACGGCGAGGTCCACTTCTTCACGCGCGCCAAGGGCTACTGGAAGACCGGCAACATGGTCGTCACGGTGGGCGTCGGCGGACCGCTCGACGGCTTCGAGATCCGCTACCTCCACCTCGGCGCGGCGCGCCCCGACCTGGTGGTCGGCGCCGAGCTCGCGCCGGGCGAGGAGGTCGGCGTGCTCGGCGGCACCTCGGTGCAGGACTCGGCGCCGCACGTCCACATCGACATCCGCGACCCCGACGGCGAGGCGGTCGACGTCGCGCCGCTCATCGGCCTCGTGCCGAGCGCGTGGTGCGGCATCCCGCGCGAGCGCGCGCTGCGCGACGCGGCCTCCTTCCGCGCCGCCGCCCAGGCCGCCGCCAAGGCGACGACGTGGCGCCCCGACAGCTGGGCCCCGCCGGTCGGCGCGCGCGGCGTGGCGCCCGACGGCCGCGAGCTGCCGACCATCGACCTCCTGCGCACGCCGCCGGCCTTGGTCGCGAGCGGCCTCGTGGCGAAGGGCGCGCGCTTCTGGAACGACGTCCTGGTGCCGACGCCGTGCGCGCCGAAGCTGGTCGAGGAGGACTTCAGCTCGGGCGCCTACGCCGGCCACGCCTGGCGCGTGCCGGTCACGCGCGGCATGGTGCTCGACGTGCAGCTGGCGTTCAGCGACCGCGACGGCGCCCCGACCTTCGCGCTGGTGGCCGCCGATCGCGTGGTGCCCGCGGCCGCCGCCCGCACCGACGCCGACCCCATCGTGCTCTCCGACGTGGTCTTCCCGCCGCTCACCGGCGGCGCCAAGCGCACGCGCGTGTCGGTGCTCGACAGCTCCGATCTCTACGTTGACGTCCTGGCGCCCGAGGGTCCGTCACCCGAGACAGGCTATCGACTCACGGTCACCCAGCGCTGCGTGGCGACCGTGGGTCGATAGGCCTGAGCACCGACCGTCGCGGCCCTCGCCTACTCGGCGTTGTTGCCGCCGCTCGTCTTGTAGAGGCGGTCGAGGCCATCCTGGATCTGCTGGGCCTGCGTCTTCGACGCCCCCTTCAGCAGGCGCTCGCCCTCGGCCACCAGCGCCTTCACGCCGTCGGCCTTCATCTGCGGCGCGGCCTCGACGGACTTGAGGAAGCCCTTCACCACCGCGGCCGCCAGGCCCTTCGGCTGCTTCAGCGCCTCGATGGCCTCCTGGAAGCGCTCGATGGAGGCGCGCAGGTCGACGGCCATGGTGAAGTCGGCCTTGGCCAGCAGGTTCTCGGCCGTCTTGATCCACTCCTTGAGCTTCGACTCGTCGAGCTTGGCCGCGTTGTGCGACGCACCGACCACCTCGCGCACGGCCCAGTAGTCGTTGTTCGAGTCGTCCTTCTCGGCGACCTTCTCCGCGACCTGATCCGGCTCGGGCGGGGCCTTCTTGGCCGCGTCCTTCTTCGCCGTCTTGGCGTCGCTCGACTCCTTCTTGGTCGCGTCCGACTTCTTCGGCGCGGCCTCCTTCGGCTTGAGGCTGTCCTCCTGCGCCTTCACGTCGGCGCCGGCGACGACCTTCGGCTTCTTGGTCGACTCGTTGGCCTTGGCGGTGTCTTTGGCCTGCTTGCTCTCGTCGAGCACTTTCTTCGTCTTCATGTCGAACGGCATGGTTGTACCCTCGCGCAGGCCCAACCCCCGATCTCTATGCTTGCCGCCGGACGCTAGACGCCGCTCGGAGCCTTGTCAATCGCGCGGGCGCGGGCCGCGGCTGTGGGACATCCTGCCCTTGGGGGCCGGCGCCGACGGGCGCGGCCGCCCGGTGGTCGGGCGCTTGCGCGGCGCCAGCTTGGGCTTGTCGAGCCCGAGGCGGAACCACAGGTCGCGCATCTCGTTGTCCGAGAGGTGGCGCCACTTGCCGCGCGCCAGCGAGCCCAGGCGGATGTGCATGATGCGCACGCGCTCGAGGCGCTTCACGTGCAGCCCGAGCGCCTCGGCCATGCGGCGGATCTGCCGGTTGCGGCCCTCGGTCAGCGTCATCGACAGGCGCGACGGCCCGAGGCGCACGACCTTGCAGGGCTTGGTGCGGCCGCGGTCGTCGCCGATGTCGATGCCGCGCGAGAGCTGGCCCACCTGCTCGTCGCTCACGTTCTCGGAGAGGTCGACGACGTACTCCTTCTCGTGATCGAACTCGGCCCGCAGGATGAGGTTGACGATGTCGCCGCGGTTGGTGAGCAGGATGAGCCCCTCGCTCATCTGATCGAGGCGACCGACGTGGACCAGGCGCTCGGGGTACTCGACGGCGTCGATGATGTTGTCGCGCACCGACGGGTCGCTGGTGCACTGGATGCCGACCGGCTTGTTGTAGGCGATGACGATCGGCCGCTTCACGCGGTGCTCGAGCAGCTGCCCGTCGACGGCGATGCGGTCGGCCGGGCCGACCTGCGTGCCGAGCGCGGCGGGCACGCCGTTGACGGTGACGCGCCCGTCGGCGATCCAGCGGTCGGCCTCGCGGCGCGAGCACACGCCGTGCTCGGTGAACCAGCGATTGAGGCGAACGGTCTCGGGCGGGGCGTCACTCATGGCGGGCGGCGTAATGCCCAGGCCCCCTCCGGGTCAAGCACCTTGACGATCGCGGCCCGAAAAGGCATGCGGCCCGCATGCGCCGACCGCCCCTCCTCGTCGCCCTGGCCGCGACGCTCGCGGCCGCCGCCGCCGGTTGCGCCTCCGAAGGTCCGGCCGTCGCGCCCGCGGCCGACAGCGGCACCGCGGCCGATCGCGACGGCGACGCGAGCGCGGTCGACGACGACCGCGGTCGTCGACCCGCCGAGCGTCCCGACGCCGCGCCCGACGCGACCCGCGCCCGACACCGTCGAGACCGACGCCGACGCGCGCGCCGAGCTCGGCGCCTGCCGCGGCACCGTCGTGCCGCTGCTGCTGGCCGGGCGCGTGCCCTACGCGACGGCCGCGGTCGGCGCGAGCCGCGGCGCGTTCCTCCTCGACTGGGGCTCGACCGCGAGCGTCATCGACCCGACGGGCATGACGCCCGTGCCGAGCCCGGTCGCCGGCACCACCGACCACTGGGCCGACTTCGCCTTCTTCGGCGGCTGGGGCGAGGTGGTGCTGGCGCCGCAGGACCTCTCGGCCTTCGTCGGGCCGCCGCGCGAGGCCGGCATCATCGGCACCGACTTCCTGGCGCTGAACGTCTACGTCGTCGACTGGGCGCGCGGCGAGCTGAGCCGCGCCGAGCCGGGCCAGGGCTGCGGCGACGCGGCGCTCGTGGCGGCCGGCCTGCGCCCGCTGTCGACGGCCGGCTATTTCGCCAAGCACCTTGACGATCTGCTGCCGGGCGTACCCAACGTCCTGGCCGTGCCGGTGCGCGTCGGGCGCGCCGTGGCCCCGGCCCAGCTCGACACCGGCTACGACGACCGCGTGGTGTCGCCGGCCATGAACGTCAACCGCGCCTTCTTCGACGCCATCGGCGCCGACGTCGCGCTGGTGCCCGCGCCCGAGCTCGACGTCGTGCTCTCGACCTGCACCGGCGTGGCCGAGCCGGTGAGCGCCTGGCGCCTGCCGGCCGGCGCCGCGGTGGAGCTCGTCGGCATGGACGGCAACGCCGTCCGACGCGAGCCGGGCGCGGTGATCTATCTGAAGGAGACGCCGGCCGCCGCCGCGGCTGCGGCGGCATCGGCACCTGGGCCACGCCGGCGGCCCAGCTCGAGGTCTCGTTCCTGGCCTGGGCCGGGCGCGCCGTCATCGATCGAGACGGCGCGCGTGTGGCTGCCGGGCCCATAGCCGCGCGCTTCAGCGGGCCTTGGCGGCGCGCAGCTGGAGGCGCTCGCCGGCGCTGATGAGCGCCTGGCCGGCGTCGATCATGCGCTTGCCCTTGCGCACCAGCGCGCGCTGGTGGCTGCGCTGCCCGCGCTCGACCAGCGCACGGCCCAGGCGCACCTTGCTCTCGCCGGCCTCGATCTTCGCCGCACCGGCCTGCCACAGCTTGCGATCGATCTGCCGCTCGCCGGGGCGGAAGCCGCCGCGCCCATCGTGGTCACCGCGACCGCGGCCGTCGAAGCCGCCGCGCCCGTCGAAGCCGTCGTCGTGGTGGTTCACCACCGCCACCGGCGCCGGTCGCCCGTCGCCGCTCGGCGCCGCGGCCGCGGTCCCGCCGAGCCCGATCACACCCGCCGTCAGGATCCAGGTCATCCGGTTCATCATCGCCATGGTCAAGCCCCTTTCGCTTCTGGTTGCTGTCGCCCGACTGCGCGTCGGACCTACGAGGACCAGAAGCGCGCACTCCCGCGACCATGCGTGAGGACTCGAAAGAAGCCTGGCGCCCGTGTCAGCGACGCGTAAGGCCAGCCCCGCGACCGCGCCGCGCGGGCTTCGGCGGCGCCTCGGGCGCGGGCAGCTGGAACAGCACGACCACGCCCGGGTAGTGCCAGCGCAGGCCCGCCAGGTCGAGCTTGCCGCGGTCGGCGATGGCCACGCCCTCGGCCCGCAAGAGCGCCTCCTGCAGCGACGCGCGCGCCAGCTCGCCGCGCCAGCTCACCATGCCGTGGGCGTTGATGACGCGGTGCCAGGGCACATCGCTGCCCGGCGGCAGCGCGGCCAACGCCCAGCCGACCTGACGCGCGATGCGCGGCGAGCCGAGGATGGTGCCGACGTCGCCGTAGGTCGTGACGCGCCCGGGCGGCACCAGCGCGACCACGGCGTAGACCTTCCGATAGAAGCCCTCGTTCTTGCCCGGGCCGTCGAAGACGCGCGGCTCGAGGTCGGCGCCCGCAGGCGGCAGAGCCTTCTTCCTCGGCGTCACCGCGTCACCCCGCGACCGCGCGCGCGACGTTGCGGATGGCGGCGGCGATGTCGCCCGCGACCTCCTCTTGGAGGAAGTGGCCGGCGGCGGTGCGCGTGACCGCGGCCTGCGGCAGGTTCTTCTCGACCCAGGTCCGGAGCCGCCCGAGCACCGGATCGCGATCGCCCCACACGATGGCCGCCGCCCCGCGGAACGCCGACACGAACGACTGGCTCAGCGCCAGGGCGGCGATGCTCGGGTGCTCGAGCGAGTCGGGCACCATGCGCGCCATCGCCAGCGGCGCCACGCGATCGGCCAGGTGCCGGAGCGGCCACACGTAGGCCGCCGTCGCGCGCAGCCCGATGCTGCGCTTGTCGCCCTGGGCCATGTTCATGAAGGCCTGCGGGAAGTGCAGGCCGCGGAAGACCACGTCGGCGATGCCGGGCATGGCCGCGAAGCGGTGGAACGCGGTCGGCTTGAAGCCCGGGCGCGGCGGGCCGATGGCGGTGTTCAGCACCACCAGGCCGGCCACGCGCTCGGCGCGCTCGGCCGCGGCGCAGAAGCCGATGGCGCCGCCCCAGTCCTGCACGACCAGGATGAAGCGCGGGAGCGCCAGCCGATCGAGGGCCGCGCCGAGCCAGGCCGCGTGCGCCGCGATGCTGTGCGCGCCGGCGTCGCGCGGCTTGTCCGACAGCCCGAGGCCGATGAGGTCGGGCATCACGCAGCGCACCGGGTCGGCCGCCAGCGCGCCGGCGACCTTCCGCCACAGGAAGCCCCAGGTCGGGTTGCCGTGCACCATGACGACCGGCAGCGCGTCGCGAGCGCCGCGCTCCATGACGTGCATGGCCTGGCCGCCGACGTCGAGGCGGTAGCGCTCCACGTCGGGCGGGAGCTGCGCGGTGATCCAGTCGGGGAGCGGCGGCGCGGTGAGTCGGTCCACGCCCGATCCTCTACACCATCAGCGCCGGATAATCAGTTCGACACCACGTAGGCGAGCCCCGCCATGCCCACGCGACCGCATGGATCCTCGACCTGGGCCGCGACCGCGACGGGCGCGCCGAGCGGGGGCCCCTGCGTCAGGAACATGAGGATGCCGAGCTCCTGGACCGCGCCGTCGGCGTCGGTGTGGAGCGGCGTGCGCGCGCCGAGGATCACCTGGCGCCGCCCGAGCACGGTCGTGCACGCCGGCGGCGGCACGTCGCTCGGCGTGGCCGGCAGGGTGCAGCCCTCGCCCATGCCCATCCAGAAGGTGACGCGCAGCTTGCCGTAGACGTCGAGGCGCGCGTTGGGGACGCGCACGCCGAGGAACACGTGCTGGCCGCCCTGCAGGCCGTAGTGCACGAGCGGCGTGTCGTTCGGGGCGACCTCGTGGAAGGCGCCGTCCTCGCCGTGGGCGAGCTCGACCTCGAGCGGCTCGTCGACGCCCGGGCACTGCTGGACGGTCCAGTCGGTCGGTCCGTCGTCGCAGCCCAGGCGATCGGTGTCGCACGGGTTCGGCCCCGGGTCGGGGCCGCAGATGCCACCGCCGGACACGAGCGCGGTGGCGGCGAGCAGGATGACGATGTGCGAGCGGGTCACTCGGCGGCTCCCTTGGGCAGCGGCAGATCGATCCAGAAGGTAGAGCCGAGACCCACCTGCGAATCAACGCCAATCTGCCCGCCGTGCGCGGCGCACAGCTCCTTGGCGATGGCCAGCCCGAGCCCGGTTCCCGGGCGTCTCCGCCCATCGGCCGGCGCCACGCGCGAGAACTTGTCGAAGAGCTGGCCCACCGCCTCGGGGCGGATGCCCGGCCCGCGGTCGGCCACGCTGAAGCGGATGACGTCGGCCGTCGACTCGGCGCCGCGCCGGCGCTCGACCGCGACCGTCACCACGCCGCCCTCGGGCGAGTGCTTGACGGCGTTCGAGACGAGGTTCCCGAGCACCTCGACCATGCGCTCCTCGTCGAGCTCGAGGCGCTGGTCGAGCACGTCGGCTGCCACCGGGCGCGTCTCGAGGCGCACGCCGAAGCGCGCCGCGAAGCCGGTGTGGCGCGCGATGGCGTGCTCGAGCAGCGCCGCCACCGACACCGGCCGCAGCTCGAGGTTCAGCTCGCCGGCGGCGATCTTCTGCGCGTCGAGGAGGTCGTTCAGCAGCGTCAAGAGGCGCTCGCCGTTCTTCTCGGCGACGCCCAGCAGGTCCTTCACCGCGCGCGGCGTCTCGCCGAGCGCGCCGCCGGTCACGAGCCGGAGCGAGCCGAGGATCGACGTGAGCGGCGTCCGGAGCTCGTGGCTCACGCTGGCCACGAAGCTGTCCTTCTGCTTCTCGGCCGCCTTGCGCGCGGCGATGTCGCGGAAGACGTAGTTGGTCCACACCTCGGCGCCGACCTCCATGCGCGCCGACGTCGCCTCCACGGGGATGCCCGGCACCACCCGGCCCGGCCCGGCCAGATCGGCGCGCACCTCGGCCTCGATGATGCCGCCGCGGGCGCGCACCTCGGGGTCGGCCAGGCGCGGCACGAGGTCGGCCAGCGGCAGCCCGATGGTGGTGGCGAGCCGGCGCCGGAAGAGCACCTCGGCCGCCGGGTTCATCCAGCGCACGCGCTCGGCCGGGTCGACCGACACCATGGCGTCGCCGGCGTGCTCGACCACGCTGCGAAAGCCCTCGAGCGCGGCGCGCTCGGCGCGCAGCACGCGCTCGCGCGCCATGAGCTCGGTGCGCTCGCGGCGCCCGTCGACCCAGCGGTAGATGCCCTCGGCCAGCAGCAGCACGACGAGCCCGACCGGCAGCGGCATCAGCGCCAGGAGCTTCTGGCCGTGCGCCGCCAGCAGCACGGCGATGACGAGGTGGGCCACCAGCACGGCCAGGCTGAGCCCGACGATGACGCGCCCGCGCGGCCGCCGCCCGAGCACCCAGGCCAGCACCCCGAGCAGCGCCAGCGTGAGCAGCGCCGACAGCCCGGCCGCCGCGCCGCCGCGCTCGAGCCACGAGTCGTGGGTGTAGTTCTCGAAGGCGGTGGCGTGCAGCTCGAGGCCCGCCACCTGCGGCGCGCTCGGCGTGCGCTGGAGGTCCTCGACGCCGATGGCGGTGGCGCCGACGATGACCACCTTGCCGGCCAGGAGCTGGGCCAGCCCCTCGGAGTACGGCGCCAGCATCACGTCCGAGAACGACAGGCGCCGCCACGGCTGGGCGCGCGTCCGGAAGCGCAGCGTCGGCACGCCGCCGTCGACCGACGCGAGGCGCGCCACCGCCGCGGCCTGCTCGGCCGCGCTCGCATCGGAGAGCGCCGCGGCCAGCGCCAGCGACGGCCAGGCCGCGCCGGCCACGCCGATGGCGTAGGGATAGCGCCGCACCGTGCCGTCGTCGTCGACGACGACGTTCATGGCGCCGTGCGAGCGGGCGGCGATGGCGATGGCCGCGTGCGTCGCCACCACGCCGACGGCCTGGGTGGCGAGGCCGTAGTCGCCGCGCGGCAAGGGCGGCGGCAGGTAGGCCGCGTCCCGGAACGGCTCGCGGTCGGTGCACAGCATGCCCAGCGTGACGTTGCCGCACTCGCCGATGGCGGCCGCCAGCTCCTGGTCGGCGTCGAGCTTCCGCGACACGTCGTCGAGCCAGGCCGTGAGCGTCCGACCCTCGGGCGCCAGCGACCACGAGCTCGCCGCGAGGCGCGCGGCGATGTCGTCGACCAGCTCGTGGGCGTCGCTCCGCCCGGGCAGGTCGAACATGACGTCGGCCATGACCACGGCCGGGCGGTACTCGGCCAGGCGCCGGAAGAACAGCGCCCAGGTCGAGCGCTCGAGCGGCCAGCGCTGGCGCAGGTCGGCCAGGCTGCGGTCGTCGATCTCGATGAGCACGATGCGATCATCTATCGGTGGATCGGGCGCCAACGATAGGAGGATGCTATCGCTCAGGCGGTCCTCGACGCCGCCGAACGGGTCCAGGCCGATGAGGCGCGCACCCGCCAGGGCCGCGGCCACGAGGACGATGACCAGGCGCACGCCGAGCGGCAGGAGCCCGCCCGCGGCCGACGGCGCCGACGCCGCCGAGGCGGACGCCGGGCCGGCGGGCGCGTCGCGCCCCGGCCCGTCGGCGCCTGGCAGCGTCGTCACTCGATCACGCCTTCGCCAGGCGGCGCAGCACGGTGTGGAGCACGCCGCCGTTCCGGAGGTACTGCACCTCGACCGGGGTATCGACGCGCGCCTGCGCCACGAACGTCTTCGCCGTGCCGTCCTCGGCGGTGGCGGTGACGGTCACGTCCGACAGCGGCGTGAGGTGGTCGTCGATGGCGATGTCGAAGCGCTCGTGGCCGGTGAGGCCGAGCGAGGCCGCGCTCTGGCCGGCCTTGAACTGCAGCGGCAGGACGCCCATGCCGACCAGGTTGGCGCGGTGGATGCGCTCGTAGCTCTCGGCCACGACCGCGCGCACGCCGAGCAGGAACGTGCCCTTGGCGGCCCAGTCGCGCGAGCTGCCCATGCCGTAGTCCTTGCCGGCCAGGACCACCAGCGGGATGCCGTGGGTCTGGTACTTCACGCTGGCATCATAGATCGTCGTGACCTCGCCGTGCTTGGGCTTCACGTCCGAGTCGTAGGTCAGGTGCGCGGGCCTCGCCACATCGGCGTCGGGGCCGAGGTAGGTCGTGTAACCTCCCTCCTTGCCCGGCGCGAGCTGGTTCTTGATGCGGATGTTGGCGAAGGTGCCGCGCGTCATGACGCGGTCGTTGCCGCGGCGCGAGCCGTACGAGTTCCAGTCGGCCTTGGCCACGCCGTGCGCCACCAGGTACTTCGCGGCCGGCGAGTCCTTGGCGATGTTGCCGGCCGGCGAGATGTGGTCGGTGGTGATCGAGTGGCCGAGCACGGCCAGCGCGCGCGCGCCGGTGATGGGCGCGAGCGGCTTCGGCTCGGGCGTGAGGTCGGCGAAGTACGGCGGCTCCTGGATGTAGGTCGAGTCGGCGGCCCAGGCGTAGACCGCGCCGGTCGGCGCCGGCAGCGCCTGCCAGCGCTCGGTGCCGAGGAAGACGTTGGCGTAGCGGCCCTTGAACTGGTCGGTCGTGACCGCGCTCTTCATGACCTCGTCGATCTCGGCGTTGGTCGGCCAGATGTGCGAGAGCATGACCGGCAGGCCGTCGAGGCCGGTGCCGATGGGGTCGGTGGCCGGGTCCCAGTCGACCGTGCCGGCGATGGCGTAGGCCACGACCAGCGGCGGCGAGGCGAGGTAGTTGGCCTTCACCTGCGGCGAGATGCGGCCCTCGAAGTTGCGGTTGCCCGACAGCACCGCGGAGGCCACGAGGTCGCCCTGGGTGATGGCGTCGATCATCGGGTCCGACAGCGGGCCCGAGTTGCCGATGCAGGTCGTGCAGCCGTAGCCCACCGTGTAGAAGCCGAGCGCGTCGAGGTCGGCCTGGAGGCCCGAGCGCTCGAGGTAGTCGGTGACGACGCGCGAGCCCGGCGCGAGCGACGTCTTCACCCACGGCTTCACGTTCAGGCCGAGCGCCAGCGCCTTCCGCGCGAGGAGGCCCGCGCCGACCAGCACGGCCGGGTTCGAGGTGTTGGTGCAGGAGGTGATGGCGGCGATGACGACGGCGCCGTCCTTCAGCGTGAACTCCTCGCCCTTGTAGTGGACGTGCGGCGTGGCCTTCGGCTCGGGGTGCTTGAAGGTGTCCTTCAGCGCGAGCTTCCAGGCGCCCTTCATGTCCGAGAGCAGGATGCGATCCTGCGGCCGCGACGGACCGGCCAGCGACGGCTGCACCTCGGCGAGGTCGAGCTTCAGCGTGGCGCCGTACTTCACCTCGCGCGCGTCGTCGCGCCAGAAGCCGTTGGCCTTGGCGTAGTCGGCGACCAGCGCGATGTGGTCCTCGCTCCTGCCGGTCAGCGAGAGGTAGTCGAGCGTCTTCTGGTCGATCGGAAAATATCCACACGTGGCGCCGTACTCGGGCGCCATGTTGGCGATGGTGGCGCGGTCGGCGAGCGTCAGCTCGTCGAGGCCGGGCCCGAAGAACTCGACGAACTTCTCGACCACGCCGTGCTTCCTCAGCATCTGCGTCACCAGCAGGACGAGGTCGGTGGCGGTGGCGCCCTCCTTCATCTTGCCGGTGAGCTCGAAGCCGACCACCTCGGGGATGAGCATGTACGAGGGCTGGCCCAGCATGGCCGCCTCGGCCTCGATGCCGCCGACGCCCCAGCCGAGGACGCCGAGCCCGTTGACCATGGTCGTGTGCGAGTCGGTGCCGTAGCACGAGTCGGGGTACACGACCGTGTCGCCGTGGTCGTCGAGCTTCAGCACCACGCCGGCCAGGTACTCGAGGTTCACCTGGTGGACGATGCCGGTCTCCGGCGGCACCACCGAGAAGTTCGAGAACGCGTTCTGCCCCCACTTGAGGAACTCGTAGCGCTCGCCGTTCCGCTGGAACTCGAGGTCGGTGTTCTGGCCGATCGACTTGGCGGTGCCGTAGGCGTCGACCTGCACCGAGTGATCGATGACCAGGTCGGCCTTCACGAGCGGGTTCACCTTGGTGACGTCGCCGCCCAGCCGGCGCACGGCCGAGCGCAGCGCCGCCAGGTCGACGATGGTCGGCACGCCGGTGAAGTCCTGCAGCACCACGCGCCCGGGCATGAACGGGATCTCGGCCTCGCGCGAGGCGCTCGCACCGACCGACTCGGCCAGCGCCCGCACGTGGGCCTGCGTGT
The DNA here is from genome assembly GCA_046351155.1 of Myxococcota bacterium. Taxonomy (GTDB): domain Bacteria; phylum Myxococcota_A; class UBA9042; order PHBI01; family PHBI01; genus JAXLYZ01. The sequence continues at coordinate 274,570 of JAXLYZ010000004.1, forward strand.
AGACGAAGTCGTCGCAGTTCCGGAGCACGCTCTCGAGCAGCACGCGGATGGAGTAGGGCAGCTTGTCGACGTCGCCGATGCCGCGGTCGGCGAGGGCGCCGAGGCGGTAGTAGACGTAGCTCTTGCCGCCGGAGTGGAAGGTCGTGCGCGCGTTGAACGGGTCGTGCTTGGCCATGGACTACCTCGTGAGTGGCCCGCTCGGCGGGCGCTGGAAGGGGCGTCGATGGCCGGACCATACGCCGCTCCGCCGATAAGAGAAGTCGATAGTTTGGATGGCGACGATAGATTCCGCTGATACCGCGGTGGGCCCGGCGGACGCTCCTGTGATAGCTTCCAGCGATGCTCGATGACGGACCGCTGAAGACGTTCCTCGTGCTGGCCGAGGAGGGCAAGATGACGCGCGCGGCGGCGCTCCTGCACCGCACGCAGCCGGCGCTGTCGAGCCAGCTGGCGCGCCTCGAGGAGGAGGTCGGCACGCGCCTCTTCCATCGCACGCCGAAGGGGCTGGTGCTGACCGACGCCGGTCGCCTCTTCAAGGGCTACGTCGAGGACGCGCTCATGCGCCTCTCGGACGGGCGCGACGCGGTGCGGGCGCTGGCCGGGCTCGAGCGCGGCGAGCTGGCGGTGGGCGGCGGCGCGACGGCCACGACCTACCTCCTGCCGCCGGTGCTGAAGCGCTTCCACGAGCGCTACCCGGCCATCCGGCTGCGGCTCCGCGAGCTCGGCTCGAGCGCGGTGGCCGACCTGGTGCTGGCCGGCGAGCTCGACCTCGGCGTGGTGACGCTGGCGGCCGGCGCGGTGGCCAACCCGCGGCTCGTGGTCGAGCCCTGGGTCGAGGACGAGCTGCTCCTGATCGTGCCGCGGCGGCATCGGCTCGCGGCGCGGAAGTCCTTCCGATGGAAGGACCTCGAGGGCCAGGAGCTGGTCATGTTCGAGCCGCAGACGGCCGTGCGCGAGCTCATCGACGAGGCGCTGGCCAAGGCCGGCGTGGCGGTCGAGATCGTCATGGAGGTGCGCTCGATCGACGCCATCCAGCAGATGGTGGCGCAGGGCATCGGCGCCGGCTTCGTGTCGCGCTGGTCGCTGGCGGCCGGGCGCTCGGGGCTGCGCTGCGCCGATCTGCCGCTGGTGCGCGAGCTGACGGTGGTGCGCCGCGCCGATCGCACGCCGTCGGCGGCGGCTCGGGTGTTCCTCGAGGAGATGCGCGCGGCGACGCGGCATGGGCGCTGAGTGGCGGCGATGCGTGGGAAGTTCGGGCTGGGAATTCCCGGCGAGGGGCATATGGTGCCGCGGTCCGGAACCCAGGAGGTGACCATGCGCTCCATGCTTCTCTCGATCGTTTCAAGCTTCGCCCTCATGACCACGGCCTGTGCTTCGAGCGGGGGCGCCGCCTCCGACAGCGCGCCCGCACCGGGGTCGCCCGGCGCACCGGGCATGGCGGTGGCGCCGCTCCGGAAGGCGACGGTGAAGGTCGAGGCGCGCTCGGGCTCGAGCGTCAGCGGCACGGTCACCTTCGAGGAGACCCCGGCCGACGGAAACGGCGTGCGACCGGTGCGCATCACCATCGATCTGAGCGGGCTCAGCGCCGGCGAGCACGGCTTCCACGTGCACCAGAACGGCGACTGCTCCGACCCCAAGGCCGACTCGGCCGGGCCGCACTTCGACTTCGGCGGCCACCCGCACGGCGACATGCACGACGCCATGTCGCACGTCGGCGACCTCGGCAACCTGACCGCCGACGCCAACGGCCACGTGGCCAAGGTGGTCGACGGCGTGACCAAGCTCACGCTCATGCCCGGCGCCGACAACAGCATCGTCGGCCACGCCATCATCGTCCACGGCAACGCCGACGATCTGAAGACCCAGCCCTCCGGCGCCTCCGGTCCGCGCGTCGGCTGTGGGGTCGTGACGCTCGACCCGTGAGGCCCGCGCTCGGTCTCCTGCTGACCTTCGCCCTCGCGCGCGGCCTCGCCGCGTGCGGCGGCGAGCCGTGCGAGTGCCGGGCGCCGGACGCCGTGGCCGCCGCGTCCGCAGCCCCCGCGGCCCCCGCGGCCGGCGACGCGACCGCCGCCGCGGGGCCCGCGCCGGCACCGATCGCCAAGGTCGTGGGCGACTCGCCGCACGCGCAGCTGGCGCTGGAGACGCTCGACGAGATGCTGGCGAAGAACTTCGCCCCCATCCGGGCGCTCATGACCGACGACCTGCGCCTCGAGCTCACCGAGGCCAAGCTGTCGAGCATCGTGACCGGCCTCCTCCAGGCGCACGGCCCGGTGGTCCAGGTGATGGACGCGTGGTCGAGCACCATCAAGGAGAAGGAGGTCGTCATGCCGGCCTCGCAGGTGCTCATGAAGATGGCCAATGACACGCGCATCGGGCTCATGCTCGTGTTCGACCCGAACGGCCTCGTGAAGGGCCTCTGGCTCCGGCCGATCTGATCGACCCGATCGACCGCCGGCCTCCCGAGGTCAGGGCTTCGGCAGCGCGCCGACGCGCGTGACGACCTTCTTCGCGAGCGCGTTCACCGCGGCCAGCGTGAGGTGCGCCTTGGCCTCGGGGCCCTCGGCCGCGAAGAGCTTCACGACCGTCCGGCCCTGGCGGAAGACGACGAAGAACTGGGTCGACTCGAGGTCGAGGATGGGGTCCTTGTGGGTACCGCCGAAGACGCGCGCGCCCGGGACGACCGGGTCGACCTTCGCGGGGACCTCGGGCTGACGCTCCGAGAGCGCGTCCCAGCTGGCGTCGAGGTACGCCTGCGCGGCCGCCTCGCTGGGGAAGAGCCAGCGCACGTCGACCAGCCGCCACAGCGGCGCGTCGCCCTTCGGCGCCATCCACACCGCGAAGCCGGCGCGCTCGCCGCCCGCGCGCGCGAAGGCCGGGTCGTCGGCATCGGCGCCCTGGTCGCGCTCGTCCTGGGTCGCGCGCAGCGGCGCGACGTCGTCGGCCGCGAGGAAGAGCGCGTGCCACGCCTCGACGCCGACCGACGGCGCCGCGGGCGCGGCCGGCGCGGGAGGCAGGTGCGCGGCCGTGAGCTCGACCGCGAGGACGAGCCAGGGCTCGCCGTCGCGCGGCGCGTTCTCCAGGCGCAGCGCGGTCGACGCCAGCGTCTGGGCGAACTTCGGGGTGGTGCCGAGGTAGGTGCGGATAGCCGGGCGACGGCGTCGCGGGCAGCTTCGGCGCGGGCTGGACGCGGACGGCGCCCGGCCCGGTGGTGGCGCCGATCTCGCGCATGAGGTCGGCGACCGCGGCCGCGTCGGCCGCGGGCAGCGCGAAGCCGAGGAAGCTCCTGGCCACGTCGCCGGCGAAGACGCCGGTCGGCCCGTCGACGAAGCTCCGCTTCAGCGCCAGCTCGGCCGCGACCATGCGTCCCCCGGCGTCGATGTCGACGCGCAGCGCGACGACGCTCGCGAACTGCGAGCCCGGCCGCTGCCCGAAGACGACCGAGGTCGTGCCCGACGCGTTCGAGGCGCGCCGCACCTCGCTGAAGCCGAAGTACTGGAAGAAGTCCTCCTCGAGGGCCGGCGCGAGCGCGTCGCCGAGCGCGGCCGAAGCCGGACGGACGCCATGCGGCCCGAGGACGGAGGTGGCGACGGCGAGCGCGACGAAGCAGGCGGTGCGAAGCGTCATGCGCCGAGAGACGCGCGCCGCGCCGCCGATTGAACGAACACCGATCGTTCCTGGAAGCCGGCGCCGCGATCCATCAGCGCCAGCGTGACGTCAGCCGCCGCAGGCCCCGGCCGACGCGCACGTCGCGACCGGCACCACGCGCCCGTCCTGGCCCTTGGCCCCGTCGCCGCTCGCGCCCGCCGCGGCCGGCGCATCGCCGCCCGCGCCACCGCTCCCGGCGGTGCCGCCGACGCTGGTCGTGTCGCCCGACACGTCGACCGTGGCGCCCTGGGTGTAGACGCCGAACACGTTGCCGCCCGAGCCGCCGCCACCGCCGCCGCTGGCGCCACCGTCGCCGCCCTTGCCGCCGCCGCCGCCCGCCTGCGAGGTGCCCGACGCGGTGCCGCCGTCGCCGCCCGCGCCGCCCGGCTGGCCGCGCCCGCCAGCGCCGCCCGCGCCGCCCGCGCCGCCCGCGCCGAGGATGAAGCGGCTGGCCTTCACCGTGACGCTGCCGCCGACCGCGAACACGCCGAAGCTCGCGCCGCCGGGGAAGCCGCCCGAGCCCGCCACCGTCGCGCGGCATCCGCCCGCGCCGCCGCCGCCGCCGCCCGCGCCCGACGAGTTCTGGAGCGGCACGCCGCCGTTGTTGTCGCAGCCGCCCGAGCCACCGCCGCCGCCGCCGCCGCTGCCGTCGCTGCCGAGCGAGCCCGCGCTGCCGCTGCCGCCGTACCAGTAGTTGCTGACGAGCGAGCCGCCGCGCGCGCCGAGCGCGCCGCCGCTGCCCTGCGACGGCGTGCCGCCCGGGCCGCCGCCGGTGACGCCGTTGCAGCTCGAGCTGCCCGCGCCGGCCGTGCCGCCGCCGCCCGCCGCGCTGCCCTGCCCGCTCGCACCCCCGGTGCCGCCCGACGCGGTGCAGTTGCCGAGGCCGAAGACGCCGCACACGCCGAAGGTGTCGTCGCAGGCCGAGTCCATGACGCCGCCGTCGCCGCCGCGCCCGCCCGCCGTGCCGCTGTTGCAGGTCGCGTTGACCTGGCCCGACGACCCGGTGCCGTGGGAGCTGTCGTCGCACACGTCGACCGCCTGCACCGAGGCGCCGCCGCTCCCGGGCTTGCTCGGCGCGCTCTGCGACGCGTCGCTGCCGGCCGAGCCGGTGGCGCCGGTGGCGCCCGTGCCCTGCGTGACCTCGACGCGCTCGAGCGTGACGTTGCTCGACACGGCGTGGACGCCGTAGCTGCTGCGACCGCGACCCGCGTTCCGGTCGTCGGAGGCCGGCGTCGGCGCCACGATGAAGAGGTCAACCAACTTGACGGTTCCGCTGCGCACGCGCACCGCCATCGACTCCTGGTCGGTGGCGTGCTTGGCGCCGCGGATGGTCACCGCGTGGCCGACCTCGGTGCGCGGGCGGCGCGACCAGCTGGCGTCGAAGCCACCATAGATCTCCACCGTGCGGCTCGCGACGTCGACGATCTCGTCGTAGCTCCCGGCCTGCACGTACACCTGCGTCTTCGCTCCGAGCTTGGCGATGGCGCCGTTGATGCTCGCGCACGGCGCGGCCTTGGTGCAGGCGCCGGCGTCGCTGCCGCCCTTCTTGACGAACAGCGCCTGCGCCTCGCCGCCGTCGATGCCGTCGCAGTTCTCGTCGAGGAAGTTGCCGTCGGGGGTCTCGGCCAGGCCGAAGCCGGCCACCGTCCCGTAGTCCGCGGCGAAGCCGAGCGCGCCGACGCAGCGCTGAACGGTGCCGGCGCACAGGCCGTTCTGGTTCGGGTTCGGCGGCGCGTGCAGGTCGGGGTCGGCCGAGTCGGTGAGCCCGTCGCAGTCGTTGTCCGCGCCGTCGCACAGCTCGGCGATGGCGCCCGCGTCGTCGTCGCACACCAGCGCGTTGCCCTGGCACACCCAGTGCCCGTCGGCGCACAGGTCGCTGTCGGCCAGGCCGTCGCAGGTCGTGCCCTTCAGCGGGAAGTCCTCGTCGGTCTGACCGTCGCAGTCGTCGTCCTGGTCGTTGCACACCTCGACGTGCGACACGCCGTCGTCGGTACAGGCGAGGTCGGTCCCGTCGGCGTTGCACACCCACACGCCGTCGGCGCATTTGTCACTATCGTTGCCGTCGCACGGCTGCAATTTCAGCGGGAATGTGTCGTCGGGACCATTCTGGCAATCGTCGTCGAGCTCGTTGCACAGCTCGACGCGCGCCGACGCGTCGTCGCTGCACACGAGCGTCAGGCCGTCGGGGCTGCACCCGAGGACGCCGTCCTTGCAGCCGTCGGCGTCGTTGCCGTCGCAGGGCTGGTTCTTCGCCTCGAAGCCCTCGTCGACCGCCGTGTCGCAGTCGTCGTCGACACCGTTGCACAGCTCGATCTTCGCCGCCGCGTCGTCGTCGCACAGCACGCCGAGCCCGTCGGGCGCGCACACCATCTTGCCGTCGGCGCACAGGTCGGCGTCCTCGCCGTCGCACCTCTGGCCCACGCAGGGGAAGCCCTCGTCGGTGTCGCAGCGGAAGGCGTGATAGGCGTCGCCGGCGAACGTGCTCTCGAGGCCGAGGGCGATGAACGCGCTGCGAGTCAGGCTGCGATGGTCGCGCAGGATGCGCAGCTCGCGGCCGTTCGAGACGACGCCCCCGAGGTGGCGGTCGGACTTGTTCAGGAAGTCCTGGAGGAGGCCGTGCGGGCTGCGCTTGTTTCGGCCAGACCCGGGCTCGACGACGTCGAGGTCTTGCGACCACGGCACGAGGTGGATGGGCACCCGCTGCCACAGGTGCGAGATGGGGAAGTCGGCGTCACCGACCTTCGTGTCGCTGGCGGATGCCGGCGCGAGCCGACCTAAGCCGAGCGTCTGGAAGAGCGGCAGCAGCCAGAGGTCGAGCACATCCTCGAGGCGGTCGAGGCCGGGGCTGCGCCCCACGGCGGGCCGCGAAGCCTTGCCAGTAGCCGCGGAGATCGTTCCAAGCGCGGGTCATGGCGTCGGCGACGGTGTCGCGCGGCGCGAGGTGGTAGTCCGCCGGTAGGAGCCCGGAGACCGCCTTGTCGCCGCGGCCGACACGCTCGAGGAAGTCGGCGGTGAGGAGACCTCCCCCGGTGTGCACATCTTCGGGAATGCCGTGCGATGCGCTGCGGCGGGTCATCGGCCGGGCTCCGAGGTGGCTACGGGGGAGGCGTTCGGGTAGGCTCGATGCATGGTTCTCAGAGCCCACGTCGAACACGGCAAGATCATCGCGGACGCGCCCGAGGGGTACACCGACGGCATGGAGATCGAGATCGCGATCGTCGACGACCTCGGGATGGACGCCGAGGAGCGCGCCGAGCTGGAGGCGTCGATCGAGCAAGGCGAGCGCGACTTCGAGGCTGGGCGTTTCGTCGACGCGCGCGAGTTCCTCGCCCGCCTCCGTGCCCAGAAGCCGTGAGCTTTCGAGTGGTCATCACGGCGCAAGCCGGCGCGCAGATCACCGCCGCCAAGGCGTGGTGGCGGAGTCATCGCCTGGCGGCCCGGGACTTGTTCGAGGCGGAAGTCGACGCGGTGGTCGACCGACTCGAAACGGAGCCGAATATCGGCGCCGTTGTATCGGCCGGACGGCGACCCGTCCGATGCATGGTCATGCAGCGAACCGGCTTCCGAGCGTTCTACCGTGTCGACGAGAAGGCCCGCCTGATTCGTTTGCTGTCCGTCTGGAGTGCCCGCAGAGGCCAGCAGCCGCGCTTCTGAGAGGATAGCGGTGCTCATGCCCCGGCTCGCTCGGTCGACGGTCCGGCAATCACCGGCAGGTACGCGAAGACGCCGAGGGTGTCGGGCGGGAGGTACGGCTCGACGCGGGGGGCGCTACCGAGCGGCGCGGGCTTCTTGCGGCCGACCGAGCGCACGCCATCGTGCGCGGCCGCGAGCGCCGCGGCGCGCTCGCGGGCGAGGTCAGACAGCATGGGCTCGAGCCAGCCAGCTCGCTAAGCGCCCGCTCGAGCTGCGCGCGTGCGATGTCGGCGGGGACGCCGGACGTCGCCGCGGTCGTAGAGCTCGCGAGCGATGAGCAACGGACGGCGCTTGCGTCGGCGCGCCGCGCGTGTGCCCCGAGGTCGACGACTGCATGAAGACGCCGACGTGCGTCTCGACGGGTGCCTCGACGTTCGAGTGCCGCTCGACGAAGCGCCCGGACGACGCGTCGTGCGACGACGCCGATCCGTGCACAGTCGACGAGACCTGCACCGGCGGGGTGTGCGGGGGCGGCGTGCTTCCGATCGACCAGGATTGGAGTCACCCACTCGCGGTCGGGAACGCCATGGGCGGGACGGCAGTCGATATCGACGAGGCTGGCTCTGTGTGGTGGTTCGTCAGCGTCACTCAACGTGAGACGAGCTTCGGCCTCGATCCAGGTGGGACTCCGGTGACGCTGACGCTCGACGAAGGCCAGCAGACCGGCATCGGTGTGGTGCGCTTCGACCCCGACGGCTCGCCGCGCGAGGCGCGTGTGCTCGTCTCGTCGATCGGCGACGTGCGGCTCCCGACCACCTCGCGGCGGCCCGCGAGAACGGTGCGGGTCGCGGGACATGCCGCCCGACAGCTCGTGGTCGTCGGCACGTTTGTCGGTGAGACGCGCTATCCGAACGAGGCCGGCATCCAGACCGAAGCAGTCCACACCATTGGTGACCGCGGATACTTCGTGGCCGAGTTCGACGCGACCAATGGGCGCGCCACGAGGTTCATCGAGATCCAGAGCTCGGCCATCGTCGAGGACCTGAAGGGGACGCCACTCGTCGTCGCGCTCGGCGCGAGCGGCGCCGCGGCTGTCGTGGTGCCGGTCGACCAGACTCGGAGCGCCGAGCTGCGAGGCGTGGCGACCGCGCCGCCTGGCGACTCGATCACCTCGTGGGTTCTGTATCTCTCGCAATCCGGAGCGCTGGCGTGGGAAGGCGAGATCAAGAGCCCTCCGTTCCCGGCGACTGGCTTTCCCATCACGGCCTCTGCCGCCATGGACGACTCAGGAGCAGTGTGGCTCATGGGTCGCGTGGTCGGCAGCGGGGAGTGGTGGCTCGGCGACAAGGGATCGCCACCTTTCGCCGCCACGCGCGCCATCGACGGGTTCGCTCTGCGGCTCGGCGCCGATGGTGAGTATGGCGCGCTCGCGCAATTCGCAGGGACCGGCGGAATCACGCTGCTCGACGCCGCCGTGGACGGCCCGGGCCAGCACTTCGCCTGCGCCGCCCTGTTCTCTGCCGATCTCGTCGACGTGACGGGCCAAGAGCCGCATGTGCTCTTTCCCGACGATCCGCTCGCCGCGACGCAGCTCGCCGTCATGGCGTTGGACGCGACTGCGAAATTCCGACACGCCTATCGTGCCCCCAGCGCCAACCTGGTTCTCCAGGCATTCGGCGCGGGTTCCTTGATCGTTTCCCTTCTGGGTAGCTCCGAGCTGCTCGACGGGGAACAGTCCCTGTTCGGGGCTGGCGCTCCGGGCGAGATTCGCTTGGCCGGCATCCCGATGGACGCGACCACGAAGCCGTGGGCATTCGACGCGGCGCGCGTGCCTGGCGACCCGTCCGACGCCAGCTACTTCGGTCTCGCCGTCTCTCCGCAGGTGGGATTTGCCATCGCCGTGGGGAGCGGTGACGTGCTTGGGCCACACCTCGTGGGTGACCCGCCGGCGTCGGTCGACGCCGGTCAGGCCTTCGTGAGCCTGATGAACTCGCGCGACGGGATGGCGTGCCGTTCGGCGCGCTGAGTGTCAGGGACCGCAGTCGCCCGCCGCCGCGCAGGTCGCCTGGGCCGCAGCCCGGCCGTCGGCGCCGCGCTTACCGTCGGCGGCCACGCCGCCCACGTCGGGGGCGTCGCCGCCGGCGGCACCCGCGCCCGGTGTGCCGCCCACGAAGTCGACACCGGCCTCGACGGTGACGGTCGCTCCGAGGGAGTAGATGCCGAACACGTTGCCGCCCGCGCCGCCACCGCCACCGCCACTCACGCCGCCGCTACCGCCGACGCCTCCGGCGCCCCCGGCCTGCGACGTGCCAAGCGGCGTGCCGCCTGCGCCGCCCGCACCGCCCGGTTGGCCGCGGCCACCGGCACCACCAGCTCCGCCTGCGCCGCCGGTCCCGAGGATGAAGCGACTGCTGCTCCGCACCGTCACGGTCCCGCCGCTGGCGAAGACGCCATAGCTCGAGCCTCCCGAACTACCACCTGAGCCCGCGACCGGAGCGCGGCAGCCACCTGCTCCACCGCCGCCACCGCCTGCCCCTGACGAGTTCTCGGTAGGGCCGCCGCCGTTGTCGCAGCCACCCGATCCGCCGCCGCCGCCGCCACCGCTTCCGTTCGAGCCTAGGGCGCCCGCGCTGCCCGTGAAGCCGTACCAGTAGTTGCCGATCACGCCGCCATTGCGAGTCGCGCCGCTACCTCCGGCGCCGTGCGACGGCGTACCACCGCCACCGCCGGCCGAGACGCCGCTGCACGCGTGCGCGCCGCTGCCACCGTTGCCGCCGGCCCCCTTGGCTGTGCCCTGTCCGGCCGTCCCCCCGATTCCGGCGCTCGCCGTGCAATCGCCCGCCTGGGCGATGCAGAGACCGAGGTCGACCGAGCCGCAGATGCCGCCGAGGCCGCAGGTCGAGATGAACCCGCACGACCCGCAGTCGGCGCAATCCGAGTCCATGCGCCCGCCGTTGCCACCGTTTCCGCCCCCGGTATCGGCGCTGCAGCCAGGATTGGAGACGCCGCTCGCACCCGCGCCGAACGAGGACGAATTGCAGAGCGAGAATTCCTGGCTGCCATTTCCGCCATTCGGCGCCGTTATCGGCGGCGCCTGCGACGCGTCGGTGCCGGCCGAGCCGGTGGCGCCGGTGGCGCCCGTGCCCTGCGTGACCTCGACGCGCTCGAGCGTGACGTTGCTCGACACGGCGTGGACGCCGTAGCTGCTGCGACCGCGACCCGCGTTCCGGTCGTCGGAGGCCGGCGTCGGCGCCACGATGAAGAGGTCAACCAACTTGACGGTTCCGCTGCGCACGCGCACCGCCATCGACTCCTGGTCGGTGGCGTGCTTGGCGCCGCGGATGGTCACCGCGTGGCCGACCTCGGTGCGCGGCCGGCGCGACCAGCTCGCGTCGAAGCCACCATAGATCTCCACCGTGCGGCTCGCGATGTCGACGATCTCGTCGTAGCTCCCGGCCTGCACGTACACCTGCGTCTTGGCTCCGAGCTTGGCGATGGCGCCGTTGATGCTCGCGCACGGCGCGGCCTTGGTGCAGGCGCCGGCGTCGCTGCCGCCCTTCTTGACGAACAGCGCCTGCGCCTCGCCGCCGTCGATGCCCGTCGCAGTTCTCGTCGAGGAAGTTGCCGTCGGGGGTCTCGGCCAGGCCGAAGCCGGCCACCGTCCCGTAGTCCGCGGCGAAGCCGAGCGCGCCGACGCAGCGCTGAACGGTGCCGGCGCACAGCCCGTTCTGGTTCGGGTTCGGCGGCGCGTGCAGGTCGGGGTCGGCCGAGTCGGTGAGCCCGTCGCAGTCGTTGTCCGCGCCGTCGCACAGCTCGGCGATGGCGCCCGCGTCGTCGTCGCACACCAGCGCGTTGCCCTGGCACACCCAGTGCCCGTCGGCGCACAGGTCGCTGTCGGCCAGGCCGTCGCAGGTCGTGCCCTTCAGCGGGAAGTCCTCGTCGGTCTGACCGTCGCAGTCGTCGTCCTGGTCGTTGCACACCTCGACGTGCGACACGCCGTCGTCGGTACAGGCGAGGTCGGTCCCGTCGGCGTTGCACACCCACACGCCGTCGGCGCATTTGTCACTATCGTTGCCGTCGCACGGCTGCAATTTCAGCGGGAATGTGTCGTCGGGACCATTCTGGCAATCGTCGTCGAGCTCGTTGCACAGCTCGACGCGCGCCGACGCGTCGTCGCTGCACACGAGCGTCAGGCCGTCGGGGCTGCACCCGAGGACGCCGTCCTTGCAGCCGTCGGCGTCGCCGCCGTCGCAGGGCTGGTTCTTCGCCTCGAAGCCCTCGTCGACCGCCGTGTCGCAGTCGTCGTCCTGGACACCGTTGCACAGCTCGATCTTCGCCGCCGCGTCGTCGTCGCACAGCACGCCGAGCCCGTCGGGCGCGCACACCATCTTGCCGTCGGCGCACAGGTCGGCGTCGTCGCCGTCGCACTTCTGGCCGACGCCGGGGAAGCCCTCGTCGGTGTCGCCGTCGCAGTCGTCGTCGACGCCGTTGCACACCTCGACCGCCGACGCCGCGTCGTCCTCGCAGCGCGTGCCGAAGCCGTCGCATACGTAGACGCCGTCCTTGCAGCGGTCGCCGTCGTCGCCATCGCAGGGCTTGCCGAGCTCGGGGAAGTCCTCGTCGGTGTCGCCGTCGCAGTCCTCGTCGAGGCCGTTGCACACCTCGATCTTGGCCGCGGCGTCGTCGGTGCAGGTGAGCGTCCCGTCGGCATCGCACACCGACACGCCGTCGGCGCATTTGTCACTATCCGAGCCGTCGCAGGGCTGGCCCTTGTCGGGGAAGCTCTCGTCGGTGTCGCCGTCGCAGTCGTCGTCCTTGCCGTTGCACAGCTCGGCCAGCGGCGTGGCCGCGTCGCAGGCCGACAGCCCGCTCGCGCTGCACGAGCGCTCGCCGCCGCAGCTGCCGAGCTCGTTCGTCACGGCGCAGTCGGTCGAGGCCGCGACCGTGATGGCGTGGACGGAGCACTCGCAGGCGCCCGCGGTCGGCGCGCACAGCGACACGGTGCCGCCGGGGAGATCGACCGGCCGGCAGGTGGCGCCGCTCGGGCAGCCGTGGTCGCAGCTGGTGCGGCAGAAGCTGCCCTGGCTGGCGTCGCCGTCCTCGAGCGGCACGCAGCGCGCGCCCGACGCGCCGCCGATGCCGAGCTCGCAGTCGCCATCCTTGCGGCACGGCGTGCAGAAGGCGATGTGATCGTAGAGGCAGACGAAGGCCGGGTCGCCGCTGGCGGTGGCGATGCCGCGGCAGGTGTAGCCGTCGGGGCAGTCCTCGACGCAGGTGCGCACGCACTCGAGGCCGTTCGGCCCGTCGAGGCAGAAGCCGCTGTCGCAGTCGACGTTCTCGCTGCACGGGCTGCCGGTGCAGCCGGGGCACGGCGCCGCGTCGGCGTCGCTCGCCGTGTCGGCGTCGCCGCTCGTGTCGCCGGCCGTCGCCACGTCCGGGAACGGCGAGGTGGTGACGGCGGTGTCGCCGCCCAAGATGATGTCGACGCCGAGCGAGTCGGCGACGCCGTCGGCCGCGCCCTTCGTCTGGTCATCGCCGCAGCCGACCGACGCGAGCCCGATGGCCCATCCACACCCCAGCATCCAACGCGCGACTCGCGACATAGCGCACCCAGTCCGAAAGAGACGGGGCTCTATGCCCGAAGCGTGCGCCCGAGGGCAAGCTTCGGCGCGGTCGTCAGCCCTGCGACTTGGCCGCGGCCTGGGCCTTCTTGCGGACGCCCTTCCGCGTCATGGCGAAGTGGATGATGCCGGGGAAGTGCTTGCCCAGGAACGCGCCGACCTTGCCGTGGCCGGTGAAGACGTGCTCGCGCTTGCGCGCCATCATGGCGCCGACGATCGAGTGGGCCGCCTTGTCGGCGCTCCACATGAGCTTGGCCGGGCGCGGGTCCTTGCGCGACGGGTCGTGCTCGCCGCGCGCGTCGACCTGCGCAATCTCGCTCTCGACGAAGCCCGGATGGACGGTCGTGCACGACACGCCGGTGCCGTGGAGCTCCTGCGACAGCGTCAGCCCGATGGCCCGCACGGCGAACTTCGACGCGGCGTAGGGCCCCTGCCCGACCATGGTCAGGAAGCCCATGACGCTCGCCACCAGGCCGAGCCGACCGCCGGTCTTCTCGAGCTCGGGGATGGCCGCCTTGGCGGTGCACACGACACCGATGACGTTCACGTCCATCTGCTTCCGCCACGTCTCGACCGGCACCGACACGAGCCGCCCCGAGGCGCCGAAGCCGGCGTTGGCGATGGCGATGTCGAGCTTGCCGAAGGCGGCGACGACGGCCTTCACCGCGGCCACGGTCGCGGCCTCGTCGGTCACGTCGAGCGGCAGCACCAGCACCTGGCCGCCGCCCGCGCTGATGAGCGCCGCGACCTCGTCCAGGCGATCGCGCCGCCGACCCGAGATGGCCACGGCCGCGCCGCGACCGGCGAGCTCGAGCGCCAACGCCTTGCCGATACCCGTCCCGCCGCCGGTCACCCAGGCCGCGAGCCCCGTCAGATCCTTCGCCATGGTCAGCCCCTCGGAATGTAGCGCTTGGCTCCGCGCGGGTCGCCGCCGCGGCTACTGCTGCTTCCGGGCGCCCCACTTCAACTGATAGTCGCCGCACGTGGCGGAGTTCGGCTGGACGTTATCGTTGGTCGTCACGCTTGCATAGCCGAAGCCCTGCACCACGGCCCCGACGCAGGTGGCCGGCGCGCGCACCTCGACGCTCTGGCCCGCGACCGCCGGCCGGCAGCAGCCGGCGCGCACCCCGACGGTGCTGGCGGTGGCCTCCTCGTCGCACACGACGACCGGCTGGGCGAAGAGCGCGGTCGACTGATTGCAGACGGCGTACACGCACAGCGTGGCGTTGCCCGGGATGCTGCCGCTCAGGCTGGCGGTCGGGATGAACACGCCGTCGGGCGACTGGATGGGCTGGCCCCAGCTGAACCAGTCGCGGTCGCTGAGCGGGTTGATGTTGCCCTGCGCCGTGCCGGCCGGGAAGCTCGTCACGCCGCTGCCGAGCACGGTCGCGTGATCGACGTCCTCGTTCGGCTCGCTGCCGATCACGCGCTTCGTGCCGACGCACTGGCCGTTGGCGCCGCACTCGTCGTTGCTCGTGCACGGGTCGACGTCGTCGCACGAGTGGCCCTCGTCGATGCTCCAGGCCAGCGGGTTCGACGAGTCGCAGATCTGGCACGGCGCCGAGCGCTGGCCGTCGGCGTAGCAGGTGCCCGCGATGAGGCACGAGGTCGAGTTGACGACGTGGACGCAGGCGCCGTCGCAGAAGTCGAGGGTGCAGGCGTACGCGTCGACGCAGGTGTCGAGCGTGCCGGTGCAGGCGCCGGCCTCGCAGCGGTCCTCGTAGGTGCAGGCGTCGCCGTCGTCGCACGAGCCCGGATCGCCGTCGATGCCGGTCCAGCCGAAGGCGTCGGCGCCGACCGCGCACACGCGGCAGGCGTTGTCGGGATCGGCGACGCCGTCGTCGTAGCAGGTCCCGCCGATGAGGCAGCCGGCGCAGCCGGTGCTGTCGACCACCACCGCGTCGGGCGGCTCGACCGAGTCGGCCTGCACGCTGTCGGGCAGCGTGACGATCGTGTCGTCGACGATCGTATCGGGCGGCGAGGTCACGACGCCGTCGCCGCCGTCGACGCCCGAGTCGGAGCCGGTGTCGGCGCTCGTGGCATCGCCCGCGCCGTCGTCGCCGCTCGCGCTGTCGCTCGCGACGGTGCTGGCCGTGCGCCGATCGGAGGCGATACAGGCGCTGGCGAACGCGAAGACGACCCCCATGACGTGCAGCGTTCTCATCTCTCACCCACCTTAGCGGGCGGGGGCGCTCGGGTCGAGGTGCGCGCGCATCGCTCGACACGACGGCGCCGAGCCATGGCGACACGTCGGGGAATCGAGGTATCAAGGGGATGCGTGCCGAAACCACATCGCGAGGAGGAGTCGTCGTGCGTCGCATCGTGTTGCTGTCCACCCTCACCCCGGTCGCTGCGTTCACCCTGACCGAGCCTCCCGTCGGACCTCGACGAGGACGAGGGCGCCGAGCGCGTGACGACCGCGCGCGAGATCGTCGTACCCGAGGCAGCGTGGCGAGTGACCGGGGCCGGAGACGCCATCGAGGCGGAGAACGCGCTGGGCGACGTCCAGACCTTCACGCCGGCGACCAAGGTGGTCGAGCTGCCGCGCCAGGGCTACGATCGGCTCGCGGCGCGCGTGCGCGGGGAGCGCTGAACGTGGTCGAGCCGCGCCGCACGTCGGCCCCGTCGCCGGCGCGACGATCGTCGCCCGGCGCGGCGCGGCGCGTGCTGCTCATCGACGACGACGCCGACGTGCGCCTCATCACCGACATCGCGCTGGCGCGCATCGGTGGCTTTTCGGTGACCGGCGTCGGCTCCGCCCGCGAGGCGCGCGCGGCGCTCCAGCGCGAGCGGCCCGACGTGGTGCTGCTCGACGTGGAGCTGCCCGACGCCGACGGCCCGAGCCTGGCCATGGAGATCAGCCGCACGCCCGGCCTCGAGTCGCTGCCGATCGTCATCCTCAGCGGCTACCCGATGGCCGAGGAGGCGATCCAGCTCAAGGCCTACGGCGTGGTCGGCGCCATCCAGAAGCCGTTCGATCCGATGACGCTCGCGCGCACCGTGCGGGAGATGGTCGGAGTAGGCCTAGGTCGCTCGACGCCGCCCGGCGCTCGCCGCGGCGCTCAGGCTCGAGCTCGCGCTGGCTTCGGCGCGGCCTGCTCCGACGGCGGCCACGCGAGCAGCGACGCCCCCGACGCGAAGCGACTCCCTCGACGCCAACGACGCCCCGACGCGGACGTCGCCACCGGCCCGCTTTCCGACGCCACCGAGCTGCCCGGGCCGAGCGTGCGCATGGACTTCGCGCGCCCCGACTTCTTCGCCGCGCCGGTGCCGTCCGACGACCTGCTCAGCGGCGCCACGCCGGCCATCGAGCGCTGGCCTGGCGCCGACGCCGGCACCTTCGTCGGCGGCCTGGCCGAGCTCGCGCGCGCGAGCGGCTCGAGCGCGGCCGTGGGCGGCCAGGGCCCGGGCGCGAGCCTGGCCGGCGCCATCTACTTCACGCTGACGGCGCCCATCGACGCGGCCCGGCTGCCGACGGCCGCCACCCAGGACGGCCCGATCGTCGTCATCGACATCGACCCTTCGTCATCGGAGGTCGGCCGCCGCATGCCGCTGACCTTCCACTTCGAGACCGACGGCGGCCCCTTCGGCGCGCCGAACCTGCTCTCGGCGCTGCCGGTCCAAGGCATCCCGCTCCGGCCCCACACGCGCTACGCGGCCGTCGTCCGGCGCGCGCAACTCGGCCTCGGGCGCGGCCCCGAGCTCACCCACCTGCTCGCCACCGGCGCGCTCTCCGACGCGAGCCTGCCCGGCGCCGGCGCCTACGCCGACGGCCTGCGCGCGGTCGTGGCGCAGGGCATCGCGGCCGACGACATCGGCGGCCTGGCGGTCTTCTCGACCTCCGACCCGGCGGCCGGCATGGCCTCCATCGTCTCGACCGCCAAGGCGCTGCCGCACCCCGACCTCGGCGGCTTCGAGCTCATCGAGACCTACGATCGCTTCTGCGTCTACACGAAGACCGTCGCCATGCCCGACTTCCAGAGCGGCGAGCCGCCGTTCTCCAACGCCGGCGAGGGCGTGTGGGCCGCCACCGTGCAGCGCCAGGCGCCGTCGCGCCTGTTCCTGACCATCCCGCGCGCGCCCGCGCCGGCGGCCGGCTACCCGACCGTCGTCTTCATCCGCACCGGCGGCGGCGGCGACCGCCCGCTCATCGATCGCGGCCTGAGCGCCGCGGTCCACGCCGACCCGATCGTGCCGCACGGCACCGGCCCGGCCATGAACCTCGCGGCCGCCGGCTGGGCCGGCATCAGCTGGGACGGGCCGCACGGCGGGCCGCGCAACCCCGGCAACGCCGACGAGCAGTTCCTGGTCTTCAACGTGCTGAACGCCGGCGCGACGCGCGACAACGTGCGCCAGACCGCGCTCGAGGCCATCCTGCTCCGCAGCTGGCTCGGCGAGCTGAGCCTCGACGGCGCGGGCTGCGACGGCGCCTCGGCGACCATCCACCTCGACGATCAGACGACCGCCATCATGGGCCACTCGATGGGCGGCTGGATCGCCCCCATCGCGCTCGCCTACGAGCCGGCCTTCCGCGCCGCCATCGTGTCGGGCGCGGGCGGCAGCTGGATCGAGAACGTCGTCTACAAGCGCTCGCCCGTCGACGTGCGCCCGCTGGCCGAGACCATCCTCGGCTACCCCGACATCGGCCGGACGCTGCAGCCGCACGACCCGGCGCTCACGCTCTTGCAGTGGGCCGGCGAGGTCGCCGACCCGCAGGTCTACGGCGCGCGCGTCATGAGCACCGTCAGGAACGTCCTCATGATCGAGGGCATCGTCGACACCTACATCATGCCGCCCATCGCCAACGCGACCTCGCTCACGCTCGGCCTCGACCTCGCCGGACCCGCCCACGACGCGGACGATCCGCGCCTCGACGAGTTCGTCCCGCTCGAGGATCTGCTGGGCTTCGTCGGCCGCGCCGACATCCCCTTCCCGGCGCGCGCCAACCGCGACGGCAAGACCGCGGTGGTGGTCCAGGCCCCGGGCGACGAGCTGGAGGACGGCCACGAGGCCATGTTCCAGACGCCCGGGCCGAAGTACCAATATCGCTGCTTCATGGCCGACCTCGCCGCCGGGCACACGCCCGCCGTGCGCGCGCCGGCCGGTGAGTGGGACGCCTGCGAAGCCGTCCCGTGAGGCTCTGCCGATGGTCCTGATCGTCGACGCCTGGATCCAGCACCCGCCGGCGGCCATGCTGGCCGACCCGATGTTCGCGCCGCTCTTGCGCTGGACCGGCCAGGCCACGAGCGCCGTCCCCCCGAAGCTGCCGCCCGAGATGACGCTGGCGCTCCTCGACCAGGCCAAGGTCGACATGGCCATGGTGTCGGCGTGGCACGGCCCGCGCGGCGCGCTGTGCTCGAACGACGAGGTCCACGCCTTCACGCGCCTCCGCCCCGAGCGCCTCTTCGGCCTGGCCGCGGTCGATCTGCAGCGGCCGATGCAGGCCGTGCGCGAGCTCCGGCGCGCCGTGAAGGACCTCGGCATGAAGGGGCTGCGCATGCTGCCCTGGCTCTGGGACGCGCCGCCCGACGACCGCCGCTACTACCCGCTCTACGCCGAGTGCATCGAGCTCGGCGTGCCGTTCTGCCTGCAGGTCGGCCACACCGGCCCGCTCGGCCCGTCGGAGTGGGGCCGCCCCATCCCCTACCTCGATCGCGTGTGCCTCGACTTCCCCGAGCTGGTCATCGTGGCCGGCCACATCGGCTGGCCCTGGACCCACGAGATGCTCGCGCTGGCGCGGAAGTACGAGCACGTCTTCATCGACACCTCGGCCTACCTGCCGTCGCGCTACCCACCCGAGCTGGTCGACTACATGCGCTCGCGCTCGGGCCGGAAGAAGGTCCTCTTCGGCAGCAACGCGCCCATGCTGGCGCCGGCTGCGTGCCTCGATCAGGTGGCCGCGCTCGGCCTCGACGACGAGGCGCGCGCGGCCTTCCTGGGCCAGAATGCGCAGCGCGTGTTCGGTCTGCCTCGCACCTGAGGCGCGCACCCGACGCGCGCGCCTGACGGCGCTGGCGATCGGGCTTATGCTTCCGGTGCCGTCGACCACGGCCGACGGTCTCCAGAGCGGTGCTGAGGGGGGTTCTATGAGCATGGCCATCCGCGAGCCCGCACCGGGCGAAATCCTCGGTGGCAACTACCTCGTCGAGCGCGAGCTCGGACGCGGCGGCTTCGGCGTCGTCTACAAGGCGCGCCACGTCGACATCGATCGCGTGGTCGCCATCAAGGTCCTGTTGGCGACCTACGCCAGCCGCGATCCCTCCGCCAAGGACCGCTTCCGCCGCGAGGCGACCATCGCCGCGTCGCTGTCGTACCCGAACTCGCTCAAGGTCTTCGACTACGGCGAGACCGACGAGGGCGTCTTCTACCTGGTGATGGAGTTCGTGGCCGGCGAGGACCTCACCAAGGTCATCCAGCGCGAGGGTCGGCTGGCGCCGGCGCGCGCCATCCACATCGCGCGCCAGGTGCTCTACGCGCTGTCGGAAGCCCACGCGCGCGGCATCGTCCACCGCGACATCAAGCCCGACAACATCATGCTGTGCCCGCTCGTCTACGACCGCGACTTCGTCAAGGTCATGGACTTCGGCATCGCCAAGATGGTCGACGCCGGCGAGGCCATCACGCGCGCCGGCATCACGCTCGGCACGCCGCGCTACATGCCGGTCGAGCAGCTGAAGGGCGAGCGCCTCGGCCCGGCCAGCGACCTCTACGCGGTCGGCCTCGTGCTCTACGAGATGCTGTGCGGCACGCCCGCCTTCCGCGGCGAGACCGCCGTCGACACGGCGCTGGCGGTGATGAGCGGCGCGTCGGTGAAGGTCCCGGCCGAGGCCGGCGTGCCCGCGCCGCTGGCGGCCATCATCGAGAAGGCGGCGGCCAAGAACGCCGAGGACCGCTACCAGTCGGCGCGCGAGATCCTCGACGCGCTGGCCGCCCTCGACCCGGCCATCGCCGGCGTCACCGACGCCGTGCCGATGCCGGCCGCGCCGCGCGCCGAGCCGGGCCACCGCGCCACCGTGCTGATGCCCGAGCTCGAGGGCAAGCCGCGGCCGGACGGCGACTTCGAGGACGTGACGCGCACCCAGGCCATCGAGACCGACAGCACGCGCGCGGCCGCGCTGCGGGCGGCGGCGCGGGCCGACGCCAAGACCCCGCCGGCGCGCTCGCCCGACGGCGTCGATCGCACGGCGGCGACCCAGGCGCTCGAGGTGCAGGCGGTCCTGCCGCAGGCGACGCAGACGGCGATGGTGACCTCGGCCGTCGACGCGGCCGGGCTCCTGGCCGGCGCGCCGCGCGCCGCGCCGCCACCGGCCAAGCCGGCCACCGCCACCTGGCTCGGCGCGCCGCCGCTCGTGGTGGTGCTGCAGGCGCTGGCGCTGGTGCTGCTCGTCATCCTGGCGCTGCGCGCGCATTGAGTCGTCGCCGCCGCTGACGGACCCGAGCACACGCGGGCGCTGCGCGGCGCGCGCATGACGGCGCCGCCGAGGGGTGCTATCGTCCCGGCGATTCCTACGATTTCTCGCGAGGTCTGTGGCGTGACCCCCAACGCGGACCATGTCGGTGAGCTCCTCGAAGGCCAGCTCGCCGTCCTCGAGGGCATCGCGCGTGAGCTGCCGCTGCCGCACACGCTCGAGGCCATCGTGCGGCTGGTCGAGCGCCAGGCGAACGACATGCTGTGCTCGGTGCTGCTGCTCGATCGCGCCGAGGGCGTGCTGCGCGACGGCGCCGGCCCGTCGCTGCCGCCGTCCTATCGGCGCGCCATCGATGGCCTGGCCATCGGCCCGACGGCGGGCTCGTGCGGCACCGCGGCCTACAGCGGCCAGGCGGTCGAGGTCTCCGACATCGCGACCGACCCGCGCTGGGACGGCTATCGCGAGCTGGCCCTGCCCTTCGGCCTCCGCGCCTGTTGGTCGACGCCCATCTGCGACGCGGCCGGCGAGGTGCTCGGCACCTTCGCCATGTACCACCGCGAGGCGCGCGCACCGAACGCCGACGAGCGGCGCTGGGTCGCGGCCGCCACCCACCTGGCCTCCATCGCCATCGACCGCGCCCGCGCCCGCGCCGCCCTGGAGGCCAGCGAGGCGCGCTATCGCCTGCTCGTCGACACGGCCGAGGAGGGCGTCTGGGTGGTCGACCACCGCCAGATCACGACCTTCGTGAACCGGCGCATCGGCGAGATGCTCGGGCGCGCCCCGAGCGAGATCATCGGCCGGCCGCCGGACGACTTCATCGATCCCGTCTCGCGCCCGGTGCTCGAGCGCGCCATCGCCGAGCGCCGCCAGGGCCACAGCGGCCAGCAGGAGATCGCGCTCAGGCGCCGGGACGGCACGACGCTCTGGGTGCTGGCCCACGCCACGCCCATGCTCGGCCCCGAAGGCCAGCTCATCGGCTCGTTCGCGATGGTGTCGGACATCAGCGCGCGCCGCCGCGTCGAGGCGGCGCTCCGGCAGAGCGAGGCCGAGCTGCGCGCCACCTTCGACCATGCCGGCATCGGCATGGCGCTGCTCGGCAGCGACATGCGCCCGCGCCGCTTGAACGCGAGCTGCGCGCGCTTCCTCGGCTACACGCGCGAGGAGCTCCTCGGCAAGAGCGTGGCCGACGTGACCCACCCGGCCGACAAGGCGCGCTCGGTCGAGCTCTACCTCGAGCTCCTGAGCGGCAAGCGCACCTTCTTCCAGCAGGAGAAGCGCTACCTCCGGAAGGACGGCGCGGTCGTCTGGGGCAACGTCACCGCCACGCTGGTCGTGCCGCCGGACGGCGGCGACCCGCACGACGAGCCGCGCGAGCGCCTGCTGCTGGCGCTCATCGAGGACATCGACGTCAAGAAGCGGCTCGAGTCGCAGGTGCTGCGCGCGCAGCGCATGGACAGCCTGGCGCGCCTGGCGAGCGGCATCGCGCACGACTTCAACAACATCCTCACCGCCATCGACGGCTACGCGCGCGTGGCCCTCGACGAGCTCGAGCCGGCCTCGAACGCGGCCTACGCCGTGGGCGAGATCGGCCGCGCCGCCGGCCGCGCCTCGGACCTCGTGCGGCGCATCCTCACCTTCAGCCGCGACGTCGAGCCGCAGCGCATGGTGCAGCCGCTCGGGCCGATCGTCTCCGAGGTCGCGAGCCTCCTGCGCCCGACCTTGCCGAAGAAGATCGCGCTGGCCGTCGAGCTCGCCGACGACGCGCCGCCGGTCCGGGCCGACGCGACGCAGGTCCACCAGATCGTCATGAACCTCGCCACCAACGCCGCCCACGCCATGCCCGACGGCGGCGCGCTCGGCATCCGCCTCGAGCGCGTGGTGCTGGCGAGCCCGATCTCGGCCGACATCGGCCCGGGCACGTACGCGCGGCTGGCGGTGAGCGACACCGGCCACGGCATCGACGAGGCCACGTTCGAGCGGCTGTTCGAGCCCTTCTTCACCACCAAGGCGCCCGGCCAGGGCACCGGCCTCGGCCTGCCCATGGTGCACGGCATCGCCCGGAGCCACGGCGGCGGCGTGATGGTGCGCTCGGAGGTGGGGCACGGCAGCACCTTCGAGGTGTGGCTGCCGGCCGCGCAGGAAGCGCCGGTCGTCGCGCCGCCGAGCCCGGGCGTCGGGCCGCTCGGTCGCGGCGAGCGCGTGCTCTTCGTCGACGACGAGCCGGCCATCGTCAAGCTGGCGAGCCGCGAGCTCCAGCGCGTCGGCTTCCAGGTCGTGCCGTTCCAGGATCCGAGCGCCGCCTTGGCCGCGTTCCAGGCGGCCCCGGAGACCTTCGACGTGGTCGTGTCGGACATCTCGATGCCGCAGCTCTCGGGCGTCGATCTGGCGCGCGCGGTGCGCAGGCTGCGCGCCGACCTGCCCATCGTGCTCATCTCCGGGCGGCCCGTGGTCGCGCGACAGCGAGGACGTGAAGCACCTGCGCGTGGGGGACTTCCTGCTGAAGCCGAGCGCGCTGAAGCAGCTGGCCGCGGCCATCCGCAAGCTGCTGCAGGCGGGCACGGCGCAGGGCTGAAGCGCGCGCTCGCCGCGCCGAGTCGCACGCCCGAGGGCGGCCGCGCCGCGACCGGGGGCCGCCGCGCACGCTCGGGAGGCGGACCTCCGGCGCTGCGGGGCGCGGCACATGGCTTGTATGCGTGGAAGCTCGGAGTCGGCAGCAAGGAGACTTCCGTGACCACCTCCATCGCCACCATCGAAGAGTTCCTGACCCACAAACGACTGGCCCTCGTCGGCGCGAGCCACAACCCCACCGACTTCAGCCGCGCCGTCATGCGCGAGCTGGTGAGCCACGGCTACGACATCGTGCCGGTGAACCGGAAGCGCGCCGACGGCGACCGGCACGACCTCATCGGCGAGCGCCCGAGCTACAGCCACGTGACCGACATCCCGGCGCCGGTGGAGGGCGCCATCGTCATGGTGCCGGCCAGCGAGGCGCGCGCGGTGGTCGAGGACTGCGTGCGGGCCGGCGTCGGCCGGGTGTGGCTGCATCGCGGCGCGGGCCAGGGTGCCTGCAGCCCCGAGGCGCTGGCGGTGGCCAAGGCCGAGGGCCTGGCCGTGGTCGAGGGCGAGTGCCCGCTCATGTTCGTCTGCCACGGCGGCGTCCACGCCATGCACGGCGCCGTGCGGCGCCTGACCGGCGCCTATCCGCTGGGCGGGGTGGCCACGGCGCCGCGCTGGGCCGTGCTGCTCCTGGCCACGCTCCAGCTCGTGGTGGCGCTGGGCGCGCTGGTGGCCGGCGCGCTCATGGTCGGCGACCCGAGCGGCGCGGCGCTGGGCATGAACACGGCCATGCTCTCGCCGAGCCCGTTCGGGAGCTTCCTCGTGCCGGGCCTCGTGCTCTTCATGGTGAATGGCGTCGGCCAGGCGGCGGCCGGCGTCGCCACCTTGCGGCGGCAGCGCCGGGCGTGGCTCTACGCCGCCATGCTCGGCGTCTTCCTGGTCCTGTGGATCGCCTTCGAGTCGCTCTGGCTCGGCCCGACGTCGTGGCTGCAGCCGGTGATCGCGGTGATCGGGCTCGGCCAGCTGGGGCTCGGGCTCTACGGTGTGAGGCGTACGCGCCGGTCGTGACGACCGGGGCTCTCATGGAGGCTGTATGCAACGGCTGTCGACCATCATCGTGGGCGCATTCCTGGCCTCCGGCGTGGGCCTCTTCGCGGGCTGCGCCAGCAGCGGCTCGACCCAGAAGGGACTGTGGGCCGACGGCGAGCGCGAGCCGGTGCTCTTGAGCGCCAGCGGCGCCTTCGAGATCCACGTCCGCGGCGGCAAGGTGATCGAGGTCGTGCCGGCGACGGAGCCGGGCGGCAACGCCAAGACGCGAGTCATCGGCAGTATGGACGAGCTGCGCACGCTCTACGAGGAGTCGAGCGGCAAGCCCATGCCGGCCGAGGCCACGCCGGGCGTGGTCCAGATCAACGGCTGGCGCGGCCTCGAGTGCCTGCGCGCCGGCCGCGCCTGCGGCCCGTCGCCCGAGGTCGCGCCCCAGGCCATGGTCATCCTGCGCTTCCGCTGAACGGCGGCGAGCCGGTGTCCAGACCCAGCTCGAGGACGAAGCGCGCGCCGCCGCGGGCGCCCGTCTCGACCGCGATGCTGCCCCGGTGGAGCGCGGCGATCTGGCTGACGATCGCCAGGCCGAGGCCGGTCCCTTGCGGCGATCCCGGCGAGCGATAGAACGGCTCGAAGACGCGCGCGCGCTCCGACTCGGGCACGCCCGGGCCGTCGTCCTCGACCTCGATGCGCACATGGTCGCCGCGGCGCGCGCCCACCAGCGCGACGCGTCCGCCGGGCGGCGAGTGCTTGATGGCGTTGCCGACGAGGTTGTCGACGGCCATGCGCACCATCTGGTCGTCGACCGGCGCGGTCAGCCCGGGCGTCACGTCGACGGTGAGCTCGACCGCCGGCTCCGCGGCCCGGAAGCGTGCCACGGCCTCGCCGCAGAGGACGCTCAGATCGACCTCGCGCGGCGCGAACGAGGTCGGGAACTGCAGGCGCTCGAGATCGAGCAGCCCGGTCGCGAGCAGGCCCAGGCGATCGACTTCGGCGCGCAACCCGCCGAGCGCCGATCGCAGATCGTCGGCCGAGCGCTCGCGGCGGAGCGCGAGATCGATCTCGGTGCGCATGAGCGAGAGCGGCGTCCGGAGCTCGTGGGCGGCGTGGGCGAGCACGCGCCCGCGCGCCTCGCTGGCCAACCTCAGGCGCTCGGCGGCCTCGGCGATGGCGTTGTGCAGGACGTCGATCTCGTCGCGCACGCGGATGCGCGCCAGCGTGCCCCGGCCGGGCTCGCTCAGGTGCGGCAGCGTCTCGGTGACCAGCGTCTCGACCCCGCGCACGACGCGGCGCGAGAGCGGCCAGGCCAGGAGCCCGAGCAAGAGCACCATGCCACCGGCGATGGCCAGCGAGGTGCGATAGAAGTCCGACACCGCGTCCTCGAGCGGCGTCAGCGGCGCGGCCAGCCACAGCATCCACTCGCCGCCCAGCGGATCCTTCACGCGCAGCACCACGCGCCGCTCGGCCGCGCCGGTGGCGCTCGGCCCGGTGGCGGCGGTGGCGGCGTCGGACGCGACGCCCGGCCGGCTCGCCGGCGCCGTCTCGATCCACGGCTCCTCGACGCCGCGCGGCCCCTTCCACACGAGCCGCTTCGGCACCGCCGCCTCGGGCGGCTGGTGCAGGTAGAGCGTGCCGTCGGTGCGATAGATGGCCCGCACCGAGATCGCCTCCATGAGCTCGGTCGCGTCCTCGCCCTCGGGCGTGTGCAGGTGCGGCAGCTCCTCGCCGTCGAAGAGGCTCTCGGCCTCGACCGCGGCCTGCGCCAGCATGCGCTCGTCGAGGTCGTCGGCCAGCTCGGCCGCGTGGATCGACCCCATGAGCAGGCCCAGCCCGAAGAGGCCGATGGCCGGCAGCGCCACCGCCACCAGCAGGAGCCGCCAGCGGATGCGCCAGAAGGCCGGCGTCGGCGCCGACGCGCCGTCGCTCACGTCGCGCTCACGAGGCCGCCACCACCTCGTGCGCGACCACCAGGCGATAGCCCACGGCGCGCACCGACTCGATGCGCACGCCGTCGGCCTGGGCCTGCCTCAGCTTGTTCCGGAGGTAGCCGACGTAGACGTCGACGACGTTGGGCTCGACCGCGATGTCGAGGCCCCACACGTTCCGGAGCAGCTCGCCGCGGGGGATGGTCTCGCCGACGTGCTCGGCCAGGTGGGCCAGCACGCCGAGCTCGCGCGGCGTCAGCGCCACCTCGCGGCCGACGCCGATGAGGGCGCGGCGGCGCGTGTCGAGCACCACCGGTCCGAGCGTGTGCCGGCCCTGCCCGGCCGCGACGCGGCGGTGCACGGCCTCGACCCGGGCCAGCAGCTCCTCGAAGTCGAACGGCTTCACCAGGTAGTCATCGGCCCCGGCCCGCAGCGCCGCGACGCGCTCGCCGACGGTGCCGCGCGCGGTCACGAAGATGACCGGCGTGGTCTGGCCGCGCCCGCGGATGGCGCGCAGCACGGCGAGCCCGTCGGTGTCGGGCAGCATCCAGTCGAGGAGCAGGGCGTCGTAGCTGACCTGGCGCGTGAGCTCGAGGGCCTCGGCGCCGAGGCGGCACGCATCGACGAGGTGCCCTTCCTCGCTGAGCCCTCTCCGCAGGAGCCCAGCCATCTTCGCCTCGTCCTCGATGATGAGCAGTTTCACATCCACCTCCAGGCCATTGGACACCGGAGGTGGCGAATGACCGCAGAGGTTCTTTCGCACAGCCATCGACGACCCGCGCGGGCGACGCCGGGAGCGCCAATCACCATGCGGCCGCGGCGCACTCGGCGAAAGAAACCAGGCCTCCGCGCAGACGCCGTTCGCGATCGCGTGGGTCGGAGAACCCCGCGTCGCGAACGCGTCCGGTCAGGCTCGATGCATCACGTCCACGAGCGCGACCTCGAGCGCCTCGAAGGTCGCGAAGCGGCGCACATTGGGCCCGTCGCCCGCGCTGTCGCTGCCGCCGCGCCAGACCTGCGTGCGCGGCGCGATGCGGCGCACCAGCTCGTCGAGCTTGGCCTGGTCGGCCGCGCTCGGCGCGGTGGCGTCGACCCCGAGGATGACGATGGCCGGCTCGGCGCGATCGATGGCCCAGAGCAGCGCATCGTCCTCGAGACCGGTGCCGATACAGACGACGTCGAGCCCGCGCAGCTGGGCGAAGATCGCCGAGAGCAGCACGGCGGCGTCGTGGGCCGGGCCGAGCGTCGAGGCCACGAGCACCCGCGGCGCCCCGCGCTCGGTCGGGAACAGCGTCGGAAAGGACGCGAGCGCCCGCACGAGCAGACAGCGCGCGAGGTGCGCCTGAGCGCTGCCATCGGGCCAGCGACCGGGCAGCGCCTGGAGCACCGGCACGGCAATGCCGAGCAGGTACTCGCGCGTCGACAGCAGCGCCGCGGTGCGCGTGATGTGCTCCTGGGCGCGTCGCGCCTCGAAACGATCGATGTGCTCGAGGTACTCGTCGACGAGGCGCTGCAGCCCTTGGACGGGCGGCGGCTCCTCACGCGGTACGAGCACCTGGCGCTCGTCGTCCTTCAAGAGCCGCTCGAGCTCGGCGGTCTCGAGGTTGGCCACGCGGCTCACCGGGTGGCCGAGGGCCACGATGTCGCGCAGCAGGGCGAGCCGCTTCACGTCGGCGGCCGAGAAGAGTCGGGTATTGCCTCCGGTCCGCTCGGGCGAGATGGCGCCGTAGCGCCGCTCCCACGCGCGGATGGTATCGGGGTTGAGACCCGTCAGTCGCGTCACGACCCGCATCGGATAGGAGCCGCGAGGCTCCCCCGGCGCGGTCCGCTGAGGCTTCGGGTTCGGCGATGCGGGGGTAGCGGGCCGTCGTGCAACGACACGCGGACGCGAGTAGTCTTGTTCCATCACTTCGCTGGCTCCGGGGGTGGCTGATCGGAGCTCGAGGCGACCAAAGCATGCTTGCGGGCGGCGCCGCAAGCGGGTTTGCCGACCTCGGGCGATTTGTTTTTCAAATCGGAACGCGCCTTGTGCGCAATCGGGCATCGTCCGGTGCACCGCATCGGCGACGTCCGCCTCGGTGATTTTAGACACGCCCGATGTCCGAGGCCAGGAAGCAAATCCTCCGCACCCGTGGGAGGTGCTCCTCGCCCGCGCTGGGCGGAGCCCCGCGAGGCCCAAACGCTTGACACCGGCGACCCGGACCCGCACTGTCCGACGTCGCTCCGCGGTGTGCTCGACGCCGCTGGTCTCCGGGGTCGCGAGCGAATAGCCGGGGCATGCTCACGTGGATGTGGGCGTCGGAGCCGCGACGAGTCATCCGCTCCGAGAGCCAAGCCCCGCGAGTCCGCCCCATGAGCCCCCAAATGCGCGCTGCACCCGCTGCGTCAGCCCTCTCCGATACCCCGCCCGCCGCGCCCGAGACTGCCCGGGCCGCGCCCGCCGGGACCCCGACGGCGCCGGCGCGCCAGCTCGCAGACCGACGTGGCGAGCGCCTCACCGGCGCGCAGATCCTCTGGGAGTCGCTGGCGCGCGAGAATGTCGAGGTCGTCTTCGGCTATCCCGGCGGCGCCATCATGCCGGGCTACGACGCCATGATCGACTACCCGATCCACCACGTGCTGGTGCGCCACGAGCAGGGCGCGTCGCACATGGCCGACGGCTATGCGCGCGCCTCCGGCAAGGTCGGCGTCTGTATCGCGACGTCGGGCCCGGGCGCCACCAACCTCGTCACCGGCATCGCCACGGCGATGCTCGACTCGATCCCCATGGTGGCCATCACCGGCCAGGTGACCTCGACCCTCATCGGCAGCGATGCCTTCCAGGAGGTCGACATCACCGGCGTGACGCTGCCCATCACCAAGCACAACTACCTCGTCACGCGCGCCGCCGACATCGCGCCGACCTTGCGCGAGGCCTTCTACATCGCGCGCTCGGGCCGCCCCGGGCCGGTGCTCGTCGACATCTGCAAGGACGCCCAGCAGGAGCGCGTGGCCTTCGAGTGGGACGAGTCGCCCATCGCGCTGCCCGGCTACCGGCCGACCTACATCCCGCTGGCCAGGGACCTCGAGCGCGCGCTCGAGCTCATCAACTCGGCCAAGCGCCCGGTCATCCTGTGCGGCCAGGGCATCCTCAAGTCGAACGCCACCGACGCGCTCATCGAGCTGGTCGAGGCCACCGGCATCCCGGTGGCGCTGACCTTGCTCGGGCTCGGCGCCTTCCCGGCCAGCCACCCGCTGTCGCTCGGCATGATGGGCATGCACGGCGAGGCGTGGGTGAACCACGCCATCCAGGAGTCCGACCTCCTCATCGCGCTGGGCATGCGCTTCGACGACCGCGTCACCGGCAAGCTCGCGACCTACGCGCCCTACGCCAAGAAGATCCACGTCGAGCTCGACCCCTCCGAGATCAACAAGAACGTGAAGGTCGACGTCGCCATCGTGGGCGACGCGCGCACCGTCATCAGCGCCATGGTGCCGCACGCCAAGAAGGTCGAGCGCCCCGCCTGGGCCGCGCGCATCGCCGGCATGCGCGGCGACTCGGCCGTGCGCGACATCCAGTCGCTGCCCGACACCGGCACGCTGCACGCGGCCCACGTCATCCACGACCTGTGGCGCGCCACGCACGGCAAGGCGCTGGTCGTGACCGACGTCGGCCAGCACCAGATGTGGGAGGCGCAGTACTACAAGCACGAGTCGCCGCGCTCGCTCATCACCTCGGGCGGCCTCGGCACCATGGGCTTCGCGCTGCCGGCCGCCATCGGCGCGCGCTTCGCGCGGAAGGACGCCAACATCTGGGTGGTGGTCGGCGACGGCGGCTTCCAGATGACCGCCTGCGAGCTCACGACCTGCGCCCAGGAGGGCGTGAAGGTCAACGTGGCCATCATCAACAACGGCTACCTCGGCATGGTCCGGCAGTGGCAGGAGTTCTTCTACGGCGGGCGCTATGTGGCGACGCCCATCCGCTCGCCCGATTTTGTCAAATTGGCCGAGGCGCACGGGCTCGAGGCGCGGCGCGTCACGCAGCGCGGCGAGGTGATGGACGCCGTGCGCTGGGCCGAGGCGCAACCGGGCTCGGTGGTCATCGACTTCCGCGTGGCCCAGGAGGACAGCGTCTATCCGATGGTGCCGGCCGGCGCCGACCTCCACGACATGATCCGGCGCACGCCCGGGGAGCCGCCGACGGCTCGTTCGGTGCGGAGACCGAGGCGAAGCCTCGCGTCAGAGCTCCGAACGAAAGGGCGACCGAGGCCATCCGAACGAGCGGCAAGCCCGAGCGGGTCGACGGCGCGGCCGCCAACCACAACCCGATCTTCGAGACCGGGAGGACCAATGAGCCCGCGCAAGGACATCGTCCGCACCTTCGTCGTCTACGTCGAGGACAAGCCCGGCGTGCTGAACCGCGCCGCGTCGCTGTTCCGGCGCCGCGGCTTCAACATCGAGTCGCTGAACGTCGGCCAGACCCACGTGGCCGGCGTGTCGCGCATGACGGTGGTGGTCGAGGCCGACGACGACACGGCCAAGCGCATCGAGGCGAACCTCTACAAGCTCGTCAACGTGCTCGAGGTGCAGGACATCACCCACCGCCCGAGCATCGAGCGCGAGCTGGCGCTCATCAAGGTGCGCGTCGGCCGCGACAAGCGCTCGGAGATCCTGCAGATCGCCGAGGTGTTCGAGGGGCGCATCGTCGACATGGCGCCCGAGACGGTGATCGTCGAGATCACCGGCTCGCCCGACAAGATCGCCGGCCTGGTGTCGGTGCTCGAGACCTACGGCATCGAGGAGATGGTGCAGACCGGCTCGGTGGCCATGACGCGCGGCTCGGTGCCGCCCATGACCCACCTCGGCAAGCGCGCCGAAGTCGCCTGAGCCTGCCCCCTCCTCCCTGTCCCCACTCAACCTGCCGCGGCCGCGAGGCGGCGGCGATGGCGACGGTATCCGTCGCAGGAGCCTCCCGATGACGACGATTCGATATGACAAAGACGGCGATTTGGCACTCATCAAAGCCAAGAAGGTGGCCATCATCGGCTACGGCTCGCAGGGCCACGCCCACGCGCTGAACCTGAAGGAGTCGGGCGTCGACGTGCGCGTCGGCCTGCACGCGACCTCGGCGTCGCGCAAGAAGGCCGAGGCCCACGGGCTGCGCGTGCTCGACGTCGCCGACGCGGCGCGCGAGGCCGACGTCATCATGATGCTGGTGCCCGACACCTCGCAGCCGGCCATCTACGAGAAGAGCGTCCTGCCGCACCTCAGCGCCGGCAAGACCCTCATGTTCGCGCACGGCTTCAACATCCGCTACGGCACCATCACGCCGCCGAAGGACGTCGACGTCTCGATGATCGCGCCGAAGAGCCCGGGCCATCGCGTGCGCGAGACGTTCCAGGAGGGCGGCGGCGTGCCGGCGCTGCTCGCCGTGCACCAGGACGCCAGCGGACACGCCGACGCGCAGGCGCTGTCCTACGCCATCGGCATCGGCTCGGGCCGGGCCGGCGTGCTGACGACGACCTTCTCCGACGAGACGGAGAGCGACCTCTTCGGCGAGCAGGCCGTGCTCTGCGGCGGCGTCTCGCACCTCGTGAAGGCCGGCTTCGAGACGCTGGTCGAGGCCGGCTACGAGCCCGAGCTCGCCTACTTCGAGTGCCTGCACGAGCTGAAGCTCATCGTCGATCTGATGTATCGCGGTGGCTTGAACTACATGCGCTACTCCATCAGCGACACCGCCGAGTACGGCGACTACGAGAGCGGCCCGCGCCTCGTGACCGACCAGACCAAGGCCGAGATGCGAAAGCTGCTTGCCGAAATCCGCGACGGCAGCTTCGCCAGGCGCTGGATCGACGAGAACAAGAACGGGCGGCCCACGTTCGAGACGCGGCGCGCGGCCGAGAGGAACCACCCCATCGAAGAGGTCGGCAAGAAGCTGCGCAAGATGATGCCCTTCGTCGACCCGGTGGAGATGTGACGATGGGTAGCGACGGCGGGAGCGGCGCCAGCACGAACGGGCGCATCATCGTCTTCGACACGACGCTGCGCGACGGCGAGCAGTCGCCGGGCGCGACCATGACCTCGGCCGAGAAGCTCGAGATCGCGCGCGCCATCTCGCGCCTCGGCGTCGACGTCATCGAGGCCGGCTTCCCGTCGGCCTCGCCCGACGACTGGCGCGCGGTGCACGCCATCGCCGAGACGGTCGGCATGGCGCCGGTGCCGGGTCGGCCGCAGGCCGAGCCGCCCATCATCTGCGGCCTGGCGCGCGCCACCGAGCGCGACATCGAGCTGGCCTGGACCGCGGTCCTGGCGGCCGCGCGCCCGCGCATCCACACGTTCCTGGCCACCTCGCCCATCCATCGCGAGCACAAGCTGCGCATGTCGAAGGAGCAGGTGATTGCCAAAATCAAGGCGATGGTGGCACTCGCCAGGTCCAAGTGCGCGGACGTGGAGTTCTCCTGCGAGGACGCCGGGCGCACCGAGCCCGAGTTCCTGGCCGAGGCGGTCCAGGCCGCCATCGAGGCGGGCGCGACCACCATCAACATCCCCGACACGGTGGGCTACACCACGCCCGACGAGTTCGGCGGCATCATCAGCGGCCTGCTCGCGAGAGTGCCGGGAATCGACAAAGTCGTGGTGTCGGTGCACTGCCACAACGACCTCGGGCTGGCCACCGCCAACACGCTGGCCGGCGTGCGCGCGGGCGCGCGCCAGGTCGAGGTGACCGTCAACGGCATCGGCGAGCGCGCCGGCAACACCGCGCTCGAAGAGGTCGTCATGGCGCTCGAGGTGCGGCGCGATCGCTTCGGCCCGCGCACGGCCGTCGACTCGACGCAGATCGTGCGCGTGTCGCGCATGGTGGCCTCGGTGACGGGCATGAACGTGCAGGCCCACAAGGCCATCGTCGGCGCCAACGCCTTCGCGCACGAGGCCGGCATCCACCAGGACGGCATGCTCAAGCACGCCAGCACCTACGAGATCATGCGGCCCGAGACGGTGGGCTTCGCGCAGAGCCGGCTCGTGCTGGGCAAGCACTCGGGGCGCGCGGCGTTCTCGGCGCGCCTGGTCGAGCTCGGGCTGCCGCTCGAAGGCGAGGCGCTCAACCTCGCGTTCGCCGCGTTCAAGGAGCTGGCCGACAAGAAGAAGTACCTGACCGACGCCGACCTCGAGGCCATCGTCACCTCCGAGGTGGTCGAGCGCGACCCGCTCTACGTGCTCGACGGCCTGCAGGTCGCCTGCGGCTCGATGGGCATGCCGACCGCGACCGTGCGCCTGCGCGGGCCGGACGGGGTCATGCACCTCCAGGCGTGCGTCGGCACCGGCCCGGTCGACGCGGCCTTCCGCGCCATCGACGCCATCATCGCCAGCCACAGCGGGCACGCCGACAACACGCTGCTCGAGTACCAGGTGCAGGGCGTCACCGAGGGCATCGACGCCATCGGCGAGGTGTCGGTGCGCATCCAGAGCGCCGAGGCCTCGCCCAAGGTCCACGCCCAGGGGACGTCGGGCAAGGCGGCGCTCTTCCACGGCCACGGCGCCGACACCGACATCATCGTGGCCAGCGCCAAGGCCTACCTCACGGCCGTCAATCGCCTCTTGCACGCGACGCTGCCCGAGGCCGGCGTCAGCACGACGACCGGCGCGGCGGCGGGCGAGGTCATGTCATGACGGCGGCGCGCACCCTCTTCGACAAGATCTGGGACGCGCACGTGGTGGCGCACGAGCCCGAGTGTCCGGCCATCATCTACATCGACCTCCACCTGCTGCACGAGGTCACCTCGCCGCAGGCGTTCACCGGGCTCGCGGCGCGCGGGCTGAAGGTGCGCCGGCCCGACCGCTCGCTGGCGACGATGGACCACATCACGCCGACCCGGGGTGGCCTGGGGACGATGGACGGCGAGGGTCAGGCGCTGGTGTCGGCCCTCCAGAAGAACTGCGCCGAGCAGGGCATCGCGCTCTACGCCTTCGGGCAGTCGGGCAGCGGCATCGTCCACGTCATCGGGCCCGAGCTCGGGGCGTCGCAGCCGGGCATGACCATCGTCTGCGGCGACTCGCACACGTCGACCCACGGCGCGGTCGGCGCGCTGGCGTTCGGCATCGGCACGAGCGAGGTCGAGCACGTGCTGGCGAGCCAGTGCCTGCTCCAGAAGCGCCCCTTCCCGTTCGAGATTCGCGTCGACGGCCGGCTGCGGCCGGGCGTGTCGGGCAAGGACCTCATCCTGGCGGTCATCGCCCGGCTCGGCATCGGCGGCGGCACCGGCGCCGTCTTCGAGTACCGCGGCGAGGCCATCCGCGCGCTCGACATGGATGGCCGCATGACGGTCTGCAACATGTCGATCGAGGCCGGCGCGCGCGCCGGGCTCATCGCCCCCGACGACACGACCTTCGCGTATCTCGCCGGCCGTCCGCTGGCGCCGCAGGGCGCCGCCTTCGACGCCGCCGTCCAGCGCTGGCGCGAGCTCACCACCGACGAGGGCGCGAGCTTCGATCAGTCGCTGACCTTCGACGTCGACGCTCGAGCCGATGATCACCTTCGGCACCAACCCGGGCATGGGCGCGGGCATCAGCGCGCCGGTCCCCGACCCGGCCGACATCGGCGACGCCAGCCAGCGCGCGGCCATGCGAAAGGCGCTTGACTACATGGGCATCGAGGCCGGCAAGCCCATGCTCGGCAAGCCCATCGACGTGGTGTTCGTCGGCTCGTGCACCAACTCGCGCCTGTCGGACCTCGCCGCGGCGGCCGACGTCATGCGCGGTCAGAAGGTGAAGGCCGGCGTGCGCATGCTGGTCGTGCCGGGCAGCGTGGAGATCAAGCGCCAGGCCGAGGCCCAGGGTCTCGACCAGGTGTTCCTCGCGGCCGGCGCCGAGTGGCGCGACGCGGGCTGCTCGATGTGCATCGCCATGAACGGCGACACGGTCGGTCCGGGCCAGTACGCGGTGAGCACGTCGAACCGCAACTTCGAGGGGCGCCAGGGCCCGCGCGCGCGGACCTTGCTGGCGTCGCCGGCGACGGCCGCAGCGTCGGCCATCGAGGGCGCGGTGGCCGACCCGCGCCCCTACCTCGACCACTGACGACACGCCGCGCGTGCGGAAACGGCTCGGGAGATCCAAACACAATGGCGAATTTCACCACTCTGACGTCGCGCGCGCTGCCGCTGCCGTTCGAGAACGTCGACACCGATCAGATCACGCCGGCCCGCTTCCTGCGCGTCACGCACAAGGAAGGGCTGGCCAAGGTGCTGTTCGCCGACTGGCGCCAGGACCCGGCCTTCGTGCTGAACCGCCCCGACGCGCCGGGCGCGCACATCCTGGTGGCGGGCGACAACTTCGGCTGTGGCAGCTCGCGCGAGCACGCGCCGTGGGCGCTGCACGCGTGGGGCTTCCGCGCGGTGGTGTCGACGCGCTTCGCCGACATCTTCAAGAACAACGCGCTGAAGAACGGGCTCCTGCCGGTGGTGGTGCCGGCCGACGCGCACCAGCGCTTGTTCGCGCTGCTGGCGGCGGACCCGGCGGCCGAGCTGTCGATCGATCTCGCTACGCAGTCGCTCGGGTTCGCGGGCGAGACGGTCCACTTCCCGATCGACGCGTTCGCCAAGAAGTGTCTGCTGGAAGGCCTCGACGAGCTGGGCTACATCCTGGCTCACGCCGATGCGATCGCGGCGTACGAGGCGTCCAGAGCATCCCCGGGCAGCGGCAGCATCGGAGCAGCATGAGAGCCAACATCGTCCTCCTTCCTGGCGACGGCATCGGACCCGAGGTCACCGCCGCGGCTTCCGAGGTGATGCTGGCGGTGGCGAAGCGCCATGGCCACGAGCCGAGCTCGTCGAGAAGGACGCCTCTGGCGGTCGCCATCGATCGCCACGGCGACCCGTTGCCGCATGACACCTTCGAGGCCTGTCAGGCCTGGACGCGGTGCCCTCGGCGCCGTCGGCGGCCCGAAGTGGGACGACCCGCGGCTCCGGCGTCCCGAGCAGGGGTTGCTCGGGCTGCGCTCGGGGCTCCAGGTGTACGCCAACCCCAGCCGGGACGGTGTACCTGGCGCTCTACGACATCTCGCCGCTCAAGCGCGAGCGGCCGGTCGGCGTCGACATGCTGGTGGTGCGCGAGCTCACCGGCGGTACCTACCGGCGCGCCGAAGTTCAGGGAGAAAGCTTCGAGCACGCGAGCGCGCGGTCGACACGCTCGAGTACACCGACACCGAGGTGCGGCGCGGGCTGGGTGACGGCCTTCCAGCTGGCGAGCCAGCGGCGCCACAAGGTGACCAGCGTCGACAAGGCCAACGTGCTCGAGAGCTCGCGCCTCTGGCGCCAGGTGGTCGACGACGTGGCCAAGGACTTCACCGGCATCGTGCTGGAGCACCGGCTGGTCGACTCGGCGGCGATGCGGCTCATCACGCAGGCCGACAGCTTCGACGCCATCGTGACCGAGAACATGTTCGGCGACATCCTCACCGACGAGGCCGCCGTGCTGGCGGGCCTGCTCGGGCTCCTGCCGTCGGCGTCGCTCGGCGACAAGGGCCCCGGCCTCTACGAGCCGGTGCACGGCTCGGCCCCCGACATCGCCGGCAAGGGCATCGCCAACCCCATCGGCTCGGTCCTGTCGGTGGCGATGCTCTTCCGCCACTCGCTGCACCTCATGGACGAGGCGCTCGATCGAGCGCGCCGTCGAGGCGGCCATCGAGCGGCGGCGTCCGCACTGCCGACATGGGCGGCACGGCCGACACCAAGACGATGACCGAGGCCATCCTGGCCGGCCTCGCCTGGAGCCTTCGAACGAGCGCGACGGTACTCATTCGTGACCCAGCGTCGTCGGCGCGTCGGGCCCGACGCGACGGCTCGGCTCGACGAGCCACCGCACGAGGCGGTCGACCGGGCTCGTGAGCAGTCGGCCCTGGCCGAGCGCGCATGCCCGCCCGCCGCGCGCAGGACGATGCGAGTTCGCTCGTCGCGGCGACGCTCGTCCCAGGTGAAGCGGTCGACGCGCCGGTTCGGCGTCGTCAGGCGCGCGGCCGACGAGTACGCACGCGGCCGGCGCGCGGGCGTCGACGGAGCGCCTGCAGGCGCGGACCAGTCCGTTCCGCGCGCGCGCGTCGTCGACGCCATCGCGCGCCGCGGCGGCGAGCGCGATGCACGCGTCGGCGTCGGGGTAGGCCGCGCACAGGAGCGCCGCAGCGCCGGTCCGTCGCCGAGCGATCGGCGCCGGCGAGGCGACAGGCTGGGCCGACTCCATCCGCGCATCGCCGCGTCCTCGAGCTCGGCCCGCAACGCGAGCGAGGGGTCGAGGCGCGTGGCGGCTTCGTGGCAGCCAAAGGGGTCGCCGTCGTCGCAGCGCTGGACGGCGGTGTCGGTCCCGGCGGGGGAACGGTCACCGGCCGTCTGGTCGAGGCGACCGCGGTAGGGCCGTACGAAGGGCGTGCACAGACCCCGAGGGGTGACGCCGCGAGCGTGAACACAACGCCGGCCAGCGCCAGCGGACCTCGGCGCGGGGTGGGGCATCGGGCGTGGACTCTCCCGCTGCCCAGGCAGGACCATCGGAACCTCTCGGCGTCTCAGCGGCCCATCGTCATAGGGTGGCGCGATGGTCATGAGTGACGTGGGACCGACGCGCGTTTCTGGCGACGCTCGCCCGGTCGTCGCTCGGCACCGTCGATACGCGTGGTCTC
This sequence comes from Myxococcota bacterium, assembly GCA_046351155.1. Lineage (GTDB taxonomy): Bacteria > Myxococcota_A > UBA9042 > PHBI01 > PHBI01 > JAXLYZ01. The sequence goes on from JAXLYZ010000004.1 coordinate 312,044, forward strand.
GATCGGCCGCGGCGCGTCGCACCATTTTTGGGATGGTCGTCGTCGGGCCCGCCGACATCGGGCGTCCGGGAGCGCAGGCGGCTCATTTCGAGGCGCTCGACGACCCCGCCGCGATGCGAGCCGGAAACCGCGAACGCCGCCTGAATACGCACACATGGCCGGTGCCGGCGGGCTGGTCCGCTTCCTGCGATACGGCGCCGCGTCCTGCGCACGGAGCGGGACCCTCACCCCGAGGTGCTCCATGCGTACGACCCGTCAGCGCTCCTTCCTGTCGCTCGTCCCTGCCGCCGTCCCCGCCTTCGCCGCCGCGCTCGTCGCGGTCCCCCTCGTCGCCGCGTCCGGCTGCGGCGACGGCGATGCGCCTGGCGACACCGCGCACATCATCCAGGCCGCGCGCGACGTCTTCGCCCAGAGCCAGGTCAGCGGCGACCAAGACTTCCTCGGCGTCGCTTCTCCGTCCGCCTCGAGGACGGCCGCTTGTTCCGCGCCGACGCGGGCTACTCCGACCCGGACCACCACGCGGCCTATGACGACGCCGCCACCGAGCAGGTCATCGGCAGCGTCACCAAGCTCTACACCGCCGTCCTCACCATGCAGCTCGTCGAGGCCGGCCAGCTCTCGCTCGACGACACGCTCGATCGCTGGTTCGACTTCGCCGGCGCCCATGCCATCACCGTGCGCATGCTGCTGAACCACACCGCCGGCATCGCCGACTTCATGACCGACCTCAGCCTGGCCGACGTCGGCCGGAGCTGGACGCCGCAGGCGCTCGTCGAGCGCGCGCTGGCCATGCCCTCCTTCGGCGCGCCGCCGCTCGCCGAGGCCGTCTACAGCAACACCCACTTCACGCTGCTGGCGCTCATCGACGAGGCGGTGTCCGGCAAGCCCTGGGCCGAGGAGGTGGAGGACCACATCGTGCGCCCGCTCGGCCCGAGCACACCTACTACGTCGGCGAGTCGGCCAGGGCCGGCGGCCTGCGGGCGGCTGGATGCTCACCGACCAGGGCTGGCTCGACAGCCTGAGTCAACGGATCCGTCGCTTCCTCGGCTGGGGCGTCGGCTCCATGGTCACCACCAACGACGAGCCATGCGCTTCACCGCCGCCCTCTTCGACGGCGAGCTCTTCGACGACCCGACCACCCTCGCCCGCATGCTCGCCTTCGACACGGTGATGGACCCGACCCACATGGACCCGCACGAGCCGCCCACGCGCGTCGGCCTCGCCGTCATGCGCATGCAGCTCGACGAAGTGCGCCTCGACGGCCACCTCGGCCACATCGAGGGCTACAACGCCGCCGCCGTCCGCGACCCCGACAGCGGCGCGCCTCGGCCTGGGTTTGTGCACCTCGAACGACGACCGCGCCTTCGCCGGCTACACCGCGCTGGCCGTCGCCAAGCTGGTGCGCGACCTGTGACCCGGCGGCGCTCCCGGGGCCGTCCGCGGCCCCCGGAGACGATCGCCGCCGCCCATGCGACACTCGCCGCGACCCCCGCTTCGCGCGCGCACTGGAGCCCGGGAGAGCCCATGCGACATGACGAGCCCGGCATCGCACGAGCCCTCCCGCCCCGCACGGCGCGGCGCCCCCTTCGGCCCGGGCCGGCTCGCCGTCGCCGGGCTCGCGCTCGCCGCGCTCGGCCTGCGCCGCGCTCGCCGCGCCGCGCGCCGCCGCCGCGACGCCCATCGCGATCGACGGCGACCAGCGCGCGCTCTTGTCCGAGCTCGAGAGCGTGGTCGACGCGCGCGGCGACCTCACGGTCGACGAGGTGGCGCGCGCCAGCACGCGGCCCATCACCGAGCTCGAGGCCGGCGAGGGCGACGTGGTGTGGCTCGGCGCGTCGCTGGCGCTGCCGCCCGGCGACGAGCGCTGGTACCTGGTGCTCGCCCCGGGCCCTACGATCCGGGCACGCTCTACCTCGAGCACGACGGCGCCTTCCGCGCCGTGCCCATCGCGCTCGACCCGAGCGGCGCCGCCTTCGTGGCCGAGCTGCCGCGCGGCGCCGAGCCCCAGCGCTTCTTCGTCCGCACCCGGGCCCCGCTCATGCTGCCGTCGCTCTTCCACGCGGCGACGCTCGGCGGGCTGCAGCGCCTCGAGCAGCGCGTCCTCACCGAGCAGGGGCTCTACCTCGGCGTCATCTTCGCCATGCTGCTCGTGAACCTGCTGATGGGCATCGCGCTGCGCGACCGCACCCAGCTCTGGTACGTGGCCTTCATCGCCTCGTCGGCCGTCTACTTCTCGATCCACAGCGGCAGCGCCAACCGCTTCTTCCTGGCCACCACCTCGGCCGCCGACCTCTATCGCCCCGGCACCTCGTTCCTCGTGCTCATGGTGCTCGCCGGCGTCCAGTTCTCGCGACGCTTCCTCGACACGCCGCGCCTCGCGCCGCGCATCGATCGGCTCATGCGCGTCTATCTCGCGCTGGCCGCCGTCGTGCTGCCGCTGGTGTGGCTCGCGCCCGCGCCGCTGGCGCTCATGGTCATGACCTTCATCGGCGCGCTCTTGCCGTTCGTGGTGCTGACGGCGGGCGTCGTGTCGTGGCGCGGCGGGCTGCGCTCGGCGCGCTTCTACCTCCTCGGCTGGTCGCTCTTCACGCTCGGCGGCTTCCTCTTCGCGGTGCCGCTCTCGCTGCCGGTGGGCGTCGCCGAGTCGCTGTTCCAGATCGGCTCGGCGCTCGAGGCGGCGATTTTGTCACTCGCGCTGGTCGATCGCATGCGCATGCTGCGCGACGAGCGCCAGCTCATGGCGTCGGCGCGCGACAAGGCCGAGCTCGAGGCGGCGCGCTCGGAGAAGCTTGCGGCGCTCGGCCAGCTCGTGGCCGGCGTCGCCCACGAGGTGAACAACCCGAACAACTTCATCACCTTCAACCTGCCGATCCTGAAGGACTACCTCGACGCGGTGCGGCCCCACGTCGAGACCGCCGCGGCCGCCGACCCGGGCCTCCGCCTCTACGGGCTCACCGCCGACGAGTTCTTCGCCGACGCCGACAAGCTCATCGGCAACATGCAGCACGGCGCCCAGCGCATCGCCGGCATCGTGTCGCAGCTCCGCACCTACGCGCGCCACGACGACGGCGGACAGTGGGAGGAGGCCGACGTCAACGGCGTCGTGAAGGACGCCGCGACGCTGGTCGGGAACCAGCTCCGAGAGATGGTCGGCCGCTTCGAGGTCGAGCTCGCGCCGGCGCTGCCGCGCATCGTCATGAACGCCGGGCGCATCGAGCAGGTCGTCATGAACCTGCTCGTGAACGCCGGGCACGCGGCCGAGCGCCAGGCCGACGGCTACGTCCGCGTCAGCACCGCGGCCGCCGACGACGCGGTCGTCATCGTGGTCGAGGACAACGGGCCGGGCGTGCCGCCCGAGCTGCGCCAGCGCGTCTTCGAGCCGTTCTTCACCACCAAGCAGCGCGAGCAGGGCACCGGCATGGGGCTGGCCATCTCCAAGCGCATCGTCGAGGAGCACGGCGGCACGCTCGAGCTCGTGAGCGAGCCCGGCCTGCCGACGCGCTTCGTCGTCCGTCTGCCTCAGCGAGGGAAGTCATGAACACGTCGATCCTCATCGTCGATGACGAGGTCACCTTCCTCGACAGCGCCCGGCGCAAGCTGCGCATGTCCGGCTTCACCGAGGTCACCACCGAGGCCGACCCGACGCGCGCGCTCGGCCACTTCGGCACCCCGCCCTTCGACGTGGCCTTCCTCGATCTGACCATGCCGGGCATGAGCGGCCTCGAGCTGCTCGAGCGCATCCTCGAGCGCTCGCCGACCACCACCTGCATCATGGTCACCGCCGTCGACAACATCGACTCGGTGATGCGCGCCACGCGCCTCGGCGCCTTCGACTACCTCGTGAAGCCGCTCCTCCCCGAGCAGCTGGTCGACGCGCTCGAGCGCGCGCTGGCGCATCGCCGCATGGTCGATCTCCTCGACGTGCGGCGTCAGGAGCTGGCCGAGCGCCGCCTCGATCAGCCCGAGGCCTTCGCCGACATCCTCACCTGCGACGACAAGATGCTGCGCCTGCTCCACGAGGCCGAGCTGCACGCGCGCTCGCGCGTGCCGGTGCTGGTGACGGGCGAGACCGGCGTCGGCAAGGAGCTCATCGCGCGCGCCATCCACCGCGCCAGCGATCGGCGGAACGGACCGTTCGTGGCCGTCAACATGCTCTCGCTCTCGGCGAGCCTCTTCGAGTCCGAGTTCTTCGGCCACAAGAAGGGCGCCTTCACCGGCGCCATCGCCGACAAGGACGGCTACCTCGATCGCGCGCGCCGCGGCACGCTCTTCCTCGACGAGATCGGCGACCTGCCGATGGAGCTCCAGGGCAAGCTCCTGCGCATCCTCCAGGAGGGCGAGTTCACGCCGGTCGGCGACACCAAGCCGCGCCAGGCCGACGTGCGCTTCATCGCCGCCACCCACCAGGACCTCGGCAAGGCCACCTTCCGCCAGGACCTCTACTATCGGCTGCGCTTCGCCAGCATCGCCATCCCGCCGCTGCGCCAGCGACTCGACGACCTGCGCCTCCTCGCCGCGCGCTTCATCCAGGGCTCGGCCCGCCCCGACGCGCGCCTCTCCGAGGACGCCGAGGAGGCGCTCGTGGCGCACGACTGGCCCGGCAACATCCGCGAGCTGAAGGGCGCCATCGAGGCCGCGGCGAACCTCGCCGAGCAGGGCGAGATCCTGCCGCGCCACCTGAACATCCCCATCCGCCGCCGGCCGCCGGCGAGCGCCGCGGCGGGGGCAGGCGGCGCCGCGGTCGACCCCGAGTCGATGCTGCCGCTGGCCGAGGTCGAGCGCCGCCACATCCTCGAGGTCTACCAGGCCACCGGCAACAACAAGGCCCAGACCGCCAAGATCCTCGGCATCGGCGGCCAGACGCTGTTCCGCAAGCTCAAGGCCTACCGCGTCAAGTGATCGCGAGGCGGCTCTCGTTTCGGCACGGTCGCCGGAAAGCTCCGTAACCTCCGCCACTTGAACTGCCGGGCATGCCATTTCGAGGCGCCGGACCCGGCCCGCGCGGACCGCGACGACGCCGACAAAGCGCAAGCATCCCGGGCACCTGGAGCGCGCGGAGGGCTGGCCCGCTTCCTGCGATGAGGGCGCGCGACCCGCCGCCACGCGGGCCCAGCGACCGCCTCAGGAGTCCAGCCATGTCCCTCGCCTCGACCTCATCGCCCCGGCCATCCGCAAAGTTCCTTTCGCTTCTCGCCGGCGGCGTCGCGCTCGCGTCGTCGTCGGCCTACGCCGCCCCGCCCGCGCCGTCCTACCCGCCCGCCGCCGCGCCCGCTCAAACGGCGCCGCCGACGGTGCCGATCGGCGTCGACTTCCTGCCCTACGCCGGCACCTCGAGCGCGCTGCCGCACGCGCGCCGCGTCGTCTCGCTGAACGTCGTGGGCGGGCTCGCCGGCGGCCTCGACGCCTTCGAGCTGGGCGGCGCCTTCAACCTCCACAGCGGGCTCGTGCGCGGGCTCGAGATCGCCGGCGCGCTCAACGTCGTCGACGGCCCGGTCCACGGCGGCCAGCTCGCCGGCGCGCTGAACCTCGCCACCGACGAGCTCGTCGGCCTCCAGCTCGGCGCCCTCGACCTGGCCATCGGCCCGGTGACCGGCGCCCAGATCGGCGCCGTCAACATCGCCGGCGGCGACGTCCGCGGCGCGCAGATCGGCACCGTCAACATCGCCGACGGCGACGTCCACGGCACCCAGATCGGCGTCGTCAACATCGCCGCCACCGCCGACGCCGGCATCGGCCTCGTCAACGTCTACTGGGACGGCTGGGCCGAGGCCGACCTGGCCGTGAGCGAGACCAGCCTGGCGCTGGTCGGCGTGCGCCACGGCAGCAGCGCCCTCTACAACGTCTACTACGCCGGCACGCGCCTCGACCGCCCGAGCGAGCTGTCGGTGGGCTTCGGCATCGGCGGGCGCTGGCTCCTGAACCGGCACCTCGAGCTGTCGTTCGACGTGACCACCATCTCGACCGCCATCGACGGCCGCTTCTCACGGCTGCATGCCCAGGTCGCGCTGCGCCCGCAGATCGCCTGGCGCATCGCCGACACCTTCGCCCTGTGGGCCGGCCCGACGCTCAACGTGCTGACCACCGAGTATCACGACGAGGACCTCGGCCTGCCGGCGAGCGCGGTGCGACTCAGCGACCGCGGCGCCGACACGCAGGTGTGGATGTGGCCGGGCTTCGCGGCCGGCGTGCGAATCTTCTGAAGCCCGAGGTGAGCCTTCGGCGCGCGCTCGGCGCGGCGAGCGTAGGAGCTACGTAGCCGGCTACGTAGAGCGCGACCGAGGCGCGCGCCGCGCGGCCGCCGCGGCCCACACCGCTGGGCCCCGTCCACCTCCGGGTCGTGGCACAACCGTTGCTCACTTCTCCAGCGTCACCTCCACGACCACGCAGGAGCACCCGATGCGCAACCTCATCGCCCGCCTCACTTCGACCTCGACCCCGGTCATCCTCTCGGCGCTGGCCCTCGGCGCCTGCGACAGCGACGGCGCCGCCCCCGCCGACGACGCATCGCCCGTCGTCGCGGTCGCCGCGCTCGCGTCCGGCGCGAGCGTCGGCTGGACCTTCGACGTCACGGTCGAGTCGGTGCGCGGCGAATATCCCGAATTCCTCGATATCAGCATTCCGGTGGATTTCGAGGCCCGCGTCCCGGCGCGCGCGCCGCGCTCGTCGATGAAGGGTGCCGCATCGATCGCCGCGAGCCGGAACGCGCCCGCCCCCACGCGCGGCGAGGTCCGCCTGGTCGACGCCGCGAGCGGCCACGTCGTGGCGACGACGCCCATCGTCGAGACCGCGCCCGGTCGTGCCGAGGCGGCGTGGGTGGAGGTCCACCTCTACAACCCGTGCCTCGGCCGGCACCTCTGCGACCGCCCGTTCCGCCTCGAGGTCGACTGGCAGGGTCCGACCCCGGTCACGGCCACCGCCGACCTCACCGACGCCATCGACGCCGCGCGCGACCACGTCGCCGTCCGCGCTCGCTGAGCGACGACTCCGACGGGCCACCCAGCCACGGAGATGCGCATGTCACGCGAGCACCATGACGGCGGCGCCGAGCTCGACGACGGCGACGCGGTCGGCGACTTCCGGGTCCTGAGGCGCCTCGACCGGAGCGCGACCGGGGTCGTCTACGAGGCCCTGGCGCTGACCCTCCCGCGGGTCGTCGCGCTCAAGGTCCTGGCCCCCGAGCTGACCCGCGACGTGGCCGGTCGCGCGCGCTTCGTGCGGGCCGCGCACGCCGCGGCCGCGATCGACCACCCCGCGGTGCCGACCGTCTACCAGTTCGGCTTCGACGGGGCGCGCGTCTTCATCGCCATGGAGATCGTGCGCGGCCAGAGCCTGCGCGAGCGGCTCGCGAACGGCTGCCTGCCGCTGGCGGAAGCGCTGCGCATCGCCGGTGTCGTGGCGGGCGCGCTCGGCGCGGCCCACGCGGTCGGCGTCGTGCATCGCGAGCTGAGGCCGGAGTGCATCGTGCTCTCCGACGGCCTGGTGAAGGTGCTCGACTGCGGCTTCGCGGCGCTCGATCCGGCGACGCCGACGTCGCCCCCGTCCGACGACGCGCCGAGCGTCGTGACCGCGGAGGGACACGTCGTCGCGGCGCTCGGCTACCGCGCGCCGGAGCAGGCCGGCGACGGTCCGGTCGACGCGCGCGCCGACGTGTTCGCCCTCGGGGCGGTGCTCTACGAGATGCTGACCGGGCTCCCTCCCGATGCCGCCGCGGGCCGCGCGCCGAGAGCACCGGGCCTCTCGGGAGCCCCGCCGCTCCATGGCGTGCGCAGCGACGTGCCGCCGGCGCTGGCGGCCATCATCGATCGCCGCGTCGCCGCCGACCTGTCCGAGCGCTTCGCCGATGGCCGCGAGCTCGCGGCCGCGCTGGCGGCGTTGACGCTCACGAGCCGCCGCGCCAGCAGGTAGCGCTGGCGATGGACACGCTCGACGGCGTGACGCGGGTCGCCGTCCCGGCCGCGACGACACCGTCCGTCGAGGCCGCACCAGCGACGCGCCCGCATCGGTCGCGCGCATGGAGCTGGCGCGTCGCCGCGCTCGCGGCGGTGGTCGCGGGCGTGCTCGTCGCCGCCACCCGGTAATGCCGCGGTGTTGATCGAAGGGAGGCATCAGACCTTCGGAGCCTCGACGCCGGCGCCCATGGCGGCCTTCATGAAGCCCGGCCGGAACGTGCGCGGCACGAGCCGCAGGACCCAGCCGCTGACGACGTTCATCCAGCCGGGGATGTAGGTGCGGCGACCGCGCAGCATCTTCTTCACGCTGAGGCGCGCGACCGACGCGCTGGTCATGAGCGAGCGCTCGCCGACCTTCTTCAGGCGCTGGCCCGCGGCCTCGGAGAAGCCGGTGCGGGTGCCGCCCGGGCAGGTCGCGAAGGCGCGCACGCCGGTCTTCTTCAGCTCGTAGTCGAGGGCCTCGGTGAGGCTGAGGACGTAGCCCTTGGCGGCGGCGTAGACGGCCAGGTTGGGGCACGGCGCGAAGGCCAGGAACGACGCCACGTTCATGATGTGGCCCCGGCCGCGCGCCTTCATGCCGCCGACGAAGTGGTGCGTCAGGAACGTGAGCGCGCGCAGGTCGAGGTCGATGAGGCGCTCGATGTCGTCCCAGCGCGTGTCGGCGAACGCCGCCCAGGTGGCGAAGCCGGCGTTGTTCACGAGGACGTCGATGGTCAGGCCGGCGCCGTCGACGGCCGCGGCGAGCTCGGCCGCGCCGCCGCGCGCGCACAGGTCGAGCGCGAAGACGTGGACCTCGACGCCGTGACGCGCGCGCAGCTCGGCGGCGAGAGCCTCGAGCTTGTCCTTCGAGCGCGCGGTGATGACGAGGTGCGCGCCGAGGGCGGCGAGCTCGCGCGCGAGGTCGGCGCCGATGCCGCCCGAGGCTCCGGTGACCAGCGCCGTCTGTGAGGTGAGTGCCCTGGGCGTCATGCTGCTCCTGTCGCGCGAGTGCGCGGGCGCGACGCCCCTTCATAGGCCGAGGTCGGGGCGCGCGCCAGCGCCGCCGCAGGGCGTCGAACGCCGGGCGCTACGTAGCGGCTACGTAGGCGCGCGACCGCATGGGAGGCGGACCTGAGCCACGGCGGCCGCGCGCCGTCGCCGCGTCGATGGCACATCGCTTGCTCCCCTTCCTGGCGTCGCCCTCACCACCCAGGAAGGAAACTCCGATGCGCACTCTCATCGCCCGCCTCGTCTCGACCTCGACCCCCGTCATCCTCTCGGCCCTCGCGCTGGGCGCCTGCGACATGGACGCCAGCGCCCCCAGCGACGACCCGGCCCCGCTCGTCCAGATCGCCGCGCTCGAGTCCGGCACGACCGTCGGCTGGACGTTCGATGTGACCGTCGAGAAGGTGCAGAGCCAGTATCCCGAGTTCCTCGACGTCAGCATCCCGCTCGACTTCGAGGCCCAGCTCCCGACCCGCGCGCCGCGCGCCGCCGCCTCGTCGCGCTCGAACGGCATCGAGCCCGTGCGCGCCGTCGTCGCCGACCACCAGGGCGAGGTCCGCCTGGTCGACGTCGAGAGCCACGAGATCCTCTTCGCGGCCCCCATCCACGACGGCGCGCTCCAGGCCCGCACGAGCCGCATCGACAGCGCCTGGGTCGACGCCCGCATCGCCAGCCACTGCCATGGTCGGGACCTCTGCCAGCGCAGCTTCCGCCTCGAGGTCGACTGGCAGGGCCCGGGCCCGGTGACCGCGAGCGCCGACCTCACCGATGCCGTCGACGGCGCTCGGGGCCACCTCGCCATCCGCGCGCAGTGAGTGTTACAGTGGTGTCCAGCAACGGCCGGAGCAATCCCCCTTGAACGACGAGCTCCAGGACGGTGACACCCTCGGCGACTTCCGCATCGTGCGCCGCCTCGGCGCGGGCGCGATGGGCGTCGTCTACGAGGCGGTCGAGGTCTCGCTCCAGCGCACCGTCGCGCTCAAGGTCCTGCCGCTCGAGGTCAGCGCCAACCCGTCGCGCCGCGCGCGCTTCCTGCGCGAGGCTCGCGCCGCCGCCGCCGTCACCCACCCCGCCGTCGTTGCCATCTACCAGATCGGCGCCAGCGACGGCCGCGACTTCATCGCCATGGAGCTCGTGCGCGGACGGAACCTGCGCCAGGTGCTGGCCGACGGGCCGCTGTCGATCGCGCGCGCCGTGCGCCTGGCCCAGGCCATCGCCAGCGGCCTCGGGCGCGCCCACGAGGCGGGCGTGGTGCATCGCGACGTGAAGCCGGACAACGTCATGGTGACGCCCGACGACGGCGTGAAGGTCCTCGACTTCGGCATCGCCCGCATCGACCCGGCCAGCTTCCAGCCAAGTGACAAAAGGCCGGGCGAAAGTGACAAGAATCCGCCGCCCGTCACCGCGCTGACCGGCGAGGGTCACCTGATCGGCACGCCCGGCTACATGGCCCCCGAGCAGAGCCGCGGCGCCACCATCGACGCACGCGCCGACGTCTTCGCGCTCGGCGCCATGATGTACGAGATGCTCAGCGGGCTCAGGCCCTTCAGCGGCGACACGCCGCTGGCGGTCATCATCTCGTCGGCGCGCGACGACGTGCCGCCGCTGCTCGGCGTGCGCGGCGACGTGCCGCCGGCGCTGGCCGCCGTCGTCGATCGCTGCCTCGCCAAGGATCCGAACGATCGCTTCCCGAATGGGCGCGCCGTGGCCGATGCGCTGGCCGACGTCGCGCTGCCGAAGCGCGGCGACGACGCCGTCGCGCTCATGCTCGACACCATCGACGCTCCGCCGCCGACCGGCGCGCCCAGGAGCCCGATTGCGTCGACCTGCCGAAGGTGCCGAGCGCGACCGGCGCGCCTGCCCCGCCCGCGCCGCGGCGCTCGCGCGTGCTCCCCATCGCGATCGGCCTGACGCTCATCGCGGGCGCGACCATCGCGGTGCTCGCGGCGACCCGCGGCGCAGACACGACCCCGACCGCGAGCGCCAGCCCGACGCCGTCCGCGAGCGCGTCCACGGCTCCGGCCGTCGCGCCTGCGACGAGCCCGTCCGCGCCCGACGCCCTCGCCTCGGGCGCAGATGCCTCGCCGGGCGCGCCCACGGTCACGGCGGACGGACCGCTCGTCCGCGCCGACGACGCGGCGGTCATCCCCTGCGTCATCTTCGAGACCCGCGGCACGGACGGCCCGGGCGGCTGGCTCGGCGCGGCCGCGGCCGACTCCGCGTGCATGCGCCTGACCCTCTACCTCGGCCTCGACTTCGAGCGGACGCGCTCGCCGGCCGAGCTCCTCCACCTGCCCTCGTCGCCGAGCGACGACTTCCCCTTCGATCCTTTCTCGGCGCCCGACGCCCGCGACAAGACGCTGAGCGCGGCCAGGGCGATGGGCCCCGTCTGGATGGATGGCAACGTCGAGGTCCGCCCGACCGACTTCGCAGTGGTCATACGCCTCGGCGGAGACGACCATCGGGCGGCGCGCGGCGAGGGCCGCTCGGTCCAGCTGGCCGTGGCCCACGCGCTCGACGCGCTGGTCCGGAGCGGGGCCGTGGCTCCGGCCACGACGCTCGGCCCCGAGGCGAGCTGGTTCGGCGCCGACGACGTCGCGGGCGTGTTGGCCATCTCGGACGCACACGACGCGATCGAGAACAACCTGGAGGTGGACGCCGCCTTCGCCGCGCTCGACGCGAGCGCCGCGCACATCCGGTCCGACACCCTTCTCGGCCTCACGCTCGGACGCGACATGGTCCGCGGCCGTGCCATCGATCCGCAGCTGCCCGTGCCTCCGCTCGACGACGCCACGCCCCAGGCGCTGCTCCAGAGCATCATCCTCCAATCCTACTTCGCCAACGTCGAGCGCCGGCCCCTCATCGACAGGATGGCCGCCGTCCGGGCGAGGGTCACCGACCCCATCGGCGTGTCGATGCTCGCGTGCGAAGAGGCCGCCCTCCGGCTCAAGGACGGCGACACCGAAGGGGCGCTTCCCTTGCTTCTCCGAGCGATGGAGCGCTCGCCGCGCCTCGTCGATTGGGCGGCGGTGCGCTGGGCGGTGTACGGCAGCTCGTTGGAGAGCGCGGTGCTGCGGGCGTCGCTGGCCTGGTCCCCGGCCGACGGCGCACCCTTCCTGAGCCTGACGAGCATCAAGCCCGGCGCGACGCCGGCGGAGCTCGTGCCGTACGCCGGACGCGGCGCGCTGCTGCAGCCGGGCGTGCACAGCCAGAGCGTCATGGCCGTGCGCACGCTCCTGCTCGCCGGCAAGCCGATGGCGGCGCGGTCGATCGGGGCGCGCCTCGCGGACCAGCCGACGTTCGGCGTCGTGACCGACGACATCGAGCTCAAGGTCGCGGCGAGCGAGGGTGCGTTCGGGCGCGCGCTCGACCGCGCCGAGAAGACCCTGGCGAGCCTGGACGTCTTCGGCGACACCGTGGGAGCCGATACCGACATCCTGAGCTGGGCGCTCCAGCTCGCGGCGATGCTCGGGCGGTCGAGCGAGCTGGGCGACATGTTCGCGAAGCGCTTCGTGCTGGTCGATCCGCCGCGCCTGACACCGAACCTCGTGGCGGCATACTACGCCAGCGCGGGCTGCGCCGACGCCTCACCCGACGTCACCAAGCGCTGTGTCGCGCGCATCCGAGGGCTCGTCGACGCGGGCTTCTTCACCAACGGCCGCTACGCGACTTACGAGACGCTGCTCGAGGTCGTCCAGCACTTCGCCCAGGGCGAGATGAAGGCCGCGGCCGAGGCGTATCGACCGGCCATCGCCAGCGGCGGCAACAGCGGCTTCGGCGCGCGCGCGTTCGACGCCATCGGCGAGCCCGACACGGCCAGCATCATCGACCAGCGCATGTTCACGAACGCGCCCTTCTACCACGGCGCGACGTTGGCGCACGTGCGCGAGGCCCGCCGGGCCCTGGGCCGGAAGGACTTCGCCGCGGCGCGCAAGCTGGCCCAGACCGTCATCGACGCCTGGAGCGTCGCCGACGTCGTGGTGCCCGCGGTGGCCGAGATGAAGGCGCTCCTCGCCAAGCTGCCGCCCGCGGCCGCCCCCCACTGACGGACCGGCGATGATTCGACGGTCCCGCCGTGTCGGAGGCCATCGTGCTAGGGTCGCGACGTTCCGACCACGGAGACGGATCGAGGAGTCGGCCATGAGTGAGACCATTGCGCAAGGTGTCGGACCGGCGGGAATGCGCGTGGCGTACGAGCGCATGGGAGACCCCGACGCGCCGATGGTGCTGCTGGTGATGGGCATCGCGGCGCAGCTCGTGCACTGGCCCGACGGCTTCTGCGCCGCGCTGGTGGCGCGCGGACTGCAGGTCGTGCGCTTCGACAACCGCGACTCGGGGCGCTCGTCGCACTTCCCGGACGGGCCGGTGCCGAACCTGCCGGCGGTGATGGCCGGCGATCTGTCGTCGGTGTCGTACACGCTGTCGGACATGGCGGCCGACGCGGCGGGTCTGCTCGACGCGCTCGGCGTCGACAGCGCGCACGTGGTCGGCGCGTCGCTGGGCGGCGCCATCGCGCAGACGATGGCCATCGAGCACCCGTCGCGCGTGCGCTCGCTGACGTCGATGATGTCGACGACCGGCGACACAGCGGTCGGGAAGGCCAAGCCCGAGACGCTCAGCGCGCTCTTCGGCGGGCCGCCGGCGACGACGCGCGTGGAGGTCGTCGCGCGCGCCGTGCGCGCGGCGGAGGTCGTCGGCTCGCCGGGCTTCCCCAGGGACCCGAGCGTCGTCGCCGACACGGCCGGCCGCGCCTTCGATCGCGACTACGACGTGGTCGCCGTCGCGCGCCAGGCGGTCGCCTCGGTCGCCTCGGGCGACCGCACCCCGGCGCTGCGTCGGCTCGACGTGCCGACGCTCATCGTCCACGGCCTGGCCGACACGCTGTGCGACCCGAGCGGCGGCCGCGCCACCGCGGCGGCCATCCCTGCGGCCGAGCTGGCGCTGGTGGATGGCATGGGCCACGACCTCGCGCCCGGCCTGTGGCCGCGCCTCGTGGACGCCATCGGCGCCGTGGTCGAGCGCGGCGAACGCAGGCGCCGCGAGCGGGGCGCGCGCGGGTGACGCCCGAGCGCGGCCTTGGCCGACGATCGCCAGCATGGTAGTGCTCGGGGCACCCATTCGAGGCCCGTCCGATGGGCCCGCGAGCAGCAAGACTGACAAAATGCCATATCTGGCAAATCGAGATTCGCGATGAGCAAGGAGCTCCTGGAGCTGGAGACCCTCGATCGTTCGACGGCGCAGCGCGACGGCACGCTGCCGCGGCTCGTCACGCTGACCATCGTGCACCACCCCGAGACGCAGCGCGTCGGCGAGCGGGCGCGCTTCCCGATGCTCGAGCACGCGCGCGCGCGCATCGCGGTGGGCCGCGCCGAGCCGATGTTCCGGGCGGGCCACGACGGCGCCGCGGCGCCGCTGGTGTCGCCCTTCGTGAGCAGGAAGCCGCTGTGGATCGAAGGGCTGGGCGACGGCGGCGTGAGGCTCGACGCGACGCAGGCCGGGAGCCGCATCGACGTCGACGGCGCGCAGCTCACCGGCACCCTCGACGTCACGCCGACGCAGCTCGAGGACGGCGTCGTCGTCCAGGTCGGCAGCCACGTCGTCCTGCTGCTGCATCGCGAGGCGCCGCTGCAGAGCGATCCGGCGCTGCTCGACGGGCGCATCATCGGCGCCAGCGAGGCCATCGAGGGCGTGCGCGCCGCCGTCCAGCGCGTGGGCGCCGACGGCGCCTCGGTGCTGGTGCGCGGCGCGACCGGCAGCGGCAAGGAGCTCGTGGCCGCCGCCATCCACCACGCCAGCAAGCGGCGCGGCGGCCCGTTCGTGGCCGTGAACATGGCCGCGGTGCCGCCGACGCTGGCCGCGTCCGAGCTCTTCGGGCACGTGCGCGGTGCCTTCTCGGGCGCCGACCAGGCCCACGACGGCTTCTTCGTGCGCGCGCACGGCGGGACGCTGTTCCTCGACGAGGTGGCCGACACGCCGAACGAGGTGCAGGCCGCGCTCTTGCGCGTGCTCGAGACGGGCGAGGTGCTGGCGGTCGGCGGGCGCGCGCCGAGGAAGGTCGACGTGCGCATCGTGGCCGCGACCGACGGCGATCTCGAGGCGGCCATCGACGACGGGCGCTTCCGGGCGCCTCTATTGTATAGGCTCGCGGCGAACGAGATCCGCGTGCCGCCGCTGCGCGAGCGCCGCTCCGACATCGGCCGCCTGGTGGCCTACTTCCTCATGAAGGAGCTGGTCGACCTCGGACGCCAGAAGCTGCTCCAGCCGGCGCTCACCGATGACGCGCCGTGGCTCTCGGCCGCGCTGGTGGCGCGGCTCGCGCGCTACGACTGGCCGGGCAACGTGCGCCAGCTGCGGAGCGTGTGCCACGCCATCGCGCTGGCCAGCGACGCGCCGGGCGGGCTGGCCGACGCCGAGCTCGAGCGGCTCATGCCGCGGCCGCGCGCGCGGCCCTCGGGTGGGGCCGGCGACACCCCGGCGGCGAGCCCGGCCGAGCGGCGCCCGGCGCGCCCGGACCGCGCACGCCGGCGAGCATCACGCCCGAAGAGGTCGAGGCGGTGCTGCTGGCGGTCGACTTCCGCCTCGGCGCGGCGGCCGAGCATTTTGGCATATCGCGGCCCTCGATGAACGAGCTCGTCGACAAGCACCTGCGGCCCGCCGCGCGCAGAAGATGAGCGCCGAGGAGATCGGCGCCGCCCTGGCCGAAGCGGCGCGCATCGGGCAGCCGGCGTGGCGCGCGCTGGCGGTGTCCGAGCGCGGGCTCAAGCGGCGCATGAAGGAGCTCGGCATCGACCCTCCGTGAGGCCGGGGTGACCGCGCGCAGATCCCGTGCTACCGATCGGAGATGCGCAGCCACGCCTTCATGCCACTCCTCGGTGCCCTCGTCGTCGCGTGCGGCAAGCCCGCGCCGACGCCGCCCCCGTCACGGACGCGGTCGCCAGCGCGCCCGCCCTGACCGACGACGCGGCGACCTCGGCCGCGCCGACCGCGGCCGCGCCGAGCGACGCCTCGGCCGCCTCGATTGCAGCCGTTGCCGACAGCCAGCCGGCGGCGCCGGTCGACGTCGTCGCGGCGCCGGCCGATGTCGTCCTTGCACCGGCCGACGACGCCAGCGCGCCGAGCGCGCCGGTCGCACCGAGGCGCCTGCCGCGGCCTCGACGTGAAGGCGCGCCTCGCGACCGGCGCGCCCGGCTGCATCGCCATCAGCAGCGACGGCCAGCGCGCGCTGGTCGTGAGCGAGCACAAGACCGGCGAGCGCATGGAGCGCTCGCTGGCGTGGGTGCGCGTCGGGCCCGAGCCAGCCCCGGGACAGCTCGACCTCGGCACGTGCTCGAAGGCGGACGCCGACGAGGCCAAGCAGCCGGTCGACGCCTTCTGCAGGAAGCACTTCGCCGAGGGAGCCGCCGACACCCTCCAGGATGGCGACCTGAAGGAGCTCCTGACGCACGGTCCGTGGATCGCGTGCGCGACGGTGCCGGGCGACGGCACGGCGCGGCCGATGGGCAAGCCGGTCACGGTGACCGCCAGCAACGACAGCGGCTCGGCGGTCGTGGCCCACGCCGGCAAGCTCGCCTTCACGGTGTTCGCGACCGAGGTGTATCCCGGTGAGCAGGCGACCGAGCGGGTCATGGTGAAGGCGCTCCACTACGCGGAGTCGGTCCCGGCCCTCTTCGTCGAGCGCGTCATGGTGCCGCGCGAGGACGGCGAGGCGGACGACTACGCGCTCGCGCTGGACGCGGTGCCGGGCATGCCGCTCGGGCTCGGCGGCTGCCTGCCGCGACCGCGCGCCACGCGCTTCGTGGCCGACCCGGACCCGGGGACCGGCACGGCGTGCGGCGCCATGACCAAGGACGGGCGGGCCGCGGTCTTCCACCTCGGCGAGAGCAACAGCGAGGTGGCCGACGAGCCGGGCAAGGACGAGCCGGCGTTCAAGACCACCGAGAGCTGGGAGTGGAAGTGGGTCGGCCCCGACGCCAAGGTCGGCCAGGCGCTGAAGCTCGACTTCGACAAGCTCTACGCTGCGGCCGGCGACGCCCACGGCGCCGACACGCTCGACGCGGCCTTGAAGAAGGCGGGTCTCATCCCCTGCCCGAGCGTCGGCAGGAACCTCTCGATCGACGGCCACCTGGCGACCCTCACGACCGACGGCGCGCTGTGGCTCGAGGTCGACGGGCGCATGCAGTGGCTGCGCGACTGGGCCGGCGGCATGGACGGCAGCGATCACGAGTCGTTCACGACCGCCTATCAGGTGCCCGACGGGCCGGTCTACGTCGAGATCGACAACGAGGACACCATGCGCCACGGCACCCACCTCGCCTGGTACGACGTCGGCGCCGGGCTCGGCATCTGCCCGAAGGAGGAGGCGTCGGTCATGCTCGGCCTGGCCTTGAAGGACGCCGTCAGCGGGCCGACCCACGACGACGACGCGACCTACACCTTCGGCCCGAAGAACCTCATCGACGGTCGCCTCGGCACCTCGTGGCAGCCGCTGGCCAAGACGGGCGAGGCCAGCATCGAGGTGGTGCTGGCCACGCCGGGCCCGGTCGCGGCGGTCGAGATCGCCAACGGCTTCCAGCGCCAGGACGCGCTCGGCGACCTGTTCGCGCTCAACGCGCGCGCCAAGACCGCGACGCTCACCTTCTCGGACGGCAGCCGCGAGACCATGACGTTCGCCGCCGATGCGCGCGGCTTCGTGCGGAAGGACTTCGCGCCGCGCACGACCTCGAGCATCCGCATCACCATCACCGAGGCCTACCCGGGCGGCCGCTGGAAGGACGACCTGGCGCTCTCGGAGGTGCGCGTCTTCGGGCCGTGACGCCGACGCTCGCGCGAGGCTGAGCGCACGAACGGACGCGGGACAGCATCCGCCTTCCCCGATGGTGGCGAGCTCGCGGCGTGCCTACGCTCTCGACGGCTGACAAGCCTGGCGCGGGCCAGGCCAGCCGACTCCCTCCCCATCGAGCGCTGCGACGCCCCGGACCTCCGGCGACGCCGAGGTGCGCCCGCGGCCACTCTCCGAGCCGGACGAGACCTATGAACGATCGCATGCCCTCCACCCCGAATGCCGCACGCACGCTCACCCGGATGTGGCCGCTCGCGTGCGCCGTGGCGCTGTCCGCCGCCGCCTGCGGCTCGAGCGCGCCCGCCGTCGCCAAGGACGACCGCGCCATCCGAGCGGTGCCGCAGACCGCCGCCGAAGCCCAGTGGAACGGCGCCATCGACGGCCGGGTCTGCAACATCGCCCTGACCGAGTGCCACCGTCGCGACGGCACGGTCGATCTCAGCGCCATCGGGCCGGGCACCGACCCTCCGTCGCTGGTCGGCGCGGTCTGCACGCCGGGCGACGACAGCTGCCGCTTCGTGCAGATCGACGCCGTCGGCGACGGCGACCGTCGTTGGGATCCCAAGCAATCGCTGGCGGGCGTCACCTGCGCGCTCGACGCCCACGGCCTGACCCACGAGTGGGCGAACGGCTTCTACCAGGGCCGGCTCGAGCACTGCAGTAACGGCGCCAGCTACGACTTCCAGTACGTGAAGGTGCACCGCGTCCCCGCGCCGTGACGCGCTCGCCACGGGTCCGGCCGGTGAAGCGCTCGCGGCCGTGATCAGCGCGCCGGCCGCAGGTGCCGGTCGAAGAAGCGCAGCACGCCATCATAGAGGTGGAGCTGCGCGGCGCGACCGGCGATGCCGTGCGCCTTGCCCGGATAGATCATGAGGTCGAACGGCAGGCTCTCCTTCTCGAGCGCGTCGATGAGGCGCAGCGAGTGCTCGAACAGCACGTTGTCGTCGGCCGTGCCGTGGGCCAGGAGCAGCGGCCGCGACAGGAGCGGCGCGCGCGCCACCAGGCTCGAGCTGGCGTACGGCGCGGCCTTGCCGCCGTCGGGCAGGCCGAGGTAGCGCTCGGTGTAGTAGGTGTCGTAGAGCGACCAGTCGGTGACCGGCGCGACCGCCACCGCGGCCGCGAAGGGGCTCGCCTTGTCGAGCACGACGCGCGCCGAGAGGTAGCCGCCGTAGCTCCATCCGAAGATGCCGACGTGGTCGCTGTCGACCCAGGCGACGCTCTTCAGCGCGCCGACCGCGGCGAAGAGATCCTTCACCTCGACGTCGCCGAAGCGGTGGAAGTGCGCGCGGTCGATGTCGCGCCCGCGCCCACCGGTGCCGCGGTTGTCGACCAGCAGGACGCCGTAGCCGCGCTGGCTCAGCAGCAGCATGAGCGGGTACTGGCGGATCCAACGATTGGCCACCATCTGCGCGGTCGGGCCGCCGTAGACCCAGGCCACGACGGGATAGCGCCGGCCCGGCTCGGCGCCGACCGGCGGCAGGAGGAGCCCGTTCAGCGGCGTGCCGTCCTCGGCGCTGAAGTCGCGCCACTCGGGCACGGGTGCGGTCAGCGCGTCGAGCTCGGGCGTGGGGTTCGCGTCGAGGACGGTGCTCGCGCCGGAGCCGTCGCGCAGCGACGAGCGCCACGGGCGGCCCCAGGTCGAGAGCGAGTCGATGAAGCGCGTGCCCGACTTGGCGAAGGTGACGTTGTGCCAGCCGGGCTCGACCGCGATCGGCCGCGCCGCGCCGCCCGCGAGCGGCACCGCATGGACATGGCGCTCGCGCCCGCGCGACGCGCACGCGACGTAGTAGACGACGCCCGCCTTCTGGTCGACGCCGGCCAGCGACGCCACCGGCTCGGGCTCGTCGGTGAGCACCGTGCGCGCCCCCGACTTGCGCTCGACGACCTCGATCTGGCGCTTGCCGCTGCGCTCGCTCGACCACAGGAAACGGCCGTCGGCCAGCGGCCGCAGATCGTCGTGGAGGTCGACCCAAGCCGCGTCGTCCTCCTCGAGGACGGGCCGCATGCCGCCGCGCGCGTCGGCCTCGAGCAGCACCAGGCGGCGCTGGTCGCGCGACTGCCACTCGACCCAGGCGGCGCCGTCGGCGAAGAAGCCGGCGCGCGGCAGGTAGCCGTCGTCCTTCGGCGTCGCGAGCGTCACGCGGCGGCCGCTCTTGCGATCGTAGACGTGGGCCGTGACCTTGGCGTTGGGCTCGCCGGCGGCCGGGTAGCGCTGCGAGGTGAGCTCGGTGCGATCGGCGAAGATCTGCGGCCGCACCTTCACGCCGACGCCGCTCTCGTCGACCTCGAAGACGAGCAGCTTCTCCTCGTCGGGCGACCACCACTGGCCCTCGAAGCGATCCATCTCCTCCTGGGCGATGAACTCGGCGAGGCCGAAGGTGCGCGTGGCCGAGCCGCCGCGCGTGAGGCGGCGATCCGAGCGCTTGGCGATGTCGAGCACGTGGAGGTCGCCGCCCTTCGTGTACGAGACGAAGTGGCCCTTGGGCGAGCAGCGCGGCGCCAGCTCGGGCTCGTCGTCCCTGGTCAGGCGCACCACCTCGGCGGCGGCGCCGTCGGCGCCGAGGCGCGCCCAGTAGAGGTCGCCCGAGAACGGGAACAGCAGCGCGTCGGCGCTCTCGCCGCACCACATGAACTCGGTGATGCCACTCTGCGTGACGCGGCGGCGCTCGAGCGCCATGCGCTCGGCCTCGGTGAGCTTCTGCGCGCCCGAGGCCGCCACCAGGTCGGCGGTCGCGACGAGGCGCGCGGCGGCGCCGCCGGGCAGGCGCTGACCCCACAGGTCGAGCACCTCGGAGTCGGCCTCGTTGGGGCGGAGGTAGGCGATCATCGTGCCGTCGTCGCGCAGCTCGAGCTGGAGCGGCGTGCGGCCGCCGAGCGGCGGATCGGCGAAGACGCGGGACAAGGTCAGCGCGGTGGGCGGCGGCGCGGCGCGGGCCGCGGACGGCGCGGCGAGCGGCAGCGCGAGCACGGGAGCGAGGAGGAGGGCGAGGCGGGCGGACGTTCGAGCGGGGGCTGACACGCGCCGACCATCCCACGAGGGCGCGGCCGCAGGAAGCCGAGCGCATTGAAAACCGCCCGCGCAGCGCGGCCGTCGCAGGGACGAGCGGGCGCCGGACGCGGCGCCAGCGGGCCCCCGTGCTGGACCTCGGCGCGGCGCGCTGCTAAACGCCCGCGTCCGATGTCCGCAGCCCCCCTGCTCCGCCCGATCAGCGCTCCGTCGCTCGCCGCGCGCGCCCCCTACCGCACCGATCTCCGGCCGGCGCGCTTCCTGCCGACCACGCGCGCCGAGATGCAGGCGCTCGGCTGGGACGCCTGCGACGTGGTGCTCGTCACCGGCGACGCCTACGTCGACCTGCCGAGCTTCGGCATGGCCATCGTCGGGCGCCTGCTCGAGTCGCAGGGCTTCCGGGTCGGCATCCTGCCGCAGCCCGACTGGCACTCGGCCGAGCCGTTCCGCGAGCTCGGGCGGCCGCGCCTCTTCTGGGGCGTGACCGGCGGCAACATGGACTCGATGGTGAACCGCTACACGTCGGACCGGCGCCTGCGCCACGACGACGCGTACACGCCGGGCGGCGAAGGCGGCAAGCGCCCCGACCGCGCCGTCATCGTCTACGCCCAGCGCTGTCGCGAAGCCTATAAGGATGTGCCGCTCGTCATCGGCGGCATCGAGGCGAGCCTCCGCCGTATCGCCCACTACGACTACTGGTCGGAGAAGGTGCGCCGCTCGATCCTGCTCGACGCCAAGGCCGACGTCCTGCTCTACGGCAACGCCGAGCGCGCCCTCGTCGAGCTCGCCCACCGCCTCGCGGCCGGCGAGCCCATCGCCGCCATCGACGACCTGCGCGGCACCGTGGTCGCCAAGAAGGCGGTGCCCGCCGGCTACCGCGAGATCGACGCCAGCAGCCTCGACCGCGTGGGCCCGGTCGACCCCATCCCGAGCCCGTACGCCGAGCCGCCCGCGGCCGATGGCACGCCCGACGCCGCCTGCGCCGAGGCCGCGCCCGCCGCCGATCCGGGCGCCGCCCCGGCCGCAGCCGCACCCGCGCCCGGCAGCCAGCTCATCACCTTCGCGCCGCGCTCGTTGCGCGCGAGCTCGGTCATCCGGCTCCCCGACTTCGACGCCGTGGCCGCCGACCCGATCCTCTACGCCCACGCCTCGCGCGTCTTCCATCGCGAGGCCAACCCGCACAACGCGCGCGCCATGGTGCAGCGCCACGGCGACCGCGAGGTGTGGCTCAACCCGCCGCCCATCCCGCTCACCACCGACGAGATGGACTTCGTCTACGGCCGCCCCTACGCGCGGCTGCCGCACCCGCGCTACGGCAGCCAGAAGATCCCCGCCTACGAGATGATCCGCTTCTCGGTCACCATCCAGCGCGGCTGCTTCGGCGGGTGCACCTTCTGCTCCATCACCGAGCACGAGGGGCGCATCATCCAGAACCGCTCCGAGGGCTCGATCCTGGCCGAGATCGAGGACCTGCGCGACAACCTTCCGGGCTTCACCGGCATCGTCTCCGACCTCGGCGGCCCGACCGCCAACATGTATCGCATCGCGTGCAAGTCGCGCGACATCGAGGCGGCCTGCCGGAAGCCGTCGTGCGTCTACCCGTCGGTCTGCGAGAACCTCGGCACCGACCACGGCCCGCTCATCCAGCTCTATCGGAAGGCGCGCGCCATCCCCGGCATCAGGAAGGTCCTCATCGCGTCGGGCGTGCGCTACGACCTGGCCGTCGAGGACCCGCGCTACGTCGAGGAGCTCGTCACCCACCACGTCGGCGGCTACCTCAAGATCGCGCCCGAGCATCTGGCCGAGGGCCCGCTCTCGAAGATGATGAAGCCCGGCATGGGCGCATATGACAAATTCAAGGCGCTGTTCGAGAAATATTCGGCCAAGGCCGGCAAGCGCCAGTTCCTGATTCCCTACTTCATCGCCGCGCACCCGGGCACGACCGACGGCGACATGCTCGAGCTGGCGCTGTGGCTCAAGCAGAACGGCTTCAAGGCCGACCAGGTGCAGACCTTCCTGCCCTCGCCCATGGCCACCGCCACGGCCATGTACCACTCCGGCAAGAACCCGCTGCGCAAGGTGACGCGCGACTCGGAGGAGGTCGTCATCCCGCGCGGGCTCAAGATCCGCCGCCTGCACAAGGCCTTCCTGCGCTGGCACGATCCGGCCGGCTGGCCCATGCTGCGCGAGGCGCTCGTGCGCATGGGCCGGGCCGATCTCATCGGCTCGGGCCCGCACCAGCTGGTGCCGCGCTTCGACCCGCCCGGCGACGCGCCCGGCCCGGCGGCGAGCCCCACCGCCCCGCGCAAGGCCCCCGCCCGCCCCGCGCGCGGCCCGCGCTTCGCCACCCAGCACACCGGCGTCGAGCGCGCCGCGAGCCCGCGCGCCGCGGCCGCCGCGCGACCGCGCAAGGCGGCGAAGCCCAAGCGCTGACGCCCGAGGGTTGTCCGAACGCCGCGTCGCGGTCCATGCTCTGACGTCGCCCTCACGTCGGAGACCTCATGCGCCGCCGCATCACCTCGCTCCTCGTCGCCTCGCTGGTCCCGCTCGCGCCGGCCTTCGCGACCATCCTCGCGCCGACCGCCCGCGCCGAGACGCCGCCGCCGGCCACCCTGTCGATGGCGCCGGCCTCGATGACCGAGTTCGGCGACGCCATCATCGCCGCCTTCCGCGCCACCCGGCCCGAGCTCAGCCCGCGCCGGAGCGACGACGGCGCCAGCATCGACTGGCTCGACAAGGCCGGCAGCCTGGCCGTGCGCTCGAGCCTCGAGCGCACCTACGACGACTACCTCCACGCGTCCCCGCTCTTGATCGCCCGGCCGTCGTCGCGCGCATCGCGCGCGCGTTGGCCTGCACCGAGCGACGCGCCCGAGGACTGGCCCATCGAGCCGCGCATCATGCCGGTCGTGCGCGCCGGACCCGCCTTCGAGGCCGAGGAGCGCGGCATCGCCGCGCAAGCCGACGCCAGCACCAAGGGCCCGCCGCCGACCTTTCCGCGCCGCCTCTTCGTCGACCCGCTCTACGTCGGGCTGGCCGTCGAATCGCCCGACACCATGTCGCGCGTGACTGCCGCTGACCTCGCTCGCCGCCTGGCCCATCGACCGCGACGCCGCGCTGGCCAAGGCCATCGCCCACCTCGAGGCGGCCAGCCACGACGCCTTCAAGGAGGCGCGCCCCGGCCTGTGGCTGAGCGACAACGGCGACGGCTACGACGCCGCGCGCATCCTGCTGGTCGAGCGCATCGGCAAGCTCAGCGTGAAGGGCGCGCCGCTCGTGCTCGCGCCGAGCCGCGACCTGCTCGTCGTCACCGGCGACCAGGACCCGGAGGGCATCGCCATCATGCTCGGCCTCGGCGCCCGCGCCGCCGCCACCGCGCGCGCCATCGCCGCGCCCGTCTATCGCCTCGAGCACGGCGCCTGGGTCGCCTTCCGCGCGCCCCCGACCGACCCCGTGCTCACCGCCATCGCCAAGTGGAACACCGAGGCCTGGGTCGGGCTCTACGCCGATCAGAAGGAGCCGCTGCAAGCCGCGGTGGGCGACGACGTCTTCGTGGCGACGCTCACCGGCTACGAGGATCAGGCCGGCCGCCCCTTCACGCTGGCGGTGTGGACGCAGGGTCTCACGACGCTGCTGCCGCGCGCCGACCTGGTCGGCATCGTGCGTATGGAGCAGCACCCGGGCGCCGAGCCCACCGGCTCGGTCGTCGGCTTCGTGCGCTGGGACAAGCTCGTGGCGGTGCTCGGGCCGCGCCTCGCCCCCGCGGGCACGACGCCCGAGCGCTGGCGCGTGAGCGCCGTCGCGAGCGACGACGATCTGCGCCGCCTGGCGGTCGAGGCCGCGCCGTCGGCGCTGGCGCCCTGACCCGCCGGACTACGCGCCGATGCTGCGCGTCGACTCGGCGCGCGCGAGGAGCTCGGTCGTGCCGCGCCAGAGGATGGTGCCGTAGCCGAGCACGACCACGGCCAGCGAGATGCCGGCCCAGCCGTTCGGCGTCCACGCGTTGGGCGCGGCGGCGGCGATGACCAGCGGCACCGTCGCGAGCCACGACAGCGGCGAGAGCACCGGGCCCGACGCGCCGCGGTGGCGCAGGACGATGATGCGGCAGGTGACGTCGGCGCCGATGAGACCCGCGGCGGCGGCGGGGATGACGGCCGTCGCGCCGAGCGCGGCGAAGCCCACCTGGACGCTCACCAGCGCCACCACCGGCACCAGCTCCCAGGGGCGGACGCCCTTCCGCCAGGCGCGCACGATGGGCGGCACGCAGGCCGCGAGGTAGCCGATGATGACGGCCAGGACGAGGATGGTGCCGGGCGTGATGTCGGAGAGCGAGAAGCGCATCCAGGTCGGCTCGCCGGCGATGGCGATGGCCGTCAGGCACAGCGCGAGCAGCGTCACGCCCTCGGTGGTGCTGACCTTGGGGATGACCAGGAGCCCGGTCCGGAACTGCTCCCAGAAGACGATGGCGAAGCCGAAGGCGGCCATGGCGCACAAGAGCGCCATCATCATGCCGTCGAGCTGCAGCATGAAGGCGGTCGCGACGAGCAGCGACGCGCTCGCCATGCCGTCGAGGCCGTGGTCGAGGAACTCGCCGAGCGGGCTCGTCTGGCCGGTGCGGCGCGCGTGCGGGCCGTCGATGTTGTCGAAGGTCAGGTAGGCCAGGAAGAGGATGGCCGACACCAGATAGAGGATGGGGTAGCCGAAGGTCGCCGCGCCGCACGCGACCGCGCCCAGCACCGCCAGCACCTGGCCGATGATGGTCAGCGTGTTGGGCGTGATGCTGGCCGGGATGCGCGGCACCAGCCGGTCCCAGCAGAGCTTCTTGTAGAAGCCGAGCAGGAGCTCGTGGTCCTCGACGCGATACGTGACGGTGTCTTTCTTCTCGTTCACGTCACTCCTCCTAGCGCGGGTCCGCGGACTTGCCCAGGTTTGCCTGCATTGCCGTGGCCTCGCTCGGGGCCGCCTGGGAGCGCCGCTCTTCACTCCGGCCGGCCTCCTCGGCCGGCCTCCTTTCCGAGCGGGGCGGTGGCCTTCGCTCGCAATTCGCGCCGCCTCGGCCAGGCCCGGGGCCCGGTCGACAGCGTCACCTCCGACCAGTATGCTCGCCGCGGAGGTTCGGATGCTCCAGGGCCAGTGCTGGCGATGCCGCACAGCGCTTTCCGAGGACGATAGGAAGGCCAAGAAGTGCCCGGCCTGCGGCGCGGTCGTGGCCTCGGTCGCGGTGTCGACGCCGACGGCGGCGACGCTGCTCCACGCCTCACCGGTGGCGTCGACGCAGCGCAAGGACGACGACGGTGCCCCGCCGCCGACCGGTGCCCTGCGCCGTTACGAGGATGGCTCGTTCGTCACCGCCGACGGCGACGACGTCGCCTCGGGCGATCCCGGCACCGCCGTGCCGCTCGGCTATCCGCACACGCAGGTGCGCTTCCGCATCGGCGCCTACGACATCCGCGGCGAGCTCGGCCGCGGCGGCATGGGCGTCGTCTATCGCGCCTACTCGCTGCGCCTCTGCCGCGACGTCGCGCTCAAGATGATGAACGCGGGCGTGAACGCGTCCGAGGCCGACATCGCGCGCTTCCAGAACGAGGCCATGCTGGCCGCGCGCCTCACCCACCCGAACATCGTGCAGGTGTTCGACGCCGGCGACTTCCAGGGCAACCTCTACTTCGTCATGGCCTTCGTCGAGGGCCACGGCTTCGGCGACATCATCCACGCCCAGCACGAGGCGCCGCCCGGCAAGGACCGGGACGATCTCCTCGAGCGCGGCGTGCGCGTCCTGGCCAAGTCGGCGCGCGCCCTCGACTTCGCCCACACGCGCGGCATCGTCCATCGCGACATCAAGCCCGACAACATCATCGTCGACGCCGACGACGAGCCGCACCTCACCGACTTCGGCATCGCCAAGAGCCTGCAGGGCGACCGCGCCATCACGCAGCCCGGCGCCATCATCGGCACGCCGGCCTACATGGCGCCCGAGCAGGCCAACTCCATCCAGGACCACATCGGCCCGGCCACCGACGTCTACTCGCTGGGCGCGACGCTCTATCACCTGGCCTCGGGGCGGCCGCCCTACGAGGGCGACAACCCGCTGCGCATCCTCCTCGACGTCATGCAGCGCGACCCCGAGCCGGTGCGCGCGACGGCCAAGAAGGCGCTCGGGCGCGAGCTCGATCCCGACCTGGCCATGATCGTCGGCAAGGCCATGGAGAAGCGCGCCGGCGATCGCTACAAGTCGGCCGGCGAGCTGGCCCAGGACCTCGAGGCCTGGCTCGAGGACAAGCCGGTGAGCGTACGCCACGCCGGCGCCGGCGAGCGCCTGAGGAAGCTCGTGCGCCGGAACCGCACGGCCTTCGTGGCCGCGCTGGTGGTGGTCGCGACGCTGGTCGTCATGGCCGTCGGCTTCGGCACGGTGCTGGCCTTCAACCTGTCGCGCTCGTCCGACACGCTGCGCCAGCAGGACGAGAAGGCGGCGCTCGATCAGGCCGCGACGCTCGAGCGCGCCATCGTCGCCAACATGGTCGAGGGCCGCGCCGACGTCGTGCGCAACATGGTCGACCAGCTCCGGAAGGACCCGAAGCTCACGCGCATCGACGTCGTGCGCACCGACAAGACGCTGGCCTACACCGACCTCCGCACGAAGAACGGCGTGGCCGCGGCCATTGCCGACCCGACCGCGCGCGCCGCCGCCATCGCCAAGAAGCCGAAGATGGAGAAGACCTTCGCCATGCTCGAGGAGGTCGGCCTGGCCAATATCGACGCCGCCAAGTCGGTGGTCGACAAGGCGCCGACCGTCGACGTGAGCGACGCGGCCTGGAAGCGCGTGCTCGAGACGGGCGAGGTGTCGACCGAGGTCGAGGACATCGACGGCGTGCCGCACCTCACCGTCATGCGCCCCATCGCCAACGGCCAGACCTGCCAGCTGTGCCACGGCGCCGTGCGCGAGCCGAACGACAAGCCGTCGCTGAACGAGATGTACGCCAACCCCGGCGCCATGTTCGACCCGCTCAACAAGACGCGCGCGGTGCTGGTCGTGCGGCGCTCGCAGGGCGAGGTCGAGGCGCGCATCGCCGAGAACGGGCGCGACACGCTGCTGGTCGGCGTGGCCACCACGGTCGGGCTCCTGGTCTTCATCTTCATCGTGGTCCGGGTGTTCGGCATCCGCCTCCGCCCCCGCCGGTTCGGGTGACGGGTCGCCGGGCGGAGCGAGGTTGTCTCATGACTTGGGTCGATTGGGTGGCGCTCCTGCTGGTGCCGGTGCGCATCGCGTGGAGCGCGGTGGTGTTCTCGCTGGCGCTGGCGGCGGCCATCTGCAGCTGGCTCTGTCGCGGGCCGCAGGTCGGCGCGCGCCTTGTCGATCACTTCGTGCGCGGCGTCGGCGGCTCGCCCATCAAGCTCTGCCAGTGGCTCAGCACGCGCCAGGACCTCATCGGCCCGAGCTGGGCCGAGGCCTTCAAGCGCCTGCTCGACGGCGTCAACGCGCCGCCGCGCTGGCTCCTGCGCCTGATGATCCGCCGCGGCGCCAAGCGCCTCGGGCTGGAGATTGCCAAAATCCACTTCCCGCCGCTCGGCAGCGGCTCGGTGGCCTGCGCCCTGAAGGTCGACCTCGCCGACGGACGCCCGGTCGTCTTCAAGGTGGCGCGCCTCGGCTACCGCCTGGTGGCGCGCACCGATCGCTTCCTCTACCTGGCGCTCGGCTACTGCATCCACCCGTTCATGCCCTTCGTGAACGTGCCGCAGCAGCTCGGCCGCTTCGCGCGCCGCGCCATCGAGCAGGGCGACATGCTGGTCGAGCGCGCGAACCTCGAGGCGCTGGCGAGCGCCGTCACGCGCCACGCCGGCGTCAAGGTGCCCAAGGTGCTCGGCGCCACCCACGACGTCTGCGCCATGGAGCTCGTGGCCGAGGCGCACCCGCTGGGCTCGGGCGCCGACGACCGCGGGCCGGCCGTGGCGGTCGTGCGCTCGCTGCTGGCGCAGGTCTTCCGCGAGGAGGTCCTCCACTGCGACGCCCACCCGGCCAACGTTCTGGTCACCGGCGACGGCACCGCCTGGTTCATCGACGGCGGCCTGGCCGAGCGCCTGACGCCGCCCGAGCGCGAGCGCCTGGTCATGGGCATCGGCGGCCTCCTCGGCCTCGACGCCGCCGCGCTCGCCGCCGCCCTCATCGCCGCCGCGCCCAAGCCGCCCAAGCTCGAGCCGCCCAAGCGCGCCATCTTCGAGGAGGAGCTGCGCGGCTTCGCGCAGCGCGCGGGCGAGGCCATCAAGAACCCCGACTTCCGCCTGACCCGGCTGGTCATCGAGCTCTTCGACATCCTGCGCCGCTTCAAGATCGGCGCCGACCCGAACCTCGTCATGGCCAACACCGCGCTGGCCATCGCCGAGTCGTACACCAGCCTGGCCAAGGTCGACGTGCGCTTCGAGGCCATGGCCGCCATGCGGCCGCTGCCGAAGTGACGCCCTCCTCTATTTGGAGCAGAGGTCGCGCCCGTGAGGGCTCGACTGAATCCATGAACGTTCGACCATGACACTGCGCAGCGGCGGGCGCGGTGGCGCCGCCGCCTCTACGCACCCGCGCGAAGGCGCCCGACCGACGCGCCGCACGACCGCATCCGAGGCCGCCGCGCGGCCTCCGAGCGAGCGCACGGTCCGTGGCATGGCGCTTGCTCGGAAGCGGCCGGCCTCGGCTCGACACGCGCCGGCCCACCAGGGGATATCGCATGACGCGATTTTGTCATATCGCCATATTCGCATTCGCCAGTCTCGCGCCCGCGCTGGTGCTGGCTCCCGCTCGCGCGGACGCGCCGCGACGGACGCCGACCCTGGACGCGCGCTCGCCCATCTTCTGCGTCGACGACCCCGACGGCGTGCCGCGCCGCCTGCAGTGCGACACGCCGGCCACCGGGCCGGGCGTGTGCTGGGTCGCGCCGGCGTGCGTCGAGGCCAAGCCGCGCGGCGGCGACGCCTGCACGCCGTTCGAGCGCGTGCGCTACTGCGAGTACGCCGAGGATCGGACCTACGCCGCGCTCACCGCCGACCACCGACTCGTGGCCGCGCGCCCCGACGTCGAGCAGGGCTACTGGCGCGACGACGAGGGCCGCGTCTTCCAGGTGCAGTTCGATCTGAACCAGCGCTTCTGGCTCGGCGCGCGCTGGCTCGGCACCTGGGGTGACGGCGGCGATGGCGGCGCGGCGCGGAAGGACACCGACGGCGTCGGCCTCGAGATGGGGCTCCGCGCCGACATCCTCGACAGCGACCTCAAGCACAAGACGCGCTTCTACATGCTCGAGACCGACCTCACCCTGAGCCCGTTCACGCTCAAGGCGAACTTCATGCACCTCGACAGCTCGAACGACGGCGACGATCCCTTCCTGCGCGTCACGACCTTCGTCGGCACGCCGGCGCGCCACGACGTCTACGTGACCGCGGGCTCGTGGGGCGAGCTCCTCACGCTCGAGCACCGCGCGCGCGCCAGCGCCGACGACAGCTTCGTGCGCGTCGTCGGCGGCGGCCTCACCTGGGACCTGTGGCACGACGCCGACATGACCAGCTACTTCCGCGTGCGCGCCGGCCTGGCACTCGACGACATCCTGCGGAGGGGCGAGGACGCCGTCCTGGCGGTCACGCCGCTCGCCTATCTCGAGGGCGACTTCACCTTCGACGATGCCGGCTTCCATCACCTGAAGCTGTCGAGCGGCTACGAGGCGCTCTTCTTCGACGCCGGCCACAGCGAGATCGACAGCTTCCGCCGCTTCCAGAGCGAGCTCGCCTACGAGCTCGTGCTCATCGCCCTGAACGATCAGCCCATCACGCTGCGCGCCGCCGTGAGCGGCGGCTATCGCGACGACCTCGTCGACCCGACCCGGAACGGCTGGGAGGTGACCGCCACCGCCGGCCTGCGCTTCTCGCTGTGGGCGCCGGCGCGCGACCTCGACGCGCGCGATCGGGCCGAGCAGCGCCTGCGGGAGCGCGGCCAGTGATCGCCGCACTGCTGGCCGTCGCGGCGGCCTCGGCGCTGACCGGCGGCGATCGCGACTGGGCCACCGACGCCCAGGGCCGGAGCTTCCGCGTCGGCTTCGACCCGGCCTCGGTCTACTACTTCGACGGCGGCTACACCTACGACGACGGCAGCCGCGCCACGCTCGGCCTGGGCTGGCTCATCCGCTCCGAGGACGCCGAGTCGGCGCGCACCTGGAAGCTCACGCACGCGCTCTTCACCGGCGCCGCGACCGTCGGCGGCGGCACGGCCCGCTTCGACGCGCTGGTGTATCGCGGCGAGTACCTGCGCTGGTCGAAGGACGGCGGCATCGTCATCCCGACCATCCCGCCGACGCGCCTGTCGTTCCCCATCGACATCGGCTTCTCGCTCGAGCTCGGCCGGCTCCGGACGCGCCCGGAGAGCGACGCCTTCCAGGCCGAGGTCGGCGTCGTCGGCAGCGAGATCCTCTTCGACTTCTGGCGCTCGCGCCACGTCGGGAGCTACCTCGTCCTCGGCGTCGGCCCGAGCTACGACGTCTGGCTGCAGGCCGACGACAAGGCGCTGCACGTGGTGACGCCGTTCTCGCGCGCGCGCCTCACGCTGCACCACGAGTGGTGCCTCGGCAAGCAGGTCTTCGAGCTCACGGCCGAGGCCGGCACGGCCTGGACCTCGAAGGACCGCTGGACCGATCACGCCGGCGCCGGGCTCAGCTACCAGTGGACCTTCCTGGCGCTGAACGACAACCCGCTGTCGCTGCGGCTGGCCGGCAGCTGGCGCTGGGACGAGCTCCTCGCCGACGAAGCGCACGACGGCCACGAGCTGACCGCGACCGCCGGCCTGCGCCTCGGGCTGTGACGCGCCCGTCGGGCATGCTAGCGACGGGTCCGCCATGACGACCAACGCGCAGATCGCCCGAGCCCTCTACCAGTTCGCCGACGCCCTCGACGCCTCCGGCGCGCGCGACGCCGGCTTCCGCTCGCGCGCGCTACGGGCCGGCGCGCGCGCCATCGACGCGCTCACCGAGCCGGCCGAGGAGCTGCTCGCCCGCGGCACGCTCACCCGCGTGAAGGGCATCGGCGACGGCATCGCGCGGCGCGTCGACGAGATCGTGAAGACCGGCACCATCGCCGATCTGACGGCGCTCATGCAGACCGTGTCGCCGTCGCTGGCGGTGCTCGGCCAGGTCGAGGGCATCGGCCCGAAGACGGCCCAGCTCCTCTACGCGACGCTCGGCATCGTCGACCTCGACGGCCTCGAGGCGGCCGCCAAGGCCGGCAAGCTGCGCGACCTGCCGCGCTGGAGCGCGGCCAAGGAGGAGGCGGTCCTGGCCTCCATCGGCCGCGCGCGCCAGTTCACCGGCCGCATGCGCCTGGTGGTGGCCGAGAAGGAGGCGCGCGCCATGCTCGAGCGCCTGCAGTCGGTGCCGGGCATCCGCCAGATGGCCTTCGCCGGGTCCATGCGACGCAGGAAGGAGACGGTCGGCGACGTCGACATCCTGGTCGCGGCCGACGACCTCGAAGCCGTCAGCGCGGCCTTCGTCGGCGCCGGGCTCGTGGCGCACGTGCTGGCCCACGGCCCGACGCGGAGCTCCATCAAGACCGGCAGCGGCCTCCAGATCGATCTGCGCGCGGTGGCCCCCGAGTCGTGGGGCGCGGCGCTCCACTACTTCACCGGCTCGAAGGACCACAACATCGCCATCCGCGCGCGCCATCCGGCTCGGCCTGAAGGTGAACGAGTACGGCGTCTTCCGCGGCGACGAGCGCATCGCCGGCGCCACCGAGGAGGAGGTGTTCGCGGCCGTCGGGCTGCCGTGGATCCCGCCCGAGCTGCGCGAGGGCCAGGGCGAGATCGAGGCCGCCGAGTCGGGTCGCCTGCCGACGCTCATCGCCGTGTCGGACCTGCGCGGCGACCTCCACATGCACACCGACGCCAGCGACGGGCGCTCGACGCTGCGCGAGATGGCGGACGCGGCCATGGCGCTCGGCCGCGACTACATCGCCATCACCGATCACTCGCACAACCTGACCATCGCGCGCGGCATGGACGCCTCTCGCTTGGCCGAGCAGGGCCGCGCCATCGACCAGCTCAACGCCGAGCTCGGCGGCCGGCTGCGCGTCTTGAAGGGCCTCGAGGCCGACATCCTGCCCGACGGCACCGTCGACATGCCCGACCAGCTGGCCGGCCTCGAGTGGCGCATCGGCTCCCTGCACTCGCACCTCCAGCTGCCGCGCGATGAGCAGACCAAGCGCGTCATCCGCGCCATCGAGAGCGGCCTCGTCGACGTCATCGGCCATCCCACCGGCCGCATGATCGAGAGCCGCGCCCCGAGCGACCTCGACATGGAGGCCATCATGGTGGCCGCCGCGCGCTGCGGCGTGGCGCTCGAGGTGAACGCGTTCCCGGATCGGCTCGACCTCTCCGACGCGCACTGCCGGCTCGCGCGCGAGCTCGGCACCTGGCTCGTCATCGACACCGACGCCCACGCCGCCGGCCACCTCTCCGGCCTCCACTTCGGCGTCGACGTCGCGCGCCGCGGCTGGCTCGAGCCGCGCCACGTGCTCAACACCTATCCGCTGGCCGAGCTCCTGCGCCGGCCGCGGCCGCCGCGTCCGGCCTGACCCCAGGGCGACCAGCCCGCTTGGCGACCCGCCCGCGTTCTTCTAAGGTCGCGGCCATGCTGAGCCGTCTCGCCGTCGCCCTGCTCCTCGCGCTCCCGCTCGCGGCCTGCGGCCGGACCTTCGCACCCGAGAAGCTGGTGCTGGTGGTGGGCGGCGACAAGCCGCAGGAGCGCCTCGAGCTGACGCTGTCGGTGCCCAAGGGCTGGAACTACATCAAGCACGGCGACGCCATGATCGGCGACGGCCTCGACGGCTACGTCGAGGCGGCCGACCCGGCCGAGCCCTCGCGTCAGCTCCTGCAGGTGCGCGGCTGGTTCTGCGGCGGCGCGGTGACGGGCTGCGACGCGGCGAGCTTCGACGCGAGCTGGAGCTGGCAGTTCGGCAAGAAGGACGCCGACACCGACATCGCCCCGGTGGCGCCCGGCGTGCGCATGGCGTCGAAGCGCCGGAAGGACGAGCTGCCGACGGTGTGGGTGCAGCACCTGGTGGCCGGCTCGCCGCCGATGATCGTCGAGTGCTCGGCCACGGTGTCGGCCGGCGAGGTGCCCTCGGATCTGGTCGAGGCCTGCAAGGGCCTGGCGCTCGGCGCGCGCACGCCGACCTTCACCGACGCCATGGCCGCCGCCGAGCAGGCGAAGCTCGCCGCGTGCCCGGGCACCTCGGGCGTCGAGTACACCGCCAAGGAGCGGGACGTCCTGGTGCCGGTCTTCGGGCCGGCCACGCGCCTCGTCATCAAGCCGTCCTTCAACACCGTCGGCATCGGCCTCCTGACGAACCCCGGCGGCGTGAACCCGTTCGACGTCGGGCACCCCAAGCTGAAGGACGGCGAGACGGCGGTGTGGCTCTCGATCCTCGGCGCGCGCGGCGGCGACCTCGTGAGCGGCACCTACCCCATCGTGGGCGGCGACGCGCGCGTGGCGCGCTCGCTGGTGCTGGCCATCGGCGGCAAGGACGACGACAACCTGGCCCTGACGAGCGACACGGCGCTCGGCTCGGTCGAGGTCATCGCGCGCACGCGCGACCGGATCTGCGGGCGCTTCAGCTGGGAGTCGTCGAAGCGCAAGGTCACCGGAACGTTCGACGGCCCGCTCGCCTGGCCGTGAGGCGCACGCCTCGGCGCGGCGCGCCGCGGCCTCGTCCGGGCCTGCTCCGGCGCGGCGGCCGACCGATGGATCCGCCGGTCAATCAGCGTTATCCTCGCCGACCGAACACGGAAGGGGGCGACCGATGGCGAACACTCCAGGCGTAGACAACCTGCTGAGCGACCTGCTCAACGAGGCCAAGAAGGGCGTCGCGGCCGAGCAGGCCGTGGTCGACGCGAAGGTCGAGCAGCGGCTGCAGGCCGAGCGCGAGATGAAGGCGCGCGAGGAGGCGAAGAAGCGCGAGGACGCGCAGCAGCGCGTGATCGAGGAGAACCGGCGGCGCAACGAGGCGCTGGCGCGGCGCGATCGCGACCCGGAGCAGCGCAAGGCCTCGTCGACGGTGAAGCACGCGTCGACCCAGCCGGTGCCCGAGCCCGTCGCGATCGCGGTCGTTCCGGCGGCCAAGGCCAAGCCGACCTCGAAGCTGCTCCTGGCCGGGCTCGTCGCCGGCGGCGTCGCGGTCGGGGTCGGCACCGGCTTCGCGCTCCAGCCCGAGATGAAGGGCACCTTCCCCGACGTCGGCGAGGCGGCGCGCGCGCTGGTCATGCAGACCTCGAAGTCGGCCGCGGTCGAGCGCAAGCTCACCGGCGAGCTCGAGGACATGCGCGGCAAGCTGGCCTCGCTCGAGAAGGAGGTCGGCGGCGCCGGCTCCGACGTCGTCAAGCTGCGCGGCGAGCTCGACAAGTTCCGCGGCGACCTGGCCAAGGCCAAGAAGGACCTCGAGGACGCGCGCGCGGCGGCGGGCGGCGGCGCCACCGTCAAGAAGAGCGGCACGGGCGGCGACGACACCGGCATGCCCAAGCTCGACAACGGCGCCTTCGGCAACGACCCGAAGAAGTCGCACTGAGGAGGCTCGGCGCCGCGGCTCCGAAACGCGGCGACAGGGGTTCCCAAGCGCGCGGCGATGACCGATGCTCCACCCGGGGCGAGGCCCCGGGAGGCGCGCATGTGGTTCAAGGTGCGGGCGGCGGATGCGACCTTCGCGGCGGAAGCCAAGAAGCACTTCATCTTCGACTTCAAGGTGAAGGCCCCCGCGGCCGACACCTTCGCGCTCATCACCGATCCGAGCGGGCTCGATCGCTGGCTGCCCGACCTGAAGAGCGCGAGCTGGCAGACCCAGCCGCCGCACGGCGTGGGCAGCGTGCGCGAGGTGCGCCTGACCACCATCGCGGTGCACGAGCGCATCCTCGTGTGGGAGCCGGGCGAGCGCTTCGTCTTCACCATCGTGAAGGCGTCGGTGCCGATCCTGGCGCGCATGGTCGAGGACTACCGCCTCGAGCCCACCCCCGGCGGCACGCGCGTGCAGTGGACGGTCGCCTATCAGCCGAACTTCTTCGCGGTGCCGCTCGAGCCCATCCTGAAGAAGCGCTTCTCGAAGATGTTCGAGCTCGGCTGCACGCGCCTGGCCGACCACCTCGCGTCGCGGCGGGCCACGTGACAAGCGGCGGTCCGCCGCGCGCGGCGGCGCCCGCGACCGCGGGCTGGAAGCGCCTGTCGCGCGCCGATCGGCGGCGCCTGGTGGCGGCCATCCGCGAGGCCGAGCGCGGCAACCGCGCCGAGGTCGGCGTGCACCTCGAGGCGCGCTACCCGGGCGACGGTCCGCTGGCGCGCGCGCGCGAGCTCTTCGTTCGGCTCGAGCTCGACCGCACCCGCGACGGCACCGGCGTCCTGCTCTACGTCGCGGTCGAGGACCGCCGGGCCGCCGTGTGGGCGGGTCCGGGCCTGGTCGGCGCGACGGCGCCCGACTTCTGGAAGGACGCCGTCGCCGAGGTCGCGGCCGGCTTCCGCGACGGCGACGGCGTCGGCGGGCTCGTGCGCGCCCTGGCGCTCATCGGCGATCGCGCGCGCACGGTGGCGGGCGGCGAAGACACGGCCGGCAACGAGCGCCCCGATCGCGTCAGCTTCGGGCCGGGCGTCCGATGAGCGCGGCGCTCTTCACGGCGCTGGCGCTGGCCTTCGGCGTGGCCCCGGCCGACGTGCCCATCGACAGCCCGGTGGTCGACCTCACCGGCACGCTGAGCGGCCCCGACAAGGCCGCGCTCGACGCCGAGCTGCGCCAGCTGCGCGACGAGCGCCACGTGCAGATGGCCATCGTGGTCGTCGGCTCGGTCGACGGCATGACCATCGAGGACTGGGGCATCACCGTGTTCCAGCGCTGGGGCCTCGGCACCGCCGGCAACGACGACGGCGTGCTCGCCATCCTGGCCATGGACGACCACCTGAGCCGTCTCGAGCTGGGCTACGGCATCGAGCCGTGGATCCCCGACGTCGAGGCCCAGCACTACCTCGACGACATGCGCGACGACCTGCGCGCCGGCCGCACCAAGGACGCGCTGTCGGGCCTCGTCGCCGACGTGCGCGACGCCGTCGCCGACTACACGCCGCACGGCACGCCGCCGTCGCCGCCGCTCGGCACGCGCGGGCGCGTGACCTTCGTGGTGGTGCTGCTGGCCCTCGGCGCGGGCATCGGCTTCAGCCTCGGCCGCCGTCGCCTCGACCTCGTCGCGCGCCGCCTCGACGGCGCGGCGCGGCGCGATGCGCTGGTCGCCGCGCGCGCCAGGCTCATCGCGCGCATGCGAAAGCTCCTTCCCTATCTCGTGCTCATCGCCCTGCCCGTCGTGCTGGCCGTCGTGTTCCGCCGCGGCCGCGGCTTCTGGTGGTCGATGCCGCTCCTCTACGAGCTGTGGATCGTGGTCGGCCTCACCATCGTCGCCACCGCCCGGAAGAGCGCCGTCGCCATCACGCTCTACGCCATCTTCCTCTTCATCGCGTCGCTCATGTGGCTCGACGGCGGGCTCGCCCAGGACTGGACCTCGGGCGGCGACATGTTCGGCTCGACCATCGGCATGTGGGCGCTGGTCATGTTCGTCTGGGGCTTCAGCGCGCTGATGGTGCTCATGCCGAGCGGCACCGCCGGCGGCAGCGGCACCGTCATCACCGGCGGCGGCTCGAGCTCGGGCGGCTGGAGCTCCGGCTCGTCGAGCTCGTCGTCGTCCAGCTCCTCGTCGAGCTCGTCGTCCAGCTCGGGCGGCTGGTCGGGCGGCGGCGGCCGCTCCGGGGCGGCGGCGCGACGTCGTCGTGGTGAGGGCGGCGGCTCGTCCCGCGGCAAAGCGTTGACCTCGGCCGCGGGCGGGCGCAAGGTCCGCCCGGACAATCGCGGGCCGGGGCGAGGAAGTCCGTGAGAAACGGACGCTGCCCCCGCAACTGTGACCGGGGACGAACCCAGCGAGACCACTGGACGAGCCGAGTGGCGAGTCCGGGAAGGGCTGGGCAGAGGAGGATCCGGGAGCCAGGATATTCGACCGGCGCCGCTCATCGTTGTCGATCTCGGAGGGATATCGTGAGCAGCCATCGTTGGAATCCGTCTCTTCGTGCGTTCGCGGCCGCGGCCGCCTTCCCCGCCCTCCTGAGCGCCTGTGACGGCGCCGACCCGGGCGGCACCAGCCCGCCCGACGAGCCGGCCTGCACCGTCGATCGCGACTGCCAGGACGGCGACCTGTGCGACGGCGTCGAGCGCTGCGTGGCGGGTCGCTGCGTCGACGACCACGCCGTCCGCTGCGAGGGCGGCGAGGTGTGCGCCGCGACCGGCCAGTGCGGCCTGCCGCCCATCGCCGTGCCCGCTCCCTGCGCCGTCCCGCGCGGCCCGGTCCTGCGCGCGCTGCCGTTCGGCACCCGCCTCGCGTTCAGCTCGGACGACCCGCGCCCGCTCGAGGTCGGCCTGGCGCTCCACGCCGACGCGACCGCGCCCGACGCGTGGGTGGCCGGCGCGGCCCTCGATCTCCCGGCCGCCGACGCGCGCAGCGTGACCGTGTTCGCGCGCGCCAGCGGCGAGCCCGACGCGCGCTGCGTCTTCAAGGCCGAGGTCGAGCTGGTCGACGCCTTCCCGCGCTCGGCCGACGCCGCCGACAGCGACGCCATCGCCGCCGACGATCCGCGCATCGTGGCCTGGGCCGCGGGCTGGAGCGAGCCGGTCGCCTGGGGCACCGACCTCTCGCCCGGGCTCTTCGGCGCCGTCGGGCCCAACGATCCGCGCTGCGCGCTCGGCCCGGCCAGCGGCGAGCCGTTCGACACCGCCTCGCTCGGCAACGGCGGCGCGCTGGCGATGGTGCTGCCGTACGCGCTGGGCGACGCGCCCGGCCCCGATTTTGCCATATTCGAGAATGGATTTTCCGACCAATTCCTCGAGCTGGCCTACGTCGAGGTGAGCTCCGACGGCGTCCACTTCGCGCGCTTCGACAGCGTGGCCTCGGGCATGACGCCGCTCGGCCCGTACGACACCCTCGACGCCAGCCGCGTGGCCGGCCTGGCCGGCCGCTACCGCGCCGACTACGGCACGCCCTTCGACCTCGACGACCTGCGCTACCACCCGCTCGTGCAGTCGGGCGTGCTCGACCTCGCCGCCGTCACCCACGTGCGCGTGGTCGACATCATCGGCGACGGCACGGCGCGCGACAGCTTCGGCAACCCCATCTACGACCCGACGCCGACCCACGGCACGGCCGGCTTCGACCTCGACGCCATCGCCGTGCTCGGCCTCTAGCCTGCGCTAGACCGCGCCGGCGCGCGGCGCGGACGCCTACGACTCGGTCTCCTCCTCGGTCTCCTCGTCGTCGCCGTCCTCGTCGTCGTCGTCATCGTCGTCGTCGTCGCTCGTGGCGTTGGCGTCGGCGCCCGGCGCCGTCGGCGGCGCCAGCGGATCCTTCGCGCCCGGGCCGTCGAGCTCCTCGAGCTTCTTCTTCCACCACAGGTCGCGCAGCATCTGCATGCGCTCGCGCGCGCGCTCGTACGCCGGGTCGATCTCCATGGCGGTCTTGAAGCAGCGGTACGCGTCCTCGAGCCGACCCTCGCTCTCGTAGAGCACGCCGAGGTTCGTCCAGGTGGTCGGGTGGTTCTCGTTCTTCAGCGCCTTCTCGTACCAGGCGATGGACGCCGTGTACTGCTGCAGGAGACAGGTCGCGCGCCCGAGCTGGAACTCGAAGTCGAGCCCGGTCTCGGGCGTCGAGTAGGCGATGCCCTGCTCGAGGAACTTCACCGCCAGCTCGTACTGGCCGGCGTCGATGGCGGTGTCGCCGGCGCGATAGTGGAACTCGGCGCTCTCCGGCTCGAGCTCGAGGCAGCGCCGGTAGAAGCGCAGCGCGCGGTCGAACTCCTTCTTCTCGATGCACATCTTGGCGATGGCCGAGTAGTCGAGGATGTCGTCGCCGCCGCGCGACTTGATGTAGTTCTGGTCGAAGCTCTGGAGCTCGCCCGGGGTCCACGGCACCACCGGCCGCAGGATGGCGGTGTGCAGCGAGCCGAGCGTGTCGCGGCTCCTGAGCAGGTGCCAGCCGTGCACCTCGGCGAAGCCGTCGAATATGGCAAAATTGATCGAGTTTGCCAGCGAGTTGCCGTAGATCTGCGGCCGCCGCTCCATGAGCCCGACCATGTCCTTCTTCTCGATGGAGCCGTAGTCGTTGACCATCACCGCGCCGCCCGGGGCGAGGAAGCGCGCGATGCCGTCGACGAACTCGAGGAAGCCGTGCGGATAGCCGACGGTCGCGTTGGGCAGCCCGCGCACCGAGGCCTCGAGCACCTCGCGGTGGCGCTTCTCCTCGTACACCAGCTCGAGCGGGCGCTGGCGCCAGTCGTACTCGACCTTCAGGTGCTCCTTGACGAGGTTCTCGCGCGTCGGGTCCGACACGATCTCCTCGATGATCTCCTTCAGCGGCCAGTGCGACTTGGCGTCGGGGATCTCGGCCTTCACCTCGACCCACTGCTCGGCCCAGCCCTCCGAGCCGCGCCACTGCAGGTTCTTCAGCGGCACGACGCAGCAGACGTAGTTGCCGATGACCAGCGTCAGGAGGTCGGAGAGCTCCTGGCCGTCGAGGCGCGTGATGCGCTTCGGCTCGCGCAGATCGTAGAGCGCCGGCACGAGCCGCCCCGAGGCGACGTGGTGCTTCAGCCCGTGGGTGGCGGCCGCCTGCTGGAGGTTCTTCTCCGAGTAGTCGGACATGACGTAGCGCACGCGCTGGAAGACGGCGTTGCCCTCGGGCCCGGCCGACACCTCGAGCGCGCGCAGGAAGTTCGCGGCGAAGCGGCCGAGGCCGCTGCCGACCTCGAGCACCCACACCGGCTGGTCGGGCTGGAGGCGCCCGGCCGCGACCTGCGATCCCACCAGATCGGCGAAGAAGCGCGCGTGCTGGGTGGCCGAGCCGTAGTTGCTCGTCGAGTAGAACGGGACCTCGCCCTGGTTCCATGCGTCGATGCCGCGCGCCGCGAAGTAGGCGTCGTGGATCTGCCAGATCAGGCTGTGGTCGAAGGGCGTCGGGGGCTGGAGCGTGACCTGCATCGGGGCCTACCAAGTGCTCGAGACGGCGGTGTCGTAGCATGGCCCTGGCGACCCTGCCACGGGCCGCGGGCCGACTTCACGATGTCCTCACACGGACCCATCGCCGGCCACGAAGGTCCCGGCCTGGTAGTCCTTCTTGACGCCCGGGAAGCGCAGCGCGTGCGAGTGCATGACGACCCACACCGCGGCCGGCAGGATCTGCACCGCCATGAGCGCCTCGGTGAGGTTCTGCAGCGCGTCGGTGCGGCGCAGCTCGTAGGGGCGCATGGCGCCGGTCAGCACGATCGGGACCTTGGGCGCGCCGAGCAGCTCGACCATCTTGTCGCCGGTCACGGTCAGGCGGTCGGTGCCGTGCACGACCACCACGCCGTCGGCGCCCTCGGCCATCGACCCGGCCGTGCGCGCGATGAGCACGTGGTCGGCCTCCGTCATGTCGAGGCTGTCCTTGTTCATGAGCGGCACGCGCACGATCTCGAGGTGCGGCAGGCTCAGCGAGGCCAGCATGACGTCGAGCACGCTCACGCGGTTCTGGAGCGCCCCGGCGAGCTCGTCGTAGGTCTTCTCGATGGTGCCGCCGGTGGAGATGATGCAGATTCGCCGCTTCGCCATCGGGGATGCTATACCGGCCCGACTCGCTTCCGTCGAGGTGCTCGTGCTGCCCCACCCACGCCAGACCGCAGCCCTGCTCGCGGCGCTCACCCTCGGCGGCGCCTGCCCGAGCGCGCCGCCCACCAAGCCCGAGGCCGATCGCTCCGCGCGGCCGACGCCGACGCTCACGGCCAGCGCCCCCGCGGTCGTGCCGTTCGATCCGGCGACGCGACACCTGGCTCACAGCGACGCGGACCTCGACCAGCCGACCGCGCATACCGAAGCCGCGCTCGAGCGCCGCGTGTGGAAGGCGGCGGTCCTGCCGCTGAAGCCGTCGCTGGCCGGCGACGAGGGCGAGATGCTGCGCGGCATCGGCCTGGCCGACGTGCTGGTGCGCATGCTGACGCTGCGCGGCGTCGACAGCCACTTCGAGGGCGACGGCCCCATCATGGACCTGGTCGAGCTCCAGGGCATCTCGAGCTTCTTCGAGTACCCCGGCCTCTTCCCGACCACCGAGGCCGAGGCCGCCTGGCTGGCCGACCCGGCCGCCACCACCCCGCCGGGGCTGGCCACGACCGAGCTGCGCTGGGTGGTGGGCGGCAACCTGCTGGCGCCGGACGCGCCGGGCGGACCGGGCCGCGTCTTCCTGTGGCTGATGGATCGCGTCGCCGGCAAGGTCTGGTCCGGCACCTGCGCGGTCGACGCGCCGCGCCTCCAGCGCCCGCGCTTCCTGCTCCTCAAGCTCCTGAGCGACGCCGGCCAGACCCCGACCGAGATCGAGCGCGGCGACATGCTGTGGACCGAAGACCTCTCCGAGGCCGCGCTGCAGGCGCTCGGCAAGGCCCAGGTCGCGGCCGCCTTGGGCGACCCCGAGCGCGCGCGGCCGGTGGTCGCGGCGCTCCTCGCCGTGGCGCCGGTGTCGTACTGCGCCTGGCTGGCATACGCCCACGGCGTGGCCAATCCCTCGGCCACCGAGTGCGAGCGGCCGGTGGCCGAGGCCATCGATCGCGCCATCGCCATCAACCCGCACGTCGACGTCATCGCCCAGACCCACGCGCTCAGCTGCCAGCTCGGCGCGCTCATGGGCGGCATGGACAACGGCCTCGAGGGCCTGTGGCGCGAGGGGACCACCAACTGCTCGGTCGCCGGCAAGGCCATCGCCTCCATCGGCGGCGGCCGCGAGGTCCCCGGCTCGGGCTTCCTGGCCGGCCTCGGCGGCATCTATCGCGGCGGCAGCTGCCGCGACAGCGGCGCCTTTCGCGAGCAGGAGCGCCTGGCCGAGCAGGCGAGGGACCCGTTCGTCAAGGCCAGCCTATATATGGATGCGGCGCTCGGAGCCATCGGCGCCGATGCGCTCGGCGAGGCCGACTCCATGCTCGCCAACGCGCGCCTCGCGCTGGCGCGGATCCCTGCGCCGCACGACTGCCTGGCCGTGCTGACCGAGGCCGAGCTCGACCTGCACGCCGCCGGCCTCGGTCTCCAGCGCAGCGACCTCGACGAGACCCGACGCCAGGCGACGGCCGCCGCTACGCTCGGCGATCGCTGCGCCGACCCGCGCGTCGGCGCGCGCGCCGACAACCTCGTCGGGCTGGCCGAGCAGGCGGCCGGCCACTACGACAAGGCGCTTCAGGCGTTCAAGCGCGCCTACGACGTCTTCGACGACATGGGCGACGAGATGAACCTCGGCGTCGCCCACAACAACCTCGGCTGGACGCGCGTCCTGCTCGGCCAGAACC
The DNA here is from genome assembly GCA_046351155.1 of Myxococcota bacterium. GTDB lineage: Bacteria > Myxococcota_A > UBA9042 > PHBI01 > PHBI01 > JAXLYZ01. The sequence goes on from JAXLYZ010000004.1 coordinate 355,205, forward strand.
AGAAGGCCCTGCCCGATCTCCAGGCCGCGCTGGCGCTCAAGCGCCGCGTGCGCTCCGACGGCGGCGTCGCGGTCGCGCTCGAGAACCTCGGCGTGACCTACATGACGCTCGGCCGCTTCGCCGAGGCCGAGCCGCTGCTGGTCGAGGCGCGCGGCATGACGCGCGACGAGACGAGCCAGGCCGCCATCGCCAACAACCTGGCGCGCATCCGCGCCGGCCAGGGACGCCAGGACGAGGCCCACGCGCTGCTCGACGAGGCGCGCGAGCTGGCGCGGCGCTCGCACGCGCGCGCGCTGGAAGCGCAGATCGAGCAGACCACCGGCGGCATCGCCGCCGAGCACGACGCGCTGCGCGAGGCCTTCGACGCCTTCAACAAGGCGCTGGTCATCCGGCGCGAGGTGGGCGATCGGGCCGGCGAGGGCCTCACCCTGTCGAGCCTGATGGTGGTCGCGGCGCGGCTCCACAAGACCGACCTCGCCATCGTCTACGGCAAGCTGGCGGTGGCCGCGCACCAGGACGTGAAGCAGTCGGCCAAGGGCGTCGACGCCGAGGCCGAGCGCGACTTCCTGAAGACGCGCGAGCAGACCTACCGGCGCCTGGCCGAGCTGCTGGTGCAAGAGGGCCGGCTCATCGAGGCCGAGCGCGTCCTGGCGCTCTTGAAGATCACCGAGGCCGACGACTGGACGCGCTCGGTCGACGCCTCGGCCAGTAGCGCCGTGCCGCTCACCAAGTCGGAGAAGGACCTCGAGAAGCGCTACCGCGCCGCGGCCGATCAGGTGATGGCCGTCGGCCGCGAGTATGGCGCGCTGGCGGCGCAGATGTCGCTCACCCCGGCCGACGAGAAGCGGCTCGCGCAATTGCGAGCGCAGCTCGAGACTGCCAATGGCAGATTTGGCAAATTCCTGGCCAGCCTGGCCGATCAAAAGGTGACGTCGAAGGGCATAGACGACCTGCGCGAGGGCACCGGCATCGGCCCGGATCTCGCCGAGCTGCCCGGCACGGTGGCGGTCTACACGCTGGTGACCGAGGACGCCTACCACGCCATCGTGGTGTCGGCCGACGCGCAAGTGGCCGAGTCGGTGCAGCTGCCGCTGGACGAGCTCAACACCTACGTGAGCAACTTCCGGAACGCGCTACAGGACCCGCAGTCCGACCCGCGCCCGGCGGCTCAGGAGCTCTACGATCGCCTGGTGGCGCCCATCGCCAAGCACCTCGACCAGGCCCAGGCCAGGACCATCATCTGGTCGCTCGATCGCGCGCTGCGCTACGTGCCGATGGGCGCGCTCTGGGACGGCGAGAAGTACCTCGTCGAGCGCTGGCCGAGCGCGGTCTTCACGCCCGCCTCGCGCGCCCGCCTGAAAGACAAGCCGCTTTCCAATTGGCGCGTGCTGGCGGCGGGCGTGACCAAGGGCCAGGACGGCTTCCCGCCGCTGCCGGCGGTGAAGAGCGAGCTCGACGGCATCGTCGACGACCCGGCCACGAGCGACGTCGACGGCGCGCTGCCGGGCGTCGAGATCATGGACGACGGCTTCGGCAAGGACGAGCTCCTGGCGCTGCTGGCGCGGAAGTGGCCGGTGGTCCACATCGCCAGCCACTTCGCCTTCACGCCCGGCGACAAGGACCTCTCGTTTCTCGTGCTGGGCAAGGGGCGGCTCACCGTGACCGAGCTCGAGAACCTGCCGAACCTGTTCCAGGGGGTCGACCTCCTGACGCTGTCGGCGTGCAACACCGCCACCGGCGACAGCGACGATCTGGCCGGGCGCGAGGTCGAGAGCTTCGCCGTGCTGGCCCAGCGGAAGGGCGCGCGCGCGGTGCTGGCGACGCTGTGGCCGGTGGCCGATCGCTCGACCGGGCGGCTCATGCAGCGCTTCTACGAGCTCCACAACCAGGCCGGCATGTCGAAGCTCGAGGCGCTGCGCCAGGCGCAGCTCGAGATGCTGCACGGCAAGCTCGGCGCGTCGGCCGCGCCGCCCGCGCCCGGCGACGCGCTGCCGCCCGACTGGTCGCATCCGTATTACTGGGCGCCGTTCGTGCTGGTGGGGAACACGCAATGAGCATCCGGGCAGACCTCGGCCTCGGCCTCGCGCTGGCCCTGGCCGCGTGCGGCGATGCGAGCACGAGCCCCGACACGAGCACGAGCACGAGCCCCGACACGATCACGAGCACGGACGCGGACGCGGAGGTGACCGCGCCGGCGCCGACGCTCGCGTCGATCGATCCGCCGCTCGGCGACACGCTGGGAGGCGTGCGCGCCGCGCTCGCCGGCACGCACCTCCTGGCGACGACCGCGATCACCATCGGCGGGCTCGCCTGCGCCGACCTCGCCGTCGCCGACGACGCCCACGCCACCTGCGTCGCGCCGGCGCTCGCGGCCGGCCACTACGACGTCGCGCTGGCGACCCCGGACGGGACGGCCACCCTGCTCGCCGCGTACGAGGCCTGGAGCCCGACGCAGATCGCCGACGCGCGCGTCTACACCAGCGCCGCCGGCCTCACGCTGGACGCGCCGCTCGGCCCGGCCTGGCTCTGGGAGCAGCGCGCCAGCAGCGCGCCGTGGCACCCGCGCGACGGCGCCGGCCTCGTGTGGCTGGCCGGCAAGCTGTGGCTCCTCGGCGGCTGGTACAGCCCGCAGGTCGCCGAGTGGCACGACCAGTACACGACGAACGAGGTGTGGTCGTCGGACGACGTCGGCGCCACCTGGACGCTCGAGCTGCCCGACGACCCGAGCCCGCCCGAGTCCGGCCCCGGCGCGCGCTGGCTGCCGCGCCACACCGCGGGCTGGCTCACCTACGAATATGACAATGTCGAATATGCCTATGTCGTCGGCGGCGACATCTTCCACGTGACCGGCGACGTCTGGCGCTCGGCCGACGGCGTCACCTGGGAGGAGGTCACCGCGCACGCGCCGTGGGAGGGCCGCGTGCTGCAGATGGTCGGCACCTACGCCGGCGACCTCTACCTCATGGGCGGCCAGACCAGCATCGCCGACCCGTCGACGGTGCTCCACGACGTGTGGCGCTCGCGGGACGGCGGCGCCAGCTGGACGCGGCTCGCCGACGCGCCGTGGGCCGCGCGCGGCATGGCCTACAACCCGGTCGAATTCGACGGCAAGCTGTGGCTCATGGGCGGCGGCACCTACGATGACGACGGGCCGCGCATCTTCTACAACGACGTCTGGTCCTTCGACGGCGCGAGCTGGGTCGAGGTCTCGCCGGACGGCGCCGCCCCCTGGACCGGCCGCGAGTACCACAACACCTTCGCGGCCGGCGGCGAGCTCTGGGTGTCGAGCGGCTACGAGGCCGACCAGCTGAACCACAACGACTTCTGGCACAGCGCGGACGGCGTCGCCTGGACGCGCGCCGCCAACGCGCCGATGCAGCCCGGCCACGCGGACGCCATCGCCATCACCCCGAGCGGCGTCGTCCACGCCAGCGGCAACGCCATGGACGGCTACGTCTTCCGCATGCGCCCGGGCCGCGGCGCCGCTCTCGCAGTGGGCCGACGCGAGCGGGCACGGCGCCCACCGGGGGGGCGGCGGCCGCGCCGCGGCCGTTCGTCGTCGCGGGCGCGTTCGGCGCGCAGGACGGCGTGTGGCTCGACGGCACCGACGCCTTCATGCACCTGGCCACGCGCGAGGCGCAGCCCGACGGCCGGAGCATCTTCTGGGTCGGCCGCACCGGCCGCAGCGCCCCCTGGTTCGACCACGTCGACCCGAGCATGACCGTCATCGGCGACAGCACCGGCGGCTGCCGCGGCCAGGCCGGCTACAGCGGCGAGCAGATCGAGCTGGTCGTCACCGACAGCCTCGGCGCCTGGTCGGCCGGCCACGTGCTGCGAGGCGAGCACCAGACCGACGACCGCGCGCGCCTCGTCGGCTTCACCCACGCCGCCGACGGCACGGTCCAGGCCTACATCGACGGCGCCGCGGTCGGCGCGCCCGAGACCCACGCCTACGACGGCGACTACATGGGCTGGGACCAGCTCGGCGCCGGCTTCGCCGGCATGGACCGCGCGCAGGTGACGCTCGGCGTCGTGGTCGTCGCGCCCTCGGTGCTGAGCGCCGGCGATATTGCCAAATTGGCGATATTCGCGCGCAAGTGGAGCGACGCCGCGGCACCCTGACGCCACGCGCGGCCGCTGTGGCACAGCCCCATCGAGCTCGTGCACCATCCGAAGACGGGCCAGCGCGTGCAAGTGATCGTCTGGAGCCCCGACGGCAGCGGCTTCGCGAGCGAGCCCTTCGCCGACGTCGAGGAGCGCGCCGGCGACGCCGGCGTCGACACCCACGCCGTGACCTCGCAGCCGGTCTGCGCCCGCGCCGACCTGCGCGCCGAGGTGCTGGCCGACGCGCCGAGCGGCTACTGGCGCCTCGGCGACGCGGTCGGCTCGAGCGTCGCCGCCGACTCGAGCGGCGACAGCAACGCCGTCTCGGTCGTCGACGGCGCGGTCGTCTTCGGCGCGCCGGGCCTCGTCGCCGCGGGCCACCTCGACGGCACGCTCGACGAGGTCGCGTTCTACAGCGGCCGCGCGCTCTTGGCCGAGCGCGTCGCGGCCCACTACTGCGCGGGCCTGCGCCGCTATACGCGTCCGCTGATTCGTGATCCGACCGCCTCGGGCTTACCCGAGGCCGGGCTCACGAGTCGGGCATGCTGCACGAGCCCTTGCTCGAGTCGGAGAGATAGCAGGTGATGAGCAGGTCCTGCCCGCTCGGCCGGCACGACTCGATGCCGTACTCGTCGCCGTGATCGGACTGGCAGAGGTCCTTGAGCTTCGGGTCCTCCATCTGTCGATCGATGATGGCGTCGCAGAGCGCCACGCACGCGTTGTCGCCGCCGCAGGTCGAGCGGACCTCGGCGGGAGGCGCGAGCTCGGTCGCGCGCCGATTGAGCTCCCAGTTCGTCGTCTGCGTGGTGGCGCAGCCGACGGCGTGCGGAGCGACGAAGAAGACCATCACGAGACGGTCGAGAAGATGGCGATGATGCGTTCGCATGATTCACCTCGAGCCCACGCTATACCGCCCCCCCACCGACGTCATCCGTCCGAGGGAGGTGTCGACGCCAAAACGCCTGCGTCGGCGGGGTGATACGCACACCCCGGGCCCGGTCCCCGCCGCCACGGCCTCGTTCACTCACTGGCCGGCGGTTGCAAAGGCGCTTGACGACCGGGGCATCGGCGTCCGACGCCCGCTCGCCGCACCGAACGGCCAGCCGGCACCCGCCGCTGGCCGCGTTCTTGCTGAACCCGGAGGCATGAAGCTCATCACCGCCTCGCTCCTCCTCCTGTTCGCGCTCGACACCACCGCCTGCGAGCTCGTCGGCGGCTCGTGCACGGACATCGGCTGCGTCAACTCGCTCTCGCTCACCGTCACCCACGGCGACGGGGCCTGGGCGGCCGGCAGCTACGCCATCACCGTCGACGTCGCGGGCACCCCGGTCACCTTCCAGTGCGCAGTGGCCGGCGGCGAGAGCCGCTGCGACCCGCCCGCGAGCGCGCCGCCGGGGCTCTCGGTCGAGCCCGTCCTCGCGTCCGGCGCGGTCGAGGCCTTCGCGGTGAAGGTCGAGAGCGCGCCGAGGCGCGTGCAGCTCGAGGTCGCACCCGACGGAGCGGCGGCGCTGACGAAGACCGTGTCCCCGACCTACACCCACTCGCGGCCCAACGGACCGGACTGCGGTCCGGTGTGCTCGGCCGGGAGCGAGGCGGTCGAGCTCTGAGAGGCGACCTCGGCGACCTTGGGCAGGCCTACGCCAGCGGCGCCGGCGGGTGCGTGGCCAGCCAGTGGCGCGCGATGTCGATGCGGCGCGCGACCCACACGCGGTCGCGCGCGGCGATGTGGTCCATGAAGCGGGCCAGCGCGCGCGCCCGACCCGGGCGGCCGACCAGCCGGCAGTGGAGCCCGACCGACAGCATGCGCGGGCGCTCGGCGCCCTCGTCCCAGAGCTGGTCGAAGGCGTCGCGCAGATAGACGAAGAAATCCTCGCCCTGCGAGAATCCCGAGGTCGTCGAGAATCGCATGTCATTGGCGTCGAGGGTATATGGCACTATCAGGTGCGGTCGCCCCTCGCGCCCCGGCGTCACGTCGGGGACGTAGTACGGCAGCTCGTCGGCGTAGCTGTCGGCGTCGTAGACGAAGCCGCCCTCCTCCATGCAGAGCGCGCGCGTGTTGGGGCCCATGCGACCCTGGTAGAAGCCCAGCGGGCGCTCGCCGCAGATCTCGGTATGTAGCCGCACCGCCTCGCGAATGTGCGCGCGCTCGATCTCGACGGGCACGTGGGTGTAGTCGATCCACTTGAGCCCGTGCGAGGCGATCTCGTGGCCCGACGCGCGCATGGCGTAGGCCGCGTCGGGGTTCCGCAGGAGCGCCGAGGTCACCGCGAAGGAGGTGAACTTCCACTGGCGCTCGTCGAACATGCGCAAGAGGCGCCAGAATCCGACGCGACTGCCATATTCGTAGATCGACTCCATGTTGATGTGGCGCATCCCCGGGAACGGCACGGCGCCGGGGATCTCGGAGAGGAACGCCTCCGACGCCGCGTCGCCGTGGAGGATGTTGTTCTCGCCGCCCTCCTCGTAGTTGAGGACGAACTGCACCGCCACGCGCGCATCACCCGGCCAGCGCGCGTGCGGCACGTCGCGCCCGTAGCCCACCATGTCGCGCGGATATCGCCCACCGGATAGGTCAGACACGCCACGGCCTCCTGCACCAAGCCCGAGGGGACTGTGGCGGAGGAGGCCGCGATGCGCAACCGGTCGATGCTCGGGGTCAGGCCACCTGGCGCCGACGCAGGGCGATGAACGCCAGGCCCGCGACGAACAGCAGGCCGGCCTCGGCCCCGCCACCGGCGCAGCCGCTGTCGTTGTGGCCGCCGATGGTCTGGCCCGGATCGGTGCCCGGGTCGATGGGGTCGGTGGGATCCGTCGGGTCGGTCGGGTCGGTGGGATCCGTCGGGTCGGTCGGGTCGGTCGGCGCGTCGTAGCAGGTCGTCTGGAGGTCCCACACGCGCACCTGATCGACGGCGGCCTCGGCCAGGCTCTGCGGATCGGCGTCGGTCATGGTGAAGCGCAGCTTGATGGTGGCCGGCACCGTCGGCAGCGTGTCGAGGATGCGGAACGACTTCAGCGCCCAGCGCTGGTCGTTCGAGATGTCCTGCTCGAGGACGGCCCAGGTGGCGCCCTCGTCGCCCGAGATCTCGACCGTCAGCGGGTCGTGGTCGTCGGCCAGCACGTTGTTCGGATCGGTGTTGAAGTCGAGACCCGTGCGCCAGGTGTAGAAGTCGACGTGCGGGTCGACCACGTCGTCGAGCGGGATCGACGGCGAGGTGATGGACGTCGTGCCGTCGTCGACGTCGTAGGCGCCGAGGCCGTTGCCGCGCTTGGCCCCGGTGACCAGCGCCTTGCCGTCGCCGGCGCCGGTCATGTCGCCGCCGGGCTGGGTGGTGAAGGCGCCGTTGGCGTCGACCTCGGAGGGCGTGCTGCGCTCCCAGAAGCCGTTGCTGGCGGTGTCGGTGCCGAGCGCGTCGCGCTGCCAGCCGCGGTCGCTGTTGAAGTCATCATAGAAGAGGAAGCGATAGCCGAGCGGCACCACCACGTCGGCCTGGGTGAGGAAGTCGTCGGTCGCCGCCTCGAGCCCGAGCGTCACGTCGCTGCCGCAGGCGGCGTCGTCGGCGACGTCCACCACGAAGGCCTGGTCGAGCGTCACGCTCTCGCCGGCCGCGAGGTCGGACAGCGTCACCGGCGTCTGCTCGACGGTGAGGCCCGAGCCGTCGGGCACCGTCAGGTGGATGCGCGGCGCGATCGCGGTGCCGCCGCCGTTGTTGGTCAGCGTCAGCGACACGGCCACCTTCTCGCCCGGCTCGGCCATCTCGTCGCCGTCGCCCGAGAGCTCGTGCACGGCGTGGCTCACGATCTTGAGCGACGGCCGGTCGCACTGCGCGGTGACGCGCGTGCACATGGTCGAGCGGCCGAGCGTCCACTCGCTGTACTTCTGCTCCCAGATGTTCCGGAAGGTCTCGATGGTGGCCACCTGGTCGGCCACGTCGTCGGCCGTCTGGCCCGGCGCCGTCACCAGCACGAAGGCCATGCGGAAGTCGTGCGGGGCGTCCTTGAAGGACGGCTTGCGGATGCCGTTGGCGGCGATGATCGAGTCGATGCTGATGTCGGTGCGCGTGCCGTTGATCTTCACGCCGGCCGGCCACGTGGTGAGGCCGTCGTACGACTGGCCGCGGTAGGTGGCGTTCTCGATGAGGAAGAACGGATCGACCTCGTCGGGGCCGAGGATGCCCATGCCGTAGAGGTCGAGCTGGCTGTAGCGCGACATGTTGTCGAGCAGCGAGAAGGTGCCGTCGTTGTTGTCGCGCCACTCGTTGCCGTCCTGCACCGAGGCGTGGGCCTGGAGGAGCGACGACCAGTGCGCCTTGTCGCGGCCGAGCGTGGCGTCCGAGACCTGGCCGTTGTCGCGCTGGAACTGCATGGTGGCGAGCCAGCGGTGCGAGAACTCCTGCCCGATGACCGGGTAGACGTAGTTGTCGGCCTTGGCGATGTTGCCGTAGACGTCGATGGCCTTCATGTTGAGGAAGCCCTGGAGCTTGCCGTTGTTGGCCACGCCCCAGTACTGCCGCTGGTTGAACTTCTCCTGGCCGAGGCCGGTGACGTCGTTGAAGATCGGCACGTAGTAGGCGAGGCCGTCGGCGCCGTTGTCCCAGAACGCGGTCCACACGGCGATGAAGTCGTACTCGTCGCCGAACTGCTCGATGAAGCGCTGCGTGACCGACATCGGATCCTGGCGCCCGTTGTCGTAGCGCAGGCCGTAGTCGCCGTTGCCGTAGTCGGTGACGATCTGGTCGTCGCCCTCCATGACGGCGATCTCGCCGACGACCTTGATCGGCGCGGCGTCGGCGGCGATCGGCGCCTTCGGCACGAACGGCGCGTCGAGGTCGAAGACCATGCCTTGGGCGGCGGCGTGCGCGGTGGCCTTGGCGCTCGGCCGGAAGTCCGAGTTCCGCAGGATGTCGCGCAGGAGCGCCTGGCGCTCGCCGAGCGACGGCGCGTCGGGGATGCCCGAGGGCGGAGCCGCGAAGGTGCTCGGAGCGACCAGAGCGAGGACGAGCCCGAAAGACAGCGCGAGACGTCGCATGGGACCTCGAATCGACGGAGGTACGTGCCGCTCGGCGAACGTGGCGCGAGCCAACGGTCGGCGGAGGATGGCACCCTGTCTCAGACGACGCGAGGTGGTCAAAGGGGTTCGCTTCTTCGAACGAAGCGGTCGCCCTTGAACGGCGCCGGCCGCCGGGTTAACGCTGGGGCGCCATGCACAAGCACCTCCCCGCCGCGCTCCTGGTCGTCCTCACCTCGGGCTGCGGCTCGAAGGCACCCCAAACCCCGGCGACCCCGCGCGCCGACGTCGCGGTCGTTTCGGCGCCGACCGCGGCCCCGCCGACCGCCCCGGCGACGCCGGCCACCGCGCCCACGCCCGGCCCTACCGGGCCGAGCGGCGAGCCCAAGCCCGGGCCGGCCGCGGCCCCGACCGCCGACGACGCCAAGCGCTTCATCGACGACGCCAACGCCGCGCTGCACAAGCTTCACGCGCGCGCCGAGACGGCCGAGTTCATCAAGAACACCTACATCACCTCCGACACCGAGCGGAACGCCGCCAGCGCCCAGTCGGACATGATGGAGTACCTGTCGACGGCCATCCCCATGGCCGCCACCTTCCGCGACACGCCGACCGATGCGGTGACGCGGCGCGCGCTGACGCTCCTGCGCGTGTCGCCGACCCTGCCGGCGCCGGCCGACCCGCGGCTGCGCGACGAGCTGGCCAACATCTCGGCCAAGCTCGAGGGCCACTACGGCGAGGCCAAGGCCTGCAAGAAGGATCCGAAGACCGGCGCCGAGACCTGCAGAGACCTGCAGGAGCTCACCCACGTGCTCCAGACCTCCAAGGACTTCGGCGAGCTCACCGAGGCCTGGACCGGCTGGCACGCGACCGCGGCCGAGTCGCGGAAGCCCTACGAGCGCCTGGTCGAGCTCGGCAACCAGGGCGCCAGGGAGCTCGGCTTCAGCGACATGGGCGACCTCTGGCGCTCGGGCTACGACATGCCGCCGGCCGACTTCGAGGCCGAGATCGAGCGCCTGTGGCAGCAGGTGCGCCCGCTCTACGAGAAGCTCCACTGCTACGCGCGGCAGCGCCTCTCGGCCGCCTGGGGTGCGGACAAGGTGCCGGCCGAGGGCCCCATCCCGGCGCAGGTGATGGGCAACATGTGGGCCCAGGACTGGAGCTCGCTCTACCCCGTGCTCGAGCCCTACAAGGGCGCGGCCAGCCTCGATCTGACGAAGGCGCTGAAGGCCAAGAAGGTCGACGCCAAGGGGGTCGTGAAGTACGCCGAGGGCTTCTTCACCTCGCTCGGCCTGCCGTCGCTCCCGCCCACCTTCTGGGAGCGCTCGATGCTCACCAAGCCGCGCGACCGCGAGGTCGTCTGCCACGCCAGCGCCTGGGACGTCACCTACGACGGCGACGTGCGCATCAAGGTCTGCATCGAGGTGAACGACGACGACTTCGTGACCATCCACCACGAGCTCGGCCACATCTACTACTACCTGGCCTACAAGGACCTGCCGACGCTCTTCCAGAACGGCGCCAACGACGGCTTCCACGAGGCCATCGGCGACGCCGTGGCGCTCTCGATGACGCCAAAGTACCTTGTCGATCTCGGCCTCTTCGCCAAGGCGCCGAGCGACGACAAGGCGGTCATCAACGAGCAGATGCGGCGGGCGCTCGACAAGATCTCCTTCCTGCCGTTCGGGCGCCTCATCGACCAGTGGCGCTGGGACGTCTTCTCCGGCAAGACGCCGCCCAGCGAGTGGAACAAGCACTGGTGGGATCTCAAGCGCCAGTACCAGGGCGTCATGCCGCCCGCGCCGCGCAGCGAGGACGACTTCGACCCGGCCGCCAAGTACCACGTCACCTCGAGCACGCCCTACATGCGCTACTTCCTGGCGGCGGTGCTGCAGTTCCAGTTCCACCGCGCGCTGTGCGAGGCAGCCGGCGAGAAGGGCCCGCTCCACACCTGCTCGGTCTACGGCAACAAGGAGGCCGGCAAGCGCTTGGAAGCCCTGCTCGAGAGCGGCGCTTCGAAGCCGTGGCCCGACGCGCTCGAGGCCATGACCGGCAAGCGCGAGATGGATGCCTCGGCCATCCTCGACTACTTCGCCCCGCTCTCGGCCTGGCTCGACGAGCAGAACAAGGGCCAGAAGTGCGGGTGGTAGGGTCAGAAGGCCTTCGGAGCCGCTCGCCAGCGAGCGGAGAATCTCCCCCTGACCCGTACCGCGAGGTCAGTGCGCGAGGACGATCGGTAGCAGGCACGGCGCCTGCGCCGGCACGTCCGGGTCGTCGTAGAGCACGCACGCGCCCGACGCGTCGCGCTCGCAGTCCCAGGCGCGCGTGCCGAGCGCATCGCTGACCTCGCGCTTCACGACGACGGCGCCGATCGGCGCGTGCACGTCGGCGTCCTCGAGCCGCACCGCGACGTCGACGAGCCGACCGGCGACGACGTCGGGGCAGGTCCAGGTGGCGCTCGGCACGACGCCCGGCAGCGCGATGGCGAGGCTGCGCTCGAGGAACGGCTCGGGCGCCTGGTGAGCGGCCGCGGGGAAGGTCGAGTCGGCCACGGCGACGGCGCGCAGGCCCGCGGAATCGTCAAGGATCATGACGATCGTGTGGGTCGCCGGCAGCTCGCCCTTGGCGCTCGGATCGGGTCGGTCGTGGGTGATCGACACGGCCGTCGTGCGCCGCACCCAGGTGAGGTCGCCCGGGTCGGTGTGGCAATCGAAGCCGCCGGCGCCCGGCACGAGCACGCCGTGCCACTCGACGGCGGTAGCGAACTGCTCGTGCTGGAGGCGGCGCGGCTGCGCGTCGGCGGCCGCGAACGCGACGAAGCCCCAGGCGTCGAGCGCGCAGAAGGCGTGGTCGGCGACCGGCGCCAGGAGCCGCGCCGTGTCGGTGTAGGTGCGGCCGGTGGCCGGATCGGCGTCGGCGTAGAAGACGTTCTCGCCCGCGGCCGGCGCGACGGCGATGCCGCCGGCGGGCGCCCAGCTGGCGGGCACGGCCGGGTCGCCGGCGTCGTAGCAGAGGAGGCGCGGGTGGAAGCCGAGGAGCGCGTCCTGGGCGTCGGCCCCGGTCGGGAAGGCGCACGAAGCCGGTGACCAGCGTCGGTCTGCGCAGGCCCTGGGCGTCGTGGAGCAGGGCCTCGCTGCGGCCGATGGCGGCCGAGCACGCGACCGTGCGCAGGGCGACGCTGGCGTGCACGCCGCAAGGGCGCTCGGCCGGGCACAAGAGCCACTCGAGCGAGGCCTGGTCCTTCAGCCCGAGCGTCGGCGAGGCGCCGTCGTCGCTGGGAGCCACCGGTCCAGCGCCATCGCAGGCGACGAGGCCCGCGGTGGCGGCGGCCGCCGCCAGCGCGCGCGCGCCGCGACGCCACGCCGGCCACGCACCGCGCTCGCGGTCATGGACGTGGACATCGCGCCCCCGCTGGCGCTGACGGTGTGCCCGCATCACTCCTCTGGTGTAGCAGGCTTCGGCGCCATAACAAACGACACAATGGCCCGGGTAACCACACGAACGCGCTGGTCGTAATCAGGCAACACACCGACTCCGCTCCGCTTCACTCGGAGAATTCGTTGCCACACGCCACGCACTTTGGGCTATCGTTCACGCCGATGAGCGCCGTCCTCCCGGAACCGGGCTCGCCCCTTTCCGCCAACCACGCCCGCGACATGATCGTACCTCCTGTCGAGCAAGGCCCGGCACACGACGACGTCGTCGATCTGGCCGCCGTCGCGCGCGGCGACCGCCCGGCCTTGGGGCGGCTCTACGACCGGCACTCGCCCTGGCTCCTGGCGCTCGGCGTCCGCATGCTGAGCGAGCGCCGCGAGGCCGAGGACATCCTCCACGACGTCTTCGTCGAGGTCTGGAAGCACGCCGGCGACTACGACCCCGAGCGCGCGACGGTGAAGACGTGGCTCGTCCTGCGCATGCGCTCGCGCTGCCTCGACCGGCTGCGCTCGGCCGGCCACGCGCGCCGCGAGGTCGATGACCGACCGCGAGGAAGAGACGATGCGCCGCGCCGCGCCCAGGCCGGCTCGGCCGCATCGGGGCAGCTCGACGAGCGGCTCGACGCGCATCGCCTGCGCGGCGCGCTCACGAGCCTGCCCGAGGACCAGCGCGCGGTCATCGTGCTGGGCTTCTTCGATGGACTGTCGTCGAGCGAAATCGCCGACGAGCTGGGGATACCGATCGGAACCGTCAAGTCGCGCGTACGATCGGCGATGACGAAACTCCGGCAGGCGCTGGGGGTCAGTGAGTCATGAACCCGAACCTGGATCCATTCCTGGCCGATGCGCTCGACGACCGCGCGACGCCGAGACGTTCGCGGCGCTGGTCGCGACGCTCGAGCCGCTGTCGCCCTCGCCCGAGCTGCGGCGGCACCGTGCTGGCCGCGACCGAGGGCCCCGGACGCCTGTACCGCTTCGCCGAGAAGGTCGCCGCCCTGGTCGACGTGAGCCTCGAGAAGGCCAAGGCGCTGCTCGACCGCGTGGCCGACACCAGCCCAGTGGGAGCGCGATCTGTTCCCCGGCATGGACGCGCTGTGGGTCGAGGGCGGCGCGGCTGCGGCCCGCTGCATCCGCGGCTTTGCGCGGCTCCGCGCCGGCGCGACCTTCCCCGATCACACCCACCTCGGCGTCGAGCTCCAGCTCGTCCTCGAGGGCACGCTGCTCGACTCGAACGGCGTCGTGGCCCGGCCGGGCGACATCGTCCGATCCGAGCCGGGCACGAGCCACAGCTACTTCGCCGCCCCCGGCGGACCCGACCTCCTGTTCTTCGTGGTCGCGGCCGAGGGCATCGAGCTCCCCGGCGGCGTCCTGCGCCACCGCGATCCGATCGACGGCTGAGCCCGCGCCGCCTGGCCGTCGTGAACGACCCGGCGCGCGGTAACCGATCCAGTCCGGGGCCATACTCGTACCTCTGAAGGATCCGCGGCTCCTGCGCCGGCGGATCGCTGACAAGTCGTGTGGGGTCGATAGCCGGCCACGGCGCGCCGCGAGGCGCACCGAGCTCGGCCCCGGCTACGGCCGCGACTTCGTACGACGCAAAGGAAACGCATGAGTGTCGACCCCGAGCTCGAGGCGCTGGCGGCCATGGGACCCCAGCTCCTGGCCGCGATGACGGAGCCCGAGCGCCCGCCCGCCGAGGGCCGCGAGCGCTTGCTGGCGTCGCTGTCGTCGGTCGGTCGCTTCGATCGCTTCGTGCCGCGGGTCGCGGCGATGGCCGACGTGCCCGAGGCCGTGGCCAAGGGCTGCTCGACCAGGTGTGGGACGGCGGCATCTGGGAGCGCGCGGCGCCGGGCGCCATGGCGTGGTGGGTCGAGGGCGGCCCGCGCACGGCCGACTGCCTGCGCGGCTTCGTGCGCGTCGGGGCCGGCAACGAGTTCCCGCACCACAAGCACCTCGGCGAGGAGAAGGTGCTGGTCATCCAAGGCCACGCCCGCCTGTCGGACGGCGGGCGCCTCAGCGCCGGCGACTTCACCATCGGCGAGGACGGCGCCGAGCACAGCTTCGCCGTCATCCCCGGCGGGCCCGACCTCCTGGTCTTCACGGTCATCCACCGCGGCCTCGACTTCGGCGCCTTCCAGGCCCGGCCGCGCGACTGAAGGAGGCGCCTCCGCGCGCGGGGCGCGAAGTTTGTCCTAAGGGATTTCGACCGACCGACCGATGTCTTGGATGCCATGCATACCCACGACAACGACACCGAGTCCGGCCGGCGCGGCCCCACGTCCACCCGCAACCAGCCTCGCGCGGCGCGCGGGCCCGACCCTCGACGCATCGTCGACCTCGAGCACAGCGGCTCGGGCGAGGTCATGGGCCTCCACAACATCGCCGCCGACCTGCAGGGTCCGCCGTCCTGGCGCCTGTGGGCCACGGTGGCCGTGCTCGGCACCATGACCGCGATCGCCTTGATGATGGCGTGACGGTCGGCGAGGGCGCGCACCGTCGCGCCCTGAGCTCGCGGTCGAGCCGGGTCACCCGGCGGACCACGCGCGTCGCCTCGACGCGCCTGGCGCGAGGCCACAGCAATCGCAGGACGGGAGTCCGGCAACCCGGTAGTATCGTCGCGAGATGATGACCTCGCCCGCGCCGTCAGCCCCGCCGCTCGCCGCCCTGCCCCCCTGGCCCGGGGTGGTCGAGCCGTTCCTCCACCCCGATCGCATGAGCCTGCTCGGCGCGCTGCACGGCGTGCCGGCGGTCGACCTCGCGCACGCGCGCGTGCTCGAGCTCGGCGCCGGCGACGGCGCCAGCATCCTGCCGCTCGCGGCCGCGTGGCCGGACGCCAAGTGGGTCGGCGTCGAGGCCGACGCGCTGCGCGCGCTGCGCATGGCCGAGACCGCGGTGACGCTGCGGCTCGGCAACGTGACGGCCATCCACGCCGGGCTCGAGGCCGCCGAGAGCGCGGCGCGTCAGCTCGGCGAGTTCGACTACGTCGTCGCCCACGGGCTCCTCTCGCGCGTCGGCGACGCCGAGCGCGGCGCGCTGTGGCGGCTCGTCGAGAAGGTGCTGGCGCCCCACGGCATCGCGCTCGTGAGCTTCGACGCTTGGCCCGGCCAGCACCTGGCCGAGCCGCTGCGACGCCTCATGGCCTTCCACGTCGAGGCCCTGGACGACGACGCCGAGCGCGTGTCGCAGGCGCGCGCCATCGCGCGCTGGCACATCCGGCGCTGGGAGTCGGTGCACGGCCCGATGCGCACGCTCATCATGCAGCGGCTCGGCGCCGAGGTCGACGCGCTGAGCGACGAGACGCTCTTGCGCGAGCTCCTGCCGCGCGAGCCCCCCCCCTCCCCCCTCCAGCACGCCGTCGCCGAAGCGGGCCGCCACCGGCTGCAGTGGCTCACCAACGCGCGGCCCTCGGAGCCGCGGCTCGGACGCGCGTCGTCGGCGCTGCGCACCATGCTGGGCGAGATCCCCGACATCGTCCGCCAGCAGCAGTACCTCGACTTCTTCTTCGACACGCGCTTCCGCACGAGCCTCTTCTGCCGCCACGGCATCGAGCTCAAGCGTCAGGCCCACGTCGACGACTTCGCCCGCTTCGTCATCGGCGCGCGCCCGGGCTTCGAGCTCGAGGGCCGCGCCACGGTCGAGGCGCGCTGGATGCTCGAGCACGCGCTGGCCGACCTCGACGGGCTCGTCACGGTGAGCGAGCTCGTCGACCGCGCCCTGGCCAAGGGCTTCCCGCGCGACCGCATCACCGCGCAGGCGGCGGTGGTCGAGCTGTTCTTCGCCGACGCCATCGAGCTCGCGCGCGCCCGGCCGCCACTCCTGGCGTCGCCGCCCGCGGCCGACACCCACCCGCGCACGACCGCCTACGCGCTCGCGCAGGCCCGCTCCGGCGCCGCGACGGCCACGTCGTTGTGGCTCCGCGAGGTGCCGCTCATCGCCGCCGAGCGCGCCGTGCTCGCGCGCTGCGACGGCACGCGCCCCGCCGACGAGATCGTCGAGGACGTCGGTCCGGACGGCGGCGACGCGCTCGACGCCCTCTATCGCTACGGCTTCCTCTACGAGCCCCGACTGTCCGCCGACCGCTCATGAGGCACGCGCGCATGCACTTCCGCGTCCCGCTCCTCCTCCTCGTCGCGTCGCTCGCCGGGTGCCCGTCGGACGACGGCAACGGCCGCGACACCGCCACCACCACCGACGCGACCGCGGGCGACACGGCCGACAGCTTCGTGCCGGTGGCGGCGACGCTGGTCTTCGACCCGCCGACGCTGGACTTCGGCAACGTGCTCATCGGCGACGCCAAGCCCATCGATCTCCAGCTCGAGAACGTCGGCACGGCCGACATCACCATCAGCAGCATCGCCTTCGACACCGGCGACGGCTACTTCGGCGCCAACCTGACCCACCTGGTCGTGCCGGCCGGCCAGAAGAAGATCGTGCGCGTCAGCTTCTACGCCAACACGGCGGGCCTCCACGAGGACGTGCTGCGCTTCGTCTCGAACGCCCAGAACGGACCGGAGCACGCGGTCCCTGCGCGCGGCACCGGCGGCGCGGGCGAGTGCATCGACGGCGACGGCGACCTCCACGGCTCGGGCTGCGCCGCGGGCGCCGACTGCCGCGACAACGATCCGAACGTCTACTTCGGCGCGCCCGAGGTGTGTAACGGCGACGACGACGACTGCGACAACCTCTTCGACGAGGACTTCATCGGCCTCGGCACCGACTGCCAGGCCGGCACCGGCACCTGCGTGAAGAGCGGCAAGGTGGTGTGCAACGACGCAGGCACCGGCGTCGTGTGCGACGCGGCCGCCGGCGCGGGCGGGAGCGAGCTCTGCAACGGCGTGGACGACGACTGCGACACCATCACCGACGAGGACTTCCCGTCGAAGGGCACGCTGTGCTCGGTCGGCACCGGCGCCTGCCGCGTCGTCGACAAGTGGGTGTGCTCGACCGACGGCACCCGCCTCGAGTGCCCGGTGTCGCCGCTCGAGCCGCACAAGGAGATCTGCGGCAACGACATCGACGACGACTGCGACGGCATCACCGACGAGGGCCAGATCGAGGTCTGCGGCGATCAGACCGACAACGACTGCGACGGCCAGACCGACGAGAGCGGCTCGCGCTGGGGCGAGCTCTTCTTCGCGCGCGACTGGTACGACGAGACCGTCAGCGTCTATCCGGCGGTGGGCGACGGCACCTTCGAGGAGCCGATCGTGCTCGAGTTCCCGTCGCCCAATCGCTTCTCGGTGCACGCCGTCGGCGACTTCGACGGCGACCGCTGGCTCGACCTCATCGTCACCGAGACCGTCACCGAAGGGCGGAAGACCTGCACGCTCACGACCGACTGCGACGCCGGCTTCACCTGCGCCGACAACGGCATCTGCCGGAAGATCTGCACCAGCAACAGCGACTGCACCGCGTTTGCCACCGAGCAGTGCGTCGACACGCGCTCGCACCCGGTGGGCGGCGACACCTACTGCCTGCCGCCGACGCGCGTCTTGCTGGCGCGCTCGGCCTGCACCGGCCAGGACGCCATCACGCTGACCGAGCTCTTCACGCTGCAGCCGGGCGACCAGCTCGGGCCGGTGGCCGACCTCGATCAGGACGGCCAGCTCGACTTCGTCGGCCTGCAATACTTCAAGCGCGGCAAGTCGGGCATCCTGTGGATGAACGACGGCCAGGGCCACTTCCGCGAGGTGCGGCCGGCCTTCGACTACAGCCCGCTGTTCGGGCCGGGCACCTTCGGCCACTGGCAGTGGGGGCTCGCGCCGACGGCCAAGGATCTGACCGGCGACGGCTTCGCCGATCTGCTCGGGCTGGCCCAGAAGTCGACCGGCTCGGAGCCCACCGACCTCTTCATCATGGAGGGCCACGGCGACGGCACCTTCGAGCCGATGAAGGGCATCGCCGCGCAGATCCCGGTCGCGGTGAACCTCGTGTCGGTGAACGACTTCGACGGCGACGGCGATCAGGACATCGTCGGCGGGCTCGACGAGGACGGCCAGCCGGGCGCGGCCTACATCCTCCTGAACCTCGCGGCCGATGACGCGTCGGGCTGGGTGCCCGCCTACCCCGTGCTCGACGTGGCCCCGAGCTACAACGCCGGCAGCGAGAAGCCCGGCCTCGGCAACGGCGCGAGCTGGGACTTCGACGGCGACGACATGCCCGACGTGCTGGCGGCGTGGACCCCGGAGGAGTGCGGCAGCTTCATCTACGGCTGCACCGACATCCTCGATCCGGGCAACCTCTGCTACGGCGGCAACTGCCGGAAGACCGCGCTCTTCAGGAACGTCACGCGGAACCCGTGCGGCGTCGGCACGAGCTGCGTCGAGGGCCAGTGCCAGGGCGACTGCGTGGCGTCGTGCGACGGCAAGAGCTGCGGCAGCGACGGCTGCGGCGGGAGCTGCGGCAGCTGCGGCTTCGGCCAGCTCTGCGTCGGCGGGCACTGCTCGGTCGACTGCGCGCCGCAGTGCGACGGCAAGTCGTGCGGCGACAACGGCTGCGGCGGGAGCTGCGGCTCGTGCCCGTCGGGCTACTCGTGCGTCGCCGGCGCCTGCACCAACGACTGCACGCCGGCCTGCGAGGGCAAGCAGTGCGGCGACGACGGCTGCGGCGGCACCTGCGCCGTGTTCGCGCCGCCCATCGTCATCAGCTTCGACGACAACCCGGCGACGCAGGTGGCGACGCCGGTGAACGTGCCGCCGACCAGGCCGGTGCTGGCCATGGACCCGCCGGTGCCGGGGCCGAACGTCGACCTCCACTGCGTCATCGAGACGCCGAGCTACGACCTCGATCGCGTGACCTATCGCTACGCCTGGTACCGCAACGGCGTCTTCCAGAATGGCATCGGCGACACCGATCACGTCACCGCCGACCACACCGTGTCGGGCGAGACGTGGACCTGCCGCGTGGTCGCCAGCGACGGCATCGAGCGCTCGCCCGAGGCCGAGGTCTCCGCCGAGATCGCCCAGCCTTAGTCCGGCTGATCATTCCGACCGATCACTCGGGCCCATCACTCGGGCCCGTCACGCGCGCCCGTCACTCCGGATGGAACAGCGGCTCGCGCATGGTCAGGAAGTTCTGGACCGCGTCGCTGGCGGCGCCCGACAGGTTGATGAACTGCACGCCGAGGCCGGCCGCCGAGTCGGGGCCGGCGCCGCGCGCCCAGCGCACGACGCCGCGACCGCGGATCTCGACGCCGTCGGGCAGCGTGAAGGCGATGTCGACCTCGGTGCCGACCGGCAGCTGCTCCTCGGTGGCGATGAAGACGCCGCCGTCGGAGATGTTCTCCGAGAAGCCGCGGAAGAAGTTGCTGGCCGAGTGCAGATCGATGGCGGCCTGCAGGCGCACGCGCGGCCGCTGCCGGCGCGGCGTCGGCGGGTTGGCGATCCTCTGCTTGGCGATGAGGTCGGCGGTCACGGCGCGGATGCGCTCGAAGCGCCGCGTCATGTTCACGCGCGGCGTCTCGACCGACTTCTGCAGCGCCTCGCGCGCCGCCTCGGCCGTCTGCACCGCGTCGGCCAGCTCGAAGCCGAAGCGCTTGAGGTCGTCCTGCATGCCGGCCACGACCCACATGCGCGCGCGCACGGCGTCGGCGCGCGCCTCGATGAGGCGGGCGTGGTGCCGGTCGAGCGGCACCACCGGCGCCGACGCGCGGTTGAGGTCGTCGAGCACGCCCTCGAGGTTCGGCAGGCCGCGGCGGATCTCCTCCTCGACGCGCATGCGCAGCTCGCGCAGCGTGTAGGCGACCTCGGCCGCGTCGGCCTCGGACTCGGTGATGGCCTCGCGCAGCTCGGCCTCGGCGCGGCTCGCTTGCTCTTCGGCCTGCACGATTTCCTGGTCGGTGAGCTCGCGATTGTTCACCGCCCGAGGATGCCGCGAGCCGCCCGACCTGGCAATGCCTGATGGCCGATCGGAGCCGGCCCGCGCCGCCCACGCCTCACAGCCGCGCGAGGACCTCGGCCGCCTTGGTGAAGCGGCCGCGCAGCCCGCCGTCCTGCACGAAGGCGTCGATGACGCGGCGCTCGCCGGCCGGCAGGCGCTCGTAGGCCGCGACGATGGCGGGCTCGTCGCGCAGGTCGACGGTGGCGAGCCAGTTGTTGGCCCAGAGCCAGGTGTCGGTCACGAAGGTGCGCTGCGGCAGGCCGTCGCTGCCCTTGGACTCGGGATAGAGCTCGATGAAGTGGCGCTCGAAGAGCGCGGTGATGGTCGGACGCCAGGGCGCGAAGCCGGGGTCGAACCACCAGTCGGCGAAGCGCCGGCGCACGAGCCGCCGCTCCTCGGTCGTCAGCTTGCCGAGCGCCTCGGCCGTGCGCTCGGGGTTGTCGCGCACCCACTCGAGCCACACCATGGCCCACACCGGCCCGTGCGAGAGCGGCGACACCGCCGACTGCACCTCCTGGGCCAGCAGCAGGTCGAGCACCGGCAACGACACGATGCTGGCCAGCGGCCCGAGCGCGGCGTGGAGATCCTTCTTGCCGAGGCGCGCGTGGAAGGCGACCCGGCGATAGCAGTCGAGCGTCGGCGGGTCGGCCGTGAGCTCGCGCTTCGACCACTGCTCGACGCACTCGGGGCGCAGATCGGGCAGCGGCGGCGGCGCGTCGAGCGACGTCCCGAGCGCCGTCAGCGCCTCGTTCGGCATGGGGTCGGCGGTGCGCATGCGCGCCTCGTCGAACGGGTTCTTGAGGTGGTAGTTCACCGCGGTCTCGACGATGGGCTCCCAGTCCATCGACTTCAGCGCGTCGTTGGTCTCGTAGAGCGCCTTCGGCAGCAGCGGGTCGAGCTTGTGCGGGCCGCGCAGGCGGCCGACGAGGCCATCGTGCTCGATGCGCGCCGCGGTCACCACGTCGGGCGCGTCGTCCTTCCGATGGGCGCGCCCCGAGCCCTGCATGACGGTCGGATCGGGCTCGGGCGGGGTCGCGGCGTCGGCCGGGTGGCCCGCATCGGCCACCGTCGGATGGGCCGCGGGAGGCGCCGGCGGCCGCGGCCGGCGCGGCTTCGGCGCGTAGGTGTCAGGCGTGAAGGTAGCGCTGCGCTGGCCGCCCGGGCGCGTCGCGTCCTCGCACACCGGCGCCTCGATGGGCGTCTCCGGCCGCGCCAGGCGGGCGGTGCAGTGGCGATCGCGGATGGTGGTCGAGAGCTCGATGCCGGCCGCCGTGCGCGCGACGCGCAGCACGTCGCCCTGCCCGTCCCAGCCCTCGAAGAGGTCGGCCAGCGCGTCGTCGGCGAAGCGGCTCGCCAGCAGGCGCTCGAGCTCGGCCGGGCTGAGCACCGTGGCCAGCTCGCGGCGCAGCGCCGGCTCCCACGCCGGAGGCGCGGCGTGCGCCGGGCACACGACGGCGACCGCGAGCGTCGTCGCGAGCAGCATCGCCTGTGTGAGCCCCGAGCGCATGGGCCACCTTCGCATCGCCGGTCTGGCCGCGCCAGCTCCGGCCGAATCCCCTGGCCGCCACCCGGCGACCGGCGGCCGACGAACGGCCAGCGACGGATATTCAGTCGAAACCCGCGCGGGTCACTTCAAGACGACGCCGACCGGGGCGTGGTCGGACGGCGTGAGATCCTTCTTCTTCTTCCGCCACTCGCGCGAGATCCAGGCCTCGGCCACGTGCGGCACGACCGGCGCCGTGACGAGGATGTGGTCGATGCGCATGCCCCAGCCCTTGTGGAAGGCGCCAGCGCGGTAGTCCCAGAAGCTGTAGGTCTTGGGCGGGATGTGCGGCTTCACGGCGTCGACCAGGCCGAAGTCCATGAGGCGCTGGAAGCGTCGGTGCTCCTCGGGGTGGAAGCTCGGCCACTTGCTCATGCCCACCGGGTCCCAGATGTCGTCCTCGTGCGGTGCGACGTTGAGGTCGCCGACCAGCACCAGCGCCTGGTCGGGCGTGTGGGTGGCGCGCAGCCAGGCGTCGAGGCCGTCGTAGAAGCCGAGCTTGTACGGGAACTTGTCCGAGTCGACCGACTGGCCCTGCGGGCAGTAGACGTTGATCACGCGCAGCGGCATGCCGCCCGGACCGCTGGTGGTGGCCGAGATGAGGCGCGACTCGCCCTGGTCGGCCGGCACGAGGCCGGTGGTGACGTCGGCGAGCGGGGTCTTCGAGGCGATGAGGACGCCGTTCCACGACTTCTGCCCGAAGATGGCGGTGGCGTAGCCGCGCGAGGCGAAGAGCTCCTGCGGCACCTTCTCGGTCTCGAGCTTCAGCTCCTGGATGCACAAGACGTCGGGGCGCACCTCGTCGAGGAAGAGGGCCACGAAGTCGGCGCGGGCCGCGAGCGAGTTGACGTTCCAGGTGACGATGAGCATGGCGGCGCATGGTAGCCTCGCGCTCCGCGGCCGGGAAGCCCAAACGCCCCCCGGTCGTTCGGGGCCCCGGGGTGAGATGGACGAGCGACGGATGAGCACGCCATGAAGGTGCGGACGCGAGGTGCCGCGGCGCTGGCGCTGGCGCTGGGCGCGTGCGCGACCGCGCCGGCCCGCGACGGCGTCGGCGCGAGCGTGGTCGAGATCGTGATGCTCGACCCGCCGGCCGAGGCCGAGGGCGCGGCCGCGGCGGCCGGCGGTCCCGCCGAGGCCGGGACGGGTGGCCCGGTCGAGACGCGCGCGCCGGTCGAGCCGACGGCGCCCGAGCTGCCGCGCGCGGACGTCCTGCCCGGCGTGCACCCGGCGCTGCGCGAGCGCGCGGCCGAGCTCGTGCGCCGGCTCGCGGCCGAGGGCATCGCCGTGAAGCTCATCTTCGGCTACACGCGCTACGTGCCGCGCAAGCGCACCGGGCCCGGCGGCTGGGCCAGCTGGCATGAGTTCGGGCTCGCCTTCGACCTCAACCTCGCGGCGTACAAGAGCCTCGGCGAGGCCAAGAAGCACTTCGGCCCCGACGCCGACAAGTGGCGCCGCATCGGCGCGCTGTCGGCCGAGCTGGGGCTCGTGTGGGGCGGCGCCTGGCGCACGAGCTACGACCCGTTCCACATCGAGTGGCACCCGGGCGACGACTCGGTCATCAACCGTCAGGACCTGGCCGCGTTCCTGCGCCTCGCCGGCAAGGACGGCCGCGACTACACCAAGGTGTGGTCGCTCTACCCGGCGTCGGCGTCCGACACGCGCTGAGCCCGCGCGGCGCTCGCGGCCGCGCGGGCACGGGCCTCACCAGCTCACCTGGTCCGAGGTCTCGAGGCTCTGCGGCAGCCCGAAGAGCGCGGCCCAGAGACTGCCCGGGAAGCTCCGGGCCGAGCCGTTGTAGGCGCGCACGGCCTCGTCGTAGCGCTGCTTCTCGCGGTTCACGCGCGTCTCGGCGCCGGCCAGCGCGGCGGTGCGCTCGCGGCTCTCGGGCGCCTGGTCCCACACGGCGTGGACGCGGCGGCGGGAGTCGACGACGTTCCGCACCTGCGCGCGCTGCGCCTCGGCTTCGGCCTCGAGCGAGGCGAGCCCGTTCTGTCCGATGATCGCCCACAGGACGAGCGCGGCCACCAGCGCCGAGGCGGCGATGATGATGTTGCGGCGGAGCCGCAGCTTCTTCGCCCGCGCCTCGAGCATCGCCGCGCGCCGACGCCGCAGCTCGACGATGGCCGGCCGCACGTACTCGCTCGGGATGTCGATCTCGCTCGCGACCGACTCGAGGTCCTCGACCGAGAGGCGATCCTGATCGAGGTTCTGCATCTCCGACGCGATGCCGATGACGTCGTCGACGTCGGCGTAGTCGACCTCGCGCGGCGGCTTCGACTTCTTCGGCGCGGTCGGCGAGGTCGTCGTCGCCGCGATGGTCGTCGTCGCCGGCTCGGGCGGCGCGCCGCTCACGGCGTGGCACCCGGCTCGGCACCGCGCGGGTGGCAGGCGAAGCACGAGAAGCCCTGCTTGGTCGCCGGGTCGTAGCTCGGCAGGCCGAGGAGCGCCTGGACCTCGGGCACCACCGTCCCGAACATGAAGCGCAGCATCTGGGGCTGCTTCTGCACGAGCTCGATCTGCTTCGGATGCCCGGTCGGATAGAGCGCGAGGATGTCGGGGTTCGGCATGGCGAAGCGCCGCTCCTCGGCGTCGAGACCGTGGCAGGTGGTGCAGCCGACGTCGGCGAAGAACACCGGGTCGTACGCCTCGAAGACCTCGCGCATGCGCGGCAGCACGGCCTTCTCCATGTAGGCCTTGCGCGCCTCGAAGCCCATCGTCTCCCACGGCGCCGGCGGGCCGCTCGCCTTGGCCTCGCCCTTCGGCGCCGGGTCGTGGCCGCACGCGGCGAGCGCGGCGCACACGGCGCAGAGGGCGGCGATGCGGACCGGGATGGCGACGAGGTGGCGCAAGCTCATGCGCGCCATGATGGCCCGGCGGCGCGCGGGCGGCAACCGCGTCGGCGCGCCCCGCCGTCTAGCGGAACCAGGACTCGGTGCGCCACGACCACGCGCGCCACGTGCCGCCGTAGAAGCCGGTCGACGCGGTGTGGTCGAAGTCGAAGCCGTCCTCGGTGCGCACGCGGTAGATGCTGACCGTCTTCACGCCCCAGCCGAGGCCGAGCGCGCCCGCCACCGAGTTGAAGTCGGGGAAGGTGCCGGCGAAGAGGTCGCCGTCGAGGACTGTCTGCCATTCGCCGTAGGGGATCATGAACATCGCGCCGC
Source organism: Myxococcota bacterium (assembly GCA_046351155.1). Classification (GTDB taxonomy): domain Bacteria; phylum Myxococcota_A; class UBA9042; order PHBI01; family PHBI01; genus JAXLYZ01. The sequence goes on from JAXLYZ010000004.1 coordinate 380,333, forward strand.
AGGCCGAGCACGGGCCGACCTCGTTCTGGATGTCGAGGACGGTGAAGTGCGGCAGGATGCCGGCGCGCGAGGTCCACGACAGGTGGTCCTCGAGGAAGTTGTTGGGCTCGGGCTGGAGGCCCTCGGGGATGCCGAGCAGCGGCCCGAGCACCAGCTCGTGCGAGCCGAGCGCCAGCACGTCGCCGCCCGCGATGCCGGCCAGCGCGCGCACCGAGCCGCGCGTCTGGGTCGGGGTCTGGTCGGCCCAGCTCGCGCCGTCCCAGTGCAGGATGGTGGCGCGCGTGCCGCCGGCCCACACGTCGCTCGAGCTGCGGCCCCACACCGTGTAGAGGTCGTGGTCGACGCCCGAGCTCGCCACCGAGAACGCCACGCCGTCGCCCGACGTGAGGATGGTCCCGCCGTCGCCGACCGCCACCAGGAGGCCGTTGTCGGGGGCGCGCCACAGGGCGCGGAGCGCGCCGAAGCCGGTGGCCTCCTCGGTGAAGGTCAGGCCCTCGCCGTGCACGATGACGCCCGAGTCGCCAGCCGCCCACACGTGGGTCGCGTCGGCCGCGACCGCGTGCAGGTCGACCGACGCTTCGTAGGCCACCGTCCAGGCGCTGCCGTCCCAGGCGAGGAGCGCCGGCCCGGCCACCGCGAAGGCGCGCGTGTCGTCGGCGAAGGCCAGGCCCTCGACCGTGGCGACCACGCCGCTCGGGGTCGGGGTCGTCGTCCAGCGCAGCCCGTCCCAGTGCGCGAGGTAGCCGCCGACGCCGCCCACCAGCGCGTGCTGCACCCCGTCGGCGGCCGCGCTCGGCGCCGCCGCCACGGCGTAGAGGTCGCGGTCGGTGCCGCCCTGCTGCCGCGCCCAGGTGCCGTTGAAGCTCCGCGCCACGAGGCCCTCGTCGCCCACCGCCAGCAAGGCCTCGGTGCCGTCGCCGCCGCCGCCCGCGCCGGCGATGACCGCCATCGAGTGGATGGTCTGCTTGAAGCCGACGAACGGCTCCCAGGCCGCGCCGTCCCAGCGATAGTCGATGACCGGGTTCAGGTCGGTGAGGTTCGGCTCGATGGCCGCCGAGCCACCGTTCAAGGGCGGCACGTCGACCTCGACGTAGAGGTCCCAGCTGGCGTCGTAGAGCACGCCGTCCAACTTGGCCGGCACCATCAGCTCGAAGTGGCGGCCGTTGAAGGCGCGCTGCGGCGGGAACTCGAGCACGCCGTCGCCGCCGAGGTTCATGAGCGTGCGCAGCAGCGTGCGCTCGTCGTCGACCGGCCCGAGCGTCGGGCGCTCGACCTCGACCTGCACCTTCTCGTCGAGCGGGATGTCGAGCTTCACCTCGGCCGTCACCGTCTCGCCGTCGATGAAGGCGCCGAGCTGGCGCGTGACGCCGAGGTACTCGGGGCGGAACTCGCTGCGCACGATGTGGCCGCCCCAGCAGAAGAGCGCGTAGTTGCCGAGCCGCGTCGTGATCTGCACGGTGTGATCGGGCGCCACCAGCACGCCCGGGTACGGGATGAGCTGCTCGGCGTTCATGTCCGTCTCGGTGATGTCGCAGTACGCCGCCCACTCGCCCGGCGGCGGCACGCAGCGGCGGTCCTCGTCGAGGCCGCTCGGGTCGAGGCACACGAAGGTGTCGGGGCAGTCGGCGTCGGTCACGCAGCCCGAGCTGCAGAAGCTGCCCTCGCCGCCGAGCTCGGTGCAGCGCGACGGTCCGAACGGGCTCACGCCGACGCCGCCCGAGACGTCGTCGCCGCCGGTGTTGCCGGAGGTCCCGCCCTGGGCCACGCAGTCGTCGTCGGTCGAGCACGCCGCGCAGAGGCCGTTGGGCGCGTCGGGCCAGTCGCGGCACGAGCCGAACGGGATGGTCGGGCCCTTGTTCGAGCCGACGATGGTCGCGTAGAGCTCCGACGACGGCGGCGGCTCGACCAGGATGTCGCAGGGGATGTCCTTGATGTCCTCGCACGACGGGATCTTGGCGATGGCGATGGTCACGTTCTCGGCGTCGAAGCCGCCGAGCTGGAAGACCTGGTAGCCCTGCGCCGAGGCGCTCACCGTCTGCTCGCCGATGAGGTCCGCCCCGCTGAAGGTGATCTGCCCGTCGGTGTTGGTGTAGCCGCGGTGGCTCGTCGAGAGCGACGGCCCGACCAGCACGAAGGCGCCCGCGACGCGCGCGCCCGAGTTGGCCTCGATGACCGTCACGTTGAGGTTGCCGTCGATGGGCTCGCCCCACGTGCCCGGGCTCGCCGACGGATCGAAGTAGGTGAAGCCGCGCGGGTGCGTCGCCTCGACGCCGTCGCCGCTCACGGTCACCGGCACCTGGCCGACGTCGCCCGGCGGCGTGGTCGCGACGATGAGCTGATCGCTGCGCACGTCGACGTCAACGGCCGGCTGGTCGCCGAACAGCACCTCGACCGTGCCGCGCGTCGGGAAGCCGTTGCCGTGGATGGCGACCAGCGTGCCGCCGGCCATGGCGCCGGCCGGCGGATCGACCGCCCACACCGCGGGCGGGCCATCGTAGGTGAAGCCGTTCTCGAGCGTCGCCACCTGGCCGCTCATGATGACGCGCACGTTGGCCTCGCCCGGGCTGCCGAGCGCGGTCTTGCAGCTGATGCGCGCGCCGTTGTCGGCCACGTGGACGTTGGTGGCCGGCAGCGCGCCGATGCGCACGACCGCGCCGGGGCCGAAGCCGCTGCCCTCGATCTGCACCTCGGTGCCGCCGGCGACCGGGCCGTGGGCCGGCGCGATGCCGCTCACGCGCAGCGTGGTCGCGGTCGGGAGCGCGTCACCGATGTAGGCGAAGCCGTTCTTCAGGCGGCCGACGCCCTCCGACGACGACACGTGCACGTCGACCTGGCCGGGCGCGCCCTCGGGCGTCACCGCGGTGAGGCTCTGGGCGTCGACGAGCTTCACGGCCAGCGCCGGGCGGTCGCCGATGAGGACCATGCTGTCGGCGGTGAAGCCCGCGCCGAAGACGGTGATGGCGTCGCCGCCCAGCCAGTGGCCGCTCGGCGGCTCGACCGCGGTCACCTGGATCGGGTCGCGGTAGTGGAAGCCGCGCGCCAGCGTGGCGTGGATGCCGTCGGCGTCGACCACGACGACGTCGACGAAGCCCGGGTTCTGCGGCGGCGTGAGGCACACCAGGCGATGCTCCGAGACCGCGAACACGTCGAGCGCGGCCGCGTCGCCGAAGAAGACCTGGGTCACGCCGCGGAGCCCGGTGCCGCTGATCTCGACCTGCTGGAGGCCCGGCGTGGTGCCCTCGTCAGGGCTGACGCCGTCGATCGACAGCGCCTCGGGCGGCGCGTCGGGATCGACCGCGGTGTCCTCGGGCGGGGTCGTGTCGGGGGCGAAGGTCGTGGTGTCGGGGAGCCCGACCGGCCCGCCGGCGGTGTCGCCGCAGGCGCTCGGCGCGAGCGCCAGGCAAGCCAGCAGGGCGACAGGGAAGAGCTTCTCGAACGGCATCGCGCCCCCTGAACTCGAGCTCGGGCTCGCGGCGGTGCTCTGGATCCCGAGCGCGCTTGCGATCCCAGATCGGGCGCGCCGGATTTGAAGTGGCGCCTCCTCGAACGTTTGCGCATAGTAGCTTTGATCTGAATCGTTGAAACGTTCGGTTTCCCGGTCCCATAGATTCCATGGACTTCCATCGCATCCGCCGGGTCGTGGCCGCCTCGGCCCTGGCGCTCGCGGCCGCGGCGTGCGCGACCACGCCGCCGCTCCGGCCGACCCCCGACGCGCCGACGACCTTCGACAGCGACGCGGTGGCGCACGTCGTCCGTGTGATCGACGAGCACACCATCGTCGTCGGCCGCGGCGCGCGCGACGGCTTCCTCTTGAACGGCGCGCACGACGTCGCGCCGCGCCCGGCCCCGACCCCGGCGCACCCCACGCCGGCCGTGCGCTTCGGCATCCGCAGCGCCGTCGCCGACGTGGTGACGCTCGGGCCCGACGAGACGACGCTGACGGTGCGCAACGTGGTCGAGCCGGTGCGGCCGGGCGACTACCTCGCCTACACCGCGCGCGTCCCGGTGGCGCTCGAGGACGACCCGGTGACGCGCTGCGCGCTGCTCGACGTGGGCATGCTGACGCTCGACGACAAGCGCCCGCTGCTGGTGCTGTCCAGCCTGCTCGAGGGCGGCAAGCCCGCCTCGGAGGCCACGCTCGCGGCAATGGTCAAGGAAGTGAACGATCACGCCGACCTCGCCGCCGAGGTCCACAACGTGCCGTTCGACGGCGGCCGCTTCGTCGGCCTGACCATGTCGCAGGCGTTCCGGCAGACGACGCGCGACGACATGCTGGCGTTCGTCGACTTCGTCGCGACCTTCCCGGGCAAGTACCTCACCTGGGACTGGAAGCTCGTCGAGATCTACGGGACCTGGATCGTCAACCGCGCGCCGCACGGCGACTCGCTCTTCCTGAAGAAGCAGGTGAGCCCGCTCGAGAGCGCCGCCCGCGCGGCCGTGCGCGCCCACGACTGGAAGGCCGCGGCCGCGGGGTGGCGCCAGATCCTGGCCATCGATCCGAACCACGCCGGTGCCAAGGCCGGGCTCGACCACATCGAGGCGCTGAGCCGGGCCGAGACGATGCTGGCGGTGGACCCCGACGAGCGGCAGGTGCAGTGGGACCGCGCCAAGGCGCTCTCCGATCTCGACCTCGACGCCGACGCGCTCCAGGCCTTCGAGGCACTCATCGCGGCCGGCTATCGCAGCGACGACGCGCACCGCCAGCGCGCCTTCGCGCTGGCCGGGCTCGGCCGCTGGGCCGACGCCGAGGCCGAGCTGACGGGCATCCTCGCCGGCCGGCACGACGCCGGGCTCGGGAGCTGGCTGGCCTACGTGCGCGCCCAGCAGCGGCTCGCGGCCGCGCGCGGCGCCGGCAGCGACGAGGCCCAGGCCGAGCAGCAGCTCGTGCTCGGCCAGGTCCACGAGAACGACGAGGCCTGGTCGGCGGCGGCCACCGCCTATCGCCGCGCGCTCGATCTGGCCACCACGCCGGAGCTGCGCGAGCGCGCCAAGATCGGCCAGCTGCGCGTCACGCGCCGCGACGGGCTCGGCGAGCTGCGCCGCTTCGTCGCCACCGACATCGGCGACCACGACATCGCCTCGACGCGCGCGCGCCGACCAACTCCTGGCCGAGTACGACACGCTCGGCCTGGCCGACGCCGCGGCCGAGGACCTCGACCACTTCGCCGACCTGGCCGGCGACGCGCAGAGCGCGACGTCCAGGCCGAGTGGCTGACGCGCCTCGTCCTGCGCCGCCCGAAGGACCCCGACCCGTGGACCAAGCTCGGCTGGTGCCAGCTCGCGCGCGGCCGCACGGCCGACGGCATGAACGCCTTCGAGCGCGCGCTGGGCGTGGCGCCGAACGACCTCTGGGCGCGCACCAGCAAGGCCTGGTCGTTGGTCGCCATCGGCCGCTGGGACGACGCGCTGGCGCTGGCCCGACCCGGCGCCGGCGACGACGGCCAGCTCGCGCTCATCATGGCGCGGGCGTCGATCGGCAAGGGCGACCTCGCGGCCGGCCGCGACTGGGCGCGCACCGCGGTGGAGCGCGACGCGCTGGGGCGAGGCGGCGCGCGCGGCAGAGCGGCTCGCGGCATTGCCGGCGCGCCGCGACGCGACCACGACGCTGACGAGCGTGCGCATGCTCATGACGCTCGAGCTGCCGACGCTGGCGCTGGCCGAGGTCGAGCGCCTCGAGCCGAGCGACGCGCGGCGCGACGCGGCCTGGGCCATCGCCGAGCGCTGGACCTCGCTCGTGCCCGGCGACTGGGCGCTCCGGGCCGCCCGCCTCGAGGGCGGCTCGACGCCCATGCGCCGACGCGTGCTGACGCTGGTCACCGCGCAGGACGCCTTCGCGCGCGACGCCTCGACCGCGAACCGGCGCGCGCTGGCCGAGGCGCTGGTGGCCGTGGCGGCCTTCGATCAGGCGCTGGCGCTCATCGGCGGCGGCACCGCCGAGACCACCGGCGACGATCATCGCCCGGTCGACGCCACCCTGCTCGACGTGCGCGCGCGCGCGCTGGCCGGCGTGCTCGGCGTGCGCGCCACGACCGTCGCCGCCGCCGCCGCGGCGCGCTCGGACTGGCTCGGCGCCGCCAACGGCTACGCCGAGGCGCGCGCCCACTTCGTCCAGGCCGGCGCCGAGGGCAACATCGCCGGAAGGCGGCCTACGACGAGGTGCGCGTGCTCTCGAGCGGCGGCCGGCGCGACGCGGCGCGCGCGCTCGGCGACACCTTCCTCGAGCGCGCGCGCGCCGACAAGAACCCGCTCAGCGTCCTCGACTTCGAGATCCTGCGCGGCCGGAACGACGCCGCCGACGGCGACGCCAAGGCGCTCGAGGCCGCCTACGATCGGCACCTGGCCGTCTGTCGCGCATCGAGCGCGAGCACTCGAGGCGGTCGTGCGCATGCAGCGCGCCGACCTCGAGACCACGCGCGGCCGCGCCGCCGACGCCGTGGCCGACGCCGAAGCGGCGCTGGCGCTGTGGCGCGGCCTCCACGACGCCCCCGACGCGCGCAGCGCGACCGCGCGCCTGGCGGTGCTCAGGCGCATGCGCGGCGAGCTGCGCCTGGCCGCGACGCTGGCCGAGGGGCTGTGGCGCGAGGCGAGCCGCGAGGCCGACGGCGAGAACAGGCGCGCGGCGCTGCTCGAGCTCGGCACCATCGCGGTCGTCTTGGGCGACGCCGGGCCGCGCGCCGCTGGTTCCGCGCCGCCTACGCCGCGGCCGAGCGCACCGACGACGCGCCGAGCCGCGTCGCCGCCTTCGGGCTCGGCGGCGTGGCGCTCGACCTCGACGGCGACAAGGCCGCGGCGGCCACCGAGCCGAAGCGCGCGCGCCGCGTCTTCGAGGCCCACAAGGCCATCCCCGAGGCCATCGAGGTCACCATCATGCAGGCGCGCGCCGAGAGCCGTCGCGCGCTGGCGCTGACCGAGGGGCTGGTCGAGCGCGCGCGCGACCTCGGCCGCGACCTGCTCTACGCCGAGGCGCTCACCGCCGCGCGCGCGCGCTGCTGGCCGCGAAGCGCGCCGCCGAGGCGCGCCCGCTGGCCGCGCTCGCCGACGGCTTGCTGGCGCGCATCGACGTCCCCGAGGTGCGCGCGCGCGTGGCCCACCTCGAGGTCAGCTCGAGCGCGAGCGCGGCGACGAGCACGCCGCCACCGAGCACTTCGCGGCCGCCGCGCGCCGTGGCCGAGACGCTGACCGGCACCGGCGGCGCGCTGCCGCTCGGCAGCGAGGACACCCACCGCGTCATCGATGACGCCATCGCCGCCCTCTATAAGGAGGGCGCACCGCCGACGCGCTCGAGATCGTCGAGCTCCAGCGCCTGGCCCGCTCGCAGCGCCTGCTCGACCTCGGCCACCTGCGCTCGTCCGACCCCGCCCTCGAGCGCTCCCTGGCCGAGCTCGGCCAGGCCAAGGCGGCCGGCGAGCTGGCCCGCGCGCGCCTGCGCGAGGAGGCCGACAAGGCGCTCGCCGAGCAGGACCCGGCCGCCAAGGCCGAGCTGGTGCAGGTCGCGGCCCGCTCGGACCAGGAGATCGCCGCGCTGCTGCTCAAGCTCCAGCGCGACCACCGCGGCGTCTACGGCGCGCTGGCGGTGAGCCCGCTGACGCTCGTGCAGCAGCGCGCCTCGCTGCCGAAGGACGTGGTCGTCGTCGACTACTTCGCCGCCGCCGACGCGCTCTACGCCTTCGTCGTGCGCCGCGACGACCCCGCCCCGCGCGCCTTCAAGATCGACGTCCCGCGCGACCGCCTGACGCGCACCATCGCGCGCCATCGCCAGCTGCTCGGCCAGGACGGACGCCTCGCCGACGCGTCGGCTCGCGACCTCTACACCTGGCTCCTCGCGCCGCTCGATGGCCTGGTCCCGGCCGCTCAGCGCGAGGCCGCGACCGTCGTCGTCATCGCCGAGGGCCCGCTCCAGTACGTGCCGTTCGCCGCGCTGGTGGCCTCGCCCGAGGGCGCGCCGGTGGTCTACGCGGTCGAGCGCTGGCGCCTCGCGACCGCGCTCTCGACCACCGTCTTCGGCCTCTTCGAGCCCGCGCTGGCGCGCCCCGCGACGCAGAGCGTCTTGGCCTTCCTCGACCCGACCGGCGAGCTCGCCGGCGCGCGCAACGAGCTCGACGGCGTCGCCGACGTGACCGCGCTGCGCGGCGCCGAAGCTACCAGCCAGGCCTTCATGGCCGAGGCCCAGCGCTTCCCCATCCTCCACTTCGCGACCCACGGCAGCATCGACCAGGCCGACCCGCTGGCGTCCGGCCTGCGCATGGCCGGCGGTATGCTGTCGATCGACGCCATCACCGGCTTCACCGGGCTCCGCGGCCACACGCGCCTCGTCGTCCTGTCGGCCTGCCAGACCGCGACCGAGGTCGGCGACGTCGCCGACGCGCCCGAGGACGAGGCCATCTCGATGGCGCGCGGCTTCGCCATCGCCGGCGTGCCGAGCGTCGTGGCCAGCCTCTGGGACGTCGACGACCAGGCCACGCGCGCGCTCATGCGGGCCTTCTACGCCGAGCTCGCCAGCCCCAAGCGCGACATCCTGGGCGCGCTCCGGGCGGCGCAGATCCGCCTGCTGCGCGGCGCCGCGGGCAGCGCGCCGGCACCGGTGGCGATCGGCGGGGCGGCGCCCGCGACGGAGACCGAGCGGCCACTCGGCGATCCGCGCTTCTGGTCGGGATTTCAGCTCATCGGGGACTGGCGCTGAAGTCGACCAAGAGGTTACATGGGTCGATGATTGTCGCTGTCTTCAGGGGGAGACGGCCGACATGATGGCGCCGCGCGGCTCTCGCGCAGTCCATCCAGCAATCTCCCGTGCGGGCACACGTGACGTTGATCTGTCCTCGCTGTCGCAAGCGGATCGCCGATCCGAACCAGGCGCGTTGCCCCGATGACGGGTGGCGGCTCATCCGGGATCGCAGCGGCACGCGCGTGGACCGCTACGCCATCGACGACTTCCTCGGCATCGGCGCCGCCGGCAGCGTGTGGCGCGCCCAGCCCGACGGCCAGGCGCGCCCGGTCGCGCTCAAGATCCTGGCGGCCAGCGTCGACGCCGAAGCCCAGCGCTTCGAGCGCGGCGCGCGCCTGGTCGAGGGCCTCGAGCACCCGCACATCGCGCGCACGCTGACGCACGGGCGCACCGACGGCGAGGACGGCGAGGTGCTGCTCTACGTCGTCATGGAGCTGCTCGAGGGCGAGACGCTCGCGGCCGCGCAGTCGCGCGTGAAGCGCTTCGCCGTGCCCGAGGCGGCGCGCATCGCCGACGAGGTGCTGTCTGCGCTCGAGCACGCGCACGCGCGCAACATCGTGCACCGCGACCTCAAGACCTCGAACCTCTTCCTCGGCCCGGACGGGCACGTGAAGCTCCTCGACTTCGGCATCGCCAAGATCGCCGGCGGCGAGCGCGTGGCCGGCCCGTTCTTCCCCGACGACGCCGTCATCGGCGACGAGGTCACCGGCCAGCACAAGATCTGCGGCACGCCCGAGTACATGGCGCCCGAGCAGATCGTCGGCGCCCCGGCCGACGTGCGCTCCGACCTCTACGGCGTCGGCATCGTGCTCTACAAGATGCTGAGCGGCATCGTCCCGTTCCGCGCGCGCGCCCGCTTCGAGCTCTACCACCGCACCTGCGCGCCGCGCCGCCGCGCCGCTCCCGAGGAGGCCGAGGTGCCGCCGGCGCTGGCCGCGGTGGTCGAGCGCGCGCTGGCCAAGAAGCCCGAGGACCGCTTCCAGAGCGCCCGCGAGATGCGCGACGCGCTGCGCGCCGCGGTCGGCAAGGCGCCCATCGCCGACGCCGGCTCGCTCTTCCCGCGCACGCGCCCGGGCGAGGCGCGACCGCCGTCGGCGCCGCACGCCACCGCCGCCGCGCGCGCCGGGCTGCTGCCGGCCGTCGACCTCACGCCGGCGCCGTTGCCGCGGCGCCGCACGCGCGGGCAGCGCGTGGCGGTCGCCTTCTTCCTGGTGTCGGTGGTGGTGCTGGCGTCGGTGGTCGCGACCAAGCTCGTCGACGCGGCCGGCAACCCCGAGCCGACGGCCAGCGCGCCGGTCGCGGCCGAGCCCTGCGTCACGCCGTAGCGTAGCCGGCCGCGCCCGAGGTTTTCACGCGGCGACCCTCCGTCCGTCTCCCATCCGAGCCGCTCGCTCGGCCGGAGAGACCATGGTCGCCGTGACAGCCAACCGAACCCGTGCCATGATCACCCGCATCCACGCGGGATTTCCCACGCGCCCGCGCTGGGGGGTTCGCGATGTCGATGGGCAAGACAAGCGGCGAAGCCGACGAACAGCCGGGCTCGGCCAGGCCGCCGGGCAGCTTCTTCGACGTCCTGCGCCACGAGATGGAGGTGCGCGCGCGCATGCTGCTGGCCGGTGCCTCGCGCCACCGCGAGGGCCAGCTGAGCCCCGACGACCTCGTGCAGGAGGCGCTGGCCAAGCTGCTCGCGAGCTACGACGAGGCGTCGCTGCGCGAGCGCCCGCACAACCAGCTCATGGCGCTCGCCTATCGCACCATGCGCAACCTCGTCATCGACGGCGCGCGCAAGAAGGCGGCGGTGCTGGCCGACGACCCCGACGCCAAGGCGGGCGCGGCGGGCGCCGGCAAGAACGCCTCGCAGCGGGCCGACGAGCTGCAGAGCTCGCCCGAGGAGGAGCTCCTGTCGGCGGCGCGCCTCGACGCCATCCGCCAGGCGCTGGCCGGGCTCGACGCGGACGAGCGCTGCTTCGTCAACTGCGTCATCGAGACCGACAGCGTGCCGGCCGCGCAGAAGAAGTGCGGCTGGCCGCCGAAGTCGCCCTACTACGTCCTGAAGAAGCTGTTCGAGCGCCTGCGCGGCGCTCTCGAGCCATGACGACGGGAGGCGCAGCATGACGACGATCCCCGAGCAGCTCGAAGACGGTGTCTACCAGTGGGTCTTCGGCGACGGCGAAGACGATCCGGGCGTGCTCGTCAGCGACGGGCGCAAGGTGCCCGAGTTCCTGACCTGGCTCGGCGAGCTCGAGGGCCAGATCGGCGCCCTCAAGCGCACGCTCGGCAAGAGCGTCGCCGAGTCCGACGCGCTGGCGCGGCTGCGCGCGCTGAAGTCCGAGGTCGAGCGCGCCCAGCCCATCCTCTTCCAGTCGGCGGTCGAGGACCTGGCCCCGGTCATCTCGATGACCGCCTTCAAGAAGCGCACGCGCCGCCTCATGCTGGTGGCCGGCGGGCTGCTGGCGCTCGCGGCCGCCGTGCTGCTCATCGTCAAGCCGTGGGGCGGCAGCGACACCGGCCGCGACGTGTCGTCCGAGCTGGCGGCGCTGCTCACCCATGACATCGTCGAGAACACCGGCTTCGGCTTCGGCGGCGCCGTCGAGCCGAGCGCGCACGACCGCGGCTTCCTGCTCGGCGCCGTCATCGACCTCTCGCGCCCGCGCCGCGACGGCAAGGCGCCGGGCAAGGACGAGATCGAGCTGGCGCGGAAGCTCGCCACCGTGGCCCAGAGCGGCCTCGACGCACCCGACGACGCCGAGGCGCGCCGCGTCCGCGCGCTGGGCGGCTGCGCGGCCATCCTGGGCGACGACCCCGAGCGCTCCGACTGCGAGCGCGGCATCATCTCGTACGCGACGGCGCGCGACAACGTCATCCACTGACCGCGCGTGGCCGCCCCGACCTCATTGCCAGGTGAGCGTCCAGTCGTCGTTGTCGGTGTGGACATCGACGCGCTCGACCTTGCCGGCCTTGCTGGTGACCGAGAACGTCGACTGCTCGATGACGCGCGTGTGGCGGAACGTCTTCGGGTCGGTGACCACGGTCAGCCGCTCCTCGCGCGTCGCCACCGTGACGGCGTCGATCTCCTTCTTGGGCGCGCCGCTGTCGGCCAGCATGGCCGCCCACAGCTTGCGGATCGGGTCGCCCTCGAACGTGCGCGTGAGGACGTAGCGATGGGCGTCCTCGGCGTCGGCGCCATGCGACTCCTGCATCTTCACCGGCGCCAGCAGGCCCTCGCCGACCTCGACCTCGGCGTGACCGGAGCGCTCGTGGCCGAGCGCGAGATCGTCGCCGACCAGCGCGACCCACACGCCCCAGCGGTGCTCGACGATGTCCTTGGCGGCCGGGTCGAGCGCGGCGTCGATCGACTTCAGCGCGCCGGTCTTCTTGTCGATGATGAGGTCGGGCCACTGGTCGAGGAAGGCGTGGCTCTTGCCGGCTTCGACAAGCTTCTTGTCTTTCTCGGCGAGCGTCACCGCCTCGAAGTGGACGCGCAGCGCGTCCTTGCCGACCGGGCTCACGCTGCCGCGCGTCTCGAGCTCGACGCGCGTGCCCTTGCGGTCGGCCAGGTAGGTGACGTCGAAGCTGTCGCCGGCATTCCAGCCGAAGCGCAGCCCGGCCGGCTCGGCGGCGGCGCCACCGCTGTCGTCGCTCCGCTTGGCGGACGCGCAGGCGGCCAGGGCGGTGGCCGCGACCAGGGCCAGCCCGAGCGCGCGGACCGCGCGCGCGCGCGGCGTTCGAGCGAAGGGAGCGGGCGCGACGACGGAGCTCGGGTGGGCGGTGGTCATGGCCGAACCCTCCCCGATGATCCCGGGATTTTCAACCCCGCGGGCGCTGTTCGAGGGCGCATGCCGCGCTCCGTCCACGCCGCCCTGCTCGTCCTCGCGCTGAGCCTGGGCTGGCTCGCGGGCCCGCGCGCCAGCGCCATCGAGCCGCTGCTCGTGGGCGACGTCGCGCTCGTGCGACGCGAGCCGCGCGCCGCCGCCGAAGATCTGCGCCGACTTCGAGGCCGCGCCGGGCGTGAGCCTCTCCGACCCGCTGGCGGTGAAGGCGCTGAAGGTGTGGTCGCGCGTCGCCGAGCCGGTCGAGGCGCTGACCGATCGCACGACCGGCGTCGTCCTGCTGGCGCCGACGGCGCGGATGCGCGACGGCCGCCAGTTCCCGCCGGCCACCTACATCTGCCCGGGCGCGCCGCCGGTCGTCTACGTGCCGTGGTCGCTGCTCGACGCGGTCTACGGCCCCTCGGCCGCCTACCCCGAGGACTTCCTGGCCTTCGTGCTGGGCCACGAGCTCGGCCATCGCATGAACGACTTCACCGGCGACGGCTGCCAGCTCGGCGCCTTCGAGCGCCCCGGCAAGGGTCTCGACGAGGAGCGCCTGGCCGACTTCCGCGGCGCCTTCTTCGCGGCGGTGGGCGGCTTCGACACGCGCGGACTCGCCACCAGCGCCACCGTCACGCGCTTCCTCTCGAGCGAGTTCAAGGTGCGCTCGGTCGACCTCGACGCGCGCGCCGGCGCGCTCAGCGACGCGCTGCGTTACTTCGACGCCTACGAGGCGCTCTACCAGACCGGCCTCGCGCTGACGCTGGCCGGCGAGGGCGGCGCGGCGGTGCGCCTCCTCGACTGGGCCGACGAGCTGGTCGAGTCGCACGGCGTGCCGGTCCCCGAGATCACCCTCGGGCACGCGCTCGCGCTCATCGCCGACGCCGCGCCCGACGCGCCCTGGCTCGAGCGCGTGCACGGCCTCGCCGCGCCCGCCGAGGCGCTCGTCTGCCGCCCGCTCTTCCCGGCCCACTCGGCCTTCCGAGAGGAGCCGCACAGCGGCCCGGTGCGCGCCGATCACAGCCGTCGCGCCGCCGCCGAGCGCGCCCTCGAGCGCGCGCTGCGCCTGCTCCAGAAGGCCGACGACCTCGGCGCCAACCCGCTCGCGGTCGGCACCGGCAAGGCCTGCGCGGCCTTCCTCCTCGGCGAGCCGGGCGAGGCGCTGCGCCACCAGGAGCGCGCGGTGAAGCGCGGCTCGGCGCGCGGCCGGCGCGGCCCGTCGGCGGCGGTGGGTGACGCGCTGCTCGCCAACGAGGCGCTCTTCCGCTTCGCGGCGTGGCTCGGCGACCATCCGGCCGCGACGCTCGACGACCTCCGCCGCGACGCGCTGCCGCTGCTCCCGACCTTCGCGCTGCACCCCGGCCTCGGCCGCTGGCTGCGCGGCGAGGCCGGCCCCGGCCAGGCCCCACTGGCGCTGTGCAAGGCGCGCGGACCCGCCCCGGAAGCGCTCGCGCCGGCGCCCTTCGCCACCGGCGAGACGGGCGCCTGCCCGGCCGGCTGGACGCTGGCGCAGTCGCTGCCCGCGCCCGACGCGCGCGCCGCGACCGGCAGCGGCACCGGCATCACCCTGTGCCAGCGTGGCGCCATCGAGCTCGCCCACGTCATCTTGCCGCCGCTCAGCGATCCGCCGCGCGGGCGCTTCGACGCCACGCTGGCCTTCGCCGATCCGCTGCCGGCCGCGCTCCAGTCCTTCGACACCTGGGCCTGCCAGTGCGAGGCGCTGGCCGCGCGCGGCACCTCCGACGCGGGCGAGACGGTGTGGCTCGGCGCCTGCCCGAAGCTCGGCGCGGCGACGGCGCTGGTGCGCGTCGACGAGCGCGGGCGCGTGCGCGGCGTGGCGGTCCTGCCCTTGCCCTGAAGCCCGTTTCGGTGCTTGATCCCGGCGGAATGAATCGAACCCGAGCGGGTTCGTCCATCGGCCCGCTCGCCCACGGCTACTGCGCGCGGTCGTTCCCGCATGCGGTGCTCGACCGGATGTCCGCTGCCCGGAACATCCTCGCCGAGGGCACACCGTCGTCCCACAGGAGAAAACGCGATGAAGCGTCTGTTGCTCGCCCTGCCCCTGGCGTTCCTCGTCCCGAGCACCTCGATGGCCGAGACCTTCAAGAAGCCGGCCCTCGACACGCCGCAGGCCGCGATCATCGAGGGCATGAAGCTCATCAAGGATGGCAAGTTCGACGACTGGATCTCGAAGTGGTGCTCGAAGGAGAAGAAGTGCCTGAACGACCAGGCGAACTCGGCCCTCAAGCGCTACAACCTGCCCGCCAAGCAGCGGCGCGCGGCCGCGTGCATCAAGGACGGCGACACCATCGAGGTGACCCGCACCGACAAGATCTCGGAGACCGAGCTCAAGATCTTCGTGCAGTGCGAGCCGACGGCCATGCCCATCCCCTTCTGGATGATCAAGGAAGGGTCGGCCTGGCACTTCTCGAACATCTGATCGATGTCGACCTGCCCTCCGAGCCGCTCCCGTACCGAGCCTCGGAGGGCCGGGCCCGACGATGACCACCGCCCCGACCGGCTGCGGCGCGTACGAGATCCTCGGTGTCCTTGGTGAGGGCGCGATGGGGGTCGTCTATCGTGCGCACGACCGCGCCACCGGGCGTCACGCGGCCCTGAAGATCATCGAGCCGCACCCCGAGCTGGGCATCCCCGAGCCGGAGCTGCGTGGCCGCTTCCGCCGCGAGGTCGAGATGCTGCGGCGCGTGCGCTCGCCGCGCGTGGTGGAGATCTACGAGTCGGGCGAGCTCGACGACGGCCGCATGTGGCTCGCCATGGAGCTCGCGCCGGGCACCGCGCTCGACACCATGCTGACGACGCACGGCCCGCTGCCGCCCAAGCGCGTGATGGCCATCGGCCTCGACGTCGCCGAGGCGCTGGCCGAGGTGCACCGCGCCGGCATGGTCCACCGCGACGTGAAGCCGGGCAACGTCGTCGTCGCGCCGCGCGGCGACGGCAGCGACTCGGCCAAGCTCGTCGACTTCGGTGTCGCGCGCGCGCTGGTCGGCGCCGCCGGCAAGTCGAGCGAGCGCCTGACGATGACCGGCATGGTGCTCGGCAGCCTCGGCTACATGGCCCCCGAGCAGAGCGGCGGCGCCAGCGACCCGAGCCCGACCATCGACGTCTACGCGCTGGGCGTGACGCTCTTCGAGCTGGCCACCGGGCGCCTGCCGTTCGAGGGCCCGACGGCCGCCGCGTTCGCCATGCAGCACCGCCAGAGTCCGGTGCCGCGTCTCGCCAAGATCCTCGGCGAGACGCGCGACGTGCTGGCGTTGGAGGCGGTCGTGCTGCGCGCCATGGCCAAGGACCCGCTGGTGCGGCAGTCGGACGGCGGCTCGCTGGCGCGTGAGATCGCCGCCGCGCTGCAGATCGATCCGGCCGTGCGCGCCACCGCCGACCGCGTGAAGGCGCGCGTGGCCGAGGTCGCGCGCGAAGCGGACGTGGCCGCGCCGCGCGCGCGTCGGCGCCTGACGCCGGGCCGCGTGGCCGCGGCGCTGGCCGCGATGCTGGCCATCGCCACGATGGTGTGGGGCGTCATCAAGCCCTGAGCCACGCGACCTGCGCGCGGGCGCGCGAACGCGCCGGCCCGACTGGTCAGCCGCCGCCGCGGTTGCTATAGGGCTCGGCGGAACCGTGACGCCGCGTGGCGGGCGCCGACCATCGGCGTTCGACCCGGGCCCGGAGAAGAGGAGCACCCATGACCTTCGAGCTGCCCCCGCTGCCCTACGCCAAGGACGCGCTGACCCCGTTCATGAGCGCGGAGACCTTCGACTTCCACTACGGCAAGCACCACGCGGCCTACGTGAACAACCTGAACAAGCTCGTGGCCGGCACCGACAACGAGGGCAAGAGCCTCGAGGACATCATCGCCTCGGTGTCGTCGGGTCCGCTCTTCAACAACTCGGCCCAGGTCTGGAACCACACCTTCTTCTGGAACTGCATGAAGCCGGCCGGCGGCGGCGAGCCGACGGGCGACCTGGCCGCGGCGATCACCCGCGACTTCGGCTCGTTCCAGGCCTTCAAGGAGAAGTTCGCGGCCACCGCGGCCGGCCAGTTCGGCTCCGGCTGGGGCTGGCTCGTGGCCAAGAACGGCAAGCTCGAGGTCATGGCGACGGCCAACGCCGACACCCCGTCGAAGCACAGCGCGACCGCGCTCTTCACGGTCGACGTGTGGGAGCACGCCTACTACATCGACTACCGCAACGACCGCGCGAAGTTCATCGCCACCGTCGTCGACAAGCTCGCCAACTGGGACTTCGCGACCGAGAACCTGAAGAAGGTCGGCTGAGCGATCCTTGCCCGCGCCGCCCCGCCCGCCTCGCGCGGGCGCGGGCTGGACGCGGGGCGCGAGGATGAGATGCAGGCGCTTTTGCATCACACTTGCAAAAGCACTCGTGGTGTGAGAGACGGCTAGCATGTCGGTTGGAAGCGCCATCGAGTCCGTTCCGGTCGCCTCTCGCGAGGAGGCCGACGCGGTCGTCCAGGAGCCCAAGGCGGAGAGCGCGCTGCTCGACCGCTTCGGCGCCTTCCTCGGGATCGCCTGCGCCATCCACTGCATCGTCGTGCCGCTGGCGTTGGGCGTGCTGCCGACGCTCGGCCTCGGCTTCCTGGCCCACGAGGGCGTCGACCTGGCCATCGTCGCGACCGCGTCGCTGGCGGCCGTGGTGGCCGCGTGGCTGGGCTGGCGCACGCATCGCGACGCCCGCATCGTGCTGGGCTTCGTCGCCTCGATCGGCCTCCTCGTCCTGGCCCACGCCATCGGCGAGAGCCATGTCGGTGCGCGCGCGCTGTCGGTGTGCGGCGGCATCGGGCTCGCCGCGACGCACTTCTGGAACACCCGGCGATCGCGCTCCTGCAAGGTGCCCGGTGCCTCGGGTCACCAAGGCCACGCGCACTCCTGAGCCCGCTCGGCGCGGCGCTTCGCCGCATTCCTGGCGGCCGCGCGAGGTCATCGATTGAACGTGGCCCGCGCCCGTGCTGAAATGGCCGCGTCTCGGGTCCGAGGAACGCGCCATGTCGAAGCGACTCCTGGTGGAGGGTTTGGATTGGGGAGTGACCGATGCGGAGCTCGCACGGGTCTTCGCCCCGTTCGGCGACCTCGAGGAGGCCAAGATCGCGCAGGACTGGGAGACCGGCCGCTCGCGCGGCTTCGGCTACGTGACGTTCAAGGACTCGGGTGATGCCGAGGCGGCGCTGGCCGGCCTCGACGGGCAGAAGCTCGCGGGCAAGAGCCTGCGCGTGATGGTCGCGCCGGAGCAGGCGCCGCGCTCGAGCTATCGCAGCGGCGACTTCGATCGCGTCGACGGGCCGACCCGGCCGAGCGGCTTCCGGAGCGCCGACTTCACGCCGCCGGCGCAGCCGCGCACCGATCGCAAGGTCTACCGCTCGGCCGACTTCGGCTACGTCGAGCCGCCCAAGGCCCCGCCCGCGCGGCCGGACGCGCCGCCGAAGCCCGACGCGGCCGAGGCGCCGACGCCGAAGGCGGCCGCCGCAGCCAAGCAGAAGCCGACCCCGGGCGCGGAGCTCGACCAGGAGGAGGAGGCCACGCGCGCCAAGTTCGGCGGCTGGACCGAGGTCGACGACAACGACGGCGGCGTCGGCCGCGGCGGCGGCGGCAAGACCTTCGGCTGATCGTCGCGCTCAGCCGCGCGTCGCGCGTCGTCGCGCGAGGCCAAGCGCCAGGGCGGCCAGCGCGAGCAGTGGGCCGAGCTCGGGCGAGCCGGCCGCGCAGTCGCCGCCCCCGCTCTGGAGGACGAGGTCGCAGGCGTCGCCGAGGCCATCGCCGTCGCTGTCGATCTGATCGGGGTTGACGCTCAGGCGGCAGTCGTCGACTGCGTCGGGGACGTGGTCGCCGTCGGTGTCGGCGCAGTCGGGCAGGCCTTCGTCGGTCTGGCCGTCGCAGTCGTCGTCCTGGCCGTTGCAGACCTCGACCTTGCCCGTGCCGGGCTCGACGCACACGACCGCGTCGCCGGCCGCGCTGCAGGCGGTGAGCCCGTCCTGGCAGGCGTCCTCGTCGGCCCCGTCGCAGGCCGCGCCGACCGGCTCGAAGTCCTCGTCGGTCTGGCCGTCGCAGTCGTCGTCCGCGCCGTTGCAGCGCTCGTCGGACGCGCCGGCCAGCGGGTCGCAGCTGTCGCCCGCGCGCCCGTCGACGCAAGTGGTGACGCCGGTGTGGCCGGCGCACGCGCCGACCCGCACGCGGTCGCGACCGCGACGAACTCCTCGTCGGTCTGGCCGTCACAGTCGTCGTCCTGGCCATTGCAGACGTGGTCGTCGGCGGCCGCCGGGCCGGGCTCGCACACGTCGGTCGGATCGGCGTCGACGCAGCGCCGCTCGCCCGCGCGCATGCAGGCGCCGACGCCGCAGCTGATGGGCGTGATCGGGTACTCGTCGTCGGTCGCGCCGTCGCAGTCGAGGTCGATGCCGTCGCAGTCGAGGTCGTCGCTGGCGCTCGGCGTGAGCGGCGTGCAGCTGTCGACCGGCGCGCCGCCGACGCACGCGACGAGCCCGGCGGCGGCGCACGCCCCCTGCCCGCACGACGACGGCACGGGCTGGTACTCCTCGTCGGTCTGCCCGTCGCAGTCGTCGTCGACGCCGTCGCAGGTGGTGTCGTCGGCCGCGAGCGGCGGCTTCGGCGCGCACGTGTCGGAGGTCTTGCCGCCCGCGCACTGGATGACGCCGCTGGCCTTGCAGGCGCCGACGCCGCACTGGGTCGGAGGCGCAATCCAGTCCTCGTCGGCCGCGCCCGAGCAGTCCTGGTCGACGCCGTCGCAGGTGGTGTCGACGTTGGCGGCCGGCGCCTTCGGCCTGCAGCTGTCGGTCGGCACGCCCGAGGCGCAGGTCAGCGTGCCGGTGTTGGCGCACACGCCCAGGCCGCAGGTGGTCGGGCTCGGCGTGAAGCCCTCGTCGGTCTGGCCGTCGCAGTCGCCATCCTGGCCGTTGCAGACCGAGTCGGTGGCCTCGGTCGGAGGCTGCTCGGAGCACGAGTCGACCTCGGCGCCGTCGAGGCAGCGCAGCACGCCGGTCGAGCGGCACACGCCCTTGCCGCAGGCGGTCGGGGTCTCGAGGTACTCCTCGTCGGTCTGGCCGTCGTCGTCGTCGTCGATGTCGTTGCAGGTGGTGTCGGCGCAGGCGGCGAGGCCGACGCAGGTGAAGCCGCCGTCGGGCGTGCAGGCCAGCGTGCCGCACTGCACGCCGACGAGGCAGGTGTCGCCGACGTCGATGGGTCCCTGCTCGTCGGTGCGGCCGTCGACGTCGTTGTCGAGGCCGTCGCACACCTCGGGCAGCGTCGGGTCGGCGTCCTTGCAGCACAGGACGCCGCCCTGCCGATCGGAAAGGCGCTTGACCAATGACTGGCGCTCGAGGCCGGGCTGGTCGCCGCAGGCCCAGGCCCACTCGTCGGAGAGATCGTAGGCCCAGTCGGTCGCCGGGTTGTCGCCCGGGGTCGGGCCGACATTGCGCAGGCCCTCGCACAGCTGGCCCGCAAGGCGGTCGAAGTCGCCGCAGGCAAGGTCATCGGTGGTGAGCCCGAGGTTGCCGCAGCCGAAGATGGTGCTGCCACCGACCGGGCCGACGAGGACGTCGCTGCAGGTGTCGGTCGCCACCGTACCGCGCGCGACGAAGATGGCGCCGCCGGGCAGCGGCGTCAGCGGCAGGCCGTCGGCGCCGACGCCGAAGGTGCCGGTGCCGAAGCTCGGGTAGAACGGGTCGACGGCAGTGGCGCAGCCGTCGACGGCGTGGTCGGCGAAGTCGTCGGGCCCGCGGCAGACGTGCCAGCCTGAGGCGCACAGGTCGGCGGCCGAGCAGCCGGCGCCGCTGGCCTTGAGCCCGTGGTTCCCCGCCTGGCGGCTGCACGACGGCGCGCCGTCGAGGCCGGGCTGGTCCCAGGCGCCGCCGCAGGCCGCGACCAGCGCGTGGGTGGCGTAGTCCATGAAGCCCTCGCGCGTGCCGTCGCTGCAGCCGACGACGAGCGGCGAGTTGTTCGTGCATGGGTGCGGCAGGCCCTCGTCGGTCTGCTGGTCGCAGTCGTCGTCCTGGTTGTTGCAGACCTCGGGGCGGCTCGGGCGGATGTCCTCGGGGCCGTTGGGCGGCTCGCAGGCGCCGGCGTGGCAGTCGTCGCACGGGTCGTTGGGGACGCCGCCGCAGGAGCAGTCGAGGCCGAGGTAGTAGTCGAAGTTCGTGAAGCTGCCGACGTTCATCCGGCCTTCGCCGGGGGTGTCGCCGAGGATGGGCCCGGGCCAGTGGGCCTTCGGATCGTAGGGGTTCGGGTCGGGCGGGCGCACGTCGAGGAGGTAGGTGCCGACGGCGAGCTGCGCGCCGGAGGTCAGGCCGGCGGCGTCGGTCAGCAGCATCGGCAGCGGCTGCCCGTCGACGTCGAGGGCCGGCGCGCTGTTGGTGTCGAGCACGCGCACCTGCCAGCCGGCGAGCGGCGAGTCGGCGAAGGGCCCGCTCTGGTCGACGTCGGTGAAGCGCAGGTGGATGACCACGTTGACGGCGCGCGCCTGGGCGGCGACGAGGGTGAGCCCCAGCGCCAGCGCCAAGGACATCCCGCGCGGTAGACGCGACGCGCCGCGGCTCGGGAACGAACCTGATCTCCCCATGGCACCTCCGCCCGGCAGCATACCACGGGCGTCGACAGGCTGCTGGGGTCCGCGAACCCGAGCGATCGCGGCCTCTGGACCCCAGCGCGCCAACGCGGCGCGAGGCGCGACGTAGGCCGATGGCGCCGAACCCGTGGCATGCTTCTTGGTCTTGTCAGCCGGCATGAACGACCCATCCGCGACGCCCCACGACCCTCGCCTCGGCACCATCTTCGAGACCCGCTACCGCATCGAGAGCCTGCTCGGCCGAGGCGGCTTCGGCGCCGTCTATCGCGCCGCCCAGCTCGGCATCGAGCGGCCGGTGGCGCTGAAGATCCTCGTCCCGGAGCTGGCGAGCGACCCGCGCGAGGTCGCGCGCTTCGAGCAGGAGGCGCGCATCATCGCCGGGCTCGACCATCCTCATATCGTGAAGCTCATCGAGCTCGGCCAGGCGCAGGACGGGAGCCTGTTCCTGGCGATGGAGTACCTCGAGGGCGAGCCGTTCTCGCGCTACCTCCGCCGCGAGGCGCCGCTGCCGCTGCTCGACGCCGGCCGCTTCGGCGCGCAGATCCTCGAGGCGCTGGCCGAGGCCCACGCGGCCGGCGTCGTCCACCGCGATCTGAAGCCCGAGAACCTCTTCCTGGTGACCCACCCGCGGCGCGGTCCGACGCTGAAGCTGCTCGACTTCGGCATCGCCAAGGTGGCCGGCGAGAGCGCGTCGGGCATGTCGCTCACGCGCACCGGTATCGTCATCGGCTCGCCGCGCATCATGGCGCCCGAGCAGATCGTCGGCGACCCCATCACACCGCGCACCGACGTCTACGCCTTCGGCTGCGTCGCCTACGAGATGCTCACCGGACGCCCGCCGTTCGTGCGCCCGAGCGCGGCCGCCTACGCGCGCGCCCACCTGAACGAGCCGGTGCCGTGGCCGACGCGCTCGGGCGAGCCGGTGCGCGGGGCGCTGGCCGATCTGGTGATGAGCTGCCTCACCAAGGACCCGAACGGTCGGCCCGAGTCGGCCGACGCCGTGCTGGCGCTGTGGCAGGACGCGAGCCCGGCGCCGCGCGTCGAGCGCGCGCTGACGCCGCGACCCACCTCGCGCGACGCCGAGCGCGCCGAAGAGCGGCCGGCCGAGCGGCACACGCGCGCTCCCCGACGAGGCGCTCGGCACCGGCCTCGCGGCGGCACCGGTCGCCGCGCCCACCGCGACCGCGCGCGCGCGGCGCCGGCGGCGCGGCTGGCTCGCCGGTGCGGCAAGCGCGTTCGCCGGGCTCGGCGCGGTCGCGGCCTTCGCCACCCTCGGCGGACCGGGCACGACGGCCGAGGCGCGCGACGTGACCCCTGCGCGCCCGGTGCTCGCCGGCGCGCCCGCGACGCTCAGCGCGAACCACGAGGCCAGCGCCAAGCCGGCCAGCGTCGCCGGCGAGCCGCCGGCAACTGCGGCCGTGATTCCGCCGGTCGCCCCGCCCGTCATCGCGCCGGCCCCGATCGCCGACAGCGCGCCGGCCGAGCCGCCGGCCTGCGCCACCCACCTGCGCGACGGCACGTGCCTGCCGGCGGGCTTCAAGACGCCGGGCGGCATCGCCTGGGTGGGCATCGGCGACGACCGCTGGATGACGCGCACCGAGGTGACCGCGGCCGAGTACGCGGCCTGCGTCGCGGCCGGCCAGTGCGACGCCCGGCAGGTCGGGCGCGCGCAGGCGACCGCCACCCGGACCGCGGTCGACAAGGGCTGCAACTACGGCGCGGCCGACCGCGGCCAGCACCCGATGAACTGCGTGTCGCAGGCCGAGGCCGCGACGTTCTGCGCCTGGCAGGGCGGCGCGCTGCCGACCACCGACGACTGGGAGATGGAGACGCTCGACGGCCGCGCCCACCGCACCCACCCGTGGGGCGAGGCCGACGCCTCGTGCGCCGTCACCGTCATGGGCGACACGCCCAAGGGCGGCTGCGGCCGCGGCGGCACCTGGCCGGTGTGCGCCCAGGCCGGCGACACGAGCGCGAGCGGCCTGTGCGACATGGGCGGCAACGTCACGGAGTGGCTCGGCGACGTGCCGCGCGACATGATCGGAAAGATCCCTGACGATCACGCCGTCCTCGCCGGCGGCGCCTGGCACTACGACCAGGCCATCGCCTTCGACAACGGCGTCTACTCGGCCGAGGCGCGCACGAGCCGCTTCACCACCGTCGGCTTCCGCTGCGTGCGCGATGCCGCGTTCTGACCCGCGCGGCGGCCCGGGCGCCGCCTCAGCCGGCCAGCTCGAGGCTCACCGCGGTGGCCTGGATGGTGGCCGCGATGCGCACCGCCTCGAGCACCTGGTCCTCGCTCAGGCCGCCGTCGACGGCGACCTTCTCGTGGGCCTGGACGCAGCTCTCGCAGCCATTGATGGCCGACACCGCCAGGCACATGAGCTCGAAGTCGAGCTTGCTCGCCGCCGGTCGCGCGATGCGGTTCATGCGCAGCCGCGCCGGACGCTCGCTGTAGGTCGGCTTCCCGACCATGTGGCGGAAGCGATAGAAGACGTTGTTCATCGCCATGAGCGCCGCGGCGGCCAGCGCATCGTCGACCACCGCCGGGCCGACGCGACCCTCGGCCTCGGCCTTCAGCGCCGCGAAGAGGCGCGGCTCGCGCGCCGCGCCGGCGCTCGCCAGGGCGACGCCCCAGACCTGCGCCGGCGTGAGCAGCGCCGAGCTCAGGAGCGAACCGAGGTTCAGCTTGATGTCCTTGGCGGCCTCGGGGATGCGCTCCCGCAGGCTCTCCAACGTCTCGTTCGACATACGCTTTTCTCCTTGGGGGTGGGGCTCGATCAGAGACTGCGCAAATGTCGGAGCCGTGCGCGGCTCACCATGGACATTCCGAGCGCAGGCCGCCCCGGCCCCTGGACGGAAGCTCGCGCGAAGAGCGCGAGCCGGCGGAAGAAGCCGGATGAAGGCGGCCGGAGCGAGGCCATCCGATCGGCTCAGGCGCCGAGCGTCGACTCGCCCTTCTGCCAATTGCACGGGCACAGCTCGTCGGTCTGCAGCGCGTCGAGCGTCCGCAGCACCTCGTCGACGTTGCGCCCGACGCCGAGGTCGTTCACCGAGGCCCAGCGGATGATGCCGTCGGGGTCGACGATGAAGGTCGCGCGCAGCGGCACGCCGTCCTGCTTGTGGAGGATGCCGAGCGCCTGCGACAGCTCGCGCTTGGTGTCGGCCAGCATCGGGAACGGCAGCGCGCGCAGGTCGGCGTGGTCGCGCCGCCAGGCCGCATGCACGAAGTGGGTGTCGGTACTGGCGCCGAGCACCACCGCGTCGCGATCGATGAAGTCGCCGTGCTTCTTGCCGAAGGCGGCGATCTCGGTCGGGCACACGAAGGTGAAGTCCATCGGCCAGAAGAAGACCACCTGCCACTTGCCGGCGAAGTCCCGGTCCTTGATCGACCTGAACTCCTTGCCCTTCTCCAGGGTCCCGCCCACCACCGCCTGCAGCTCGAACGCCGGGAACCGATCGCCTACCGTCAACATCGTCGCTCTCCTTGGCGCCGCGTCCATCGCGCCGCTCGGAAGGCCACCATGGCGCCGCGCCGGTGATACGTCCAAGACATGCTTCCTACTCTTTCCATAGCCAGGTACTATCACTCATGCGCACCAATCCCCACCCCGTGACCCTGCGCCAGCTGCAGTACGCCGTCGCCGTCGCCGACCTCGGCTCGTTCCGCAAGGCGGCCGACGCCTGTCACGTCGCGCAGCCATCGCTGTCGTCGCAGCTGGCCCAGCTCGAGCAGCAGCTGGGCATCGTGCTGTTCGAGCGTCGGCGCCGCGGCACGCTGGTGACGGCCGCGGGCCAGTCGGTGCTGACGCAGATGCGAGCCGTGCTGACCGCGGCCGACGACCTGGTCGACGCGGCGCGCGCGGCCGGCGACCCGCTGGCCGGCGAGCTCGAGCTCGGCGTCATCCCCACCGTGTCGCCCTACGTGCTGCCGCTGCTCGTCGGGCCGGTGCGAGATGCACTACCTCGGTTGTCCATTCGCTGGGTCGAGGACAAGACGCCGAACCTGCGCGACGCGCTCGCGGCAGGGCGGCTCGACGGCGCGCTGCTGGCGCTCGAGGCCGACCTCGGCGACGTCGAGGCGCAGGTCGTGGCCAAGGACCGCTTCCTCCTTGCCACGACGCCCGACCACCCGCTGGCGCGCGTCAAGCGGCCGGTGCGGCTCGCCGACCTGGCCGACGCGCCGGTGCTCTTGCTCGACGACGGCCACTGCCTGCGCGATCAGGCGCTGGCCTTGTGCACGACGGCCAAGGCCAAGACGCTCGAGCTGCGCGCCACCAGCATGGCGACGCTCATCCAGATGGTGGCCTCCGGGCTCGGCGTGACGCTCGTGCCCGAGCTGGCCGCGCCGGTCGAGAACCGCCTCGGCGGGCTCGTGCTCAGGCGCTTCGCGGCGCCCGAGCCGCATCGCACCATCGGCCTCGTGTGGCGCCGTCACAACCCGCGGGCCGAGACCCTACGCACGATGGCGCGCGTCATGGCCCGCGCGCTGAAGCCTCAGCTCGCCGCCGGCTGACCGCTCGCGGCCGCGCCCTCGGTGGGCTTGGCGGCCTCGCTGGACGCGGGCGACGCGGCGTGCGCCAGCTCGGCCGACGCGCTCGCCGCCTCGGCCTCGACCGGCCAGGCGAAGCTCTTCGGCTTCACCGCGAAGACCGCCTCGGCCTCGCTCATGACCAGCGCCGAGCGCGCCGCCGCGATGGCGCGGAGCCGCTCCACCAGCGCGTCCGGGTCGGTCCCGAGCAGCTCGGGATCGGCCGTCCGCACGAGGCCGGCCAGCGCCAGCAGGTCGGTGACCTGGCCGAGCTGCTTCACCTGATCCTCGAAGGTCTCGCGCAGCGCGACCAGGCCGGGCGACGCGCCAGGGCGCGAGGCCAGCAGCTCGAGCTGGTAGCGCAGCGTGCGTGCGGCGCGGCGCCAGGCGTGGAGGTCGTCGCTGGCGTCGCTGGCCACGGCCGCCTTCCAGGCGTTGCGCACGACCTTGTAGTGGTCGCGCAGGCTGTCGAGCAGCATGTCGTCCTCGACCCAGCCGTGGAGCCCGGCGCGGAAGATGGCGCCGAGGCCGGCGATGGCGCGGACGTTCTTGCGCAGGCGCCAGGCGGTGATCTCGCTGCCGGCGATCTCGGTGGCGGCGGCCTCGAGGTAGGCGCGCAGCGCGGCCAGCTCAGCGGCTCCGACGGCGTCGGTCTCGTTGGACTCGAGCTTGCCGAGGACCGGCATCACCGCGTCGAGGTCGCGCAGCGTGCGCGTGCGCCGCGTGGCGCGCCGGAGCTCGACCGCCAGCTGCTTGCGCTGGCGCTTGCGCAGCATGGGCGCGGTCAGGGCCACCACGGCCTGGGCGCGCCGGATCGCCCGGCGGTACTCGTGCAGCGCCGAGGCCGGGTCCTCGACCGCGGCCCGGGCCTGGGCCTCGGCCTCCTGCATCATGGCGCCGAGCGCGTGGCCGAGGCCGTCGGCAAGCGCGTGCTCGCCCGTCAGTTCCAATCGCCGCTGCATGGTGTCTCCCTTCGTGGCAGCCCGCGCTGAATCGCTGGGCGTCCACGAGCGGCGGGAGTATAGGCGGAGTCCGAGAGTCTGTGTACCCTGCGCGAGAGCCGAGGACCGCACGATGGAGCTCACGTTCTTCCGCCATGGCATCGCCGTCGACCGCGTGGACCCGCTGTGCCCGGTCGACTTCGAACGACCGCTCACCATCGACGGCAAGAACAAGGTCGAAGGCGCCGTGCGCGGCCTGAAGGCCGTCGGCGTGAAGCCCGACGTCATCATCTCGTCACCGTTCGTGCGCTGCGTGCAGACCGCAGCGCTGGCGGCGCGCGGCCTCGATATGCCGCGGCGCGGCATCGTCGAGAGCGACGCGCTGGCGGCAGGCGCCGACCCCGAGGCCCTCTGGCGCGAGCTGGCCGCGGCCCCGCGCGAGAAGGTGCTGGTGGTCGGACACGGCGACACGCTCGAGCCCATCGCCGGCGTGGCGCTCGGCCTGCCCTTCGACGACGGCCCCGACGGCGCGCGCACGAGCTCGCTCGCGCTGCGCCTCCTGCACCTGAAGAAGGCGGGCGCGCTGCACCTCGAGCTGCCTGCGCTGCCGCTCGAGGCGGGCGTCGTCGCACGTCTCGTGTGGCTGCTCTCGCCGCGCATCCTGCGCCAGCTGGGGCGGAGCTGATGGCCCAGGGCGACCCCACCGCGTCGACGCTCGTGCCGCTCGCAACGGCGCCCCACACCGCGCAGGCGTTGCCGCAGCTGCCGAGCCACCTGGCCGCGGTCGACCTCGGCTCGAACAGCTTCCACCTGGCGCTCGCGCGCATGGTCGGGCGTGAGCTCACCGTGGTCGATCGCGTGCAGGAGCGCGTGCAGCTGGCGGCCGGGCTGAACGACGCCGAGATGCTCGACGAGGCGACGCAGGAGCGCGCGCTGGCCTGCATCGAGCGCTTCGGCCAGCGCCTGCGCGACACCCCCGGCATCGCCGTGCGCGCGGTCGGCACCGACGCCCTGCGCGTGGCGAAGAACGCCGAGGCCTTCCTCGAGCGCGCGGCGGCGCTGCTCGGGCACCCCATCGAGGTGCTCTCGGGCGACGAGGAGGCGCGCCTCATCTATCGCGGCGTCTCGCAGTCGCTGCCCGACGTCGTCGACGCCGGCGGCCGGCTCCTGGTCATCGACGTCGGCGGCGGCTCGACCGAGTGCATCGTCGGCCTCGGCCTCGAGCCGGAGATCACGACCAGCCTGCACATGGGCTGCATCGGCCTCACCAAGGCCTTCTTCACCGACGGCGCGCTCACGCGCGATCGCTTCCGGCGCGCGCAGATCGCGGCCCAGCTGCTGTTCGAGCGGCTGCCGCCGCGCTACTTCCGGCCCGACTGGGCGCGCGCCTACGGCTCGTCGGGCACCATGATGGCGCTCGACGAAGTGCTGCGCGCCAACGGCTGGAGCCCGGGCTCGAGCGGCATCACCAAGGACGGGCTCACCAAGCTGCGCGAGGCGATCCTCGCTCAGGGGCACGTCGACCGCCTGCAGATCCCCGGCCTCAAGCCGCAGCGCGTGGGCGTCATCACCGCCGGCCTGGCCATCGCGCGCGCCGCCTTCAAGACGCTGCCGCTGAAGACGCTGGCCACCACCTCGGCCGCGCTGCGCGAGGGCGTCCTCCACGATCTGCTCGGCCGATTCCTGGCCCACGACATCCGCGAGACCACCATCGACCACCTGCAGGCGCGCTTCCACGCCGACGCGGCGCAGGCCGCGCGCGTCGAGGAGACGGCGCTGCGCCTCTTCAGCGCGTCGCGCTGGATCGAGGGCAAGGCCGACGACATCGAGCGCGCGCGGCGCTACCTCGCGTGGGCGGCGCGACTCCACGGCATCGGCCTGGCCATCTCGTTCCACGGCTACCACAAGCACGGCGCGTATATCCTCGCCAACACCGCGCTGCCCGGCTTCTCGCGCGACGACACCCAAGCGCTGTCGGTCATCATCCTCGCCCACCGCAAGCGCATCGGCCGCGAGCAGTTCGCGACCTTGCCGCGCCACCTGCGCGAGATGTCCTTCCGCCTGGCAGTGCTCTTGCGCCTGGCGACGCGCCTCGAGCGCAGCCCGTCCGAGCGCGCGCCGAGCGCGGTGTCGCTCGACGTCAGCGGGCGCATCCTCACGCTGCGCCTGCCCGAGGGCTTCCTCGCCGCGCACGCGCTGACCCAGGCCGACCTCGAAGAGGAGGTCCAGCGCCTCGCGGCCGCCGGCCTCTCGCTCGTCGTCCACTCCTGACATCGCCGCCGAGGCCGGCCGCGCGTCAGCGCCAGCCGCTTTCGGCCGACCCGTGCGGCGTGGCATGCTGCCGCCATGTTGACTGCACGCCAATGGGCCCGGCTGGGCCTGTCGATCGCCCGGGGCCTCCGCGACTCGACGCGCACCGACGAGCTGCTCGTGGCCGAGGAGCTCGTGTGCCGCGGCCGCTTCGCCGCGCTGCACGCCGAGCTCGCGCCGATCATCGCGCGCGACCCCGAGGCGCAGGCGCTGCTCCGCGACAAGCCGCGCATGGCCACCGACGCGCTCGACTACCCGGCGCTCATGCGCCAGCCGGCCGACACGCTGGGCGGCGCCTACGCGCGCCACCTCGCGCGCTATCACCTCGACCCGGATCTGCTCGCCGACCCGGCCGGCAAGTGGTCGGGCGCGGGCTACGCCGACCCCGACATCGCCTACCTGCACGAGCGCTATCGCCAGACGCACGACCTCTGGCACGCGCTCACCGGCCTCGGCACCGAAGGCTACGAGGAGGTCGTGCTCCACGCCTTCACGTGGGGCCGGCTGCGCCTCCCTACTCGGCCGCGATCGTCCTCTTCGGCACGATGAAGCATGTGCTGCTCGAGCGCCGCTGGGACGTGCTCCGCCACGGCCTCGCCGACGCGCACGCGGCCGGGCTCGCCGCCCAGCCGCTCATCCTCGTCTACTGGGAGCGCCGCTTCGCCGAGCCGCTGGAGCGCGTGCGCGCCGAGCTCGGCATCCGCGTCCTCGGTCGCGCCGCCGACGCGATCGCCGCCGCCGCCTGACGCGGCGCGCGGGTCAGTGCCCGTCGCCGAGGTAGGCGCTCTGCACGCGCGGGTCGGCGAGCAGCACCTTGGCGTCGTCGGTCATGGTGATGCTGCCGGTCTCCATGACGTAGCCGCGGTGCGCGGTCTTGAGCGCCATGCGCGCGTTCTGCTCGACCAGGAGCACGGTCGTGCCCTCGGCGTTCAGCATGCGGATGACCTCGAAGATCTTGAGCACGATGAGCGGCGCCAGGCCGAGGCTCGGCTCGTCGAGGAGGAGCAGCTTCGGCCGCGACATCATGGCGCGCCCGACCGCCAGCATCTGCTGCTCGCCACCCGACAGCGTGCCGCCGGCCTGCGCGCGGCGCTCGCCGAGGATGGGGAAGAGCTCGAAGGCCCGCTGCTTGTCGGCGGCGATGCCGTCCTTGTCGTTCCGGATGAAGGCCCCCATCTCGAGGTTCTCTTCGACCGTGAGGCGCGGGAAGATCTTCCGGCCCTCGGGCGACTGCGCGAGGCCGAGCCTGACGATCTTGTCGGACGGCACGCCGGTGATGTCCTTGCCGTCGAACCAGACCTTGCCGGCGCGCGCCCTGACGCAGCCGCAGATGGTCATGAGCGTCGAGGTCTTGCCGGCGCCGTTGGCGCCGATGAGCGACACGATCTCGCCCTGGCGCACCTCGAGGTCGATGCCGTGGAGGGCCTCGATGTTGCCGTACCCGGCGCGGATGCCTTCGAGGCGCAAGAGCGTTTGCGGCGCGCTCATCCGAGCTGCTCCGAGCCGAGGTAGGCCTCGACGACCTTCGGGTTCTGGCGGATCTCCTCGGGCGTGCCCTCGGCGATCTTCTGGCCGTAGACCAGCACCGCGATGCGATCGGAGATGCCCATCACCACGCGCATGTGATGCTCGATGAGCAGCACCGTCACGCCGCGGTCGCGGATCTGCTTGATGAGCTTCATCAGCGAGACCGTCTCCGACGGATTCATGCCGGCCGCCGGCTCGTCGAGCAGCAAGAGGCGCGGCTTGGTCGCCAGCGCGCGCGCGATCTCCAGGCGGCGCTGGTCGCCGTACGGCAGGTTCTTCGAGAGATCGTCAAGGCGCTTGTCCAAGCCGACGAAGGCCAGGAGCTTCAGCGCCTCGGCCTGGCCCTCGGCCTCGATGCGCGCGGCGCTGGACGTGAACGAGCCGCGCCTGAGGATGAGCCACAGCCAGCCGACCGTCGCCAGGAAGAACAGGATGAAGAGCGCCGTGGCCAGCCCGTCGCCGAGCTTCGTGCGGAAGGCGATGAAGAACACGAGCCACACCAGCGCGAGGCCGATGACCGGCGCGAAGTCGCGCAGCCGCTCGCGCGACCACCAGCGCGCGTGCACCTCGAGGTGGCGGTCCATGCCGACCAGGACGTTCTCGAGCGCCGTCATGTCCTGGAAGAGCCGGATGTTCTGGAACGTGCGCGCGATACCGCGCAGCGCCACGCTGGTGGGCGTGCGCCGCGTCTGGCGCCACACCGCCGCCGCCGCGGCGATGCCGATGCCGATGCCCAGGAAGAGAACGACAAGGCGCTTGACGACCTGCGCGCTCGACTGCGCCTCGACGGCGCGCGCCGCGGCGATGCGCTCGACGGCCACCTCGCGCGTCGGCGCCTCGTCGAGGACGGTCGCGCGGTCCGCCGAGAGGATGGCGAACTTCACGCCGCGCGCCTCGATGGTCGAGTCGTCGGGCAGCGCCGCCAGCTCGGGGATGGCGGCGCGCTTGGCCTCGGCGTCCTCGCGCGTCTTGGAGCTGCCGAACGGGCTCTTGCCGTCGCTGGTCGTCACGTAGAAACGGCCGCTCCGGAAATCGATGCGCGGCTTGGCCGCGAGGAACATGCCGAAGTCGTCGACGGCCGAGCCGACCTGGAAGCCGGCCTCGGGGTCCCGGAAGTTGGCCTTCACGACCGCGGACCAGAGCTGGTTCACGTCGCAGACCCAGATGAACAGGAAGAGGCCGATGGCCAGCCCGACGCCAGTCCAGCGGAGGTAGTTCGAGCGCTCGGGCTGCTTCCGGAGGTCCTTGCCGGCGAAGCGCACGGCGCCCTCGGTCGGCTCGTAGATGCCGGTGATGGCGTTGAAGAGCGAGGTCTTGCCGGCGCCGTTGGGGCCGATGACGGCGAAGATCTCGCCTTCCTTCACGGCGATGTCGACCGCGTTCACGGCGGTCAGGCCGCGGAAGCGCAGCGTCAGCTTGTCGACCTCGAGGAGCGGCGCAGCGCCCGCGGTCGTCGTCGGCGGCGGCGTGCTCACGGCGCCCCCTGTGAGCCGGCGCTGACGACCGACGACGGCGCGATCGGCGCGCTGACCGTCGGCCGCGGCCCCGGTCGCGTCTGGCCCTCGTGCAGCTCTTCCTTCACGCGCGAGCTCGGCCAGAGGCCCTCGGGCTTGAAGCGCATCATGAGGACGAGCGCCACGCCGAAGATGATCCAGCGCCAGTTGGTGAAGGTCGCGAACACGCTCGCGCGCGTCTCGCCGCCGGCCACCGCGACGACCGGCTGCGGCAGCACGGCCACGACGAGCGCCGCCAGCGCCACCCCGACCACCAGGGCGCGCACGAGCCCGAAGCGCGGTCCGAGCGTGAGCACGAACACGCCGCCGCCCAGCACGAGCCAGCGCAGCCAGTGCATCACCACCAGCGCCGTCTCGCCCGGCGGCTCGGCCGGCGCGAGCGCGCGGCCGAGGAGGTGGAAGATGGGCAGCGCCACGACGCCCAGCGCCAGCGCGCGCACCAGGCCGACGCGCGGCACCATGGCGAGGCCGATGGCCACGGCCGCGGCCGCCAGCACCATCAGCCAGCGCCCGTCGGGTCCGAAGCCGAAGAGCGCGATGAAGGAGTCGAGGCTCCCCTTCTGCATGAGCTGGGTGAGCAGCGGCGAGATGACGTTGTCGAAGGTGAGCAGCACGCCGGCGCCGAGCAGCACGCCGCGCACGCTGCCGAGGCCGCCGATGATGATGCAGCACAGCACCATGATCGAGTAGCTGAAGTCGTAGGTGTTGGGCTCGGCCGTGGTGGTGAGGTTGGTCGAGTAGAGCGCGCCGGCGAGGCCGGCGATGGCGGCGCCCACGGCGAAGGCGATGAGCTTCGTCTTGGCCGGGTTGATGCCCATGCACGCGGTGGCGAGCTCGTCCTCGCGCAGCGCCACCAGCTCGCGGCCGAGCCGCGAGCGCTCGAGCAGGCGGAAGCCGACCACCAGCGCGGCCAGCGCCACGAGCGCGATGAAGTACATGCCGAGGAAGTGGAGGCGCCCGCCCTCGTCGCCGACGATGTCCTTCACCGCTGGCGGCAGCCACGGCGACGGGATGGGGTTCAGCCCGCGCGGCCCGTCGGTGATGTTCTCGAGGTTGAGGATGACGACGCGCGTGACCTCGCCGAAGCCGAGCGTGACGATGGCCAGGTAGTCGCCCTTGAGGCGAATGGTGGGCGCGCCGAGCGCCAGCCCGGCCAGTCCAGCGATGAGCGGCGCCAAGACGAGCGAGCCCCAGAAGCCTATCTGGAACGGGTACTTCTCGACCGTGAAGATGCCGGTCGAGAAGGCGCCGATGGCGAAGAAGGCGGCGATGCCGAGCTGGAGGAGGCCGGCGTAGCCGACCTGCAGGTTCAGCGCGAGCGCCAGGATGGCGAAGATGAAGATGTTGACGAGCTGGCGGTCGAGCCGCAGCTGCGCCCCGAAGATGGCGTCGACGAGCTGGTCGAGGAACGGGAAGAACGGGTAGACGACGAGCAGCCCGAGCACGACGACCGGCAGGATCCACGCGGGTCGGCGCGCGCCCGTGAGCGAGGTCGGCTCCATCAGACCTTCTCCCGCGCGGTCGATCCGAGGAGGCCGGACGGCCGGAAGACGAGGATGAGGATGAGCATGCCGAACAGCACCGCCGGCTGCCACTGGGCGCCGATGTACTGGTCCGAGAACGCCCGCAGCATGCCGATGACGAGCCCGCCGAGGACGGCGCCGGGGATGTTGCCGATGCCGCCCAACACCGCCGCGGTGAAGGCGTAGAGCCCGTTCTGGTAGCCCATCTGGAAGTTGATGGTGTTGATGTAGACCGCGTAGATGACGGCCGCGAAGCCCGCCAGCCCGCCGCCGATGAGGAAGGTCGCGCCGATGACCTTGTCGACGTCGATGCCCATCAAGCGCGCCGCGGTCGGGTTCTGCGCCGTCGCGCGCATGGCCTTGCCGAGCTTCGTCCGCGTCACGAAGAAGAAGAGCGCGATCATGACGACCAGCGACGAGCCGATGACGAGCAGGTCCTTCGGCGTGATGCGCAGGACCGAGTCTTCGCCGAGCAGGTTCACGTTCGGCAAGAGCTCGGGGAACGACTTCGGCGCGGCCGGCGCCACGCCGTCGCCGAACACCGTCATCGGCGCCGCGCCCCAGAAGAGGCCGAGGTTCATGAAGATGAAGGACACGCCGATGGCCGACACCAGCGGCGCGAGCTTGGGCGCGTTCCGCAGCGGCTTGTAGACGATGCGGTCGACGGACCAGTTCACGCCGGCCGCGAACAGCGCGCAGACGATGACGACGCCGAAGAGCCCGAGCGCGAGCTCAGGCCCCGACGCCGCCTGCAGCCCGAGCGCTCCGACCAGCGTCAGCGCCAGGAACGACGACAGCATGAACAGGTCGCCGTGGGCGAAGTTGATGAGCTCGAGGATGCCGTAGACCATGGTGTATCCGAGCGCGATGAGCGCGAACACCATGCCGTTCGTCAGGCCGAGCAGCAGCTGTTGGAGGACGGTTTCCACGCGGCGCCCGAGCCCCGATCACTCGGTGCCGAGCAGCGTCACGAACTCGAACTTGCCGGCCTTCACGGTGTTGCCGGACATCATCGTCATCGTCGTGTCCCCGTCGGCCGTGAACGAGAACTTGCCGAGCGCGCTGTCCTCGAACTTCACCTGCGCGGCCGCCGCGGCGATGGCGTCGCGGTCCTTCTTGCCGGCGATCTTGATGGCCTCGAGCACGACCTTGGCCGCGACGTAGCCGTAGACGGCGTAGGCCTCGGGGTCGCCGCCGAACTTGGCCTTGTAGGCCTTCACGAAGTCGGCGCCCTTGCCGGTGAGCTTGTCGGGCGGCAGCCCGCCGAAGGTGAGGAACACGCGGTCGTTGGCGTTGTCGGCGCCGGCGGCCTGGATGAAGGCCTCCTCGTAGCAGCCGTCGGGCAGCATGATCTTGCCGGTGAGGCCGACCGCCACGAAGTCCTTCACGAGCTGGCCGGCGTTGGTCTGGGTGGTGCCGCCGTAGTAGACGAAGTCGGGGTTCGACTCCTTGATCTTCGTCATGAGCGACTTGTACTCCTGCGCCTTCGGGTCGATGGCCTCGAAGGCGACGACCTTCAGGCCGAGGTCCTCGGCGGTCTGCTGGAACACGGTCGCGACGCCCTTGCCGTAGAGGCCGTTGTCGTGCAGCACGTACACGCTCTTGGCGCCCATCTTCTGCATCCACTTGGCGCCCACCGCGCCCTGGATGTCGTCGGCCGGGACCACGCGGTAGTAGGTGATCTTGCCGCTCGGCCGATAGGTTCCCGGCTCGTGCGCCTCGCCCATCCCCGGCTTGGTGAGGCCCGGGTAGGTGTTGGCCGGCGACACCATGAGGATGCCGGCCTTGTTGAGGACGGGCATGGAGATCATGGCGGCACCCGAGTTGTAGGTGCCGATGTAGGCCATGACGTCCTTGTCGTTGACGGCCTTGTCGGCGTTGGCGGCCTCGACCTCGGGGTCCCAGTCGCCCTTCTTGGCCGACGCGTCGTCCCAGCTCTCGTAGGTGATGGTGAAGTCGCCGACCTTGCCGCCGACCTCGTCGATGGCCAGCTTCACGCCGTTCACGGTCGTCGACGTCTGGGCGTTGGCGCTGCCCGTGAGCGGCAGGCTCGACACGATGCGGATGGTGCCCGACGTCGTGCCGCCGCCCGCGTTGGTGCCGCCCGCGTCGGCCGCCGGGGCCGCGGTGGTGGCGGGCGGAGGCGCGCTGGTGTTGCCGCCGGTCGCCGCGCCGGCGTCGGCCGAGGCGCTCTTGCCGCCGCAGGCCGCGAGGGCCCCGAGCATGGAAAGCGACGTCAGGAACAGGGAGAAAGGCGTGCGCATGACGGCTCCTGAGGCGGCGCGGAACTCCGCGCCCGAGGCCAAGCGGCTACCATCGCCGCCGGCCACCGTCAAGGCGTCGTCAAGGCGTTGGCGGGCCCACAGCGGGCATCTGCGCCGTCGCGCGCCGGTCGGCCGAGAGCTTCTGGAGGAGCGAGGTCTGGGCCGCGGGGCCGCCCGCCGCGACGCGCTTCCAGGCGCCGTCGGACTGGAGCTCCCAGCCGTCGACGGCGTCGTCGAGCTCGACCTGGAGGCCCTCCTCGATGACGCGCGCCTTGAGCGCCGGGTCGTCGATGGGGAAGCAGGTCTCGATGCGACGATGCAGGTTGCGCGTGAGCCAGTCGGCCGACGACAGCCACACCTTTTCGGCGCCGCCGGCGTGGAAGCAGAAGACGCGCGCGTGCTCGAGGAAGCGCCCGACGATCGAGCGCACGCGGATGCGCTCCGACACGCCGGGCACGCCGGGCTTCAGCGCGCAGATGCCGCGCACCACCAGATCGATCTGCACGCCCGCCTGCGACGCGCGATAGAGCGACGCTATGACGCGCGGGTCGGCGAGCCCGTTCATGCGCGCGCGGATGCGCGCCGGCTTGCCCGCGCGCGCCGCCGCGGCCTCGCCCTCGATCTGGCGGTCGAGCCAGTCGGCCAGGCTGAACGGCGCGCACACGAGCTTCCGCGGCGGCGGCAGGCGACCCACGCCGGTCATGACGCGGAACAGATCGAGCACGTCGGCGGCCAGCGCCTCGTCGGCGGTCATGAGGCCGAAGTCGGTGTACGCGGCGGTGGTCTTCGAGTGGTAGTTGCCGGTGCCGAGGTGGAGGTACGAGCGCAGCCGATCCCCCTCCTTCCGCGTGATGATGAGCAGCTTGGTGTGGGTCTTCCGGCCGACGACGCCGTAGGCGACGTTCGCGCCCGCGGCCTGGAAGCGCTGGGCCCAGTCGATGTTGGCGGCCTCGTCGAAGCGCGCGCGCAGCTCGACGACGACGGTCACGTCCTTGCCTCGCGCCGCGGCGTCGAGGAGCGCGCGCGCGATCGGCGAGTCCTCGCCCGTGCGATAGAGCGTCATCTTGATGGCCAGCACCTGCGGGTCGCGCGCCGCGCGCTGCAAGAGCTCGAGCACCGGCGTGAACGACTGGTAGGGGTGGTGCAAGAGGATGTCGCCAGCGCGCATGGCCGCGAACGGATCGGCGTCGTTCTGGAGCCGCAAGGGCACCCCCGGCACGAACGGCGTGTACTTCAGGTGCGGCAGCTGAACCTCGCCGTGCACCGCCGACACGCGATGCAGGTTGACGTGGCCGTCGGTGCGGTAGAGGTCGCGCGGCTCGAGCTCGAACTGCTCGAGCAAGAGGCTCGCCAGCGAGTCGGGGCACCAGCGATCGACCTCGAGGCGCACGGCGTCGCCGAAGTTCCGCCGCGGCAGCTCGCCGGCGATTGCGTGCAGCAGGTCCTCGACCTCCTCCTCGTCGACCCACAGATCGGTATTGCGCGTGAGGCGGAACTGATACGCGCCGCGCACGCCCATGCCCGGGAAGAGCAGGTCGACGTTGGCCTCGATGACCGACCCGAGCAGCACGAAGTCCCACGGTCCACCGGCCAGCTTCTCGGGCAGGCGCACGATGCGCGGCAGCGACTTCACGTGCGGGATCGGCACGATGGCGACCTCGGCCTCGCGCCCGAAGACGTCCTCACCCGACAGCTCGACGATGTAGTTGAGGCGCTGGTTCGAGACGTTCGGGAACGGGTGCGACGGGTCGAGCGCGGTGGCGGTGAGCAGCGGCAGCACCGCGCCCTCGAAGTAGGCGCGCGTCCACGCGCGCTGCTCGGGCGTCCACTCCTCGGGCTCGAGCACGCGCACGCCGTGGGTGCGCAGCGCCGGCAGGATGACGTCGTTGAGCAGCCGGTACTGGGCCTCGACGATGGCGTGCGCGCGCTTCGAGATCTCGTCGATCACCTCGCGCGGGCTGCGCCCGTCGGGACCGACCGCGCCGACGCCGTAGGTGGCCTGCTCCTTCAAGGACGAGACCCGGACCTCGAAGAACTCGTCGAGGTTGGTCGACGAGATCGTCAGGAATCGTAGCCGCTCGAGCAGCGGGGTGTCCTCGCGTCGCGCCTGCTCGAGCACGCGCTCGTGGAAGGCGAGCAGCGACAGCTCCGGCTGCAGGTACGGCGTGGCCGCGTGCTGGCTTCGGAGCGCTGCGAGGTCGTCATCGGTTTCAAACGGGTCCATGTCGCCATCGCTGGATGTGAAATTTGCGCTCTGACTCGCCGATACTCACAAGTGCACGGGAGGGTGTGAGCACCCGATTCCGAATCCGACACGGCAGCCGGGGCGCGAGCCAGCTCCGACGCCCTGACGAAGAGCCGCTGCGGGAGTATAGCCGTGAACGTCGACCCCAAAGACAACACTTCGGAAACAGGTCAGCCACGGAGCCGTAGCGGGCTCCGTCGCCCCGCCGCGACGACGTCACGCTGGGTGGTCGGTCGCCTCGTGCGCGTGGCCCGCGAGGCCGGCTGCGGCTTCGTGCGCGGCCCGACCGGAGCGCTCGTGTACTTCGCGCTCGTCGATCTCGCGGGTGGCGAGACCGCCGCGAACGCGCTCCGGCCGGGCGCGCGCATGCGCTTCCAGCCGGCCGGCAAGGGCATCCCGAAGGCGGTCGCGGTCGCCGCGCTCTGAGCCTGAGCCTGACGCGCCGCGCCGAGCGGAGCGCATCGCTCGCGCCGGTCAGAGGAAGGGCGCCGCCTCGTCGGGCTCGAGGATGAAGCCGGCCTGGCGCAGGTTGCCGAGGGTCTCGAGGATCGGGTCCGGGTGCAGCGCCTGGAGCTCTTCGAGCGTCTTGGTGCCATCCATCTCGACGAGGATCGCCCGCGAGGACGCGCCGAGCGGGAAGTGCTCGTGCCAGAGGTTCGGCGAGTGATCGAAGCGGGCGGCCATGTAGCGCTGGAGCCGCCCGGTCGCGGGTCGCTCCGGGATGTGGCGCGCGATCGGCGGGCGGGCCAGGCCGTACTTGATGGCGTCGGCGAAGAAAGCCCGCAGGAGCTGTCCCGCAAGGCGGGTGCGGATGCGTTCGCGCGCATCGGGCTGGGCGAGGAGCATGGTCTCGAGCCCCAGGCCGGCGAGGGTCGACATGGTCTCGGTGACGATCTCCTCGAAGGTGACCGGCCGGCGCCCGCACTTCCAGATCGCCTGCAGCGCGACGCGCAGGATCGGGTTCGCGACCGTGAGCGACGGCCGTCCGTTGACCTTCACCTGGATCGGGATGCCGGCCTCGATGCCGTCGAGGCCCGGCTCTTCGAACATGCCGGTATTGAGGTAGAAGCCGAGCGTCAGCTCGGCGCGGACGTCGCGCGTCGCGGGCGCGTCGGTCCGGCACAGCAGCGTCCGGCGGAAGCGCGTGTGGTAGACGTAGTCGAGGTACTGCTGCTGCAACAGCAGGTCGGGCAGCTGGCGCAGCGTCTCGACGAGATCGTCGTCGTAGTTCTCGATGTACATGTCCCACGGCGACGCGTTGGCGAGGTAGCCGAGGCCGGCCTGTCCCGCGCGCTCGAGGAAGTCGAGGAAGTACATCGGGCGATTGAAGGGCGCGAGGTAGTCGTGGAGCATCAGCGAGCGACCGGCGTCGTTCATCGCCTGGAGCTCCTGCTCGAGCGCGCGCCCGCGCCAGTCGTTCGGGTTCATGCGCGTGCGGCGATGCAGCCAGCGCGTGATCTGCACCGACTGCTCGAGCTTCTCCTCTTCGCTGGGCGCGTCGGCGGTGTGCAGCAGCATCAGCCGCCGCACCATGTCGACCATGTGCCAGCCGGGGTAGGTGTTGTAGCTGACGTAGGCCACGCCCATCGGCGCGAGCCACTGGCGGATCGCACCCAGCAGCGCCTGCCCGGTCGGCTCGTCGACCCACGAGTAGACCCCGTGGCAGATCACGTAGTCGA
>JAXLYZ010000004.1:425000-477892 GCA_046351155.1 Myxococcota bacterium
GCGTCGCCTCGTGCGGCGGCGTGGCCCACGGCTCGCCCTTCACCGGCTGCAGATCGAGGTGGCCGTAGACGAGCACGGTCGGCTTGTCGGGGCCGGCGCGCAGGCGCTCGGCGGCGACGCTCGGGAGCGCGCCCGGCAGGCGCAGCACGCGCGCGCGGTCGAAGCCGAGCGCGGCCAGATCGGCGGCGATGCGGTCGGCCAGGCGCTCGACGTCGGGCGCGTGGGCGAGGTCGTTGGAGATGGCCGGGTAGCGCAGGTAGTCGACGAGGCGCGCCAGCGTCTGATCGAGGTCGGCCTCGGCGCGGGCGGTGACAGCGGAGGTGTGCGGGTTGGGCATGCGCGCGCTATAGCACCGCGTCCGCGGGCGAGAAACGCGTTGCTTCCGCGGGCCGTGATCGGGCAAAGGTCGAAGCCATGCGCGCGTGGATGCTCACGATCTTCTCCCTCGTCGCCTGCTCCACCGCCGAGCTGCCGCCGCTCCCCGACGCTCGCGACGCGCAAGACGCGCAAGACGCGAAGGACACCCAGAGCGCCGGCGACGCCACCGCGAGCACGGACGGCCAGGTCGCCAGCGACGTCGACGACGTCGGCTCGGACGCGGTCACCGCGCCCGACGGCGACGCGACGGACGGGTCGAGCGACGGCGACGACGGGCTCATCGGCGACGGCTGGCACACCGTGCTCAGCGGCCTGCCCGAGGGGATCTACGACGTGTGGGGCGGCGGCCCGGACGACCTGTGGCTCGTCGGGGCCGGCGGGCTCGCGGTCCACGGCGGGGCGGACGGCTGGCGCCAGCTCGATCTGCGCGCCGTCGACGGCAGCGGCGCGGCGCTCGCGGCGTGTACGGGCCCGACCTCGACGAGGTGTGGCTGGTCGGCGACCAGGGCCGGGCCTTCCGCTGGGCGCGCGCCGGCGGTGCGGCCGAGCGCGTGACGACCGGCACCGACGCCACGCTGTATGCCGTCTGGGGCGCCTCGGCCGACGAGGTGTGGGCCGTCGGCGGCTATGCCTTCCCCGACAGCGGGCCGCCGGTGATCGTGAAGCTCGGGCGCTCGGGCGTCGCGCTCGCGACGCTGCCGGCCGGGCTGCCGAGCGATGCCGCGCTGCTCGACGTGTGGGGCGCCAGCGCGTCCGATGTGTGGGCGGTCGGCGAGCAGGGCATGGTCCTCCACTACGACGGCGACGCTTGGTCGACGGTCGCGATCGGGCGCACCGATCGCCTGGCCGGCGTGCACGGCGCGGCCGGCGAGGTGGTGCTGGCCGGCGGCACGACGCAGGCGCTCATCCTGTCGAAGGCCGCGGCGGCCAGCACCTTCGAGGCGGCCGCCATCGAGACGGCGCCGGTCTTGAACGGGCTCGCGGTCGGCCCGGGCGGCGCGGCCTGGGCCGTCGGATCGCTCGGCCAGACGTTCGTGCGCGCGGCCGGCCAGGCGGGCTGGACGTCGCAGTCGCAGGCTGCCGGCAGCTACTGGAACGACGCCTGGATCGACGCGCGCGGCGACGCGTGGCTCGTCGGCGAGGGCATCGTCGCGCGCTTCGGGCCCGACCGCGGCGACCTGCCGAGCGGCGCGCTGGTGCGGCTCGACGCGCCCGATCCCGAGGCCGAGGACGACGTCGAGGTCGTCGACGACGTGGCCGATACCAGCGCCCCCGACGACTCGGCCGACAGCGCCGACGCCGCCAGCGACGCGTCGCTGAACCAGGACGACTGGCCGTTCAAGCTCGGCCAGGCGCCGATCGACAACCCGACCGCGCTGGTGCCGTTCGTGTCGGGGCAGGACGTCACCATCACCCACGGGCCGCAGGGCGGCATGCACGTCGAGGTCATCGTGCGCTTCCCGTGGACGACCACCGACACGTCGGTCGTGACCGGCATCCACCTCTACCTGTCGATCGACGGAGTGCGAAAGGCGCTTTACGAAACCGACGGCTACCCGCTGCCGTCGATCGGCAACGGCCTCTTCCAGACCTATGTGCTGCCGGTGCAGTTCGAGTGCTCGCTGGTGCCGCCGCTGTGCTCGGGCAGCGACCTCGCCGGCCACACCGCGACGCTGTCGGCGACCATCGCACCGCCCGGCCAGTCGTGGACCGGGTCGATCGACTTCGTGCTGCGCGACTCGTTCTGAGCGGCGTCAGGGCGGCTCGCTTACCGCCAGGTGCTGGTCCACCGCGACGCCGGGGAGCCAGGTGCTGGCGCCCGACGGCCAGCGCACCTCGAGGCCGACCGTGGTGGCGACGCCGAGGCCGAGCTCGAGCTCGAGGCTCGAGGTCGAGACGGCGTTGCTCGAGCCCGAGCGCACCTCGCGCGCGAGCAGCTCGACCACGCCGTCGCCGTCGATGTCGGCGTGGGCCACGACGCGCGCGCCGATGGCGTCGCGGCTCGAACGATAGGGCCCGGCGCGGCCCGGATCGCCGGTCAGCGCGATCGAGAGCCAGTGGTGGCCGGGGCCGACGCGCGGCTGCCAGCGGTTCCAGTAGACGCGCGGCGGGGCGTCGAGGTTGACCACGACCAGGTCGACCCAGCCGTCGCGATCGAGGTCGGCGCTCATGTCGCCGCGCGAGTCCTGGCGCTGGCGCAGGTCGGCGCTGGCGGCCTGATCGACCCAGCCGGCGATGTTGCCCGGCAGCGTGCCGCGGTGGGCCATGTAGAGGAGGTCGTACTCGCCGGTGTTGCTGGCGACGTGGATGTCGACGTGGCCGTCGTTGTCGAAGTCCTGGAGCTGGACGCCCCACGAGTAGACGCCGCGCGCCCACGGCAGGTTGGTCTGGAAGTCGATGTGGTGGACGTCGGCGAAGCGGTTGAGCCAGGGGTCGTTCGGGCCGGGGACGGTGCCGAAGGGCGTCCAGTCGGTGATGTAGAAGTCGAGGTCGCCGTCGTTGTCGAGGTCGTTGCAGTCGATGCCCATGGCCAGCGGATCGTCGTCGCCGAAGTCGGGGCCGAGCGTGTAGGTGAGGACCTCGAAGCCGCGCCACGAGCCGTCCGGAGCCGCGCCGCGGTTGTGGTAGACCATCTGGCGGTTCTCGTAGGTGCGCATCTTGTTGGTCACGATGAGGTCGGGCCAGCGGTCGTCGTCGAGGTCGGTGAAGAGGACGGCGTCGGTCGAGCTGAAGTGCTGCTCGGTGGTGTCGTAGAGGCCGGCGGCGGTCGACCAGCCGGGCACGCCGGCGGCCATGGTGATGTCGCTGAAGGTGCCGTCGGCGTTCTGGCGATAGAGCGTGTTGCGCTGGCCGGGCTTGTCGCCGCGCTGCGGCGAGCGGTAGTGGCCGTTGTGGTGGCCGACGTAGAGGTCGAGGCGGCCGTCGCGATCGACGTCGGCGAAGGCCGCGGCCATGGTCATGTCGAGGCTGTCACCGCCATCGCGCGAGAAGGCCAGGCCGGGCTCGCCCGGCGGCGCGGTGGCGGGCGTGATGTCGTCGAAGGCGAGCTCGCCGGTGTCGGCGACGTGGTTGCGCCAGAGCTCGTCGGGGCCTCGCCACTGGCCGACGAAGAGGTCCTGGTCGCCGTCGTTGTCGACATCGGCGACGAGCGCTCCGGTGCTGCCGTGGAGCGCGCCGGCGCGGATCGGCACCGGCGTGAAGCGGCGGCCGGGCGGATCGTCGGCCGGGACGTTGCGCCAGACGACGAGCGGCTCGCCCGGGCCGGGGCCGAGGACCAGATCGGGGAA
Source organism: Myxococcota bacterium (assembly GCA_046351155.1). Taxonomy (GTDB): domain Bacteria; phylum Myxococcota_A; class UBA9042; order PHBI01; family PHBI01; genus JAXLYZ01. The sequence continues at coordinate 428,666 of JAXLYZ010000004.1, forward strand.
GCCGTCGCCGTCGACGTCGGCGAAGACGCCGCCCGGGCCGTGGTTCTCGCCCGTCTCGCCGGTGTCGCCGCGGTAGCCGTCGAGCCCGGGCGAGCGCGGCGTCACGTCGATGAAGGCGTAGGGGCGCGCGATGAACCACGTCGTGGTGGGCGCGATGACGTTGCCGACGACGTCGCGCGCGCCGGCCAGCGACGCGCTCACGAGGGCCTCGCTCGGCCACGGCGCGGCGGGCGCGAAGGTGACGCTCCGGCCGGCGGCCGAGGTGGTGCCGAGGGCCGGCGCGCCGAGGACGGTGACGACGAGCTGGCCCGGCTGGACGAAGATCGGCTCGTCGAAGGTGAGCGTCAGCGGGGCGAACGCGGCGACGTTGGTCGCGCCGAGGGCGGGGTCGGCGGTGACGAGCTCGGGCGCGCGCAGGTCGAGCGCGACGTCGATCGAGGCGGGCGCGCCGACGTTGCCGAGGACGTCGATGGGCGTCACGGTGACGGTGGCGACGCCCTCGGCGCCGGCCGTGCGGAGGTCGATGCGCAGCGCGGGGTCGACGACGGTGACCTCGATCGGGACGAGCGCGCCGTCGACGATGGCGGTGACGGTCGCGGCGGTCGCGCCGAGGTCAGGGCCGCCCAGCGCGTCGGTGAGGCGCGCGTCGACCCAGCTCGCGCCGGGTCGCAGCGTGGGCGCCGCCGGCGCGAAGCCGACCTCGGGCGCGCTGAGGTCGACGCTGGTCTCGGCGGTCGCGGTCGCGACCAGGCCGGCGCGATCGAAGGCGCGCACCTCGAGCGCGCATGGGCCGGCGATCGCGCGCGCGACGGGCACGGCGAGCACGGCGTGGGCGGAGTCGGCGGGGGCCACGGCGAGGGCGCCGAGCGGCAGGCCGTCGGACCAGACCTCGACGCGCGCGACGCCGGTGCCGACGTCGGCGACCTCGACCGGGACCGCGAAGCGGGCCGACGAGCGCTGCGAGCTCGAGGACGGCGACGGTCGGCGGGCGCGTGTCGGGCTCGAGGCGCGCGTCGAGCGCGGCGCTGCGACTGACCCCGTCGACGGCCACGGCGTGCAGCGCGAGCGGCGGGACGAGCGACGAGACGTCGAGGCGCGCGACCCACGGCTCGGCCGTGAGCGAGGTCTCGAGGCGCTGGCCGCGGGCGTCGCTGAGCGCGAGGTCGACGCGGGCGACGCCGACATCGTCGCGGGCGTCGAGGGCGATGACCGCGCTCGCGCCGTCGCTCCAGCCGATGCCGCTCGCGGCCGCTTCGATGCTGGGCGGGAGCAGGTCGACCACGAGCTCGGCGGAGGCCGCCGGGCCGCGGTTCCCGACGCGATCGCAGGGCGTCACGGTCAGGCTCCAGCGCCCGGAGAGAGCGGCGTCGAGCGCGTCGGGCAGCGCGGCCACGAGGCCGTCGGCGGTCGGCGACGCTGACGGCGACGAGCGCGCCGTCGTGGCGGACCTCGAGCGCGGAGGCGGCGAGGTCGATGCCGGAGTCGGCGTCGGCGAGCGCGAACGCCAGCACCGGCAGGGCGTCGACGAGGCCGCTGGACCCGCCCAGCGAGCGGTCGGCAGGCCGCGATCGACGCGCGTCGCGAGGGCCAGCTCGGCGACGTTGCCGGCCGCGTCGCGCGCCTCGACCACGAGGCCGGTGGCGTCGGCGGCCAGCGTCGCGAAGTCGAAGGCGAGGCTCGCCGAGGGCCGCGGTGGGGCGTAGCTGGCGCTGGTGAGGACCGCCCCTGCCCCGTCGCGCAAGGTCAGGCTCGCGACGCCGGCGCGCCCGTCGAAGGCCTCGGCGACGAGCGCCGAGGTCGGCGCGGTCCAGGCGCCGAGGCGCCGAGGCGAGCCGCGGCGGCGCCGGGTCGACGAGCGGCGCGACCGCCTCGGAGGCGGTCCGGACGGGCTCCGGCGAGCGGCCGCGACGGCGCCGGCCAGGCGCGGGTCGGCGGGGCGGCGGCGGGCGCGAGGTCGGCCGCGCGGACCAGTCCGCCGGAGGCGCGGGCGCGATGGCCGCGTCGGGCGGCGGTGACGCGTCGGCGCACGCGCCGAGCGCGAGTGCGCACGCGGAGACGGAGGCCAGGACGCGCATCAGGAGCGCGAGCCTAGCCAGCGACGACTTGCGCGGCAAGGCCGGGGATGCGGTCGAGCGCGGCCACGACGCGCGCGTCCGCGAGCGGCTCGGGCGCGCCGAGGCAGCCATGACGTCGTCCCAGAAGGCCAGCATGGCGCGCGTCAGGCCGTCGAAGCTGACGGCCGGCGGCGCCAGGTTCCAGCGCGCCACGAAGGCGTGGTGCAGCGCGCGCTCGGCGGCGGCGCGGCGGTGGAGGAGCCACAGGCCGGCGAGGTCGGCGCGCGCCTGGCTCCAGGCGTTGGGCGGGCACACCGCCTCGGGGTTCCCGACCATGACGCCGAACGGCGTGAGGTCGGTCGGGAAGGTGCGGCACACCATCGGCCGGTGGGCGTAGACGCCGCAGCGATGGACGTCGGGTGCCAGGCTCGACCAGCAGGCCGCAGCGGCGCGCGGCGTCGGGGTTGGCGGCGGCGTCAGCGCGCGTCGCGCGGGCCGAGCGAGGTGCGCCGGAGGCGGAGCTCCCAGCCGCAGCCGTCGGCCAGGAGGATGGTGTCGGCGCCGCCCTGGTCGAAGCGCAGCGGGCGCAGCTCGGCGACGTCGGCCGGCGCGAGCGAGAGGCCGCGCACGAGCCGGTGCAGATCGGCGCCGGTCATCTCGGGGTCGAAGACGACGCAGCAGCGCGCCGTCGGGCACGTGGCGCAGCCGCTGTGGGAGCGGGGCTCGGGGATGTCGGGCGGCGCGGCGCTCACGGCTCGGCCGCCCGCGCCAGCACGTGATCGAGGAACACGTCGAGCGCAGCGCGACGCCCGCCGCCGCGCGCGGCCATGGCCTCGTTCCAGGCGGCGACGCGCGCGCGCCAGGCGCCGCGCTCGGCGTCGAGGCGGTCGGCCAGCGCGCGCCGCGCCGGCGCGACCTCGTCGGCCGTGAAGGTGCGCCAGCAGGCGCCGGGGCCGTCGGCGCTCGAGGGGTGGAGGCGGCAGGCCGTCGGCGCCAGCTCGCCGAGACCGCACAGCCGTCGACCGCTGCCGAGGCCGAGCAGGAACACGCAGGCGCGGCGACCGTCGGGCTCGGCGCGCTGCGCCAGCACGAGGCGCGCGCGACCGGCGCCGAGCGCGAAGGCGCGCGCGTCGTCGGCGGGTGCCGGCAGCGCCGTCGCGAAGGTGCTCGGCGCGACCTCGAGCGCGGCGGCGATGCGCACCACGTCGGCGCCGGTGAGGTCGACCTCGCGATCGAAGCAGCAGTCGCGCGTCCGACAGGCGCGGCACGCGTCCGCCGTCGGCGCCAGGGCTATCACCCCACTTGCCAGAGCGCGACCGGCGCGCCCGTCGGGTCGAGCATCATGACGCGGCGGCCGCCGTCGACCGGGGCCGGGTCCTCGTACATGAAGCCGCCCAGCTCGCGCGCCCGGGCGATGGCCTCGTCGAGGTTGTCGACGCGCAGGAAGTAGGCCCAGTGCGGCGGGACCGGGCTGCCCTTCGGCAGGTCGCGCACCAGGCCGAAGACGCGCTCGTGGTGGAAGATGGCGTGGGCCTGGCCCTCCTCGCCGCGCTCGTGCTCGGGGCCGACCTCCCAGCCGAAGACGTCGCGATAGAACTCGCCGGCCTTGGCGCGGTCGCCGGCCAGGAGCTCGACCCAGGCCACCGCGCCGACGCCGCGCAGCTCGTCGCCGGTGTCGGGCAGCGTGCCCGGGTCGCTCATGAGGCCGAGCACCGCGCCCTGCGGATCGGTGATGATGCCGAACTGCACCTCGAGCTCGGCGGCCTCGGCCGCGTCCTCCTCGGGGCCGAGGTTCACGACGGCGCCGGCCTCGCTCGCCTTGTCGAGCGCCTCGTCGAGGTCGGCCACCGCGAGGTAGCCCATCCAGTGGCTCTGCACGCCCTCGCCGGCGTTGATGGGCACGAAGCCGAAGACCGGCTCCTCGGTGCCCGGCGGCGCGAGCATGAGGTAGCCCTCGTCATCCTCGGGCTGGAGCAGGTCGAAGCCCAAGAGCTGCGCGAAGAAGACCGCGCTCTTCTCGATGTCGACCGTCATGAGATCCCACCAGATGAAGCGTCCAGCCGAGGCCATCGCGAGCTCCTAGAACCATTCGTCCGTGACTAGAAACGAGAGCGCCAGGGCGACGGCTCGGAAGCCGTGGCCCTGGCGTGACGTCGTACCGCACCTGCGGCCGCCGGTCGAGCCGGCGCGGCAGGCGAGGCGCGAGCTGCGTCGCAGCCTCAGAGCGGACGATAGACCTGGCCGCCGGCCACCATCCAGCAGCCGCTGTCGGCCGCGCACTCGAACAGCGCCTGCTTGGTCGGCGTCGCGTCGACGATCATCCAGTCGTCCTTGTCGGCGCCCACGACCCAGGTCGTGTCGCGCACGTAGCGGCTCTGGCGGTTGACGATCGAGAGGCCCGAGCCGTCGCCGACGGGCACGGCGCCCGACCAGTAGACCATGTCGGCCGGGCGCGACCACGAGGCGCCGAAGTCGGTCGAGACGCGGTCGTTGTAGGTCAGCGTGCCGCCCGAGAGCAGCAGGCGATCGACCGTGCCCTGGTCGCTCACCTCGCGCGCCACGTAGAAGTGGTGGCCGCCGTCGTCCGAGCGCAGGAGCTGGTTGCCGGTGTTGCGGTCGACGTAGGTGACGGCCGCGACGGTCTGCCCGTCGGCAGCGATCTTCTGCACGAAGTTGGGCGTGCCGGTGGCCACGAACTCCCAGCTGTCGCCCTTGTTCTCCGAGCGCCAGAGCTCGCCGCGACCGCCGGCCGCGTAGAGGATCGGGCCGGCCTCGGGGGTGCCGCCGGCCTCGTAGAGCTCGAAGATCGAGGTCGTCACCTTCTTGCCGCCGCCGGCCACGTTGCCGAGGTCGCACATGGTCCACGTGCCGCCCGCGCCGCGGATGACCGTGCCGTTGTCGCCGACGATCCACAGCGTGCCGTCGCTCATGACGTGGGTGTTGCGCGGACGGCCGGCGTCCTTGGGGAGCTCGCCGGTGTTCCAGCTCGCGCCCGCGTCGAGCGAGACGATGACGGTGCGACCCGAGGTACCGATGATGGCGCCCTTGCCGACCGCGAAGGTGTCGAGCGCGCGGAGGCCCTTACCCGCGGCCGCGTTCCAGCCCTTGCCGCCGTCGCCGGTCATGAGCAGGAGGCCGAAGTCACCCCAGGCCAGGCCGTTCTCGCCGTTGAAGGCGAAGCCCTTGGCGTTGGGCAGCGCGGCCGGCGACTTGGTCTGGTGGAGGTAGGCGCAGATCTCGCCGGCGGCCGGCTGGCGCGCGTCGCACTTGCCCGCCTTGGCGGGCGCGGCCAGCGTCTTCAGCGGCGCGGGGTCGGCCATGTCGACCCAGTTGGCGCCGCCGTCGGTGCTCTCGAGGCCCTTGGCGCCGAGCGAGGCGACCAGGCGCCCATCGTCGAGCTTGGCCAGCTGCTTGAAGCCGCCGGTCGCGGTCGTGACGACGGTGGCGAAGGTGCCACCCGCGTCGGTCGAGCGCACGAGCGCGCCGCCGTCACCGGCCAGGACGACGTTGGTGCCGTCGGTCCAGTGGGTCTTGTAGGGCTTGGTGAGCTCGGTCGAGGCGACCGTCCAGCTCTTGCCGGAGTCGCCCGACTTCCAGATGGCACCGTTGGCGCCGTAGGCGATGATGTTGCTGCCGGCCAGGAAGATGCCGTTGGCCGCCGGCATCGGGGCGGGGGCGATGTTCCAGCTGCCGCCGCCGTCGGCGGTGGTGAGCCAGGCGTCCTTGGTCGGGACGACCGCGAGCTGATCGGTGAGGCCGTAGGCCTGACCCTTCACCTCGCACACGACGCCGGTGTTCTTGTCGACCTTGCCGAGGTTGCAGAGGCCCTGGGTCGTCCAGAAGCCCCGGCCCTTCGCGACCGCCGCCGGAGCGGGCATGGCGGCCCACACCGTGCCGTCGGCCGAGCCGTAGTTGGTCTTGCCGGCGAAGGCCACGAACTGCCCGCCGACCACGTCGACGGCGCTCGGCTTGGCCTTGTCGGGGAAGATGGCGCCGGCGCCGCTCTTGCCGTCGGCGGCCCAGTGGACCCACACGCCGCCGCGCGTGATGGCGACGATGCCCATGCCCTTGTCGACGGCGACCGACACGAGCTCCTCGTTGGTGAAGCGCGGCAGGTCCTGCCAGGTCTTGCCGTCGGCCGTGAGGGCGGCGTAGCCGTTCTTGCCGACCGCGACCCAGGGGCCGCCGGCCGCGCCGGAGACGATGTTGGCCGTGCCGTTGGTGAGGCGGACGAAGGTCCAGGCGGCGCCGCCGGTGGTCGTGACGCCGGCCAGGTTGTCGCTCGTGAGCGCCACGGCCTCGGTCGGCGACACGGCGCGGGCGACCTTGATCGGCGTCGTCACGAAGGCGTGGACGGCGCCCCAGTTCTTGAACTTGTCGACGGCGCCGGCGGCGGCACCGGCGCCCTGGTCGGCAGCCACGGCGGCCACGGGGGCGGGCGCGACGGGTGCCGGGGCGTCGACGACCACGGGCGCGGTCGGAGCGGGCCGGGCCGAGTCGACGGGGACGGCCGAGGTCGGCGCGGGGGCCTGCGGCGCGTTGCACGCAGCGATAGCCAGGGCTGCGAGGGTACTCGAGACGATGCGCATATGGACTCCTCTCTCGGGGGCGGCGCTTCCTTGCGCCAGGACCCAGGAGCTGACAACGCCGTTCGAGTAAACCCTGACTGTTCGGATGCGCGAGCCGCGGAGGGGCCGGAGCCCGGCCAGCCCGGGACCGTCTAGAGCACGATATCGAGGAGCTGGGCCTGGGTGAGGTAGTCCTCGAGGACGTCCGAGTACTCGTCGATGAGCAGGTCGAGGTTCACGCGCCGGTCGTGGCCGACCACGTCGAGCGCGCCGGCGATGGGGACCTCGGCGCCGGGCAGCACCAGCACGCCGCGGAACTCCTCGCCGTAGCCGGCCTCCTCGGGGATGACCACGAACTGGCGCGACATCTGGCGCACCGGGAAGGTGCGGCCGTCGGGCAGGCGCACCAGCACCGGCAGCGCCGACGGCGGCTCGACCACGTAGTTGGCGCGGCGGTTCTGCGCGATGACGTGCTCGAGCATGTCGCAGAGCGGCTCGCTGATCTCGGTCGAGGGGCTCTCGAGCACGAGGTCGCGCATGGCCTTCAGCGACTTCTGCGTCTTGATGAGGTTCCGGCGCATGTCGTCGATGCGGCGCTCGTCGCGGCGGATCTTGTCGGCGCTCATGCCGAGCAGGTTCTGATAGAACTGCACCGCGACCTGGGCGTTCCTCTCGAAGAAGGTCCGGAGCTGCAGGCTCTGCGCGCGCAGGAAGGTCGACTGCGCCAGGCACACCGCGGTCACGCGGCGGTTGAGGTTCACCATCGCGCCGAGCTCGCCGATGAGCGACACCGGCTGGAGCTCGATGCTGGTCTCGCCCTCCTCCTGCAGCGCCACGCGGCCGTCGACCAGCAGATAGAGCCAGTCGGCGATCTCACCCGAGGCGAAGAGCACGTGCCCGGCCGGCGCCGAGAAGGTCTCGAACACCTCGCCCAGACCCGACAGGCCGTCCCCCGAAATGCCTTGGAACAGAGGTACATTGACGAAGGCCGTCGACATTGCGTGAGCTCCTGGCCGGCGAGACGGGTGGCGGGACGCGCTGCCGCCCCGACGCGTTCCTACCGCACCTCGCGCGGGGGTCGCAAGCCATGCCACCCTCGCGGGCCTTCGCAATGCGACGACGGTTGCACGGGCGGGCGACCCGACCCGCGCGCGCGCCCCGCGCGCCGAACGCAAAAAGGGATGCGCTCCGGTCGCGTGACCGGCGTCGCATCCCTCGAGAGCAGGCCGTCAGGCGACGGCTGCGCTCGGAATCTCAGAGCCGCTTCAGGCGGTCGATGATGCGCGCCTTCATGGCGCTCTCACGCGGGTCGACCGGCGGGGTCGTCGCGCGCATCTCGTCGAGCGTGGCCGCTTCCATCATCGCGAGCTTGGCCGCGATTTCGGGGATGTGCTGGCCACGATACTCGAGCGCCGCGCTCCGCGGCTCGGCGATGCCATAGCGCATGCGGAGGACGAGCTCTTCTTCGCGGCCAAGGTTCGCCTGGCGAAAGGCCTGGCCGAGCTCCTTGTCGCTCACTCGAACCCGCGCGGTGGTCTGGACTGCTGCCTTCTTCACGTCATTCCTCCGGGTGTCGGTCTAGGCCTCCCCCACGGCGCGACCGTATGTCGCTTCCCGCGCACCGTCCAAAATTTATCTCATATGCGCGCGGGGCTTGGATCCGACGTTTCGCGAGCCCTCCGCGGCGCGCGACCCACGGGGTCGCGCTTGCTGCGGAGCTCGCGGAGGCGCCCCGCGCGCTGGTATCTCGGCCCCTCCGGGGCTCGCTTCTTCGCAGAGTCGTGGGACGCGCGCTTCGTGCCCCTCAGCTGCGGTCTCGCGAAACGTCGGCGCCCCGCACGCTGGTACCTCGGCCCCTCCGGGGCTCGCTTCTTCGCAGACATCCGAGCGTAGCCGGGTCGCCGGGCGGACTCTGGACGGAGCACGCCGCAGGCGGGCGGAGGAAGAGGCCGCCGCGTCGGCGACCCGCGCGGAGCGAGGCCACAGGAGTGACGCTCGCGCAGCGAGCGGCCGGAACAATTCAGCCAGAAGGCCTCGGAGCGGACCTGCCACGGCGCGCGCAGCGCGCTCGCAGGTCCGCGGAGAGGCTGCCCGGCGGAATTGCGCGGTGCAGTCTCTCAGCTCTTGTCGGAGTCTTTGAGGTCGAGCTTTTTGACGATGTATTCCAGCGACTTGCGGTGGATGCCGCCGCGCCGGGCGGCCTCGGAGACGTTGCCGCCGGTGGCCTCGAGCAGGCGCTGCCAGTAGCGCGTCTCGAAGGCGTCGAGGAGGCCGGCCTTGGCGTCCTTGAAGGGCAGGTCGATGTCGACGGCGAACTGGAGGCGCAGCCCCTCCCCGCCCGGCACCTCCTGCACGACCTCCTGCTTCATGCCGCGCGAGCTCAGGTGGCGCGTCTCGAGGCGCCCGTGCTCGGCCAGCACCACGGCGCGGTCGACGTAGTTCTTGAGCTCGCGCACGTTGCCCGGCCACGGGTGCGCCTGCAGGCGCCGCATCGTCTCCCAGCCGACCTGCACGTCGGAGGCGCCGGCCACGGCCAGGAAGTGCTCGACGAGCAGCGGGATGTCCTCGGGCCGCTGGCGTAGCGACGGCAGCCGCATCTTGATGACGGCCAGACGATAGTAGAGGTCTTCGCGGAAGTTGCCGGCCTCGACCTCGCGATCGAGGCTGCGGTTGGTCGCGGCGATGACGCGCACGTCGACGTTCTTCCGCGTGTCGCCGCCGACTGTCTTGATCTCGCCCTTCTCCAGCGCGCGGAGCAGCTTCGGCTGGAGGTCGAGCGGCAGCTCGCCGATCTCGTCGAGGAAGAGCGTGCCGTTGTGGGCCTGCTCGAAGACGCCGGCGCGCGCCTGCACCGCGCCCGTGAAGGCGCCGCGCACGTGGCCGAAGAGCTCGCTCTCGGCGAGGTCGGGCGGCACCGCCGAGCAGTCGAAGATGACGAGCGGCTTGTCGGCGCGGGCCGAGTGCTGGTGGATGGCCTCGGCGACGAGCTCCTTGCCGGTGCCCGACTCGCCCTCGATCAAGACCGAGACGTTGGCCTTGGCCACCTTCGGGATGAGCGCGAAGACCTCGCGCATCTGGGCCGACTTGCCGATGAGGCGACCCAGGCGCTCGGCGCGCGTGAGCTCGACGTGGACGCGGTCCTCGTCGAGCGCGAAGAAGACCTCGCCCTGGCCGAGGACGATCTTGGCGGAGGCCGGCAGGAAGCACTCGCGCACGCGCACGCCGTCGACCCAGGTGCCGTTCTTGCTGCCGAGGTCGCGGAGGAGATAGCCCGAGCCGTCGTACTCGAGGCGCGCGTGCACGCGCGACACGGTCGGGTGGTCGACCACCACGTCGTTGTCGGGGGCGCTGCCGAGGAAGACCAGGCGGCGGTCGAAGGGCTGCGACGGACCATTGCCGGCGCGCAGGCGGTAGCGCTGGAACTCGAGGGCCTCGATGGCGTCGGGGCTGACTTGCGTGTCGTGCGCTTCCATGGTCCCGTTGGCGTAGCACAGGAGGCCCCGATGAAGAAGCGCGTGCTGGTTCCGCTGGCTCCCGGGTTCGAAGAGGTCGAGGCGCTGACGGTGGTCGACTACCTCCGCCGCGCCGACTGCCACGTGGTCACGGCGTCGGTCGGCGCGCCGAACCCGATCGCCGGGCGCAGCAAGATCCGCGTGATGAGCGACATCGACATCGACGAGGCCGTCGAGGAGTGGGGCGACGCGTGGGACGCCATCGTGGTGCCGGGCGGCGAGCCGGGCGTGACCAACCTCATGGCGTCGGCGACGGTGGTCGGGCTCGTCCAGCGGCGGCTCGCGGCCGGTGGGCTGACGGCCGCCATCTGCGCCGGTCCGAAGCTGCTCGTGAAGGCCGGGCTCGCGGCCGGCGTGGCGCTGACGTCGTACCCCGGCGTGCGGGCCGAGCTCGAGGCGGCCGGGCACCCATATAAGGATGACACCGTGGTGGTCGACGGCGCGGTCATCACCAGCCGCGGGCCGGGGACGGCCGTGGCGTTCGCGCTGGCGCTGGTCGAGGCGCTGTTCGGGGCGGCCAAGGCGGCGGAGATTCGCCAGAGCACGGTCTCGTGACGGGCCTCGTGACGGGAGGGTTGCCGATGGAGAACGAGGGGCTTGGCGAGGATGCCTGTTCGGCGCCATAACGGCGCGCGAGGAGGTTCTCGATGAAGCTGTGGACGGCAGGTATTGGTGTGGTGGTGCTCGGGCTCGGCGCGGGCGCATGCGGCAAGAAGGCTCCCCCGCCGGAGCCGACGAAGGCGACGGTGGCTGCGGCTCCCGACGCGAGCGAGCCCACGAAGGCTCCCGAGCCGACGAAGGCGCCTGAGGCCGATGCGGCCGCGACGACGGCCCCGGCCGAGGCCGACGCGGGCGCGGCGGCGACGACGGCTCCGGCCGAGGCCGATGCTGGCGCGGCGGCGGCGACGGCCCGGCCGAGGCCGATGCTGGCGCGGCGGCGACGGCTCCGGCCGAGGCCGATGCTGGCGCGGCGGCGGCGACGGCTCCGGCCGAGGCCGATGCTGGCGCGGCGGTGGCGGCGGCGCCCGAGCCGAAGCGCTTCGAGGGCTTCGCGACGCCGGAGTCGGTGCTCATCTGGCGCGGTGCGGAGGCCAAGGACGACCTCTGGATCGTCAGCAACATCAACGGCTCGCCGCTCGACAAGGACGACAACGGCTACATCTCGAAGGTCGGCCCCGACGGGACCAAGGTCGCCGAGAAGTGGATCGACGGCGCGGCCGCCGACATCGAGCTCAACGCGCCGAAGGGCTCGGCGACCGACGGCAAGATGCTGTGGGTGGCCGACATCGACGCGGTGCGGAAGTTCGACGTCGCGACCGGCAAGCTGGTGAAGTCGATCGCGCTCGACGGCGCGACCTTCGCCAACGACGTCGTGATCGACGCCAAGGGCCGGCTGCTCGTCACCGACTCGGGCCTGAAGTCCGACGGCAAGGGCGGCTTCACCGACTCGGGCTCGGCCGGTATCTGGGCCATCGAGGCGGGCAAGGACGAGGCGAACCTGATCGCCAAGGGGCCCGAGATCGGCCACCCCAACGGCATCGCCCTCTTGAACGACGGCTTCGTCATCAACGGCTTCGACGACACGAAGAAGCTGGTCATCCTCGACGCCACGGGCAAGGCCACGGGCTCGGTCGACGTGGCCTACGGCAGCCTCGATGGCCTGGCCATCCCGGTCTCGAACAAGAAGGGCGACTTCGCGGCGCTCGTCTCGTCGTGGGACGGCGGTCGCCTGCTCGAGGTCGACTTCGTCGACGGCAAGGCCACCACCACGGTGCTGGCCGAGGGCCTGAAGGGCCCGGCCGACTTCGCCTTCGACGACAAGGCCACCGCCCTCGTCGTGCCGCAGCTGATGGACAACGCCATCGACTGGCGCGTGCTCGCGAAGGCGCCCGGCGCTGGCATCGCCAAGGACCCGCAGTAAGGTCTCGGCCGGCTCGGGCGTCGCTCCGCGGCGCCCGGGCCGTGGCCGTCAGCGATCACGGGTGACCGCAGCCCGGGATCGCGCTACAGAATCCGTATGTTCGAGCGACCCGCATGAGCGACCCGACCTCCGCCCTGGCCACCCTCGGGCCCGAGCTCTCGTCCGCGCGCCCGGCGCTGCTGCCGGGTAGCCTCGAGGCTGCCGCCGACGTGCTCGTCGCCGTCGGCGCTCACGTCGCCGAAGCCGAGCGCCGCGATGGCCTGACCAGCCTGAAGCGGCGCCTGCTGGCGCGTCAGCGCGATCGGCTGGCGCTCCTGGCCGACGCAGCGCGCGGCCTGGTCGCGCGCGACGCGCCGGTGCGGGCCGCCATCGTGGCGCGGGTGAAGCTGCCCGAGCCGCTGGGCGCGACGTCGCTGGCGCGGCGCGAGCGCATGGGCCAGGTCGTCGCGGCCGGGCTGCCCGAGGCGAAGCGGACCATCCAGCGCCTGGCGCTCGGCGATCACGTCGCCGACGCCTACGAGCGCGCCCTCGACCTGCGCGAGCTGGCGAGCCTCTACGGCCGCCACGGCGCGACGCTCGCGTCGGTCCGCGGCTACGAGCTGGCCGACGAGCCGGCCGCCTTCCGCGAGGCGCGCGAGATCCTGGCCATCGTGCTCGGCGAGCTGGCCGAGGCCGGGCGCCTCTCGGACGGGGCGCGCCTGTGGACGCTGCTCGAGCACGGCCACGCCGCGGCGGTCTCGGCGCTCGCCTACGTCTACGGCGACGACGCCGTCCCCGAGGTCCCGCCGCTCTGAGTCGCTCGCCGCGATGTTGCTTCGGCGGCGCGCGGCGGCCCATAGTGCCGGTCGCTCGGAGGGGTCTCCGACCGGGAGGACCATGCGGTACGCTCTGCTCGTCGCGCTCGCGACCGTCATCGCCGGATGCGCGGGGTCCGACGAGGCGCGCTGTGTGCCGGGCAAGTCCGACCCGTGCGCGTGTCCGTCGGGGAACCGCGGGGCCCAGGTGTGCGACCGCCAGGGCCGCTACGGGCCGTGCGTGTGCGCGGCCGACGAGATCGATGCGCTCGACGGCGACGCGGCGCTGGACGACGCGAGCGACGCGGTGGTGCCGGCGGACGCGACCGACCCGTCGCTCGGCGAGGTCGGTCCGGATGCGACCGCGGACGCCGTCGACGAGGTCGCCTGCGAAGAGGCCGACGCGTGCGCGTGCCCGACCGCGGTGATCACCTGCGTCGAGGGTCACGCCGTCGCGGCCGGGACGCGGCTCCACTGCTCGGCGTCGGGGACCTCCGCCGACGGCGCGGCCGGCGCGATCACCGGCTACCAGTGGTCGCTGCGCCAGCCCGAGGGCTCGCACGAGACGCTGCGACCGAGCCCGACCCAGCGCGACATCCAGCTCGACGCCAACGTCGTCGGAACCTACACGCTCGTGCTCGACGTGCTCGACGCGCGCGGCGTGCGCTCGTGCGCGGCGGCCGAGTACGCGGTCGTCGTCGTGCCGAGCGACGGCATCTACGTCGAGCTCACCTGGCACACGCCCGGCGACATCAACGAGAGCGACACCGGCATGAACGCGGACGGCGAGTCGGTCGGCACCGACCTCGACCTCCACCTGCTGCACCCGAACGCGACCACCTTCTTCGACGATCGCTGGGATGCCTACTGGCTCAACCCGAACCCCAACTGGGGTGGCGCCGGGACCGACGACGATCCCGTCCTCGAGCGCGAGGACACCGACGGCGCGGGCCCCGAGAGCATCACCCTGCGCCAGCCCGAGCTCGATCGCAGCTACACCGTCGGCGTGCACTCCTGGGAGGCCTGGGCCTTCGGCCCGTCGACCGCCGTCGTGCGCGTCTACATCGACGGCCAGCTGCGCTTCACCTCGGACACGGTGGGGCTCGCCGAGCACGACCTCTGGAGCGTGTGCCGCATCGCGTGGCCGAGCGGCGAGGTGACCGCCATCGGCGGCCCGGGCGGCGACATCGTCTCCGACTACCCGGTGCCGCTCGGCCAGGGTTCGGCGCCCTGACGCGCGCGCCGGGACGCGGCGCTATCGGCTACGGTCGCGGCTCGAGGCGCAGCGTCGCGGTCGCGCCGCTCGGCAGGCGGAGGTCGCCCTCGAGCGCGTCCGGCCCCGAGAAGAGCGTGCCCTCGAAGCGGCCGATCGAGGTCTCGAGCGCGGTGTCGAGGCGGAAGCGACCGCCGCCCGGCAGCGTGAAGGTCTGCGCCGCGATGGTCACGGCGCCGGCCGTCGCGGGCTCGGCGATGACGAGGTGCGTCTCGCGGTCGCTCGCGTCGAGCGGCGGGTCGACGTGCGCGACGAACGCGACCGCGGTGCCGTCGGGCGGCGTCAGCGTGCCGAGCCAGTCGCCGACCATCAGATCGCTGTGGGTCGCGAGGCAGTAGTAGTCGATCCACAGCGCGAACGACGGAGCGCCGGGAGCGCCGGCGGTGGGGCTCGGCCCGGCGCGCCCGCCGTTCACGTAGTAGCCGCGCGCGGCGACGAGCGGCGCGCACGACGACGGGCCGCCGCACACGTCGACCTCGCAGTGACCCCACGCCGTGCCGCTGCCGTCGAGCACCAGCGCCAGCCGGGCGTCCGCGCCGGCGAGCACGAGGTCGCGCGTGCAGGTGCAGGCGTCGCCGTCGCAGGCGTCGTCGATGGGCGCCGCGAAGCCGCGGAACTCGGTGTGGCCGAAGAGGTCGTTCGACGCCACCAGCGGGCCCGAGTGGCAGCGATAGTCGCAGCGCGGCTCCTCGGGGCCGTAGACGCAGCGGCCGTCGACGCACTGCGAGCTCTGGCACGGCGCGCCGCAGTCGAAGGCGTCGTCGCACGGGAGGCAGCCACCCGGCGCGCGCGCGTGCGCGCAGCGCGAGAAGGGACAGCCCGGGCTCGGCTCGCAGCTGTCGTCGCTGCAGGCGTCGCCGTCGTCGCAGTCGGCCGCGACCGTGCACGCGTTGGCGACGTCGAGCGGCACGTTGGAGCAGCCGAGCTCGGCGTCGCAGCGGTCCTCGGTGCAGCGATCGCCGTCGCCGCAGTCGATGCGCGCGTGCTCGCAGCGCGAGAAGCCGCAGCCCGCGACGGCCACGCACGCGTCGCTCGTGCAGGCGTCGTGATCGTCGCAGTGGAAGTCGGTCTGGCAGGCGTCGACCACGCGCGTCGGCAGGTGCGAGCAGGCGCCGCTCGGCAGGCATCGATCGTCGGTGCACGGGTCGTCGTCGTCGCAGGTGCCCGGGCAGTCGGCCGGCACCGCGATCGGGTCGGCGCTGCAGCCGCCCGCGAGCGCGAGCAGCAGCGCCAGCGCACGGCCGCTCACGACGGCACCTTGCAGACCGCCTCGAGGCGATAGCCGTCCGGGTCGACGACGAAGGCCGCGTAGTAGCTCGGGCCGTAGCTCGGGCGCAGGCCCGGCGCGCCGTCGTCGACGCCGCCCGCGCGCACGGCCGCGGCGTGGAAGGCGTCGACCGCGGCGCGGCTCGGCGCCGCGAAGGCCAGGTGGAAGCCGCGCGCCGGCGGGCTCACGACGGCGTCGCGCTGCTTGATGGCGAAGCGGTCGGCGTCGAGGTGCTCGCCGTAGCCGACCGCGTCGGGGACGGTCCACGCGCGCAGGTAGCCGAGCGCGCCGAGCGCGGCGTCGTAGAACGCCGCGGACCGCCCGAGATCGGCCACCGCGAACGAGAGGTGATGCAGCATGCCGGCGAATCTACGCAGGCCGCGCGGCGAGCGCAAACCGGCGTCGGCCCGCCGACTACTGCCCGAAGCGGGCCTTGGCGGCCGCGTAGACGGCGGCCCAGCGGGCCTTCCGCGAGGCGGCGAGGAGCTTCGCCAGCTTGGCCTCGGCGGCGTCGACCTTGCTCGCGCCGCAGGCCGCGCGACCCTGCGCGTAGACGGCGTTGCCGACGTTCACGACCGAGCTGCCGCTGATGCGGAAGACCTCGGTGTTGGTGCCCCAGGTCGGGTCGTGCTTGGCGAGGTAGTCGCCGACGCAGCCCGACACCTTCAGGTCGAGCTCGTTGAAGGCGTCGACCGCCTTCTTGTCCTCGGCCCCCGACTTGTCGATGGCCGAGCTGATGGCGTCGGGCACCTCGGGCACGTAGGCCGCGGCCGGCAGGCCCGGCGCCGTGCGCTCGACGCCGAGCAGCGCGTCGGCCACGTAGCGCTCCTGGCCGTCGCCGCGCAGCACGAACGTCTGCTGGTTGGCGTGGCCGAGCACGACCAGCGGCTCGCCCTTGGCGATGGCGACGCTGTCGCCGTCGGCCTTCACGTCGACGCGCGCGAAGACGAAGAGCTGCTCGGGCAGCTTCTCGAAGAAGAAGCGCGCCTCGTCGAGGCGGCGCGCCTCGCTGTGCTCCATGCGCGTCCGGAACGGGAAGAAGCGGTCGACGTCGCGGTCCTGCACGCCGAGGCCCTGCGGCGGCTCGGCAGGCATGAGGCGCGTGTCGATGTGGGTGGTGTCGTCCATCAGCGCGAGCTGGAACGGCTCGCCCGGCTTGTCGCCGCCGACCCACAGCGCGTAGGTGCCGTCGAAGATGTCCCAGCTCTGGCCGTCGCCGATGCACTGGCTGTTGCTGTTGGTCTTCACCTTGTCGAGCGGACCCCAGATGCGCAGCCACTGGTGACCGCCCGACGGCAGGAGCTTCAGCCGCAGCTTCTGCGCCGGCTCGGTCGTCACGAAGTGGAAGTCGGGCTGCAGCGCCACCGCGTCGTGGCAGGCGTCGTCGTTGGTCGGCCGCGGCTCGGGCGCGCGGATGGTCCCCGTCAGGACCTTCGGCTCGGGATAGGTGGCGATGGTCTCGGTGGCCAGCGGCGCGCCGAAGCGCATGGGCTCGAGCGCGTCCTCGACCTCGAGCGAGAGCGCCTTCGGCGGCGCGTCGCGGTTCACCTTGGCCCACAGCGTGTAGTGCCCCGGCGCCAGCGCCTCGCCCTGCCCTTCGAAGCACCTGGTCTTGCCCTCGTCGACCAGGAAGATGTCCTCCTGGCCGTGCGGCGCGCGCAGCTTCAGCTTCTGGTAGGCGCGCGGCACCTCGACGTTGGCCAGCGGCATGACCGCGGTCGCCTTCTTGTAGCAGGGCAGGACGACGTCCTGGTTCTGGGCCACGGCGCGCGGCGCGAGCGCGAAGCGCGCCGGGTGGATGGGCGCGTCGCTGGCGAAGGTGAGGGCCGGCGCGGCCGCCAGGGAGGCCGCGACGTCGCCCTTCGAGCGCGCGGGGATCTCGAAGCGGATGTTGGTCTCCATGCCGATCGAGTTGGCCAGCATGTAGAGCTTGTAGGTGCCGGCCGGCCAGTTGGTGCGGTAGGCCTCGGTCGACTCCATGCAGAGGTAGCTGCCGTTCGGGAAGAAGATGACGAGGCCGGTGCCGACGAGCGGGTTCCCGGCGCGGTCCTCGAAGCTCACGACCAGCTCGGGGAAGACCTTGGTGAGCTTCCAGGTGAAGGCCGGCTGGGCCGAGGTCATGCCGCCGCCGCACTGCGTGATGCCGAGCTTGTCGGGGTAGATCTCGGCCTTGGCGTGGACCTCCCTCACGAGCAGCGGGTGCGGCGTGAAATCGGGCGCGAGCTCGAGCGGGGCGTCGGCGCGGACCGGGCCGGCCAGCGCCAGGACGGCGGCGAGCGGACTGAGCGCGAGGGCTGCGCGGACGAGCCAGGGGGCGGGGAACGTGCGAATCATGGCCACCTCGTCACGGACGTCGGACGGCTCCTAGACCCGATGGCCGACGTGGGTCAACTTCGTGCCGCGGCGATCGGTCCGAGGTCCGGAGAATTGCTCCCGTCCAGAGCCCGACTGGCGACCCGGCTTCGCTCGGAAATCCCCTTGACCCTCACGCGACGTGAGGCCCTACGGTCCGCTCGTCCACCCGGTGGAGAACCCGCATGAGCCGGCGCGAACAGCATCACGAACAGCATCATGAACAGCATCATCATACGATCGGAGAGGTGGCCGGCCTGGCGCGCATCAGCGTCCGGGCGCTGCACCACTACGACGCCCTCGGCCTGCTGCGGCCGAGCGGACGCACGCAGGCGGGCTACCGCCTGTACACCGACGCCGACCTCGAGCGACTGCAGCAGGTCCTCTTCCATCGCGAGCTCGGCTTCCCGCTCGAGGAGATTCGCCGCATTTTGTCAGATACGAATTTCGATCGGCGGGCGGCGCTGGCGCTGCAACGGCAGCAGCTCGTCACGAAGCGCGATCGGCTGCAGGCCATGCTCGACCTGGTGGACGCCACCATCGACCGCATCGACCAAGGAAAGACCATGAGCGCGAAAGAGATCTTCGGTGACTTCAGGCCCGCCGACCACGAGGACGAGGTGCGCGAGCGCTGGGGCGAGACCGAGGCCTACGCCGAGTCGGCGCGCCGCACCAAGCGCTACGGCGAGAGCGAGCAGCGGCAGATCCGCGCCGAGATGGAGGCCATCGAGCGCGATTTTGTCACTCTCATGGAAGCCGGCGTGAGCCCCGACGACGCGCGCGCCGGCGCCGTCGCCGAGCGCCACCGCCAGCACATCGAGCGCTGGTTCTACCCGTGCGCGCCGGCCATGCACCGCGGCCTCGGCGACCTGTACCTGGCCGACGCGCGCTTCGCCAAGCACTACGACGACCGCAAGGCGGGCCTGGCCCAGTACGTCCGCGACGCCATCCACGCGCGCGGCGACGCGCCCGACGAGCCGGCGGCAGGCCCGACCGGGTGACGCCGCGGCGGGCAGGGAAGCATTGACGGCGGGGCCGCAGCGACGCAAGGTCGGGCCTGCGGCCCCCTTCACCGTCTCGGAGGTCCCCCCGTGCATCCCGTCCTGCGTCTCGCGACGCTGCTCGCCGTCGTCTCTCCCTTGGCCTCGGCGTCGCTCGCCCACGCCGAGAACCCGCACGTGAACACCCAGACGTTCCGGCCCTCGCCGCACGCGCGCGACATGTTCGCGACCATCACCAGCGACATGCCCGAGGCCTGGGCGTGGAGCGCCAACCTGTGGCTCAGCTTCGGCACGAACCCGCTCGTCTTCACCGACGCGACCGGCTCGGCCCCCGACCACGAGGCCATCCAGACCCAGCTCTCGGCGCACGCCACCGGCAGCCTGGCGCTCACCGACTGGCTCTCGCTCGGCCTGGAGATCCCGCTCTTCCTGGTGAACGACGGGCAGGACTCGGGCTTCGTCGCGCTCGAGCCCATCCCCTCCTCCGGCCTCGGCGACATCCGCGTGTCGGCCAAGCTCGGCATCATCCGCCGGGCGCCCGGCGCCGACGGCCTCGGCCTCGGCCTCGAGCTGCCGGTGGGGCTGCCGACCGGCATGGGCAACGGCTTCGTGTCGGACGGCCTGAGCTTCGTGCCGGCGCTGGCGCTCGACCTCCGCCTCGGGCGCCTGCTCGTGGCGGTGAACCTCGGCGCGCGCTTGCGCCAGAGCGAGACGCTGGTCCTCGGAACCGACCTCGGCACCGAGGCCGTCTTCCGCGTCGCCGCCGGCTTCGAGGCGGTGCGCGACACGCTCACCATCCTGGGCGAGCTCAACGGCTCGAGCCACGACTTCGCCGAGTCGAACAACACCTGGGTCGAGGGCCTGCTCGGCGCCGACCTGCGCCTCGGCAAGGACGGGCTGAAGGCCACCCTCGGCGTCGGCCACGGCTTCGCCGCCGGCTACGGCTCGACCGGGCTGCGCGTGGTCGGCCGCATTGGCTGGGAGCCGCCGGCCGTGCGCGACCACGACCAGGACGGCCTCGACGACGTCGTCGACCGGTGCCCGAACGCGCCCGAGGACAAGGACGGCTTCGAGGACGAGGACGGCTGCCCCGACCTCGACGACGACCGCGACGGCGTGGCCGACGCCAGCGACCGCTGCCCGCGCGAGGCCGAGGACCAGGACGGCTTCGAGGACCAGGACGGCTGCCCCGACGCCGACAACGATCAGGACGGCGTCGCCGACGCCAGCGACGGCGAGGGTGGCCGCTGCAAGAACGACCCGGAGGACAAGGACGGCTTCCAGGACGAGGACGGCTGCCCCGACCCCGACAACGACGGCGACGGCATCCTCGACGCCGCCGACGACTGCCCGGCCGACGCCACCAACAAGTGCGGCGTCACCATGAACACCTGCGAGATCGTCATCGATCAGACGGTGTACTTCGAATATGACAAAGACATCATCAAGCCCGAGAGCTTTGGCATTCTCGACGCCGTCGGCGCGCTGCTCGCGACCCACGACATGGTGAAGAAGGTCGAGATCCAGGGCCACACCGACAGCGAGGGCGACGACGCCTACAACGGCCAGCTGTCGCAGCGCCGCGCCGACGCGGTGAAGGCCTACCTCGGCCAGAAGGGCATCGCCGCCGAGCGCCTGACCTCCGTCGGCTACGGCGAGAGCAAGCCCATCGCGTCGAACAAGAACGCCGCCGGGCGCGCCAAGAACCGGCGCGTCCAGTTCATCATCGTCGACCCGCCCCAGGTCGACTGCCAGAAGTAGCGGCTCGCGCGAACCGCAAGACCGCGCTGATTCGAAGAAGCGGACGCGGTCTAGCGCGTGAGCTCGAAATCCCCGCTGACGCCCTGGCCGGCGATGAGCGCCCCGTGGAGCGCGTCGCCGTCGACGACCAGGTGCCACAGCTGCACGTCGCCCTCGGCCCAGGCGGTGAAGACCTCCTTGCCGTGGAGGCGCCACACCGGCGCGTCGCCGGGCGCGACCAGCGCCTCGCGCTGGGCCTCGGCCGGGCGCGCGTGCGGGGTCAGGCCGGCCTCGAAGCGGGCCGCCGGGCCCTCGCGCGCGACCTCGTCGCGACCGGCCGCGACCGCGCGCGGCAGCCAGGCCATGGTCGGGCCGTCGCCGTCGCCGTCGAGCAGCACGCCGAGATCGGCGCTGCCGTCGGGGGCCATGGCGATGACCAGCTCGAGGCGATCGGCCGGGCCGACCGTGCGCGTGCCGATGCCCTTCCAGCTGCGACCGTCGGCGGCGGCGTGCTCGACGGCGAGCCACGGGCTCGAGGGCCGGCTGGCGATGTGGACCGTGCCGCGCTGGGCCGCGCCGGAGGCGCTCGCCACCTGCCACGCCCCGTCGATGACCGGGCCGGGCTCGGTGGCCGAGAAGTGGGCGTAGAGCTGCGCCAGCTCCTCGGCGCTCGGCGCGAACAGCGACGGGTCGAGGTGGTGCAGCGCGGCGGTGAGCTGGATCATCGTCGGCATGGTGCCGTCGAGGTAGTAGCGGCGGCGGCCGTCGGCGGTGCGCACGTCGCGCACGTCGACCACCAGCAGCGCCGGGAAGCCGGGCGCGCGCCGCAGCGTGGCGGCGTCCCAGCAGGCCAGCGCCGGGCCCGACGGCGTCTTCTTCACCTCGTCGTCGGCCAGGTGTAGGAGCAGGTGGCCGGCCGGCGCGTCGAGGATGTCGGGCTCCTCGATGTAGGCGAGGCGCGGTCCGCCCGGGTGGGCGCGGAGCACCGGGCCGTCGATATAGAGGAGGCGGTTGCCTCCGGGGGCATCGAGGACGTCGGTCGGCATGGTCCCTCTCTTTGGCGCGGCCCTCGTTCGGCGCGGGCTTCGCTCGGCAGTGGCGGCATCATCGCGCCGCTGGTCGCCGGCGACAACCGATGCCCGGCCGGCCCGGCGCGTTGACGCTCCGTTGACGAATACCCAAGAAATTCGACGACCGGGGACGTTCGGCCCGAGGTTAGGACCGGGTGCGGCACTGGCCGCGTTCAGAACTCACGCCCATCAGGGGGGAATCATGCGTCATCACGTCCGGGTCGCGCTGCTCGGCCTTTCACTCGTCGCGCTCACCCATCTCGGCCTGCAGGCCGGCACTGCCCATGCCGAGCCGGCGATCAAGATCAGCGGCTTCGTCGACAGCTCGCTCGTCTACGTCTTCACGCCCAAGCTGCTGGCCGATCAGGGTCTCTTCCTCGGGCTCGATCAGGTCGAGCTCGACTTCGACGTGGCCATCGTGCAGGGGCTACGGCTCCGCACCGACCTCAACTTCTTCCCGCACGCCGGCATCGACACGACCGGCGGACCGGTCAGCGTCTTCGATCAGATCGTCGAGCAGGGCTTCGCCGAGTACAACTTCGACGGCACCGACAAGGGCGTCTTCCTGCGCGCCGGCAAGTGGAACGCCCCGGTCGGCTTCGAGGTCACCGACCCGACCGGCCTGTGGCAGTACTCGCAGGGCCTGCTCTTCACGCACGCCACGCCGACCAACCTCACCGGCTTCGCCTTCGGCTGGATCGGCGAGACGACCCAGGCCCAGCTGTGGCTCACCAACGACTGGGACACGCCGTCGACCGCCAAGGACACCAACATCGGCGGGCGCGTGCAGCAGGCCGTCGGCGACGTCGGCACCATCGGCGTGTCGGCGACCTACGGCTCGTTCGTCGAGGACCCGGCCAAGCTGATGATCGACCTCGACCTCGCCTTCACCTTCGACAAGCTGAAGCTCGGCGGCGAGTTCAACTACGGCAAGCAGGGCGACAACGACTCGATCGGCTTCCTCCTGTCGGCCAACTACACCATCAGCGACCTCGTCGGCGTGACGGCGCGCTTCGACTACCTCGACCGCAAGATCCTCGACCTGCCGTACAAGGGCATGAGCATCACCGGCGCCGGCCTCTTCACGCTGACGCCGGGCCTGACGCTCGTCGCCGAGGTGCGCGCCGACATGCCCGACGGCGGCGACACCGCGGTCACCGGCGCGCTCGAGCTGACCGCCGCCTTCTGAGCGCGGCCCGGCCTCGCGCCGCGCCGATCGCTGCCTCCTGCCCCGCCGTCGGCGGGGCTCCTCCGGAGACTTGTGATCGGCTTGTGATCTCGGGCGCGACGATTCGCGCATAGACAGGCGCCTCCCCCGTGCGGCCCGACTCCGGTCGAGGCCGCCGCCCCTGGAGGCCCCATGCGCATGAACCTCGTCTGCTCCGCCCTCGGCCTGACGGCCCTCTTCACCACGCCGGCGCTCGCCCAGGCGCCGACGTGGCAGGTCGACCTCGCGCCCGACAACATCGGCTACGGCCGGCACTACCTCTACTCGGCCCTCGACGCCGACGGGAACCTGTTCGTCACCGGCTCGGGCCGGAACATCCCGGCCGACGCGGAGCAGTGGCTGTGGGTCGAGAAGCTCGACGCCGACGGCCACTCGCTCTGGAGCTCGGAGTGGGTGAACCCCAATGGCATGGTGTCGCCGCGCGGCATCGTGGTCGATGGCCAGGGCGACGCCTATGTCGTCACGACCGCCGCCAGCGCGGTCTTCCGCACCACCTGCTGCGACGCGAGCGGCGGCCAGTACCAAGACAACGTCGAGGAGCAGGTCACCGTGAAGCTCGCCGGCGCGAGCGGCGCCGTGGCCTGGACGCGCTCCTTCGCCAAGGCCACGTCGACGGGCGTGGCGCCGTTCGACATCATGCTCGACTCGCTCGGGCGCATCGTCACGAGCGGCAGCTACAGCGAGCCGTACGTCGTCACCAAGGTCTACCGCCAGGTGCTGACGAGCGCCGGCAACGTGGCCTGGAGCGCGCTCGAGGCCGAGGCCAACTACGAGGGCCCGTGCGCCGCCGGCGCGAACGGCGCGCTGGTGTGCGTGAGCTCCGGCTCGCCGCTGAACGACCTCAATCGCAACGTGAAGGTCTACAAGTACACGAAGACCGGCGCCCTCAGCTGGAGCAAGGTCATCGACGATCAGGCGCTGCCGAACGTGGCGGCCGACGTGGCCATCGACGGCGCCGGCAACGTGCTCGTCACCGGCTACAACATGGCCGCGGGCAACGTGCGCCCGGTCGTGAACATGCGCCTGAAGGGCAATAGCGGCGCGCTCATGTGGCTGCAGCGCGTGGCGCTCAACAAGGCCGTGCTCAACTCGGGGACGACCGCGCCCGAGGACTATCAGGAGCTCGTGCCGACGACGCAGGGCGACTTCGTGGTCATCACCGGCGACTCGTACCCGTCGCCGAGCGGCGGCAACCTCATCGACAACGTGCTCATGCGCATCGACACCGCCACCGGCAACGTCGAGTGGACGGCGCGGCGCAGCGGCTGGGCCTTCGCCAAGGAGGTCGACGGCCAGGGCAACCCGGTCGTGACCTCGGCCGGCGCGCTCGGGAACCAGCTCCGCAGCTTCGACGCGGCGACCGGCGCGCTACGATCGGAGATCGCGCTCACGACCGGCTTCTCGGAGACGCTGGCCATCGACCCGGTGAGCGAGCGCAGCTACGTGTCGGGGACGACCACGAACCCGCTCGACTACTCGCGCACGGGCCACACCGCGGTCTACGAGTGATCGAGGTCAGAGGGCCTTCGGAGGCGGCCGGCCACAGCCGACGCGGTCGGCTCGCCGGCCGACGCAGAAGGCTGCCCTGACCCATCGTCGTCGGCCGCATCGCTCGCCGCGGTGCGGTCGGCGCGGTCGTCGGAGGCGCCGGAGGTCCCGGCGCGGCGCGCGAGGAGATCAGCCAGCGCGCTGGCGTGGCCGACGTCGCGCGCGGCCTGCTCCGACATGAGCCACTTGTGCTCGAGCAGCTGGCAGTAGAGCTCGGGCGCTTCGACGCCGGGGACGGCCTTGGCCAGCTCGGCGATGGCCGGCCGATAGCGCTCCTCGAGCCAGCGGTAGGCGGCGGCGCCGAGCGACAGGCTGCGGTTCCGCTCCTGGCCCATGGCGAGGCGCAGCTCGTGGATCTCGTTGATGAGCTGGCGCGCCTGGAGCTCCTGCGTCTCGAGCCCGGTGAGGGCGTGGAGCAGGCGCCGGTGGTGGCTGCGATCGGTGACGGCCACGCGCACGGTGACGTGGTCGTCGCCGCCGGGCAGCGGCGTCAGCATGATCTCGCCGACCGAGAAGCCGAGCGCGTTGAGCGCGCGGATGCGCTCGGTGATGCGCCAGCGCTCGGCCGGCGTGATGGTCTCGACGCGGCGCACCTCGGACCACAGCGCGTCGTAGCGGCGGCGCACGTCGGCGGCCAGCGCCAGGGCCGGGTAGTCGGCGGCGAGGACGCCGACCGCGACCAGGTCGAGGAGCCCGCCGGCGACGTTCTCCTCCATGAGATCGAGGTCGGCCTGGCGCAGCTGATCGGACAGCGCGGCGTGCACCTCGGAGGTCTCGGCGTCGACCAGCACCGCCTGCAGCGTGCCGGCGTCGCGCAGGAAGAGCGTATTGAAGAGCGAGCAGTCGCCCCAGAAGACGCCGGCCAGGTGGAGCTGCACGAGCAGGCTCGCCAGCGCGTCGAGGAGGTGGTCGCGGTAGCGCGCCAGATCGCTGGTCGTGAAGAGGGTGTGATAGGGCAGCGAGTGATCGAGGTAGCGCGTGATGAGGACGCTCTGCTCGTCGGCGCCGAGGTCGACCACGCAGTGGCCGACGGCGCTCACGACCGGCAGCGCGCGCTCTTCCATGGTGCGGAGCAGCGCGTACTCGCGCTCGGCGTGGCCGGCCTCCATGCCCTTCAGCGCGTAGAGGCGGCCGTCGTAGTCGACGAACACGATGGGGTGGCGCGCCTCGCCGCGCGGCAGTCGCTCGACGCGCGCGCAGCGGCCCTCCCATTGGTCGAGCGGCAGGTCCCACGGCAGGTCGAGGAAGTCGGGGTGACCGGGCCGGAGCTGGGACGCGACGAGAGCCATCGGCGCATCGAGCCCTGGTCGGCGCGCGGCGGTCAAGGCTCGGGCCGCGCCGTGGCCCGATGCTCATGGCCTCATCGCGCCCGGTGACGGCGCGTCGCTAGGCTCGCAGCGCCTCGAGCGCGACCTCGGCGAAGCAGGGCAGCGCGGGCGCCTGCGCTGGGGCATCCGAGCGCGCCAGCGCGGCTCGGGCGGCGGCGGCGATGGCGACGAAGCGGGCGAGGCCGTAGGTCACGGCGAAGAGCCCGGCGTACGAGCCCGACTTCATGACGAGGTGGCTCTGGCCGCCGCCGAGCGACCGGATCTGCACCGCCCACGGCAAGGTGAACATGACGTGGGTCTGGAGGCGCCAGCTGAACTTCGCCAGCGCCGCGGCGAGCGCGGCGTCCTTCGCCAGCGCGGGATCGCCGATCCAGCCGCGGCCGTGCACCAGCGCGCTGGCTTCGCTCGGCGTGCCGGGGATGATGGCGTGGATCTCGCCCGGGTGCATGATGCCGCCCGCGAACGGTCGCACGAAGAGCGCCGGCTGCCCGTCGAGGGTGAGCTTGTAGCGCTTGAGGCGGGTGGCGTCGCTCGCGCCGCCGAGGATGCTGACGGCCAGGGTCTTCAGGGTCCCGGCCTGCTGCTCGGCGAGGTCGATGACCGGGAGCTCTTCGGGGCTCGCGCCGAGCTTGGCCGCCTCCTTGTAGAGGATCTTCCGGCTCTTCTTCTCGACCTGATCGGCGATGAAGCCCATGTCGCCTCGCTGTCTGCGGCCGCCTCGGCCGTGGTCGCGCGGCCATAGCGCGACTTCTCCGGCGCGACAAGACCGCGCCTCCGGGCCGCACGCGGTGGCCTCTCCGGCTGGCACAGCGCCGCGCGCTCATGCACGATGGGTCGCCTCACCGGAGAGCCCATGCGCCGTATCGCTCCGCTCCCCTGCGCTCTCGCGTGCTGCCACGCCACCGCCGCGACCCCGTGAACGCCATGGCCCTCGACCCCTCATCGCCGACCGGCGCGCCCGCCCGCATCGAGCGCGCCACGCGTGACGACGTGGCCGCCATCGTCGCCATCTCGAACGACGCCGCGGCCCGCGGCTACGCGAACTTCGCGACCGAGCCCGAGCCGCTCGCCGCGTGGCTCGCGAGCTTCGATGCCACCGCGGCGTCGCACCCGTGGCTCGTCGCGCGCACCGCTGACGGGGCCGTGGTCGCGTTCGCGCGCGCCGCGCCGCACCGGACGCGCGGCGCCTATCGCTGGACGGCCGACGTCTCGGTCTACGTCGCCGACGGGCACGCCGGCGGCGGGCTCGGCGCGCGCCTCTACGATGCGCTCGTACCGACGCTCTGGCTCCAGGGCTACGTGACGATCATGGCCGGCGTGGCGCTGCCGAACCCGGCCAGCGTGGCGCTCCACGAGGCCTTCGGCTTCGTGCGCGCGGGGACCTTCCCGCGCGTCGGCTGGAAGGACGGCGCCTGGCGGGACGTCGGCTACTGGGCCCTGACGCTGCGCGCGGACGACGCGCCGCCGGGTCCGATCCGATCGGTGGGCGAGGCGTGGCTCGCGCTCGAGCTCGCCGACGAGGCCTCGACCTCGCCCGACGCGAGCGCGCTCATCGCCGCCACCAACGCCGAGATCGGCGCCCTCTACCCCGAGGCCGGCGCGACCCACTTCCGCCTCGACCCCGACGAGACGGCGCCCGGCCGCGGCGCCTTCGTGGTCGCTCGCGGCGGCGGCGAGGCCGTGGCGTGCGGCGGCCAACCCCGCCAAGACGCCGCGACCTGCGAGCTGAAGCGCATGTACGTGGCGCCCGCGTGGCGCGGTCGCGGCGTCGCGGCGCGCGTGCTGATGGCGCTCGAGCGCCGCGCGCGCAGGCTCGGCGCGACGCACCTCGCGCTCGAGACCGGGGCGCGCCAGCCGGCGGCGGTCGCCCTGTATACGAGGATGGGCTTCGCCCCATCGCGCCGTTCGGCGAGTACCTCGCCTCGCCGCTGAGCCTGTGCATGGGCAAGGCGCTGGCCGCGCCGCGCCCGCGCACGCTCTAGCCAGAGTCTAGCGGGGCAGCGTGCGCACGCGCTTCCGGCGCGTGTTGGGCGCGCGCATGCGGCGCGCGATGGCCTCGAGATCGGCCAGCACCTGCTCGAAGCCCTCGATGAGGCGCGCGTTGGAGAACGGGCGCTGGCTCGGGTCCTTGGCCAGCATCCACGACAGGAGCCGCGAGAACGACATGGGGATGTCGCTCGCGAGCTCGTGGGCCGGCGGCGGCACGTCGTTCAGGTGCTGCTGCTTGTTGCTCTCGGCGTCGTCGGCCGGGAACGGCGGGCGCCCGATGACGGCCTCGTAGAGCGTCACGCCCAGCGCGTAGATGTCGCTCCGGAAGTCGGCCAGCCCCGGGTCGAAGTAGAGCTCGGGCGCGATGTAGCCGGGGGTGCCGGCCACGCCGCGGCGCTTGCCGTCGCGCACGTCGCCGGCGTTGCTCCGCCGCGCCAGGCCGAGGTCGACGATCTTGGCGCTGCCGTTGCGATGCACGAGGATGTTGGCCGGCTTGATGTCGCGGTGCACCAGGCCGCGCTCGAGGCCGCCGCCAGGCCGCGCGCGATGTCGAGGCCGAGCCGCGCCACGTCGCTCGGCGGCAGGCGCCCGCGCCGCACGATGGCCGCGGCCAGCGTCTCGCCGTCGATGTACTCCATCACGATGTAGGTCGCCGCCGCGGTCTGGCTGACGTCCATCACCCGCACCACGTTCGGGTGATCGATGCGCGCCGCGTTCCGCGCCTCGTCGACCAGCTGCTGCTCGACCTCGGGCCGGACGCTCTTCGTGCGCAGCATCTTGATGGCCACCGGCGCGCCCAGCGCCAGGTTGGTGGCGCGATAGACGTGAGCGAAGCCGCCGGTGCCGATGAGCTCCTCGATGCGGTACTTGTCGACGATGGCGCCGGTCTCGAGGATCTGCGCGTCGTCCTCGCGCCGGCGACGGCGGCCGCCGCCATTGAGCGGCGGGGTGGGCATGCCGACCTCGGCCGAGAGCCGCGCCCCCTCGGCCGCCGGCGACACCTTCACCGCGAACGGCTTCGACGTCGTCACGGCCGGCCGGCTCGAGGCCGGGCCGCTCGGGTCGGACGAGCGCGGCGTGGCCGACGACGACCGCGACGACGGGGCCGGCGCCGGCGCGATGCCGAAGACGTCCGCCGGCAGGTCGGCGTCGAGGCCGAGCAGCATGGCCCAGGAGCGCGGCGCCAGCGCCGGCTCGCCGAGCGCGAAGACGTCGGGCAGCGCCGGGTCGAGCGGCGGCTGGGCGATCGACGGCGCGTCCTGGCTCGCCGTCGCGCGCGGGATTCCGTCCGAAGGCCTTCGCAGGCGGACGGCCATGGCCAACGCAGTCGGCTCGCCGTCCGACGGAGAAGGCTGCCCTGACGGCGTCTGCGACGTCTTCACCGGCCGACTCTCCCACCCGCGTTGATGTGCGCAAGGATCCGGCCGCGCGAGCTCTCGACCTCGGCGGCCGTGAAGAGGCGCGCCGCGTCGATCACCAGGCCGGCCACCGCGCCGCGCTTCTGGTCGACCTGCGCCGCGTCGAAGACGGCGGCCAAGGCGCCCTGGCGCTCGCGGAAGATGCCGATGGGCAGCGCGCCGAGGCGCGCGATCGGCCGCACCACGAGGCACGGCCCGGTCTGCAGCGCGACGCGCACGCTGCCCGTGGCGTGCGGCACGTGCATGAGGATCCACGCGCTCGAGAGCGGCGCCAGCCCGAGCAGCGTGCCGAGGTTCCACGTCGGCCAGGCGTGCCCGTCGCTCTCGACCACGAGGCCGCCGATGACCGCGCGCGGCTTCACCTCCTCGGCCAGCCGCATGCGCTCGATGACCGCCGTCGACAGCGCCAGGAGGTGCCCGTGCGCCTCCAGCACGAGGTGCAGCTCGGCCGCCTGCGCCTGGGCCGGCGCCGGCGCGCGCCCCGACCCCGAGCGGCGCGAGCCCGTCACCGCCGGTCTCCCACCGGGCCGACCAGGCGCGCGATGGCGGCGGCCAGGCTCTCGGCCGTGAAGGGCTTGGTCAGGTAGTCGCTGGCGCCGAGCGCGCGCGCCTGCTCCTTGTGCTTCTCGGCCGAGCGGCTCGACACGACCACGATGGGCAGCGCCTGGTAGGCCGGGATGTAGCGCAGCTCGCGGATGAGCTCGTAGCCGTGCATGCGCGGCATCTCGAGGTCGGTGAAGACCAGGTCGAAGCTCTCGGCGCGGAGCTTCTCCAGCGCGTCGACGCCGTCGAGCGCGCTGACCACGTCGACGCCGAGGCTCTGCAGCGCGCGCTCGGCCACCTTGCGCACCGACAGCGAGTCGTCGACGAAGAGCACGCGCAGGCGCCGCTTCGGGGCGGCCGCGGCCGCGGAGGCTTGGCCGCCGCGCCTTGGCCGCCGCGGGCTTGGCCGCCGACGCGGCTTGCCGCCGGCGCCGCCGGGGCGCCGGGCGCGCGGGCTGGCGCGGCCGCCGGCTCGCCGACCTCGAGGCCGTCGTCGATGGTGTCGCCGTCGAGCGCGCCGTCGTCGCCGGCGCGGCTCCGCGACTCGATGAGGTTCAGCACGTCGAGGATGAGCACCAGCTCGCCGTTGCCGCGGATGGTCATGCCGGCGAAGAGCGGGTGGCCCGTCAGGATCTCGCCGAGCCCCTTCACGACGATCTCCTCCTGGCCGAGGATGCGGTCGACCTGGAGGCCCATGCGCTGATCGCCTACGCGCAGCACCAGGATGGGGCCGGCGTCGACCGCGCCGCGCACGCCGAAGAGCTCGCCCAGGCCGCGCAGCGGCTGGAACGAGCCGTCGACGCCGAGGCGGCGGATGCCGGCCGACTCGACGATGGTGACCTCGTCGGGCGCGACGATGCGATCGGCGAAGTAGAGCGGCACGGCGTAGCTCTGCTCGCCGACCTTCACCAGGATGGCGCGCGTGATGGCCAGCGTCAGCGGCACCGTCACGCGGAAGGTGGTGCCGGCGCCGGGCGTCGAGCTGACGCGCACGGTGCCGTTCAGGCGCTCGACCGCGCGCCTGACGACGTCGCCGCCGATGCCGCGGCCCGACACGTCGCCCGCCTCGGCGCGCGTGCTGAGGCCGCGCGCGAAGACGAGGTCCTTCACGGCCGGGTCGTCGAGCGGCACGTCGGCCTTGATGAGGCCGAGCGCCACGCCGCGCTGGTGGAGGCGCGGCAGGTCGAGGCCGGCGCCGTCGTCGCTCACCTCGATGACGATCTGGCCCGACTCCTGGCGCGCGTTGAGGGTGATGAGGCCTTCCGGATCCTTGTTGACGGCGGTCCTGCGCTCGGGCGCCTCGATGCCGTGGCCGACGGCGTTCCGCGCCAGGTGCAGCATGGGCCCGAAGAGGGCGTCGGCCATGGTCTTGTCGAGGCTCACCTCCTCGCCGACCGTCTCCACCCGCGCGCGCTTCTGCTCGCGCTCGGCCACGTCGCGCGCGGTCAGGCGCAGCCGCGTGAACATGGCCGCCAGCGGCACCATGCGCGCGCGCGTGACCTCGGACTGGATGCCGCTGACGATGCCGCTGAAGCTCTCCGAGTCGTAGCCGAAGGCGCCGAGCTCGCGCAGCACCTGGCTGTCGATCTCGTCGGCGTCGCTGGCGATCTCGGCCAGGCTGCGCGCCAGCACGTGCACGTCGTCGTAGCGGTCGAGCTCGAGCTCGCCGAAGGCGCCGAAGGTGGCGGCCGCCACCGCGAAGCCCGGCGAAGCCGCACCGGCCGCGCCGCGGCGTCCGGCCAGCGCCGCCGGCGTGGCGTCGGCCTCGCGCGCCTTCTGGCCGCGGCCATCGAGGTTGGCGAACTCGTACATGGCGCGGAAGCGATCGACGGTGTCGACCAGGCGCTTCCTGCTCCGGCCGAGCTCGGTCTGCAATCCGCGCAGCGCGCCCACGCGGCTCAAGAGGCGCGAGCGGCTGACCACCAGCTCACCGGCCAGGTTCATGAGCGCGTCGAGGCGCTCGAGCGACACGCGCAGGAAGCGGCGCTCGATGTCGGTGGCCTGGTCGACCACCTCGCCCTGCCCGTCCTCGGAGCCGCGCGAGCTCTCGGCCGAGCCGCGCTCGCTGCCGCTCTCCGACGTGGCGCGGCGCCCTCCGGACAGCGGCTGCAGCTGCCCGCGCAAGAGCGCCGCCAGGCTCGCCTCGAGCCGCCCGTGCGCGGTCTCGACGAAGCCCTGGCGGGCTTGCGAAAGGTTCTTTCGAATCGACTTCTGCACCTCGCTGAGCAGCGTCTCGACGTTGCGCATGGGCGGCAGGATCGACAGCGCGCCCATCTTCTCGAGGAAGTCCTCGACCAGGTGCACCGAGCGCCCGACGGGCGCCAGCCCGACCGTGTTCAGCGCGCCCTTCAGCGTGTGGTAGAGGCGCATCAGCGCCTCGAGCTCGGCCTGCGGGCGCTCGCTGTGCTCGTGGCGCAGCCGCCCGCGGACGATGCCATCGAGGAGCTCGGGGCACTCGAGCTCGAACGACTCCCACAGCTCGGCGCCGCCGACGAAGCTCACCGCCTCGCGCAGCGGCGCCTGCGCCACCGGCTCGGGCGCCGACGACGGCCGCGAGTGGACGCGCGACATGACGCCGGTCTGCGGCGACAGCACCATGCGCCCGAGCAGGCCCTCGATGGCGGCCAGCTGCAGATCGACCTGGGTGACGTTGGCGGCGCGCCCCTCGCACAACGCCTGCAGATCGGCCGCGCCGCGCGCGATCTCGCGCTCGTTGACGAGCAGCGCCGAGCCCTTCAGGCGATGGAACAGGCGCCCGAGCTCGCCGCGGACTCTCGCGCGCGACACCGACGCGGTGGCCAGCTGCGGCGTCAGGCGCGCGCGTCGTCGATGAGCTGGTGCGCTTCGCTGGCGAAGAAGCGCCGCGCCCCGAGCGCCTCGGGCGCGCCGCGCGTCGGCCAGCGGCGCCAGCGTCGGCACTCCGGCCGCCGTCAGCATGTCGTTCGTCTGCTGCACCAGGTCGTCGAGGAAGCGCGTCGTCACCTTGGTGTCGCCGCTGACGACGCTCTCCATGGTGTGCTGCAGCGTGCGCGCGCGGCGGTTCACCTCGCTGAGCCCGACCGCCGCCGAGGCGCCCTTCAGCGTGTGGAAGATGCGCTCGACCTGCACCGCCGCGCCGTGGTCGTCGGGCTGGTTCGAGAGCAGCTGCAGGTAGCCCTGCAAGGTCACGAGCCCCTCGCGCGCCTCCTGGCGGAAGGCCTCGGCCAGCTCGTCGCCGGCGTCGGCGTCGCTCGTCGCCACCTCGTCCTCGAAGTCGAACTCCTCCGCGGCGCGTCCGGGCCGCGCCTTCTTGCCGGTGGTGGGCGGCGCGGCCGGAGCCGGCTCGCCCGGACCCGGCTCGAGCACCTTCGCCTCCCAGCGCTCGGCGATGGCCTGCGCCTCGTCGCGCTTCCCGGCCAGCTCGAGCTCGAGCATGGCGCTGAGCGCGCCCGCGCCGTCCTTGCACAGCCCGGCCAGGTGCCTGGCGCGCGCCGCCTGGGCGGCGATGGTGGCCAGCGCCGACTGCCCCTTGGCCACCAGCTCCTCGATGAGGCGCGCGGTGTTGGCGATGGAGCCGACGCCGACCAGCGAGCTCGTGCCGGCGATGGAGTGGCCGGCGTCGGCGACCTTGTCGAGGCGCTTGCCGGCGCCGGCGCAGAGCTCCGACACGTCGAGCGCCTTGGTCGCGACGAGCGCCTTCGTCGCCTCGTCGATCTGGGCGATGAAGGAGCTGATGTCCTTCGTGAACGACTCGCGGACGTCGTCGATCGAGAAGCCGGCCATGGAGCCTCCTGGGGCGATCGTCAGGCGATCTTGAAGCGGCGGACCGACTCGGACAGCTGGTTCGACAGCGCGATGAGGCTGTCGACGGTGGTCACCGTGACCTCGGCGCCCTGCTGCGTCTGCATGGCGATCTGGCTGATCTGCTCCATGGTGCGCAGCACCGCGCGCGTCGCCTCGACCTGCTTCGACGCCGTCGTCGAGATGCCGCCGACCAGCGCCGCCGACTCGGTCGACACGCTGCGGATGCGCTGCAGCGAGTCACCGGCGTTCGACACCGTCTGCGACTCCTGCTCCACGATCTGCGTCTGCTGCTCGATGGCGTGCACCGTCTCCGAGGTCTCGACCTGGATGGCCTTCACCAGCTTGTCGATGTCCTGGGTCGCGGCCGCGGTGCGCTCGGCCAGCTTGCGCACCTCCTCGGCGACGACGGTGAAGCCGCGGCCGTGCTCGCCGGCGCGCGCCGCTTCGATGGCGGCGTTCAGCGCCAGCATGTTGGTCTGCTCGGAGATGCGCGCGATGGTGCCGACGATGCCGGTGATCTCCATCGAGCGATCGCCCAGGCTCTTCATCTTCTTGGCGCCGGCCTGCACGTTCGAGCGCAAGGACTCCATGCCGGCGATGACGCGCTGCACCGCCTCCGACCCCTGCAGCGCCGCCTGCTCGGCGCGGCGCGCGGCGCCGGCGGCCTCGTTGGCGTCCTTGGCCACGCTGCCGATGCTGTTCGACATGGTGTCGACCTGCTGCGTGGCGGTGACGACCTCGAGCGTCTGGCTGGTGGCGCCGCTGGCCATGCGCTGGGCCGAGCCGGAGATGCCGGTGACGCCCTCGGTGGTCTTGTCGACCTGCGCCAGCACCTCGCGGATGAGCGTCTGCAGCGACTCCATGAGCTGGTTGAAGGCGTCGGCCACGTTGCCGAGCGCGCCGGCCTGCACCTTGGCGCGCACGGTGAGGTTGCCTTCCGAGGCGTCCGACACGACCTGGAGGAGCTCGAAGATGTCGGCCTGGAGCAGCTGGTTGTCGTTCTGCACCTGGTCGCGCAGCGCGCGCGCATCGACCAGCGCGGTGTTGATGTCGTTGTAGTCCTCGGTGACCTTGCCGAGCTCGTCCTTGGTGGTGGCGGCGAAGCGCTCGTTGGTGCCCTCGATCATGCGCTTCGTGTAGACGCCGAGCGCCGACACCGAGGTGTCGACCGACAGGTAGAGCGCGAAGAAGAGATAGATGAGCAGGAGCGCCGCGACGACGGCGGCGACGAGGCCCTGGCTGCGCGAGGCGGCGTAGCCGTCGGCGCGCACCTCGCACAGCTGGCGCAGGCTCGGGCCGGTGGCGCTGGCCAGGCCGGCGACGCGCTCGAGCGCGCGCAGCGCCGCGTCGACGGTGCCGGCGATGGCGGGCGCGGTGGCGCCGGCCGTGAGGTAGCCGCGCTTGGTGAGCTCGACGAAGCTGGTCGACTCGCTGACGGCGTCCGACAGCGGGCGCTCGAGAGTCGGCTTGAGCTCGGCGTTCTTGGTCTCCTGGAACGACGTCTTGAAGTTGACGTTGACCATGTCGCGCGTGATGCCGCCGACCGCCTGGTAGACGCCGGCCAGCTCGATGGCGCGGTCGTTCAGGACGCCGACCTCGCCGCCGCCGCCGACGGCGGTCGTGGCCATGTGCGACACGAGGTCGCCGAGCGCGCCGGCCTTCACGACGTAGAAGTCCATGAGCCAGTAGGAGTCGAGGTCGGGGTCGAGGATGAGGTTCGAGTTGTTGCCGGCGTCGTTCAGGATGAGCGAGATGACGAGGCCGGCGAGCTCGGCGTGGGCCTGCTCGGAGGCGGCGGCGCTCGCGAACTTCTCGTCGCTGGTGCGCGCCCAGGCGGCCTTCACCTGCTGCCACGACGCGGTCGTCTTCAGCGTCTCGCCGTAGAGCGCGTCGACCTTGTCGACCTCGGCCATGGCGGCGTTGGCCTTCAAGCGCGCCTGCGCCTCGGCCTGGCGGTAGCTCCCCTCGCCGGCCAGCACCGCCACGCTCAGCATGCGGTGGCGCTGCACCGCCCAGAGGAAGTCGTCGACCTTGGTGATGTAGTCGACGCCGATGGTCTCCTTGCGGCTGAACGCCACGCTGTCCGACGCGCCGCTGTACTGGAGGTAGGCGGTGAAGGCGAACGGCACGAGCAGGACGATGCCGACGAGGATGAACTTGGGCGCGTAGCGCAGGCGGTTCAGGACCGCCAGGGCCGGCCGGAAGAGGATGTGCCAGACCTTGTTCGAGCGTGGGGCTGCCACCTGTTTGTCTTCGACCACAGCGGACTCCGGATGTGTGATGGGCGGGATGGGCGGACGGTGCGTGCGAGGTGCGCCCCGGCTCGGGGCGCGCGGGCGAATCAGCGATACTTGAGGGCGTGGATGCGCTCGACGACGGCGTTCGAGTCGAAGAGCGTGATGACGAGCTTGCGCGCGGCGAGCTCGAGGAAGCCGCCCACGGCGGCATGCTCGGCGGCCCAGTCGCGCGGCGTGAAGGCGCCCTGCTCGAGGCCGATGACCGAGTCCATGCGGTCGATGAGCAGGCCGGCGAGGATGGTCGAGGCGCGGCGGATGACCAGCGCGGTGGCGCTGTGGCCGGCGGCCGGCAGCGAGGCGCCGGCGCCGGGGAGGTCGAGCACGCGGGCGGTGTCGACGAGCGCGACGGGCGCGCCGCGCAGGTTGAAGACGCCGAGCACCGCCGGCGGCGACAGCGGCACCGGCGGCGTCCTCGACCAGCACCACCTCGCCGACGAGCGCGGTCGAGATGCCGTAGCAGCGCGAGCCGAGCCAGAAGGCGCAGATGGTGTCGCGCGCGGCCAGGCCGCCGGACGACCCGCCCGACGACGAGCCGTGGCTCGAGTCCGAGCCGGGCGTCGCGCCCGACGCGGGCGTCTCGGGCGTCGGCGTCACCGCGCGTACCGCGTGATGACGGCCGACAGGCTGGCCGGGGTGAAGGGCTTGACGATGTGATCGTCGGCGCCCTGCTTCTTGCCCCAGAACTTGTCGCTGTCGGTGCCCTTCGAGGTGACGAGGCACACCGGGATGCCGGCCGTGGCCGGGTTCTTCTTCAGGTCGCGGCAGGCGTTGAAGCCGTTCATCTTCGGCATGACGACGTCGAGGAAGATGAGCGCCGGCTTGTGGGTGGTGGCCGCCGCCACGGCGTCGGCGCCGTCGTCGGCGTAGACCGGCTTGTGCCCGGCGCTCATGACCACCTTGCCGATGAGCTCGCGGTCGGTCTGCACGTCATCCACGATGAGAATCGTCGCCATCAGATCGTCTCCCTCTCGGTTGCCGCGCGCGCGCGGGTTCACTCGATCAGCATCTGCTCGATCTCGAGCAGGTGGATGGGCTTCACCGCCACGCGGTCGAAGCCCGCACTCGTCAGGTCCTTGGCCTGCTCGCCGTCGAAGCTCTCGAGCACCGCCAGGAGCGCGGTCTCGACGCGCTCGGCCGAGCCGCGCACCACGCGCGCCAGCTCGGCGGCGTCGGCGCCGGCGTCGGCGGTGTTGACGATGCACAGCGGCGAGCGCTCGCGCTCGAGCGCCGTCAGCATGTCGGACAGGCCGTCGACGCGGCGCACGCGCAGCGGCTGGCCGCGGTTCCTGAGCATGCGCTCGAGCGGCTCGAGCACGCCGCGCTGATCGCGGTCCCACACCAGGACCGGCCCCGACGCGGTCGACTTCCGGCCGCCGCGCTCGCGCACCACGCCGATGTCGCGCAGCGCGCGCAGCGCGCGGTGCACGAAGTCGGTGGGCATGCCGGTGCTGTCGATCATGCCGGCCACGCTCATGCGCCCGTCGACCTGCGCCAGGAGCCGCGTCTCGTCGGCGCTGAGCTCCATGGCGTCGATCTTCTTGCTGAAGCCGGCCTCGCGCTCGAACACGGCGTCGGCGTGCAAGGGCTCGCCCG
This sequence comes from Myxococcota bacterium, assembly GCA_046351155.1. Taxonomy (GTDB): domain Bacteria; phylum Myxococcota_A; class UBA9042; order PHBI01; family PHBI01; genus JAXLYZ01. Next base: position 465,945 of record JAXLYZ010000004.1, read on the forward strand.
ACGGCGCCTCGTCGCTGCGCAGGCGCGCCAGCTCGAGCCCGGCCAGCGACACCACCTGCGCATGCGCGTCGACCCAGGTCGGCAGCGTCGACGGCGCCGGCCAGGCGAAGCGCCCGTCGCCGGCGCGCAGGAGCTGCGACACGAGGCGCTTGCTCTGACGATGCAGGAGCGGCCGCACCTGGCCGAGCGCGCTGTGGCCGCCCTCGGCCAGCGTGATGCAGGCCTGCCGCCGCCGCGCTGGTCGACCGCGGCGCGCGCGAACGCCTCGTAGGGCACGGCGCAGTCGAGGCCGGCGTCCTCCCGCTGTAGGCGTCGGGGTCGGCAGGTCGAGGCCAGCACGAGCTCGCCGGCCCGGAAGTAGAGGACGGTCTCGCGCTCGCCGACGGTGACGCGCACCTCGCCGCCGTGGCCGGCGCGCTCGAGCTGCTGCGCCAGCGCGCCGAACGGCAGCGCCGAGAAGCGCCCGACCAGTTGCATCTCCTGCGGCGGCGACGTCGGCACCGCCTGCGCCACGTGCGGCACGAGGCCGGCCAGGATGTCCTCGACCACCACCGGCGTCAGGATCTTCTTGGCGAAGTAGGCCGCCGCCGGCGCGTCGCCCAGGTCCTTGTGCCACTCGGGGATCTTGCCGAGCGAGGCGCGGAGCCGCGTGTAGATGACCTGGGCCGCCTCCTTCCGGGCCAGCGGCAGGGCCGCGTCGGCCGCGTGGCCGCCGCTCGTGCGCGCCGCCTTGCCGACGCGCTCGATGATGTCCTCGGGCGTGAACGGCTTCGTGACGAAGTCGACGACCGCCGGGTAGCCGCGGAAGTGGGCGCGCACGTCGGCGCTCTTGGCGGTCATGATGACGATGGGCAGGGACGCCGTGCGCGGGCTCTCGTGCAGGCGCGCCACCACGTCGAGGCCTCATGGCGTCGGCAGGGCGTCGAGCAGCACGACGTCGACCTGGCCCCGCGCCTGTCGATGCCCTTCGCTACCTCGACGATGCGAACTCGAGCGCGTAGTCGCCGCTCCGGAACGACAGCTCGATCGAGCTCCGGATGGTGAGGCTGTCGTCGACCATGCCGGCGACGGCCATCAGCGCACCTCAACCAACGCGGCCGAGAAGACGCGCGGCGACAGGCAGAGGCGGCGATGGATGAGCTCGACCATGGCCGGCGAGCCGCCGGCCAGCGCGTCCTCGAGGCGGTCGCGACCGGCGCCGGCGTCGCGCTCGAGCGGGCCCCACGACGACAGCCCGACGACCAGATCGCCGGCATACGCCGGCAGCGCCGTGAGCATCCGGCCGCGCGCCACCAGCGCCGCGCTGAGGTCCCACCAGCTCGGCAGCCGGAGCGGCGAGTAGAGCCAGAGCGGCGCGTCACCCGACGGCCAGTAGAAGGTCCACGCGTCCGAGTACGAATGGGTGGACGAGCGCGGCGCGATCGCCGACGGCGTTCCGCACGGCGCGCTCGCGCTCGTCGACGTCGCCGTCCGTGCGCAGCGCCGACACCACCCGACCCGGGTCCTGATCGAACGCGGACTCGCCGAGCGGCAGCGGGAAGATGGCGAGCAGCCCGTCGAGCGCGTGCTCGTGCACGAGCGGCAGCGGCATCTCCGCCTCGCTGTCCGGCTCCTGCGCGCCGATGCGCGCGATCCAGTAGGTGGCGCGCAGGTGCTCGCGCACGACCACCGGCGCCGTCTCCTCGTGCGAGGCGGCGGTGAGGTTGAGCGTCGGCGAGCGCCGCCGCCGGTTGGCCGCGGCCAGGAGGCGCATCTGCTCGGCGATGCGCTCGGGCTCGAAGGGCGGCCCGAGCAGCGTCACGCGCCCGTCCTGCAGCATGACCGTCGGGCGCACCAGCGGGTCGTGGCTCAAGAGCAGGACACGCGCGTCGGGGCAGCGCTGCACCAGCAGATCGAGCACGTACTCGGGGATGCGCCGCTCGCCGGCCGGCAGCTCGGCCAGCACCAGCGCCGGATCGCCGGGCAGCTCGACGTCGTTCGCCCCCTTCCACACGTGGATGCGCATGCGCGCCTGCGCGCTGGCCTGCGCGATGTGCTCGGCCAGCTTGCCGCGATGTCGCGCGCGGCGACGACGATGCGTCCACGACAGGCTCCAGGACGGCGGTGCGCCGCCCAGCGCCTCGGCGAATCAGGCGACGAACAGCAGCACCTGCCGTCGCCTGTCAGGCCAAAGGCCGACACGATCGGCCATGTCGACGTGCCGACCGCTGCTCCCCGCGCGGCGCCGGCGACGGCGAACACCGATGCGTTGACCACGACCAGCGTCGCCGGCGCGCGCCTGGCCATGAGCACGGCCGGCATGGCCGCGGCGACGGCGCGGATCAGCGGCCAGGCCGAGGACGATGACCGTGCGCCTCGAGGCGCGCCACCACGGCGGCGAGGTGTGGATCACCGTGTCCGACGATGGCAAGGGCCTCGACCGCGAGCGCATCCTCAAGAAGGCGGTCGAGCGCGGCCTGGCCGACGAGGACACCGCCGCGAGCTGGCCCGACTCGAAGGTCTACGGCCTCGTCTTCCAGCCCGGCTTCTCGACGGCCGATCAGGTCACCGAGGTGTCGGGGCGCGGCGTCGGCATGGACGTCGTGCTGCGGAACATCCAGGCGCTGAAGGGGCGCGTCGAGATCGCCAGCCAGGCCGAGGTCGGCGCCACCTTCACGCTGCGCATCCCGCTGACCCTGGCCATCATCGAGGGCATGCTGGTCGAGGTGGCGCAGTCGCGCTTCCTCATCCCGCTCCTGTCGATCCGCGAGTCGTTCCAGTGCCGCGCCGGCATGATCCACACGCTGCCCGACGGCCGCGAGGTGACGCACGTGCGCGGCGGCTTCCTGCCGCTCGTGCGCATCGCCGAGGTGCAGGGCCTGGCCCACGAGCGCCAGAACGACAAGGGCCTGCTGGTCATCGTCGAGCACGAGGGCCGGAGCGCCGCGCTGCACGTCGACGCGCTGCTCGGCCAGCGCCAGACCGTCATCAAGCCCTTGCCCGATTTCTTCGGCGAGCATCCGGCGATCGCCGGCTGCTCCATCCTCTCGAACGGCGAGATCGCCCTCATCCTCGAGCTGGGCGGCCTCGTGCCGCCCGACGGCGGCGGCCACGCTTCCCACAACGCGCACCGCGACATCCCCGCGGCGCACGCGGCCTGAGCCGCGAAGGACACAGACATGCAGGTGAGCAACCTCGGTGCCCGTCAAGCCTCCCTCGGCCTCGGCCAGAAGTACCTGACCTTCGTCCTCGACGACGTGCGCTACGGCATCAAGGTCGAGCACGTGGTCGAGATCATCGGCGTGCAGCGCATCACGCGCGTGCCCGACTCGCCCGGCTACGTGAAGGGCGTCATCAACCTGCGCGGCCGCGTCATCCCGGTGGTCGACGTGCGCCTGCGCTTCGGGCTCTTCGAGCGCGAGCACGACAGCCGCACCTGCATCATCGTCATCCGCGTGCCCAGCGGCGACGTCGGGCTCATCGTCGACACCGTCCAGGAGGTGCTCGACGTGGCCACCGAGAACATCGAGCCGGTGCCCGCCATGTCCGCCTCCATGGAGGACGTCGTGGCCGGCATGGCCAAGGTCGCCGACTCCGTCATCATCCTCCTCTCGGTCGAACGCCTCGTCGGCGCCCGCACCTGAACCACGCCGCTCGCGCAGGGAGACATCCAGTGAAGCTTTCCGTCACGTCCAAGCAAGTCCTCCTCTTCTGCGGCTTCGGGCTGGTGCCGATGGCCGTACAGAGCATCTTCGCGCTGACCGGCACGTCGGCCATGCGCGAGTCCAAGGGGTCCGGCCTCGAGGACGACACCGCCACCATCGCCGAGAAGATCGACCGCAACCTGTTCGAGCGCTACGGCGACGTGCAGGCCTTCGGCTACAACGCGGCGGTGCTCGACACGAGCACCTGGTACAAGGCCGACTCGCCGCTGGTCGAGGCCATCAACCGCTACGTCGACGCCTACGACTTCTACTCGCTGTCGATGGTGGTCGACCTCGACGGCAAGGTCATCGCCGTCAACTCGAAGGACTCGGACGGCCGCGCCATCCCGACGCAGGACATCTACCAGAAGAACTTCAAGTCGGCGCCGTGGTTCCAGGCCGTCTCGACCGGGCACTTCACGACCCACTCGCCCTTCACCGCCAGCGGCAACGACAAGGTGACGGGCACCTTCATCGAGGACGTCTACGAGGACGCCGACGTCGGCGCGGTCTACGCCGGCCAGCGCCCGCTGACGCTCGGCTTCAGCGCGCCGGTGCGCGACGGCGCCGGCAAGGTCATCGGCTACTGGAAGAACTTCGCCAAGTTCTCGCTGGTCGAGGAAGTCGTGGCCGGCGCCTACGGCATCTATGCCGACGACGGCCGCACCCACACCGCCATCCAGGTCATCGACGCGAGCGGCCGCGTGCTGGTCGACTATGCCGGCTGGAAGGCCAACGAGGGTCGCGGCGCGTACGGCGACGCGCTGCGCACGAACCTCGTGCAGGCCGGCTTCGAGCCGGCCAAGCAGGCCGTCACCGGCGTGCAGGGCGCGAGCGACGTGAGCGCCGACGGGCGCGACGAGGTGGTGGGCTTCTCGCCGACGGTGGGCGCGCTCGGCTTCCCCGGCCTCGGCTGGGCGGTGCTCGTGCGCTGTGACGCGGACGAGCTCCTGGCCGACGCCCACGCCATCAAGACCGACGTCATCCTGGGCGCGCTGGCCTGCATCGCCGTCATCCTCGCGGCCGGCTTCTTCGTCGGCCGGCGCCTGGCCCGCCCCATCCGCGACATGGCGCGCCTCGCCGACCGCATCGCCCAGGGCGACCTCGATCACCAGATGAGCCACCACTCGGACGACGAGGTCGGCACGCTGGCCCGCTCGCTCGAGACCATCGGCTCGACGCTCAAGCGCTTCTCGACCGAGTTCGAGAGCCTCATCCAGCACGCCCGCCTCGGCAACCTCGGCCAGCGCGCCGACGCCGCCGCCTTCAACGGCGCCTACCGCGACATCATGGAGGGCACCAACAGCATCCTCGAGGCCTTCGCCGGCCCGGTCGAGGCGCTGCGGGCCTCGCTCGCCAAGGCCGCCAACGGCGACCTGTCGGCGCGCATGGAGGGCGACTACGAGGGCGAGTACGCGGCGCTGAAGGACGCCTGGAACTCGATGTCCAACGCCCTCAACGAGGTGCTGGCCGACGCCAACCGCTCGTCGACCCAGGTCAACCAGCGGAGCGACCAGATCCGCATGTCGGCCAAGGGTCTCGCCGACGGCGCCGCCGAGCAGGCCGCCACCGTCGAGGAGATCTCGGCCCAGATGGAGCAGGTCGCCATGCAGACGCGCGGCAACGCCGACAGCGCCTCGCGAGCCAGCGAGCTGGCCGTGCGCGCCCGCGGCGAGGCCAGCCGCGGCGACAAGGCCATGAACCAGATGGTGGACGCCATGCGCGCCATCGAGGCCTCGAGCCGCGACATCTCGCGCATCATCAAGGTCATCGACGACATCGCCTTCCAGACCAACCTGCTGGCGCTGAACGCCGCCGTCGAGGCGGCCCGGGCCGGCGAGCACGGCAAGGGCTTCGCGGTCGTGGCCGAAGAGGTCCGGAACCTGGCCGCCCGCAGCGCCCGCGCCGCGCAGGAGACGACCGACATGATCGGCACGTCGATCGCCAAGGTGGAGCTCGGCACCAACATCGCGCAGGAGACGGCCAAGGCGCTCGACGCCATCGTCGGCAGCGTGAGCCAGGTGTCGGAGCACGTGCAGCAGATCGCCACCTCGTCGGGCGACCAGGCCGAGGGCATCTCGCAGATCAACGCCGGCCTGTCGCAGGTGAACCAGATCATCCAGCAGAACACGGCCACCTCGGAGGAGAACTCGGCCGCGGCCCAGGAGCTCTCGACCCAGGCCGAGCACCTGGCGCACGCGCTGTCGCGCTTCCGCCTGAGCGAGGAGGCCGAGGCGTCGTCGCAGCAGATGGCGCCGCCGCCGCGCAGCTCGGCGCCGTCGCGAGCGCACAGCGGCAAGACCGGCAGCCGCGCGCGGCCCAACGTGCCGAAGCTGGTCATGGCGCGCCCGGCGGCGGCCCAGAAGGGTGCGGCGGCCAAGACCATCGCGCTCGACGACAACGACTTCGGCAAGTTCTGAGTGCGAGATCCCCAGCCGCCGCGTTCGCGGCGGCGGGGGAAGGTCCCAGGTGAGGAGCGAGGTCGACCATGCAGGGTCTTGAGCGGGGGGAGGTCGCGGTCGACCTCGAGATGAGCAAGAGCGAGTTCGAGAGCCTGCGGGGCCTGATCTACGAGCGCATCGGCGTGAGCGTCACGCCGGCCAAGATCCCGCTCCTCAAGGCGCGCCTCCGCCACCTGGTGCATCGCCTCGGCGCCAAGAGCTACGGCGAGTACTGCGAGCGCATGCAGCGCCAGCAGAACGCCGAGGCGCTCTCCGACCTGGCCGACGCGGTCACCACCAACCACACCCACTTCTGGCGCGAGCCGGCCCACTTCGACATGCTCGAGCGGCGCGTCATCCCCGAGCTGGTGCAGGCCAGCCGACGCTCGGGCTCGAAGTCGCTGCGGGTGTGGTGCGCGGCCGCCTCGACTGGCCAAGAACCTTTCACGCTGGCCACCATCCTGCAGATGGCGCTGGGCAGCGAGTACGCGCAGTGGGACTCGGGCGTCCTGGCGACCGACATCTCCGGGCGCGTCCTCGACCTGGCGCAGCAGGGCCGCTATCCGGCCGAGGACGTGCGGCCGCTGCCGGCTCCGGTGCTGAAGACGATGATGCAGGAGAAGGGCCCGGGCGTCTTCGAGGTGCGCCCCGCCATCGCCAAGGAGGTGACCTTCCGGCGCTTGAACCTGGTGGGCGGACCCTTCCGCTTCAAGCGCCCGTTCGAGGTCGTCTTCTGCCGGAACGTCATGATCTACTTCGACGAGCCCACACGCATGGACGTCGCCCGCCGCATCGCCGAGGTCCTCCGCCCCGGCGGCTACCTCTTCGTCGGCATGGCCGAGAGCCTCGGCACTCGACCGCCCGGCCTGGAGACCGTGGCGCCCGCCGTCTATCGCCGCACCGAGGAGCGCCTGTGAGCCAGAACCCGTCCACACCGCGCCCGAGCTCGACCACGCTCGCGCGACCCGGTCGCAAGGTCCGCGTGCTCGTGGTCGACGACTCGGCCGTCATCCGCAACCTGCTGGTCCGGAACCTCGGCAACGACCCCGACATCGAGGTGGTCGGCACCGCCTCCGATCCCTACCTGGCGCGCGACGCCATCCTGGCGCTCACGCCCGACGTCATGACGCTCGACGTCGAGATGCCGCGCATGGACGGCGTGACCTTCCTGAAGAAGCTCATGCCGCAGCACCCGCTGCCGGTGGTCATGGTCAGCACGCTGACGGTGGCCGGCGGCGAGAAGACGCTGGAGGCGCTGGCGTCGGGCGCGGTCGACTTCATCGGCAAGCCGCTGAAGGCCGACCCGGCCGCGCTGGCGGCGCTGGTGACCGAGCTCCGCGCCAAGGTGAAGGCGGCGGCGCTGGTCGACGTGAAGCGCTTCATGCGCAGCGCCAGCGCGCCACGGCCGACCGGCATCGCGGCTCCGCTGCGCGCCGTCGACAACCGCTCGGGCACGCGCGTCATCGCCATCGGCTCGTCGACCGGCGGCGTCGAGGCGCTGTCGGAGGTCATCCCGCGCCTGCCGCCCGGCACGCCGCCGGTGCTCATCGTGCAGCACATGCCGAAGGAGTTCGTGTCGATCCTGGCGCGCCGCCTGGGCGAGCGCAGCCAGCTGCGCGTGCGCGAGGCCATCGACGGCGAGATGCTGGCGCCGGGCACCGTCTACGTCGGCCCGGGCGGCCGCCACCTCACCCTCACCGGCAGCGGCGACCAGCTGCGCGTGCGCCTCGACGACTCGCCAGCGGTGGCCGGCGGGCACCGCCCCGCGGTCGACAACCTCTTCCGCTCGGTGGCCGAGCGCTGCGGCGCGCGCGCCATCGGCGTCATCCTCACCGGCATGGGCAAGGACGGCGCCGAGGGCCTGCTGGCCATGCGCAAGGCCGGCGCCCGCACCATCGCGCAGGACGCCGCGTCGTGCGTCGTCTTCGGCATGCCGCGCGAGGCCATCGCCCTCGACGCCGCCCAGCAGGTGAAGCCGCTCGGCCAGATGGCCGACACCATCGTCCGGCTGGTCGGAGGCGAGAAATGAGCCGCCAACGGATCAGCTGGGGGGCGAGATGAGCAACGGTCCACCACGGCTGGGCGTCCGGCGCGATGGCGAGTTCCGCATCGCCGGCCAGGGCGCCCCGACCGTAGGGCAGCCGACTTCGAATCCGCCGCCCCCGACCGCGCGCGCGCCGCTGCCGCCCGCGCCTCGAGCCCCGAGCGCGCCCGCGCAGTCGGCGCCGCCCGCGCGCCTGCCGACCCAGGCGCCGCCGCGCGCGGCCCCTTCGTCGACTCCGGCTCAGCTCGGCGCCTCGCGCCCCTTTCCCCCGGCGCCCGGCGCGGGCCCGGCCCAGGCGTCGGCCGCCGGTCCCGTCCAGCCCGTCACCGGGCCGCGTCTCGTCACCGAGCCGCGCATCGTCGTCGGCATCAACGACATGAAGACGTCGCGCGTCGGGACGCTCATCACCATCGGCCTCGGCTCGTGCATCGGCGTGTGCATGTGGGACCCGACCACGCACACGGGCGGCCTCTGCCACTACATGCTGCCCGAGAGCAAGGTCGACATGAAGCGCGCCCAGGGCGAGCCGCTCATGTTCGGCGACCGCGCCGTGGGCGAGCTCATCGCCGCCTTCAAGAAGCTCGGCGGCCGCCTCGAGTCGACCGTCGTCTACCTGGCCGGCGGCGCGTCGATGAACCCGGGCAACGACCTCTTCGACATCGGTGCGCGCAACGCCACCGTCGCCCGCGACATGATCACCCGCGCCGGCATGAAGGTCGCGCGCGGCGAGATGGGAGGACGCATCTCTCGCACCCTGGCCCTCGACGTCGCCACCGGCCTCGTGACGGTGGCCACGCCAGGCCTCGCCATACGGAGGCTGTCGTGAACGCGAAGAGCCCGGTGAGCCGCGCCAGCCAGCTCGTGAAGAGCGCCAAGGAGCTGCCGCCGCCGTCATCGATGGTCGGGCCGCTGCTGCGGCTGATGGGCGACGTGCGCTGCGATCTGCGCACCATCGGCAAGTTCGTCGCCTCCGACCCGATCCTCGCCAGCGACGCCCTGCGCGTCGCCAACAGCGCCGCCTACGCCGCCTCCACCGGTCCGGTCGACGACTGCGTCTTCGCGGTGGTGCGCCTCGGCGAGTCGATCATCTGCTCGCTCGTCGCCGCGCGCATGAAGGGCGTGCTCGGCAAGCCCAGCCTGCACGGCTACGACATGCAGGAGTCCGGGCTGTGGAAGCACTCGCTGCGCGTGGCCATCGCCTCGCGCCTCCTGGCCAAGCGCAGCGGCCTCGCCACGCCGGCCGTGGCCTACACCGCCGGGCTGCTCGTCGACATCGGCAAGATCCTCATGGCCGAGAGCGTGGCCGAGCGCTGGGACGACCTCATGGCGCTGGTCGGCGTCGGCGACGACGTGCCGTTCGACGAGGCCGAGCGCCAGCTCTTCGGCATCGACCACGCCTCGCTCGGCGCCGCGGCCACGCGCGCCTGGAACATCCCCGAGCCGGTGCCGAGCGCCATCGGCGCGAGCCACCATCCCGGCACGGCGCCGCCCGAGGTGCGCGCGCTGGCCTCCCTCGTCCACATCGCCGACGCGCTGGTAACCCAGATCGGCGTGGCCGCCGGGGCCGACGGGCTGCGCTACGACCTCGACGAGGCCGCCCTGGCTTTGCTCAAGATCGACCGGGCCGGGCTTGAGTCCGTCGTGATCGAAACCGAACTAGAATTCAGGAAGACCGAGAGTGTACTGAGCGCGGCCGCCTGAACCGCCGCGCGCGCGAGCCGGTCGCGGGCGATCGGCAACCCATTCGACGCGAGGCCGTCCGCGCGCCGTCAGCGAGGGTGGTTTCGCGACATCGCGTGATGTTCGCGGCTGGAGAGATCCTTGTCGGAGCTACGCACACAACTCGCGGCCGGGCTGCAGGCGGTGACCGAATGCTTCGGCTCGCTCTGCAACCTCGAGCTGACGTGCAGCCTCCCGAGCACGACCCACGTCGGCCCGGCCGCGCTCGAGGCCATCGGCGCCAAGGTCGTCTGGTGCGAGACGCGCATCGCCAAGCGCGAGGCGCGGGTCGGCCTGGCCATGAGCGAGAAGCTCGCCAAGGGCCTGGGCGTGGGCATGCTCATGCTGCCGGTCGAGCCGGAGGAGCTCACCGAAGAGCTGACGATGGCGTTCGACGAGGCCATCAACGTGGCCATCGGCGTGTGGAACCACGCCGTCGAAGAGCGCATGCACTGGGACAACTCGGTGGACGCGCGCAGCATCAAGCTGCGGCACTACGAGGAGTGCATCCTCGACTGCTCGGCGCAGCGCCTGGGCGTGGTGCTCGGCACGATCCACCTCGGCGGCGAGGCGCACCCGGTCGCCATCTTCGGCCACGGCACCTGGCCGGCCGTCGACGGCTTCGACCCGCCGCGCCTGCCGAAGGACATGCGCAAGCTCGGCCCCGAGACGCAGATGCTCTTGTCGCAGGCGCTCGGCGTCGAGCCGGCCAAGCGCACCGTGGCTGGCCCGAGCATCCAACCACGCCCGGCGGCGCTGCCCGCCGTACCGCCCAGCGAGCGGCCCCGGCCGGCGCCGATCCCGGCCATCGGCGAGCCGAGCGAGAAGCCGACCGAAGCCCAGCTCGGCGCCATGCTGGTGCTGGTCGACCGCTCGGGCGCGCTGCGCGCGTGGCTCTCGGAGCAGCTGCGCAACCCGGCGTTCTCGTTCCTCAAGACCACGGGCTCGGTGCGCGATCAGCATGACTGCCGCGCCATCGTCCTGGTCGAGCCCACCGACCTCGAGTTCGCGGCGATCCGCGCGGGTCGGATGATCATCATGGATCGAGCCTAGGAGACAGTCGTGAAGGTCCTCATCGTCGATGACAGCAAGGTGATGCGACTCATGGTGGCGCGGACGCTGAGGCAGGCAGGCTTCGAGTTCGAGCTCATCGAGGCCGAGAACGGCGTGAAGGGCCTCGAGGTCTACCAGCGCGACAGCCCGCACCTCGTGCTGGCCGACTGGAACATGCCGGAGATGACCGGCATGGAGCTCCTCGTGGCGCTGCGCAAGGTCGACCCGCGCGTGCGCCTGGGCTTCGTCACCTCGGAGCAGACGCCGGCGGCGCGCGAGGCCGCGACCGAGGCGGGCGCGCTGTTCCTCATCGCCAAGCCGTTCACGCCCGAGGACTTCAAGAACCGCATCGGCCCGGCCATGCACCTCGCGTAATCCCCTCGGCGCGCGACGAAATCAGCTCGGCTGCGACGCGGCCGGATGTGACGTAGATGGAGGCATGCACGACCGCTCCATCGCCATCGCCATGTTGCTCCTCGCCGGCTGCGCCACGACGACACCGAACGCGTCGACCACGCCGGTCCCCATCGCCGACGACGAGGTCTTCTACGACTTCGGACCGCCCGACGCCGACGGCGCGCGCGACTGCGCGCTGACGCGGCGGCCGGTCGGCAAGGCCGACGGCTGGCCCGCCGCGTTCGAGCTGCTCGGCGGCCTGAACGACTTCCCGGACGCCGAGGCGCGGAAGCTGCGCGAGTGTGAGACCTGCGCGCCGGGCGAGCCGGTGGTGATCGGCCGCGTCCTGCCCGAGCCCGCCCACGTCTTCTGGATCGGCGTGGCCCTCGAGGGCCCGGACGGCATCCGCGTGATGCCGATCGCGTGGAGCCTCGGCGTGGCCCCGCTGCAAGGCGTGCCCAAGCCCGACGTCGACGTCGACGCCAGGGCGATCGACGCCATGGCCGAGGTCGAGTCCGGCATCGCGGTGTACACCCACTGGGACCGCGCCAGCGACAGCGTCGTCGGCCTCATCGTGCGCGGCGACCACGGCAAGGCCTCGGAGCGCGCCCG
>JAXLYZ010000005.1:0-377426 GCA_046351155.1 Myxococcota bacterium
GTCACGCCGTCGCCGATGGCGTGGTGCAGGCGCACGACCAGCACGGTGCCGGCCCCGTGGCCGTGGATGAGGTGCAGCGTCCAGAGCGGGCGCGTGCGGTCGAGCGGCGCGGACGCGAGCTCGCTCAGGACTTCGGCCAGCGCGGCGTCGTCGGCGTCGTCGGGCAGCGACAGCTCGTGCACGTGGTCGCCCGGGTGCAGATCGGGGACTTCCTCCCAGTGGGGCGTGCCGAGAGGCCCGATCGGCCCGTGCGCCACGGGCTCGACCGCGCGCTGGCGGAAGCGCCGATGCACCAGCACGCGCTCGTGGAGGAGCGCCATCACCTCGGCCAGCCCGAGCGGCTCGGCGAAGTGGAACGCGGCGGTGATGACCATACGCTGCGTGGCCGAGTCCATGCGCAGCCACGCGGCGTCGACCGCCGACATCTTCTCGTGCCCTGACTTCATGGCGACCTGCCTTCATCGGTCTCGCTGACCGAGGGCGTGCAGCAAGCCCCATGCCGCGGCCGATCAGCCCACCGCGGTCACTTGATGCTCTCGCAGATCGCCACGACGCAGGCGTGCCCGGCCGGGTCCGACGAGACGCGGTCGCAGTACCACTTCTTGCCTTGCGCCGTGCGCCGCGACGCGTAGCCCAGCTTCTTCTCGGTGGTCCACTCGATGACGAAGTCGTCGGGGCCCTTCGACTCCTTGCGCTTCATCTCCTTCAGCGGGCCGCCCATGTTGCCGGCCTCGATGTTGTGGAGCTGGTTCTCGAAGCTCGGGCTCATGTCGCTGACCTCGCCGATCATCGCCTGGCACTTCCCGCCGAGCGCGACCACCGACAGCATCTTGCCCATGGCCGACTCCTTGGCGTCGCCCGGCGCCGTCACGGTGAGCCCGTTCGACAGCGTCAGCGACTTCGGCTCGGCCGACGCGCTCGCGCTCTCGCCGCCCGCTCCCGCCGCGGCCCCGGCCCGACCCGGCCCGGCGTCCGACTTCCCTCCGCACGCCCCGATCCCCGCCACGCCCCACACCACGATCCACGACCCAATCCATTTGCGCATGCCCGCGAGCATCACCCGGAACGCTGCCGCGTGCACGCCAACCGCTGCCGCATTCGCGCCAGCGACGTCACCCGCGCGCGAGCACGCTGCGCGCGAGCGCACGGCCCTTACCGCCGCGGGCGGCCGCGAGCGCGTCCAACCAGGCCCGCGCGTCGGCGTCGGTCAGGCCGAGGTCGAGCTCGACCAGGAGCTCGAAGAGCAGCTCCAGCAGGACGCCGATGTCCTTCGGGGCGCGCTCGACCTCGCCGCGCAGCGCCGCCGTCACGACCTCGACCACCGCGCGCGCGTGCCGCGGCGAGAGGCGCGCCACCTCGCCGAGGCTCTTGGCCCAACGACCCGCGACCGCCCGTTGCGTCAAGAGCAGACACGCGAGCGTCGCGCCCAGCGCGGCCGCGTCGAGGCGACCGTCGTCGACCGCGCGCGCCAGCGCATCGACGGCGCGCAGCCGCTCGTCGGGCGCCTTCGAGGCCAGGCCGACGGTCAGACACAGCACCGCCATCGGCCCGAGCGCGGTCCACGCCTCGGCCAGCGGCTCGAGGAAGGCGTGGAGGTACTTCTCGGGCTCGCTATTGTAGAGGTCGGAGAAGAGCGCCGTGGCGCCCTCGGCGAAGAGCGCCTCCGAGCCGCGCGGACACAGCGTCAGCGCCCAGCGCACGAGCCCGAGCTCGGAGCCCGCGCGCCGTCCATCTCGACGGCCCTCGCCGTGCAACCCGACCGCGACGTGCGCGAGCGGCACCTTCCTCGGCACGGCCGGCGCGACGGCGATGGCGAGCTCGTCCCAGGTCGTGGCGTACGGCCGGCTCGTCCAGGTGTGGCGCGCGACCTCGGCCGCGTCGGGACCGAGGCCGGGGTGGCGTGCGGCGACGGCCGCGTCGTCGCCGTCGGGGTGGCGCGCGCGCGCCGCGGCGATCCACAGCGCGGCCGTAGGACCGACGGCGACCTTGCCGCCGAGCGCGTGGCGCAGCGCCAGCCCGAGCTCGCTCTTCAGGCGCGCGGCCGCCTGCAGCGCGGCCTCGCGGCCCCAGGGCGCGAGCCGCAGCCGGCCCACCCCCTGGTCCACGACGTCGTCGACGTCGAAGGCATCCACCCCGACGTGCGCGACGCGCGCGACGAGCGCCGATGGATCGACGAAGCCGGCCTCGTGGGTCGGCGCCGACAGCAGCGCGGCCGCGCGACCGGCGGTCAGGCGCTCGGCGATGCGCTCGACGCGCGCGCCGAAGACGCGGCCGACGTCGTCGCGCGCCTCGGCCTCTTCGTACGCGGCGCCGCTCCAGGCCAGCGCCAGCCGCGCCAGGTCGCCGGCGATGGTGCCGGGCCACGGGCGCTTGAGAAGCTTCTTCGCGCGCGCCACGACCGGCGCCATGCGCGCGGCGCGCTCGGTCGGATCGATGGCCGCGAGGCGCGACGCGCCGTCGAGCACGCGCTCCACCTCGAGCGTCAGGCTGTCGTCCTCGAGCACGGCGAGCCAGCGGTCGACGAGCGTAGCCAGGTCGTCGATCGCCGCCACCGGGGGGGGGGCCGGGGGCCGCGGCGGCGCCCGCCCCGCGCGGCTCGGCGGCGACCTCGGGCGGCGCGGCGACCACCTCGCCGAGGTAGCGTGCGAGCCGCGCGCGCAAAGACGGCGCCACGTGCTCGGCGCGCGCCGCGAGGGCCGAGCGCAGCGCCGCGTCGGCCGGCTCCGCGTACCGTTCGATGACCGCCAGCGCGGCCTTCTGAACGTCGGGCGCGGCATGGGCCAGCGCCAGCGCCGCGCTGCGCGCCACCGCGAGAGCCAACTCCGGCGCGGCCGCCGCGGCGCGCGCCAGCAGGTCGAGCGCGGCCTTCACCGTGCCCTTGGCCGACGCCAGGAGCGCCGGCTCGAGCGCCGCGACCAGCCGGCCCGCGTCGAGCGCACCGGCCGCCAGCAGCGGGTCGAGCATGGCCAGCGCGAACGACACCGTCGGCGAGATGCGGCTCGCCACGAGCCCGAGGTAGCGCTCGGCGCGGGCCGCGCGCTCGGCCACCGTCGGCACCAGCGCGATGTGAAAGCGGCTGTACCATCCGGCGCGGAACTGCGCGAAGTCGCGGGCCAGCGCGTCCAGGCTGGCGTCGAGCAGGCGGCCGCGCTCGAGCGCGCCGCGGGCGGCCACGCGCACCAGCGCCGCGTGCCAGCCGTCGTCCTCGCCGAGGTATTTGTCATATGCCGCCGGGCTGCGGTCGCCGCCGCCCTCGACCTCGAAGATGCGCCACACCTCCCAGTCGAGGAGCCCGGGGTCGCGCCGCAGGAGCTCGTGCACCGAGTCGTAGTGCCGCTGGAACAAGCCGAGGATGTACGCCTCGTCGGCGGGTCGCGGCGCGAGGCCTTCGCGCACCAGCGCGCGCTGGATGAGCCAGCCGTCCGAGCCGAGGTCCTTGAAGACCTCGAGCAGCTGGCCGCGCCGCGCCGGCGTCAGCCTGCGCATGGCCGCCACCGCCAGCTCGGCGTCGCGCGGCAACGCCGCCCAGACCTCGCGCCGCAATTCCTCGAGCGGCGTCGTCCGCAGGCGCTCGGCCTCGGCTTCGACCTCGGCGGCGACCGCGTCCGGCGAGCTCACGCCGCCCCCGCGGTGCCGGCCTCGCGCGACTCGCGCGCCAGCTCGGCCGCCAGGATGTGCTTGCACGGGCCGCGCTCGCCCTGGTGGCGCGCGAACCACGGGCAGGTGCAGCGCGGCACCCCGTCGACCTCGCGCACGCGGTGCTCGACGTCCGAGCCGCGCACGACGGCGTCGTCGCCCTCCCAACGAACACCGGTCGTCGCGAGCAGCGCGCGCGCGTCGCGGAGGCGCGGCTGCAGCGACTCGACCTGGTCGAGGTCGAAGGGCAGCTCGCGATGGAAGTAGGCCGCCGGCCGGAGGTCGTAGCCGACCAGCCCGCGCGCCCCGAGCCGCGCCAGCGCGTCGGCCTCGGCCGCGTCGGCGGGCACGATGGCCGACTGCCAGCGCAAGGTCGCGCGCACGCGCGCCAGCGCCCCGGCCTCCGCCTTGGCGAGCCGCGTCAGCATCTGGCCCTCGCCCGAGAAGCCGCGCCAGGCCTCGGCCGACAGCGCGAGCCACAGCCACTGCGCGCCGAAGTCGAGCGCCCAGGCGCTGGCCTGCATGGCGTCGTCGGACCACACGCGCAGCCGCCGCGCCCACGGCGCCACGTCCTCCAGCACGCGCAGGCGCTCGAGCCCGTGCAGCCCGACCGCGCCCTTCTCGTGGCGCACGCCGAGGCGGAGCCCCTTGCCGGCCGGCACCACCCACGCCGTCTGCTTGGTCACCGCGCGCGGCAGCCCGCGCAGGAAGCGCAGCGCCTCGAGCCCGCTCACGTCGAGGCGCGGCGCCATGTGCGCCTGATAGGCCTGCACCTCGAGGAAGCTCCGGAGCCAGCGCTCGGGCAGCGGCACCTGCCTCTCGATCACCGCCGCGCCGGCGCGCTCGAGCGTCAGCCGATCGGCCCCGACCGACAGCCGCACGCGTTCGCCATCCTTCACCAGCGCCAGCGCCGCGCGCATGTCGGCGTTGAAGTCGACGTTGGTCGTCCCCTGCCCGACCACGTCGCCGGCGTACGCCTCGGGGCCGAGGTCGACGCGCGCGTACGCGCTGGCGCAGGCCGAGAAGCCCTCGAAGCGCAGCATGCCGCCGCCGCTCGTGACGACCGGATCGGCCTCGCGCAGGATGCGCGCCAGCATCGCCGGCGGGATGTGCCAGCGCGAGCCGACCACGCGCGACAAGACGCGCAGGAGGCGCGCCGTCGTCGCCGGCTCGACCAGCTCGCCCTCGAAGAAGTGGGGCGCCGGCTCACCGGGCGCGACGCCGCCCGAGGTCGCGAGGCGCAGCGACGCGCCCTTCGGACCCGCCTCGAAGGCTGACGCGCTGGGATAGTGGTAGGCGTGGACGAGAGCGGTCGCCACCGCTCAGCGCCTCGCCGTGGTCAGCACCACCGCGACCGGGACGCTCAAGTCACGGTCCAGGTCTCGCCGCTCTGGAGGAGCTGCTCGAGGTTGCCCTGGCCGGTGCGCGCGACCTCGGCCGACACCTGCTCCTGCATGCGCGCGTCGTAGGTCGGCCGCTCGACCGAGCGCAGCACGCCGAAGGCGGTCGGCAGCGGGGTCTCGAGGCGGGCCAGCGCCAGGTGGTACGACACCGGCGCGCGCTCGTCGTGGACGTGGATCTTGTCGAGGCCGACCTCGGCCACGTCGACCAGGCGCGGCTCGAAGCCCTCGAAGACGATGCCCTTCGTGCCCTTCGAGGTGAGCAGCGGCTTGCCGTGCTCGACCACCAGCTGCGAGTCGGCGCGGAACTCCTTCTCGGTCAGGTGGAAGAAGGCGCCGTCGTTGAAGATGTTGCAGTTCTGCAGCACCTCGACGAAGGCCGTGCCCTTGTGCTTGGCGGCGCGCGCCAGCGTGTCGCCGAGGTGGGCCTGCTCGCGATCGGCCGAGCGCGCCACGAACGTCGCCTCGCAGCCGAGCGCCACCGACAGCGGCCGGAACGGCTCGTCGACCGAGCCGAACGGCGTCGACTTCGAGCGCTTGCCGACCTCGGAGGTCGGCGAGTACTGCCCCTTGGTGAGGCCGTAGATGCGATTGTTGAACATGACGATCTTGAGATCGATGTTGCGGCGAATCGCGTGGATGAGCTGATTGCCACCGATCGACAGGCCATCGCCGTCGCCGGTGATGACCCACACCTGGAGGTCGGGGCGCGTGGCCTTCAACCCGGTCGCCACGGCCGGCGCGCGCCCGTGGATGGTGTGGAAGCCGTAGGTGTTCATGTAGTACGGGAAGCGCGACGAGCAGCCGATGCCCGACACGATGACGAACTTCTCGCGCGGGATGCCGAGCGTCGGGAACACCTTCTGGAACTGGGCCAGGATGGCATAGTCACCGCAGCCCGGGCACCAGCGGACCTCCTGGTCGGTCTGGAAGTCCTTGCGGCTGAGCGGGGGATTCTCGGTCATTGATCATTCTCCGAAGTGGCACTCAGCGATTTGTCATTATCGGCCACGATGGCGTCGACGATCTCGCGCACCTTGAACGGCTGCCCCTGGACCTTGTTGATGCCCTGCACGTCGACCAGGAAGCGCGCGCGCAGGAGCTGGCGCAGCTGGCCGCTGTTGAGCTCGCAGCAGACGACCTTCTTGTAGGCGGCCATGGTCGGCCCGACGTTCTTCGACATCGGGTGCAGGTGGCGGAGGTGCATGTGGCCGACGCTGACGCCGCGCGCCTCGAGCTCGACCGCCGCCGCGCGCAGGCTGCCGTAGGTGCCGCCCCAGCCGACCAGCAGGACGTCGCCGCTCGGCGGGCCGTAGACCTCGGCGTCGGGGATGTCGGCCACGATGCCGTCCACCTTGGCCGCGCGCAGCTGGATCATCTTCTCGTGGTTCTGCGGGTCATAGGAGACGTTGCCGCTGCCGTCGGCCTTCTCGAGGCCGCCGATGCGGTGCTCGAGGCCGGGCGTGCCGGGTCGGACCCACGGCCGCGCCAGCGTCTCGGCGTCGCGGGCGTAGGCCTTGAAGCCGACCGGGTCGGTGCGGAAGCCGGGGGCGATCTCCGGCAGGTCCGCGACCGCCGGGATGCGCCACGGCTCGGCGCCGTTGGCGAGGTAGCCGTCGGTCAGCAGGATGACCGGCGTCATGTACTTCACCGCGATGCGCACCGCCTCGAGCGCCATGGCGAAGCAGTCGCCGGGCGTGGCCGCGGCGATGACCGGCACCGGCGCCTCGCCGTTCCGGCCGTGCACGGCGATGAACAGGTCGGCCTGCTCGGTCTTGGTCGGGAGCCCGGTCGACGGACCGCCGCGCTGCACGCAACAGACGACCAGCGGCAGCTCGGTCATGACCGCCAGGCCGAGCGCCTCGATCTTCAGCGCCAGCCCCGGGCCCGAGGTGGCGGTGAGGCCGATCGATCCGCCGAAGGCCGCGCCGATGGCCGAGCAGATGGCGGCGATCTCGTCCTCGGCCTGGAACGTCTTCACGCCGAAGCGCTTGTGGCGCGCCAGCTCGTGCAGGACGTCGCTGGCCGGCGTGATGGGGTACGATCCATAGAAGAGGTCGAGGCCCGACTGCTGCGAGGCGGCGATGAAGCCCCACGCCAGCGCCTGGTTGCCGGTGATCTGGCGATAGCGGCCGGGCGCGATCTTGGCCGGCGCGACCTCGTAGGGCGAGGCGAAGGCCTCGGTGGTCTCGCCGTAGTGGTAGCCGGCCTGCAGCGCCAGGCGGTTCGCCTCCTCGAGCTCGGGCTTGGGGAACTTGGCCTTGATCCACTGCAGCGTGTGCTCGAGCGGGCGGCCGAACATCCAATAGACCAGGCCGAGCGCCGTGAAGTTCTTGCAGCGATCCTTGTCGCGCGACGACAGCGTCGAGGCCGACAGGGCGGCCAGGGTCAGCGTCTCGATGGGCACCTTCAGGACGCGGAAGGCGTCCAGCGTGCCGTCGTCGAGCGGCGCCGCCGTCAGGCCGACCTTCTCGCAGGCGCGCGCGTCGAAGGCGTCCTCGTTGGCGATGATGATGGCGCCGCGCTCGAGGTCGCGGAGGTTGGCCTTCAGCGCGGCCGGGTTCATCGCCACCAGCGCGTCGGGGCGGTCGCCGGGGGTGAGGATCTCGAGCGAGCCGAACTGGATCTGGAAGCCCGACACGCCGGCCAGCGTGCCGGTCGGGGCGCGGATCTCGGCCGGGAAGTCGGGCAGCGTGGCGAGGTCGTTGCCGAGCATCGCGGTGGTGCTGGTGAACTGGCTGCCGGCCACCTGCATGCCGTCGCCCGAGTCGCCCGCGAAGCGCACCGCGATGCGCTCGCGCCGCGTCCGCCCAGCGGCCTGTGCCGCGCCCTTCAACCCTGTGCTCTGTTCTGCGGTCAGCGTCATGGCGCGCATTCTCTGCCGAAGTCGCGGCGGGTTCAAATACGTCGGGGCGATTCCTCGCGCGCGCCGCCTGGGCCGGCGGGTCAAATCGCGCCAGGGCCCGATGCACCGCCATCCCGCGCGTAACCGCGGGCGCGCCGGCGGCATGTCCGGCCCGGGCGGCGCGCGCGATCCGCGTCGCTCGCGGCGCCCGACCGGGCGACGCACTTCGGCCTTGACCACGCGAACTCGTGCGTTCACAGTCAGAACCCGTGAGTTCTGTCGTGGAACTCGCGAGTACGCGAGGGGCGCATGTCCGCAACCAAGAGCCCGCCCAAGAGCCTGCGCGAGCGCCAGCTGGCGCTGCGCAACGAGGCCATCATCGCCGCCGCGCGCGAGATGCTGGCACGGCACGGCTACGAGGCGCTCAACATGCAGGATCTGGCGACCGGTCTCGGCATATCCAAAGCCACGCTCTATCAGCACTTCGCCTCCAAGGACGCGCTGGTGGCGGAGGTCGTCGCCGGCTCGATGCGCGAGGTCGAGGCCAACCTCGACGCCGGCGGCGCCGCGCTGTCGCCGCTCGAGCGCATCGAGCACATGCTGCGGCGCGGCCTCGCCGCCAAGCTGACGCACGTCGAGGCGCACGGCGCGCCGCTGCCCACGACGGTGAGGTCCGAGGCCGCGTTCGCGCGCCAGCACAAGCGCACGAGCGAGCACACCGCCGCGCTCATCGACAGCGCCAAGGCCGCCGGCGAGGTGGCGAGCGAGCTCGACACCGACGTCATCGTGCTCATGGTGCGCGGCCTCTTCGAGACCAACTACGCCGAGCTGCAGCGGAAGAAGCGCTACACCCCCGAGGCGCTGGCCGAGCAGGTCATCGCCGTGTTCCTGGCCGGCATCCGCACGCGCCGCGCGGCCGAGCCGCGGGTCGCCGTGGCGCCCGTCGCCGCCCCGCCGGAGGCCGCCGAGGTCGCCCGGCCGCGCCGGAGCGGCGGCACGCGCACGGCCATCCTGACGCTGGTGGCCGGCGGCCTGGTGCTCACCGGCGCGGCCAGCCCGCGCGCCGCCGAGCCCGAGGACGCGCCGGCGGCCGAGCTCCACGCCGCCGCGCCCGGCGTGGTCAGCCTCGACGCGCTGCTCGCCGCGGCGCGCACGAGCGCCGTCGACGCGCGCCGCGGACGCGCCGCGGTGGCCGTCGCCAAGGCCCAGCGCGACCTGGCCGGCGCCGAGCGCTGGCCGACGCTCGGCGTCTCGCTGGCCTACACCCACAACCACCGCGCCTCGGTCGTGCGCATCCCCGACGGCAGCGGCGGCTTCGACGAGGCCACGCTGGTGGCCGCCAACCAGGTCGACTTCGACGTCAGCGTGAGCGTCCCCATCCTCGATCTGGCGCAGTGGGGCCGCATCGACGCCGCCGACACCGGCATCCGCGCCGAGGAGGCCGGCGCCCGGGCGCGGGTGAGCGACGTCGAGCGCGCCGTCGTGAAGGCCTACGCCGAGCTGGTCGGCAACGTGGCGCTGGTCGAGGCCGGGCGCGTGGCCGAGGCCGCCGCGCTGGCCGCGCGCGACGTGACGAAGGCGCGCCTCGACGCCGGCTTCGGCGACGACGCCGCGCTGCCGCGGGCCGACGCCGAGGTGGCCAACGCGCGCGCGGCCATCGCCGCCGCGAGCCAGGGCGAGGCCGACGCGCGCCGCCGGCTGGGCACGCTCACCGGGCTCGTCGTCGACGGGCCGGTGGGGGCGCTCGAGGACGACCTCGCGGCCGAGCCGGCGCTCGCCACCTGGCTCGCCGATCTCGATGGCCTGCCCGCCGTGCGCGCCGCCCAGCTGCGCGTCGACGCCGCGCGCCAGCGCGCCGACGCCGAGTCGCTGGGCTACGTGCCGCGCCTCGATGCGCGCGTCGCCGAGCGCGTCACCAACGCCAACGGCTTCGGCAAGAACGACTCCTTCTCGGCCGGCTTCACCGCCAGCTGGGCGCTCGACCGCCGCATCGGTGCGCGCGTCGACGCCGAGGGCGCCGCCGCCGAGGCGGCCCGGGTCGAGCTCGACGCCGCCCGCGAGGACGCCCGCGCCGCCGTCGTCGACGCCTGGCACGCCGTCGAGTCGGCGCGCGCGCGGGCCGACGCCGCGCTCGTGGCGGCGCGCGCGCAGGCCAAGGCGCGCGACGTCATCCGCGCGCGCTTCGCCGCCGGCAAGGGCACCCAGCTCGAGCTGACGACGGCCGAGCGCGACGCCTTCCAGGCCGACGTGGCGCGCGTGCAGGCGCTGTCCGATCTGGCCTGGGCGCGCGCCGAGCTGCGCATCCGCGCCGGCCGCGGCGTGGGCGGAGGCGGCTCGTGAGCGCCGCCAACCCCACCGCGCCGGCGCCGCTCGACCCCGACATCGCGCGCCGCATCGCGCACGCGCGCGACGGCATGCTGCGCCGCACCTGGGCGGTCGTGCGCCTGGCGCTGCGCATGATGCTCCACGACAAGGCCAAGCTCGTCGGCACCGTGGTCGGCGTCGTCTTCGCGGTGCTGCTGTCGGCGCAGCAGCTCGGCATCCTCTTCGGCCTGCTGCAGAAGAACACCATGTTCGTCGACAATGGTCGGGCCGACGTCTGGATCTGCCCGCCGGGCACGAACCAGCTCCAGCCCGGCAAGCGCCTGCCGCAGTCGGTCCTCCTGCAGGCGCGCGCGACCGAAGGCGTCCGCACCGCCTCGGCGCTCGTCTACCAGACCGGCTCGGTGCAGCGGCCGTGGGGCGGCTCGGAGCCGATCTCGCTCATCGGCTTCGACCTCGACACGGGCCTCGGCGGCCCGTGGAACGTGGTCGCGGGCGACGCGTCGCTGCTCGCCCACCCCGACACCATGGTCTTCGAGGACGCGCGCCGCGAGAAGATGGGCGCGCTCAACCTCGGCAGCGAGCGCGAGGTCAACGGCTACGCCGTGCAGACGGCGGCCTTCACCTGGGGCCTCCTGCCGTTCGCGCCGCCGTATGCCTTCGGCGCCATCGACCTCGTGCGCGCCATGACCAAGACGCCGTCGGACGAGCAGCACTTCGTGCTGGTCGCGGTGGCGCCCGGCTCCACGCCCGAGGCGGTGCGCGACGCGCTCGCCCAGCGCCTCCCCGAGACCAAGGTCATGACGCGCGCCGAGTTCAGCGGCACCATCGTGAAGACGCTGCTCGGCGAGCAGCTCGGCATCACCTTCGGCACCTCGACCGTCTTCGGGCTGCTCATCGGCTTCATCATCGTGGCGCTGTCGATGTTCAGCTCGGTGCTCGATCGGCTGCGCGAGTTCGGCACCCTCAAGGCCATCGGCGTCACCAACGGCGACCTGTCGCGGCTCCTCGTGGTGCAGTCGATCGCCTACGCCCTCATCGGCAGCTTCTTCGGCCTCGGCATGGTCGGCGGCATCGCGCAGGGGATCCGCTCGGCCAACCTGTCGATGATCGTCCCGTGGCAGCTCATCGCGCTGACGCCGGCGGTGATGACGACGCTGTGCATCCTGGCGTCGGCGCTGGCGCTCCGGCGCGTGCGCAAGCTCGAGCCGGGCATGGTGTTCCGATGAACGACCGCACCCCATCCGGTCCGCTCGCCATCGACGCGCGCGGCGTGACCAAGGTCTTCGGCAGCGGCGCGCTCGCCTACCAGGCGCTGCGCGGCGTCGACTTCGCGGTGGCGCCGGGCGAGTTCATGATGCTGTGCGGGCCGTCGGGCTCGGGCAAGACCACGCTGCTGTCGATCCTCGGCTGCGTGCTCACCGCCACCTCCGGCAGCGTCGAGCTCTTCGGCATGCAGATCGTCGGCCGCAAGGAGCGCGAGCTGCCGCGCCTCCGCACCGCCCTCATCGGCTTCATCTTCCAGGGCCACAACCTCATCTCGTCGCTGAGCGCCGAGGAGAACGTCGCCATGGTGCTGCGTCTGCGCGGCGTGCCCGGCGCCCGCGCCCGCGCCGAGGCGCGCGAGCTCCTGGCGCGCGTCGGCCTCGACGACAAGCGCCGGAACAAGCCCGACGCCCTCTCCGGCGGCCAGCGCCAGCGCGTCGCCATCGCCCGCGCGCTGGCCGGCACGCCGCCGCTCGTCCTGGCCGACGAGCCGACCGCCGCCCTCGACGCGCAGGCCGGCCACGAGGTCACCGAGCTCCTCCAGGAGCTGTGCCGCGAGCGCGGCGTGACCGTCGTCGTCGTGACCCACGACAGCCGCATCTTCCACCTGGCCGACCGCATCGTGAACATCGAGGACGGCCACATCGCAAGCGAGACCAGCCCGCCGCCGGCCCTCGCGGGAGCGCATGCATGAAGGTCCTGAAGCGCCTCTGGCTCCCTCTCCTGCTCGTGCCGCTGACGGCGCTCATGGGCATCAACATCGTGCGTCTGCTGGTGCAGCCGGCGCCGACCTTGCCGCGCCCGGTCGACGTGTCGGCCGCCGCCCGCACGCTCGTGCCCGAGGCCGGCGTCGACACGCGGCTGCCGCTGCCGCCCACGGCGACGGTCGGCGGCATCGGCGTGGTCGAGCCGGCCGAGCGCGAGCTGAAGATCGCCGCGCCGGTGGCCGGGCGCATCGCCCAGGTGGCGGTGGTCGAGGGCCAGAAGGTGGCGGCCGGCGACGTATTGGTGGCGCTCGACGCCGCGCTCGAGCAGGCCGCCGTCGCCACCGCCGAGGCCGACGTCGCCACGGCGCGCGCCGAGCTGGCCAAGGTCACCAAGGGCAACCGCTACGAGGACGTGAAGGCGGCACGCGCCGACGCCGAGGCTGCGCGCGCCCGCGCCGCGCTGTCGGCCGGCGTCTTCGAGCGCACCCAGAAGCTGGCCGCGAGCGGCGGCACCTCGGCCGACGAGCTCGATCGCGCCAAGCGCCAGGTCGACGTCGACCGCGCCGCCGCCGCTGCCGCCGAGGCGCGGCGATTGGCGATGGCCAACGGCTCGCGCCCCGAGGACGTGGCCGTGGCCGAGGCCCAGGTGCAGGC
This sequence comes from Myxococcota bacterium, assembly GCA_046351155.1. Lineage (GTDB taxonomy): Bacteria > Myxococcota_A > UBA9042 > PHBI01 > PHBI01 > JAXLYZ01. The sequence continues at coordinate 12,831 of JAXLYZ010000005.1, forward strand.
GGCCGAGGCGCGCCTCGCGCAGGCCCGCGCCGCGGTCGAGCGCCTGACGGTGCGCGCGCCGGCGGCCGGCGAGATCCTGCAGGTGAAGGTGCGCGCCGGCGAGTGGACGCAGCCGGGTGGCGATCCGCTGGTCACCGTGGGCGACACCTCGCACCTCCGCGCGCGCCTCGACATCGACGAGCGCGATATTGCCAAAATCGCCCTGGGCGCGTCCGCGGTGGTGCGGGCCAACGCCTGGCCGGACAAGGACTTCAAGGGCAAGGTGGTCGAGCTCGGTCGGCGCATGGGTCGGAAGAACGTGCGCAGCGACGACCCGGTCGAGCGCAACGACACCAAGATCCTCGAAGTGGTGGTGGCGCTCGACGCCCCGGACGGGCTAGTGGTCGGGCAGCGCGTCACGGCATTCCTGAATCCACCGACGCGTTGAGGTCGACCATGGCGGGTGAGCGCGAGACGGGGAGCGGGGCCGTGCCGGGGGCGAGGTCGGAGGCGCGGCCGGAGGCCGAGTCGCGCGGGCGCCCGGCGGAGCCGCCGCCCGATCCGAAGAAGGTCTTGAAGCGCGCGCGCGAGCTCGTGGTCGAGGCCGAGCGCCTGCTGCGGAAGAAGGCGAAGAAGGTCCCGGCCGAGGCGGTGGCCGAGGTCAGCGCCGAGCGCGAGCGGCTGGTCCAGCTGCTGCCGGCGAAGCGCGCGCCGCTGCCCGACGCCCCTACGCTGCTCACGGCCAGCATCGAGCTCGACAGCGGCCTCACGCGCCACTTCGGCAAGTGGCGGAAGACGCCGCTGCGCGAGCTCGTCGAGTCGGTGCTGTGGGCGCTCGGGCTGGCGCTCATCATCCGCAGCTTCTTCCTCGGCGCCTTCTCGATCCCGTCGATCTCCATGTACCCGACGCTGGAGATCGGCGACCACGTCTTCATCGACAAGATCAGCTACGGCCTCTACTGGCCGTTCTCGACCCATCGCGCCATCTCGTGGAACCAGCCGGCGCGCGGCGACATCATCGTCTTCGAATATCGCTATCCCGATCCCGACGGACCGAGCCCGCTGCTGGCGCCGTCCTACGAGAGGGACCCGCTCGACGGCGAGGACTTCATCAAGCGCGTCATCGGCCTGCCCGGCGACCGCGTGCGCCTCGACCACGACCGCATCATCCTGAACGGGCAGCCGATCCAGACCGAGCCGCTCGGCCACTTCCCGTGCCCGCGCCTGCTCCATGACAACGACCGCACCGCCAGCGGCGTGTGCGCCTGCGACAAGCAGAAGGAGACCATCGACGGCTCGAGCTGGGTGTCGCAGCACTTCACCGGCCTCGAGTGCAGCCCCTACGGCGAGAATGACAATTGGCCGCTCAAGACGCCGCCGACCATCCCCTACCTCGGCGAGCAGAGCCTGAACCCCGACTGGCCCGACGTGGTGGTGCCGCCCGGCCACGTGCTGGTGATGGGCGACAACCGCGACGCCTCGCGCGACGGGCGCTTCTGGGGCTTCGTGCCGTTCGAGCGCATCAAGGGCAAGGCATTTGTCATATGGCTCAACTGGGACGCCATGAGCCGCTTCGGCAATTGGCTCAATTGACCGACGACGACGCTCGCGCGGCGGCTACGGATCGACGTCGACGCCGATGCGCGTGCCGATGCCGATGATGTGGAACGGCGCGTCCGGGCCGCGCGCCGGGTGGAGCTCGTAGCCGATGTAGAAGACCGCCGACGGCGAGAAGGCGCCGCCGACGCGCGGCGTGACGACGCCGAAGGCGATGGCGGCGCGCACGCCGGGCGGCCAGCCGCGGGCGCCCTGGAGGAAGGTGGTGGCGGCCAGCTCGAGGTCGATGACCGAGCCGGCGTCGACCAGGCGCAGGACCACCGGCAGCGCGGCGCCGAGGACGCCGGTGACCTTGCCGTGCTCGTCGAAGCGGCCGGTGCCGCCGAGCTCGACGCCGGCCACCAGCGACATCCTCTGCGACAGGCCGCCGCCGATGAGCACACGGCCGCCGCCGCCACCGCCGAAGCCGAGCGACGAGCCGCGGATGTGGAGCGCCGCCCCGCCGCGGCTCTCGAGCACCAGCACGAAGCGATCGGCGTCGCCCTGGGTGCCGACGAAGCGCGGGTCGGCCTCGAGCCAGAATGGGCAGTCAGCGGCCGCGCGCAGGTCGAGCTCGCCCAGCGCGAGCCGCATGCGCTGGAGCTCGAGCAGGTCGTCGAGCGCGCCCGTGTCCTTGCCGGCCTTCCGCCACAGCTCGGCCGGCGGCAGGTCGCGGCCGCCGAGGCGCTCGGACTCGGCGGCGATGGCGCCGTCGAGCCAGGCCAGCGCGCGCGCGCGCCCGTCGGGCGCGACCTGGCAGGCGCTCCAGGCGACGGCCGGCGCGACCGCCTGCAGCGCGATGCGGTCGACCGTCCACTCGTCGCGCGCCTGGCTGCGCACGATGGTGCGGAGGTCGTTGACCAGCGCGCGCTCGACCGGCGCCTCGGGGAGCACCGAGCTGCACGCGCCGAGCGCCAGCCCGAGCGCCGCCACCGCCGTCGCGCGCCCGCGCCGCGACCTCATGCGGCGGCGCCGAGCGCGGCGGCGTGCAGCCGCAGGTGGTCCTGCATGAAGGTCTGGATGAACCAGTAGCCGTGGTCGTAGCCGGCGTGCCGCCGCAGGCGCAACGGCTGACCGGCGGCCTGGCACGCCGCCGCCAGCAGCTCGGGCCGGAGCTGCGTCGCCAGGAATTTGTCACTCTCGCCCTGGTCGATGAGCACCTCGCCGGGGAAGCGATGGCCGGCGCCGACGAGGGCCGTGGCGTCGTGCTCGCGCCAGGCGGCGCGGTCGGCGCCGAGGTAGCCGGCGAAGGCCTTCTCGCCCCACGGCACCTGGCTCGGGGCGGCGATGGGCGCGAAGGCCGACACGCTCTGGTAGCGGCCGGGGTGGCGCAACGCCAGCGTCAGCGCGCCGTGGCCGCCCATCGAGTGGCCCATGATCGAGCGCCGATCGGCCAGCACCGGGAAGCTCGCCTCGACGACCTCGACCAGCTCGCGCGTAACGAACGTCTCCATGCGGTAGGCGGCCGACCACGGCTCGGCCGCGGCGTCGAGGTAGAAGCCGGCGCCGAGGCCGAAGTCCCAGTCGGCGTCGTCGCCCGCGAAGCGCGCGGCGCGCGGGCTCGTGTCGGGCGACACCAGCGCCAGGCCGAGCTCGGCCGCCATGCGCTGCGCGCCGGCCTTGATGGCGAAGGTCTCCTCCGTGCAGGTGAGGCCGGCCAGGAAGTAGACGACCGGCACGCGCCCGCCGCCGCGGGCGGCCGGCGGCAGGTAGAGCGACCAGCGCATGGGCCCGGCGCAGGCCGGGCTGTCGTGCTCGTAGAAGCCCTGCACGCCGCCGAACGCGCCGTGCTCGCTGCGCGTGCGGACGGCGGCGGTCGGCGCGGCGGACGGGGTCACGGCGCTCACGCGAACTCGATGACGGAGCGGATCGAGGTGCCCGCGTGCATGAGGTCGAAGGCCTCGTTGATGCGCGCGAGTGGCAATTTGTGGGTGATGAGGCTGTCGATGTCGATCTTGCCCTGCATGTACCAGTCGACGATCTTCGGCACGTCGGTGCGCCCGCGCGCGCCGCCGAAGGCCGACCCCTTCCACACGCGCCCGGTGACGAGCTGGAAGGGCCGGGTCGAGATCTCCTGGCCGGCGCCGGCCACGCCGATGATGACCGACACGCCCCAGCCGCGGTGGCAGCACTCGAGCGCCTGGCGCATGAGCTTCACGTTGCCGACGCACTCGAAGCTGTAGTCGGCGCCGCCGCCGGTGAGCTCGACCAGGTGCGCCACCAGGTCGCCCTGCAATTCGGCGGGATTGACAAAATGGGTGAGGCCGAGCTGGCGCGCCAGCGCCTCGCGCGCCGGGTTGATGTCGACGCCGATGATCTTGTCGGCGCCGACCATGCGCGCCGCCTGCACCACGTTCAGGCCGATGCCACCCAGACCGAAGACGACCACGTTGGCGCCGGCCTCGACCTTGGCCGTGAAGAGCACGGCGCCGATGCCGGTCGTGACGCCGCAGCCGATGTAGCAGATCTTGTCGAAGGGCGCGTCCTCGCGCACCTTTGCCAGCGCGATCTCGGGCAGCACCGAGTGGTTGGCGAAGGTCGAGCAGCCCATATAATGATGGATGGGCGTCTTGCCGATGCGGAAGCGGCTCGTGCCGTCGGGCATGACGCCCTTGCCCTGAGTGGCGCGGATGGCGGTGCACAGGTTGGTCTTGCGCGACAGGCACGACTTACAGCCGCGGCACTCGGGCGTGTAGAGCGGGATGACGTGGTCGCCCTTCTTCAGGCTGGTCACGCCGGGGCCGACGTCGACCACGACGCCCGCGCCCTCGTGCCCGAAGATGACCGGGAACAGCCCCTCCGGGTCGGCGCCCGAGCGCGTGAACTCGTCGGTGTGGCACACGCCGGTGGCCTTCATCTCGACGAGCACCTCGCCCGCCTTCGGCCCGTCGAGCTCGACGTCCTCGATGACCAGGGGCTTCCCGACTTCCCAGCAGACCGCGGCACGCGTGCGCATCGAAGACCTCCGGCGGGCATCCGATCGCCCGCGTCGGGCGAATCTACAGCGCCTCGACGCGAATGCAACGCCCTCTCGCTCCCTCGCCCGCGCCGCTCTATGCTCGCCGCATGAGGCTCTTCTCGATGGCGGTCGGTGTGGCGTTGATAGGCGCGGGGTGCGGCTCGGACGGCGGCGCGCGCGACGCGACGGACGCCGCCGACGCGGTGGAGGACGGCGTGCCCGACGACGTGCCCGACAGCGACGATGGCAGCGACGCGCTCGACGTGCCCGAGGTGACGGTGCCGACCCACTGCCTCGGACCCACCGGCGCCGAGGCCGACCCGAGCGCGACGCTCACTGATCCGCTCGGCGTCGCCAGCGTGACCATCGACGACCGCTCGGCGTGCCATCGCCACTACGTGCTGAGCTCGACCGCGACGCGGCGCGACAACCTGCCGGCGAGCCCGCGCGCCATCGACGAGGCCGAGGGCGCGCCGACCGTGCGCACCGGCAACGACCTCTTCGACGCGCTGCACGCGCTGGCGCTGGCCGAGGTCGGCGAGGCCTCGGTGGCGCAGATCGCCGACGGCGCCTTCGACCAGGGCCGACCGCAGGCGTGCGGCGCGGCCGGCTGCTTCGAGACCGGCCGGAAGTGGACGTGGGTGTGGACGCGCGACACCTCGTTCGCCATCGACCTCGGCCTGGCCGCCATGGATCCGGCGCGCGCCGCCGACTCGCTGCTCTTCAAGGTGTCGGCGCGGCGCGACGGCCAGGGCGCGGCCGACGAGCGGCAGATCGTGCAGGACACCGGCTCGGGCGGGAGCTGGCCGGTGTCGAGCGATCGCGTGGTGTGGGCGCTCGGCGCCGAGGCGGTGCTGGCCCAGCTCGACGACCCGGCGCGCGCGAGCTTCCGCGACGCCGCCTGGGCCGCGCTGAAGGGCACCGTCGAGAAGGACCGCGCCGTCGTCTACGACGCCACGACCGGGCTCTACCGCGGCGAGCAGAGCTTCCTCGACTGGCGCGAGCAGAGCTATCCGGCGTGGACCAGCCAGGACGTCAACGACATCGCCGGCAGCCGCGCGCTGTCGACCAACTGCCTCCACCTGCGCGCGCTGGAGATCGCCGCGGCGCTCGGCGACGAGGTCGGCGACGGCACCCGCGCGGCGACCTACCGCGGCTGGGCCGACGCGCTCCGGACCGCCATCCGCGCGCGCCTGTGGCTCGAGGCCGACGGCCAGTTCGCGACCTTCATGCCGAGCTACCTCGACGCGACGCCATCGCGGCGCTTCGATCTGCTCGGCTCGGCGCTGGCCATCCTGGGCGGCGTGGCCACGCCCGAGCAGGCGCGGCGCATGCTCTCGGGCTACCCGATGTACGGCCCCGGCGCGCCGGTCATCTGGCCCGAGCAGCAACAGACGGCCATCTACCACAACCGCGCCGAGTGGCCGTTCGTCGACGCCTACTGGCTGCGCGCGGCCAAGCTGGTCGGCCACGACGCGGTCGCCACGCGCATGGTGAAGGCGCTCGTGCGCGGCGCCGCGCTGAACCTCTCCAACATGGAGAACCTCGAGGCCAAGACCGGCTCGCCGTATGTCGACGACGGTCCCTGGTCCGGCCCGGTCGTGAGCTCGCAGCGCCAGCTGTGGTCGATCGGCGGCTACCTGTCGATGGTCCACGAGACCCTCTTCGGCCTCGAGGCCTCGCGCGCCGGGCTCGCCGTGAGGCCCTATCTGACGCGCGCGCGCTGAGGAACGAGCTCTTCCCCGACGCGAGCGAGCTGGCGCTGAACGACTGGCCCTGGCGCGGCCACCAGGTCTCGGTCGTCCTCGCGCTGCCGACCGAGGTCGCCGCCGACCCGGGCGCGAGCTATCGCGTCGCCGGACTGGCGCTGAACGGCCGCGACGTCGCCGTCGACCACGTCTTCCAGGCGAGCGAGCTCGCGCCGTCGAACTGCATCGACGTGCGCCTGGACCTCGACGCCGACGCGGCCGCGACCACGGCCGACGTCCGCGACGACAGCGACTGGCGCCAGGTCTTCGGCCCGCGCACGCCGTTCATCACCGCGCTGGACGCGGACGGCGGCAAGCTGCGCCTGACCATCGCCACCTACGACGACGACGCGAGCGGGCTGACGCTCGACGTCTATCGCGACGGCGTGAAGGTCGCGACCGCGCTGCCGGGCACGACGACGACCTGGACCGACGAGGGCTCCGACGCGAGCGCGCCGACGTCGCCGTGCTACGTCGTCGAGGCGGCCTTCAGCGTCAGCGGCAACCGCTCGCAGCGCTCGCGCGCGCGCTGCTGGTGGGGCGCCACCAGCGAGCGCATCCAGGTCATCGACGCCACCCACTTCGTGGCCACCGGCGGCACCGGCGTCAGCGAATATGACAAATTCCACTATCAGGGCTGGGGCGACCCGGGCCACAAGCTGGAGATCCTCGGCGTGGTCGCCGCGCAGAGCGGGCCGCACCTCTTCCAGGTCACCTACGGCAACGGCGCCGGCCCCATCGCGACCGGCGTCGCCTGCGGCGTGAAGCGCCTCACCGTCAAGGACCACGACAGCGGCGCGCTGGTCGCCGACGGCGCCCTGGTGATGCCGCAGCTCGGCCGCTGGGACCGCTGGGTGCTGTCCGGCTTCGTGCCGGCCGAGCTCGTCGCCGGCCGGAGCTACGACGTCACCATCGCCAGCGACCCGACCTTCACCAACATGAGCGCGCTCGAGCGCTTCGCCACCTACGGCGGCGCGAGCGGCGGCGTCGACGGTCCGTTCGACCGCGTCAACATCGCCGACCTGCGCATCTTGGCGCGCTGAGTCGAGCGGATGGCCTCGCTCCGGCCGCCCTCATCCGGCTTCGCTCGGAATTTGTCAATTCGGCGTGGCGCGCGCCGACAGGCTGCGCTCGAGCGCGCCGATGGCACCCTCGAGCGGGCCGGCCGGGGCCTCGCGCAGGAACGCCAGCAAGGCCCGCGCCTCGTCCTCGCGCTTCTGGCCCGCGAGCCAGGCGGCCTCGTTGAAGGTCATGAAGGCGTTCAGGCGGCGCACGCGCAGCGGCACGCGCGCGATGAGGCGGCCGGCCTCGGCCAGCGCGGCGGCGTCGCCCTTGCGCAGGCACAGGCTGACGGCGTTGGTCGCCGCCTCCCAGTGCTCGGCGTAGGCGTCGACGGCGGCGGCGTACTCGACCAGCGCGCCGGCCGCGTCGCCGGCGCCGGCCTTCACGAAGCCGCGGATGTAGCCGGCCTCGGCCTTCTCGCGCGGCCCGAGCGCGGCGGTGGCGAGCCGGTCGACGATGCCGAGGGCCTCCTTGCCGCGGCCGGTCTCGGCCAGCGTCCGCGCCGCGCGCAGCTGGGCGTGCGCCGGCAGGGCGGGCGCCTCGGCGATCACGCCGCGCGCGGCCTCGTCGGCCACGTCGACGGTGTCCTTGAGCGGCGACTGCTCGATGGCGCGCAGCATCTCGAGCGCCAGCAGATCGAGCAGCACCTTCACCTCGGGCGGGTGGCTGCCGCCGCGCGTCACGCGCGACACCAGCACCACGCCGAACATCCAGCCGGCGTCGCGATAGAGCTTGATGAGCTGCTGCATCGGCCGCGAGTCGGTCGGGTCGTCGGCGTAGGCCTTGGCCAGCTGCTCGAGCGCCCCGGCCATGTCGCCGCGCTGCGCCCGCACGTTGCCGAGCGCCAGCCGCGCCTCGGAGTCCTCGTGCCTCGACAGCGCGTCGCGCAGGATGCGCTCGGCGTCCTGCGGGCGGCCGGTGAGGAGGTAGACGTTGGCGAGACCGCGCCAGCTGCGCGCGCTGCCGTCGAGCTGCACCGCGCGCTTGGCCTCGCGCTCGGCGTCGTCGCCCTCGCGCGCGTGCAGGTGCATGAGCGTCAGCGCCTGCGCCACGAGGGCGTCGTCGGGCGCGTAGTGCTTGGCCGTCAGCGCGAAGGTCTTCAAGCGCGCGACGTCGTCGCTGGCGGCCGCGATCATGGCGTGGCCGAGGTAGTAGAGGAGCGGGTTGTCCATCCGCTCGGCCTCGACCAGCTCGCGCGCGAGCCCGACGTGACCCTGGATGGTGAGCTGGCCTATCTGGTCGAGGAAGTCTTCCATGTCATCTCCAGCGTACCAGCCGCCCGAGCGACTTGCACTCGACCGTGGCGCAATCGTCGAGCGCGGCCATGTCGAGGAGGTGACCCTCGGAGGCCGCGCGGTAGGCGGCGCGGAGCACGATGCTGCGGATGCTGCCGCCGGACAGCTCGTAGGTCTCGGCGAGCGTCGGGATGTCGACGTCGGGCGCGAGCTTGTCCTTCGGCAGGAGGCGGCGCCAGATGCGCTGGCGCGTCTCGGCGTCGGGGAACTCGAACGACAGCTTGAAGGCGAAGCGCCGCGAGAAGGCGGCGTCGATGGCGTCCTTCAGGTTGGTCGTCAGCAGCACCAGGCCGCGGTGGTTCTCGACCAGCTGCAAGAGCAGGTTGATCTCCATGTTGGCGAAGCGATCGATCGAGCGCTCGACGTTGGTGCGCTTGCCGAAGAGCGAGTCGGCCTCGTCGAAGAGCAGCACGCAGCGGTTGCGCGAGGCGTCGTCGAAGATGCGCTGCAGGTTCTTCTCGGTCTCGCCGATCCACTTGGAGACGACATTGGCGACATTCACCGCATACAGCGGCAGGTCGAGCTCGGAGGCGATGACCTCGGCGGCCAGCGTCTTGCCGGTCCCCGGCTCGCCGTCGAACAGGCACACGAGGCCCAGGCCCTTCATCATGCGCCGGCCGAGGCCCCACTCGTCGAGCACGCGATCGCGGATCGACTCGGTGCGGATGATTTCGTCAATCTGCCGCGCCAGCGCGTCGGGCAGCTCGAGGTCCTTGCGGTCGCGGCGGATCCACACGCGCGTCGTGGTCTCGCTCATGCCGCCCGACTGCGTCGCCTCGCAGGCGTGCTCGAGCGCGTCCTTGCGCATGACCTGCGGATCGATGCGGCTCACGACGTGGAGCGCGTTCTGGATGCCGCGGCCGGTGAGCGTGTAGCGCGCGGCGATGTCGGCCACGTCGATGTCGGGCGCGGCCTGGAGCTGGGCCGCCGGCATCATCATGCGCCACAGCTCGCGCGCCGTCTCGCGCGCGCCCGGCGGCAGCTCGATCGACTCGAGCACGCGATCGCGCAAGGACGTCGCCAGGTTGGCGCCCGCCGTCGTGGTCGCCACCACCAGCGCCGGCATGCGCTGGAGCAGGCCCTCGAGGCGGGCGAAGGCGAAGCGCGGCTCGAGGTGCGAGTCGGGCGGCGGCGCGCCGAAGGCCATGTCGGCGCGATCGAGCACCAGCAGATCGCCGGTCGTCGCGGCCTCGAGGAACGCCAGGTCGAGGAGCGGCCCCTGGTCCGGCCGCGGCAATGACGCGAGCAGCGCGCAGTCGACGATGATGGCGCCGACCTTCAGGTGGTGGGCGAGCGCCTTGGCCACCATGGTCTTGCCCGAGCCGGCCGGCCCCGACACGACGACGAAGCTGCTCTGCTGGAAGTCGTAGCCGTTGGGCCCGGTCTTGGCGTCGCTCGACGGCGGACGGCCCTCGCGCGGCGCGAGGATACCGGCCACGCGCTTCACGCGCTGGCGCGTGTCGGGCCGCAGCGCGACGGCGTCGAGGCTCGGCGGCGCGGCCACGCGCGCAGCGATGCCGACGAGCTCCTCCGACAAGACGCGCTGGCCGGCCAGCCACCACGGCAGGAAGCCCGGCGCGCGCAGCACCTCGGCGCGCCGCTCGCCCTCGCCGACGTAGCGCAGGCGCACGAGCCCGCTGCGCGCCAGGCGTCCGTCGCGCGCCAGCGCCTGATGGACCTTCAGCCGCTCGCGGTGCACCTCGGCCAGCGCCGAGGCGGCGAACGACACGCTCATCGGATGCGCGTGCGCGGCCGGATCCTCGACGATGACGAAGGCCGGCGCGCGGCTCACCACCAGCCACACCAGATCGTCCTCGAGCTGCGACAGGCCGAAGCGCTCGCGCAGGCGATGCGCGTTCAGCTCGGGGCTGCGATCGGCCAGCGACCGCTCGCGCTGGCGCAGGACGGCGATGTCGCGATCCATCGCCACGACGTCCTGGCCGCGCAGGCGCAGCGAGGTGCGCGCCGCCCGGATGCTCATGAGCTCCAGGCGGCACTCGCTGTAGTCCAGGTTGGCTCGGTCGGAACTCACGTGCTCACAGACAGATGGCTGCCCTGGCTGGCCCGCCAGGGGAGCCTGGCATCGCCCCGCGGGGCGCGCTCATGCGCGGCCCCGCGCCCGCATCACCAGGACGTGAGGGCGTTGTACGCGTCGCTGAGACCGCCGGCCACATAGTCGCGCGCGCCATGATACGCGTTCGAGATGGTGCTGACCGCCGAGCTGCCGAGCGCCACCGCGCGATCGATGGCCGAGCGCACGAAGTCGAGGCCGCGACGCAGACCGCCGCCGAGCTCGAAGGTGCCGCGCTGGAACGACGGCGTGCGGCCGCGCTCGTAGCTCAAGCCGATGAACGAGAACATGCGCGCCGAGCCGAGGTCGACGCCGAAGTCGAAGACGTGCTGGACCTGGACGCCGATGCGCGCGTTCATGTCGAGGTCGATGCGGCCGGTGGCGGACTTGACGCCGGTGCGGTCCATCGTGATCGACAGCGTGCCGGTGAGGACCGGGCCGCCGCGCAGGTAGACGGACGCGATGGGCGGGGCGCCGCCCTCGAGGCCGACCATGAGCGAGCCGGTGATCGAGCCGCCGACGGTGACCTCGGTGGCGTGCTCGAAGTTGACGCTGCCGTTGACCTTGCCGGTGACGGCCGGGGTCAGCGTGATGAACACACCGGGGATGGCGGTCGGGATGGGCGCGACGGTGCCGGACCACAGCTCGAACTCGCGGGCCGCGCCGACGGAGCTCTCGCCGACGGAGACGCTCGTGCCGTCCATGCCGGCCTCGACGCCCTCCTCGGAGATGGTGAGGCTCGCGCCGCTGCCCGGCTCTTCGCCGTGGCCGCCGCTGGCGTGGCTGCTGCTGCTGCCGCCGGAGCTGCCCGAGCTTCCGTGCGAGCCGCCGCCGGAGCTGGAACCAGTGGAAGGTGGATTCGCCATGACAGAACCTCTTCGGTGGACGACCACGGTGCGGGCGTGGTGCGGTGATGCGGGAAGGCAGACGCCCTCAGGAACCAAGCCTGGACGGACGCGCCACGGAACAAACCCCCACCGGAACGAGCCGGAGTCTCTGCCCCCCGTTCAACCGCTGTCAAGCGGCGAGGCGTGGCAATGCTGGACAAACTCCGTCACGATGGCGATGGACCACGCGGCATGCGGGGCTCACCCGTGTGACTCGGCTCGCGTAGGATTCCGAACAGCGACCGCGGCTCGACTCGCGCCGATAGCCGGCCGAAATGGCCGAGTGGAGCGGGAACCGAGCGTTCATGCGGCCCCGAGCGAGGCGGCAGCCATTGGGAGTGGAAGTGGACGCGACAATCGCGCGCGCGAATCCGATCGAGGCTCCGATCGACGAGCACAGCATGGTGCTCTTCCGGCTGGGCGAGCGCTGCAATCACGCCTGCCCCATGTGCACGAACAGCGGGCGACCCGAGCTCGATCAGTTCGCGCTGGCCGAGCTGGCGCGGCGGGTCGAGCGCGTGCACGCCCTCGGCTTCCGGCGCGCGATGCTGACGGGCGGCGAGCCGACCATCCACCCGGCCTTCTTCGAGGTGGCCGAGCTCTTGCGCGCGCGCGGCATGGCCTGGGATCTCAACACCCACGGGCGCAGCTTCCACCGCGCCGACTTCGCGCAGAGGGCGCGACGGGCCGGCCTCGAGCGCGCCATCGTGTCGCTGCACGGGGCCACGCCCGAGACCTCGGGGCACATGAGCGGCGCGCCCCGGACGGCCTTCGAGCAGACGCTGGCCGGGCTGGCGAACCTGGCCGCGGAGGGCGTCGAGGTGATGGTCAACCTCGTGCTCTCGCGCCTCAACCTGGGCGAGCTCGATGCCTGGCTCGAGCTGCTCGCGGCCGAGCTCGGCGGGCGGCGCGCGCCAAGATCTGCTTCCCGTCGCTCGACTCGAAGGGGCGCGACTGGGAGGCGGTGCAGCTGCGCCTCGAGGACGTGCGCGAGCCGCTGCGGCGCGCGCGCGCGACGGCGCAGCGATTGGGGATCGGGCTCGTCTGGGAGTCGGTCCCGAACTGCATCACCGGCGACCCGACGCACGGCAACATCGGTCGCCTCGGCTTCGGCGAGACGCACTACCTCGACGACGCCGACGGTCGGACGGTCGTGTCGATCGCCGCCATCGAGGCCGCCACCAGCCGCTTCCACCCGGACTGCGCGCGCTGCGTCGCGTTCGACCGCTGCGCCGGCGTGTCGGCGACCTACGCGGCGCGCTTCGGGACCAACGCGCTGGTGCCGTTCCCGCGCCGCGACACGACCTGGTGGCTCGGCTGAGCCACGATGTCGGCGGTCGCGGCGGCGGGCGCGGCGAGTCAGCGGCAGAGGTCGTTGCAGTAGGCGTCGCTGTTGCCGCCGTAGCTGCAGGCGGCGAAGCAGGCATAGGGCGCCGCGAGCTTGATGCCCTCGCCGATGAGGAAGATCGCCAGCGGCCCGAGCCAGTCGCCGCTGTCGGCGGCATCGGGGCCGGTGAAGTCGCCGGCCAGCTGGGTGCCGACCTTGCACGCGACGGCGTCCGCGCCGAAGGCGCCGCTGCCGGTGATGGTGCGGCCGTCGGCCAGGTGGAAGCGCAGGGTCACCTGGCCGGCGGCGACGTCGCCGTCGACGCGGACGTGGCCGGTGAGGCCGCTCGTGCCGTCGAGCTCGAGGTCGCCGCCGATCTTCGTGCCGGTCTCGTCGAGCGTGGTGGTGAGGACGCCGGCATATTCGGTGCCCTGGTCGGGGCCCTGGCGCACCGTGGCCGAGAAGTCGGATTGACAGAAATCGGCGGTTTGCTTGCTCGAGTCGGAGTCGGAGTCGCACGCGGCGATCGGAGCGAAGGCAAGGAGGGACGCCAGAGCGGCGTGCATGACGCGCATCGAATACCTCGGTGGATGGGGCGCCTCGCGGCAGTGCGAGACTGCCGAGGTACGGTCGCGCGCGCGGCTCGGATCGCCGGTTCTGGCGTCACGGTCGAGGCCGGAGTGTGACGGCGAGATTGACAATTCCGAGCGAAGCGCACGGCGCGGGGCCAGAGGAGTGACGCCCGCGTTCGACTGGCGTCAGCCGATGTCTTCGCCGTCGTAGTAGTCGACCGGCGGACCGCCGCGCTTCACGAGCTCGCGCACGATGATCTGCCGGCCGCCGCCCTCGCCGGCCTTGGTGCCGACGGCGCCGATCTTGTTCGAGTCGGGGTAGACCACGACGTCGGCCGCGCGGACCGTCGACATGGCCAGGTACTCGAGCGGCAGGTCGGAGTCGTTCAGGAGCTGGTGCGCTTCGGTGCCGGCCGGGTGCGCGATGAAGTCGCCGGCGCGCACCGGCACGCGCGCCTCGCCGATGCGCAGCGTGCCGCTGCCGGCGATGATGTAGAGCGCCTCGTCGGTGGCGCAGTGCATGTGGAACGGGAAGGCCGTCGTGTGCGGCGGCACGACCAGGTGGCTGCAGCCGAGGGCGCGCGAGCCGGCCGCGGCGCCGAGGCGGCGGCCGGTGGCGTGGAAGCGCGAGCCCTTGTCGACGGTGTAGGCGTCGACCTCGCTGATGTTGACGACGTGAGGATGGCGGCGCGAAGGGGTGTCCATGCGGCTGGGTTCGCCCGTCACGCGGGCGTCGTCAAGAGGCGCTCGGCCTCGGGCTGGTCCGGGCATCGGCCTTGGCGAAGGCCTCGCCCAGAAGGCGCTGGATGACCGGGCTCGGCTGGAAGCGCAGCGCCTCGGCGCGCTCGGCCTCGGTCGGGGATGGCGCCCCGCCGAGCGCGCGCACGACCGGGACCAGCGAGGCGACGGCGCGCAGCGAGAGCTTGTTGGTGCCCTGGGCTGCGAGCGCCTGGACGTCGGCCTCGAGCGCGGCGAGCTGGCCGGCCGGGTCGCGGCCGTGGAGCGCCAGCGCCACGCGGCCGATGCTGCGCGCGGTGGCGACGTGCAGCGTCGAGCCGGCGTAGGCGGCCATCTCGGCGTCGACCGCGTCGAGCTCGCCGAGCGTGGCCAGCGCGGCGATGCGCTCGCTCTGGCGCGCGACCTCGACGTCGCCGAAGAGCGAGCGCGCGGCCGGCAGCCGCTTGTCGAGCGCGGCGCGGCCGCCCGTCCCGCCGACGCTCAGCGCCTGCTGCATGCCGGCCGCGTGGGCCTTGGCCTTCGAGCTGCGCACGAGCGCCATGATGCCGAGGATGATGAGGCCCAAGACGCCGCCGATGAGTGCGCCCATGTGTCGCTCGCTGGTCTCGCGGCCGCGCGGCCGCGCCGTCACTGGTAGATGACGAGATAGGAGGTCAGCACGATGTTGCCCGCGCCGTCGGGCGGGTCATGGCCGCCGAGCAGCCCGCGATAGGTGATGGTCGCGTCGGCGCCGGGCGTGACCTCGCTCGTGACGTCGACGATCCACGGCGCCACCGGCGCGCCCGGACACCAGCCGCCGCGGCCGAACCACCAGGTGCCGCCCTGGTTGGGCGTCATGCCGCGGGCGACCTCGGCCATGCAGCCGTCGTTGCTGCCGGCCTCGGGGAAGGTCTGGATGTGGATGTGGCCGTCGACCTCGAAGCGGTGCTGGTGGCCGCAGAACTCGGCGCACTGCGAGGTGCCCGAGCCGTGCCCGGTGGTGATGGCCCAGAGCTCGACGCGCTTGGCGGCAGCCGGGATGGGCACGGTCAGCGGCTGGCGACCATCATTATAGTGGGAGCCGAAGTCGCCGCCGCTGAAGAGGCTCACGACGCTCGTCGGCGCGACGCCGCGCGCGCGCGAGCCGAACACCAGGCGGAGGCGGGTCGCGGTGGGCTGCGTGTTCCACGACGGCGCGAAGCTCCAGCGGAAGTGGCGCGAGCCGCCGCTCACGAGGCGCGGCAGGAGCGCCGTGGCGTCGACGATCCAGTGGGCCTCGCGATGATAGGTGGTGATGAAGCGCGCGACCTCGAGGTCGACCGGCGGGTCGACCGAGTCGTCGCGCATGGTGAGCGACGCGATGTAGTCCCAGGCGCCGCAGTTGTCGGTGGCGCCCTCGAGCTCGTCGGGGTGCGGGCAGGCCATGCTGACCTCGACCTGCAGCGTGTCGTAGGCGGCGAGGCCGCTCGGCAGCATGACGTCGACGTCGGCGAGCTCGGCCAGCACCTCGCCGCGGAAGAGGTCGACGGCCACGCCGGTCTCGCGCGCGAGCTGGGCCGAGCGCTCGCCGTCGGCCCGGAGGTAGAGCGCCTCGTAGGCGGCGTAGGCGAGGTTGTTGGCCCACGGCCAGGCGCCGCCGTCCTGGCGCGCCTGGCTGAAGCGCTCGACGTCGGCCAGGAAGCCGATGCCGTGGATGCGCTGGTCGGGACCGATGGCGAGCCCCGTCGCGAGGTGGGCCGCGAGCGGCGCGGCGAGCCAGCTGTCGCCGTCCTGCACGCGCGCCGCGGCGACGTGGAGGCGAGCGCGCCAGTCGGCGGCGACGCTCGCGTCGAGGCCGGCCAGCAGCGCGTCGACGCGCGCCTGCATGGGGGTGATGCGCGCGGTCGCGGCCGACGCATCGTCGCCGTTCGAGAGGAAGACGTACTGCGCGTGGTCCGGCGAGCGTGCCACGAGGTCGGCGAGGGCGCCGTCGTCGTCCCAGATCGAGCGCGCGTCGAGCGGCGAGATGGCGATCGTGTCGACCAGCACCACGACCGCGTCGCAGGCGGCGATGGCGCCCTTCAGCTCGAAGGTGCCGCCGTCGGCCAGGGGCAGCGTGAAGTCGGCGGCCAGGTCGCCGCGGTGAGTGCCGTAGGGTCCGGGCGAGAACCCCGGGCAGGCGCCGCCGAAGGTGTCGGCGCCGTCGGCGACCTCGCTCGCGCTGTCGGCGACGGTGTCGGAGGCGACGGCGTCGGAGGCGACGGTGTCGCTCGCGGCGCTGTCGGAGGCGGCGCTGTCGCTCGCGGCGCTGTCGGCTGGAGCGGCCGTCCCATCGCCGCCGCAGCCCGCCAGGCCGACGAGCAGGGCCGCCCACATGGATGCCGAACAGGACCGTCGCCGGCCGTCGCTGGGGCGAGTCCGCATGGCCCGGTCATGCCACGAGTCGCGGGCGCGGTCCAACGCCCGCGCGGCTCGGGTCAGGCCGCGCCGATGGCGTTGCCGACGTCGAGGGCCTCGAACCAGTCGAGGAAGCGGCCGACGTCGGCGCCCTTGAAGATGCGGCCGTGCTGCGGCGCGAGCATCTCGATGTCGAGCTGGCGCACGCGCCGGAGCCAGTCGAGCTTGGCGGCGTTCGACGGCATCCAGCGACGATGGAAGAACTCCATCTTGCGCGTGTGCGCGGCGAAGTCGTCGACGAAGAGCGGCGCGCTCGGGGGCTCGAGGGCCGCGCCGATGTCGCCCGACATGAGGATCTTGGCCTTCGGGTCGTACACGTTGAAGTTGCCCGAGGCGTGGAGGTAGTGCGCCGGGATGAAGCGCAGCTCGGTGCCGCCGAAGTCGATGGTGGCGCCGGCGTCGGGGATGGCGCGGTACTCGATGTGCTCGCAGCCGAAGTGGCGGATGAAGCCCTCCCAGATGGCGGGCGCGTGCAGCTTCGCCGTGGGGATGGTCACGTCCCAGAGGCCGAGCGACGAGATGATGTCGGGGTCCTGGTGCGAGGCGAAGAGGTCGGTCACGGCGTCGAGGGTCGTGTGGCGCGAGACCGCCACCAGCATCGGCGCGAACAGCTCGACGCCGCCCGGGTCGAGCAGCATGGCGCGCCCGCGCGACAGGATGAGGTACTGGTTGGTGTCGATGATCTCGGCCCGCTTCTCGGAGTCCCGACCGAAGACGACCCAGCGATGGCCGGAGTCGTAGAGCACCTCGTCGCGCATGTCGCTTCCTCGAATCTCAGGGTTGGCTGTGCTCGCGCTTCAGCGCGAGCCGGTCGTCACGGCGCGGATGGCCGTCAGCGTCGAGAGCCGGGCGCGACACTCGGTCGTCGCCTTGCGGATGACCTCGGCGGCTTCGTCGATGGCGTCGCCGATGGCGGCGAGCTCGCTGCGGTGGCTCTGGGCGCGCGAGGCCTCGATGCGCGACAGCGTCGAGAGCGTGAGGCTCGAGCGCAAGAGCGCGTCGACGCGGTCGAGGTCGCGCATGAGCGCGGTCGAGGTCGAGCGCAGCGCGGCGGTCTTGTTGGCGACGATCTCGGCGAAGCGACGCGACGCGTCGTCGAGCGACGGGTCGGGCGACTCGAGACGACGAAAGCCGCTCTCGAAGCGGCCGGCGCGCTCGGCGACGATGTAGGCCAGCGCCGCGCACTGAGCCGCGCGGACGGCGGTGCGCTCGATGCGCGTGACGCTCTGGTCGACGTCGCGCGCGAGGCCGTCGACCGAGTGCGTGATGGGCACGAAGCCCATGGCCGCGGCGCCGGCGCGGGCCGCGATGACGCGCGCGTTGAGCGCGGCCAGGGACACCGAGGACGCCACCTCGTGGACGCGCCGCAAGGTTCCCGTGACCCAGGCCATGGCACTGAGGGTATCGCCGTCGACTTCGTTCATGAGTTGCCCACGCGTGGAGGAACGTGAGGCGAGCGCCATTGCGCGAGGAGACCGCCGCCGAAACGTGAGGTGCAGGTTACCACAAGCGCGGCGCGCGCGCGCGTCGGCGCAGCTCAGGCCCAGGCGGCGCGCAGCGCGCCGGCGATCTCCTCGAAGGCGGCGCGGGCGGCGACGATGCCGCCGGTGGTCGAGGCGAAGCCGTGGAACAGCGTCGGGTAGTCGCGGTGGGCCACGGCCACGCCGGCGGCGGCCAGGCGCTCGGCCCAGGCCCGGCCCTCGTCGACGAGCGGGTCGAAGCCGGCGGTGACGACCAGGCCGGGCGGCGCGCCGACGACGTCGGGCGCGAACCAGGGCGAGGCGCGCGGGTGCACGTGATCCGCCGGATCGGGCGCGTAATGGGCGACGAACCAGTCGAGCGTCGCGCGCTCGAGGCCGTAGCCGCGACCCAGCCGATCGATCGAAGGGAAGCTGCGCGTGAGGTCGACGGCCGGGTAGATGAGCAACTGGAACATCGGCCGCACGAGGTCGGCGCGCGTGTCGAGCGCGACCACCGTGGCCAGCGTGCCGCCGGCGCTGTCGCCGCCCAGCGCCAGCCGGCGCGGGTCGAGGCCGAGCGCGGCGGCCGAGCGCGCGATGGCGCGGAAGGCGGCCAGCGCGTCGTCGGGCGCGGCCGGGAAGGGATGCTCGGGGGCCAGGCGATAGTCGACGGCGATGATGACGCCGCCGGTGATACGCGCCAGCTCTCGGCAGAGGTCGGCGTGCGAGTCGAGGCTGCCGAGCGCGAAGCCGCCGCCGTGGTAGTAGACCAGCGCCGGCTGCGGGCCGGGCGTGGCGGGCACGCGCGGGCGATGCACGCGGATGGGGATCGGCCCGAGCTCGGTCTCGAGGCGCTGGTCGCGCGACTCGATCGAGGCCACGCGCGGCGCGGCCAGCAGGCACGCGGCCAGCTCCATGTCGCGGCGCGCGGCGCGGAGCGAGCGCCGGTGCGGCGGCCGCGCACCGAGCTTGGTGTGCAGCCCGAGCGCGACGCGCACCTGGAGATCGAGGCCGGGGTCGGCGTCGGCCGGGGCGAGCCGCGCCAGCACGGCGGGCGGCAGCTGGAGGAACGAACGCGAGAGCCAGGCCGCGAGCCGCACGGGCAGGGACGTCATGCGGCCGTTGTCGCACGCGCCGGGGCCGCGCCGCAACGCGGCATGCGCGGCCTTTCTGGCGCGCGCGTCGAGCCGGTGCGAGGCTCGGGCCGATGAAGCTCCCGAGCGATCGACGGCTCACGGTTCGGGCGGCGCGCGGCCTCGAGGACGCGCTCGACGCGCTCGGCCACCTGGTCGTGAACCGGCCGGCGCGGTCGGTCGTGCGCCGTGAGCTGACGAAGCGAGCGCGGCGCCTGTGGAAGGATGCCGGTCGGGCGCTGGCTCGGCTGGTGCGGCGGCGCACGCGGCCTGGGCGTTAGCGACCGCCGCGCGGGCTAGCGACGGGTCGGCCGCGGCGCGCGCTGGATGCGGTCGGCGCAGCCGACGCACAGGGTCGCCTCGGGCATGGCGTCGAGGCGCGCGTCGGCGATGGTGTCGCCGCAGCCGAGGCAGATGCCGTAGGTGCCGGTCTCGATGCGGCCGAGCGCGGCCAGGAGCTGGGCCACGTCGCGCTGCGCGTGGGCGCCGAGCGCGTCCACGACCTCGTCGTTCTCGCGGAACTGGGCCTGGTCGGCGAAGTCCTGCGGCACCTCGCGATCCCGATTGGTCTGGTGGGCGTCGATGCGCCGACGCCGCTGGCCGAGGGCGTGCAGCCGCTGCTCGATGGCGTGCTTGCGTTCTTCCAGGGAGATCATGGGGGCCTCGCTGCGCGGGTTCCGAATCGCGCCCCTCGCGCGTATCGAGGCTATCGATCGCAAGCCACGTGCCACGGTCGACGCAGGCGCTCAGTCGCCGCCTGGGCCGCGCTCGCGCTCGCCGCGCGCCCCTCCGGCGGGCTCGCCGACGGCGGGAGCGGTCGGGCCTTTCAGCCCGCGGCTCGCCGGGTCGGTCCAGGCCTCGGCCGCGCCGCGCACGTAGACCAGCTCGCCGCCGGCGTGGCCGACGCGGTAGCCGCTGGCCAGCACCCCGAGCGTGCCGGCCACCGCCAGCACCGCGACGCGCTGGCGCGCCACGTCGCCGGTCAGGAACAGCGCCAGCACCATGGCCACGAGGACGATGGCGGCGGTCACGACGAAGGCCAGCGCGGCGTCGGCGTGGGCCTCGATGGTGGCCGCGGGGACGATGCGCTCGACGCGCTCGTGGTCGCTCTCGCCGGTGGTCATGGCGGCGATGCCGCTCGCCACGAGCAGCACCTGCAGCCCGACCACGAGGCCCCAGGCGCGGGCCGGCAGGCCGCCGCGATACCACGCGACGAGCACGCCCAGCGCCACGAGCGGCACGATGACGGCGAGCGCCACCGGCAGGTGGACGAGCTTGGGATGGAGCGGCAGCATCGGGGACCTCCGGCCGGAGGTCTCGCAATCTCCGGGCCACCGCCGCGGAGGCGCCGGTCGCGGCGCGACCTGCCGCGAAGGAATCAGCCGAGGCTCTGACCGACCAGGGCGCCGATGCCCATGGTGATGGCCATCGCGATCGCGCCGCCCACGACCACGCGCGCCACCGGACGCAGCAGGCCCGCGCCGCCGAGCTTGGCGCCGACCGCGCCGAGCGAGCCGAGCGCGACGATCGAGACGACGATGGCGAAGGGCGAGCGCAGCGTCGCCGGCGCGACCGCCACCGCGACGATGGGCAGCGCCGCGCCGAGGGCGAACGAGACCGCCGAGCTCAGCGCCGCCTGCAGCGGGCGCGCGCGGTTGAGGTCGGTGATGCCGAGCTCCTCGGCGAGGTGGACCGAGAGCGCGTCCTTGGCGGTGAGCTCGATGGCGACCTGGCGCGCGAGGTCGGGGGTCAGCCCCTTCGAGACGTAGATCTGGACCAGCTCCTCGAGCTCGCGCGCGGGCATGGCGGCGAGCTCCTTCCGCTCCTGCGCGATGTCGGCCTCCTCGCTGTCGCGCTGGCTGCCGACCGAGACGAGCTCGCCCACGGCCATCGACAGGGCGCCGGCGACGAGGCCGGCCAGGCCGGCGACGAGCACCGGGCCGAGCTCGCTCTGGGCGGCGGCGACGCCGAGCAGGAGGCAGGCGGTCGACACGATGCCGTCGTTGGCGCCGAGCACCATGGCGCGCAGCCAGGCCGCGCGGTGGGAGCGATGCGTCTCGCGATGGGACTTGGAGGGCCTCATCGGCCGACCCTAGCAGGCCGGTTCGAAAGACGCATCGGTTCTCTCGGCGCTTGCGCGGGCGCGGGGATGGCCTCGAAGATGGGCGCATGACCCCACTCCGAACGCTGCTCCTCGCGTGCTCCGGCCTCCTCGCGACCGCCGCGTGCGCCGGCGCGCCGCCCGCCACCGACCCCGGCGCGAGCCCGTCACGCGCGGGCGACCCGCTGCTCCAGGAGTTCGTCGACGAGGCCGCGGCGCTGCGGTCGCTGTTCGCGACCAGCGCCTTCGTGCAGCGCTTCCTCGACGAGGCCGCGCGCATCGCGCCGCGCGCGCCGCGCACGGTGATGGTGAAGGGCGAACCGAAGGCGCTCGACGAGACCTACTACTACGCCGAGCGCTGGGGCACGCCGCTGTCGTACGCGCGCATCCTCGAGCTGGCCGAGGGCGCGGGCGCCAAGACCGGCGCCGGCGCGCGCTGGCTCGACTTCGGCTTCGGCGCGCCGGGCCACCTGCAGATGCTCGGGCGGCTCGGCCTCGACGTGGTCGGGGTCGACGTCGACGAGGTCGGCGCCCAGCTCTACACCGACCCGAGCGACGTCGCGGTGGCGCCCGGCCACCTCGCGCTGCGCTTCGGGCGCTGGCCGGCCGAGGCCGCCGTGCGCGCCGCGGTGGGCGGCGACTTCGACGTCATCATGAGCAAGAACGTGTTGAAGCGCGGCTACATCCACCCGGCGCGCGAGGCCATTTACCTCGTGCAGCTCGGCGTCGACGACGCGACCTTCCTCGCGACGCTGCACGACAGCCTCAAGCCGGGCAGGCTCGCGGTCATCATGCCCGGCCCCGGGCACGCCGGCCGACAAGCCGTACATCCCGTGGGCCGACGGCGAGAGCCCGTGGTCGCAGGCCGAGTGGGAGGCGGCCGGCTTCGAGGTGGTGGCGCTCAGCGTCGACGACACCGAGCGCGCGCACGCGCTGGCCAAGGCGCGCTGGCGTTCGACGCGCCCGATCCCGACAGCGCGGCTGGGACATCGAGCACGACCTCCACGCCTGGATCACCATCGCGCGGCGTCGGCCGTAGCGACGTCCGGCGCGCGCGGGGCGGTCAGGAGCGCGCGGCGCTCGAGCGCGTCGACGTCGGTCGCGCGCGCGCCGCTCGGGAAGCACCTGCGATAGGTCGCGGCCAGCGCGCGCACGTCGGCGCCAGCGGCCCTGCGCCAGGCGCGCATGACGCCGAGGAGGGCGGCCTCGGCGCGCGCGTCGTCGGCGCTGTCGATGTAGGGCAGGGCAGGTTCGCCGCTGCCGTCCAGTCGCCGGCCGCCGAAGGCGGCCGCGCGCGAGCCGGAGCAGCGCGCGCGTGGCGGCGCTACCGCCGGGCGCCGCTCGAGGTAGCGCGTCCAGGCGGCCTCGGCAGCGGCGCCGTGCCCTGGAGATCCTCGACCGTGGCCCGGGTCCTCGAGGGCGCGCACGCGCGCCGGCGGCGCGGCCGAGCGCGCGGCCTCGG
Organism: Myxococcota bacterium; assembly: GCA_046351155.1. Taxonomy (GTDB): domain Bacteria; phylum Myxococcota_A; class UBA9042; order PHBI01; family PHBI01; genus JAXLYZ01. The sequence goes on from JAXLYZ010000005.1 coordinate 35,636, forward strand.
CGTACGCGGCCGCACCGGCGAGGTCTCCGGCCACTGGCGCGCGTCGCCGAGCGGGCTAGAGACGGCGCCGCGCTGGGCCCCGGCGTGCGCGAGCTGGCGCTCGAGGAGCGCGCCGCCGCGCCGACGTGACCCGCGGCGACGAGCTTGCGCGCGGCGCGCAACGTCTGGTCGACGTCGGGCGGCGCGGCCGGCGGAGCCGCCGAGGGCTCAGCGGGCGCGACCGACGAGGCCAGGCTCGAGGCGGCGGCGCAGGCGCCAGCGCGTGCCCGGCCGCGACGTGACCTCGATGCCGAGGCTCGGCGCCTCGACCAGCACCACGCCCTCGACGGCCTCGACGGTCGTGCCGCGGCGCGCGTCGTGGCTCACGGTGAAGTCGGTGCCGATGGCGGTCGCTGGCCAGCGGCGTGCGCTGACGGAAGCGCTCGCCCTCGAGTGCGGCGTCGCGCGCGCACCTGGCCGGCGCGGAGCTCGACCTCGGCCAGCTCGCGGCTCCAGGCGCCGACCTCGAGCGCCGTGGCCGGGCCCGGGCGTGAGCTGGGCGATGCCCGGATCGTCGAGCCACGGCGCGGTCGCCAGCGCGGGCGGCGACGGCGCCAGCTCGACCGGCGCCAGCCCGCGAGCGAGCGAGGTCGGCGCTGCGGCCGCGCTCGCGCGTCACATCGACGACGTCGCCCGCGCCAGCCAGGCGCCGGCCGCCAGCAGCAGCCCGGCCGCGCGACCAGCGGCGCAGGCGCGGCGCGCGCCAGGGACGCGGTCGCGACGACGGCACGACCAGCGCCACCGGCGCCCACGCACGGCCCTCGACGCGCGCGCTGGTGCGCGCCTGGAGACCTCGCCGGCGCGATAGCGCTCCGGCCAGGCGCTTGGCACGCGCGCAGTCGCGCGTGTGCGCGCTGGCGTCGCGACCCACGGCAAGCGAGGTCAGGGCGTGGCGGCAGGCGGCGGTCATCGATCACCTCGACCGCCGCGCGCCGGGACCTCGTCGTCGCTCGCCGCCGTCGCGGCCTCGGCCGCCTCCAGCGCCGCGCAGCACCCGGAAGCGCCGCGCCTTGAAGAAGGCGCGTCCGCACCGTCGGCACGCGGATGCCCAGCGCCTCGGCCACTTCCTCGCTGCTGAGGCCTCGAGCTCGCGCATGACCCACACCGCGCGGTGCGCCTCGCCCAGCGCGAACACCGCCACCTCGACCAGCGTGAGCGTCCTGCGCGCCCACACCACGCCGTCGGGCTCGGCGCCGGCACCACCTCGCGCTCGCGCGCGGCCCAGCCGGCGTCGCGCTTCGGCACCGTCGTCGCTCGGCGCGCGTGCGCGCCGTCGCGCGCGATGCCGTAGAGCCCCAGGTGCTGAAGCTGCCCTCGCCGCGCCAGCGCGCGAGCGCGCGCATGACCGCGATGAAGACCTGCTGCACCAAGTCGTCGACGCGGCCGTCGCGCTCGGGCCGATCATGCGCGTCACGAAGCGCGCCACGATGGGCGCGTGCGCGCGATGAAGCTCGTGCCACGCGGCGTCGTCGCCGGCCTGGCGGCGACGCACGAGCAGCGGCACATCGAGCAGCGTCACCATGCGACCTTGCCGGCGTCGCGCCGAAGGCCGCGCGCGCCGCCTCGGGCGCGCCGCAGCTCGTCGCCGCGCAGCGCGCAGTAGTCGTGGCCGCCGCTGAAGACCTCGGTGCGCAGGCCGGCGCCGAGCCGAAACGGCGTGCCGGGGAGGTCGGCGCGCAGCTCGAGCGCGGCGACGCCAGCGCCGACCGCCTCGCCGCGCGCCCACGCCGTCGATGCGCGTGTGCCGATAGAGCGCTCCGGCGCCGACGCCGAGGCCGAGCTGCGGGCGCGCGGCGAGCCGCAGCGCCAGGTCGAGCATGGCATAGCCGCCGATCTCGCTCGGCCGCGAGCTCGGCGCGGCGTGGAAGGCGGGGCCCAGGCCAGCTCGACGCCGAGCGACAGCGCCGGCGCGGGCGGCAGCAGGCTTGCCCAGCGTGGCCCGCGTGAGCATCGCGCGCCTCGGCCCGCGACTCGACGATGGCCCGGCCGCGAGGCGGCAGAGCAGCGCCAGGCGGCGCAGCAGTCGGCGCAGCGTCGGCCCGGCCACGAGCGTCGGGCCGGCCAGCGCGCGCGGCGATGGAGCGGTCGGCGCGACCGCGACCTCGCCGAGACCGGCCAGCGGATCGCTCGACGGCGCGACCGAGGCCATCGCGGCGCGAGCAATTTCCACCGCGCGATCGGCCTCGCCGAGCCCGGCCAGCGTGACCTCGTTCGTCGCGTCGCCGGCGCGCACGCGCGCGCTCTCGGGCGCGACGCTGACGCTCACCGCGGTCGCCGGCGGGCAGGCCTCGAGGCCGCTCACGAAGCTGGCGGACGGCTCGCGGTCGCCCTTCCAGCCCTCGATGACGAGGGCGTCGCGGACCGCCTCGCGATCGCCCGGCGCCACGCCGACCAGGCACACGACGAGGAGCGGCGTCATAGCGTGCGCAGCCACGCCGCGAGCGCGTCGCGTTCGGCGGCGGTCAGCGCTTCGGCCCCGCCGTGCTGCTCGAGCAGCTTCTCGAGCGTCGGCGCGCGGCCATCATGGAGGTACGGCGCCGTGGCCCACACCCCCAGCAGCGACGGCGTGTCGACCCCGACCGCGGTCGTCGCGGGCGGCACGACGAGGTCGGTGCCGACGTCCCAGGACTGGCCGTCCGCGAGCATGGGACCGCTGTGGCAGGTGACGCAGCCGCCCTCGGACCGCATGAACAGCGCGCGCCCGCGCACCTCGGCCTGCGTCGGCACGGCCCGGCGGTTGGGGTTCCGCGGCGCGACGAGGCCGCGCTCGAGGTAGTCTTCGAGCGCCTTCAGCTCGGCGTCGCTGAAGGCCGTCGGGTCGGCGATGCCCATGCGCCCGAAGCCGGCGCGCATCTCGTCGGCCAGGGTCGGCTTCGCGCCGAGCCAGCCGAACGGCGCCGTGCCGACGAGCCGCCCCGCCAAGGACGGCGTCTGGCGAGGCACGCCGTCGATGGTCCAGGTGAGCCCGTCGTCGCCGCCGTCGACGTGGCAGCTGGCGCAGGCCAACACCGCGTCGAGCCGATGGCGGTTCTCGCGATGGTGGAAGAGGCGTCGCCCGAAGCGCAGCTCGGGAGCGAGCGGGTCCTCGCCGAAGGTGCCGCTGCGCAGGAGGTGCATGTCGTCGGCCACGAGCCAGCCGTCGCGCATCGGCGTCAGGTCGATGGCGCTGACGCTGAAGTCGTCGCCCTCGAGGACGTAGGCCGTGAGCCCGTCCTCCCCGATGGCGACCGCGCGCGGAGCCGCTCCGACGCTGACGCGTCCGATGACGCCGCCCTGGTCGTGGAGCGCGACGAGCTCGTCGCTGCCGGCGGCGGCGACGAGGACGAGCGGCTCGGTCGGGTGGGCCACGATGTCGGAAGGCTGATCGACGTCCGGGATCGGGAACGCGGACGTGTCGTACGACAGCGTCCCGACGGTCGTGACGACGGGCTCGTGCGGAAGCGTCGAGGGCGTGCTCCAGCCGTACCCCGAGGGGCCGGTCGCCGCGGCATACACGTGGGCGACATAGAAGCGGTCGCCGCTCGGGCCGGGGGCGACCGCCAAGGCGCGAGTGGGCGTGCCCGTCCCTGGTCCGCTGAGGGACAGGCGAGCCTCGCGGGCGAAGTGCGCCCGATCGATGATGACGATGTCGCCGCGGAGGTCGGCGACGGCGACGCGCCCGGTGGCGTCCACCGCGACGCCGCGCAGGCGACCGCCGACGGCGACGCGGTCGCGCTCGACGCTCAGGTCGGCGTCGATGCGCACGACCTCACCGGTGGTCGCGAGGCTCACGTAGGCGTGCAGCTCCTCGGGGTCGAGCGCCACGCCCCAGGGCGCGCCGCCCAGCGCGAGCCGCGCCGACACCGCGCTGGCGCGAGCCGGCACGCGCACGATCGCGCCGTCGTCGCGCACGGTGACGAGCGCGTTGCCGCTCCGATCGAGGACGACGTGCTCGGGCCGCGCGCCCACCGGGATGCGCCGCAGTACGCCGAGCGTCGCCGCGTCGAGGACCACGAGCTGGCCGTTGTCCTCGTCGACCACGAAGACCTCGTCGCCGTGCACGGCGATGGCGCTGCCGCGGCTGCCCGGGCCGGCGACGAGCTCGTAGGGCAGGCTCGGGAAGTGGATGGGCCCGAGCTCGCTCGGTTGCGACGGGTCGGTGACGACCGGGGTCGAGGTCGGCGGCGCGGTCGGGGCCGCGACGTGGAGGATGGGCTCGTCGAAGCCGCAGCGCGCGAGCGCGAGAGCCGGGACGAGGACGAGGGCGAGTTCGATGGCACGTCGCATGGGGCCTCCGAGGTGGTCCGTGCGTGTGTGTGGCCGCGGCGCGGTCGATCGTTCTCGCCAGTCTAGACGAAGAACGCCCGCGTCGGGAGCGCGGGCGTCGGTCGCACGATGAGGCCGGCGCGGATGCGCGCCGACCTCACCGGGATGGCTCACTCGTAATAGATGTCGCCGATGTCGACGCTGGTCAGGCACTCGAGCGTGCCCATGCCGGTGTCGCCGTTGGAGTCGTAGCAGTGGCACTCGAGGTCGGCGTTGCAGATGGCGAAGATGGAGGTCGGCTCACCGACGTCGGTGATGTTGCCGAGGATCTCCAGGCCGTCGTCGCGCAGCGAGACCAGGTCCTTCTCGAGGACCTGGGCGACCGTGCTGATGATCGACGCGTTGATGGTGTGGAGGTCCTCGATGTAGGGCTTCATGTAGGCGCTGTACACGCCCATCTCGCCGGCCGCGTAGTCCACCAGATCGTTGAGCGCCGCGTAGCGGTCGTTCTTGATCTGGTTCTGCTCCTCGAGCGTGGCCGTCGCTGCGACGCGCTGCTCCTGCAGCGCATCGCGCGTGGCGTTGTACTCGGCCATGTCCTGCTGCAAGCCTCTCTGCAGCTCCTGCACCAGCGACTCGCGCGCGTCGAGGTTGGCCTGGTTCTGCGCCATCCGCGCCTCGGCCGCGGCGATGTCCTGCTCGAGCACCGCGCGCTGACCGACCAGGCTCTCCTTGGCGAAGTTCCAGGCGTCCACCGCATCGAAGTAGGTCGCGTACGCGAGGCCCTCGACGACCCAGGTGGCCTCGTCGAGCTCGAGCACGGGCTGAGCGTCGAGGCCCGCGATGCGCGCGATGATCTCGGCGCGCTCCTGGCTCCAGCTCTGCACGCCGACGGCGTCCTGGGAGATCGACCCCTGCAGCTCCTGGATGAACGTCTGCTGCTGCTCGATCTGCTGCAGGTAGCCGTCCTGCACCTTCTCGAAGTTCCGGTCGAGGACGACGAGCTGCGACTCGATCTTGCGGACGAGGCCCTGGTTCAGCTCGATGAGGAGGCCGGCGTTGACGATGTCGTAGCGGATGGCGCCGAGCGAGTTGAACTTCACGTCGTAGCCCGCGACCTGGTTGGTGGCGGTGTCCTTGGCGATGAAGAAGCGCACGAGGTCGAGCTTCGAGCAGCCGGCGTCGGCGCTCTTCGTGACCGTCGCGCCGTCGAAGGCGTAGCAGAAGAGCTGCGGCTCGCCGAACGGCGTGTACTCGGTCGCGACCTCGTCGCTGTTGAGCGGGTGCTGCGAGCAGGCGAGGCCCGCCTCGTCGGTCACCGGGATGTCGAAGTGGATGACCGGGTAGCTGGCGTTCTTGGCAGTCCAGCCGTCGGTCATCTGGCCGACGTCCGAGGCGGTCGCGAAGAACTCGACGTGGCAGTTGGTCTGCGTCTCGTCGAGGCCGATGGCCGTGTTCCAGTAGGTCTTGGCGCAGGTCTGGCCGTCGCAGTCGAGCTGCTCCGTGCCCATGTAGGTCGCGTACTGCCACACCGCGTCGCTGGTGTCGGGGTCGGGCGTCGCCAGCGTGTAGGCGTTGCCGGGGCCGACGCTCTGGTCGAGGTCGACCGTGCCCGAGTCACAGGTGACGTGGATGTCGCCGTCGATGTGGAGCACCGTCTCGGTGCCCGGGCCAGCGGTGCAGGCGAAGGCCGCCACGACCGTGTCGCCGCGCGTGCCGTCCGCCTGGAAGAGGAGCTGCAGCGGCTGGTCGGTGTCGGGGTCGGTGCAGTCGAACTTGGCCGAGCAGAAGATGTCCTCGAAGTTCACGGCGACGTCGAAGAAGCCCTGGTTGGCGTCGCGCATGATGGTGAAGTCGAAGACCACCGAGGCGTCCGCGTTCTCCTTGCAGGCGACCTCGAGGGTACAGCCCTGGGTGCCGCACGGATTCACCCAGTTCGAGCTGCCGTCGTCGGCGATGTCGACGCCGTCGGCGTCGTAGAGGCCGTCGACCCACACCGTGACGGTGTTCATCTGCGTGCCGTTCGGGCCGTCGGCGTCGCAGGTGCCGACGTAGGCGATGTCGCCGCCCTTGCCGTTGCCGTACTGACCCGAGCAGATGGTGGTGTCGTCGCCGTCGGCCCACGAGGTCTCGGGGTCGCCCATGGCCCACACCGTCTCGTGCGCGGCGTTCTGGACGAGGACGTCGAAGCAGGCCTGGTCGATGCCGGGCAGGGTCAGGGGGCGGGTGGCGATCTGGAGGGTGCCGCCGGGGCCGTTGCTCCCGGCGCCAGCGCAGGCCGGGAGCACGACGGCTCCGGCAATGACGAACACGTTGCGAATGACGGACTTCATCGGACCTCATGGCGTCGGCGACGCCGGTGTGACGGGACGAGCGAACCGCGCGCGGCCGACGGTTGCGCCGACGCGGTGCGACCCACGCGGCGAGGGCCGCGCGGCCGGTCGATCCTCGGGCTCCGCAAGCCACTCGATCGACGAGCCTGGACAAGTACCACGCGCTTTCACCGGCGGGTGAACATTATTCGCCCACCACGCGCACCACCGCCTGGTTGGCGCTCGCGCGGCCCGTGATATGCTGGCGCGGTGACGGCGCCCAAGCGCATCCTCGTGGTCGAAGACGACCCCTCGATCGCCTCGTCCGTCGTGCGCTCGCTGCGCGCGGCCGGCTACGAGGTCGAGCTGTGCGGCGACGGCGCGGCGGCCATCGACAAGGCCACGACGAGCCCGTTCGCGGCCGTCGTGCTCGACCTGATGCTGCCGAGCGCGTCGGGCTTCGAGGTGCTGGCCGCCTGCCGCGCGCGCGTGGCCTCGCCGATCGTCGTGCTCTCGGCCAAGACCGAGCTGTCGGCGCGGCTCCAGAGCTTCGAGCTCGGCGCCGTCGACTACATCTCCAAGCCCTTCTTCATGGAGGAGCTCTTGGCGCGCCTGCGGCTGCGCCTCGGCGAGACCGCGCTGGCGCCGCCGCGCCGCGAGGTGGCCTGGGCCGACGCCGTGCTCGACCTCGACGCGCGCACGGTGCGCGTCGGCCAGCAGGTGGTGGCGCTGACGCCGTCCGAGCTGAGCGTGCTGGCGCACCTGGCCGAGCGCCCCGGCCGCGCCGTGTCGCGCGCGAGCATCGCCGACGCGGCGCTGTCGGCCTCGGGCGACGTCTCCGATCGGACCGTCGACAGCCACGTGGCGCGCCTCCGCAACAAGCTCGGCGAGAGCGCGGCCAAGGCCATCGCCACCGTCTGGGGCATCGGCTATCGCTTCCAGCCGCGCGACGGCGGCAACGCCTGATGTTGTGGCGCGGCCTCTCGCGTCGGGTGGTGCTGGTCGGCGCCATCTCGACGGTGCTGCTCACCGCGGGCATCGGCATCGCCATGATCGTCGCCGTGACGAAGCAGTTCGTGGCGCGCGCCGCGCACCTCGTGCCGCCGCCGCCCGACGACGCCATGGCGCGCTGCCGCGCCGCGCCCGAGAGCTGGTCCTACGCCTATCCGCGCGGCGGCATGGAGGCCTGGGCCTTCGACGCCGCCACGCTGCGCGCGGCCAACCCGCAGGCGCCCGAGCTCGACGAGCGCCTGGTCGAGCAGGTGCGGGACGGCGTCGAGACGCCGGCGCTGTCGACGCCCGGCAAGACCTGGGCCGTGGCCTCGATGCTGCGCCTCGCGCCGGCCGGCCCGTGCAGCCTCCTGCTCGTGCGCTGGCCCTCGCCGATGGACGCGCGCCTCGACGTGCTCGGCCTGCTCGGCGGCGTGGCGCTGGGCGGCGTGGCGCTCACGCTGGCGCTCATGGTGCTGCTCGTCTTGCGGCCGATGCTGCTGCGCCTGCGCCGCCTCGAGGCGGCCGCCACCGGCGTCGGCGACGCGGCCCGCTACCAGCCGCTGGGCGATCCGGCGGCCGACGAGATCGGCTCCATCGCGCGCGTGCTCGACCGCGCGCATGGCCGCATCGTCGACGACGCGGCGCGCCTCGAGGCCGGCCGTCGGCGCCTGGAGCAGCACCTGGCCGACGTGGCCCACGACCTCCGGACGCCGCTCGCCTCGCTCGGCCTGACGCTCGAGGAGCTCGGCCAGAACAGCCTCGACGCCGGCGCGCGCGAGCTCTCCGGCCGCGCGCTGGGCGACGTCGTCTACCTCGCGGCGCTGGTCGAGAACCTCCACCTCGCCACGCGCCTGGCCGGCGACGAGCGCCTGCCGCGCGGCGAGGCCGAGCTCGGCGAGATCGTCGAGCGCGTGCGCCTCCGCTTCGCGCTGCTCGGGCGCGAGCGCGGCGTCACCGTCGAGGCCGCGCGCCCCGAGGTCGACGTGCTGGTCGCCTGCGAGCCGGCCACCGCCGAGCGCGCCGTCGCCAACCTGGTCCACAACGCGGTGGCCCACGGCGAGCGCGGCGGCCACGTCGCGCTGGTGCTCGACCGCGTCGACGAGGGTCGCGGCTTCCGCCTGCGCGTGCTCGACGACGGCCCGGGCGTGCCGCCGGCCGAGCTGCCGCGCCTCGGCAGCGGCACCTTCCGCTCCGACCCGGCGCGCGGCCGCGACACCAAGGGCACCGGCCTGGGCCTCATCATCACCGGCGAGGTGTGCCGGCGCGCGTGCTGGACGCTGGCGTTCGAGGCCGGCGATCCGCGCGGCCTGACGGTCGTCATCGCCGGCCCGACCCTGCCGTCGCCGGGCGCGGCGACCTGACGCGCCTCACGGCGCGACGGCGGGCAGGCTCCAGTCCATCGCGGGCCGACCGCGCGCGCGCAGCGCCTGGTCGATGGCCGAGAAGGGCCGGCTGCCGACGAACTTGGCCGCCGACAGCGGCGAGGGGTGGGCGCCCTCGATGACGGCGTGGCGGCTCGTGTCGACGAGGCGCGCCTTCTTCCTGGCGTAGGCGCCCCAGAGGCAGAAGACGACCGGCGTCGGCAGCGCGTCGACGCGCCGGATCACCGCGTCGGTGAAGGTCTCCCAGCCCTTGCCCGCGTGCGAGCCCGGCGCGTGGGCCTGGACGGTGAGGACCGCGTTCAGGAGCAGCACGCCGCGGCGCGCCCAGGCGCTGAGGTCGCCGTGGCCAGGCGCCGCCACGCCGATGTCGCTCGCCAGCTCCTTGAAGATGTTGCGCAGCGAGGGCGGCGGCCTGGTCGGCGGCTTCACCGAGAAGCACAGGCCATGCGCCTGGCCGTCGTCGTGATACGGGTCCTGGCCGAGGATGAGCACGCGCACGTCGGCGAGCGGCGTCAGCGCCAGCGCGCTGAAGACGTCGGCCTCGGGCGGGAACACCGTCTTGGTCGCGCGCTCGGCCGCGACGAAGGCCTCGAGCGCCTTGAAGTAGGGCTGCTCGAGCTCGGCGCCGAGCGCGTCTTGCCATGCGGGCGGAAGCTTCACGGGGGTTCCTCGTGGGGTCGTCGCAGCGCCTGACTACGCCGCCCGGCGCATGCGCACAAGGCGGCCGAGACCCGTCGGCGCGCTCGCGCGTAGACTGCCGCCATGGCCCAGCTCCCGCCCCTCGTCGCCCGCCTCGTCCCGCTCTCGCTGCCGGCCGCGCTCGCGCTCGCCTGCGCGCTGGCCGCGCCCGCCGCCGCCGCGCCCATGGACGGCATCCCCGATCCGAAGGTGGTCGACGCCATCTGCGGCTCGCGCTTCGGCGGCGACTTCGCCAGCGTCATCGTCTACCGCGCCGACGAGGGCGAGGTCAGCGGCTACGAGCTGCGCCCCGACCTCACGCGCGTCTCGCACCCGCCGTCGACCATCTATGACGCGCGCGGCAACGAGATCCTGGTCATCCCCGAGCACCCCGTCGTGCCCGGCTCCGACGAGGCGCTGGCCATCCAGAAGAAGCGCGCCGCCGCGACGCGCGACAGCAAGCCGGCCGAGACGCTGGCCTGCGCCGCGCCGCCGCGCGCCATCCACGAGCTCATCGGCAGGCCGGCCGCGCGCGCCGTCGTCGAGGGCGTCGTCGTGCGCCGCTACGCCTGCCCGCCCTGCCCGCCGGGCGCCGAGTGCAAGCCGTGCCTGCCCGATCACTTCGTGCTCTCCGAGCGCGCCGACCTGCCGCGCGACGCCGCGCTCGGCGACAGCGAGGTGGTCATCTTCGGCTGGGGCGGCCTGCCGCCGGTGACGGTCGGCCAGCGCGTGCGCGTGCGCGTGGTCGGGACGCAGATCCGCCAGACGTTCGACAACCGCGTCCCCGACCAGCACTTCCTCGGCTTCGCGCCGGCCAGGTAGCCTCAGGCCGACGCCGCCGGCGCGCGCGGAGCGGGCGCGCGCCAGGCCGACGCGTGGCGCCGCGCGAAGTCGCGAAAGGCGGTCGGCGCCCGGCCCAGCACGCGCTCGACGTCGGGCGACACCGTCGCCGCCGCGCCCGAGCGTACCACGCGATAGAAGCGCAGCAGGCGCTCGACGCGCGACGGCGGGAAGCCGGCAGCGCCGAGCGCGGCCGCGGCCTGGGCCTCGTCGAGCGCGACGTAGCGCAGCGCGCGCTCGGCCGCGAGGCCGACGAGGCGCGCCACCTCGGCATGATCGAGCGCGTCGGGACCGGTCAGCTCGTAGGCGCGCCCGGCGTGACCCGGCTCGGTCAGCGCGCGCACCGCCACGTCGGCGACGTCGCTGGCGTCGATGAAGGCGATGCGCGCGTCGCCCGCCGGCACCGCCAGCACGCCGCGCTCGCGCAGGCCGTCGGCCAGGGTCCCGGCGCTGAAGAGCTGCATGAAGAAGCTCGGCCGGAGGTGCGTGAAGGCGAGGCCCGAGGCCTCGAGCAGCAGCTCGGCGCGGCGCAGGCCGGGCGCGTGCGCGGCGCGCTCGATGCCCAGCGCGGTGAGGTCGACGACGCGCTCGACGCCGGCCTCGCGCATGGCCGCGATGAGCGGCGCCGCCACCACGTCAGGCGCCTCGTCGCCCGGCCGCGCGATGAGGAACACGCGCTGGATGCCGGCCAACGCCGGCGCGAACGTGGCGGGCCGCTCGAGGTCGAGCGCCACCGCCGCCACGCCCGGCAGCGCCGCCCGCGCCCGCTCCGGCTCGCGCGACGCCGCGCGCACCGGCACGCCGAGCGCGGCCAGCCGCGTCGCCACCATCGAGCCCACCAGACCGGTCGCACCCAACACCAGCACTTCACCCATGACGACCTCCTTCGTGTACGGCGAATCGTGATTAGGCCGTTCGCGGATCAACCGTCCGAGGGCGAGCCGCCGCCTCGGAAGAGCGCCTCCAGACCGGCCAGGTGGTAGCGCGAGTAGCGCGCCAGCGCGGCGGCGATGCGGCCCGGATCGCGGTAGTGGACCAGCACCGCCACCAGCGAGCCCAAGAGGTTGCGATACACCAGGCGCAGGTCGAAGCGCAGGCCGTCGCCGACCTCGAGCCCGGGCACGAGCTCGCGCGCGTGGGCCAGCGCCAGGCGCACCATGGTGCCGACCAGCTCCTCGGCGTAGCCGGCATGCGGCGTGCCCTCGGCGCGGCCGAGCAGGATCACCACGCGCAGGCGGTGCGTCGTCACCAGGTCGACCAGCGCCTGGGTGACGGCCTGGTGGGCGTCGGAGCCGGCGATGGCGCCGACGTCGGCGAGCCCGCGCGCGGCCAGCGCCCGCCCGCGCACCACGTGGGTGAAGCCGGCCACGAAGCTGTCGGGCAGCACCGCCGCGAAGAGGGCCTCCTTGGTCGCGAAGTAGCGATAGATGTTGCCGGTGGACAGCCCGGCGGCGCGCGCGATGTGCGCCATGGTGGCGCTCGCATAGCCCTCGCGCGCGAACACCTCGAGCCCGGCATCGAGGATGCGCTGCCTCACCTCTTCCTTGAGTACCTGCGCCACGCCGTCCGCCCTCCCCGCCTAAACGCGATTTACGTGTTCACTTATGCGACCGGACGGCGCACGGCGTCAAGCGGCGGGTTCGAAAAGCTGGACCCGTTTGCGGCGACGCGGCTTTCGGGCAGAATCGCGCTCATGGTTCGGCCACACTTTCTCAAGCTATCGATATTGCTGGCGTACGCCGCAGCCGGCTGCGGCGGCGACGGCGTGCTCTCCGACGCGACCTCGGGCGATGCGACCTCGGACGGCGACGCGACCTCGGGCGATGCGACCTCGGGCGGCGATGCGACCTCGGGCGATGCGACCTCGGGCGATGCGACCTCCGGCGGCGACGCGACCGGCGACGGCGACAGCGCCTCCGGGCCCGACGACATCATCCCGGTCGACTGGACGAGCGAGCGCGGCGAGCCCATCGCCAGCCACGTCGTGACGCTGCCGCGCCGCGACATCGTCGCCGCCTTCCCGGGCGGCGTGCTCACCGGCTACGGCTGCCAGCCCGAGCTCGGCTGCGACTACACCTGGCTCGACGCCACGGGTGCCGAGCAGCGCTCGATCGAGGACCGCTTCCTGACCTTCACCAACATCGTGCCGTCGACCGCCGATCAGCTGCTGCTGGTGGCGCGCGAGGCCTACGAGGCCTGCGGACCGGGACCGGACCACACCATCGTCGTGTCGGGCCAGCTCGAGCTGCGCGACATCGCCAGCGGCGAGGTGAGCTACCAGCAGCCGATCCGCACCAACCTCATCCTCGGCCCGGCCTTCACCGACTCGGGCGAGTGGTTCCGCGTCATGCAGGCGCCCGAGCGCGCCTGCGGCTCGTCGCTGACCTGGCGCGCGACCGCCGCGCCGCACGACGTCGCGCCGGCCGCCGCCGCCGACATCATCTACGGCGGCGACCTGCCCGATGGTCGCTGGGTGGGGTGGCGCGGCGAGTCGTTCGGGGTGATCGATCCGCGAACCGACGGTTCTGTATTCCAGGCGCTGGGCGACGGCATCGAGGACTGGCTGATCGGCGGCGGCTGGCTGCACGGGCTCGACGGCTACGGCGACTCGACCGAGGTCGACGAGGTGCTGGCACCGGACGGCGCGCGCTTCAGCATGCCCATCCCCGGCGACGACCTTTGGCGCGGCCAGGCGGCGTGGGGCCGCTGGCTCTTCGCCTGCACCACCGCCACCGTCGACGGGCTCAACAGCTGCGCCATCTTCGACGTGCGCGGTGAGCTGCCGACGCGCGACATCGGCGTGGCCACGGTGGTGCGCCCGCTGCTGTTCGTGGGTGGCGGCGAGGCCGCCGTGTTCGCGAGCGCCAGCGACGGCGAGCCGGCGCTGGCCCGGCTCGACCTCGAGAGCGGCGCGGAGACCATCGTGGCCCACGGCGCGGGCACGCTGCACCCGCTGGGCAACGGCGACGCCGTCGTGTGGGACGCCGGGGCCGACGGCGTGTGGCTCGTCGAGGCGACGCGCGCGGAGCGGCTGGTCGAGGGTCCGGTGGCGCAGGTGGCGACGCTCAGCGGCGTGCGGCGCGGCGCGCCGCTGCCGGGCGGCCTGCCGCTGGCGCGGCAGCGCTGGCTCGCGACCATCGTCACGAACGAGGCCGATCAGAGCCATCGCCTGCTGGCCTTCGACCTCGTGTCGCGGCGCCTGGCGACGCTCAGCAGCGACGTCTACTTCGCGCCGTTCGCGCAGGCGCCCCTCCTGGCCGACACCTGCGGACAGCCGTGGACCGTGCGCGCGGCCGGCGGGCCCATCGACGGTCTGCTGCAGGACCCGCGCTACCTCTTCTTCGTCGAGAACGGCGCGGACGGCGGCGCGGCGGCGATGTGGATCGCGCCGCTCGACCTCGCGTCGGCGCCGCGGCGGCTGGCCAACGTCGACCCCGCCGTCTGCCACACCCCGCTCGCCAGCAAGGACGGCACGCTGGTCGCGGTCGACGTCGACGGCGCCGACGGACAGTCCAGTATCTTGACCATCGGCGCGCCCTGACCGGCGGCGCCGGAAGTGTGATATCTCCGCCTCATGGCGACCCTCGACCAGCGTGTCCGGCCGGAGATCCTGCGCATCGCGACGCCCTCGGGCGGGCTCGACCTGGTCGACCTCGTGCTCGAGCGCATCACCTCGCTCGACGAGCTCGAGGCGCTGACGTTCCGCGCGGCGGTGGGCAGCGACGCCGGCGAGGGCGCGCTGGCGCTGCGCCTGGCCGACGCCCAGCTCTTCGAGGGCCCCGACAGCGACGAGCTGCGCCAGAGCGCCTGGGCCGGGCGCAAGGTGCGGCGGCCGCGCCCGATCGAGGGCCTGTTCGAGCCGGTGGCCGGCGACTGGGACGCGGCCAGCGCCCTGCCCGATCTGTTCGCCGAGGCGTGGCGCGAGCCCGAGCGCTGGCGGCGCCTGGCCGAGGACCACGCCGGCGGCCAGCGCTACCTCACGCTGCCCGGCCTCGTGCGGCGCGACGTGGCGCTGCGCATCCTGGCCGAGGTGCGCGCGCTGTCGATGACGCGGCTCGAGACCGAGCTCGTGCGGGCCGACCGGCACCTGCTCGGCAAGGACGATGTGCCGACCTGGCTCGACCTCCTGGGCGGCGAGGTGTTCCGCGGGCTGGTCGGCAGCGTGCTCGGGCGCCCGATGCCGCCGGGCCTGGTCGTCAACGCCTGGCGCCTCGGGCGCGGCGACATGATGGGCGTGCACCCCGACGGCCGCGGCTACTTCGGCACCGTCTCGCTCGGCCTCGCCGAGGCGTGGTCGGCCTGCGACGGCGGCGCCATCGCCTTCGGGCTGCCGCGCCCGAGCGGCTTCGAGGTGCGCCAGCGCTGGTTCCCCCACCTCGGTGACGTTTGCCTGTTTGCGCCGGACGGTGACACCTGGCATGCCGTCGAAGCGGTGCGCACCAAGAAGGTGCGCCTGTCGCTGACGGGGTGGTGGGTATCACCCGAGAACGGGCTCACCCGAGGTGCCTCATGAAGATCGCGCGATCGCAATGGACCTCGCTCCCGACCTCCCTCCGGACCTGGCTGCTCGGCCTCTCCGGCCTGCTCGCGCTGGCCGCAGCGGTCGCCACCGCCGCGTGCGACGACGTCAACCCGCAGGCGTGCGTCGTCGACGGCGAGAGCCACGCGCTGGGGACGACGTTCCCGTCGAGCGACGGCTGCAACACGTGCGCCTGCGGCCGCGACGGCGTCGTCAACTGCACGGCGCGCGCGTGCGTCACGACCTGCCAATATAACGGCGCGACGTGGCAGGTGAACGACACCTTCCCGGCCATTGATGGGTGCAACAGCTGCACCTGTCTGCCGAGCGGCGACGTCGGCTGCACGGTGATGGCGTGCGTGTGCGACCCGTCGGCCGAGTGGTGGCGCGACTACCACTCGACGAGCGCCTCCGAATGCGCGGCGATGCTCTTCGCGTGCCCGGAGCACACCACCAACTTCTCGAACGAGTGCGGCTGCGGCTGCCAGCAGGAGACCACCTGCGGCAAGGTGATCGCCTGCGCGCCGCCCGGCTGCGACCCGGCCGCGGCCCAGGCCGAGTGCCCGTTCTCGACCATCGACTCGACGCGCAAGTGCCAGGTCGAGTCGCCGTGTCCGAGCGACGGCTCGATGTGCTTCGCGCCGGGCGCCAGCATCGGCTGCGGAATATGCCAAAATCCGCCCGAGGAGGAGACCTGCGCCGACGACGCCGCGTGCGCCGAGGGTTCGATCTGCCAGCCGCTGCAGTGCGCCTGCTCGGGTCAGAAGACGTGCGTGCCGGGCTGCACCGCCAACGGCGACTGCGGGCTCGGCAAGACGTGCAGCGCCGGCCACCGCTGCGTGCCGGCGGCCTGCGGCACGGGAGCACCCTGCCCGGCGGACTTCGGCTGCGCGGGCGGCGCGTGCGTGCGGCGCGCGTGCACGACGAGCGCCGCGTGCGACGGCGTGTGCGTCAACGGCCAGTGTTTCGCCGAGCCGGGCTTCTGCTCGTTCCTGCCGCCGTGATTGGCGGCGCTCGGCGTCGCGGGTTCAGCCGGGGCTGACCTCGGCCGTGCGCGTGATCTCTCCCATCTTGCCCGACTGGTAGTCGCGGATGGCCTGGCGGATCTCGGACTCGGTGTTCATGACGAACGGACCGTAGCGGGCGATGGGCTCGCCGAGCGGCACGCCGCCCAGCACGAGGGCGCGCGCGTGGCCGTCGTCGGCGGTCCGGAGGCGCACGGCGTCGCCCGGGCCGAGCAGCGCCATCTGGCCGTCGACGATGGGGGTCGCGCGCTCGCCGACCGTGACGGCGCCGCCGAAGGCGTAGACGAGGACGTTGTGATCGGCCGGCAGCGGCAGGGTCAGGTCGGCGCCGCCGTCGAGGGTCCAGTCCTGGTAGACGATGGGGGTGTGGGTGTCGATGACGGCGTGGACGTCGAAGGCCTGGCCGGCGACGATCTTGCCGCGCGCCTTGCCGTCGGGGCTCTGGGCCACGGGGATCTTGGCGCCGGGGACCTCCTGGTAGCGCGGCCGGGTCAGCTTGAGGCGCGCCGGCAGGTTCACCCAGATCTGGAAGCCGTGGACGCGGCCGCCTTCGGTCTGCATGCGGCGCGACGGCATCTCGGAGTGGATGATGCCGCCGCCGGCGGTCATCCACTGCACGTCGCCGCTCCGGAGCGCGCCGCGGTGGCCGGCCGAGTCCTCGTGCTCGAGCTCGCCCTCGAGGATGTAGCTGACGGTCTCGAAGCCGCGGTGCGGGTGGTCGGGGGCGCCGAGCGCCTCGCCGGGGGCGTAGTCGATGGGGCCCATCTCGTCGAGGAGGAGGAAGGGGTCGAAGGCGATGAGGCCACCGGTGGGGAGCGGGCGCCGCACGATGAAGCCGCCGCCCTCGGTCTGGCGGTGGGCGGTCACGGTGCGGGCCACTTCGCGAATCGTCGTCTGCGCGGTCATGCGTTCTCCTGCTGCGAGTATGTCATGAACCCTCGCGACCGGTCGTCCTCCAGCTAGCGGCCGGGCGACGAACACGTCGTTCTCGCCAGGAGAACGCCCGCGGTCTCCCCACCTGGGGTCAGACTACTTTTCTCATTTTCCGGGCGCAGAAAATGAGAAAGAAGTAGTCCTGACCCCAGGTGGTGGCACCCGCATCATGGTCACACAAGCCGCGGTGTTCGTGTGGGAATCGGATCATGGCGGGGCACTTGCGGCGGGCTCCAACGGTCGGCGCCGGGCGAAGATCGGCCTCTGCTTGCTCGCGGCTTCCGAGCTTCATCTCGTTGCCGAGCGGGCAACGCTCGGCAACGGTCCGAGGACGGGGTGGACGCCCCGCCTTCGATCGCCGGCCGTGCACGGGCGGCACGCTCCGCCCGCGAGGCGCCTCGACGCGGCCGAGCTCGCTCGTGCTTGCCGTCGACCGCCGCCGTGGCCATGCGGCGCCCGCGTGGCGATCGCCCTCAACCTGCCGACGGACCTCCTGCGCGCGCGCTGGTGGTCGCGCCACGTCGCCAACAAGCCGCTGGCCGACCTGCTCGACGACCTCGAGCCGACCGAACCCGAAGCCGCTGGTGCTGCTGCGCGACTTCGGCCACCTTCGACCTGGGCCCAGGCCGACCGCGGCGTCGCGCTCGCGTTCCTCGAGACCCACGCGCTGGCCGAGTGGGTGAAGCGCTGGCGGCCACGCCCCGAGGTGGTGAAGGACGACCACATCGGCGAGCTGCGGCGCGCGCTCCACGCCGTGGCCGAGCTCTTCGAGGCGCCGCCCGAGGCGGTGCCCTCGGGGCTCACGCTGCTGGCGCCCATCGACCTCGGCATCCTCGCCCACCGGCTGCGCGCCCAGCCGGCCGAGCACCCGGCGCTGGCGGCCGACATGCCCTACTGGGTCGGCAACATGACGGTGGCGCGCTGGCTCACCACGCTCGATCGGCGCGAGCAGCGCATCCGAAAAGGACCTTGTCGATCTCGAGCAGCGGCTGGTGGCCGACGCCGCTCTCGGCGAGGCCGGGCTCGAGGCGCGCCGGGCCGCATGGCAGGCGGCCCCGACGACCCCGGTCACGGCCCACCTGCTGGCCCTGCACGAGCGCCTGGCGGCGAGCGAGCTGGCGTCGGGGCCGGCGCTCTCGGCCACGCCGCTCGTGGTGTGGGAAGCCCGAGGAGGAGCGCGCCCACCTCGAGCCGGTCGGCGCGCTGGCGTGCCTCCTCGACACCCGTCGCTCGGCCTGGCTCGGAGGTCGGTCCGAGGCGTCAGCGCCGTGCGGCCGCCGCGGCGACGCGCCGTGCCGCATGAAGCGCCTGCTCGTCGAGCGCGCGCTCGACGCCGTGACGGGCGACGATCTGGCCCATCGCGCCATGCGCGAGTACCTCGGCGCCGCCCTGGAAGCGGCTCCTGGCGCGCGCCTCGCCGCCGCCGGCCGCGGCCCCGACCTCGACGACGTCGAGGGGCATGTCGGCTGGGTGGTGCGCCCGCCCGACAGCCTCGTGCCGTCGCGCATCATGCCCAAGAAGGGCGGCGGCCTGAAGTCGCGCACGCTGCAGGCCGCCGAGCACGCCCAGCTCGAGCAGCGCGGCCACGCCCACGCCATCGCCATGACGCTCGTCGCGCGCGAGTCGCGCTACCACTTCAGCGAGCACGCCCAGATGACGCTGCAGGGGCTCGCGGTGCTGGCCGGCCAGGCCGGCGTCTACCTGCGCCGCACGCGCGACCTCGTGCCGGTGACGGTCGTGGCCGACTCGCCGCGCGTCGAGGTCATCCCCGGCGACGACGGCGCGGGCGCGCGCCTGGTGGTGCGCTGGGGCGACGGCAGCGACGGCACCGACGACACCGTGGTCGGCCGGATGTCGCCGCCGCACGCCGGCCACTGGGTCATGCGCGTCGACGAGCAACACCTGAAGGTCTACGTTGGACGCTGGAGCGCCGCGGCCGTGCGCGTGTGGCGCTCGCTCAGCGGCGACGCGCCGGCCATCCCCGAGGAGGCCGCCCCCGAGCTGGCCGAGACGCTGCTCGGGCTGGCCGGGCACGTGGCGGTGAAGAAGGACGCGAGCTGGCTCGGCGACGCGCTGGTTCGCCCGGGGCGTGGTCTTCCGGCTGCGCTTCGAGGGCCCGCGCGGCGAGAAGGCGCTCGTCGTCGAAGGTCGCGCGCGGCCGGTGGCCGAGCTCGGCGCGCTGGTGCCGTTCGATGGCGACAGCGTCATCCCGGTGCGGCGCGACGGGCGCATCGGCCACGTGGTGCGCGACAGCGAGGCCGAGGCCGCGGCCATCCACGACGTCGCGCGCACGGCCGGGCTGGAGGTCGGGCTGAGCGCCTTCGACTGGCGCGTCGAGGGCCTCGAGCCGGCCGCCGAGGTGTTGAGCGCGCTCGAGCATGCGCAGCGCGCACGACCTGCTGCTGGCGCTCGAGTGGGGCGGGTACAGGGCCGCGCATCCACCGCGCCACGGCGTCGACAAGCTGCGGCTGCGCGTCGGTCTGCGCAAGGACTGGCTCGACATCGCCGGCGGCCATGCTCGACGGCGCCGAGCTGCTGCTGCGCGCGCTGCTCGCGGCGCTGCGCGACGGCAAGCGCTTCGTGGCGCTCGACGACGAGCGCGTCATCGAGATCAACCAGGCGCTGGCGCGCGAGCTGGCGCCGCTGACCGCGCTCGGCCGCGCGCCGCGCGCCTCCGAGGCCGGTGGACGGCGAGGGCGTGGGCTACGCGCCAGCGCGCTGGCGGCGCCGCTCGTGGCCGAGCTGCAGGCCGCCGGCGCCACCGTCGATGGCCCGCCCGAGTGGCTGTCGGCGGCGTCCAAGCTCGACGAGGCCGCGGCCCTCGCGGTCGAGGTCCCGCCCGAGCTGGTGGCCGACCTGCGCCCCTATCAGAAGGAGGGGCTCAGCTGGCTCGCGCGCCTCGCGCACTGGGCGCGCGGCGCGTGCCTGGCCGACGACATGGGCCTCGGCAAGACGCTGCAGGCGCTGGCCTTCCTGCTCCTGCGCGCGCCGGTCGGCCGCGCGCTGGTGGTGGCGCCGACCTCGGTGGTGTCGAACCGGCTCCGCGAGGCCGAGCGCTTCGCGCCGACGCTCGGCGTGGTGCCGACGCGCGCGGCGCGCACATCGCGCTGGTGGACGGCGACGCGCCGGGTGATCGTGACGAGCTGATCTGCTGGTGCGCCACCGCGAGCGCTTCGAGGCCGTGAGCTGGGCGACGCTCGTCCTCGACGAGGCGCACGCCATGAAGAACGCCACCACGCGCCGCGCAGGTGGCGCGCGCCATCCCGGCCGGCTTCGTGCTAGCGCTCACCGGCACGCCGGTCGAGAACCGGCCGAGCGAGCTCTGGAGCTTGTTCCAGGCGGTCGCGCCCCCGGACTCCTCGGCTCGGCCGAGAGCTTCCGCGACACCTTCGCCGCGCCCATCCAGAACGGCGACTCCGAGGCGCCGCGCCGCCTCGCGCGCCTGGTCCGGCCGTTCATCCTGCGCCGGAAGAAGGTCGAGGTGGCGGCCGATCTGCCGGCCAAGAGCGAGGTGCGCGTCGATGTCGTGCTCGGCGGCGACGAGCGCGCCCGCTACGAGAAGGTGCGGAAGGCGGTGCTGGCCGAGCTCGCCAAGGACGACGCCCACCCGCTCGACGGCGGCCGCGGCGTCATCAAGGTCCTGAGCGTGCTCACGCGGCTGCGCCAGCTGGCCTGCCATCCGCGCCTCGTCGACCCGCACGCGCCGGCGACCTCGGCCAAGCTCGAGCGCCTGATGGAGCTCGTGCAGGAGCTCCGCGACGAGGGTCGCCGGACGCTGGTCTTCAGCCAGTTCACCGAGCTCCTCGGCCTGGTCCGGACCGCCTTCGACGAGGCCGGCGTGAGCTACGCCTACCTCGACGGATCGACGCCGGCCGAGCGCCGCGAGGTGGAGATCGACACCTTCCAGAGCGGCGCGGTCGACGCCTTCCTGCTGTCGCTGAAGGCGGGCGGCGTCGGCCTGAACCTCACCGCCGCCAGCGAGGTCATCCACCTCGACCCGTGGTGGAACCCGGCCGCCGAGGACCAGGCCACCGATCGCGCCCACCGCATCGGCCAGGACAAGCCGGTGACGCTCTACCGGCTGGTGGCGCAGGGCACCATCGAGGAGCAGATCCTCGGCCTGCACGGCGACAAGCGCCGCATGGTGGCGAGCCTCCTCGAGGGCACCGGCTCGGCCGCCGCGCTCACCGTCGACGAGCTCATGGCGCTCCTCACCGAAGCGCCCGACGACGACGCGCTCAGAGCCCCGACGGCCCGATCCGCGCCTTGACGCCGGCGCCCCACCAGTAGACGCCGGGCTTGTGGCCGATGAGGTCGACGGCGCCGGTGTCGGTGTCGATGCTGAGGACGTCGCCGTCCTCGTCGAAGGCGAAGGCCATCTCGTACCAGCCGGCCAGGCCGTAGATGGCGGTGTAGTGCCCGATGGGTCCGATGACCGACGCGATGGCGCCGGTGGTGGGATCGATGACGGCCAGCTCGTCGACGGTGCCCTCGCCGTGATCGGCCACGGCGTAGGTGCCGAGCTCGACCACCGAGAAGGCGTCGCCGCTCGAGCCGCGGCCCTCGCCGAGCGAGCCGAGCAGCGTCGAGACGGCCACGCCGTCGGCGATGTCGAGGCGGAACCAGGCGCCGCCGACGGTGAGCCCGACCAGCACGTCGTCGTCGGGGTCGAGCGTGCCGCGCGGCAGGAAGGTGAGCCCGTTCCAGGCGCCGTCGAGGTTGGCGAGCCAGGTGCACTCGCAGGTGCGCGGGTGGATGACGTAGAGGCGATCGAAGGTGATGCCGTAGAGCACGCCCCAGCGGTCGACGGCGATGTCGGTCATGCCGTGGGTGCCGCCGTCGTCGGGGAACTCGAAGGCGCACTGGAGCTCGATCGGGTGGGTCTTCACGCCGAGCCGGTAGAGCTCGGCCCAGGTGTTGGCGTAGACGGTGCTCTCGGCCACCGTGCCCGGGCGCTCGGGGTCGTCGGGCCAGAGGTCGTCGTGGTCGGGCACGCCGTCCAGATCGGTGTCGTGGCAGCGCGGGTCGCTCGGGTCGACGCCGTCGTCGCACACGACCGGCACGACGACGACCTCGGGCTCGGCGTCCTGCGCGCCGGCGGTGTCGGGGTGGTAGATGTCGTGCGGCGCGCTGTCGGTGAGCGCGCTGTCGGCGAGCGCGCTGTCGGTGGCCGCGGTGGCGTCGGCGACGGCCTCCATGTCGGCGTCGGTCGCGGCGTCGGCGTCGGCGGCCAGCGCATCGGCGTCGTCGCCGCCCTGCGGCTGCCCGGCCTCGGACCCGCTGCAGGCGGCGCCGAGCGCGGTCCCCATCCACACGATGCTCGTCATCCGCAGGCGCATGGCGGCCTCCTCGCAGTGGCTGGCGCGCATCCTACGACGAGCGCCGGCTCGTTGCGAGATCGGGTGAGGCTCGCGTCCGACCTCGCGGCTGGCATCGCGCGCGCGGCGTCACGGACCGCAGTAGGAGCCCCACGGCCAGCCGGCGGCCGTCCCGAGCTCGACCAGGTCGAGGACCCAGGCGCTCTGGTCCGGGCAGACCAGGTCGACGCACGGCGCGTCGGCCTGCTCCCAGCCGTAGACGGCGGCGCTCACCGAGTCGGTGATGACGTAGGCCGTCTCGCTGGTGGGCTGGAGCCGGAAGCACTCGTGCCCGTCGGAGGCCGAGAAGATGACGCGCAGGGCCTGGGCGTCGGCGTGGACCTTGGCGCCGTTGGCGAAGGTCGAGGTCTGCGTCGCCTGGTCGTAGTCGCAGAGGCCGGCCGGGTCGAAGCAGGCGATCGTGGCGGTGACGCAGCTCGCGGCGGCGCTGATGGTGGCGGCCGGGCAGGCGGCGTCGGACGGGATGACCTCGATGTCGCCATGGCCGTCGGCGTCGACGTCCTGGGTCCGGACGTCGTCGCCGCCGCAGGCGGCAGTGAGCACGAGCGAGAGTGACAAGGCGTGCGCGATTCGGCGCATATCGCACCTCCACGATCGCGTTTGTCATATTCAATATCCGCACCACATCCGGCCGCCGCCACGACGCGACGAAGATGCCCGTGCGGAGCGCGCCCGGCCTCGGCCTTGCAAGACGTGACAGGGCCGCCCGGGCCGCGCGGCGAGCGCGCCTCCGGGGCCGGCCACGATCGGGTCCGCTCGGGCCAGGAGGTCACCGCCATGGTCGCCGCGCGCAGGGCCGGAAGGCTCGGCCAATGTGCCAAAACCATCTGCCACAGTCTCGCCGCGCTGGCGCGGGTCGATGCCGTGGTCGCCGTCGTCGGCCTCGGCGGCGTCGTTGGCGTCGTCGGCCTCGCGGCGTGTCCGGGCGGCGAGCCGGCGGTGCACGACACGCTGCCGGGCGACGGCGGCGACGCCTGGCAGACGCTGGCCTCGGGCGCCTGGAGCGCGGCCGAGGCGCCCCTCGGCACGAGCCTCGCGCCGGCCGTCGCAGGCGTCGGTCGACCGGGCGATCTGCTCGCGCCCGAGAGCCTCGCCGTCACGGCTGGCGGCGTGCTGGTGCTCGACCCGGCGCGCGCGCGCATCGTGCGCATCGCCGCCGACGGCAAGGGCGACATCGCGCGCTCCGATCCGCGCCTGGCCGACGCGACCGATCTCGCGGCGGCGACCGACGGCGCGCTCTGGGTCGCGCGCGGCGGCGGCGTCGCGCGCATCGCCGCCGACGGCGGCTGGCTCGACGTGGCGCTGGCGCCCGAGCTGGTCGGCTCCATGCTGGTCGCGACGGCCGACGGCCTGGTCGTGGGCGACCCGGGCGCGGCGCGGCGGAGCCCGGTCGTCGCTGGCGGCCAGGCGCTCGACCTCGACGCGCAGCGCGCGACCGCGCCGGCCGACGCCGCCCTCGGCTGGAGCGTCGAGCTCGCCCTCGACGGCCTCGCGCGCGCCACCCTGCGCGCGCCCGACGGCGCGGGCGCACGCCATCGACCTGCCCGGCGCGCCGCTCGCGGTCGAGCTCTTCGCCGCGCGCACGGCCTGCGGCTCGAGCGAGCTGGCGCTGGTCGTGAAGGTGCTGCGCGCCGACGGCGCGGCGCACGCGGTGCTGCGCGTCGGGCTCGACGGCCAGGTGCGGGCGACGCGCGTCGCGCCCGCGCCGGCGGCCTTCCATGTCCCGTTCCGCGCCTTCGCCCTCGGGCCCGACGGCGCGCTGGTCGAGCTCCGCCTCGAGCCCGACGGCTGGACGCTCGCCACCTGGGAGGTGGGCTGTGAGAGCTGACGTCATGCTGCTCGCGCTGGCGCTCGCGCTGGGGGACGGGCGCGCGCGCGCCGACCTCGGCTTCGACGCGATCTTCTATCGCGCCCGCGCCGGCTTCCACTTCTGCTACAGCTTCGCCGGCTCGGCCGGCTGGAGCCTGCGCCCCATCGCCGCGCGCATCACCCACGACGGCGGCGCCAGCTGCGCCTCGGGCGCGACCGCGCTCGACCAGAAGGCCGCGCTCGCCGACTGCGACAACGGCGAGTGCCACGCCGACTGCGCCTCGTTCGTGCGGCGCGCCTGGGCCGCCGGCACGAACCTCCTGCTGCGCCCGGTCGAGACGCCGACGGGCGGCAACTGCGCCAACCCGACGAGCTTCGGCGCCGACCACTTCCTGCCGGCCGATCTCGACGCCGACACCATGGCCACGCGCCTCGCCGACGCGCGCCCGGGAGACTGGTGCTCGAACGCCGACCACGTGCTCATGCTGTTCGCGCGCCACTCGGGCGCGCGCTGGGTGACCTGGGAGGCCAACAGCTCGGCGGTCGGCATCGGCCCGCGCTCGGTCACGCTCGGACCCGACTGGTTCGGCTCCATGCCGAGGAACGACTGCGGCTTCCCCAGCGTCGCCGAGGCGCTGGCCCAGAGCGGCTGCTGGCACCCGCCGGCGGTGCGCACCGGCGCGCCGAAGCCGCTGCTCCCGGCCGAGGCGGCCGAGGTGGTGGGCGACGAGCTCGACCACCTGGCGCTGCGCGTGCAGCGACCCGACAACCTGCCGGCGCTGGCCGACTACCTCCTGTGGCTGCGCTGGAACGATGGCAGCGCGTGGCAGCACCGGCTCGTGCGCATCCCCGCCTTCACCTATCGCGACCAGGCCGAGCGCCGCCTGGCGACGTTCCCGGGCCAGACCACGGCCGGCGCGCAGCCGCTCGACGTGAGCGACGTGACCACGCTCGAGGTGGCCTACGCCGCGCTCCGGACCGCGCCGGCGGCCATCCCGAGCTCGTTCAAGGATCCCGACAGCGGCCTCGTCAGCGACGGCTGGACGCCGACGTCGAACCTCGTGCCGCGACCGCCCGAGCGCTTCGAGCTGAGCGGCCTCGACCTCGCCGAGGATCTGGTCGGCCCGCGCACCGTGACCTGGCGCGTGCGCGTCGATCGCTACGCCGAGGCGAGCGGCGACGGGCGCGGGCGGGTCAGCGTCATCCCGCCGTGCAAGGCCGACGCGAGCGGCCGCGAGACGGTCGAGTACTGCAAGGAGCCGGTCTGGTCCGAGGCCCGCACCTTCGTCGTCCGACCGTGCACGGTGCCCGGCTGCCCGCACTTCCGCGTCGCCCTGGGCGAGCTCACCAGCCCGTGGGGCAGCCGCGACGGCGCGCCGCCGAACGTCGTCCTGCGCGGCGCCGGCGCCTTCGACGTGACCATCGCCATCGAGCCCGCGCTGGCGCCGACCATCCCGATCGAGGTCGACCTCACCCTTCGCGGCTGCGAGTCCGGCGGCGCCGTGGTGCTGAGCGTCGGAGGCGCGACCATCCCCACCGATCCGGCCGGCGCCACGGCCTGGTACACCATGGCCGGCACCCGCCTCCGCTACGCCTTCCAGCCGTTCGCGCCGCCGCACGGCGCCTGGCCCGTCCTCTACGACGACTGCATGCTGTCGGCCTCGCCCAAGGCCCTCATCAACGGCGCGCGCGTGCCCATCCCGGCGGTGTCGGACGCGACCACCTGGGTCGAGATCGACGCGCGCCCGCTCTACGAGATCCCGGTCCAGTTCATCCAGGCGACGCAGGGCGCCAATGCCGTGAGTGGCGCATATTGCAAATTCGACGATTTAGCCAATATCGACGACTATCACACCTGGCCGCAGTACCGGTTCGACGACCAGACCTGGATCCAGCGCGGCGGCGGCGACCGCGGCTGGGGCTGGTCCGCCTTCCTCGCGCGCGCCGACGTGCTGGCCTGGTTCGGCGGCTGGGACCCGTTCGATCTCGACGCCGATCAGGCGGTGTGGGCCTGGGGCTCCGACTTCTACACCGAGTACCTGTGCGCGCTGCCGGTCTGGAACGCGGCCCACCCCTACGACCCCGGCAACGCCGGCGCGGCGGCGCTCTACGCGGCCTCGTACCAGGACGCCATCGCCGCCTACACCGGGCTCGTATGCGTCTTCGAGCCGTACGCGCCGGGCCAGTGATCGCCGGCGCGCGCGGCGTCGCGTCAGTCGGCCTTGGTCGGGCTCGGGGTCGGCGCGGCGGCGGCGGCCATGGTCGGCTTGGGCATGCCCGGACCGCGACCGCGCGCGGGCGTCGCGCCGCTCGAGACGACCAGGCCGATGACGATGGCGACGGCGCCGAGCCCGATGGCGATCTGGGCCGGGCGGCGCGTGAGCATCTTCATCAGCGCCTTGCCGTTCTTGATGACGTGGAGGACCGCGGTGGCGACGAAGGCGATGCCGGTGGCGACGTGCAGACCGTTGAGCCCGCGGCCGCCGATGCCGAGCGCCATGGCCAGGCCGGTGAGGCCGACGCCGACGAAGGAGATGGCGGTGAGGGCGGTGGCGAAGCGCGCCACGAGGGACTTCGGGGTCAGGTTCGACGAGGGCGACATCTGCGGGCTCCGGGAGTGGGTCACGCGATCGTCGACCGCGCCGGGCGGCTTCTATTCGGCGGCAGACAAAGGCGTGACAATTCGAAGGTGTCGTCATTACTGAGGGTTTCCTCAGCGACCTCTCATGAGTGCGATGCGTGCGAGCGGCAACCAAGGGTCAGTTGCCACGGCAAGAACCCACCCGAGGAGAACCGATGACCCGACTGAACAGCGCCTTCCTGACCCTCGCCGCCCTCGCCGTCGCCGCGCTCGGCGCCTGCGACACGAGCGGCGCCGGCTCGCCCACGGGCTGGGTCTGCCCCACCGACTCGGGGCTCACCTGGGACAACTTCGGCCAGGACTTCATGACCAGCTACTGCACCCGCTGCCACGGCAGCTTCGGCAGCCAGGGCGGCGTGCAGCGCTCGCGCGGCAGCATCGATCTCTACGCCGCCGACGGACCCAACGCCTCGAACCACGGCATGCCCACCAGCAGCCCGACGCCGACCACCGAGGAGCGCCAGCTGCTCGGCGAGTGGCTGTCGTGCGGCGCGCCCTGACGGCGCTGCGCCGCGGCGGCGCGCTCAGGCCTCGGCGCGAACGACAAGCGGCTTTCGCATCTTGAAGCCGGTCGTGCGGTAGCCGAGGCGCTCGTTGAGCGCGAAGGCGCGCGGGTTGTGCGCGTAGACGTGGAGGTCGACGCGCGTCGCGCCGAGCCCGACGAGGAGCGCCTCCATGGCCACGAGCGCCGCGCGGCCGTAGCCGCGACCGCGCTGCGAGGCGGCGATGGTGACCTCCTCGAGGAAGGCGCCGGCGCCGCTCACCGAGAACCACAGCTGCCGACCGGCTCGTCGCCGGCCATGACGACGTGGAAGTGCTGGCCCGGCGTGGCCAGGCCGCGGCCGAGCTCGGCGGCGACGCGCGAGGTGGCCTCGGCCAGCGCGGCCTCGGGGGTGAGGTCGTCGAGGCGGGCGAGATCGGCCGCCCAGTCGGCGGCGAAGATCTGCCGGAAGGCGGCGAGCTCGGGCTCGGTCATGGGGCGGAGCGTCACGGCGGAAGCGGTCGGCATGGACGTGTCCTCGCCCCGAATGGCGCGGATGTCACGCGCCGCGGCTGCGACGGCGCGCGCGCTCGGCTATGCTCGGGCGGTGACCTCGCGCGCCCTCGAGCATGCCTTCTTCGCCACCGCCATCGGCCGCTGCGCCATCGTGTGGAGCGCCGACGGCGTGGCCGGCGTGCACCTGCCCGCGCTCGACGACGACGCTGCCGGGGCCGCCGGCGCGGCGGCGCTGGCCGCGCGCTTCTCCGGCTCGCGCGAGGCGATCGCGCCGGCGCGGATCGCGCGCGCCATCGAGGCCATCACGGCGCTCCTCGCCGGCGAGCCGCGCGACCTCGGCTTCATCGCCCTCGACCTGGCCGACGTGCCCGAGGCGGCGCGGCGCGTCTACGCCGTGGCGCGCACCATCGGCCCGGGCGAGACGCTGACGTACGGCGAGGTCGCGGCGCGCCTCGGCACGCCCGGCGCGGCGCGCGCCGTGGGCCAGGCGCTCGGGCGGAATCCGTTCCCGATCGTGGTGCCGTGCCATCGCGTGCTGGCCGCCGGCGGCCAGGACGGCGGCTTCTCGGCGCCGGGCGGCGTCGCGACCAAGCGCCGGCTGCTGGCCCTCGAGGGCGCGCGGCTGGCGCCGGTGCAGCTCGATCTGCTCGGCCGCTGACGGCCAGATCCGGCCGCCGACGCGCGTGGCCGCGTACAGCGCGATGCCGCTGCACACCGCGACGTTGAGCGAGTCGAAGCCCGCGGCCATGTCGATGCGCACGCCGCGGCAGCGCGCGGCGAGCGCGTCGGGCAGGCCCGGGCCCTCGCTGCCGAGGATGAGCGCGCGGCGCGGCGCGGGTCCGAGGTCCTCGAGGCGCTCGGCGCCGCGCAGCGTGAGCGCGACCGGCTCGTAGCCGTGGCCGAGCAGCGCGTCGACCAGCGCGTCGCCGCTCTTGGCGCGAGCGAACGGCACGAGCAGCGCGCCGCCGACGGAGACGCGCACCGCCTTCCTATATAAGGGGTCGCAGGTCGCGTCATCGAGCAGCACGCCGCGCACGCCGAAGGCGGCCGCGTTCCGGAAGACGCCGCCGACGTTGTCGTGGTTGGTGAGCCCGACCAGCGCGACGACCAGGCCGTCGCCGTCCAGCAGCTCGTCGGGGGACGGCCCGAGCGCGCGCCCGCCGAGCGCCAGCACGCCGCGGTGGATGGCGAAGCCGACGATGCCGTCCATCACCGCCTGCGTGACGACGTAGGCGGGCACGTTGTCGGGCAACGCCGCGAGCACGTCGGCCATGGCGCGCACGCGCTTCTCCTCGAGCAGGAGCGAGCGCACCGGGAAGCGCCGCTGGCCGACGAGCACGCGCACGACCACCTCGCCCTCGGCGATGAAGGCGCCGGCGCGCGCGCCGTCCAGGGCCGCGCCCGGCTCGGCCAGCGCCAGCAGATCGCGGTCGCGCACGCAGCGATACGGCGCGAGCGCGGGGTCGTCGGGGTCGGTCAGCGGGACGATCGAGGCAGCCACGGTCGACCGGTGTGCCACACTCGCGGGCCGGCGGACATCACAGCCTGACGGTCCACGCGCCGACCACCTCGCCGCTGGTCAGGCTCACGGCGCGGACGCGGCCGTCGCGGCTGAAGGCGGTGAGGATCGGGCCGAGGCGGCAGTCGACGCGCTCGGCGCCCTCGAAGCGCAGGCTGGCCAGCGTCAGCGCCGGCTGCACGGTGCGCACGCGGCGCACCAGGATCGACGGCGGGCTCGCGACGACCTCGGCCACGAGCTTGCCGTCGAGCGGGGTCGTCACCGTGAGCGGCGTCATGGGGTGGTCGGCGCTCCGGCCCTGGCGCTCGAAGCGGAAGCTCGGCAGCTCGAAGCGCCAGTGGAGGTCGGGCGCGACGGCGACGCTGAGGTGGTCGGGGTGGCGCTCGAGGCCGGTGATCGGGCCGCCGAGGTCGCTCACGTACCAGGTCGCCTCGGGCGGCGTGGAGTGGACGTCGAGCGCCGTCACGCTGGTCGCGTCGGCCAGGATGAGCTGCCGGCCATCGAAGGTGCGCGCCACGGCGCGCGCCGGCAGCGTCTGCCACGGGATGGCGACGCGCCGCTCGAGGTCGAGGCGGGCGATGCGCGCCAGCGCGCCGCGAAGGCCACCGCCGCCGCGGCCTGGCCGTGGTCGGCGACGACGAGCTGGTGGGCGGGCTCGGTCATGTGCGCCAGGCGGCGGCCGCGGCGATCGAGCAGCAGCACGCCCAGCTCGCCCAGCGCGACGAGCAGGCGCTGGCCCGGCAGCGCGGCGGCGTCGAGCACGGACAGCGGCCCGCGCTCGCTCGACGGCACGTCGATGACCAGCGGCGCGCGCGCCGAGCGAGCGCTGCGCCCGCGGCAGCGGCGGCAGGTCGGCGGCGAAGCTCTGGTCGAAGCGCGCGCGCTGGATCACGTCGCGCACGAGCTCGGGCCGGAGGTCGCCGCGCAGCACGTCGCCCAGCAGGACGCGCGCGGCCGCGTCGGCCAGGCGCTCGAGGCGCGGGTGCGGCGCGACCTGGCGCAGGCGCTCGGCCAGGATGCCGCGGGCGGTCGCGTCGGGGTCGTCGCGCAGCGCGGCCAGCGCGGCCAGCGCCTCGGGCTCGCGCGCCGGCGCCACCTCGAGCAGCTTCGGCAGGACGGCCGCCGCGCTCGGGCCGCCGAGCGCCAGCGCGCGCTCGATCCACGGCAGCGCCAGCGGGCGCTGCGCGGCGGGCAGGGGCCAGTAGATGTCGAGCGCGCGCACGACGTCGCCGGTCGCGGCGATGGACTCGGCCCAGGCGCTGCGCAGCGCGGCGGCGCGCGGGTCCTTCTCGCGCTCGAGGCGGCTCAGCGCGGCCGCGAAGGCGCCCTTCTGCACGGCGAAGGCGACGGCGCGATCGCGCTCGCCGGCGCGCATGAGGGCGATGACGACGAGGCTCGGCTCGAGCTGCTCGCCGCCGCCATGGTCGCCGCCAGCTCGAAGCGCTCGTGCTTCACGAGCAGCTCGTAGGCCTCGAGCGGCCGCTCGAGCAGCTCGGCGTGGACGAACGCAGCCTCGTCGACGCGACCCTCGGCCATCAGGCGATTGAGCATGACGCCGTAGCGATCGCGCAGGTGCTGGAACAGCTCGGGGACGACGCCGAGGCTGGCCTGGCCGCCGGCGCCGGGCACGCTGTAGGTCAGCGCCGTGCGCGGGCTCGGCGCGCGCGCGCGTCAGCGGCCCGGCGGCGCCCGGCGTGGTGTGGAGCGGGATGGCGTGGCGCAGCGCGGCGTCGAGGTCGCCGCGATCGAGCATGCCGAGCAGATCGCCGAGGTAGCGCGAGGCGGCGCGGCCGAAGAGCGAGCCGATACCGGCGCGCACGGCGAGGCGCTCGAGCCAGCGCGAGATGCGCCCGAAGAGACCGACGCGCGCGGTCGGCGCGGGCGCGGCGAGGGTTCGACCGGACGCGACGCCGGCCGGGTCGCGCGACGGCCTCCGAAGAGGCGGCGCAGCGCCTGCGCGAAGCGGCCGGGGCGGCGCGGCGGCGTCTTCAGCGCGCGGGCGACCTCGTCGCGCGCGGCGGCCAGCTCGAACGAGGGGCCGAGGTATTGTTGCGGCGTCAGCGGCCGCGCGACGGCGAGCGCGGGCAGGCGCGGCTCCGGCCCGAGCGGCGCGACCGATGCGACGGGGACGGCGGCGAGATCGATCCACGCCACCGGATCGAGCGCGCGCGCCTCGGCCAGCGGCGTCGCGGCAATGGCGCCGCCCATGACCGCAACCAGCGCCGCCGGGCGCGGCTCCGGGCCGAGCACCTGCGCCAGCTCGGCGGCCTCGAGCGGCGCGGCCAGGAGGTCGGCGCCGCGGCGCACCAGCACGAGCCCGGGCGCGCCGGCGCACGACATGCGCCGCGGCGCGTCGAAGACCAGCAGCACGCCCCACGGCGTCCGGGCCACGCGGTCGCCCATGCCCCACAGGCCGAGCGCGCGCCTCGGCGTCGACCTGGAGGACCAGACCGGCGGCGACGACCGAGCCGCGATGCAGCACCTGGCGCGGCGTGGCTCGGCTCACGCGCCGTCCTTCGCGCCTGTCGCGAGCGTGACCAGGTTCGCGCCGCTGACGATGTCGACGACGGCGATCTCGCCGCTCTCGGCGCGCCAGGCGAGGTGGCCGAAGGCGCGGCTGACGCACGCCGAGGCGACCGGGCGCGGCGCGCGCGCGATCTCCTTCACGCCGTCGGGCAGGAGGTGCGAGGCCTGCCGCCGCTCCGCGTCGAGCACGACCAGCCCGAGCACGGGCGACGACGGCGCGGCGCGGGCCAGGCCGATGACCTCGCAGCCTTCGGCCAGCGACACGCCCCGCGGCGCGCGCGCCGCGTCGAAGAGGGTCCACGCCCGCGCGCCGGTCTCGACCGCGACCGCGCCGGACGCGTGGCCGGCCGCGTCCGGCCCGAAGAACACGCGCGCGCCGGGCGCGAAGTCGAAGACCGCCAGCTCCATCGGCGCGGCCGGCGCCGCGTCCGGGTCCCCAGTCCTTGGGCAGGAGCAGCAGGCGGCCGCGGCCCGCGCCGAGCGCGGCCGAGGTGCCGACGCAGACGATGCCGTCGCGCCGGACGGCGAAGGCGTGGATGGTGTCGGAGTGGTTGCGCGTGCCGAGGGTCGGCGCGTGCGACCAGGCCACCAGGCGCCCGAGGCCGTCGAGCGTCATCCAGCGCAGGTGGAGGTAGCCGGCCTGGCCCACGCCCTCGACGCGAAAGGGCAGGCCATCGATGGCCGCCACGGCCTCGCGCGGCGGGTGGAGGTGGGGCGCGCCGCGGGACGACGCGAGGACGTGCGCCCCGCGCAGGGCGAAGGCCGCGAGCACGCGACCGATGGAGCCGACGGCGAAGAGCTCGCCCTCGGGCAGGTGCACGATCAGCGGCTTGCCCGCCTTGATGGCCGCCGAGTGCGGCACGTGGAAGGCGGTGAGCTTGTCGGCGCTGCGCACGAGCAGCCGGTGGCCGTCGCCGGAGAACATCGGCGCGCCGATCGCGGCATCGCGCGCGCGCTTGGCGTTGGGCTGCGGGGTCGTGCCCGGGTCGCCGAGGAGCGCCGCGCCGGACCAGTCCGACGGCAGGCTCAGCGCCACGCCGCGGCTCGCTGCCCCCTTGCGCGTGACCTCGACGCGCAGCTCGCGCTCGCCGCTCGCGACGCTGATGGCGTGCGCGCCGATGGCCGCGGCGCGGGTCGGCGTGTCGACGTCGCCGACCAGCCACAGCTCGCCGGCCCCGTGCTCCAGGGCGCGCGCCCGGGCGCGCGCGACGTCGGCGAGGACGAGCTGACGCAGGCTGCGCGCGGCGAGCAGCGCGCGGGCGTCGAGCCGCTCGTCGAGCGCGTCGCGCTCCGACTGGAGGACGCCCCAGGCGAAGCGCGCGCCGGCCTCGCGCGCGCGGCGACCGAGCGCGACCAGCAGCGCGACGTGGGCGAGGCGCATGACGCCGAGCTGGCTCGGGCCGACGTCGAAGAGCACGGCCGTGGCGCGCCCACCGCTCGGCGCGCGGCGCTGCAGCTCGAGGAAGGTGTGCTCGCTGGCGGCGGCGCGGCGCAGGAACTCGTCGGGCAGCTCGTCGGCCAGGAGCCACTCGCTGGACAGCAGGCGCTGGTACGGCCCGCGCCGCGCCAGGCCGCCGAAGCCGTCCGGCTCACCGCTGCCCGGCGGTGGCGAGCCGCCGAGCGGACCGAGCGCGTGCAGCAGCCGGTCGAGCCACGGCGTGATGGCGCGGGCCAGCGCCTCGGGCACGAGCGCCAGGCTGTCGGCCCAGCGCGAGACCGGCTGACCGAGGCGCGTCATCGGGCCTGCCGCCAGGCTTCGAGCGCGGCCGCGCTCAGGCGACGCGCGTGCCCGAGCGGCACCAGCAGCGACGGCTCGGTCAGCAGCGCCACCGGGGTCGAGCCGGCGCGCGCGACCGCGGCGCGCGCGAGCAGCGTCGTCGCGAACGGCGGCGCCAGCGTCGTCGGCAGGTAGAGCTCGGGGCACAGCGGCTCGCGCCCGAGGTATTCGACGCCGTCGACCCAGGGCAGCGCGTCGCTCGGCCCCAGCAGCACGATCAGGTCGGCGCCGGCCACGCCCTCGAGGCGCGCGCGCCGCTCGTCGGCGAGCTCCAGCGCGGCCTGGACCAGCGCGCGCGCCACCGCGCCCCGACCGACGGCGGCCTCGGGTGCGAGCGGCTCGACGCGCGGCACGAGCGCCGGCGTCATGCGGAATCGCCAAGCACCTTGACGATGCGCGCGCGCAGCGTCGCGATGGGCGCGGGCCGGGCGTCGGCCGCGAAGCTGGCGTCGATCTCGCGCGCGATGCCCTCCACGCGCAGGCGCCAGGCGCGCAGCGCGTCGCGGCCGTCGGCGCCGGCCGCGCTCGGGACCTCGGCGAGCAGCGCTTCGCCGAGGCGCGCGATGCGCTCGGCGCGCGCGTGCGGGCCCTGCGAGGCGTCGAGCGCGGCGGCGGGCAGGGCCGGGTTGTGCGCGTGGGCGAAGACCTCGCGCAGCGCGTCGCGCGCCAGCGCCTGGCCCTCGGCGCTCGGCACCACATAGAGGAGCGGCCACAGGTCGGCCGGCGTCGGATCGGCTCGGCCGGCCAGCACGGCGGCGGCGGCCGTGAGCGCCTGGGCCTTCACGATGCGCCGATCGGTGAGCGCGATGCCGGCGTCGCGCAGCGTGCGCACGACCTCGGCCAGACGCGGCCGGAGCGCGCTGGTGTCGGCGACGCGCGCGGCCTCGACCAGCACGTCGATGTCGGCGACGCTGGCCGGCGGCGGCCCGAGCGCGTCGCGCTGCAGGCTGGCGCCGGCCGCGAGCAGGTCCTCGAGGGCCGGGTCGGGGATGGGCTGCACGAAGACGTGGAGCAGGAAGCGATCGGCGAAGGCGGCCAGCGTCGGATCCTCGGGCAGCGCGTTCGACGCGCCGACGCACACGCGCAGCGGGCAGGCGATGTCGCTGTGGCCGCGGCGGAAGCGGCGCTCGTTGAGGACGCCGAGGAGCGAGTTGAGGATGGCCGTCGAGCCGAGGAACACCTCGTCGAGGAAGGCCAGGTCGGCTTCGGGCAGCATGCCGTGGGTGTCGGTCTCGACGCGCCCGGCGCGGAGCTTCTGCAGATCGACCGCGCCGAAGATCTCGCTCGGCTCGGTGAAGCGGCCGACCAGGTACTCGAAGACGCGGCCGTCGATGCCGCGCGCCACGCGCCGCACCGCCTCGCTCTTGGCGGTCCCGGGCGGGCCGATGACGAGCAGGTGCTCGCGCGCGACGGCGGCCAGGACCACGAGCTCCACCACCAGCTCGCGCTCGACCAGGCCGCGCGAGGCGCGCTCGATGGCGAGCCGCAGCCGTCGCGACGCATCGGCCAGGCCCGCGCGCGCGAGACGATTCTCGGGGTCATGGCGGGCGGTCGTGGACATTGGCGCAAGATAGCTGCTATCCGCACAGAGCGCATCCCACGTGTCGAGGTAGCGAGCCGTCGCGCCACCACCCGGTTTGCTCATGCGCGACACAACGGGGCAGCTCGATCCTCGATGGATCGGCCTGCCCTCGAGGGGGCCATATGGTGCTGAAGTCTGCGAAGAAGCTGATCGACAACGTCAGCGGCAAGAAAGACAAGTCGAAGGGCGCTCCGACCACACCGCCGCCGCGGCCGACCACGCCGGCGCCGACGACGAACAAGCAGGCACCGCCGCGGCCGACCACGCCCGCGCCGACCGACAAGCAGGCGCCGCCGCGACCGACCACGCCGGCGCCCGGTACGCCGACCGTCGCCCAGGCGCCGAAGGCCTTCGTGAAGGGCGCCAAGCCCGGCACGCCGCAGCCCGAGGGCTCGCAGCTGGGCGCCCAGCGCGCCTGGAAGAAGACGACGCCGAAGGCGAACGACAAGGCGCCGACCAGCCCCAAGAAGATCGGCGAGAACCGCAAGATCACGAAGGCCCTCGAGAAGCAGGAGTCGAAGACGCCGCTGCCGACCGAGGTCAAGGAGAAGGTCGAGGAGGCCAAGGAGGTCGAGAAGGTCGCGCCCGTGGTCGAGAAGGCCAAGCACGAGACCCCGCCGGCCAACAAGTACAGCGCCTCGGCCTACACGACGACGGTCGCCGACGACGAGGCGAAGAGCCCGTACACGACCACCGTCGACGACGGCGAGAGCCCGCTGCGCCAGAGCCAGGGCAAGGTCGGCGCCTACAGCTCCGAGCAGAAAGACGCCGAGGACGACATGTCCTCCCAGGACGACGTCTCGTCCGACGCGCTCGAGGTCCAGGGGCTCGACCCCAACCGCTACGCGGCCGTGCAGCACAGCGACGTGGCCACGTTCTCGTCGTCCGACGACGGCTTCGTGAGCGAAGAGGAGACGAGCTCGAGCGGCGAGGTCGGCGCCCCGATGCAGATCCCCAAGGCCCAGCTGCTGATGCGCATCAAGGCGGCCAAGGTCGCCAAGCTGCGCGCCGACCGGGCCAAGGAGAAGGAGGCCGAGAAGGCCAAGCAGGAGGACGAGGCCAAGCAGAAGAGCAACGAGACGCCGAAGGAGGAGGTCAAGGAGGAGGTGAAGGAGGATGCGCCGCCCACCAACTACGGCTCGGCCACCAACTACGCCTCGGCCAGCAGCTACACCATGACCGGCTCGGACTCCATGGCCCACTACGGCAACCGGTACAGCAGCATATCGAGCGACGACGAGCCCGACCTGTCGTCGACCGGCTTCCGCACCGACGACATGAGCGCGCACACCGCCGAGATCGACATGGCCTCCGACCTCGAGGACGCCGCGGCGGCCATCCCCAACGTCCAGGAGCGCCACACCGCCTCGAAGAACCCCGAGGTGAAGGCCATGCAGCAGAAGCTGCGCGACGGCCGGCGCAACCTGAAGGACGCCCCCGAGGTCGTGAACGACTCGGTGACCGGGCAGCACATCGCCACCAACCAGATCGAGCGCGAGCGCATGAGCTCGAACGAGCGCAAGTCCGAGGGCTGGGCGCTGCTCGGCATGCGCACCGAGCACCGCGAGCAGGACCTCGGCAAGAAGGGCGGCCGCTGGGACGTCAAGTACGCGCTCTCCGAGTTCGCCGAGATCGAGGCCGGCGTCGAGCAGCTGCTGGGCGACAAGCTCCGCACCGGGCGCGAGGAGATGCTGTGCGAGGTCTACGGCGGTCGCCTCGTCGACGTGGCGGGCCGCGGCGTCGACACCTCGAGCGCCGGCGTCAGCGGACAGGCGCAGCACGATCGCACCGACAAGCTGCGCGAGAAGATCGAGAAGGCCAAGCAGGCCGGCTTCGGCGACAAGGTCGCCAAGCTCGAGAAGAAGCTCGACACCGCCGTCAAGGACCCGCGCAAGGACAAGAGCATCTCGGGCCGCTTCATCTACGTGATGAACGCCAGCGGGCAGTTCTTCGCCTGCAAGCCCGAGCTCTACAAGGTCCACCACTCGGCCATGCTGGCGGGCGGCGCGGTCGCGTGCGCCGGCGAGATGCTGGTGTCGGGCGGCACCATCCAGGCCATCAACAACTCGAGCGGCCACTACCGGCCGGGGCCGGCCTTCCTGTGGCAGGCCGTGAAGCAGCTCGAGATGAGCGGCGCGTCGATGGGCTTCCAGGTCGAGTGCGCGGCCGTGACGCGCAAGTTCAAGACCGGCACCGACTTCCTGAGCGCCATGGATCCGACGACCGACGCCAAGCTCTTCGACGGCGTCTACGCCGTGAAGAAGCTGAACGCCCGATGAGCGACCTCGCAGCCGCGGTCGGCCGCGCCGCCGATCTCGTGGGACGCATCGTCGACGACCCCACCGAGCACGGCCTGGCCGCGGCGGTGGCGGCCGATCCGGGGTCGCTCGACGCGCTCTTCGCGGTGCTGCGCGACCGCTTCGTCGAGCGCGGCGAGGGCTTCGGCGACCTCGAGGGCGACGACACCTTCTGGCGCATCATCGCCATCGCGCTGACGACGTGGGCGCCGGCGCTGCGCGAGCGCTTCGCCGCCGAGGTGCTGTTCAAGGCCGCGGCGCCCGACGCGTATCGCTGGATCGCGCCGCTGGCGCGCGCGCTCTATCGCGCCGACGCGGCCGAGCGGCTGGTGCTGGCGGCCGTCGAGCGCGGCGACGCGGCGACGCGCGTGAACGCGTCGCACCTGGCGTACTACCTCTTCGACGGCTCGCCCGAGTACGCCCTGTCGGACATCGGGGCGCGTCGCCTCGCCGATGCGGACCCGCTCCGCTCGCCGCGGGCGGCGGACGGTGACTGACCTGCCCTACGAGCTGGGCCCGCTCATCGGGCACGGCGGACAGGCGGATGTGCACGCGGCGACCGAGCCCATGACGGGCGCGCCGCTGGCCGTGAAGGTGCAGCACCTCTCGGCCAATCGCCACGCCGGGCCGAGCCTGCTGCGCGAGTACCAGCTGCTGCGCGAGATCGATCATCCGGCCTTCGCCGTGGCGCACGCCGCCGGTCGGCTGGCCGACGGTCGCGTGTGGCTCGCCATGCAGCGGCTCGACGGCGTGGCCGCGGCCGACTGGGCGCGCGGCCTCGGCCCGCCCGCCACGCGCCACCGCACGCGGCGCGTGCTCGAGCGCATGGTGGCCATCGCCGACGCGGTGGCCTACCTGCACCGGCAGGGCGTGGTCCACGGCGACCTCAAGCCCGGCAACATCCTCGTCGCGGCCGACGGCTCGCCGCGCATCCTCGATCTCGGCGGCGTCCACTTCGACCCGGGCCTGGCCCCGGGCGCGCGCGGCATGTTCCGCACGGTGCCGTACGCCTCGCCCGAGCAGCTCGACAAGGGCGTCCTGGCGGCGAGCGCCGACGTGTTCTCGCTGGCCGCGACGTGCGTGCGGCTCCTGAGCGACGAGCATCCCTTCGGGGCCGGTGCCAAGGACGCGGTGCGCGCGCGCCAGGGCGCGGCGAGCGCGGCGAGCGCGGCGCTCGATCGCTCGGGGCCGCTGTCCGAGGCTACGCGCGCGCTGCTCCTGCGCTGCTTGAGCGTCGAGCCCGCCGCGCGGCCGTGCGACGCCGGTGCGCTGCGCGACGCGCTGCGCGCGCGCCTGCCGACGCCGGTGGCCTGGCCGACGGCCGAGCCGCGCGCGGCCAGCCAGGCCGAGGCGCTGGGTACGCTGCGGGCGCTGCTGGTCGACGCGCCCGGCCTCGCGCCGGTGGCGCTCATCGGGCGCCCCGGTGGCGCCGCGGCGCTGCTCGCGCAGCTCGCGCTGGATGCGGCCGCGCTCGGTGCGAGCGTGCTCGAGGTCGGCGGCGACGCGCCCGAGCGCCTGCGCGACGCGCTCGACGCGCTGCTCGAGGGCGCGACGCCGACCAGCGAGGCGCCGCAGCTGGTGGTGCTCATGCGCCGCGCGGAGCGCTTCCCGGCGAGCGACCGCCGCGCGCTCGAGGTGCGCCTGGCCACGCTGGTCGAGCGCGGCTGGCGCGTGGCCCTGGTCGCGGCCACCCACGAGGCCGGGATGGCCCACGTCGCGCGCTGGCTGCATCGGCCGACGGCGATCCGACTCGCGCCCGAGGCCTCGGTCGAGGTCGACGAGCCCGAGGCGGAGGCGGAGACGAACGAGCCGGCGTGGCCGGGCGACGCGCAGCTGGCGGCGATCCTCGAGGCCACCGCGCTGGTCGCGGCCAGCCCCGACGGCCGCGCCGACCTGGCCACGCTGGCGTCCGGGCTCGCGCTGACGCCGGCCGCGGTGCGGCGCGGGCTCGATCGACTGGCGCGCCACGGCTGGGTGCGCGGCGACGCCGACGGCGGCTGGGCGTTGGCCGAGCCCGAGCTGCGGCGCACGTTGCACCGACACGGCGAGGGCCGCGCGGCGCTGGCCGAGCGCCTCGCCAACGAGTGGGAGGTCGAGCCGCACGCGCTCGGCCGCGCCAACTGCCTGCTCGTCGCCGGGCGCGTGGTGGCCGCGGCCGACAACGCCGCGCGCTGGGCACGGGCCGCGCTGCGCCACGACGACGTCGCGCGCGTGGCCGACGGCCTCGACCGGCTCGGCGCGCTCGACGACGCGCTCGAGCCCGGCGCGGCGCGCACCTCGTGGCTGCTGTTGCGGGCGCGCACGGCCGCGCTCGCCGACTGCACCGACCCGCGCGTCGCCGGATGGCTCGCCGAGCTCGGCGCCCGCGCCGAGACGCGCGAGGCCCAGCGCGCCGACGAGCTGGCCGCGGTCGTCGCCGGCTGGCGCGGCGAGCCGCCCGAGCGCGCGCTGGTGCTGGCCCAGCGCGAGCTCGACCAGGGCCGCTACGAGCGCGCGCTGGCGCTGGCGCGCGGCGAGGTGAGCCAGGCCCACGAGGCCGGCGCGCTCGACGTCGCGGCGCGCGCGGCGCTCGTCGCCGGACAGGCGCTGGCGGCGCTCGGCCGCCTCGAGGAGGCGGCGCGCGCGCTGGCCGACGCGGCCGACGGCTGGCCTGATGCGCCCGGCGCGGGCGCCGTCGCGTACGAGCGCGCCGAGGTGCTGGCGGCGCTCGGGCGCTGGGGCGAGGCCGGGCGCGTCCTGGCGCGCGCGCACGCCCGAGCGACGACGCCGTGGGATCGCGCCGCGACCGCCATCGGCGCGGCCGCGCGGGCCACCGATCGCGGCCATGCGCGCGGCGCGCTGGCGCTGCTCGAGGCGCTCGCCGCCGAGCCGTTCGTCGCGCGCCACCCGCGCCTCCAGCTCGGCTGGCACGTCGAGCGCCTGCGCGCCATCGCGCTGCACGGCAGCGACGACGCGCTCGCCGCGGCGCGCGCCGCCGAGCCGGTCGTGGCCGAGCTCATGCGCGCCGGTCGCCGCGCACACGCGGCGCGCCTCGGCGCCTGGCAGGCGGCCGCGGCCTGGACGGCCGGCGACCATCAGACGCCGAGCACCGAGGCGAGCGGCCTCGCGACGTGGGCCGCCAGCATCCTGGGCGAGCTCGGCCATCGCCTGTGGTGGGCCGAGGCCGCCACCGTCGACGTGTGGCTCGCGCGTAGCCAGGGCGGCGACGCGCGCATGCCGCCGGCGCTCGTCGCGCAGCTGACGGAGGCCGAGGCGTGGCCGCTGGCGATGCGCGCGGCGCTGGCCGAGGGCGACGTGCAGCGGGCGTGGGGCGCGGCCGAGATGTTCCTGGCGCACGTCGACAGCGCCGGCGCGATCGCGCTCGAGCTGATGCCGTGGGCGGTGCGGGCGCGCGCGCTCACGGCCGAGGCGGCACACCACGCGAGCCTGGCGAGCACGTCGAGCACGTCGAGCACGGAGGACGGCTGATGGCGAACCGCGCGCTGGAGGATCTGGCCGAGCGACACCTCGACGCCGAGCTCGGCTGGCGGCGCGTGGCGCTCGACGTCCACAGCGCCCGCGTGATGCGCGCGCGCAGCGTCGGCCTCGGCCGCGGCCAGCTCGAGCCCGACGAGGTCGAGGCGCTGGTCGACGCCGCGCGCCGCCGCGACGAGCTGGTGGCCGACCTGGCCGCCGGCGACGAGAAGCCGCCGCTGGTGCTGCTCGCCGAGCGGCTCGGCCTGAACGACGACGATCGGCTCCTGTGGGCCGCGGCCATCGGCGCCGAGGTCGACCCGGCCATCGCGCGCCGCTTCGCGCAGCTCGACGATCACGGCGCGCGCTGGCCGACGCTGGCCACGCTCATCGAGACGGTCATCGAGCCGCGGCGCCGCCTGCAGGTGCGCGGCCGCCTCGAGCCGTGGTCGCCGCTCGTGCGCTACGAGCTCCTCGTGGTCGACCCGCGCTTCGGCCTCGACGCCAGCGGGCCGCTGCGGCCGTCGACGCGGCTCGTGCGCCTGGCGCGCGGCGAGATGGGGCTCGACCCGTCGATGGAGTCGTACGGCGCGCTGTGGACCGCGCCCGATCCGCGGCCGATGGCGCTGTCGGACAAGGCGCGCGAGAAGTTCGAGTGGTTCGCCAAGGGCTTTCGCACGCTGCGCGCGGGCGGCTCGCAGCCGCTGTGGATCCTGAAGGGCCCGGTCGGCGTCGGGCGCACGCGCTGGGTGCGCGAGGCGGCGGCGGCGTGCGGCTGGTCGACGCTGGCCATCGACCTCGCCGGCGCGGCGGCCTGGAACACGCGCGACGACGGCAGCCACGCGGCGGTGCTGGCCGAGGCCATGCGCGAGGCGCGGCTCCAGGACGCGGTGCTGGTGCTGCGCGGCTGGGACACGCTGGTCGACGGCTCGCTGACCTCGAGCGGCGGCGGCGGCGAGGACGAGTCGTCGATCGGCGAGAAGTCGGCCGAGCTGGTGCGGCGCATGTCGGTAGGCCTCGAGCAGAGCCTGCGCGAGCACCCGCTGCCGG
Organism: Myxococcota bacterium; assembly: GCA_046351155.1. Lineage (GTDB taxonomy): Bacteria > Myxococcota_A > UBA9042 > PHBI01 > PHBI01 > JAXLYZ01. The sequence goes on from JAXLYZ010000005.1 coordinate 77,631, forward strand.
TGACGCTGGTGGTCGGCCCGAGCTTCGACGAGCTGCCCGACGTGCAGCGCGGGCTCTCGCTCATCGAGGTGCCGATGCCCGACGCCGCCGCCTCGAACGCGCTGTGGGCGCGCGCGGCCGGGCCCGGCACGCTGGCCGACGGCGTTACGCCGCAGCAGCTGACCGAGGCCTTCCGGCTGACGCCGGGCGAGATCGAGGCGGTGGCGACGGCGTGCGAGCGCGTGGCGCGCGTGGCCGAGAAGGGCGTCACCGTCGACGAGGTGCGCGCCGAGGTGAAGACGTTCCTGCGCCATCGGCTGCGCCAGATCGCCACGCTGGTCGAGCACCGCTACGACTGGCCGCAGCTCATCTGCCCGAGCTCGGTGGTCATCAACCTCCGGAGCCTGGTCGACCGCTACCGCATGCGCCACAAGGTCATGGTCGACTGGAAGATGGGCGAGCGCTTCGGCGAGGCGCGCGGCATCAGCGTCCTCTTCGAGGGCCCGCCCGGCACCGGCAAGACCATGGCCGCCAACATCATCGCGCGCGAGCTCGGCCTCGACCTCTTCCAGGTCGACCTCTCGAAGGTGATGAGCAAGTACATCGGCGAGACCGAGAAGCACCTCGGCATGCTCTTCGACGAGGCCGAGCGCGCCCAGGCGCTCATCCTCTTCGACGAGGCCGACAGCCTCTTCGCCAAGCGCACCGAGGTGAAGGACTCGCACGACCGCCACGCCAACCTGAAGGTCAACTTCCTTTTGCAACGCATCGAGCGCTTCAGCGGCCTGGCCATCCTGACGACCAACCTGGCCGAGAGCATCGACGAGGCGTTCGGCCGGCGCGTCACGGTGCGCGTGCACTTCCCGAAGCCCGAGCTCGACATGCGCGTCCTGCTCTGGAAGAGCATGCTCGACGGCCTGCCGCAGGCGGTCGACGACGCCGACATCGCCGACCTGGCCAAGGAGTTCGAGCTCACCGGCGGCCTCATCCGCAACGCCGTCCTGCGCGCGGCCTTCTTCGCCGCCTCGGCCGATCGGCCCATCGACTACCGCCTGCTCGAGATCGCCACGCGCATGGAGCAGAAGAACCAGTCGATGCTCTTGCGCGGCGACCCGATGCAGGACCTGATGCAGACCATGCAGCAGGACGAGTCGGGATGACGCTACGGCTCCGGCCGCCGGCGACGCCCTGAATTTGTCACATTAAGCGTGTCACATTCCCGGCAGCCGCTCGAGCCGCAGCGTGGTCGTCAGCGTCCGGTCGACGAGGTTCCCGACCAGCGCGCTGCCGTTCGGGTACATGGTGCCGTGCAGCCGGTGCGACGCGCCGTCGGGGCCCTCCAGCGCCACGTCGAGCGCGAACGACTGGGCCGCGAAGGTGAAGAGCGCGACCGGATCGCCGATGCGGTAGCCGCAGCCGCCGCAGTCGCCGGGCGTGAAGGTGAAGCCGAAGTCGGGCGGAAAATAGCCGGCGGCGGCGTCCAGCGGAATCTGCCAATCTCCGCCGTCCAGCGTCCCGCGGTAGTGGCCCTGCAGGTTGCCGGGCGACGTCACCAGGCAGAAGCCCTCGACCGGGAACAGCCCGGGCGTCGCGCCGCGCCCCCACACCACGTAGCGCAGGCCGGCGATGAGCGGCGAGCAGTCCCACGGCGCGCCCGCGTCGCAGGTATCGACCCGGCACCCGAGGTCGGGGACGGCCGGCGTCGCCACCAGCCGGAGCGCGCCCGACGCCGTGATCGGGCCGAGCGCCACGTCCTCGCGGCACGTGCACGCCTCGGCCTCGGAGCACGGCGCCGTCGCGCTCTCGATCGGCGTCGGCACGCCGCCGGCCGTGCCGTAGCCATCCCACTCCGGCGCGAGGAGGAAGCGGCCGCTCTGGAACTGGCCGCGGCCGCACATGTACTGGCACAGCGGCTGGCTCTCGTAGACGCAGGCGTGCTCGACGCAGCGCTCGACGGTGCAGTCGTTGCCGTCGTCGCAGCCGAGGCTGAGGCCGTCCTCGCACTGCTGGCAGCCGTTGGCGAAGGTGTGCCGGCAGCGCTGGAAGCCGCAGCCGTCGATGACGCAGGCGTCGTCGGTGCAGGCGTTGTGGTCGTCGCAGTGGAGGTCGGTGCGGCACGCGTTGGCGGCGTCCTCCGGCACGAAGACGCAGCGGTCGGCGACCTGGTCGCAGCGGTCCTCGGTGCACGGATCGCCGTCGTCGCACGGCAGCCCGCCGGTCTCGGGGTCGCGCTCGAGGCAGAACGGCGTCGCGAGGTCGTCGCCGCCGCAGCCGACCAGCGCGGCCAGCCCGGCGAGGGCGCCGCGCGCGCAGAAGACCACCAGGGCGCGGCGCATGCCGGCGCCTCAGGGCACGACGCGCAGCGTGCTCACGAGCTGCTGCAGCCGGTCGCGCTCGGCCACGGTCGGGGCGGCGCAGAACGCGTGCACGCGCAGCGACGGCTGCAGCGGATGGTCGACCATGGCCTCGGTGGTCGTGCCGCCGCCGTCGCCCCACTGGTGCCACGCCGTCGCGACGCCGATGAGCACGCCCATGACGGTCGTCACCTTGTCGGCCGGGATGTCGCGCTGGCTGTGCTGGTAGCTCGGGTGCCCGCCGAGATAGATGCCGCACAGCGGCTGCGGCTGGCCCAGCGTCACCACCTGGCGGATGCGGTAGACCGAGAAGTCGGGGCCGTCCTGCGTGGCGGTGACGAAGCCCGGTGGCAGCGTCAGCACGAGCTTGTCCTTGCCGGCGCCGGCGAAGGCCACCTCGCCGCCGCCCAGCGCCAGGGCGCGCTTGCCGGCCTCGAGCGTGCCGACCACGGCGCGCGCCAGCGCCACCCAGCGCGCCGCGTCCTGCAAGCCCTCGGGGCTCACGTAGAAGGCGATGAGCTCGACCGTGCCGTCGGCCTGCTTGACGTAGGCCTCGTAGATGACGTTGCCGTCGCGCGGCGGGCTCGGCGGCGGCGGCGTGACCGCCAGCGCGCTCAGCGGCGCCGCCACCGTCGGCGTCTCGAGCGCCGGCGGCGCGGCCATGCCGCCGGCCGCGAGGTCGGCCTTCACGGCGGCCGCGAAGTCGTCGCCGGCGCGCGTGTAGAGCTCCCACACCATCATCACCAGGCGCACGTCGCCCTTGTCGACGACGGCGCGCGTCTCGTCCTCCTGGGCCGCGTCGGCCGCCATCAGGCTGTGGCCGCGCGCCTCGACCTTCATGCCCTCGGCCAGGCGCACGCTGAGCCGCCCGCCGAGGAGCGGCGTGCGCGCGGCCGCGAGCGCCGGGTCGGCCGGCGCGGCGGCGCGCGTCAGCGGATCGACGGTGAGCGTGGCGACGACAGCGACGACAGCGACGACAGCGACAGCGAGCGAGCGGAGCATGCTCCGGTCGTAGTCGATGGACCGCGCGAAGACAACCGCCGCGCGCTCACGACGTCGGCGCGCCGGCCAGGGCGGTGCGCACGCGCGCGAGCAGCTCGCGCTGCGGGATGTCCATCCAGTCGTGGGCGATGCTGCCGACGAGGCAGCGCTCGGTGTCGACGTCGAGGTGGCTCCGGATGAGGCCGAGCAGCCGCGGCGGCGCCACCACGATGAGCTCCTCGAACTCGTGCTCGACGCGCCCGCTCCGGGCCGCCGCGGCGAGCTCGCGCGCGAAGCTCTCGATCTCGACGCGGTGGGGATCGGTGTGGCGCTCGAACGAGCTGTGCGCGCCGCCAGGACCCGCGGTCATCGAGCCGCGCGGGCCGGAGACGAGGTCGTGGGTCTCGATCCGGCTCGCCGGATGGACATGGGACTGGACGGGCTCGAGCACATCGTGGACGGCATCGGTCGCGAAGATCTGGGCCCGACCGGCATCTGCCACCATCAGCCATTGCGTCCTCATCGCAACCTCCGACGGCGATCGGAGCAAGGCCCATGCCGCCGGCCGACGCGCGGCGCGACGGCCGGCCATGCGCTCGCGCGAGGCCGCGCGGGTCGCTGGCGCACGATCGATCGGGCAGAACACCCCGTCGTGACGGCGCGCACGGCAACCTTTTCCGGTAACGTCGACCGCACGCCGCCCGAACACCCCGAGCGAGGGCATCCATGACCAAGCACGACCAGGGCCTCGACGCCGAGGTCACCCCAGCTTCGACCTACTTCAACCGCCGCGCGCTCATGCGCGGCGGCCTCGTCGCCGCGACCGCGGTCGGCAGCGGCCTCCTCTATAGAGCGCTGAACGGCGTGTCGACCGAGGCCGTCGAGACCAAGAAGCTGGCCGGCCTGACCGTCCCCGCCCCCGGCGCCGCGCCGGCCGCCGCGGCCGCCGGCTTCCGCACCGACGAGCCGATGACGTCGCTGGCCGACATCACCCACTACAACAACTTCTACGAGTTCTCGACCAACAAGGACGGCGTCGCCGGCAAGGCCGCCGGCTTCTCGACCGCGGGCTGGAAGCTGGCGGTGGGCGGCCTGGTCAAGAAGCCGCGCGTCTTTGACCTGGCGGATGTCCTGGCCATCGCGCCGCCCGAGGAGCGCGTCTATCGCATGCGCTGCGTCGAGGCCTGGTCGATGGTCATCCCCTGGGCCGGCTTCCCGCTCTCGAAGCTCATCGACCAGGTCGAGCCGCTGGGCAGCGCCAAGTACGTGGCCTTCGAGACGCTGCTCGACCCGACGCGCATGCCCGGCCAGGAGACCGACGTGCTCGACTGGCCCTACGTCGAAGGCCTGCGCCTCGACGAGGCCATGCACCCGCTGACGCTGCTCGCGAGCGGCCTCTACGGCCGCGAGCTGCCGCCGCAGGACGGCGCGCCGCTGCGCCTCGTGGTGCCGTGGAAGTACGGCTTCAAGGGCATCAAGTCGATCGTGAAGATGACGCTCGTGGCCGAGCAGCCGCCGACCAGCTGGAGCCGCTACGCGCCGAGCGAGTACGGCTTCTTCGCCAACGTGAACCCCGAGGTGGCGCACCCGCGCTGGAGCCAGGCCACCGAGCAGCGCATCGGCGAGTCGGGGCGCCGGAAGACGCTGCCGTTCAACGGCTACGCCGAGCAGGTCGCGGGCCTCTACGCCGGGATGGATCTCCGTGCCAACTTCTGACCTCACCTCCGCCGCTCCGGCGACGCTCGCCCGGCCCGCCGCGCGCCGCTTCGCCATCGACCTGCCGCTGGCCAAGACGCTGGTCGTCGTCAACGGCCTCGTGCCGATGGCGCTGCTCGTGTGGGACGCGCTCCACCACGAGCTCGGCGCCAACGACGTCAACTTCGCCATCCGCACGACCGGCCTGGTCGGCCTGGTCATGCTGATGCTGTCGCTGGCGGTGACGCCGCTCCGTCGCATCACCGGCTGGAACGTGATCATCGGCGTGCGGCGCGCGCTGGGCCTGCTGGCGTTCTTCTATCTGGCCAGCCATTTTGTCATATTCTTCGTCTTCGACCGCGCCGGCTCGCTCTCGAGCACCATCGACGAGATCCTGACGCGCACCTACCTCCAGATCGGCACCATCGCGCTCGTGCTCATGTCGGCGCTGGCGCTGACCTCGACCGACAAGATGGTGCAGCGCCTGGGCGCCAAGCGCTGGAAGCTCCTGCACCGCCTGGCCTACCCCATCGCCATCCTGGCGGTCATCCACTTCCTCCTGCTGGTGAAGTCCGACATCCGCGCGCCGCGCGCCTTCGCCATCGTGCTGGGCGTGCTGCTGGTCTATCGAGTCGTGCGCCACTACCTCGACCTGCGCCAGCGCGCGCACGCGCCGCGCGCCGCCCCGGCGACGGCCTCGGCGAACGCCGCGCGGGCCGCTGCGGCGGCGGCCCGCCAGCGCCGCTTCTGGTCGGGCGAGCTGCGCGTCGCACGCGTCTTCCAGGAGACGCACGACGTGAAGACGTTCCGCCTGGTGTCGCCCGACGGCGGCCCCCTGCCCTTCGACTACCGCCCCGGGCAATATCTCAATATCAAGCTCGATATCAGCGGTCGCCGCGTCAATCGCTCCTACACCATCGCCTCGTCGCCGAGCCGCGGCCAGCACTGCGAGCTCAGCGTGAAGCGCGCCAAGGACGGCTACGCCTCGCACTTCCTGCACGACGCCGTGCGCGAGGGCGACCTCGTCAAGGTCTCGGCGCCGGCCGGCCGCTTCGTCTTCGATGGCGCCAGCGCCGAGCGCGCGCCGTCGGAGCGCGTGCTGCTCGTGGCCGGCGGCGTCGGCATCACGCCGCTCATGTCGATGGTACGCTGGCTCACCGATCGCGCCTGGCCCGGCGACATCTATTTGGCAATATCAGTGCGCACGCGCGCCGACATCATCTTCCAGGACGAGCTGGCCTACCTCGAGCGCCGCTTCCCCAACCTGCACGTGGTCGTCACGCTGAGCCAGCCCGACGCCGACTGGGCCGGCGCGCGCGGCCACGTCTCGGCCGCGCTCCTGGCCGGCCTGGTGCCCGACCTCGGACGCCGGCGCACGCCCGTCTTCCTGTGCGGCCCCGAGCCGATGATGCTGGCCGTGCGCGCGCTGCTCGGCACGCTCGGCGTCGCGCCCGAGGACGTCGCCACCGAGGAGTTCGTCTCGCCGCCGGCCGGCGCCGAGGCGGCCGTCGACGCCGCGCCCATCGCGAGCGACGCCGGCCCGGCCGACGACGACGCGAGCGCGACCGCGACGGTGGCCTTCGCGCGCTCGGCGGTGACGACCGAGGTCGAGGCGCCGACGACCTTGCTCGAGGCCGCCGAGAGCTGCGGCGTGAGCATCCCCTTCGAGTGCCGCTCGGGCATCTGCGGCCAGTGCAAGACGCGCCTCACCGCCGGCCGCGTGGTGATGGAGGTGCAGGACGCGCTGTCCGCCGTCGACCGCCAGCGTGGCCTGGTGCTCGCCTGCCAGGCGCGCCCGCGCGGGCCGGTCACGCTCGACGCCTGAGGCGTTCCGGGGCTGGTACGGGCGCCTCGACGAGCGGGCGCCGCTCATCGCGTCGGCAACGGCTCGTTCGTCGCCGCCATGGCGCTCCGCGCCGCCGACGTGGCCGCGCGCATCCCGTCCATCCCGGCGGCCGATCCGGCGCGCGGCTGGATCGTCGCCGTACCGAACTGGCACGCCTTCGTGCTGGCGCCGGCCGGCGCCGACGACGCCGACCAGGCGTGGGCCGGCGAGCTGCGGCCCGTGGTGGCGCGCCTCTTCGACTACGTCGACAGCGTCAGCCCGGACCTCTTCCGCGTGCGCGGCGAGGCGTGGACGCGCATGTCCTAGCGAGGCTGCGTCACTTCAGGAGCGCCCTGAATTTGTCAATCTCCATGGACGGCGCGATCACCGTGAGGTGGGTGCCGTCCTCTTCGTGCTTCTCGCCGAGCACGCGCATGCTGGCCCGCACCTGTCCGGTGAGCTGGCCGCGCGCGTAGGGGATGACCAGCGTGGCGGTCTCGAACTCGGCCTCGAAGAAGGCGATGATGGTGTCGCGGAGGCGGGCCACGTCGGCCGGATCGTGGGCCGAGAGCTGGATGGCGTCGGGCCACTCGACGGCCAGCATCTCGCGCTGCTCGGGCGCGACGCGGTCGACCTTGTTCAAGAGGATGCGGCTCGGGATGTCGTCGGCGCCGATCTCGGTGAGCACCGTCTTCGTCACCCGGAGCTGGTCCCGGAAGCTCGGGTCGGAGCTGTCGACCACGAACAGGAGCAGCGAGGCCTCGAGCGCCTCGTCGAGCGTCGAGCGGAACGACGCCACCAGGTCGTGGGGCAGCTTCTTGATGAAGCCGACCGTGTCCGACACGAGGATGCGCGGCAGCACCTCGGGCTGGAGCGCGCGCACGGTGGTGCCGAGCGTCGCGAACAGCTTGTCCTCGACCAGCACCTCGCTGCCCGTCAGCGCGCGCATGAGCGACGACTTGCCGGCGTTGGTGTAGCCGACCAGCGCCACGCGCCGCACGCCCTGGCGCCGCTGGCGGCGGTTCTCCTCGTCGCGCGCGATGGCGACGAGCTCGGCGCGCAGCTCGGCGATGCGGTCGCGCACCTTGCGGCGGTCGAGCTCGAGCGCCGACTCGCCGGCGCCCTTGCCGGCGCCGACGCCGCCGCGCTGGCGTTCGGTGCCGCGCACGCCGGCGCGGAGCCGCGGCACGACGTAGGCGAGGCGCGCGATCTCGACCTGCAGGCGCGCCTCGCGCGTGTTGGCGTGGCGGTGGAAGATCTCGACGATGACGCCGGTGCGGTCGAGCACCTCGGCGTCGGTCGCCTTCTCGAGGTTGCGCGCCTGGCGCGGGCTGATCTCGTGGTCGACCACCACCACGTCGGCGCGCGGATAGGCGCCGTCGGGGTGCGGCGGGGCCTGGGCGATGGCCGCGCCGTCGGGCGCCGCGGCGGCGGCTGCGCCGTCCTCGTCCGCGTCGGGCTCGGCGGCCTCGGCGGCGTCGCTCGCGCCCTCGGCGTCGTCGCCGTCGTCGTCCTCGTCGTCGCCCTTGGCCTTCTTCTTCCCGGTCGGCACGTAGGTCGGCACGACGCCGCTGCCGCCGGTGTAGGCGGCCAGCTCCATGAGCTTGCCCGAGCCGAAGATGGCGGCGGTGCTGAGGCTCTTCCGCTTCTGGGTGACGGCGCCGACGACCTTCAGGCCGAGCGTCTCGATGAGGCGCGTGAGCTCGGCGATGTCGCCGGCGTGGGCGGCGTCGTCGACGTCGGGGAGCTGGACGGCGGCGATGACAGCGGTCTTTTTCGGTGTCTCGGTCGAGTGCATCGGGCGCGAGCGTATGCCCCGAGCCGGCCCGGACCACAAGCGCCATGTCGCGGGCGTGACCGCGCGGGGCCGCGTCATTGGCCGCGGCCGTGGAATCAGGTAAGAAATCCTCCGCGGGTTTTTCGGATCGCCGAGGCAGTGGTGTCGGTGGCCGCGAACCTCGGGCAAGGCGCCCGACGCCGCCCGACCCTGCCCCGAACCCGACCGTACCCCGGAGAACTCGATGCGCGCTCACCTCGTCCTGCTCTGCTCACTGCCGCTCGCAGCCGCGTGCGACGGCGCCTCCAACTCGAGCCCCGGCCAGACCCGGGCGAGCCTCCAGCCCGGCGCCGACTGCGGCGCCGACTTCGACGCCTGCCTCGCGTCGGGCAGCGACCCGCTCGCCTGCAAGCTGGCCTTCATCGACTGCACCGGCGAGGGCGCCGCCCCCGACTCGAGCGGCGCCCCCGACGGCGACAAGCCCGACCCCGTCGACCCCAACGGCAACCCGACGCCCGGCGACGGCTCGGCCGCCGACCCGTGGGACCAGTGCAAGGCCGACTTCCTGGCCTGCGCCGGCCAGGGCTACGACCTCGCGCTGTGCCTCGAGAAGGTGCGCTGGTGCGCCGGCGTGTGCGGGCCCGAGGCCGGCGGCGGCGGCCAGCCCGGCGACCCGTGCGCCCCGAAGCTCGACGCGTGCCTCGCCTCGGGCGGCGAGCCGACGGCCTGCAAGGACGACTACATGGCCTGCGTCGAGTCGATCGGTGGAACGGGCAGCGGGACGGGCGACCCGGGCCAGCCGTCGGAGGATCCGTGCATGCCGATCTACGACGACTGCGTGAAGGCCGGCGGCGACCCGGTCGCGTGCAAGGAGCGCTACAGCGAGTGCTGGGGCCAGCTGCCGAGCGACCCGGTCGACCCCGGCCAGCCGGCGCCCGACGCCTGCAGCGCCGACCTCGATAGCTGCCTCGCCTCGGGCTACGACCCGACCGCGTGCAAGGAGAAGTTCGAGGCCTGCCTCGGCGGCAGCGCCGGCGGCTACGACCCCAACGGCAACCCCGACGGCTCGAAGCCCGACGACGGCGCCGGCGCCGACGGCTCGACGACCGACCCTGCCACCGGCTCGCCCTGCGAGGACGGCTTCCAGGCCTGCCTGCGCGCCACCCCCGACGGCTCGGCCCTGCCGGCCTGCGTGGCGGCGCTCGAGGCGTGTAAGACGGCGTTCGACGCGACGCGCTGAAGTCGCTTGGGCGTCACCCCCGAGGATCGCGGCGAGGTCCCCGAGCTCGATCTCGAGGACCTCTACCGCCGCTTCGCGCCGCAGGTGCTGCGGCGCGGGCGCTACTTCCTCGGCCCGTCGGAGGCCGAGGAGCTGGTCCACGAGGTGTTCGTGCGCGCGCTCGAGCAGAAGGACCGCTTCCGTGGCGAGAGCTCGCCCGCGACGTGGCTCTTCCGCATCGCCACCCACCTGTGTCTCAACCGCCTGCGCGACCGGAAGCGCCAGGCGGCGCTGCTGGTCCGCCACGGCCCGACCGTGTGGGCGCAGAGCGATCCCGGGAGCTCTCCCGAAGCGCGCGCGTTCCTGAGCTCACTGTGGCGTACCCTCGACGAGGAGCTCGCTATGATCGGTACCCTCTATTACGTCGACGGCCTCACCACCGCCGACATCGGCGAGATGCTCGAGGTCTCGGATCGCACCATCGCCAATCGCCTGAAGACCCTCACCGAGCTGGCCCGCCGCCACGCCGGCGTGGAGGACGGGGCGTGAGCACGCGGCCCCCGCAGGCGTCCCAGGCGTCGGACGCCGCATCGGACGCCCCGCCCCGCGGCCTCGACCGCGGCGGCCACCTGTCCGAGCTGGCGTTCGACCGCCTGCGCTCCGACCGGCCCGGCAGCCACGACGCCTTCCGCGCCGGCGCGCTCGCGCATCTGGCCGAGTGCGCGCGCTGCCAGGCGGCGCAGGCCGCGCTGGCCGCCGCCGACGCCGAGGTCGGCCTGCGCCCGCCGGCCGCGCCGATGCGCTCGACGCCGACGGCGACGCCGACGCCGATCGCCCAGGCCCGCGCCGCGCGCGTGCGCCGCGCCCTGACCCTGGGAGCGCCGCTGGCGGCCGCCGCGCTCGCGCTGGTCATCGCCCTGCCGAGCGGCCAGGCGCCGGTCGGCCCCGGCCCCGGCGTCCCGCCCGACGCCGACCTCGACGCCGGCGACCACATCATCCTGAAGAGCGGCGCCCTCGACTTCGAGGTCTACATCCACGACGGCACGGCCAGCCGCCTGGTGCAGAGCGGCGCCGAGGTCCACCCGGGCGACCGCGCCAGCTTCCGCGTCAACCTGCGCGCGCCCGGCTACCTCCTGGTCGTCGGCTCCGACGAGGCCGGCCACACCTACCTGTGCTGGCCGCAGGACGGCGTCGTCGCGGCCGACAGCGCCGAGGCCGTGGCCATCGGCCCGACCGCCGCGCCCGAGCAGCTCGAGGCCGCCATGCGCTTCGACGACGTGCTCGGCGACGAGCACCTGGTGGCGGTCTTCTGCCCCGGCCGCTTCGCCTACCCCGACGTCGCCACGCGTGAGCTGGTCGGTCGCGATGAGGCATTGCTCGCCCGTTTCCGGCAGACTCACGCCGACTGCACCATCCGGGCGGTCGTGCTCCACAAGGTGTCGGGGGCCAAGCCATGAGCGCGCGCGGATCGATGGGTGTGGTCGGGCTGGCGTGCGCGCTGTGGCTCATCGGCGTCGGCGCGAGCGGCACGGCCCACGCCGGCGAGCGCTTCGCCATCGTCATCGGCGCCAACGTCGGCGAAGCCGACGAGCCGCGCCTGTCCTTCGCCGAGCGCGACGCGCAGAAGATGGCCGAGGTGCTGACGCGGCTCGGCGGCGTCGACTCCGAGGACCTCATCCTCCTGCTCTCGCCCGACGCCGGCGACGTGCGCCGCTCGCTGGCCGCGCTGAAGGGCCGCATCCAGGCGCCCATGCCACCGGGCGGCGAGAGCGGCGGGCCGGTGCTGTTCATCTATTATAGTGGGCATGCCGACGGCCAGGCGCTCCACCTCCGCGGCACCGAGCTGCCGTTCGCCGACCTGAAGGCGGCCGTGCGCGCCATCGGCGCCGACATGAGCGTGTTCCTGGTCGACGCCTGCCGCTCGGGCGGCCTCGTGCGCCTGAAGGGCGCGGTGCCGGCCGAGCGCTTCCGGATCGACGCGCAGGACGAGCTCTCGAGCGAAGGCCTGGCCATCATCACCAGCTCGGCCGAGAGCGAGGACGCGCAGGAGTCCGAGCGGCTGGGCGGCGGCGTCTTCACCCACCACCTCGTGACCGGCCTCCTCGGCGCCGCCGACGCCTCGGGCGACGCGCGCGTGACGCTGTCCGAGGCCTATCGCTATGCCTACGTGCAGACGCTCAGCGCCACATCCACAACCGCGGTTGTGCAACACCCGACCTTCGCCTTCGACATGCAGGGCCAGCGCGAGCTGGTGCTGACCCACATGGGCGGCGACACCGGCCAGGGCCTGCTCGAGCTGGTCGCGGCCGGCCACTACGTCGTCTTCGAGCGCTTCGGCGCGCGCGAGGTGGCGGCCGAGCTCGACGCGCGCCCCGAGACCGAGCTGGTGCTGCCGCCCGGGCCCTACCTCGTGCGGCGGCGCGAGACGGCGCGCGTCTTCGAGACCGAGCGCGCGGTGGTGGCTGGCGCGGTCACCAAGGTCGCCGACGGCGACTTCGTGCAGGTGCCGTATCGGCACGCGGTGCGGAAGGGCTACGGCCAGGCCGAGCGGCGCGCCCTGTCGTTGGGCGCCGACCTCGAGGTGGCCGGCGCGCTGCTACCGTCGACCGACCCGTTCGTGCTCGGCGCCGTCACCGGCCAGCTCGACTTCGCCGACCTGGCGCTGCGGCTCCGCTTCCGCTACGGCCGGAGCGGCGGCGAGAACGCGCACGTGAGCCTGAGCCAGGGCCTCATGGGCCTCGACGTCGGGCTCTACAAGCTCTTCGACATCGGCCGCCACGGCGTCGGCTTCGGCCTCCGCGGCGGCGTCGACTGGCTGTCGCAGTCGTTCGACAGCGAGGGTCGCGCGCCCGCCAAGAACCAGGTGCTCGGGCGCTTCGGGCCGTTCCTGCGCGTGGAGCTCGCGCTGTCGGGCTCGGTCACGCTGCAGATCGACGTCGGCGACGAGCTCTACTTCCTCGATGTGGCGCACGGCGCCGGCGCGAGCCGGACCGAGACGCGCGCCGCGCCGACGGCCTCCCTCGGCTTCGGAGTGCTCCTGCCATGAGCGACCGCGCAATCCATCGCATCGCCGTGGCGACGCTCGGCCTCGCGGCCGGCCTGGCATGCGGCGTCGCGGCCTGCGGCGACGCGGTCGTCGACGGCACCTGGCCGGGCGAGGCGCTGTTCCAGCTCGAGGGCTGGGTCGAGCTCGAGGCCGGCACCTCGACGCTGCTCGGCGACGGCCATCGCGACCAGGGCGAGCTGCGCGTCGGCATCTTCTGGACGCCCACCAAGGGCACCGACTTCCAGCTCGAGACCGCCGTCGAGCAGGAGGTGTCGACGGCCGGCACGTTCCCGGCGCGCTTCACCGTGACGCTCTACGAGCCGCCGCCCGACTCGCTGCTGCACGCGGTCGCCGACGGCAGCGGCCAGGTGGCGCAGGCGCTGCTCTTGGCCTACCTCGACCAGGATGGCGACGGCCAGTGGGACCGCGCCAGCGAGATCCTGGTCGGCGGCGCCGCCCAGCGCGTCATCCTCTACACCCCCGACGGCATCGTCAGCGACGCGCTCGGCACGCTCGGCCCGGGCTTCCATCGCGTGGTGCCGACCGGCGTCTGCGACAGCGGCGCCGGCGCGCGCTTCGCCGCCGACACCGAGGCCGACATCGACCTGACCGTGAGCATGGCATTTCCCGTCGACGCGCTGCTGGATGTCAATTGCGACGGCAAGAAGGACGAGTGGTCGGGCGTCTGTCCGCCGCTCGAGAACGTGCGCCTGCGCTGCGGCGATCCCGCGGTGGAGCCCGTCATGTGCGCCTCGTGCACGGCCTACCTGTGGACGCCGGGCTCGGACGTGGCGGCCTGCGACCAGTGGTTTGACAAATGCCTGTCCGTCTATTTCGCACCGAATGAGTGCGAGTCGGAATGGCATATCTGCCGCGGCGAGCCGGTCAGCGTCGATCCCAGCTGCGGCGACCTCGCCTGCCAGTGCAAGGGCGTCTACACGGACTGCCTGGCCAGCGGCTACGCCGAGGACGTCTGCCGGCCGAAGTACGACAGCTGCGTCGGCCAGTGATCGGGCCGGCGCTCACAGGACCGGCGCGTCGGCGACGAAGCCCTTCCAGCGGCGCAGGTACTGGACGAAGGTCGGGCTGACGTCGGCCGCGCCGAGCTCGGCCGCGGTCATCGGCGGGCGCCGCGGCAGCCAGCCCGGCGTCGCGGCGAGGCGCGGCCACTCGGGGTTGAGGATGGCGGCGCGACCGAGGGCGACCGGCGCGCTCCCGACCGGTCCACCGACCGAGCCGACCCAGCTCGCGACCTCGTCGGGCGTCCAGAACTGACCCGCCGCGACCATCGGCACGTCCGCCGGGACGGCCGCGCGCACGCGCCGATACGGGTTCTCGTCCGGGTACTTGCGCGACGGCAGGCGGTGGTCCCAGAGCGACAGGTGGAGGAAGTCGATGCCGTCCTCGACGAGGTCGCGCGCGACGATGGCCGTCTCGTCGAGGTCGAGGCCGGTGATGGCGCCGTAGTTCTCGGGCGAGAGTCGCACGCCGACCAGGAACGGCGGCGGCACCGCCTGGCGGATGGCGCGCACCACCTCGCGCAGGAGGCGCGCGCGGCCCTCGAGCGAGCCGCCCCAGCGATCGTCTCGCGCCGGCGCGACCGCCGACAGGAACTGGCACAAGAGGTAGCCGTGCGCGCCGTGCACCTCGATGCCGTCGAAGCCGGCCGCGTGCGCGCGCAGCGCGGCGGCGCGGAAGTCGTCGATGACGCGCGCCAGGTCCTCCTCGCTGCCGGCGCGCGCGGGCTCCATGCCGGCGCCCGCGGTGGTCACCGCCGTGGCGCTCCACGGCTCGAGGCCCGACACCGCGCGCGCGGCGCGAGCGCCGCCGTGGAAGAGCTGCACCAGGCCGAGCGCGCCGCGCGAGCGCAGGCCGGCCGCCAGCTCGGCCAGGCGCGGCACGCACGCGTCGCGGTCGATGCCGAGCTCGCCCGGCCAGGCCTTGCCGTCCTGCGCCACGTAGGCGGCGCAGGTCTCGACGACGCCGAAGCCGCCCTCGGCGCGGCGCAGGAGCCAGCGCTCCTCGGCGCTCGACAGCGTGCCGTCGGGCTCGCTCTGCAGGTTGGTGAGCGGCGCGAGCCAGAGCCCGTTGCGCGCTTCGGTGCCGCGCGGGAAGCGCATCGGCCGCAGGACGTCGTCGATCGTCACAGCGTGGCTAATCGGCTCATCTGACATGGCTTCGCTCCGCACGGGTCGCCCGGGTCGGCCACCCGGCTCCGCTCAGGTGACGGGCACCGGTGCCGCGCGCAGGATGTCCATGCCGGCCATGATCGGGCTCATCGCGTCCCAGATGGCGGTGACCTCGGCGTTCTCGCCAGCGCGGTCGAGCGCGGTCGCGTCGGTCCAGGTGAACACCTCGAAGAAGGTCGTGCCGCCGTTGGCGTCGAGCGCGCGCCAGACCTGCGCGGTCTTGGCGGTGGCCATGCCGAGGCGGTGGAGCGTCGGCCAGTTCTTCTGGATGAGCGCCTCGGCGGCGTCCTCCTGCCCGGGCTGAGGACGATACATGACGAGCACGTCGAGGGTGCCGCTCGGATTCGAAGCCATGAGAACCTCCGGCCGCCATGATGGACACGCCGAGGCGTTCGCACCAGCCGCCGTGGTTCAAATCGGAGAACGAACGCCCGCGGCGCCGCCGACCGACGATACTGCCGCTGGTCGATCGGAGGACCCATGACGACGCGCCACCTCGCCCTCACCGCCCTCGCCCTCATCGCCGCCTGCGGCGACTCGGCCCCCGACGCGACCGCGACCATCGACGCCACCGCGACCCCGGACGCCCTCGCCGACGCGACCGCGACCGCCGACGCGACCGCGACCCCCGACGCCATCGCCGACACGACCGCGGTCGACAGCGCGGACGCGGACACCAGCGACGACCGCACCATCTTCCCCGGCCTCTACCGCATGGACGGCCTCGACCCGACGCTGCCCGACGACGACCTCGCGCCGCTCTGGGACCTCGTGCTCGACGCCGACGTCGTCGGCCTCGGCGAGAGCGTCCACACGTCCGGCGGCTTCTACGCGACGAAGGAGCGCCTCGTGCGCGACCTCGTCCTCGGCCACGGCGTGCGCGTCCTGGCCATGGAGACGCCGCACACCGCCGCGACCTGGCTCGACCGCTACCTCCAGGAAGGCCCGTGCGACGCCGATCCGGTGGCGGTCTTCGGCCCGCCGCACTACCCCATCTTCGGCGTCTTCGTCGACGACCACACGGCCGCCCTCTTCCGCTGGCTGTGCGAGTGGAACGCCGCCCACGGCGACGACCGCGTGCGCTTCTTCGGCTTCGACGCGCAGCAGCCGAGTGACGACCTCGACGCCTTCGCCGCCTTCCTCGACGCCCACGCCGCCGATCGCAAGGAGGCGGCCATGGCCTCGCTGGCGCCGTGCAACTCCGTCTATGGCGAGGCCTACCCGGCCGAGGACTTCGCGGCCTGCAACGCCGCCATCGACGCGCTCGAGGCCGATCTCGCCGCGAGCGTCGAGGCGCAGGTGCCGGCCCACGACTGGGCCGAGCTGGCGATCGACCTCCGCTCGTTCCGCTCGTGGCAGGGCCAGGCCTTCTACGACGTGATCGACGTCCGCCGTTCGTGGGAGTCGCGCGACGTCGCCATGGCCGACATCTTCGAGGCGCGCGCCGCCCTCGACTTCCCCGGCCAGCGCATCGCCCTCTGGGCCCACAACTACCACCTCGCCGCCGACCACCCGCACATCGCGAAGACCAACTTCGTGGCCAACGCCCGGACCCTCGGCTCCGAGCTGCGCCTGCGCCGCGGTCGCGCCTATCGCCCGGTGGCCATCACCGCCTACCACCCCGGCATCAACTGGCCCGGCGTCAGCACCGGCGACGGCTCGACCGAGCAGGGCCAGGGCGACGGCGACATCGAGCAGGCCTTCTTCGACGACACCGACGCCGACCAGCTCATCTACGATCCGCGCTCGGAGTGGGCGCCGCCCGAGGCCGAGTGGTTCCTCTCCGAGGAGAAGATGATCATGCGCGACAACTTCGACGCCATCGTGTGGCTGCGCGCCTCGCCGCCCATGCACGCCGTCCTCTGGTGACCCGCTCGGGCGCGCCCGCGCGCCCCCACGTCGCGCATCGCGCGCGCGCTTTCGCTTTCGCCGACCGAGCGCCGTTCCACGAGGGCCAGTCCGGAGGTCCTCATGGTCCGTCACCACGCCCCTGCCCCCATGCCCGCGCCCGCCACCCGCCCGCGCGAGCCGCGCTCGGGCGCGCCCGCGGGGGCTCCGGCCGCGGTCCCCGGCTTCGCCAGCGGTCCCGCGGGCGGCGGCCTGCGCGCCGCCTCCGAGGCCGCCGCGCGCAGCATCCAGGACGCCGGCGCCGAGGCCGCGACGGCGCGACTCGGACGCGAGCGCGTGCTGGCGATGATCTACGACCCGGCGCTCCTGTCGCAGCGCTTCCGCCTCGTGAGCGACCTCGCCGACGCCGATCGAGCCGCCACCCAGCGCGACGCGACCAGCCGGCAGCAGTCGAACGCGATCCAGGCGGTCGTCCTCGGCGAGGCGCTGACGCTGTCGCGCGCCGACCTGCCCGGCCTCATCCGCGAGGCCGAGCGGCTGCCCGAGGGTCCCGACCCCGAACCGCCGGCCCCGCTCGGGCGCGGCCGCTCGGCCAACCAGGCGCTGCCGGTCGATCTCGGCGCGCTGCGCCTGAGCTTCACGCTGCCGGGCAGCACCATCATCAACCACTCGCGCGAGGCCGACCTGCTGACGACCGCCGAGACCCAGGTCTACCTGACGGTGTCGACGACCGGCATCGAGCTCCGCATGGAGCCGCCCATCGAGGTCAACCCGCGCTCGGCCACGCACGACGGCATCGGCGGCCTGCTCCGCGGCGCCGCGCCCGACTTCGACCTGTCGACGGTCTACTACGACTTCACCAGCGGGACCTTGCGCGTGGCCGGCGACGGCATGCTGCGCGAGCGCGTGCAGGCGGCCCTGGCGGCGGTCGTCATGCCGGCGCTGGCGGGCACGCCGCTGCGCAGGCCGGGCTACAATCCGGCCGAGGACCCGAACCTGCTGGCGACGCTCGAGCAGGTGCAGGCCAACTTCGCGCGCCTGCCGCACACCTCGGAGACGCGCGTCGGCGCGGCCGACGTGCGGCGCCCGTCGCTGGGCGCGACCTTCTCGCTGCGCGACCCGGTCGCGGCCGGCAGCGACCGGGCCGGCGTGCGCATCGCGGGCGGCACGGCCGTCAGCGTGTCGCTCCAGCTCGGCGGCAGCGCCGCCGAGATCGGCGGCGAGGCGAGCGCCCAGGCGATGGCCAACCACGTCGAGCGCGTGAGCCTCACCAGCGAGGGCATCACGCTCATGGTCGGCGGCTCGCCGGCGGCGCGCATCGAGGCCCTCGAGGTGAGCGGCGGCCAGGTCCGCGTGACGCGCGTGACCATGCTCGGCGACGCGCGCGCGGTGGGCTTCCTCATCTCGTACTTCGGCAGCGCCGTGCAGGGCGCGCCACCGCAGCTCGCCGGCGCCATCGCCGAGCGCGATGGCGACGAGACCATCGCCGGCATCACCCGCGCCACCCTGAGCGGCCTCCTCACCGAGGCCGCGCGCGGCCTCGTCGGGCAAGCCCGCGGCGCGATCCCGGGCGTCGACCTGGGCGAGGTCTTCCACCTGGCGCCGGCCCGCTGATCGACGCGCCTCGCGAGCTCAGGGGTCGGACACGCCGTCGATGGCGGCGCGCACGCGGCGCGCGAGACCGTCGGGCGTGAACGGCTTGGGGATGTAGTTGACGTCGGCGTCGAGGATGCCCTGGTGGGCGATGGCGTTCTCGGTGTAGCCGGACATGAAGAGGACGCGCGTGTCGGGCCGCCGCGCGACCAGCGCGTGCGACAGCTCGCGCCCGCCCATCGGGCTCATGACGACGTCGGTGAGCAGGAGGTGGATGGGACCGACGCGCGCGTCGGCCATGGCCAGCGCCTCGGGACCGCCGCTCGCGACCATGACCTCGTAGCCGTAGCGCTGGAGGATGCGCGAGGCGACCTCGCGCACGAGCGGCTCGTCCTCGACCACCAGCACCACCTCGTGGCCGGTCGGCGTGGCCTCGGGGCGCGGCGCACGCTGCGGCACGACGGCCTGGGCGCTGCGCGGGAAGTAGAGCTTGAAGCTCGAGCCGCGGCCGGGCTCGCTGTAGACGAGGATGCTGCCGCCGCTCTGCTTGACGATGCCGAAGGCGCTCGACAGCCCGAGGCCGGTGCCGCCGCCCGGACCCTTGGTGGTGAAGAACGGCTCGAAGATGCGCGCCATCACCTCGGGCGTCATGCCGCTGCCGGTGTCGCTCACCGCGATGAGCACGTGCGGCCCACCGCGGCCGATGTCCTTCACGCGCGCCTGCCCCTCGTCGAGCTCGACGTTGGCCGTCTCGATGGTGAGGCGCCCGCCCTGCGGCATGGCGTCGCGCGCATTCAGCGCCAGGTTCATCAGCACCTGCTCGAGCTGACCCGGGTCGACCTCGATGGGCCAGGCGTCGGGCTGCAGCTCGAGGCGCGTCTCGATGCCGTCGCTCATGAGGCGCGTCACCATGCGCTCGAGCTCGCGCACGGTGGCGTTGGGGTCGATGGTGCGCGGCGCCAGCACCTGGCGCCGCCCGAAGGCGAGCAGCTGGCGCGTCAGATCGGCGGCGCGCCCGGCCGCGCCGCGGATGGCCTCGACGCTCTTCCGGCGCTCGCCGTCGAAGCTCGCGTCGGCCAGCATCTCGGCCGAGTAGCCGATGATGACCGAGAGGAGGTTGTTGAAGTCGTGGGCGATGCTGCCGGCCAGACGCCCGATGGCCTCCATCTTCTGGCCTTCGCGCACGCGCTCGGCGGCCTGCTCGAGCGCGGCGTCGGCGCGGCGGCGCTCTTCGACGAGGCGGATGCGGCCGGCGGCGACCGACAGCTGGCTGGCCATGCCGAGGAGGTAGTCGAGCTGCTCGGGCTTCGGCGGGCGGCAGCCCTCGTCGGCGAAGGTGCCGATGCCGAGCACGCCGAGCGACTGATCGACCAGGCGCAGCGCCACGTTGATGATGGTGCGGTTGCCCAGCGCCTCGACGAAGACCTTGTTGGTGCGCGGGTCGGTGCGCGCGTCCTCGACCACGACGATCGAGTCGCCGCGCATGATCTCCTCGATCATCGCGTCGCCCTTGATCGGGATGGTCGCCGCCACGGCCAGCACCTGGCCGGCCTGCGCGCCGGCCACGTCGATGAGCCGGAGCTCGGTGGCGTGCTCGCTCTCGGCGACGCAGACCCAGGCGTGGCGATAGCCCAGCGAGGCCTCGACCTCGTCGCGCGCGATGAGCAGGAGCTCGCCGAAGGTCGACGCCCGCTGCAGCTCGCGGGCGAAGTGGAGGAGCCGGGTCGTGGGAATCGTCATGGGCGGGCCCCCATAGCACACCCCGCGCGCGTCTGGTCGAGGACAGAATCCAGTGGCCGCGCGGCGAAGCTAGGGCGCGGCCGGCTGCGGATAGTGCGGCGCCGGCGCGCCGGGCGGACGGCAGTGGATGGCGCTCAGCAGCGCGCGCATCGAGCCGAAGGGACCGTACGAGCGCGCCTCGCCCGGCGCCGCCTTCGACGCCGGCTCGAGCAGCTGGGCCATGATCCAGGGGCCGTCGCCGCAGAACCACAGCGCCGTGACGCCGACGCTGGTCTGGCCCTTGGCCACGACCGTGGTCGGCCAGAAGTGGCGGCGGCCGTCGTCGACGGCGGCCTCGTCGCGCGCGCCGTAGCTGACCTCGACCCCGAGCTTGGCGACGGCCGCGCTCATGGTCGCCGCGAACTTGTCGATGTCGACGAGCTCCAGCGACGTGAGCGACAGCGTGGCGCCGTCGCCGTGGAAGATCTCCTGGGCCGCCGTCGGCGTGCCCTGCGTCCAGCCCGGCGGCAGCGTCACGACCACCGGCGCGCCGGTGATGTCGGCCTGTCGGCTCGCGTCGGGGTGGCAGCGCGCCGAGGCGACGATGGCGCCGTGGCGCGCCACCAGCTCATCGCTCTGGCCCATGCTGCGGAGCTTGTAGCGCACGCCGCCACACAGGATCTCGCTCGTCTCGGAGGCGTAGCCCGAGCCGCGCACCGACACCGAGCGCGTCGGCAGATCGCCGGCGCGATACTCGACCGCGCTGGCGCGGGCATCGCTCGCGCCGGTGGTGACCGCGACGCCGACCTCGGTGCGCGCCAGCACCTCGGGCTCGAGCAGCTTGGCCGGCCGCCACACCAGCGCCAGGGACACGCCGAGCCCGTGGTGGGTGATGACCTTGCCGTAGCCGTAGCTGCCGACCACCTCGGCGCCCTCGGGCAGCGACAGCGTGAGCGCGCCGAGGTCGATCGGCGCCAGCGTCGCGCCCCGCACCATGCCGGCCGCGAGCCGCCACACGCCGAGGACGGCGGCGACGCCGACCACGATCCACAGGACGATGCGACCACGCGTGCCCAGCATGCTCCCTCGGCCCGGACCATAGCGCCGGGCCGACGGGACGTCACGCCGCGTGGCCGCCGCGCGTCGACGGGTGGTAGGCGTCGAGGCCGTGCGGCACGAGCGCCATCACCGCCAGCGCCAGCGCGCCGGCGACGAGGCCGAGGTCGAGGACCACGCCCAGGCGCGCCACGCCGAAGACGCCGAAGAACAGGCCGACCGCGGCCAGGACGAGCGACCACGCGCGCGAGCCGAAGCCGCCGGCGACCAGCGTCGCGCCGATGACGAAGGCCAGCGTCGGGCACGGCAGGAGGCCGAGCGGCGAGCGATAGAGGTAGGCGCCGAGCCCGGTGGGCGTCACGAAGTGCGGATAGAGCCAGCCGAACGCCAGCATGGCGACGCCGGCGACGTCGGACCAGATGGCCCCGGCGTGGACGGGCTCGCGCTCGAGGCGCAGCGCCAGGCCGAACATGAAGAACGCCAGCGCGCCCAGCACCACGGCGTTGAAGACCAGGCCGACGCCGAGCGCGAGCACCACCACCGAGACCAGCGGCAGCGCCAGCAGCGCGCCGGCCATGCGCGCCGACGGACGCCAGCCCATGAGCAGCGCGATGGCCACGCTGGCGGCGGCGAGGTGCCAGAGGACGGCGAGCAGCGAGTCGTCGTGGGCGACGAGGTCGAGACGATCGAGGATCTCCTGGGTGGTAGGCATGGCACACCTCCGCCCCGGCTCGATGCAATGCGCGTACCCCGCGCGAGCCGCGCCGCGACGGCCTCAGCCGCGATCGGGCGCCGCGCCGATCGGGCGCAAGCGCGCGCGCTCCGTGGCGCTCAGCACCTCGGGCGTGGCGCGCGGCCGGCGCTCGGCGGTGAACACCGGCGACGGCTGCGCGCCGCCGCTCAGCGACCAGCTGACGAAGCGGAAAAGGAACTTGACCATCGCGCCGGGCGCGATGGTGGCCGGGGCGTCGGGCGGCCGCCCGCCGATGGCGGAGCGCCCGTGCACACGGATGGGCTTGCCGAACACGGCGTCGCGCTCCGGGCCCGCCGGCGGCAGCTCGATGAAGTTGTGGAGCAGGCCGATGAAGGCCATGCGCGGGCCCATGGTGTTGCCGATGGGCGTCCGGCAGCAGGCGGCGTACCAGCGGTGCATGCCCTTGTCCGACAGGCGCACGCAGGCCAGGCGATCGGCGCCGGCGGTGAACGTCACCTGCGCCGGCGGCATCTGGAAGATGGCGCTGCCGCCGCGCTCGTCGAGGATGTCGTCGCGGCCGAGCCAGCGCGCGAACGCCTGGCAGTCGGCGCAGTAGCAGATGAGCTGCGTGGCGGTGCTCGGCGCGAGGCCGCTGGCTCGGCCGCGCAGCTCGCCGCAGCGACAGCGCAACATCAGATCGGTCGTCATCGGCGTCCTCAGGGCGCGGTCTTGGCCGCGTAGTCCATCATGCAGTCCATGAACTCGTCGCACTTCGTCTTGACGAGGCAGGTGTCGTACATGCGCACGGTCATGTCGTCACCGACGCAGCTGTCGATGTCCTTCTTCTGGGCGGCGAGCGCCGCGGCCTCGGGCCCGAGCAGCTCGAGCACGCACTGCTGGTAGCGATCGCCGGCGCGCTCGCAGGTGGCGCGCGCGGCCTTCTTGTCGCCGCCGCAAGCGGGCGCGGCGGCGAGCGCGACGACGGCGAGGACCGAGCCAGCCAGGACGACGATGCGGGGCGCGTTCGACATGGGCGCGAAGGTAGCGCACGTGGCCGCGCGGCGCACCCCCGGCGAGCCGCACCACGTCGGGCTTGCCAAGACCGGGACCGCCCCGCATGGTCCGCGCATGTCGCCCTCCTCGCTGCCGGTCGTCCGCGCGGGTCTCCTCTTCGTCGACATCGACGGCACGCTGGTCGGGCCCGACGGCGTGCACGCGCGCGTGTGGCCGGCCTTCGAGCGCCTGCGCGCGGCCGGCTGGGGCATCGGCCTCTGCACCGGCCGACCCGGCAGCGGCGAGGCCCTGGCGCTGGCGCGCCGCGCCGACCCCGACGGCCTGCACATCTTCGAATCGGGCGCCTCGGTGATGCGCGCCGACGGCGAGGTCGTCGCCTCGGCGCTCCTGCCCACCGAGCTGCTCGCCGCCATCGTCGCGCTCGGCGACGCCCACGGCGCGACCGTCGAGGCCTACACCGCGGCGGGCCGCTTCCTGGCGCGCGAGCGCGACGAGCTCATCGCGCGCCACGAGGTGCTGCTCGGCGCTGGCGCCGAGCTGGTGCCCGCGCTCGACCGGCTGAGCGGCCTCGTGCGCATCCAGTGGGTGGTGACGCATGCCGCCTGGCCCGCCCTGCGCGCGGCCGCCAAGGCCGGCCTCGGCGACGTCGACGTGCACGAGGGCCGCTCGCCCAAGATGCCCGACGTCGTCTTCGCCGCGGTCACCGCGCGCGGCGTCTCCAAGGCCTGGGGCATCCGCCGCGCCGCCGAGCACTTCGGCGTGCCGCTCGCGCGCGCGGCCATGGTCGGCGACGCGCTCAACGACGTGTCGGCCTTCCGCATCGTCGGCCGGACCTACGCCACCGCCGACGGCGTGCCGGGGGCCCAGGCCGAGGCCCAGCGCCTCGTGCCCGGACCCGCCGACGGCGGCGTCGCCGACGCCGTCGCCGATCTGCTCGGCTGACGGCGTCCGCGCGCCTTCACCGTGTCACCTCACAGCGACGGCAGCCCGGGGATCTGCGACTTGCCCTCGAGCACCTGGATGCTCGAGCCGGCGAAGTCGTCCTTGGTCATGGGCTGGTAGGTCCCGCCGAGGTGCGCCGACAGGAACGACTCGGCCACCGCGAAGAAGGCGAGGCTGTTCTCCGGCCGCGCGAAGCCGTGGCCCTCGTCGGGGAAGAGCACGTAGCTCACCGGGATGCCGCGCGCCTTCATGGCGCTGACGATCTGATCGGACTCGGCCTTGTTGACGCGCGGGTCGTTGGCGCCCTGGCCGATGAGCAGCGGGCGCTTGATGGCCGCCACGTGGGTGAGCGGCGACACGGCGGTGAGCGCGGCCTTCCCGTCCTCGGTCTGCCAATCTCCCATGCGCGTCCGGAATTGGGCAATCGCCGGCGCCCAATAGGGCGGAATCGTCGCCAGCAGCGTGAGCAGGTTCGACGGGCCGACGATGTCGACGCCGCAGGCGAACACGTCGGGCGTCAGCGTGAGGCCGGCCAGCGTGGCGTAGCCGCCATACGAGCCGCCCATGATGGCGATCTGGTCGCGCGGCGCGATCTGCTGCAGCACCGCCCAGTTCACGGCGTCGAGCAGGTCGTCGTGCATCTTCTTGCCCCACTGCAGATTGCCGGCATTGACAAACGATTTGCCAAATCCGGTCGAGCCGCGGTAGTTCACCTGCAGCACGGCGTAGCCGCGGTTGGCGAGCATCTGCACGAGGCCCGAGTAGCTCCAGCCGTCGCGCGCCCACGGCCCGCCGTGGACCAGCAGCACCAGCGGGCCGGGGCTGTTGGCCTTGCCGTCGCCGTCGGGGTCGGCCGCCAGCGGCAGCGTCAGGTACGACACCAGGTCGAGCCCGTCGCGGCTCTTGATGACGACCGGGTTCATGTGGGCGAGCTTCAGCTTGTCGAGCTCGGGGCGGGCCGAGAAGAGGAAGGTGGCCTTCTTGGCGCGGCGCTCCCAGGTGTAGTAGGCGGCCGGCTGCACGTCGCTGCGGAAGACGACCACCCAGGTGCGGTCGTCGAGGGTGCGCGACACGACCGAGAAGGCGCCCGGCGCGACCTTCGCGAGCGCGTCGAAGTCGCCCTGCAGGCTCTTGTCGAGCACCTGCCAGCGCGGCTTGTCGTAGTCGAAGCGCACCGCCTGGACGGTGGCCTTGGTCGGGTGCATGAGCAGCTCGGCCACGTCGGCGTGGGGGTCCTCGGCGGCGAGGCGCGCCTTGCCGGTGGCCATGTCGACCTCGAAGAGGGCGCCGGTGTCGCGCTTGCGCGAGTCGATGAGGTGGAGCGTCTTGCCGCTGGCGTCGAAGCCGCTCGGGTCGGTGGTGAGCGAGTCCTCGGGCGGGATCTCCAGCAGGAAGGGCTTCTTGCCCTTGGCCGGCGCGAGGTCGCTCACGAGCGAGCTGCCGTCGTCCTTCATCTCGACGGCGAGGCGCACGTTCAGGTCCTCGTCGATGACGAAGCCCGCGTACTTCGTGTTCTCGAGCACCTTCGTGCGCGCGCCGCTGGCGAGGTCGATGGAGTAGACGTCGTGGTACTTCGGGTCGCGGTCGTTGAGCCCGACCAGCACCACGCCGGGCTTCTTCGACGAGGCCGCGAACAGCTCGGCGCGCGTCTTCTCGAGCGGCGTGAGGTCGACGTCACCGCCGGCCACGACGTCGACGCGGTGGAGGTGGAAGTTCTCGTCGCCGCCGGCATCCTGCATGTAGAGGACGTGGGTGCCGTCGAAGGCCCAGCGGTAGGTGCGCACCGGCCGCGTGTGATCGGCGGTGACGGCCTTGGCCTGCGTGAGGTCCTTCCGCGGCGCGACCCACAGGTTGAGCACGCCGTCGCTCGGCGCGAGCCAGGCCAGGAACTTCCCGTCCGGGCTCATGGTGACGTTGGTGCGCTCGGGGTTCCCGAAGAACGTCTTGCGCGGGATGAGGTCGTTCGATGGATGCCCGACGGCCGCGGCCGGCTCGGGCGTCGTCGGCGTCGGCGTGGGCTTCGAGACCGGATCGGGCGTCGCCTTCGTCTCGGGCGTGCTCCCGCACGCGGACGCGACGAGGCAGAGCAGCGCGGGCAGACCGCGCAGGAACGGGGTGAGCTTCATGGTCCCTCCTGGCTGTGAGCGCGCATCCCCGGCGCGCGACGCCGCGGCCATAGCACGATTCTCAGCGCGCGCGGAGCGCGATCCCCGGCGCCAGCTCGCGCCCCCACAGCCGGGCGCGACGACCGTCGTGCGCCACCGGCGAGCGCGGCGCCGGGCGCCTCACGACGCCGCGGATGTGCCAGCCCGGACCGTCGAGGCGCAGCGCCAGCGCGGGCCCCGTCGCCTGACCTCCGGTTCGCGCGGCGCGCAGGCGCAGCGCGCCCGGCGCGCGACCGGCCCGGTGCGCGCGCGCGCTCGCCGGCTCACCGACGATCGCCACGTGCAGGTCGGCCTCCAGCGGCGCGAGCCAGCGCACCTCGGCCTCGGGCTCCGCAGCGTCCGACCAGCTCACGCTGACCGGCAGGCGCGCCGAGCGACACAGCGGATCGCGGCTCGGATACGGGTAGTGGAGCGCCGGCTCGGTCACCGCGTCGACATCGCCGGGCGCGACGACCCCGCCGCAGACCAGCGCGTCGAGGAAGTCGGCGAGGTGCGGCGCGCTGATACCCGTGCTCTGGAACGGCACGGGGTTGCCCTGGTCGTCGAGCCCGTCCCAGGTGCGCCGGAGGTAGCCGCGCAGGAACGGCGCGACGGTCATGCGCGGCGAGGCGAGCGCGGCCAGCATGTGGTCGACGTCGCTGCGATCGCCGAGCGCCAGCAGCATGCGCGCGACCTCGTTCTCGTCGATGCGCTGCTCGAGCCCGAGCGCGGCGTCCGGCCGGACCAGCGGCTGACCGGACGAGGTGGTGGCCGCGTCGAAGTCGATCCACAGGAAGAGGCCGCCCTGCTTGTCGTAGTAGTAGCGCTCGCCGCGCGCCAGCGAGCTGAACCAGGTCGCGAAGCCCTCGGACCAGGCCAGCCCGGGGTGCGCCGGGACGCCGAAGACGTGGGTGCCGCCCTCGCCCGGCGAGACGCCGTAGGTCGACATGACCCAGTGGCCGAGCTCGTGGGCGAGCACGGCGCCGCTCCAGTAGCCCTCGTCGGCGCCGCCGCTCACGAAGATCTGGTTCCGCGCGGCGAGGTCGCCGCCCTGCCACGGCAGGTCGACGAAGCAGGCCCCGCAGGTCCAGTCGACGCCCAGCCCGAGCCAGAACGCGAGCGAGGTCCCGGCGCGGAAGCCGAAGAACGACTCGGCGAAGTCGTAGACGGCGGTGAGGTAGGAGAAGGCGAAGGCGGCGCCCGAGCCGGCGCCGACCGGCACGAAGACGCCGTCACCGCTGGCGATGTCGGCCACGGTCCAGGTCCAGTACCACGGCGACCCCTGGCCGAGATCGGCGTCGATGTCCCAGCCGCCCGCCCCGAGCATCGGATCGAACAGGCCATACGCCAGCGAGCCGTCGTCCGCCGCCCGCAGCGCGAACGCGGCGAGGTAGTCGTCGCCGTCGATGGCGTCGGCGCGCACGGTCCGGAGCGCGAAGCTGGCCAAGTCGTCGCCGCTCGTCGTGGTGGCGTCGAGCACCTCGCCGTCGGCGAAGGACACGATGAGGAAGCCGCGCCCCGGCAAGGACTGCGTCGTCGCATCCCAGTCGTCGAAGTCGGCGTTGGGCACCCGCGCCTCGAACGACAGCGTCCCCTCGTAGCGCACGAGCGGCAGGTCGGGCAGGCATCCCGCGCCGAGCAGGTTCGAGGCGCAGCCCTGGTCGCAGCTCGTCTCGCGCCAGCTCCCGCCGTTGCAGGCCGCCAGCCGATCGCCGTGGCACTCGCGCGCGCCGTCGGCGCACTCGGCCACCAGCACGCAGCTCGCCGCGCCACCCGACTCGCGACAGTCGTGGCCAGCGCCGCAGGGCACGCTCGTGACGAACGGCTGGCTGCTGCCGGTGCCGACGACGCACAGCTCGAGGCTGTCGCCGACGCAGCGCCCGCCGGTGGGCACGCCGCCGCAGGGATCGGCCGCCGCGTCCGCTGGCGCGGTCGTGTCGTCGGACCCGACCGCGTCGGGCGCCGCGGTGTCCGTGGCGGTCGTCGGGTCGGGCGGCTCGTCGCTGCCGCCGTGGTCGCAGGCGCCGAGGGCGAGGCAGGAGAGGAAGGCCAGGCGCTGGTGGGTCATGCGGTCTCCGAGAGGGGGCTGGGGTGGCTGAGCGCGCCAGCCAGTGGCGCACGAGGTGGCGGTCGCGCGAGCCGACGATGGCGCTGCGACCGTGCAGGATGCGGCGGTTGTCGACGACGAGGACGTCGCCGGCGCTGAGGCGGAAATTCGCCACACGCTGGGCGCGCACCGCCGCCGCGAAGGCGTCGAAGGCGTCGCGCTCGGCCCCGGCCAGGTCGCCGGCGAGCCAGAAGGAGTAGTAGAAGAGCAGCCGATCGCCGCGCCGCTCGACCAACGCGTGCGTCTCCGCATCGCCCGGCCACAACGAGTGCTCGAACAGGCGAATCTTCGCCAGGTGCTCGCGCGCCGTGGGCGAGAGGCTCGCGAACGCCGCGCCGGCGTCGGCGAGCAGGGTCTCCCCGCCCTCGGAGGTCTGGCGCAGGCAGTGCCAGGCGATCCAGTCGGCGCGGTGATGGTCGGTGTGGAAGTCGAGCGCGCGGTCCGACGTCACCAGCGCGCGGCCCGGGCGCACGGCCACGTCGGTGCGATGGATGACGCGCGCGTCGAGCAGCGCGGGCAGGGCCTCGAACCCGGCGGCGCCGGCCGCCGGGATCAAGCTCCAGCCGCGCGTCTCGAGCTCGTCGAGGGCGGGCTCCAGACGAGCGGCCGGCCTCATGCGGCCAACCGCTCGGCCGGCGCCAGCTCGATGCTGGAGCAGGCGTGCCAGCAGCGCCCGGAGCAGTCGTGCCAGCAGTTGGTGGCCGCGCCGCCGCCGGCGGCCATCGCGGCCGGGACGACATAGCTCTCGCCGAAGGCCGCGAGCCAGCGCGCCGCGGTGCGCTCGAAGCAGGCGATGAGCACCGGCTCCTCGTCGGCGGTCTGGCCGAAGCCACCGTCATGGTCGAGGACGGCGCCGAAGAGGCGCATGCAGTCCGCCTGATAGGCGCGCGGGCTGAGCATGTGCAGGTGCCAGATGAAGTCGATGTCGCGCGTCGGCGCGATGGGCGTCGTCGGGCTCAGCCCCACCAGGTGGAGGAAGCGCCGGTAGCGCAGGATGGCCTGGGCGATGGCGGCGTCGTCCCAGTCGGACGGGAGCTGCTCGGAGCGGCGCGCCGCGCGCGCGAGGTCGACGGTCGGGTTCGGCAGCTCGACGGCCGCCGGCAGGCTGATCTCAGGGTGCATGGAGCCTCCTCCGCGGCGCGCCGCTCCGCGGACGTGACGCGGCGCCGAGCCGTCGTGGTCGGTCGCCGTGTGGCGCGCTGGGCCGAAGAGCAGCTTCCATGCCACGGCGCTCGAGCGCGCGGCGCGTCGCCGACCCTCGCTCGAGGCCCCGCGCTACGGCGGATTCTCGCCGCCCGGTGGCGGCGCCTCGCCGTCAGGCGTGACGGCTACGCGACCCGAGCTTGCGCCAGCGGTACTCGAAGGTCTTGCGCGCGAGCCCGAGCAGCTCGGCCGCCTTGGCCTTGTTGCCGCCGGTGCGCTCGAGCGCGAGCGCGAGCCAGCGGCGCTCGACGTCGCCCAGGTGGGCCGCCAGATCCAGCGGCAGCTCGGCCGGCGCTTCGGCCGGGCTGGCGGCGAGCTCGGTGCCGAGCCCGTCGATGGCCTCGCGCGCCGCGACCGCCCGCCCGTCGTCCAGCACCGCCACCGCGCGCCACGCCGCGCGGTGGAGGTCGCGCAGGTTGCCCGGCAGCGGGTGCTCCGCCAGCGCGGCCAGGATGCCGCGGTCCGCGCCGAGCTGGCCGAGCACGGTCGCCGCGCCCTCGTCGTCGACGAGGCGGCGCCCGGCCTCGCGCCCGACCCGGCGCAGCGCCGCCCGCCACAACATCGGCAGGTCCTCGCGGCGGTCCCTGAGCGCCGGCAGGCGCAGGACGAAGATGGCGATGCGGTCGAGGAAGTCGGCGTCGAGATCGCCGTCGCGCAGGCTGGCCATCGGGCGATTCGTCGCCGCCAGCAGGCGGAACTTCGCCTTGCGCGTCTCGCTCTCGCCCAGCCGCTGGAAGCCGCGGCCCTCGACCGCGGCCATCAGCAGGCGCTGCGTCTGGCGATCGAGGTCGGCGATCTCGTCGAGGAAGAGCGTGTCGTTGTCGACGCGCTCGAGCAGGCCGCGCCGATCGGCGTCGGCGCCGGTGTAGGCGCCCTTCCTGTGGCCGAAGAGCTCCGAGCGCGCCAGCTCGGGGTTGGCGCGGAACTGGCCGCACACCGCCACCGGCCACGGCTCGCGCCCGAGCGCGCGGTAGCTGCTGCGCGCGCGGATGACGTGGGCCAGGGTCGTCTTGCCGGTGCCGCGCTCGCCGAGGAGCAGCAGCGGCACCGGCAGCGGCGCCCAGCGGTCGACGCGCGTGAGCACCTCCTGCGCGCTAGGGCTCACCACCCGCGCCGGATCCCAGAGCGCCTCGTCGTCGTCGTCCGCGCGCGCCTCGAGCGGCGGTCCGTCGTGGACGAGGCGGCTCCACGTCTCGTGCTTGACCTTCACCTCCTCGAAGGCGGCGTCGCCCGGCTGGCGGTACTCCTTCTCGCGCGTCTGCAGCAGGCGCACCGGCCCCGACACCCAGCCGCCCGCGCCGAGCAAGAGCCACACGCCGTACATGGCCTTGGTGCCGGGCGACAGGTGGATGTTGATGCGCCCCTCGGGGAACATCCGGCGGACCTCGGCCAGCATCGCCTTCACGAAGGCGTAGATGCGCTCGTGGTCGGTGGGCTGGGCCGACGTCTTCCACGGCCGGAGGTGGATCGTCGGCCGCTGCTCGTCGGGCAGCCGCTCGATGCGCTCCTGCGTCAGCCGCAGCGCCTCGGCGTCGCGCGCGTCCTTGCTCACGCGATGGCACAGGACGAGGTGGCGCACCTTGCCGGCGAGGTCGCTGTCGGGCTCGGTCAGCACCGTCAGCAGCGGCTCGGCCTTGTGATGGATGCTCACCCAGCTGACGAGGATCTCGAGCTTGCCCCGGGCCATGACCTCGACCTCCGTGCGCGCGTGTTCCGGCGAAATCTCGCCGGGCATGGTCGTGCTCGCCAGCATAAGCCCACCTCCGCGACGGCCTCAAGCGCGCCTCGTGGATGAGGACGCGCCGGGTCGCCACGACGACGCAGGCTCCGTGCCAGCCCGCGGCCGTGAGCGCGGTCAGCGCTTGCAGTCGTCGAGGCGGCGGGCGCAGTCGAGGAGACACGTCTCCGACGCGGCGTCGGTGGGATCGAGCCCGCCGTGGCAGGCGGTCACGCAGTCGAAGTAGCAACCGGTGGCGGGGTCAGATGGCTTGGTGACGCTCTGCGCGTGGCCGAGGATCGCTCCCCAGTAGCCCATCGTCTGCCAGTCGGATCCCTCTTGGCGCCAGAGGCCGACGAGCAGGTCGCCGTGGATCGCGAGGCGCATGCTGAGGCCGGCGACATGGGTGTCGCCGGGCGCGTCGAGCAGCTCGGCCTGGAAAGAGAGCGAGCCGCCGTGGGGGGCGATTCGTCCCTCGACGGATCCACTCATCGGCGAGGGGTGGTAGCGCCCCTTCTCGGTATAGCCGCGCTTCTCGAGGCTGCCGCGGACAACGCAGTCCTTCGCCTGCGTCATCAGTAGGAGGTAGTCGCCGCGCACCCCGCGTCTCG
This sequence comes from Myxococcota bacterium, assembly GCA_046351155.1. Taxonomy (GTDB): domain Bacteria; phylum Myxococcota_A; class UBA9042; order PHBI01; family PHBI01; genus JAXLYZ01. Next base: position 109,344 of record JAXLYZ010000005.1, read on the forward strand.
CCACATTGGCGGGGTTCGTGCCGAGGACCATTGTTTCCACCGTCCAGCTGCCCGCGATGGGCGGCACGCCGGCACAGGTCCGAGGCACCTCGGTCGGCGGCGACGTGCCGAGCCTCGCCTCGACCGGCGCAGGAGCGCCGCCACCGAGCGTCACCGCCGCCGCCGCCGCCGCCCCACCGACGACCGCCACCGCCAGGCCGGCGAGCAGCGCGCGCTTGCGTCGGCGCGGCCGCGGCGAAATCCCGCCGAGGAGCGGCGAAGGTCGGTCGGGCAAGGTGGGCGGCTCTTCGCGGTTGGCCAGCGCCGGCGTCGCTCCGTAGGCGGTGGCATCGCGCGAGGTCGGCACGCGCGACAGGCGCCGGAAGAGCAGGCGGCGCGGCTCGGCGCCGGCGCCGATCGGCTGCCAGGCCTCGACGCCGGCCACGTCGTCGCGCACGCGCAGCTCGCCGCGGTCGCCGAACGCGGCCCAGACGCACACCGCCTCGTCGCGCGCGTCGCGCAGGCGCTTCCGGCACAGGAACGGCTCGACGTCGAGGAGCTCGCCGTCGAGCTCCAGGTAGAGGTGGCGACTCTTCGCCACACCGCGCCAGCGCGCGTGCTCGGGCTCCGGGTGCTGGGCCATGCCGGTGAACGACTGCAGGCGGCCGCTGAAGACGTCGTCGCTCTCACGCGCGGCCTCGAGGATCATGACCAGCCGGCAGCGCCGGAGCCAGCCCAGCGTCGCGAGCAGATCGGAGGCCAGGGAGGCCAGCCGCAGCTCGGCGTCGCGGCGGCGCGCCGGCGCCATCTGCCCGCTGTGCGCGAGGTCGTTCCGGACCTCGACGATCTCGCGCAGCAGGCCGTCCTGGTCGGCGCGCCCGGGCCACGCCGCCAGCTCCGGCGGCTGGCACGAGCGGCTGGCGAGGCTGTCGCGCAGATCCTGGCTGAGCTTGATCCAGCTGCCGAGGGTCGGTCGCTTGAAGCGCCCGTCGGTGAGCATCGCCGGCAGGCTGCCGCCGTCGGCCAGGCAGCTCGCCAACTGCAGGCCGGTGACCACGCGCAGCGCCACCTCGACCGCGGCGGCCGCGGCCATGCCGTCGACCGGCGCCTCGAGGGTCGCGAAGTGCCACGCGGTGGCGAGCGGAAGCGGCAGCTCGTGGCGAAGCCATGCCGGGCCGAGATCGGACATGCGGAGAGGATAGCGCGAAGCGCCGCGCGAGGCGACCCGGGCCGCGCCGTTTGGCTCGGCGGTCAGGGTCGGACCGACAGCCGCACCTCGATGGCGTCGCGCCAGCCGTCGAGGGCCTCGGCGTCGCCGCGTGCGACGGCGTCGTCCAGGACCCACGACGGACGCGCGGCGATCTGATCGAGGCGCGCGGCCACCTCGAGCCGCGTCGCGCCGGCCGTCCGCGCGAGCAGGTTCCACAGCGTCACCGCGTCGCCCGGGCCGGCCGCGCGCACGCCCTCGGCCGCGCCCGCCGCGCCGTCGCGGTCGAGCGCGGCCGCGGCCGCGCGCAGAGCCGGCGACGCGCCCAGCGCCAACGGCAGGCCCGGGCCGCCGCCGGGCCGGGCCCACACCTCGTGGCCGCGCGGCACCCAGGCCGCGCGACCGTGGCCTTCGAGCGACACCGAGCCGGTCGTCACGAGCAGGTGCGTCGCGCCGTCGGGCTCGACTTCCATGGCGTAGGCGCAGCCGAGATCGACCGCCGCCGCGCCCGGCACGTCCACCACGAAGAGGCGCGGAGGCGCGTCGACCTTGGCCGAGAGCGCTCCCCGCGCGAGCTCGAGGCGGTGCTCCGACGGACCCGTGCGCACGAGCCGCAGGCGCGAGTCGGGGCTCAGCGTGATCGAGCCGATGTCGGCCACGGCGATCTCGGCGCGCACCTCCGCCGACGTCTCGAGCCAGTCGCCGACCGCCAGCCGCGACGCCTCACCCGCTCCGCCCGCCGCGCCGGCGTCGAGCGACACGAGCCGCACCGCGAAGCCGGCAGCCTCGCGCTCCGACGACGGTCGCACGACGACCAGGGCGATCGCCGCCGCGACCGCCAGCAGCGCGCCCGCGCCGGCCATCCACCAGACCCGCCGCGGCCGCGCCGGCGGCGACCTCAGCGGCGCGCGATGGGCGTACACGCCGAGCAGCCCCTCGAGCTCGGCCAGCTCGGGATCGTGGCCCGAGCGGTCCCACAGCGCGTCATCGGACGGCGACGTCATGGCTCGCCTCCTCCGCCGAGGCGCTCGCGCAGGAGCGTCATGCCGCGGTGCAGGTGCACGCGCACGGACTCCGGCGTCATGCCGGTGCGCTCGGCGATCTCCGGCCCGGTCAGCCCCTCCACGAGGCGCATGATGAGCGTCTCGCGATACGTCTCCGACAGCGCGCGGATGGCCGCCAGCGCCGCCACCGCCTCGGCCCTGGGCGGCGGCTCGACCTGCCGGTCGCCCACGGCGAAGTCGCGCCCGCGACCGCGCCGCGCCGCGTCGATGGCCCGGCTGCGCGCCATGGTCACGACCCAGCCCGGGAACGCCGCCGGCTCGCGCAAGGACCCGACGCGCGCCCACACCTCGGCGAACACCTCCTGCACCACGTCGTCGGCGTCGCCGGCCGGCACTCGCGCCAGGGCCAGCGCGTGCACCACGCGGCGGAAGCGCGCGTAGAGGATGGCGAAGGCTCGCCGGTCGCCGCGCTGCACCGCGACGACGACCTCGGCCAGCGCCGGCTCGGGACCTTCCACCACCGCATCATTGGCCGGCGCCGTCGCTTCCACAAGCGCCCGCAGTCGGGCGCCGCGGGCGGCGATGGCGTCGGCCACGCTCACGCGAGCGCCGCCAGGTCGGCACCCGGCACGACGATGCCGCGCTCGCCGAGCGGCTCGACCACGCGCCTCCGCGCGGCCTCGACGAACATCGGATCGAAGCGATCGCAGGCCACCATGCCGAGGCCGCTCGCGCCGCAACCGGCCCCCAGCAGCGGCGCGAAGGCCGCCAGCGCCTGGCCCGCGACGCGCCCGAGGTGCGCGCGCGCGGCGTCGTCGAGGCGGTCGTCGGCCCAGTCGAGGAACCACCAGCCGAGCTGCGCGTGCGGCGACTCGTCGGCGACGATCATCTCGAGCGCCGAGGCGATGAGCGCGCTGCCGGCCAGCTCGCGGGAGAGCTTCAGCATCGGCACCGTCAGCGCCTCGCCGACGCACGAGGCCCGCACCGCGAGCTCGGCCGCGGCCACCAACGGGTCGGCGCTCTCGGCCGGCCGCACCAGGCGCCCGAGGTCGACCTCGAGCGCCACCGCCCCGCCGAGCGCGGCGGCGATGCGCGCCGCGACCTCGGTGTGGACGACCTCGTCGACGACGAAGTCGCCGGCCGCGGCCACCAGATCGATCGGCGCCCCGGCCGCGAGCATGCGCCGCACGAGCTCGCCGAAGGCGGCCGCCGCCGAGTACTCGCTGAAGGCGGTGCGCGTCCACAGGAGGCGCGCGGCCTCGACGTCCCGCGGCAGCGCCTCGTCCCAGGGCAGGGCGTCGACCCAGGCGCGGCGCGGCGCGAGCCGCCGCTTCCACGGCCCGCCGATGAGACCGACCTCGAAGGCCTGCGCGCGGCCGGAGCTCACTTCGCGTCCGTGTGCTCGGCGACGCGCACCGCGGCGCAGAACGCGCTCGGCTGGAGGCCGGGGCTCTTGGTCGCGAGGTTGCCGACCAGCGGATAGCCGTCGGCGTCGCACAGCGGCCGGTACACCTTCATATGGGCGAGCGCGTCGCTGCGCTCGGCGGCGAGCAGATCGGCGCGCAGCGCGAGGAGCGCCGGTGCGACTTTGTCGTCGGGCGGCGGCGGCGGCCGCTTCGACTCATCGTCGGGGTGCTCCGAGCTCGCCGGCGAGCACGCGCGCGCCTCCGCGCGCGCGGCGCCGGAGACGGCGGCGGTGGACAGAAGGACGGCGACGACGACTCGGCGGCGATGGCTCATCGGTGCTCCTCGGGGCAGTGGCCCCCTCGGTCGTGAGCGCGGCGCATGGGGCCGGTGGCTCCGGGGGGCGTGTATCGAAAGACAGGACGCAGGCCGGGACGCGATCGTTAACGACGAGCCTCGCGCTTCGTCGGCCACCTCCGCACGGCGGCGTGGCGAGCGGTCCCGAGCCGATGGGGTGGATTCAACCCGCGCGCCCGCGAGTCAATTCTCCGTCACACGGACGGGACTTCGGCGACCGCGCGCGCGGCGCGTGTACAGTCCGCTCGATTCGAATCGGGTCGGAGCTCGACGCTGCGCGGCTGCCCTTTCCGATGCATGGGCGGAAGCGGGGAAGCGACGTTGATCACTGCACTCGATATGAAGGAACTCAAGCAGGAGCTGGTGGCGGCCGGCGTGTTCGAGCGCCGCGAAGGCGCGACCTGGGCCAAGCTCGCGCTGCTGCTCGGCGTGACCGCCGCGCTGCTGGTCGTCCACACGCAGCTGCCGCTGTGGGGCACCGTGCTGCTCCTGCCGGTGACGGCGTTCTTCCTGTCGGCCGCGGCCATGATCGGCCACGAGGGCGGGCACCGCTCGTTCTCGAAGAGCGCCTTCCGCTGCGAGCTCCTCTACCACGTACTGTTCCCGCTCATCGGCGGCCTCGGCGCCATCAACTGGAAGGACAAGCACAACGTCCGCCACCACGGCCACCCCAACATCGTCGGCGTCGACGACGACATGGAGCTCTGGCCGCTGGCCCACATCGAAGAGGCCCACCTCGCCGCCGGCCCGGCGCGCCGCTGGGTGCAGCGCCACTTCCAGGCCTGGCTCTGGTGGCCGATGACCTCCCTCTTCAGCTGGTCCATCAAGGTCGACAACGTCACCGTCGCCATCCGCCACGCGCGCCGCCACGGCATCGACAAGGCCTGGCTCCTCGACGTCGGCCTGCAGGTCCTCCACTACGTCCTGTGGCTCGTCATCCCCTCGCTGGTGTGGGGCTTCTGGCCGGCCTTCGGCTTCTACCTCGGGCTCTTCGGCCTGCTCAGCGTGATGCTCGCGCTGGTCTTCACGACCGGCCACATGGGCCTGCCCATCCGCCACGACCACCAGGACCCGCTCGTCCTCCAGATGGAGACGACGCGCGACCTGGCGCTGCCGAAGTGGCTCTCCTTCTTCTTCATGGGCCTCGACTACCAGATCGAGCACCACCTCTTCCCGAAGATCGCCCACGGCCACCTGCCGGCCGCCGCGGTCATCACGCGCCGCTGGGCCGAGAAGCGCAACCTGCCCTACGAGCGCCTGCCCTACCTCGCCGCGGTGGCTGCCGTGACGCGCTACGTCGGCAACGCCTGGCGCGTCCCGGCCGTCGCGCGCGGCGCCGTGTGAGTCAGCGACGGCGCGCCGTCCGACTCATCCCCAGGGGTGCGGTCGGAGGCCGCCGGCGAGCTGCCACTTGGCCTCGCGCTCGGGCGTCGGGAAGGCATAGAACGCCGGGAACACCGTCGGGTGCGCCGCCACCATGGCGAACAGCTCGGGCGTCCGCGGCGGCTGGATGATGCGCCCGAAGGGGTAGCTCGGGTACAGCTCGAGCTCGCGCCCGGCGCGCACGTGGTCGAGGTAGAGCGGCGAGCCGGCCAGCGGCACGACGTGGCCGATCTCCACCGCCACGCCGAGGTGGTCGGCCATGAACGCCGCGTGCGCCGTGCCGAGGAAGTCGTCGAGCGTCTCGAACGGGAAGCCCCACAGGAAGTAGCAGCGCGTCGACACGTGGCGCAGCGCGCGCGTGAGGCCGGTGAACGCCTTCTTCACCGTGAGCGCCTTGGTCATCGTCTCGAGCAGCGTGTCGGCGCCGGCCTCGATGCCGAAGGTCACCTGGTCGAGGCCGCGCTCGGCGAGGCGCGCGAGCCACTGGTCGTCGACCGCGTTGGCGCGCGCGAAGCCGCTCCAGCGCATGCTCACGCCGGCCTTGTCGAGGCCGTCGAGGATAGCGTCGACGCGCTTCTTCGAGAGCAGGAAGATGTCGTCCTGGATGCCGACGAAGTCGATGCCGTAGCGGTCGTGCACGCGCACGAACTCGGCCACCACCGCCTCCACCGAGCGCGCGCGCACGGTGCGCGTCTCCATGGTCGGGATCTCGCAGAAGCGGCACTGGTACGGGCAGCCGCGCGCCGTGACCGTGGTGTAGAAGCTGTAGGCGGCCATGTCGAGGTCGTCGAGGCGCGGCTCGGCCAGCCCCGCGACGTCGGCCACCGGCGCCTGGTCGGGCGTGTGCACGCGCTCGCCGCGCCACCAACCGTCAAGTCCCTTGACCTTCGTGGGGTCGCCGTCGGCGAGCGCGAGGACGAGGTTCGGCAGCGTCTCGTCGCCCTCGCCGCGCGCCACGAAGTCGAGCCACGGAAACGCGTCGGCCAGCGCGCCGGCGACCGTGCTCGGGCCCCAGCCGCCGAGGACGACGACGCGCTCGGGGTCGGCCTGCTTCAAGCGCTCCGCCACCGCCACCGCCAGCGGCAGGAGGTCGGCCATGCAAGAGATCCCGACCACGCGGTGCGTCTCGCCGATGGCGTCGGCGATGGCGTCGGGCGAGGCGAAGAGCTCCCAGTCGAGGAACTGGAGGTCGCGCAGATCGACCGCGATGCCGCGCGCCTCGCACGCCGCGCGCAACCACAGGATGCCGAGCGGCAGGAGGCGCTCCGACCCGCGGCTGCTCTGGAACAGGCTCACCAGCGTGACGGCGGCGCTCATGCGGCGTCCTCGGCCAGGCGCGCGACGACGAGCTCGCGCAGCTCGCGCCAGGCGGCGACCTCGGGCTCGGCGGCGATGTTCTGCTCGAGCTCGGCCAGCGCCTCGGCGTGGCGACCGAGCGCGCTCAGCATGCCGGCCACGCTGTTCCTGAGCCCGCACGCGCTGGCCGGGAAGCGTGCCGCGGCGGCGCGGCCGACGGCGATGGCGCCGTCCCAGTCGTCGTCCGCGTGCAGCATGTGCATGCGCTCGATGGCGCAGGCGAGCCCGCCGGACTCGAGCACGGCGTGGGCCAGCTCGCCGCGGCCGGCCATGACCAGCGTGCGCGCGTGCGCGACGCGGCCGGCGTCCTCGTCCCACAGCTCGCCGCCCAGCGACGCGCGCAGCGTGGCATAGGCGCGCTCGCAGGCGGCGGCGAGGGCATCGCCATCACCGTCGGCGTTCGCGTCGGCACTCGGGCTGGGGGTCGATTCGAGGCGCGCCACAGGCGCATTCTACGCGGCCGTGGGCCGGTCGTCACGGGCCGCGGGTCGGAATCGCCAACGCCCGCCGCAGGGGCACGCGCGCAAGTCGGCGACGATCCGCGGGGCAATCTCGTGGCATGGCCGATGCTTCGTGGACGGTTGCCACTTCCGCGGAGCGTACTGCTCCCGGCCGCTCGCTGCGCGTGCGACTTACAAGGAGGCAATATGACGTCACTCACCCGTTGGAACCCGCTGCATGAGATGGAGACCTTCGCCCGCCGCTTCAGCGACCTGTTCGGGCGGACCGCCTTCGAGGGCGTCGCGTTCGACTGGAAGCCGAGCGTGGACATCCACGAGACGCCCGAGCACTTCGAGCTCCGGGCCGAGCTGCCCGGCGTGAAGAAGGAGGACGTGAAGCTCACGCTGGAGAACGGCCTGCTCACGCTCACGGGCGAGCGCAAGTCGGAGCAGGAGACCAAAGAGACCAAGGCGCACCGGATCGAGCGGACCTTCGGCCGCTTCGAGCGCAGCTTCGCGCTGCCCGACACGGTCGACCCCGAGAAGATCCTCGCCGAGTACAAGGACGGCATCCTGCTCGTGAAGCTCGCGAAGCGGCCCGCGCCGCCCGAGAAGCAGCCGAAGTCGATCGCCATCAACGCGACCTAGGCGACGCGGAACGGGGCCCCGGCGCCGAGCCGGGGCCTCCCCTCGTCCGCGCGCGACGGTCGCGCCGCCCATCCAGGGCCGGCGCGGCGATCGGGACGACAGCCGCGGCGGCCGCTTGCCAGGCCGTCTGGAGCGCTGCGCCCGAAGATTTTATAACGATCGGTTTACCGACCGGCGGGTCGTGCTCCTGGCCAGCGTGAGCGCCGAACGCGCCACCCCAAACCAACCCCGACAGAGAGAGCACGACATGAAGGTCAAGCAGACGAGCATCAAGGCTGGCAAGTCCGTCGAAGAGCAGGCCTGCAAGTGAACCCCGCGGCCCGATGACGGGCCGCCCGACGAACCGAGGATACGACGATGAAGGTCAAGCAGACGAGCATCAAGGCCGGCACCCCGCCGCAGGAAATGAAGCTCAAGTGAACCCCCCGCGGCCCGCCAAGGGCCGTCAGCCAGGAGCGACCCGATGAAGGTGAAGCACACGCAGATCAAGGCCGGCAAAGCCACCACCTGCGAAGACGACAAGAAGTGACAAATGGGCCGCGAATGCGGCCCTTGTCATTTCCAGCGCCGGGCAGCCACCCGACGACGCCCGCAGCACGCCCGGATGTCCCGGGCTCCGTCGCCCAGGCGACGGTTGCTCCCACCGAGGCTTCGCATGCGTCCGCGCTCGACGCGCCACGGCCGGGCCGGGTATCGTGCGCCGCATGGCCCACCGTCGCTCGTCGCTCGTGGTCTCGGCCCTGCTCTCCCTCTTCGCCGCGTGCGCCGACGACGACGACCGCGCCATGCAGGCCGGCGGCGAGCTCGCCATCATCGGCGCGCCGGTGACCGCCAACGTCTGCCCCGACGGCACCACCACCTTCGGCATCGACGTCTCCAAGTGGCAGGGCAACATCACCTGGAGCAGCGTCAAGAACGCCGGCGTGAAGTACGCCATCATCCGCGTCTCCGACGGCGCCAACACGCTCGACGACAAGTTCGCCGCCAACTGGGCCGGCGCCAAGGCCCAAGGCATCCTGCGCTCGGCCTACCAGTTCTTCCGCCCGGGCCAGAACGCGGTCGCCCAGGCCAACGTGCTGCTCGACGCCATCGCCGCCAACGGCCCCTCCGACCTGCCGCCGGTGCTCGACGTCGAGGCCACCGACGGCCAGACACCAGCCACCGTCGCGAGCAAGATCGGCCAGTGGATGGAGCGCGTCGAGAGCGTGCTCGGCGTGAAGCCCATCATCTACACCGCCCCCTACTTCTGGGAGAGCAACGTCGCCAGCGCCGCCTTCGCGGCGAACCCGCTGTGGATCGCCCACTGGACCAACGGCTGCCCGTCCATCCCGCACCAGTGGAGCGACTGGGTCTTCCACCAGTACAGCGACTCGGGCAGCGTCAGCGGCATCGCCGGCGCCGTCGACCTCGACCGCTTCAACGGCACGCTGGCCGAGCTGCAGGCGCTGGGCGGCGGCGGCGCGCCGACCGAGCCGGATCTGTCGATCGCGGTCGAGACCTCGCCGCCGGCCGGCCAGGCGCGCGACTTCCGCCCCGAGGGCACCTCGAAGGACAAGCTCGACCTCTACGAGGGCCAGACCTTCACCGCCGACATCTATTTGCACAACGCCGCCGACGCCGCCGTGACCACCGACGTCAATATCGGCATATGGTTCGAGAGCCCGTGGCTCGTGCCGCTGGGCTACACCATCTACACCGACTGGCCGGCCAAGGACCGCGCCACCTGGGTCGTCAACGACGCCAACGACAACCCCGCCAATCCCTCGCACGCGGCCCCGCCGCTGAGCGGCCAGTACTTCATGTACGCCATGAGCCCGGGCGAGACCAAGCGCGTGAGCTTCAGCGTGCGCGCCGCGCAGTACAGCATCGGCCAGGTGGATCACCCGGATGTGCGCGCCTGGGTCTGGCATGTGCCAAATTGGTATGGCGAGCAGACCGGCTGGAGCGATCCGGTCGAGGTCAACCTGGCCGGCGGCTTCCTCCAGGCCTACGCCCAGCACGACGTCTACGCCCGCGACCGCTGGACCTTCGAGGGCCCCGACGCGGCCGAGACCGAGGGCTGGGCCGCCGGCCACGCGGTCTCGGCGCTGGCGCTCGACCTCGGCGCCCACGCGCTGTCGATCGCCATGGCCGGCTCGGACCCGTACGTCCACAGCGGGCCGGCGCTCATCGACGCCGGCGCGCGGAAGGGCATCCACTTGTCGGCGCGCACCAGCGGCGGCGCCAAGCTCTCGCGCCTGTATTTTGTCACTTCCGCCGATCCGGAGTGGGACGAGGCCAAGGCGGTGGGCTTCGTCACGCCCGGCGACGGCGCCTTCCACGACCTGTCGATCGACCTCTCCGGCGTCGCGACCTGGAGCGGCACCATCACGCAGCTCCGCCTGGATCCCGCCCCCGACGACACCGCGACCTACGACCTCGGCGAGCTCGTCAGCGTCGCCAGCGTGGCCGGCACGAGCGGCGACGGCGACGGCGACGGCGTCCTCGGCGCGCCCGGACCCGACTGCGACGACGCCGATCCGCACGTCGCCCCCGACCAGCCCGAGCGCTGCGACCACAAGGACGACGACTGCGACGGCCAGACCGACGAGGGCTTCGACGTCGGCCAGCCGTGCAGCGTCGGCGCCGGCGCGTGCCTGGTCCAGGGCCACCTGGCATGCGCCGAGGACGGCCTCGGCACGGCCTGCGACGCGGTCCCGCCCGAGAGCTGCGGACCCACCTGCCTGCCCGGCGCGAGCGGCGCGTGCCCGGTGGCCGGCGCGCCCGAGGGCTGCGGCACCGGCGTCCGCCACTGCCAGGACGACGGCACCTGGGGCGCCTGCGCGCTGACGCCGGCCTGCGGCGGGCCGGGCGATCCGGGCGACCCCGGCGGGCCCGATGCCGACAGCGGCGGCGGCGCCGAGACCAGCGACGCGTCCGGTTCGACGACCGGCCTCGGCGCCGACACCGGCACGAGCCAGTGGCCGGCCGCCCGACGGCGGCTGCGGCGCGGCGCCGACCTGGCCGGCGGGCTCGCCGCCGCGCTCGTCGTCGCCTTCGCGGCCGCGCGCCGTGGCGCCCGACGCCGCGCCGCGGCGGCCGCGGTGGCCGCCTCCGCCCTCGCGCTCGGCGCCTGCGGCGACAGCGCCAAGCCGGCCACCACCGTCGACAGCGCCGACGCGACCGCGCCCTTCGACGTCGTCTTCGTCGACACCGTGAGCGGCGACAGCCAGGTCATCGTCTTCGACAGCCTCGCCACCGACACCGCGCGCGCCGACAGCGCGACCGCCACCCAGCCCGACACGAGCGGCGACGCCTTCGTCGGCCCGAGCGGCCCATGGGGCTTCGGCTGCGACGGCCAGGGCGGCGAGGGCTGCGCCTGCGACGGCGCCGCGTGCGCGGAGGGCCTCGACTGCCTCGACACCGAGCTCGGCCGACTGTGCCTCGAGAGCTGCACCGCCATCTGCGACGGCGACCGCCGCTGCGCCACCGTCGGCGACGGCGTGCGCGCCTGCGTCGCCGAGTGGTCGACCCTGTGCGCGCCGTGCGACACCAACGCCGACTGCCTCGAGGTCGGCGCGCGCTGCGTCGACTTCGGCTTCGACGGCAGCTTCTGCGCCTCGCCCTGCGCCGGCGGCACGGGCTGCCCGGGCGGCTTCGAGTGCAAGTCGCTCGGCCAGCCGGCCCAGACCGTGCGTGCCGCTCAGCCTGCGCTGCGACTGCACGCCAGTGGCCGCGGCGCTCGGCATGAGCACCACCTGCCAGAAGGACGACGGCAGCGCCTGCACCGGCCTCCGCACCTGCGGCCTGGGCCTCGGCGCCTGCGACGCCGGCGATCCACAACCCGAGTTGTGCAATGGGCGCGACGACGACTGCGACGGCGACACCGACGAGGACTGCGACGCCGACGGCGACGACTGGTGCGCGGGCACGCCGCCGGCCAACGTCACCTCGAGCCCGGCCTGCCCCAAGGGCTTCAACGACTGCGACGACCACGACGAGGCGCGCCACCCCAAGGCCAACGAGACCTGCAACGGCGTCGACGACGACTGCGACGGCGCGACCGACGGGCTCACCCGGACCTGCCAGGGCGCGTGCGGCCCGGGCGTCGAGACCTGCAACGCTGGCAGCTGGGGCGGCTGCTCGGCGGCGGGCCAGCTGTGCGACCCGGCCGACCCGTGCTGCCAGGACGGCGGCTGCGCCTACGAGCCGGCGACGGTGCGCTGCCAGCCCACGCCGGCCGCGCTCGAGCACCGCTGTAACGGCGCCTGCGGCGGCACCGTCCAGGGGCGCGCCGAGTACCGCTACTGCACCGGCACGAGCGTCGGCTGCGGCGACGCCAACCTGCAGTGGACCGGCTGGAGCGACGAGACCACCTGCGGATCGAACCTCTGCACCCAGTCGGGCACCGCCGCGTCGTGCACGCCGTGCGCGCTCGGCTGCAGCGGCAACCAGTGCGTCACCCAGCCGACCTACGTCGTGTGCATCGATCCCGGCTATGGCCCGGGCGACACGCCGGCGTCCGGCGGCGTCAACGGCTACGACGTCACCTGGTCGGTGGCCCAGCACCTGAAGGCCTGGCTCGAGGCCGACACGGCACAGCCGGGCGGCGGCGGCACCTGGTCGGTGGTGCTCACGCGCGCCGCCGACACGACGCCCACCGCGGCCCAGCGCAAGGCGACCTGCGACGCGGCCGGCGCCACGCGCGTCATCTCCATCGGCGTGAACGGCTTCAACGGCACCGCGCACGGCAGCGAGACCTATCGCAAGGACACGACGGACGCGACCTGGCTGGCCTTCGCCAACCAGGTGCATGCGCAGGTCATCGCCAAGGGCGGCCTCACCGATCGCGGCGTGAAGGTCGGCACCTTCACCATCCTCTCGACGGCGGCGCCGAGCGTGTGGGCGTTCATCGGCTTCCTCGACAACGCCGGCGATCGCGCCAGCCTCTCGAACGACGGCTGGCGCAACGGCGTCGCCCAGGGCCTGATGTTCGCGCTCCAGCAGTCGCTGGGCTACGCCACCTTCACACCCTGAGCGCCGCCTCGCGCCTGCTTCAGCGCGGCGTCACTTCTCGACGGCGCCGACGGTCACCGGCGCGGCGCTGGCGTCGACGTCGAAGGCCAGCGTGTCGAGGAGCTGCTCCTTGGCGTCGAGCACCTCGACCGTCCAGTGGCCGATGTCCTTCTCGGTGATGCCCTTCTTCGACCACGTCTTCCAGCCCCAGGAGTGGCCGACCGGCAGCGTCACCGACAGCTTCTTGTGGCCGTCCTTCTTCCACACCATGGTGATGGTGGTGGCCTCGGGCGCCATGTTCCGCACCTTCACCCAGGCGTAGACGGCGCCGACCGACGGCTGGAACGCGCCGGCCTGACCGACGGCCTCGCGCTTGTCGATGCCGAGCGCGATGGCGCCGGCCACGACCTTCTGGGCCGGCAGCGCGGCCTGGGTGGCGCCGCTCAGCACCGCGGCGACCGCGGTGGGGGCGGGCGAGGCGGCCAACGCGATGGCGGGTGCCGCGGCCGAGCCGACGGCGAGGGCGATGAAGAGGCGGCGGGTGAGCTTCGAGAGGGTGCGGACGATCATGCGGGTTCTCCTCGATGTGTGGGCTGCCGGAGCAGCGGTGCGCGACGTGCGCTGCAGGACCCCATCGCAACCGACGTGCCAGCCCTCGCGACGGCCCGTGGCGTGGGCGCGCGCGCCGCTTCGTGTCCGCACGGCCACGACCGCGAGACACAGCGACACGCTCGCCGCCCGTCACTCGCGAGGCGCCGACGGAGGCGCGCGCGGGGGAGCGAGCGGCGGCGAGGTCAGCGGGTCGAGGCGGAGCCGTCCCTCGAACTGCAGCACGATCCCCTAGACGACCTCGACCGGCGCGCCGCCCGCGCTGAAGACCGAGACGCGCGGCCCGAGCGCCACCTCGGCCCCGGCGACCCGCGCGCCGAGCGCGACCGCCGCCTCGCCGCCGAACGTCGCGCGCGTCGGGCCGTCGGGACACGACACGAGCTCACCGCAGCCCGCCGACGGCAGCGAGCCGAAGGCGTCGGCGGCGACGCGCGCGCCCCAGCGACCGTCGGCCCAGCGGAAGTCGTGGCCCACGCCGAGGCGCGCGGAGGCGTAGAGCGACGACTGCGTGAGGCCGACCGACGCCTCGAGCCGCAGCGGGTCGGCGAGGTACATCGTCGCGAACGCGAGCTGCAGGCCCGGCAGCAGCGCGTCGAAGTCGTCGTGCAGCGCGACCGATCCGAGGATGTCGATGGCGACGTGCTCCGACACGCGACCGCCCATGCGCACGTCGGCCAGCACGGCGTTGTCGCCGAACGGCGTCACCGCGCCGGCCACCATGATGTCGCCCCGATCGGGGAACGAGGGCAGCAGGGCGTAGCCCGACGGCATCGAGGCACGATGCGCGCTGCACGCCGCGAGCGACGGCGAAAGAGACAGACCTGACGCTGCCCACGCGAGCACGGACCAACGGCGCACGGCGACCTCCCGACGGACGCGGCGTCCGGAGCAATCGCCGTGCCTGCCCGAGCGCACGCTCGGAGGCCGTCCCGAGGCCCGTCACCGCGTCGCCCTTTACGCGATCGGCGCGCGATCCGCGCCGCGCTGCGCATCGTTTTCCGCGCTGCCGCCCTCAGCCCGGAGGCGGCACGCAGTCGTCGTCGTTGGGCTCGCACGGCTCGGCGGCGTCACCCTGGCAGTGCTCGCGCGCCTCTTCGCATTCGTGGCTGTCGGCGGTGAGCTGCTCGCACGCGGCGAGCCACGCGTCGCACTGCTCGGTGCTCGGGCTCTCGTCCCACAGGAGCCCCTCGCAGGCCGAGCACAGGCCGTCCTCGTCGTGCTCGCCGGTCTCGCGGCACTCCTCCCAGACGTCGCTCAGCGCCGGGCACGTACCCGACCACTCGTCGATGACGCCGTCGCAGTCGAGGTCCCCCAGCGCCTTCCCGGGGAAGCGCATGTCGACGACGATCGGCACCGTCGAGGGATCGGCCTCGGCGAGGCTCGCGCCGCAGGTGACGCCGCTCGACGCGCCGCTCGCGCGCAGGAGGTGGAAGCCCTTGCCGAGCACGCCGAAGCGACCGCCGGTGAGACCGTCGGGCGCGAACAGCACGACCGTGTCACGGGCCGAGCCGACGAGCGGCTCGCTGGCGCGGTCCCAGGCCTTGTTGCCGTCGACATCGAGGTAGACGAGCACCATGGCCGTCGCGTAGCGACCCGTCACGTCGGCCGCGGTGGTGATGAGCGCGTCGGGCGGCGGGCGATGCACCGTCAGCGCGTAGCGCGCCGGGAACGTGCTGGCCGCGCCGACCTCCTGCTCGACCGCGGTCACCGAGTCGAAGAGCTTGCCGTCGGCGCTGGCGCCGCCCGGCCGCGCCCAGAAGAGCGCCGCGCGCAGCTCGCCGCTGGCGCCGCTGGTGCCGGCCCCCGACAGCGCCAGGGTGCCCTCGATGGCTACCAGCGCCTCGCCCTGGTAGTCGCCGCCGACGGCCTGCTCGCCGCAGGCGGCGACGCCGAGCCCGGCGCCGAGCCCGAGCGCGGCGATGCCGATCGAGCGGACGGCACGCGCGAGACCGAGGACCTTCATGGCCACCTCCAACCGACCCCGAGGCCCACGAATGGAACCACCGTCGCGCGCAGGCCGCCGGCTCCCGACGAGTCGGCGCGCGCCTGCAGCGCGTAGATGTCGGCTCCTGCGTCGAGCTGGAACAAGAGATCCTCGAACGGTGCCCACTCGAGGCGCGCCATTGGCGCCAGCCGCCCGACGACCTGATCGCGCACCGGCGCGTCGCCCGACGTGTCGAAGCTCTGTCGATACCAGTCCGCGCCGAGCCGCAGGCCGAGCCCGAAGGCCAACCCGCGCGTGATGCCGAAGGCGTGCAGCAGCGCCAGATCGGCGCCGAGCAGCGAGTCGGACTCGGCCACCACGCCGTTGTCGTGCGCGCCGCGCGCGTAGCGCAGGCGCACCTGCAGCGCGACCTCGTGGAAGTCCCACTGCCCGCCGAGATAGCCGGCGAAGGTCGGCCCGAGCGCCGGCAGGAGCGGCCCCGATGTCTCGACGCCGAGGTCGACGCTGAAGGTCGAGCGCGGCTGCGCGAGCCCGCGCCGCACCGTCTCGCGGAACGGCACCGGCGTCATGTTGGCCGCGACCAGGCGCTGCTCGTCGCCGAGCCCGAGGTCGACCTCGCCCTCGGACACGCCGTCGTCGGTGCGGCGGCGGACGAGGTAGTCGCCCGGCACCAGCAGGAGCTCGGTGCCGGACTCGGCGTCGAGCTCGGCCGCGAGCTGCCCGCCGTCGCCGCGCTCGAAGACGATGTAGTGCCCGGGCGCCGAGAAGACGATGCGCGCATAGCCGCGCGCCGCGTCGAGCCGCGTGAGCACCAGCTCCTGGCGACCGCGCATGGTCAGCTCGAAGGTCGGGTGCTGCAAGGTCGGCGCGTCGGCGGTGGCGCTCAACGTCTGGCCGTAGGCGTAGCGATAGGCCTCGGACAGCGTCACGCGCTGGTCGCGCGTGGTGTCGGCCGCGCCCGACAGGCCGTTCAGGAAGTGGTGCGTGAAGATGCCGCCGCGCAGCCGCTCCGACTCCTGCGCGTCCTCGCTCTCGGCCGAGCTGGTGATGACGGCCACGCCCTCGGCGTCGAGGTCGGCCTCGTTGCTGAGGTCGAACGGCACGCTCGGGCGCGCGCCCTTCACGCGCGTGATGCCGCCCGAGCGGCACGCGTCGACGATGAAGACGGTGGCCTCGGCCCCGACGTCCTTGGCCATGGCTCGCAAGGTCGCGAACGGCAGCCGCGAGCCGCCGAGGTGGATGCTGCGCGAGTCGGCGTGGCCGCTGTAGTAGACGAAGAGGACGTGGCCCTCCTCGCCGGTGGCCGCCTGGGCCGCCGCCGCCAGGCGCGCGCGCAAGGCCGTCAGCGCGCCCGTCACCTGGTCGGCGTCCTTGCCGGTGAGCAGCACCAGGTCCTCGGGCGACACGCCGCCGAGCTGGGTCAGCACCTCGGCGAAGCGCACCGCGTCCGACTCGGCGTACTGCAGGTGCTCCTCGTCCTTGTCGCCCCAGTTCGAGCCGATGACGATGGCGTGCCGCGTGCCGGCCCACGCCGCGTCGGCGCACCACCCCGTCAGCGCGAGGACGACGCCCAGCGCGGCGAGGAGGTGTGAGGCTCGGGTGTGGCTCATGGAGTCGCTGGCTTCCTGAGATCGACGCGTTTCATGGTGCAGCCCGGCGGTGGCGTCGCGACCGACGGCACGAGCAGCGAGGCGATCATCGCCGGCCGGACCTCGTCCAGGCGATAGGGGCGGTCGCACAAGATGCCGAAGATGTGCTCTTCGCCCGGGGTCTCATCGAACTCGATGGCCGTAGGCAGCAGCACCCGGCCGGTGGTCTTGGGGGTGAACACCGCCATCGGGTCCACCTCCTGCGGATAGCACGGATAGACATCGCCCGCGTCATCCATGCCCGCCACGATGAGGAAACCGTCGTCTGCAAGCAAGACCTCGAAGCCCGCGCGGTTTCCCACATGCACGACGCCGCCGCTCTCGACGAGGTGGCTGGCGGTACCGTCGTGCACGTGGACCGACAGCTCGAGCTTCGAGCCGCGCGGCCGGAGGCGATCGGCCCCGTCGAGGCCCGACGGCGAGACCCGGACCGTCAGCACGACGGCCGCGGCGATGGCCAGGACGCCGACGGCCGCCACGGCGACCCGACGCACGATGGCCGTCCGCGGCGACAGCCGGCGCGCCGCCCGATGCGCGGCGAGCGGCGGCTCGGGGATGGCCAGCGCCGCGTCCTCGACGCGCATCGCCGCCAGCACCGCGGCGCACGTCGCGCAGCTGGCGATGTGCCGCTCGCTCGCCTGCAGCGCGGCGCCGGAGCCCTCACCGTAGAGCAGGCGCGAGAGCCCGAGCTCGGTGAGGTGGCCGTCCCGGTCGAAGCCGGGGTTCTGGGGGAGTTCGTTCATCGACGTTGGTCGCGCTCGCGAATGGTCGTTTCGAGGTCCTTCAGGCGGTAGGCGATGGTGCGCTCGGAGCAGCCCACCATGGTCGCGATCTCGGCTTGGGTCAGGCCGTCGAGGTGGAAGTACACGCCGATGGCGGCGAGCTCGGGGTCGAGGTCTCGCCAGAGCTCGTGGACGAAGGTGCGGATCTCGGGGCTCGGATCCGAGTGGCTCTGCGGCCACGCCCCCGGCCCGAAGCGCTCGAGCAGCGAGCGGCGCGTCCGGAGGTTGCGGACCCAGTTCAGACAGTGATTGGTGGTGAGGCGGTAGAGCCAGGTGACCGGGGCGCTCTCCTGGCGGAACTGATGCGCCTGCTCGATCACGCGCAGGAACACCTCGTGGCTCACTTCCTCGACGTCCTGGTGCGAGACGAACTGCCGCACACGGCGCGCCACCATCGGGTAGTAGCGCCGATAGAGGTCACCGACATCGATCTCTGCTGAGCCTCGCTTCGCCGCCAACTCGTGGCCTCGCTCCGCACGGGTCGCCCGCGGTGGAGCAACGCTGGCCCAGGCGCCAGCCCGGACATCATCGCATCGTTCCAGTCCGGCCAGGTCAGCCTTCTACATCGGAGGGCGAGCGGATTGCACCCGCTGTCACCCTCCGCCTGGGAAGCCCTGCTGGCTGGATTCGCCGTCGTCGTCGGCCTCGGCGTCGCCGCTCCATCGGACCGCCCGGTCGAACCGCCGGGGGGTTTCGTTCGGATTCGACACGCGCCCGTCGACGCCCCTGCAAAAGATCCGTGAGCGGCGATCCGCCCGGCCCCCGGCGCGACCCCGCGGTCGTTCTCGTACGGAGAACGATGTGCGCCGCGCCGGCCGCTGGCGAGCGCGCCGAGCCGCGCCTACATTGGCTCACCGGCCCGCGCCGCCCGGCGTGACCGGCATCCACGATGAGGAGAAGCTCATGACGAGCGAGAACAACCAAGGCATCACGCGCCGCGGCGCCCTGGTGGCAGGTCTGGCCGGCGTCGCCGGCGTCGCCACGCTGGCGGCCCTGCCCGGGCTCGCCTCCGACCCGGCCCGCGCCGGCGAGGTCGGCCAGCCCGAGGCGGGCGACGCCAAGGCGCGCGCCAAGACCGCGGGCGGCACGCGCATGCCGGTGGTGTACCTGCCGCACGGCGGCGGCCCGTGGCCGTTCGTCGACCTCGGCATGGACCCGCGCGAGCTCGAGCCGCTGGCCGACTACCTGCGCGCGCTGGCGGCGCTGCCGAAGACGCCGCCCAAGGCCGTGCTGGTGGTGTCGGCGCACTGGGAGGAGCCGGTCGCGACGCTCATGACCGCCGAGCGCCCGCCGCTCTACTACGACTACTACGGCTTCCCGCCCGAGTCCTACCAGATCACCTGGCCCGCGCCCGGCGACCCGACGCTGGCCGCGCGCGTGCGCGAGCTGCTGGCCGCCGCCGGCTTCGAGAGCGCGGTCGACGGCAAGCGCGGCTTCGACCACGGCACCTTCGTGCCGCTCAAGCTGGCCTACCCGCAGGCCGACGTGCCCACGCTCCAGCTCTCGCTGCTGCGCGGCCTCGACCCGGCGCGCCACCTGGCGCTCGGCCGCGCGCTGGCGCCGCTCCGCGACGAGGGCGTGTTCATCGTCGGCAGCGGCATGAGCTACCACAACATGCGCGGCTTCGGTGACCCGCGTGCCCGCGGCGTGTCGGAGACGTTCGACGCCTGGCTCGCCGAGAGCGCCGGCCTCGACGCGGCCGCGCGCGCCGAGCGCCTCACCCACTGGGCCAGCGCCCCGGCCGCCCGCGCCGCGCACCCGCGCGAGGAGCACCTCATCCCGCTCATGGTCGTGGCCGGCGCCGCCGGCGACGACCGCGGCACCCCCGGCTTCAGCGGCAGCGTCCTCGGCGTGCGCGTCTCGGCCTTCCACTTCGGCTGACGCGCGAATGTGACAAATGACCGCGACGGCGCGGGCGCGCATTTGTCATTTGTCACATCGGTCACGGCGGATCGACGCTCCGGCGCGCCGGTCGAGTGACACGACCGTCGCGTCCGGGTATGCTCGCGACGTTCATCGGGCCAAGGGGGGAAGCCGATGCGCGTACTCGTGGGCTTGACGCTGTGGGCCGCCGCATGCGGCCCGGACTCGACCGGCAGCACGACGCCGGGCAACGACGCGGCGACGACCGCGACCACCGATCGCGACAGCGCGAGCAGCTCGGGCGACGCGGCCACGGCGGCGCCGACCGACTCGGGCGCGCCGCCCGACGACAGCGCCACGACGACGTCGTCCGACAGCGCAACGGCGACCGCCCACGACACGTCGAGCGGCGACAGCTCGACCCCGCCGGCCGACACCGCGGTCGCGCCCGATCCCGACGCGACCTGGTTCTCGGCCCCGATGCCGTGGACGCGGCCGGTCGACGGCCTCGACCCGAGCGCGGAATCGGAGGCCATCATCGGCGACCTCGCCGACAACGGCGGCTGGGGCAACGGCAACTTCTTCCAGATCGACTTCTCGATCGACGTCCTCGAGGCGGACGCCAGCGACCCGGTGCTCGCCTTCGAGCCGACCGACGACTGGTACGACGTCGAGTGCGACCCCGGGCCGATGCCCGTCCCGGCCGGCGGCGCGGTCGAGGGCGAGGACACCTACGAGTGTGCCGGCGACGGAGACTGCCACCTCATCGTGCGCGACGGGGGCAACCGCATGCTCTACGAGATGTGGCGCGCCAACATCGTCGACGGCACGTTCTACGGCGGCTGCCTCGCCATCTGGGACCTCGATCGCGCCTACGGACCGGAGGGCCGCGGCCTCGACTGCAGCAGCGCCGACGCGGCCGGGCTGCCCATCGCGCCGCTCCTCTTCACGGCCGAGGAGGTCGCCTCCGGCCACATCGACCACGCCATTCGCTTCATCCTGCCGAACCCGCGCATCCGCCATCGCGTGTATGTGGCGCCCGGCACGCACTCGACGAACCCCACCGACGGCGGCCCCGACGCCCCGCCGTATGGCGTCCGCTTCCGCCTGCGCGGCGACTATCCGCTGGAGACGCTGCCCAACGACGGCGCCCGCACGGTGGCGCGGGCACTGCAGAAGTACGGCATGTTCCTCGCGGACGCGGGCCAGATCGCGCTGACCGCCCGCAGCGACCGCTATGGAACCGCCTCGTGGGACGGCCTCCTGGGCCCGCGGGACCTGGGTGCGCTGAGCGTCGACGACTTCGAGGTCGTCGAGCTCGGCACGGCCCAGGACTATCATGGCGATTGTGTGCGCCAGTGATGGCGTCCTGAAATCGAACTGTGTTAGGACTCGACCATTCGCCCGCCATCCGGGAGCGGGCCCTCGACGACGGCTAACAGCCATGCGGTCGAGGGGCGGATTCCGCCGAAGTTCTCGTGGGGCTCGGGCCATGGAAGAGTGGCCGCGCCACAACGCGGTCGTGATCTGGGAAAGTTGAGACATGGCGAAGAAATTGTTTGTCGGTGGGCTGGACTGGGGCACGACGGATCAGAGCCTGCGCCAGGCGTTCGAGCGCTTCGGCGTCGTGACTGACGCCAAGGTCGTGATGGATCGCGAGACGGGCCGTTCGCGCGGCTTC
Organism: Myxococcota bacterium; assembly: GCA_046351155.1. GTDB lineage: Bacteria > Myxococcota_A > UBA9042 > PHBI01 > PHBI01 > JAXLYZ01. The sequence continues at coordinate 130,646 of JAXLYZ010000005.1, forward strand.
GGCTTCGTGACGTTCGAGGACAATGCCCAGGCCGATGCGGCCGCGGGCGCGATGGACGGCCAGCCGATCGACGGCCGCAACGTCCGCGTCAACGAGGCGCAGGAGCGTAGCGGTGGCGGCGGTGGTGGTGGTCGCGGCGGCTTCGGCGGCGGTGGCCGCGGCGGCGGCGGCGGCGGTGGCTACGGCGGCGGTGGTGGCGGCGGCTACGGCGGCGGCGGCGGCGGTGGTGGCCGTGGCGGCGGTGGCGGCGGCTACGGCGGCGGCGGCGGTGGCCGTGGCGGCTTCGGTGGCGGCGGTGGCGGCGGCCGTGGTGGCGGCCGCGATCGTGGCGATCGTGGTGGTGGCGACCGGGATTATTGAGCCCAGAGCACACGACCATTTCAGAGCGGGCGGCCCCAAGGGGTCGCCCGTTTTGTTTCGTCGCCCGAACGACGCTCGCGGCCGCGGCCGCAGCGCCGCCGCGGCGATCGGATCAAATATCCGGCGAGACGCGCAGGATGCCGACCAGCCGATCGAAGAGGTCCTGCTCGGGCTCCGAGACGGCCGAGTCGGCGCGGATGATTTCGCGCACCGCGCGCAGCAGCTCCTTCTTGTCGGGCTCGCGCGAGAGTCGCACCTGCATGCACAGATCGACGAGCTCGCGCCGCCGCGGCTCCGGGCTCCGCACGTAGCTCGCCAGCTCGGGCGGCAGCGCGCTCACGCCGAGCAGCTTGGCCAGCGTGGACTGGACCGCCTCGCGCTCCTCGGAGGTGTACTCGGCGTCCGCCTTCGCGGCCATCAGCAAGATGTCCGCGAGCGCCTTCATGCGCGGCAGGTCGTCGAGGAAGTAGTTCCAGGCCACGCCATATCGTACCGCGACGGCGGCCGACCGCAAGCCTGCCGCCGGGGCCGCGTCACTCCTGGCGGAGCGCCGTGAGGACGATCTTCTCGGCGACCTGCCCGATGGGGTCGCGCGTGGTCTCGCCGCGCATACGACGAAGCGCGTCGAGATAGGCTGGCACATAGCGCACGCGCCCGGGCAGGAGTCGCCAGGTGGCCGACAGCGTGGCCAGCGTCGCGGCCGAGAGCGCTCGATCGCGCCGGCCCCAGCGCATGCCGAAGCCCTCGCGCACGCGCTCGGGCAGGAGCCCGGCGGTGACGCTCGCGTACCATTGCCACATCGGTCGCACGGCGGCGTTGGGCGGCGTCAGGAGGAAGGTCCCCATGCGCCGGCCGGCCTCGCCGACGGTGAGCAGATCGGAGGCGACCACGCCGTCGAAGTAGCGGCGGAAGGCCGGCCAGTCGGCGGGCAGCACGCGATCGGAGATGCCGAAGAGGCGCGCGAAGGTCTTGGTGTCCTGGTAGTGCGCCTCGCGCTCGGCGTCGCTCAGCCTCTTCACGCAGCGCTCGTACATGAGCACGGCGGTGTCGACGAGCGTGGCGTGCACCCACATGAGCGCGGCCTCGTCGTTGGCCTCGTAGCGATGGCCGCGCGGCATGTGCCCGTGCGGCTCCTCGAGCGCGCCGCCGATGGTCTTGTGGAGACCGAAGACGCGGCGCGCCGAGCCCAGCGCCATGTCGAGGTCGCCGAAGACCATGGCGAAGACGTGGAGGAAGGTGCGCTGGAAGCGGCCGGCCAGGTCCTTCTCGGAGGTCGAGAAGTGCTTCACCGCGGTGGCCACATACGGGTGCGCGAGCTGCAGCAGCGCGGCGCGCCCGCCACCCAGGAACAGCACCGACTCGCGCGACACGGTCCACATCGACGAGCCGGGCCCGAAGAGGCCGGCGCGCGCATCGGGGCAGCCGGCGCGCAGCTCGGCCAGCCAGCGCTCGAGGTCGGGGCGCTCGACCACCATCGGATCAGTGCCCGAAGCGGCGGAGGAACGAGCCGGCCTTGTCGATGAGCGAGCCGCCGTAGAGCTTGTGGATCATGCCGCGCAGCTGGTCGTAGGTCTTCGGCGGCAGCTTGAACGACAAGAGGTTCATCGGCAGCGCGAAGCGCTGCTCGGTGATCGACTTCGTGCGCGAGAACTCGCGCAGGCCCTGGTCGCCGTGGATGCGGCCGAAGCCGCTCTCGCCGATGCCGCCGAACGGCAGGGACGGGATGGCGCCGAAGGCGATGACGGCGTTGACGGTGGTCATGCCCGACACGATGCGCTCGGCCACCTCGCGCACGCCGCTCTTGCCCCAGACCGCGGCGCCGAGGCCGTACTTCGTGGCGTTGGCGTGGCGCAGCGCGTCCTCGGTGTCGCGCACCTTCATGATCGGCAGCACCGGCCCGAAGGTCTCCTCGGTCATGACCAGCATGTCGGGCGTGACGTCGATGAGCACCGTCGGCGGCACCATGTTCTGGCGGATGTGCTCGGGCCCGCCGACCAGCACCTTGGCGCCCTTGGCGATGGCGTCGTCCAGGTGGCGGCGGATGATCTCGACCTGCGCCGGCATGGTGATGTGGCCGATGTGGGAGTCGCTCTCGCCGCCGGCGCGGACGCCCTGCGCCTCGGCCACGACCTTGTCGACGAAGCGATCGTAGACGGGCTCGACCACGTAGCAGCGCTCGATCGACACGCACGCCTGGCCGGCGTTGGTCATGGCGCCGTAGACGGCGGCCTCGGCCGCCTTGTCGAGGTCGGCGTCGCCCTGCACGATCATCGGGTCCTTGCCGCCGAGCTCGAGCAGCACCGGCGTCAGGCGCTCGGCCGCGGCCATCATGACCTTGCGACCGGTGGCGGGCGAGCCGGTGAAGGCGATCTTGTCGACGGCCGCGCGCACCAGCGCGCCACCGGTCGGGCCGCGGCCGGTGACGACCTCGAGCAGGCCGGGGATCGACAGCGTCTCGGCGGCGATCTGGCCGATGCGCCTGGCGACGAGCGGGGTCAGCTCGCTCGGCTTGAAGACCACGGCGTTGCCGGCCGCGAGCGCGTACGCGATCGAGCCCATGGGCGTGAAGATGGGGTAGTTCCAGGGCCCGATGACGCCGATGACGCCCAGCGGGTGGTGCGAGATCGTCGACTTGAAGTTGGCCATGAGGCCCGACGAGACGGTCGTCGTCCCGAGCACCGCCTCGGCCCGCTCGGAGGCGTGATGCAGGTGCTGGATGGCCAGCATCACCTCGGAGATGGCGTCGACCTTGGGCTTGCCGGTCTCCTTGTGGACGAGGTCGGCCAGGTCCTCGGCGGCGGCGGCGAGCCCGCGCCGGAAGCCGTGCAGCTCGTTGCGACGCTGCGCGTGGCTCATGGCGCCCCAGCGGCGCGACGCGGTGCGCGCGCGAAGGACGGCGGCCTCGACCTCGGCCGGCGACTGATCGGGGACCTCGCCGACGAGCTCGCCGGTGTTGGGGCTCACGACCTGGATGGACGACGACGTGGGGAGCGCGCTGGCGGTGACCATGCGCGAGCCATAGCCCAGCGCGGGCCCGACGGTCAAAGCGTCGCCGACCCGCCTCGGGATCTGGTCGATCGGGCAGGCCGGCGGACCTGGACGGCCGATCGCCCGAGGTGCATCGTGGCCGCCATGATGCTCGCAGGCGATATCGGTGGGACCAAGACCGTGCTGGCGATCTTCCAGCGCGACGCCGCGGCCGGGGGGCTCGTCGCGACGCGCGAGGCGCGCTACCCGAGCGGCAGCTACGCGAGCCTCGACGACATCGTGCGCGCCTTCCTCGCCGACGGCCCGGAGCGCCCGACCGCGGCCTGCTTCGGCGTGGCCGGCCCGGTCGCCGACGGCAAGGCCAAGATCACCAACCTGCCCTGGGTCATCGACGCCAGCGCCATGGCCGCGGCCTTCGGCTTCGCCGAGGTGCGGCTCTTGAACGACCTCCAGGCGGCGGCCTACGGCGCGCTCCAGCTCGGGCCCGATCAGCTCGCCGTGCTGCAGCCCGGCACGCCCGGCGCCGCGCCCGGCAACGTCGCGGTGGTCGCCCCCGGCACCGGCCTCGGCGAGGCCATCCTCTTCTGGGACGGCACGCGCTACCACGCGCTGCCCTCCGAGGGCGGCCACACCGACTTCGCGCCGCAGACCGATCGCGAGGTGCGGCTCCTCATCTACCTGCGCCAGCGCCTCGGCGGCCACGTCAGCTGGGAGCGCATCCTGTCGGGCGCCGGCCTCGGCCACCTCTACGACTTCCTCCGCGACGTCGAGCGCATGGACGAGCCGCCCGCGCTCGCCGCGCGCCTCGCCGCCGGCGACCGCAACGCCGCCATCTCGGCCGCCGGGCTCGCCAAGGCGTTCCCCATCTGCGCCGAGGCGCTCAGCATGTTCGCGCGCCTCCTCGGCGCCGAGGCCGGCAACCTCGCGCTCAAGTGCTTCGCCACCGGCGGCATCGTCATCGCCGGCGGCATCCCCGCCAAGATCCTCCCGGCCCTCCAAGACGACGGCGCCTTCCGCGCCGGCCTCACCGACAAGGGCCGCTTCTCGGGCTGGGTCGGCAGCCTCGCGGTCCGCGTCGCCCTCGATCCGCGCGCGCCGCTCATCGGCGCCGCCCACCACCTCGGAGATAGCCTTGAGCTCTGAACCCGCCATCGACGTCCACGAGATGCCCGGCCGCCCCATCCTCGAGGCGCGGAAGGCCCCGCCCTGCGCCGTCGTCATCTTCGGCGCGCTCGGCGACCTGACCAAGCGCAAGCTGGTGCCGGCGCTCTACAACCTGCTGGCCGACGGCGCCCTGCCCGACGGCGTCGGCATCATCGGCGTCGGTCGCCGCGCCATCTCCAATGACGAATATCGCGAAAACCTGCGCGCCTCGACCGTGCAATATTCGCGGCGCAAGTCGGTCGACGACGCGCTGTGGCAGGATTTCGCCGGCCGCGTCGAGCTGGCCCACGGCGACTTCGAGCAGGACGGCGTCTACCAGCAGCTGGCCCAGATGCTGGGGCGCCTCGACCAGGAGCGCGGCACCGCCGGGAACCGCCTGTTCTACCTGGCCATCCCACCGGATTCATTCCCGATCGTGCTCGACAAGCTGCACTCCCACGGCCTCGTCGGCGACGGCGGCAAGGTCATCATCGAGAAGCCCTTCGGCACCGACCTCGGCTCGGCGCGCGCGCTGAACGACCTCGTCGCCAAGTACCTCACCGAGAAGCAGACCTATCGCATCGATCATTATCTGGGCAAGGAGAGTGTCCAGAACATCCTGGTCTTCCGATTTGGCAATTCCATCTTCGAGCCGCTGTGGAATCGCAAGTACATCGACCACGTGCAGATCACCGCCTCGGAGGCGATCGGCGTCGAGGGCCGCGGCAAGTTCTACGAGCAGACCGGCGTCATGCGCGACGTGGTGCAGAACCACCTCCTGCAGGTGCTGGCGCTGTGCACCATGGAGCCGCCGAGCTCGTTCTCGGCCGACGACATCCGCGACGAGAAGGCGCAGCTCCTGCGCTCGATCCGCCCCATCAGCGATTACGAGGTCGCGAGCCACGTGGTGCGTGGGCAATACCGCGGCTACCGGCGCGAGGCCGGCGTCGCGCCCGACTCGCGCACGCCGACCTACGCCGCCATGAAGATCATGATCGACAACTGGCGCTGGCAGGGCGTGCCCATCTACCTCCGCGCCGGGAAGAAACTGGCGCAACAGCGGACCGACATCTCCATCCACTTCCAGTCGATCCCCTTCTGCCTCTTCAAGCAGGAGGACGCCTGCCAGCTGGTCGAGCCCAACGTGCTGACCATCCGCATCCAGCCGAACGAGGGCATGACGCTGCGCTACGTGGCCAAGGTGCCCGGCGAGCAGCTCTCGGTGGCCAACGTGCAGATGAGCATGACCTACGCCGAGGCCGTCGGTAAGCCCCTCGCCGAGGCCTACGAGCGGCTGCTGCTCGACTGCATGTCGGGCGACCAGACCCTGTTCGCGCGCCGCGACGAGGTCGACAACGCCTGGAAGTTCGTGACGCCGATCCTCGATGCCTGGGACGCCGACACGCGCAGCGAGCTGGCGTTCTACGACGACGGCCACAACGGCCCGGCCGAGGCCGACCACCTGCTGTTCCAGGACAACCGCCGCTGGCGCGATCTGCAGGGCTCGCCGCTCACCCAGACCGGCGTGGCGCGGCCCAAGGGATGAGCGCCCGCGCCGCGGCCGCCAAGGACACCGCCGAGGGCTGGCGCCTGGCCGAGGCGCGCACCGCCGCCGCGCCGTGGCGCGAGTGGGGGCCGTACGTCAGCGAGCGCTCGTGGGGCACGGTGCGCGAGGACTACTCGGGCGACGGCGACGCCTGGCGCTCGTTCACCCACGACGACGCGCGCATGCGCGCCTACCGCTGGGCCGAGGACGGCATCGCCGGCATCTGCGACAGCCACCAGTACCTGTGCTTCGCGCTGGCGTTCTGGAACGGTCGCGACCCCATCCTTAAGGAGCGCCTCTTCGGGCTCACCGGACCCGAGGGCAACCACGGCGAGGACGTGAAGGAGGTCTACCACCACCTCGAGAACACGCCGACCCACAGCTACATGCACTACCGCTACCGCTACCCGCAGGCGGAGTTCCCCTACGCGCGGCTCATCGCCGAGAACGCAGAGCGCGGGCGCGACGTGCCCGAGTTCGAATTGGCCGACACCGGCATATTCGCCGAGAATCGCTATTTCGACATCGACATCGAATATGCCAAGGCCGAGCCGGGCGACCTGTGCATCCGCGTGCGCGCCCACAACCGCGGGCCGGACGCCGCGCCGCTGACGCTGCTCCCGACGCTGTGGTACCGGAACCGCTGGTCGTGGAACACCGGCCGGCGGCCGCGCCTCGAGGCCTCGGGGCACGCCTCCGTCGCCGTCGTGCACCACCGCCTGGCGACGCGCCACCTCTACGTCAGCGGCGAGCCCGAGCTGCTCTTCACCGAGAACGACACCAACTGCCAGCGCCTCTACGGCGCCAAGAACCCGACGCCGTTCGTGAAGGACGCGTTCCACGACTACGTCGTCCACGGCCAGAGAGGCGCCGTGAACCCGGCGCGCCACGGCACCAAGGCCGCCGCGAAGGTCGAGGTCCTGCTGGCCGCGGGCGCCTCGACCGAGCTCCGGCTGCGCCTCACCGAGCGCAGCCTGCACGAGGAGGGGCAGCCCGACTGGCAGGCCGACTTCGACGAGGTCTTCGCGCGGCGGAAGCGCGAGTGCGCCGAGTACTACGCCGCGCTCACGCCGCCCGGGCAGTCGCCCGAGGTGGCCGACGTCTTCCAGCGCGCGCTGTGGGGCATGCTGTGGCAGAAGCAGTACTACCACTTCTCGGTGCGCGATTGGCTGCGCGGCGACGCGGCGCAGCCGCCGCCGCCGCCCGAGCGCACGCGCGGCCGCAACACCGACTGGGGCCACCTCCACACCGCCGAGATATTGGCGGTGCCCGACAAGTGGGAATATCCCTGGTTCGCCACCTGGGATCTGGCATTCCACGCCGTGACATTGGCGGTGGTCGACCCGGATTTTGCCAAAGACCAGCTGGTGGTGATGCTGCGCGAGTGGTACCAGCACCCGAACGGGCAGCTGCCGGCCTACGAGTGGAACTTCGGCGACGTGAACCCGCCGGTGCACGCCTGGGCCGCGCTGCGCGTGTTCGAGCTCGACCGCGACGCCCACGGCCAGGGTGACCGCGACTTCCTGGAGCGCGTGTTCCACAAGCTCTTGCTGGCCTTCACGTGGTGGGTGAACCGCAAGGACGCGGCCGGGCGGAACCTCTTCCAGGGCGGCTTCCTCGGCCTCGACAACATCGGCGTCTTCAACCGCTCCGAGCCGCTGCCCGACGGCGGGCACCTCGACCAGTCCGACGGCACGAGCTGGATGGCCATGTTCACGCTCGACATGCTGGCCATCGCCGTCGAGCTGGCCGTCGACGATCCCGTCTACGAGGACGTCGCCACCAAGTTCTGGGAGCACTTCGCCTACATCGCCGGCGCCATGAACGACCGCGGCGGCACCGGCGTCGGCATGTGGGACGAGGCCGACGGCTTCTACTACGACGTGCTGTCGCTGCCCGGTCGCGGCGAGCATCCCATCCGCGTGCGCTCGATGGTCGGGCTCATCCCGCTCTTCGCCATCGAGCCGCTCGACCCCAACGTGCTGCATCGCCTGCGCGGCTTCCGCGCGCGCCGCGACTGGTTCACCACCAATCGCGCCGATTTGACAAAAGACCTGTCGTGCATGCGCACACCGGGGCAGGAGGATCGCCTGCTGCTGGCGCTGGTGAACGCCGAGCGGCTGAAGCGGATCCTCTCGGTGATGCTCGACGAGGCCGAGTTCCTCTCGCCCTACGGCGTGCGCTCGCTGTCGAAGGTGCACGCGCAGGCGCCGTATTCGCTGGACCTCGCCGGCCGCCACCACCAGATCGACTACGAGCCGGGCGAGTCGCGCACCGGCATGTTCGGCGGCAACTCGAACTGGCGCGGGCCGATCTGGCTGCCTGTCAACTACATGCTGCTCGAGGCGCTGCGGCAATTCCACGTCTATTTCGGTGACGACTTCCAGGTCGAGTGCCCGACCGGATCGGGCGTCCTCATGACGCTGCTCGAGGTGCACGATCACCTGTCGGAGCGGCTCGTACGCCTGTTCGTCGACGGCCGGGCGCGCGACCCCGACGCCTTCTTCTACGAGTACTTCCACGCCGACGACGGCCACGGGCTCGGCGCCAGCCACCAGACCGGCTGGAGCGGGCTCGTGGCCAACATCATCCTCGACGCGGGCCAGGCCAAGCGCGCGGTTGGCGAGCGATAGCCGCCGGCGCACGAGCGGGCGCGACCGTTGACAGGCGCGCGGTGCGAGACGAAGTTCGCGGCATGGTCGCCTACGAAATCATCTACGGTCTGATCTTCGTCGCCGTGCTCGCCATCAAGTACTTCAAGGAGCGGGAGATCGACCGCCGGGCGCTGTTCATGCTGCTGCTCGGGCTGGTCATCCTGGTCGGCGGCGCCTTCCTGGCGCTGCTCATCGGGCTCGGCAGCGCCACCGGCTCGGCCGTCGTAGCTGGGCCTCGCCGCCGTCGGCTCGGGCGCCATGCTGGTCATCGGCCTCTACCTCGAGCTGTATGCCAACCGCGAGGATCTGCCGGTTCGCCCGGCACCGCGGCCGGCGGCACCGCGACCCGCCGCGCAGCCGGCCGCCCACGCGCCCGCGCCGGCCCCGCGACCGGCGGCTCCCGCGCCGCGCCCGGCCGCGCCCGCGGCTCCGGCCGCGCGCCGACCGCCGCCGCGCCCGGCGGCGCCCGCGCACGAGGACGAGCCCACCGACGAGTGAAGGACCGGCGGTCGCGCTCGCCACGCGCGGCTTGCTGCGGCCCGGCGTCCGTGGGACGACGGGCCCATGGTCCACCTCATCTTCCCGCTCATGCTGGCCGGCGCGATGCCGTACATCCTCACGCTCATCGCCAAGGCCGGCGCCTTCTCCGAGAAGGACAACCACGAGACGCGCAACTGGCAGAGCCGCCTCACCGGCTGGCGCCAGCGCGCCTTCTGGGCGCACCAGAACGCCTTCGAGAGCTACCCGCTGTTCGCCGCCGCGGCCATCTGCGCCCACCTCGCGCGGCCGGGCGGCCTCGTGACCATCGCCGCGTCGTGGGGCTTCGTCGCCCTGCGCATCGGCTACTCGTACTGCTACATCAAGGACCTCGCCTCGCTGCGCTCGCTCGTGTGGTTCGGCGCCATGGCCTGCGTCGTCACGCTGTTCATCGCGGCGCTGTGACGTGACGAGCGGGGCGCGCGTCCTCGTCGTGGGCGGCGGGGGTAAGGGGCACGCGCTGGCGGCGGCGCTGGCGGCCAGCCCGTCGGTCGCGCGCGTGGTCATCGCGCCGGGCACCTCGGCGCTCGAGGCGCTGGGCTTCGAGACCGCGCCAGTGGCGAGCCAGGACCTGGCCGGCCTGGTCGAGCACGCCGAGCTCGAGGAGTACGACCTCACCGTCGTCGGCCCCAACACGCCGCTGGTCGACGGCATCGTCGACCGCTTCCGCGCCGCCGGGCTGCCCATCTGCGGGCCGTCGCAGCAGGCCGCGCGCCTCGAGGGATCGAAGGTCTGGGCGCGCCTCCTCATGGCGCGGATGGGCGTGCCGACGCCCCGCTTCGGCGTCGTCGACGGGGCCGAGCGCGCGCTGCACCTGGCGCGCACGCTGCCGTGGGCGCGCGTCTTCAAGGCCGACGGCCCGGCCTACGACAAGGGCGTGCGCGTCACGCACCGCGCCGACGAGGCCGAGGCCGCGCTCGAAGCCATCCTGGTCGACAACGTCTACGGCCTCGAGTCGAAGCGCGTGGTGGTCGAGGAGCGGCTCGACGGCGACGAGGCCACCATCGTCTACTTCACCGACGGCGCGGCGCTGGCCGTGCTCGGCCACGTGCTCAACTACCCGCGCCTGCTGGACGGCGGCGGCGGCCCGCCGACCCGCGGCATGGGCCAGGTCGCGCCCTGCCCGCTCCTGGACGCGGCCACCCTCGAGGTCGTGCGCACGCGCGCCGTCGAGCCGGTGCTGGCCGCGCTCCAGCGCATGGGCACACCCATGTGCGGCGCGCTGTCGGTCGACCTCATGATGGTGCGCGGCGAGCCCTACGTCATCGACTACAACGTCCGCTTCGGCGACCCGGTGACCCAGACGCTGCTCGCCGGCACGAGCGGCGACCTCTATCGCGTGCTCGACGCCTGCCGACGCCCGGGCGAAGGCGACGGCCTCGCCGCCGCCATGGCCGCGCTGACCCGCGACCCGCGCCCGCGCGTGGCGCTCGAGGTGGTGTGCGAGGGCTACCCGACGCGCATGGTGCGCGGCGACGGCATCCGCCTCTCGGCCGCGCTCGACCGCGCGCTGCACGAGCCCGGCCCCGACCTGCGCGTCTATCTCGACGGCGTGCGCAGCGTGCCCGGCCAGGGGCTCATGACCACCGGCGGTCGCGCGCTGACGCTCGTGGCCGCCGGCGACACCGTCGCCGAGGCGCGCGCGGCGGCCTACGACGCGGTCGCTGGCGTGTCGTTCCGCGGCATGCACTGGCGGCGCGACATCGCGCTTGCCGCGGGCGGCCTTCCTCAATAGCTTCCGCCCGTGCGCATCACTCCCAGCACGCTCGTCCGCCGCCTGACCGTGGGCCTCGTCGCCGCCTGCGGCGCGTTCGCAAGCCCCGTCGCCGGGGGCGCGGCGCCCGACCCGGTGCCGAGCGAGGAGGTCGTGCCGGCGCCCGACGAGCCCGCGCCGAAGTCGAAGCCGAAGCCGAAGCCACAGGACCTCCACCGCACCGAGACCATCCCGGTGGTGGTGACGACCGGCACGCGGCGCGAGGAGGCCAAGGCCACGAGCCCGGTGAACGTCGAGGTCATCGACCGCGAGCAGATCGAGGCCTCGGGCGCCAAGACCGCGGCCGAGGCACTCGACGGCACGCTCGGCCTGGCGGTGCACGGCAGCTTCCGCGGGGCCGGCCTCGAGGTGCAGGGGCTCTCGGCCAAGCACGTGCTGGTGCTGATCGACGGCCAGCGCGTCACCGGCAAGACCGACGAGGAGCTCGACCTGTCGCGCTTCCCGGCCGAGTCGATCGACCACATCGAGATCGTGAAGGGCGCCGCGTCCGCGCTCTACGGCTCGGACGCCATCGGCGGCGTGGTCCAGATCTTCACGCGCCGGGCGCCCCACAAGCGCACCGAGGGCGGCGTCGAGATCCTGGCCGGCGAGCGCGGGCGCGCCGTCATGGACGGGCGCGTCGGCGTCGGCAACGCCAGGCTGGGCGGCGTCCTGACGGTCGGCCTGCATCGCGACGACGCCTACGACCTGGCGCCCGAGAACCCGCAGACGACCGGCAGCGGCACCGACGACATCGGCACCACGCTGCGCCTCGACTGGAAGCCGAGTGACAAATTCCGGCTCGACACGCGAATATCGCACCTCTATCGCGAGCTGCACGCGCTCGACGCGACCGAGCTCCCGCCCGGCGTCGACGGCGCCATCCGCTTCCGGCGCGTGGTGCGCCTCGACTACCTGCACACGCTGACGGCGCGCGTGGCGCCGCGGCTGCGCTTCGGCAACCACACGCTAGAGCTCGCGGCGTCGACCTCGCTGGTGTGGTCGACGCTCATCCAGGACCAGCTCGGCGGCACGCAGTACGATCGCCGCCAGGTCTCGAGCGAGCAGCTCTACTCGCTCGAAGCCGAGTGGACCTGGCTCGCCTCCGAGTCGCACGTGGTCACGGCCGGCATCGAGGGCAGCGTCGAGCGCCTGGTGTCCGAGCGGCTCACCGTGCCGATGCCCGACCGCGGCCGCGTCGCCGTCTACGCGCAGGACGCCTGGACGCTCGTCGGTGCCGCCGATCCCAAGGTCATGCCGCGGCTGGCGCTGGTGCCCGGCGCGCGCGTCGACGTCGACACCCAGTTCGGCGCCGCCGTGACGCCGCGGCTGGCGCTGCGCTACGACCCGGTCGACACGCTGACCCTGCGCCTCGGCGGCGGCCTCGGCTTCCGCGCGCCTGGCTTCCGCGAGCTCTATCTGCTGTTCGAGAACGCGGCCGTGGGCTACCGCATCGAGGGCAACCCCGACCTCGGGCCCGAGCGCTCGATCAACGTCGACCTCGGCGCCGACTATCATCCGACGCCGGAGTGGAGCTTCGGGCTCACGCTCTTCCGCCACGACGTGAGCGACCTCATCGACACCGCGCTGGTGGTCGAGGACCCGACCGGCGCCGACGTCTACAGCTACGTCAACATCGCCTCGGCCACCTCCCAGGGCTTCGAGACGACCATCGGCTTCATGCCGAGCCGCGCGCTGCGCGTCGATCTCGGCTACGGCTTCACCGACAGCCGCGACGACGAGACCGGCAAGCTCATCCCCGGGCGCGCCACCCACCAGGCCACGCTGGCGGTGATTGCCAAAATCGGCATATTCGACGCCAGCACGCGCATCGAGCTCACCGGTCCGCGCCCGTTCGAGCACGACGACGGCTCGCGCTACCAGAGCAAGTCTGCTCTGATTCTCGACGCGCGCCTCGCGGCGGCGCTGGGCGACCACCTGAGCCTCGTCCTCGGGGTGGACAACCTGGCCGACGCCGGCGATATCGACACGCTGCCCATCCGCCCGCGCACCCTCTATGGTGGCGTGCGCGGGCGCCTCTGACCCCTGCCCGACCCGGAGACCGTATGCGCAAGGCGCTCCTCATCCCGCTCTGCTGGGCCGCCCTGGCGGCCTGCGGCGACAGCGCCGCGACGCCCGACACCGCCGACGCGACGAGCGCCGACGGCGCCACCGATGCGACCGCGGCGAGCGACGCGACCGACGTGGCGGACGAGGTCGACGCCGATCCGTACGTCATCGCGCCGGCCGGTCGCATCACCGTGACCGACCTCGAGGGCGGCGCCAAGCGTGCCCGCATCGACGCCACGGCCGACGACATGTGGGTGCAGTTCGCGCTGTCGGGCGGCGGCTCGCAGGTCACGGCCGCGACCGGCTGGGACCTCGCCTTCCGGCGCATCGAGATCCTGTCGGCGCGCCCGGTGGCGGCGCTCGACGTGGCCTTCGACCAGGTGAGCCAGGCGCCGGCCGAGGGCTACGTCGAGGACAACGCCGAGGAGAGCGCCTTCACGCAGCTCGGCGAGTGGTGGGAGTACAACCCGTCGAACCACACCGTCGCGGCCAAGGTGAAGACCTTCTTCGTGAAGGTCGACGACGCGACCTACTTCAAGCTGGCCGTCCGCGACTACTACGACGACGCCGGCTCGACCGGCCTGGTGACGCTGGACTGGGCCAGCGTCGCGGCGCCCTGACATGCGCGCCGCGGCGAGCGTCCTCCTCGCGACCGCGCTGGCGCTGGCGGCGGCGTGCTCGCCGGACATCACCACCGTGGTCGTCGCCCCCGACGCGGCGTCCTACGACGCGCGCGACTCGATCCTCGTGCCCATCCCCGACGTGCCGGTGCCGACGCCCGACGTCGCCGAGACGACCGGCGCCGTCGAGACCACGACCGCGACCGAGACGGTGACGCCGAGCGACACGACCGCGCCCGTCGACACGACGACCACCGCGGTCGAGCCCGACACCGCGGTCGACCCCGACACCGCGGTCGAGGCCGACACCGCCGTCGACCCCGACACCGCGGTCGAGGCCGACACCGCGGTCGAGGCCGACACCGCGACCGAGCCCGATACTGCGCCCGAGCCCGACACCGCGACCGAGCCCGACGCGGTCGCATCCGACCCGTTCGCGCCGGGCCCGCTCGTCTACCAGAAGGTCGGCAACCTGGTCGCCGTCGACGACCTCCGCCGCGTGCGGTGGGATGCCAGCGGCAGCTATGCACTGGCGCTCGGCGTCGGCAACAAGGTCCTGGTCTACGATCCGGCGACGAAGTCGCTGAGCAGCGCCGGTACGCTGGGCACGACGCTGGTCGACCTCGAAGCGGCGCAGGAGGGCGGCTGGTTCGTCGTGGTCGGCGTCGAGGCGGGCAAGAGCAAGCTCTGGCGCGTGTCGCTCGACGACGCCGGGCAGCTCTCGGTCGACGACACCATCGAGCTCTCCACCGGCACGCCGCGCGCGGTCACGCTCGAGCCCGGCTCGAACCCGAGCCGCTTCGCCATCGCCGCGGCCGGCGCGACCATGTACATCGGCTACATCTACCTCTTCGACGTGAAGACCGGGCTCACCGGGCCGAAGGGGCTCAACACCTCGGCGGGCATCTTCGATCTGATGTGGGGCGACCCGGCGCTCTACGGAAGTGACAATATCATCACGTCCGAAGGCGAGAATGGCGGCGGCAGCCACACCTGGGTGCTGACCGGCGACAGCGTCGTCGGCAACAACTGGGGCGGCGGCTTCGGCAACTCGGGCGCCGCCGCGTGGCGGCCCGACGGCAGCTACGGCATGACCACCGGCTGGTCCTCGAACAAGCTCTACGTGTTCGACGGCACGTGGAGCATGGCGACCCTGCCGGTGCCCACCGGCGCGAGCCCGAACGCCATCGACTGGCGCGACCACCGCCGCGCGCTGGTGGTCGGTCGCGTCATCGGCAGCCCGCCGTACGCGGTCGTCGTCGACATCCGCGAGGGCGACGCGAGCGACTGGACTGCGACCTTCAGCGACCAGTCGATCCAGGCGTTCGACAAGCCGCCGTGGTCGGGCAACACCTCGTCGATGCACCTCCTCGACGTCGACTGGCGCCCGGGCACGGCGTGCGACGAGGGCCTCATCGTCGGCACGGACAACGGCTCGCAGTTCTCGCCGAGCTTCGGCCTGGCCATCCGCTTCTACGACGGCTCCGACGCGGCCTGCGTGCCTTGAGGCGGCCCGCGTCCGACTGGACCGGCTAGTTCCAATTGACGCCGGGGCAGGCCGGCGCCATCGACGAGCGCGTCGACTCGAGGGCCGACTTGCATCCCTCGGCCAGCGCCTCGGGGGCCGACGCCGCCGCTTCTCGCCACGCGCCGCGGACCTGGGCGATGGCCGGCATCGCCGCCTCCTGGGCCGCCTGCGGCATCGCGGCAATGCACGCCGTCATCAGGGCGAGGTAGCGATCGCACTCAGCGATGCCGAGCGGCGAGCCGTCGTCGGGGACGGTCGGCGCGGCGTCGTTCGAGCGCGAACCGTAAAGGCACTTGTCCACCTGCGCGGCGACGCTGTCGTCGCCACGCCAGCCCGCGCGCCGCGAGGCCTTGTCCAACCGCGTCGCCAGGCGCTCGGTGCTGTCGATGAGCTTGGCGCGATCGGGCGAGCTGTCGTCCGCGGTGCGGCGCTGCGTCGCGAGGTTCACCTCGTCGATGGTGGCGCGGTGCTCGCTGCAGTAGGCGTCCAGCGAGCGCACCGCGTCGGCCGGCGTCTTGGCGCGCTCGATCAGCGTGGCGTAGTTCTCCTGGAGCGAGATGAAGCGGTCGACGTCGTCCCCCTTGTCGACGGGGCGCAGCGCGGGGGCGCTGGAGCCGCAGGCGGGGGCGAGCAGGACGAGGGTGAGACCGGCAAGCGAGAGCTTCATGTCCCCGGTATCGTGCATGATCCGCTCGCGCGCAAGCCCGCCCTGGACGACGTCAGCTCGACGCGAGATGCGCCGAGCGCGCTCGTCGTCAGGGCGCGGCGGGCGGGCCGGTCTCGCGCGCGTCGCGGGCGGCGTGGCGGACCGAGAACCAGATCGACACGCCGATGATGACGGCGATGACCGCCAGCGACAGCGGCGGGGCGATGTGCACCCAGTTGCCGAGGATCATCTTGAGGCCGACGAAGGCCAGCACCGCCGAGAGCCCGACCTTCAGATACTGGAACTTGTCGAGCATCGGCCCGAGCAGGAAGTACAGCGAGCGCAGGCCCATGATGGCGAAGATGTTCGACGTGAAGACGATGAACGGGTCGAGCGTGATGGCGAAGATGGCCGGGATCGAGTCGAGCGCGAAGACGACGTCGGACAGCTCGACCAGGACCAGCGTCAGGAACAGCGGGGTCGCCAGGCGGCGCACGCCGTCGCGCACGAAGAAGTGGTTGCCGCGGAGCTCGGGCGTCGTGCGCACGAAGCGCTTCACCACGCGCATGATGCCGCTCTCGGTCTCCTCCTCGTCGTGCGAGCCCTTTTGCCACTCTCGGAAGATGCGGAAGCCGGTGATGACCAGGAAGGCGCCGAAGATGTAGATGAGCCAGTGGAAGTGCTGGAGCAGCGTCGCGCCGGCGAAGATCATGATGGCGCGCAGCGCGATGGCCCCGAGCACGCCCCAGAACAGCACGCGGTGCTGCAGCTCGGCCGGGATCTTCATGCGCTGGAAGATGATGACGAAGACGAAGATGTTGTCGATCGAGAGGCTCTTCTCGATGACGTAGCCGGTCAGGAACTCGACGCCCGAGTCGGTGTCGGCGAAGGCGAACATGCCGGCCGCGAAGACGAGCGAGAGCCCGACCCACACCAGGCTCCAGGTGGTGGCCTCGCGCACCGAGACGACGTGGGCCTTGCGGTTGAAGACACCGAGGTCGATGGCGAGCATCGCCAGCACGAAGACGATGAAGCCTATCCAGATGGCGGGATGTCCGATGCTCTCCATTGACCGACCTCTGCGCGAGACGCTGCATGGTCGGCGCGCGCGGCCTGTTGGAAAAGTAGATAGTTTGGAACTCTAGCGTCGTAAAAGCCGACCTATGCCGCGACAGGCGACGGCGCGCCGGCTAGGCTCGGCCGCATGGAGTGGCTCAACTATCACCACCTGCTCTACTTCTGGACCGCGGCGCGCGAGGGCGGCGTCGCGGCGGCGGCCAAGCGGCTGCGCCTCGCCCACCCGACCGTGAGCGGGCAGATCCGCGCGCTCGAGGAGGCGGCGGGCGAGCGCCTGTTCCAGAAGGTGGGGCGGAAGCTCCAGCTCACCGAGGTCGGCCACGTGGTGTTCCGCTATGCCGACGAGATCTTCACGCTCGGCCGCGAGCTGCAGGAGGTCCTGCGCGGGCAGAGCTCGGCGCGCCCGGCGCGGCTCGACGTCGGCGTGGCCGACGTGCTGCCGAAGCTGGTCGTGCGCGAGCTCCTGGCGCCGGCGCTCGAGCTGGCCGAGCCGGTGCGGCTCGTGTGCCGCGAGGACAAGCCCGAGCGCCTGGTCGCCGAGCTCGCGCGCGCCGAGCTCGACCTCGTGCTTTCGGACGCGCCGGCGCCGAGCGGCGTGCGCGTCTTCCACCATGTGCTCGGCGAGTGCGGCGTCACCTTCTTCGCCGCCCCGCGCCTGGCGTCGCACCTCCGCGGCGAGTTCCCGCGCTCGCTCGACGGCGCGCCAATGCTCCTGCCGCTGGCCGGAACGCAGCTCCGGCGCTCGCTCGAGCAGTGGCTCGACCGCACCGGCGTCGCGCCGCACGTGGTGGGCGAGCTCGAGGACGCGGCGCTGCTCGAGGTCTTCGGCTCGCACGGCGCGGGCGTCTTCGCGGCGCCGAGCGTCATCGAGGCCGAGATCATCCGCCAGCTGCGCGTGAAGGTGCTCGGCCGCGTGGACGAGGTGCGCGAGCGCTTCTACGCGCTGTCGCGCCAGCGCCGCCTGGAGCATCCGGCCGTCGTCGCCATCTGCGAGCGCGCGCGCGTCGAGCTCTTCGGCGGCGCCTGACGCGTCGACGCGAGGGCCAGCTAAAGGCGGCCGGCGCGATCGATGCCCGCCGCGGCTCGCAGCGAGAACACGGCCAGCGACGCGAGGCCCCAGGCCAGGCCGACCACCACGCCAGCGTCGACCAGGCCGCGCCACGGCGCCGGCAGGTGCGCGACGATCACCACGAAGCCGACGATCATCGCCAGCAGCGACCAGGCCCGGACCAGCGTCGCGCGCGGCGCCGCCACGAGCTCGAGGCAGTAGAGCGGCGCGGCCACGACGTGCCAGGCCCGCGGCGCGCGCGCGAGCTCGACGGCGCGGCGCACGATGCGGGGCGACAGCCCGCGCTGGAAGCCGCGGTAGCCCTCGGCCCAGGCCATGGCGCCGCAGATGGCGACCAGCGACGCGACATGCTCGCCGTCGAGGCCCGCGTCGACGGTGGCGTAGGCCACACGACCGACGCGGGCGATGGCGTCGAGCAGGAGCAGCGCCACGCCGACCACACCCCAGGTGGCTCCGAGCGCGGCGCTCAAGCGCGCGCTCGCGGCGGCGCGGGACGATGGGCTGACGGAGCGCAGTGAGACCGACATGACCTTAGGTCGGTCGTTTCGCGCCGGAGCTGAAGCGCCTCGGCACCGCCGGCCCCGGAGGTCGGCACGGCGGTGGCTCGCGGCCTCAGAGGGCGGCGCTCCACTCGGCCTCGGCGAAGCCGACCAGCACGCGCTCGCCGAGGTCGGCCAGCGGGCGCTTCACGAGCTTGCCGTCGGCGGCCAGGGCCGCGAGCTTCTCGGCGTCGCTCATGGCGGCCAGGCGATCCTTGAAGCCGCCGTCGCGGTACGACTGGCCCGACACGTTGAAGAGCTTGTCGAGCGGCTTGCCCGAGCGCTTCCACAGATCGGCCAGCGTGGCGGCGTCGGGCGGGGTCGCGACCAGGTCGACCTTGGTCGGCGCGAGGCCGCGGCCGGCCATGAAGGCCAGCGCCTTCTTGCAGGTGCTGCAGCCGCTGTAGTGATACACGATCGGCGTCTTCGACTTGGCGGGCATTTTGTCAATCTCCGCTGAAGGGATGGCGCGGCGCGCGCGGCGCGCTCTCGGTGACGTCAGCTCACGCCGGGCGCCTCGCGCCCGGTCTCGACCACGTACTCGCTGTAGCCGCCGCCGTAGCGGTGCGGGCCGTCGGGGCCGAGCTCGAGCACGCGGTTCGACAGCGCGCGCAGGAACTGGCGGTCGTGCGACACGAACAGCATGGCGCCCTCGAAGTCGGCGAGCGCCTTCACCAGCATGGCCTTGGTGTCGAGGTCGAGGTGGTTGGTCGGCTCGTCGAGGACCAGGAAGTTGGGCGGGTCGTAGAGCATCTTGGCCAGCACCAGACGCGCCTTCTCGCCGCCCGACAGGATCGAGCACTTCTTGTCGGCGTCTCCGCCCGAGAAGCCGAAGGCGCCGGCCAGGGACTTCAGCGAGCCGACGGTCGCGCGCGGGAACGAGCTCTGCAGCGAGTCGAGCACCGTCTCGTCGGGGTTCAGGACCTCCATGGCGTGCTGCGCGAAGTAGCCGAGCTTCACGCTGGCGCCGAGCGTGCTGGTGCCGCTGTCGGGCTGCGACACGCCGGCCACGAGCTTGAGCAGCGTCGACTTGCCGGCGCCGTTCACGCCCATGACGCACCAGCGCTCGCGCCGCCGGATGAGGAGATCGAAGTCCTCGTAGATCTTGCGCGCGCCGTAGGCCTTGGCGACATGTGACAAATTCGCCACGTCGTCGCCCGAGCGCGGCGGCGAGCGCAGCTCGAACTCGACCACCTCGCGCCGACGCGGCGGCTCGACCTTGTCGATCTTGGCCAGCTTCTTCACGCGCGACTGCACTTGCGACGCGTGGCTGGCGCGCGCCTTGAAGCGGGCGATGAAGGCCTCCTCCTTCTTGAGCATGGCCTGCTGGCGCTCGAACTGCGCCTGCTGCTGGGCCTGCGCGATGCCGCGCTGCTGCTCGTAGAAGTCGTAGTTGCCGCTGTAGGTGATGAGGTCGCCGGCGTCGATCTCGACGATCTTCGTGACGAGCCGGTTCATGAAGTCGCGGTCGTGGGACGTCATGATGAGCGCGCCCTCGAAGCCGCGCAGGAACTTCTCGAGCCAGAGGATCGACTCGATGTCGAGGTGGTTGGTCGGCTCGTCGAGGAGCAGCAGGTCGGGCCGCATCAAGAGGATGCGCGCCAGCGCCACGCGCATCTTCCAGCCGCCCGACAGCTTGCCGACGTCCTCGTCCTGCGCCTCGGGGCGGAAGCCGAGGCCGGCCAGCACCTCGCGCGCGCGCGCCTCCAGCGCGTAGCCGTCGAGCTCGTCGAAGCGCGCCTGCACCTCGCCGAAGCGCGCGATGATCTTGTCGAGGTCGCCTTCACCGGCGCCCAGCGCGTGCTCGAGCTCGTGCAGCTCGTGGGCCACGGTGGCGACCTCGCCGGCGCCGGCCATCGTCTCCTCGACGACGCTCCGGCCCTTCATCTCGCCGACGTCCTGGCTGAAGTAGCCGATGGCGGTGCGCTTCTCGACCAGCACCTGGCCCTCGTCGGGCTCCTCCTCGCCGACGATCATGCGGAAGATGGTCGACTTGCCGGCGCCGTTGGGGCCGACGAGGCCGACCTTCTCGCCGCGGAACGCCGTCATCGACGCGTCGAGGAAGAGGATCTGCGGGCCGTGCTGCTTGCTGATCTGATCGATGCGGACGCTCATAGGGTCGCGCACGCTATGCGTGGCCGGCGGCGAAGGCAAGGCTCGCGTGAGCGGCAAGTGACAGGCGCTCGGGGGACGGATTCTCGAACTTGTGGCGGCCCGACCGGAAGCGTAGAGTCCGCGCCGGCTTCGGTCCGGAAGGTTGGCGCATGCGGTTGGCGATGACGATCGGTGGGGTGGCGCTGGCGGGCATGGCGCTCATCGGGCTCGCGGCGTGCGACGGCAACAACCCGGCGAACGGCGGCGAGGACACCGCGGTCGAGGACGCCAGCAGCGCGACCGACACGACGACGGTCGCCGACTCGACGCCGCTCGACACGGCGCTGCCCGACGTCGGCGTCCAGAACGAGAACAAGGACCTGCGGAACGGCATCACGGTCCGGATTGGCCACATCGTCGACGGCGACACCTTCGACGTTTGGGTCGGGACCTTCGCGCCGCGGAAGTACATCATCCGCATGGCCGGCCTGAGCGCGCCCGAGTGCCTGAAGGACTTCGTCTCCGACAACTGGGGCGGCGGCGACGCGTGCACCTCCGACGACGAGCTCTACGGCCTCGCGTCCTACCAGGCGCTGCTCGCCATGCTGACCGACAAGACGGTGGTCCTGAGCTGCGACGTCCCGAGCGGCGACTGGTGCAAGACCGACGTCTACGGCCGCTACATCGCCTACGTCGCGGTCGACGGCAAGGACGCCGCCACCGAGATGGCGCGCGGCGGCAACGGCTTTTCGTACGTCGAGTTCGCGTCGTCGAAGCGCGGCGACATCTGCCGCGCCGAGCTCGAGGCGAAGAACGCCAAGCGCGGCCTGTGGGCGCTCGGCGACCTCAACTACATCATGGCGCACATGCCCAACACCTCGGGCTGGTATCTGCGCGACCACGACTCGAAGTGCAAGTCGGCGATGAATTGACGATATCCTTGGGAGGATATTGTCACTTGGCGGCGCGCAGATAGATCGGGAACTCGTAGCCGGGCGCGACCTCGACGTAGAGCGTGAGGTCCCAGGCCAGCGGGTTCACGCTGGCGCCCTGGAGCAGCGACTTCCCCTTCACCACGACGTCGAGCGCCACGCGCTGGCGCACGGTCCTGCCCGCCGGGACGCTCACCGGCGAGAGGTGCGACTCGGCCACCACGACGCCGCCGTCGCTCGCGACCAGGCGGTTCTTCTCGATGGTGACGTCGAGGTCGTTCGGGTTGGTGATGCCCATCTCGACCGACACGCCGACCGCGAGCTCGGCGCGGATGAGGTTGGCGACGCTGGGCGTGCCGACCTCGAGCGTCTTCCAGTCGATGGCATATTCGCACTTCAGGATCTGGCTCTTGTCGCGCAGCATCTCGGCGACATTGGCGCCGACGAAGGCGCCGACGCCGACGATGGTGAGGACGCCGACCCAGCCGATGGTGCTCAGCCACAGCGGCGCCGACCGCACCGGGTGGGCCGCGTCGTAGAGCTTGGCGCCCATCCACGTGCCGGCCACCGAGGCCCACACGATGACCACCACGTTGCTGCCGAAGAGGATGGCGATGGTGGCCAGCGCCGACCAGTCGGAGGCGCCCACCAGGTTGGCCACCAGCGCCAGCGGCAGCGACACCACCGCGCCGAAGCCGAAGGACAGGATCGGGCGCTTGAAGATGGCGACGATGATCTGCCAATAGCGGAGACCGCGGCGCTGCAGATACGGCGAGCCGAAGTCGACGGCCCAGGTGAAGAACAGCGTGAGGTACGAGAAGACGGTGGCGACCGACTTCCGCCAGGGCTCGGCGCCGTGACCGATCCAGAAGGTCAGGACCAGCAGCGCCAGATTCAGGACGAAGAGCTTCACCTCCTCGAAGAGCTCGCGCGGCGCGCTGAGCTCGTTCCAGTCGGCGTGGCTGCCGAGGCCGGCGTCCTCCTCGTAGGCCTGGCTGAGCCGCTCCTTGGCCCAGAAGAGGAAGAGCGAGACGAGCAGCATGGTGATGGTGACGAGGCCGTTGGCGACGACCTGCTTCGTCTGCGAGCGGACGACGTACTCGATGAAGAAGTCGACGACCTTGTGCACGCCCTCGGGGAAGAAGAACGACTCGAGCACGCGCCGGAGGCTCGTCTCCTCGGTGGCGAAGACGGCCGCGATGGCGCCGAGGAAGAGGGTCGCCAAGAGCGCGTAGAGGGCGGCCCGGCCCCATGAGCGCGCGCGCATCTTGCGCGGCGCGAGCGGGGCGAGGACCAGGCCGTGGAGCAGCTGGCGCCCGACGTTCATGCGCGCCGCACCAGCCGCCAGGCGCGATGGATCTTCTTGTCGCGGAAGTCGGGCGGGACCGTGCGGGCGGAGATCTCCTCGACGCGCGAGGCCTGGGCGAAGGCCTCGGGCACCGGCTTGAACTTCCGGAAGTTGGTCGAGAAATAGACCACGCCGCCCGGGCGCACGCGCGCCATGACGGCGTTCAGGAGCGCCGCGTGGTCGCGCTGGATGTCGAGCGTCTGGCGCATCTTCTTCGAGTTCGAGAACGTCGGCGGGTCGAGCACGACCAGGTCCCAGGCCGGCGTCGCCGGCTCGTCCTCGAGCCAGGCCAGGATGTCGGCGCGGATGAAGCGATGCTCCGGGCCGTCGAGGCGATTGGCGGCGAGGTTGTCGCGCGCCCAGTCGAGGTAGGTCTGCGACATGTCGACGGTGGTCGTCGAGCGCGCGCCGCCGCCGGCCGCGTGCACCGTGAATGCGCCGGTGTAGGCGAAGAGGTTCAGCACGTCCTTGCCCGCCGACTCGGCGGCGACCATCGCGCGCATCGGCCGGTGGTCGAGGAAGAGGCCGCTGTCGACGTAGTCGTCGAGGTTCACGAGGAAGGTCAGGCCGGCCTCGCGCACGGGGAAGCGGCGGCCGGTGTCGGCCAGCTTCTCGTACTGCGCGGCCCCGGCCTGCGGCGCGCGACCCTTCACGTGGACGTGGGCCGGGTCGATGGCGAGCACGCGCGCGACCGCGTCAGCCATGGCCGCGAGCCATGCCTCGGCGAGCGCCGGCGGCGGCGCGTGGGCGCCGAGGTAGAGCGCGACGTGGGCGTGGTCGGCGTAGCGATCGACCGCGAGCGGCACCTCGGGGATGTCCGCGTCGTAGACGCGGAAGCACTCGATGCCCTCCTTGCGCGCCCACTTCGACAAGTGCCGGAGCGTCTTCCGCAGCCGGTTCGAGAACATCTCGACCTGCGCGGCGAGGCGCAGCGCCGGGTCGGCCGGGTCCGACGGCGTGCTCGCGGAGGGCTCGGTCGGACGGTCGAAGGCGTCCGTCAAACGACGCCGATGATCTTCAGGACGAGCGCCACCGCGATCACCGCGCCGCCGGTCATGAGGCCGAGCTTGTCACCGACCGAGCGGCGGGCGCGCCGCTGCTCGGGCAGCGCCTTCTTGTTGGCCTGCGGCATGATCGCCAGGAGCGGCACCCCGG
This sequence comes from Myxococcota bacterium, assembly GCA_046351155.1. Lineage (GTDB taxonomy): Bacteria > Myxococcota_A > UBA9042 > PHBI01 > PHBI01 > JAXLYZ01. Next base: position 154,705 of record JAXLYZ010000005.1, read on the forward strand.
GGACGCTGGTGAGCGCCCAGATGAACGGGTTCTGGCCCTTCGTGAAGGCGAAGATGGCGGAGATGATGGAGCCGCCGAGGACTACGTACCAGAACATGACCAGCCTCCGAGCGCGTCGTGGGGCCTGATGCTAATGCTCGCGGCCATCAAGTCAACCGGTGACAGGCGCCCGCCTCGCCGTGACCGTGCCCCCGAGGAAGGTGGCGGGAGCGGCGGTATTTTGCTAGTCGTTCGACTCCGCGTGGGTCGTCGCGACCCGGCGGAATCGCACTCAGCAACGAGGTCGGCGTCCGTGAGCACGAATCTGAAGGTGGCGCTCCCCAAGGGGCGCATGCAGGAGCAGGTGCTGCAGCTGCTCTCCGACGCGGGCGTGAAGGTGCGCGTCGACGAGCGCGGCTATCGGCCGACCATCTCGCTCGAGAACACCGACGCGAAGATCCTGAAGCCGCAGAGCATCGTGCAGATGCTGCACGTGGGCGCGCGCGACTGCGGCTTCGCCGGCGCCGACTGGGCGGCCGAGCTCGGCACCGATCTGGTCGAGCTGCTCGACACCGGGCTCGACCCGGTGAGGGTCGTCGCGGCCGCACCCGAGGCGCTGCTGATCGACGGCGAGCTGCCGAGGAAGCACCTCATCGTCGCCTCCGAGTACGAGCAGCTGGCGCGCCGCTGGATCGCGAAGCGCGGCCTCGACGCGACCTTCCTCCGCTCGTACGGCGCGACCGAGGTGCTGCCGCCCGAGGACGCCGACGTCATCGTCGACAACTGCGCCACCGGCTCGACCTTGCGCGCCAACCACCTCGCCATCGTCGACGAGGTCATGCAGAGCTCGACCCGCTTCTTCGCGTTCAAGGGCGCGATGGACGACCCCGACAAGCGCCAGCGCATCGAGGACCTGGTGGTGCTCCTGCGCTCGGTGCTCGACGCGCGCCACCGCGTGATGCTCGAGGTCAACGTGTCGGCGGCTGACCTCGAGCGCCTGGTCGCGGTGCTGCCGTGCATGCGCCACCCGACCATCTCGCGCCTCCACGGTGAGGACGCCTACGCCGTGAAGGCGGCCGTGCCGCGGCAGGCCCTGCCGAAGCTCATCCCGCTCCTGCGCGCCTCGGGCGGCAGCGACATCGTCGTCGCGCGCCTCGCCCAGATCGTGCCATGAGCGACGCGCGCCGGCCCGAGCCGATCCCGCCGCTGGCCACCTTGCCGGCCTACAAGGTGCCGCACGCGGCCGCGCCGATCGACCTGTGGCTCCACGGCAACGAGGGCGCGCCGCCGCCGCTCGCGCTGCTCGAGTCGCTGCGCGACGTCGAGCTGGTGCGGCGCTATCCGTCGTCGGCCGCGCTCGAGGCGCAGCTCGGTGAGCGGCTCGGCGTGCCGGCGACGCACGTGTGCGTCACCGCCGGCGCCGACGACGCGCTCGACCGCGTCTTCCGCTCGTATCTCGCCGGCGGCTGGGGCCCGCGCGAGGTGGTGCTGCCGCTGCCGACCTTCGTCATGCTGCCGCACTACGCCAAGGTCTGCGGCGCTGCGGTGCGGACCGCCGAGTGGCCGGCCGAGGCGTTCCCCGAGGCCGAGGTCATGCAGCTCCTCGGGCCCGACACGCGCGCCGTGGCGCTGGTGACGCCCAACAACCCGACCGGCGCGGCCATCCCGGTGGCGACCATCGAGCGCATCGCGCGCGCGGCGCCGCAGGCGCTGATGCTCGTCGACCTGGCCTACGGCGAGATGGCCGACCAGGATGTGACAAAATCGGCGCTGGCGCTGCCGAACGCGCTGGTGTTCCGCACCTTCTCGAAGGCCTGGGGCCTGGCCGGCGCACGCGTCGGCTACGTCATCGGGGCGCCCGAGCTGCTGGCGCCGCTGCGCGCCGTGGCCCCGCCGTTCGCGGTGCCGGGGCCGTCGCTGTGGCTCGCGGCCGAGCGCCTGCGCACCGGCGAGGCCGACATGCTGGCGTACGTGGCGCAGGTGCGGCGCGAGCGCGGCCAATTGACAAAATCGCTGGCGGCGCTGGGCGCGAAGCCGGTCGAGTCGCAGGCCAACTTCGTCTTCGCGCGCGTCGGCTCGAAGGCGCGCGCCATGTGGCTCCGCGACGGGCTGGCCGGGCTCGGCATCGGCATCCGCGCGTTCACGACCGAGGCCGAGATCGCCGACGGCGTGCGCATCACCTGCCCGGGCAACGACGCCGATCTCGCGCGCCTCCAGCGCGGGCTTGCGGCGGTCCTCCAGCCGGAGCTGAAGGTCGCCGCCGGCACCGACATCGAGGGGCTGCGCGGCAAGCCGGCCTGGGTCTTCGGGCGGACGCCCGACGAGATGCGGCGCGCGCGCATAGCCGGCGCCGTGCCGATCGGCCTCGGCGACCCGGACGGCGCGGACGCCAAGGACCTCATCGCGGCCGGCGCGGCGCGGGTGGTGGCGAGCGCCGACGCGCTGGCGGAGGTCATGGCATGAGCGGCACGAGCGGGCGCAGGGCGGTCGTCGCCCGGAAGACGCGCGAGACCGACATCCGCTGCGAGCTGGCGCTCGACGGGACCGGCCAGGCCGACGTGAAGACCGGCATCGGCTTCCTCGATCACATGCTGACGACGCTGGCGCGCTTCGCGCGCTTCGATTTGTCACTCTCGTGCGCCGGCGATCTGCACATCGACGATCACCACACCGCCGAGGACTGCGCGCTGGCGCTGGGCAAGGCGCTCGACGAGGCGCTGGGCGAGCGGCGCGGCATCGAGCGCTTCGGCCACGCCTATGCGCCGCTCGACGAGGCGCTGGCGCGCGCGGTGGTCGACCTGTCGGGGCGGCCGTGGCCGGAGGTGAAGCTCGGGCTCAGGCGCGAGACGCTCGGCACCATCGCCTGCGAGAACCTGACGCACGTCTTCCAGTCGTTGGCCATCGCCGGGCGCATGGCGCTGCACGTCGAGGTCCTGTCGGGCGACAACGATCACCACCGCGTCGAGGCCGCGTTCAAGGCCCTGGCGCTGGCTCTGCGAGCGGCCGTGAGGCCCGACGGCTCGGAGGCCATCGCGTCGACCAAGGGGGTCCTGTGAGCGAGGGCGCGACCAAGGTCGCCATCATCCGGACCGGCGTCGCCAACCTGGCGTCGGTGCTGGCCGGCTTCGCGCGGGCCGGCGTCGAGACCGAGCTGGTCGAGGACGCCGCCACGGTGGCCGCGGCGACGCACGTGCTGCTGCCCGGCGTCGGCGCGTTCGGCGCCGGCATGGCGGCGCTGGCCGAGCGCGGGCTGGTCGAGCCGCTGCGCGCGCGCATCGCCGCCGGGCGGCCCACCATGGCCATCTGCCTCGGCCTGCAGCTGCTCGCCGAGGGCAGCGAGGAGACGCCGGGGGTGGCCGGGCTCGGCGTGCTGCCCGGCGTCATCGGGCGCTATGCGGCGACGGTGAAGGTGCCGCAGCTCGGCTGGAACAAGGTGACGCCCGACGCGGGCATGCATTTTGTCACTCCCGGATATGCCTATTTCGCCAATTCGTACCGGCTGGCGACGGCGCCCGACGGCTGGCGCGTGGCCTGGGCCGAGCACGGCGGGCCGTTCTGCGCGGCGCTCGAGCGCGGCGCGGTGCTGGCCTGCCAGTTCCACCCCGAGCTGTCGAGCGCGTGGGGCCTGGGGCTCCTGCGGCGCTGGCTGGCGGGGGCGCCGGCCGAGGCGCTGACGAGCGGGAGGGCCGGCTGATGCTGACGCGACGGGTCATCCCCTGCCTCGACGTGCGCGATGGGCGCGTGGTGAAGGGCATCCGCTTCCAGGGGCTGCGCGATGCCGGCGATCCGGCCGAGCGCGCCGCCGCCTACGAGGCGCAGGGCGCCGACGAGCTGGTGCTGCTCGACGTGTCGGCGACGCCCGAGGGCCGCGGACATGCGGTCGAGACGGTCAAGCGGGTGCGAAAGGTGCTTTCCATTCCGCTGACGGTGGGCGGCGGCGTGAGCGCGCTCGAGCACGTGCAGGCGCTGCTCGAGGCCGGCGCCGACAAGGTCTCGGTGAACACGGCCGCGGTCGTCGACCCGACGCTCATCCAGAGGATGGCCGACCGCTTCGGCAGCCAGTGCACCATCATCGCCATCGACGCGGCGCTGGCGGCCGACGCCGCGCCCGACCCGACGCGAGGGGCGCCGCGCTGGGAGGTGGTCATCCGCTCCGGCAAGGAGCGCACCGGCAAGGACGCCATCGCGTGGGCGCGGCAGTGCGTGGCGCTCGGCGCCGGCGAGGTGCTGCTCACGAGCTGGGATCGCGACGGCACGCGCTCGGGCTACGACCTGCCGCTGCTCTCGGCGGTGAGCCACGGGGTCGGCGTGCCGGTCATCGCGTCGGGCGGCGCTAACGAGCCCGAGCACCTGGCGCTGGCGCTGGCGGCGGGCGCGGACGCCGTGCTGGCGGCATCGATCTTCCACGACGGCGATCACACCGTGGGCGAGGTGAAGACACACCTCGCGGCCCGCGGCTTCGAGGTTCGAGAATGCTAATCCCTTCGATCGACTTGCAGGGCGGACAGACGGTCCAGCTCGTGGGCGGCGAGGAGCTGAAGATCCAGGCCGGCGACCCGCGCCCCATCGCCAAGCGCTTCCGCCTGGCCGGCGAGGTCGCGGTCATCGACCTCGACGCCGCCATGGGCAAGGGCCAGAACCGCGCGCTCATCGAGGAGCTCCTGGCCATCGCGCCGTGCCGCGTGGGCGGCGGCATCCGTGACGTCGAGACGGCCGAGATGTGGCTCGACAAGGGCGCGGCCAAGGTCATCCTCGGCACGCGCGCCGTGCCCGAGATCCTGTCGCGGCTGCCGAAGGACCGCGTCATCGCCGCGCTGGACGCGGTCGACGGCGAGGTGGTGGTCGACGGCTGGAAGACCAGGACCGGCACCGACATCATCGAGCGCATGCGCGCGCTGGCGCCGTACGTGAGCGGCTTCCTCGTGACCTTCGTCGAGCGCGAGGGCCGCATGCAGGGGACCGACCTCGCGCGCGCGGCCGCCATCGTCAAGGCCGCCGGCGGGGCGCGCGTGACCTTCGCCGGCGGCGTCACCACCGCGGCCGAGGTGCGCGCCATCGACGAGCTCGGCGCCGACGCGCAGGTCGGCATGGCGCTCTACTCGGGGGCGCTCGACCTCGGCGACGCCATCGCCGCGCCCATGAAATCCGACCGGCCCGACGGGCTGTGGCCGACGGTGGTCGTCGACGAGCACGGCCGCGCGCTCGGGCTCGTGTACTCGAGCGCCGAGAGCGTGCGCGAGGCCGTGAAGACGCGGCGCGGCGTGTACTTCTCGCGCTCGCGCAACGCGCTGTGGGTGAAGGGCGAGTCGTCGGGCGCGGTGCAGGAGCTCCTGCACATCGGCCTCGACTGCGACCGCGACGCGCTGCGCTTCGTGGTGCGCCAGAGCGACCCGGGCTTCTGCCACGAGCAGACCTGGACCTGCTGGGGCCCCGACCACGGCCTGGCCGGCCTGGCGCGGCGGCTCCGAGACCGTGTGGGCGTGGCGCCCGAGGGCTCGTACACCAAGCGCGTCCTGGAGGATCCGAAGCTCCTCCGCGCCAAGCTGCTCGAAGAGGCGCGCGAGCTGGCGTCGGCGCGCGGCACCGATCAGGTGCTGTGGGAGGCGGCCGACGTCTTCTATTTCACGCTGGTCGCGCTGGCGCGGGCCGGCGTGCCGCTGGCCGACGTCGAGGCCGAGCTCGATCGGCGCGGGCGCAAGGTCGTGCGGAGGAAGGGCGACGCCAAGCCGGCGCCGCTCGACGACAGCGACGAGGAGGGCCTGTGACGCGACTGCGACGCTGGTCGAGCTGGGATGGAGGCGCGCTGCCGGGATCGGCGGACGGGGCGGTCGACGCCGCGACGCTCGCCGGCGCGCGCGCCATCGTCGATGACGTGCGCGCGCGCGGAGAGAGTGCCGTCCGCGAATATGGCGTCAAATTCGGCGATATCGGCGAGGTCGCGCCGCTGGTGCTCGAGCGTGACGCGCTCGAGGCCGCCTTTCGCGAGCTGAGCCCCGACGATCAGGCCCTGCTGGTGCGCGTCGCGGCGCGCATCCGCACCTTCGCCGAGGCCCAGCGCGCGGCGCTGCGCGACATCGCCGTGGCGGTGCCGGGCGGCCAGGCCGGGCACACCGTCGCGCCGGTCGAGCGCGCCGGCTGCTATGCGCCGGGCGGACGCTTCCCGCTGCCCTCGTCGGTGCTGATGACCGCGGTCACGGCGCGCGCGGCCGGCGTCGAGACGGTGTGGGTGGCCTCGCCGCGACCCGCGGCGGTGACGCTCGCGGCCGCCTGGGTGGCGGGTGCGGACGCGGTGCTGGCGGTGGGCGGCGCGCAGGCGATCGCGGCCCTGGCCTACGGCGCCGGCGCCGTGCCGGCCTGCGACGTGGTGGTCGGACCGGGCAACCGCTGGTGACGGCGGCCAAGCAGCTCGTCGCCGGCCAGGTCGGCATCGACATGCTGGCCGGCCCGTCGGAGCTGGTGGTGTTGGCCGACGGCTCGGCGCCGACGCGGCGCTCATCGCGGCCGATCTCCTGGCCCAGGCCGAGCACGATGCCGACGCGGTGCCGGTGCTGGTGACGACCGACGCGGCGCTGGCCGACCGCGTCGAGGCCGAGGTCGAGCGCCAGCTCGGCGCGCTGCCCGAGCCGAATCGCGCGACCGCCGCGGCCGCGTGCGGCAATGGCGGCATCGTCGTCGCCGTCGATCTCGACGCGGCCATCAGCGCGTGCAACCGGCTGGCGCCCGAGCACCTCGAGGTCATGGTGGCCGAGCCGTGGGCGCTGGCGCCGCGGCTCGCGCACCACGGCGCGCTGTTCGTCGGCGCGGGCGCGGCCGAGGTGCTCGGCGACTACGGCGCTGGGCCGAACCACGTGCTGCCGACCGGCGGCACCGCGCGCCATACCGGCGGGCTGTCGGTCCTGACGTTCCTGCGCGTGCGCACCTGGCTCGAGATCACCGACCGCCAGGCCGGCGCGAACCTGGCCGAGGACGCGACGCGGCTGGCGCGGCTCGAAGGGCTCGAGGCGCACGCGCGCGCCGCCGAGCGACGGCGTTGAGATCAAGAAGGGGTCGCTGATGCGCGCACATCGTCAAGCTGCTTTCCATTCGTGGGCGCTGTGGGTCGGGCTCGCCGCGGGCGTGGCGGGCGTCGGCTGCCGCGGCAAGGCGCCCAAGCCGGTGGCCACCGAGACCGCTCCCGAGGCGGCCCCCGACGTGGTCGAGGCGGCGCCGAGCACGCCGGCGGCCCCGCCGGTCGTCACGCCGAAGACGGTCGACGAGCTCGGCCAGCGCATCGTCGAGGCGCTCGTCGCGAAGGACGTGGCGCGCATGGCCGCCTACGTGCCGAGCCCCGACTTCATCGATCGGCACTGCCCCGAGCAGGCCGACACCATGCGCAGCGCCTACACCGACAAGCTGCGCGAGAGCACGAGCGACGCCAAGGTGCGCTCCGAGGAGTGCGCCAGCATCGACTGGACCGGCGCGACGCTGGCCAGGGCGACGCTCAAGAAGAACGACGGCGTCCCATTCTATGGATGCGCGCCGATCTCGGACGGCTCGGTCGAGGTGCGCGTCCAGGTCGGCAAGGACGAGCGCGTCGTGTCGGTGCCGCGCATCTTCATGGTCGGCGACGCGGTCTATCTCGGCGCCATGCCGCGCTGCGCCGTCGCGACGCCGTGCCCGGAGATCGTGAAGCACCTGGAGACGCTGGTCGCGGCCGCCGGCGGCGCGCCCGAGGCAGCCCCGCTCACGGACGAGAAGCGCGCCAGCATGGTGAGCTTCTGCGACAGCTACTGGAACGACCCGGCCCAGCGCGAGCACCTCGCGTGCATGCGCGGCGCGACGAGCTACGCCGGCATCGCGTCGTGCGGCGTCACGCTGTCGAGCATGTTCGTGTCGTGGCCGAGCAAGTAGTCGTCAGCTGACGCCGGTCGGGTGGTCGTCGTCGGGTCGGGTGCTAGCGACGGCGCCATGACTGCCAGGCCGTGAGCAGGCGGCGCGCAGCCTGCTTCAAGGCGCGCACGAGCTGCACCTGGTTGTGGTTCACGTGCTTCACGGCGTGATAGAGGCCGGGCCGCACGATGGGCCGGCGATATTCGCGCCAGCCGAAGTGGCGGCGGTCGGCGCCGGCGAAGGTGCGGACGCGCAGGCCGGCGCGGCGGACGGCGGTGCCGAGGCGCAGCTCGGAGAAGACGTCGGCGGTCGTCACGACGTCGCAGACGCGGGCCAGCGCGTCGTGGGTGAAGGCGGCGCCGGCGATGGGGACGATGCCGGCGCGCGCGGCGCGGTCGGCGTCCGACAGGCGCTCGGCCTCGCGGAACCAGTACCAGCGCGGGTGGCGCTCGGGCTCGATGTAGGACGCCGCGACCACGTCGACGTCGCCGAGCGCGCGGTAGTGCTGGAGCAGGTCGATGTCGCAGCGGCAGTCGTACTCGAGGACGACGTAGCGCTCGGCGTCGAAGTCGCGCTGGCGGAACCAGCGGTAGATCATCGTGTCGCAGCTCCGCCACTTGTTCGACGTGTTCCACGGCGTCGGCAGCGCGGCGGTGTCGATGGCGCCGGGCAGGCGGCCCTCGGGCGCGTCGCACAGCGGCACGATGACGGCGCGCGGGTTCGAGCGGCGCAGCAGGTCGAAGTGGAGGCGCGTCAGCGCGTCGTCCTTGTGGTGCAGGAAGAGGACGCAGAGGGCGGGGCGGACGGCGTCGGGCGACGGCATGGGCGGCCGAGTATGCGCGGTTGCGTTCGCGCGCGCGAGGGCCGAACATGCGCCGGTGATGACACACGTCGGGTTCATCGGTCGGGGAGCGCGCGCGCTGCTGGCGCTGGCGCTGAGCGCGGTCATGCTGACGCCGGGCGCGTGCGGACGGGCCGCGCCGTCGCCGCCGCCGCCGGCGAGCGGCGAGCTGCCCGGGCTCGCGCAGATCGAGGACCGCGAGGAGCGCGACGCCGTCGTCGAGGTCGTGGGCCTCATCCGCGCCGGCGGCCCGTTCCGCTACCCCGACAAGGACGGCAGCGTCTTCGGCAACTTCGAGCGGCGGCTGCCCGACGCGCCGCGCGGCACCTATCACGAGTACACGGTTCCGACCCCGGGCGTGGCACATCGGGGCGCGCGGCGCATCATCGCCGGGCGCGAGCCCGACCTCTGGTACACGCGCGACCACTACGCGACCTTCATCCGGTTGACGCCATGACCACGACGCTCGAAGACATCCTCCTCCCCGGTGACCCCGCGCTCGCGTTCGCCACCGCGCCGTGGACCCCGGACGCGCCGCCGGGCGTGCGCATGGTGCGGCTCGCGCCCGCCCAGTGGGCGGACCTGCGGCAGCTCCACGCGGCGCTGGCGCGCGGCCTCGAGCTGCCCGACTACTACGGCCACAACTGGGACGCGCTGCTCGACATGCTGACCGACGGCGACGCGCTCGGCCCCGAGGCGACCGCGGTGGTCATCGTCGTCGACGACGGGCAGCGGGCGATCGCCCAGGCCGGTCCGACCTTCGGCGCGCTGGCCGAGGTGGTGCAGGCCGCCGAGCGCAGCTGGCGCGAGCGCGAGCGCGAGCTGGCCGTGCGCCTCGTCGTGGTGTGGAGCGCCAGCGCCCCGGCGGGCGTCGTCAGCGCCGACGCGCATGCCGTGCCGCGCGCGCCGGATCCGGACGCGTTCGCGGCCGACTGGATCGCCGGCTGGAACAGCCACGACCTCGAGCACATCCTCGCGCACTACGCCGACGACGCCGTCTTCACGTCGCCCATCGCCGCGGCCATCGTGCCGGGCTCGCACGGCACCGTGCGCGGCAAGGCGGCGCTCCGGTCGTACTGGACGGCGGGCCTGGCGCGGAACCCGACCCTCCACTTCGAGCTCGTGGCGGCGCTGCCGACCGCCGGCGGCGTGACCGTCCGCTACCAGAACCACCGCGGACAGGAGGTCGCCGAGACCATGCTGTTCGATGCCCACGGCCTCGTGCGCCGCGGCATCGCCGCCTACGGCCCCGTCCCCGATCGACAAGAACCTTGACGTTTCATCGCCGCTGGCGCCGAGGGGCCGGAAGAGCGGCGGTCGCGGTCGGTGCGTGGATCGCGCTGCTGGCGCCGCTCGCGGCGTGCAACGCCGAGCGGCCGGTCCAGGTCGACGGGGTCGTCGATCCTGGGGTCGAGATCGACTGCACGCCCGCGTTGGCGTGCCGCGACAACGATCCGTGCACCGACGACTTCCCCGATTTCGAGACCTGCACCTGCACGCGCCAGCCGCGCGACGCGGTCAACGCCTGCCTCTACGACTGGCACTGCGACGACGACGACCCGTGCACCATCGACTCGTGCGAGGTCGACGACTGCGCGCTGCAGCGCTGCCACCACGTCCGGCTCGACCGCTGCGATGGGTGCTTCGACGGCTGCGACGACGGCAACGCGTGCACCATCGACGCCTGCGGGCCCGACGCCACCTTCTGCGTCACGACCCCCGAGCCGCTGTGCGAGCCGCGCTGCGACCTCGGCCTGGCCCAGCCGGTGGGGATCCTCGGCGGCACCAAGGTCCCCGGCGAGACGACCGTGGTGGGCCACGCGGCCGCCCTCGACTGCGGCGGCGCCGACGTCTGCGACTGCGACACCGCGCTCGTGCTCGCCGGCGAGGACGGCGGCAGCCCCCTGACGCTCCAGCGCGCGGCCGGCGCCCCGTGGCGCTGCACCATCGCCAACGGCTGCGGAGCGCCGACCATCGACTGCGCGCCGCTCGTGGCGGACCTGGGCTACGTCGTCTTCGGCCACGCGCAGCCGGCGTCGCCCGACGGCACGGTGGTCCTCGACGTCGACGGCTGGTGCTTCGAGCCGCTGTTCTCGCGCGCGGCCGCCGTCCTCGGCGGAACGCTCAGGCTCGATGCCGGTCCGACGCTGACCTTCACGGCCACCATCGACGAGAACGCGCTGACGATCTCCATCAGCGAGCCGCGCTGCTCCGCCGACTGCGTCGACGGAACCGCGCTGCCGGCCCAGCTGGTGGACATCTTCGAGGACGACGGCCGCTCCGTCGTGGGCAACCTCAGGGTCGAGCTCGGCGGCGAGGCGCGCTTCGGGCGCATCGTGCTCTTCCCTCAGCCGAGCGGACTGGCGGGCCACCTGTCCCTGCGCGACGGGAGCGACGACGGCCTCATGACCCTCCAGCTCTCGCGCGCCCTCGACCCATCGGGCACCATGCCGCCATGAGCCGCCCTCGCCCCGCGTCGTCCACCGTCCTCGCCGGCGTCCTCATCGGCGCCCTGGCCGCGTTCCTGGCGCTGACCGCGTGCCGCTCGACCGCTCCCCAGGCGGCCGCGACGCCTCCCGAGCGCGCGCCCGGTCCGGCCGTCGGCGCCGAGGTCGGCGCCGCGTGCGGCGGTCTGGCCGACCTGCCGCCGTGTCCGAAGGGATCGTTCTGCGTGCGCGAGGCCTGCGGCATGAACGACCAGTCGGGCCACTGCGCGCCGCGCCCGGAGGCGTGCACGCGCGACTTCGCGCCGGTGTGCGGCTGCGACGGTCGCACCTATCCGAACCGCTGCGACGCCTCGGCGGCCGGCGTCAACGTGCGCGGCGAGGGCCCGTGCCCGCGCGGCGAGGGCGACGTCAGGGCACCTGCACCTTGACGTCGTAGGTGAAGGCGCCCGGGTCGGCGGCGCCGTTCCAGTCGTAGACGGCGAAGACGAACTCGACGTTCGAGGCCGTGCAGATGGGGCTCGGGCAGGTGAAGCCGTCGGGGCACTCCGAGGCCGGGATGCACGGCCGGAAGGCGGTGTTGCCCTGCAGGATGACCGAGCCGTTCTCGTCCGAGTCGTAGTCGGCCTTCTGCCACACGAGCTCGCCGGCGATGGTCTTCATGCCGGCCACGGCCGGGATGAAGGCCGCGTTGGCGCCGGCCGCGCGCGTGATGGTGACGGTCGGGTGCGAGGTGCCCGGCGCGTAGAAGCGGTAGTACTTGGTCTCGCCGCCGAGCACGAGCTCCTGCCCGCCCTTGGTGGTGGTGGACGGCGAGGCGAGGTTGCCGAGCTCGACCGGCGAGAATCCGCCGGTGCGGATGCGCAGCGTGTAGCCGTAGCCGGCGCCGCCGACGATGCCGGGGCCGTAGCCGTCGGGCGAGTAGGCCTCGTAGTTGGCGGCGTCCTCGATGACCACGAAGAGCGGCGACGCCGACACGTACGGGTAGGCGATGGTCGTGCGCGCGCAGAGGTTGGTGGGCGACACGTCGGAGCTGTAGGTGCGGACCTGGAAGCCGTCGGACACGTAGACGACGGGATCCATCAGGCCGGCCGCGCTGTCCTTCTGCACGGCGAACTCGAGCATGGTGCGCGGCTCGGCGCGGATGGCCACGATGTCGATGTCGGGGCCGGGCCCGACGTCGAGCGCGTGGCTGTCGTCGTCGAGCGTGCCGAGCGCGCCGGTGTAGACGGTCGAGCGCAGATCGATCTCCCAGAGGCCGGTCTGGGCCGCGTGATCGCAGCCGGTGACGCAGTCGGGGAAGTCCGAGCCGCCCGAGGCCGAGGCCTCGTCGTAGAGGTTGTCGGTGCCCTGGCCGAAGTCGGCGGTGCAGGCGTTGCCGGTGAGCGGCGGCTCGGTGGTGTCGCCGCCGCCGGTGTCGCCGACGACGCTGGTGTCGCCGGGCGAGGTGGTGGTGTCGCCGCCGATGGCGTCGGTGGTGACGCTGGTCTCGGTGGTGTCGCCGCTCGTGCCGGTGTCGGTGGTGGTCGAGTCGCCGCCGATGGTGTCGTGGTCGACGCTGCCCGACGGGACGCACAGGAAGGTGATGTCGGCCGAGCCGGCCTGCACGCCGCGGCAGTCCCAGCCGTCGGGGCAGAGCTCGACGCAGGTCTTGGTGCACACCGAGCCGTTCGGGCCCTCGACGCAGTAGCCGGTCGAGCAGTCGGTGTTCTCGAGGCACGCGTTGCCGAAGTCGGGCGGCAGGTCGATGGGCGTGTGCGTGTCGGTCGTGTCGAAGAGCGAGATGTCGCCGAAGACGGTGATGTCCGTCGCGTCATGGACCGTGTTCACGGTCTCGGTCGAGCTACCGCAGGCCGCGGTCGGCAGAACCCACACGAACCCGACGCAGAGGAGGAGCTTCATAGCGGCCAGACCTTACCGGAAGGCCGGCGCGGATACCAGTCACGGGGAGCGCGGCGACCGCGCCCGGCGAGGCTCAGGGACGGGCGCCGACGCCGAAGCCGATCTCCTCGAAGAACTTGGCGATCTCGTGGAGGTAGCCGTAGCGATCGACGTGCAGGATGTGGCTGCCGGGGAACCAGTGGAGGCGCGGCCGGTCCCAGTGGTCCCAGAGGAGGCGCGAGTGCGTCGGCGGCGCCAGGCGATCGCCCACGCCGCCGATGACCATGAGGCGCTTCTTCGGGAGCACCGGCTTCCACGTCAGCGGACAGCTCACGGCCAAGAGGTGGCGCGCCTCCTTGATGTCGAGCTTCAGCATCTTGAGCGCGCCGCGCACGATGCTGCCGAGCGGCTCCCACTCGAAGACGATGTCGGCCAGGCTCGCCACCGGCACATTCGGGATGGCGAACTTCAGGCGCGGCTCGGTGGCCGCGAGCAAGGCCGAGGTGAAGCCGCCGAGCGAGATGCCGGTGACGCCGACCTCGCTCACGCCGCGGTGCTCCTCGAAGTAGTTGAGCAGCAGGCGGAAGTCGTGGACGGCCTGGGCGAAGGCCTCGTTGATGCGCGCGATGCCGCCGGCGAAGAAGCCGTGGCCCGAGAACGGCGAGAACTGGGTCTGGCGCTTGCCGTGGAAGGGCAGGTTGAAGAGCGCGACGTCGAGGCCGAGCGTGTCGAAGAGCCAGGGCAGCGCGAAGAACCACTGGTTCAGCGCGTAGCCCTCGGCGCCGAAGCCGTGGATGGCGACCACGGTCGGGCGCGGCCCGTCGGCGTGGCGCCAGTAGCGCACGTGGGCGAAGCGGTTGGCGGTGTGGGCGAGGTAGCCTTTGCGCAGCCGCGGGTTCTTCGGGACGAAGGGGCTCTCGAAGCGCAGGTTCTCGCAGCTGCCGTCGCGCGGCTGGAACACGCGCGGGTCGGTGACGCGCCGCACGCGCACCGGCACGGTGCCGACGGGCTTGACGAAGTAGCGCTGCGGGTCGCCGCCGCGCAGGAAGGCGTCGTAGAACGGCGTGTCGTCGAGCGAGCGCTTGATCTCGAGCGGGTTGAAGCCCGGCGGCGCGGCCAGCATCGACAGGCCGAGCGCGGCGCCGGTGCGCACCAGGACGTCGATGCCGGCGGTGGCGCCGACGACCATGCGATCGACCAGGCCGAGGTTGTGGAACTTCTCCGAGCTCTTGTGGAAGTCGGGGTCGAGCGCGTCCCACCAGTCGCCGCGCACGTCGTCGGCGTCGTGCTCGGCGTGGTCGGCGTGCTCGATGTGCGACACGACGGCGCGCGGAGCCCGGAGCGTTCGTGGTCCGGAGAAGGGCTTCGAGTTCCGATCGTTGGCCATGCGATGAGCCCTCGTTGGGTTCGCGTCAGGTGTCGTGGGGGAGGCTGCTCTTGGGCGAGCGGAAGTAGGCGGTCGGCGTGGCGCCGAGGAAGTTGGAGACGCGCGACGTGTAGATGTCGGCGTAGCGCTCGATCTGGCGGGCCATGTGGCTCTTGTCGATGCCGGCGCGCATGATGGCGCCCCAGCGCGGGTGCGGGTGGCGGCTCGCCTCCTCGGCGAGCGGCGCGATCGACAGGTCGAGCGTCGCCAGCGTCCCCTTGATGCGCTCGATCTCGGCCTCGACCTCGGACTGCGCGCCCTCGACAATGCTCGGCCGGCCGCCGCGGCGGCGCATGAGCTCGAGCCGCAGCGCGGCCATCTTGCGCTCGAGCTCGGTCTTGTCGCGCATGAGGCCGGCCAGGCGCTGCTCCTCGGCGGCGAAGGCCTCGATGGCGCCGATGTCCTCCTCGATCTCGCGCAGCACCAGCGCCGTCCGCCAGCGCACGGTGCGCTTCGACGCGTGCACGTCGGCGAAGATGTGGTCGCCGACGTAGAGGATCTCGGCGCCCTGGAGGCCCAGCGCCTGCTCGACCATGGCGGCGTTGCCGCCGTAGTAGAGGCCGCCCTGCCCGACCGACGGCCGGCTGCCCGGTGCCATCGGCAGGAGGTGACCCTGGTCGTTGACGATCTCGTACATCGGGCTCGTGCCGAGGAAGAAGTCGGGCTTCCGCGCCTGCACGATGACCATGTCGAAGAGGTCGCGCCAGTCCGCGCCGAAGTACCAGCGCATCATCGGGTCGGTGTAGCTCCACTCCGAGTTGGTGATGAGCAGCACCTTCTTGCCGGCCGCGCGCTGGTCCTTCAGCGCGTCGGCGAGGTCGGGATCGCGGTCGACGAAGCGCGTCGGGTCCTTGATGATCTCGGCCTTCAGCGCGCCCTCGATGTGGGTCTGGTCGAGCGCCTTGTGGACCGCCGAGAACAGCTCGCGATAGCCGATGGGCGGCGGCAGCTTGCCCTGGTCGAGGAGCTCGACGCACTGGGCGTAGAGGCAGCCCGACGACAGCGAGAAGAGCGTGTTCAGGAACTCCCAGCGGCCGGCGTCGCGCAGGTCGACGTAGGTCTTGCCGTAGAGCTCGCGCACCTCGGGGAAGTCGAGCATGCGCGTGCCGTGCATGGCCGCCTTCACGTAGCCGAAGCGGTCGGCCTTCACGACGTGGCCCAGGTGCCGGTCGATGATGAGCGCGCGCGAGACCAGGCTCGGGTCGAAGCGCAGCTCGTCGACGGGCCAGCCCTGGGCCGCCAGCCGGGCGCGCGCGTGCTCGTAGGCGCGCCCCTCCCACACATCCACGTAGTAGTGGATGAGGGTGTAGTCCATGTCGTAGCCGATGGCCTTGATGGCGCGCAGGTTCAGCGTGCGGTTGCAGAAGATGCCGCGGGCCCTGGGCGGAGGATCGGGGACGAGTAGTGCCATCGGAGCGCGGTCCGCAGTGGACCGGCATGCACGTTAAGCGATCCCGACCGCGAGCGCCATTTCTTCACCGCGGCCCGGTAACGCGTCGCCGAACCCGCGGGCTGCTCCAACGGGCCCAGCCGCAAGGAGCAAGCGAGACGAGCGCGGAGGCGACCTCCAGGTCGCCGCACAAGCGAGCGAGTGCAGCGACGCCGCGGATGGGCCCGTTCGAGCAGTCCGCTACTGGCAGTCGCCGCCGTCGAAGTTGAGCGCCGCGCAGTCGAGCCAGCTGTCGCACTCGCCGTCGCCGACCCAGCTCGCGGTGGTGCACTCGCCGTCGCAGTCGATGGTCTCGCCCACCGGGCAGCACGCGGCGTCCTGGTTCTTCGGGCAGTCGAGCACCACATCGCAGATGTTGTCGGTCAGGCGCCGCGCGTCGACGCAGGTGCTGGCGCCGCAGGCCGGGACCTCGCCGTCGGCGCACGACTGGCAGTCGCCCTTGTCCCAGCCGAAGAAGGCGCAGCGGAAGTCGATGCCGGCCGAGCCGTCGTCGCAGTGGCCGTCGCCGACGTGGCCCTTGGCGGCGCAGTGGCCGTTGCAGTCGAGCTCCTGGTTGGCGGTGCAGCTGTCGCCGCAGTCGCCGGCGTCCCAGCCCGTCTCGATGCACTCGAGCGAGCCGTCACAGTAGTCGTCGCCGAGCCACGTCTCGTCGACGCAGGCGCCGTGGCAGCCGAGGATCTCGCCCGCCGGGCAGCAGTCGCCCTGGTCGCTCGCCCACTTGGCGCACGCCAGCGAGAGGTCGCAGGTGCCGTTGCCGAGGAGCCCCGAGGGGACACAGGTGCCGTCACAGCCCTCGACGCTGCCGTTGTCGCACGGCGCGCAGTCGCCGCCGTCGTCGTCGAAGAAGCCGCAGAAGAAGTCGGACGCGCCGGACTGACCGGCGTCGCAGTGGCCGTCGCCGATGTGGCCGCCCGGGACGCACAGGCCGTTGCAGTCGAAGCGCTCGCCGCCGACGCAGTCGGTGCAGTCGTTGTCGTCGAAGTCGGTCTCGAGGCAGTCGAGCTCGTCGTCGCAGTAGCCGTCGCCGAACCAGTCGATGGTGATGCAGGTGCCGGCGCAGTTCCGGCGGAAGCCGCTCGGGCAGCAGTCGGTGCCGTCGAAGTCGAGCGCCGAGCACGACAGGTTGGCGTCGCAGGTGCCGTCGTTGCGCGTGTCGGGGACGCACGCGCCGCGGCAGTCGACGACGTTGCCGGCCGGGCACTCGGGGCAGTCGCCGTTGTCGAAGCGATGCAGGCCGCAGTAGAAGTCGGCCGCCGAGGCGAAGCCGTTGTCGCAGTGGCCGTCGCCGAGGAGCGTCATGTCGCGGCAGACGCCGTCGCAGTCGGCGATGGCGCCGTCGCCGCAGCCGTCCTCGGCCGTGCAGTCGCCGGCGTCCCACTGGCCGATGGCGCAGTTCAGGCGACCGTCGCAGAAGCCGTCGGCCAGCCAGTCGGCGTAGACGCAGCCGCCCTCGCAGTCGGGGATCTCGCCGTCCGGGCAGCAGTCGTCGTGGTCCTGCTCGAGCTTCGGGCAGTCGAGCGCGACGTCGCAGGTGCCGTCGCCGAGCCGCGTCGCCAGGACGCACGTGCCGTCGCAGGCGGCGATCTCGCCGTCGCCGCAGGCCGCGCAGTCGCCCTTGTCGTCGTCGAAGGCGGCGCAGCGGAAGTCGACGCCGGCGGCGCCGCCGTCGCAGGTGCCGTCGCCGAGCCGCGCCAGCGCCACGCAGTTGCCGTTGCAGTCGGGGAAGTCGCCGGTGTCGCAGTCGTTGCAGTCGCCGCCGTCGAGCTGGGTCGCCAGGCAGTCGAAGTCGGAGTCGCAGTAGTCGTCGCCGATCCAGTCGGCCGGCGAGCAGCCCCCGTAGCAGTCGCGGATGTCGCCGGCCGGGCAGCAGTCGCCGCCGTCGTCGTCGTTCTTCGCGCACTCGAGCTGGGCGTCGCAGGTGCCGTCGCCGAGCCGGCTCGCCTCGACGCAGCCGCCGCCGCAGGCCGGGATGTCGCCGTCGGGGCAGGCCGCGCAGTCGCCGCCGTCGTCCTCGAACTCGGCGCAGCGCAGATCGGCGGCGCCGCCGCTGCCGTCGTCGCAGCGGCCGTCGCCCTGCGCGTCGAGCGGCGCGCAGGCGCCGTTGCAGTCGACGAGGCCGTCGCACAGCGGCTCGCAGTCGCCGCCGTCCCAGCCCGTCGCGGCGCACTCGAGCGACGAGTCGCAGTAGTCGTCGGCGATCCAGTCGGCCGAGGTGCAGCCGCCTTCGCAGTCGGCGACCTCGTCCGAGGCGCAGCACACCGGGCAGTCGACCGAGCACGAGTCGCAGGTCTCGCCCGCGCCGCAGACGCCGTCGCCGCAGTCGAGCGGCGAGGCGCAGCCGGCCACCGGCGTGCCGACGCAGCGGCCCTGGTCGCACACCTCGCTGTCGGTGCACGGGTCGTCGTCGAGGCAGGCGCCGCCGTCGCGCGGGGCGTGCTCGCAGCCGCCGGCCGGGTTGCACACGTCGTCGGTGCAGGGGTTGTCGTCGTTGCAGTCGCGCGCGATGCCGCCGCACGAGCCGTCGCGGCACTGATCGAGATCGGTGCAGCCGTCCTGGTCGTCGCACGGCGCGGTGTTGGGCGCGAAGACGCAGCCGCGGCCGGCGTCGCACGAGTCGGTGGTGCAGTCGTTGTCGTCGGCGCAGGTGATGGTCGTGCCGCCACCGCACACGCCGGCCGAGCACGACGTGTTCTCGGTGCAGGCGTTGCGATCGTCGCAGGCCTTGCCGTCGCCGATGGCGCGCGCGCCGCACTGGCCGAGCGCGTCGCACACCGGCTCTTCGCACGGGCTCAGCGAGATCTTGGTGCGGCAGTCCTCGTCCACGTGACAGGCCACCGTCGGCCCGGTGTCGACGTGGGCGTCGACGCCGACGCTGGCGTCGGTCGCGCTGGAGTCGCCGACCGGCGCGTCGACGCCGCCGGGGGTGGCGTCGTCGGCGCCGCAGGCCCCGAGCCCCAGGGTCAGAATGGCACTCGGCAGCAGCAGAATTCGGCACATCATTTTGTCACATTCTGCCCGAGCAGCTTTCATGGCGTGTCGCAAGTCGCGGGACCCTGGAAGTCGTAGTCGTGGTGGTAGTGGTCGGTCACGAGCGCCGGCAGCGCGGCGCCGCCGCCCCAGCCGCGGCAGACCCAGCCATCGAGGAAGTCGGTGAGGTCGACGCCGGTCGGGCCGCGATCGACGAACGAGCCCGACGGCAGGTACGAGAAGAGCGTGTCGTAGACGCCGTTGCGGTCGCCGGCCAGCTGGTCCCACGGCTCGTTGGCGCCGTCGGAGAGATCCCACAGGAGCGCGCTCACGAGGTAGGGCGAGAGCTCGCTCTCGCTGTCGAGGCCGAGCGCGAACGGGCTCGGCATGGCCTCGAGGTCGTCGACGATGGTGACGCCCTGCGGGCGGCTGTTCACGAAGTAGCGCGAGCGCGACACGTCGGCGGCGAACCAGGCGGCGAGGCCCTCGGTCCAGGCCAGGCGCGCGTCGGTGCGGCGACCGTCGGCGGTGCCGCCCGGGTGCGAGTCGCGCGAGAAGGCGGCCAGCACGAACTTGAAGAACTCCTTGGTGATGACCATGTCGTCGTATTCGTCGCGGTCGGAGTCCTTGCCCTGCACCGACACGGTGTTGACCTCGGTGCACACGCCATTGTCGTAGAGGAACTGGCTGCAGAAGATGGTGTCGGTCGTGTCGGCGCCGGTGGCCCAGAAGGCGCGCAGGTGGCCGAGCTCGCGCCCGTTCTGCAGGCGCACGCCGTCGTAGGCGTGGCGCAGCACGTCGAAGACGTTGAAGGCGCCGGCCTTGAGCTCGGTGGTGATGTCGACGTCCTGCACGATGTCTTCGGTGTCGGGGAAGATGATGATGGGCGACGAGGTCACCTCGTAGAGCTTCTTGAACTTCGGGTGGTCGAGCACCTCGATGTCGCGGAGCCCCTCGGCCGGATCGGTGCGCGCCTGGACCGCCACGATGAAGCCCGGCACGCCCGTCGCCGGGAAGCCGATGGCGTAGTTGCCGTTGCGGTCGGTGGTGCCGCTGCCGATGACGGCGCCGGTCTGGATGTGGCGCAGCTCGACGTGCGCGCCCTCGAGCGTCTGCCACGAGTAGGCGCCGAAGCCGGTCTTGTCGAAGGTGCGGTCCTGGTAGCGCACCTTGCCGCGGGCGGTGCGGGCGCAGGCGCCGGGATCGAAGGTGGTGATGAAGCGGCCCGAGAAGGCGCCGCCGGAGTCGTCGCTGCCGGCGTTGAAGCGGCCCTCGAAGACGTCGGACTTGCCGCAGTAGGTCACCGTCACGGCGTAGTTGGCGCCGACGTTGCTGCAGTCCTCGTAGAAGTCGACGTAGACGCGGTAGGTGCCCGACGGGGGATTGTCGGCCCAGTAGACGTTCTCGTTGCGCACGTGGTCGAGGTAGCAGCCCGGGTTCGAGTCGAGGTCGAGCTCACCGCCGTCGTCGCACGAGGTATTGCCATAATAGATTTCGCACGGGCCGATGTGGTGCGGCGGATCGCCCGGCGAGCGCACGTGGAGGTCGACGTCGGTGTCGGTGTCCCAGCTGAGCGAGACCTGCACGTCGCCGGTGCCGACCTCGATGACCTCCATGAGCTTGGCCGCGTACGGCGAGATGTTGCCGCGCACGTCGCGCAGCGCCACGCGCAGCGGCAGGCGGTCGGGCACCGTCTCGAACGAGCGGTAGGCGCGGAGCACGAAGCTGGCGTCGATCTTGGTGACGGCGTTGGGCTTGGTCATGTCGACGGGAATTTGCCAATATCCGGTGTTGGCCTCGAGGCCGATGACCACGCCGACGATGTCCTGCGGCGCGGGCGCGCTGGCGAAGTCGACGTTCACCGACGAGCTGCCGCCGGTGAGGATGGTGGTGTTCGACAGGGTGAGGGTGGGCTTGGCGCCGCCGAAGCCGGGCGAGGGCTGGGGCAGCTTGTCGTCGACGAAGATGGCGCCCTGCACGGTGATGGGCACGATGGGCGCGTTGTGGAGCGAGAGCGAGAGCTGGGTGTAGCCGATCTCCCAGTCCGCCACCGAGGCCTTCACCGGGATGACGTAGGTGCCGTCGGCGACGGTGTCGCCGTCCGTGATGATGTAGGTCAGCGCCCAGGTGCCGCTGCCCAGCGCGAAGACCTGCTCGGAGCCGGGCGTGTAGCCGCTGTCGAGCGCCGAGAAGTCGGCGGTGAGCTTCACCTCGGGCGGGCCGTTGATCTTGACGGTGAGGCTCACCACCTCGCCCTTCTTGAGCACGCGGTCGCGCGGCGTGACCTCGACGAAGCTCATCGGCGGGTTGGTCGGCTGCACGCGGATCTTGTGGCTGCCGGTCTCGAAGCCGTCCTGCGCGGTGGCGACGATGTCGTAGGCGGCGGTGCCGTGCTCGCGCGTGTCGAGCACGAACTCGGTCGGCAGCTTCTTGTCGCTGAAGACGGTGTGGCCGTTGACCTTGACGCTGACGTCGTCGACCTCGCGCTCGATGCGCCCGACCGGCTCGAGGCGGACCACGATGGGACCCTCGACGGTGGCGCCGCTGACCGGGTTGACGATGCGCACGAGCGTCGGCTCGACGTCGGGGTCGTCGGTGTCGTCGACGTTCGAGCCGTCGCTCTGCGAGGTGTCGCCACCCGGCAGCGCGTCGGTCGTGGTGGCGGCGTCGCCGTCGCTCGGCACGTTGTCGGTCGCGTCGGTGGCGAGACCGTCGACGCTGCCCGTGGCATCGGTGCTCGGGAACGAGCCGTCCATCTCCGAGCCGCAGGCGGCGAAGGTGACGGTCAGGGACAGGACGAGGGAATGGGCCAACCGGTCGGGGCTGCGCATAGAGGCTGGAGCCTATAGCCGCGCGTCCCCTCTAAAGGAAGGAAATGTTCGCTTGGCCGCGCGTGCCGCGCGTGTCACCCGGATACGGAGGGTGGCCGGCCATGCTTCTTTGGGCTAGGCTGCGCGGGTGGAGTCGCAAGGTGCCATCGCCGCCCCGGTCGCCGAGGGGAGCGCGACCGAAGGCGGCGGCTCGCTGGCCGGCCGCGTGCCGCCCGAGCCGACGGGCCTGCCGAAGGTGTTCTGGATCGGGCTCCTCGGGGTCCTGGTCTTCGGCGTCTTCTGCGCCTGGATCACGGGCGCGGTCTCACAGGACCGGGACGCGGTGTCGCTGCGCGTCGGCTGGCTCATCGCCACGCAGGGGCTCGAGGAGCGCGCGCGCGGCCTCGCGGCGCTGCCGCCGGGCGAGCTGGCACGGACCTGGGCCGAGCTCGGGACGGGCGTCGAGACCATCGCCGGCGAGGCGGCGAGCGAGGCCCCGGCGCTGGCCGCGCGGCTCACCAAGCTGCGCGCCACGCTGGCGGCGACGCCGAGCGCGGCCGGCGCGGGCGAGGTGCTCAGCGGCTCGACGGTTTCATCAAGGCGGTGCGGCGCGATAACGCCGTCATCTCGGAGCGGCTCGGCGGGGCGCTGGAGCATGCTCAACGTGCTGGTGGCGGTGTCGCTCGCGCTGGCGCTGCTCACGCTCGGGCTGGTGGTGGTGGTCGATCGGCGGCGGCGCCACGTCGAGCGCTGGCGGCGCGCGCTGTCCGAGGCGGTGGTGGAGATCGACCGCGCGCGGCGCGCGGCGCTGGCGGCCGACCAGAGCAAGAGCCGCTTCCTGGCCAACGTGAGCCACGAGATCCGGACGCCGATGAGCGGCGTCATCGGCATGGCCGACATCCTCAGCCAGGACGCGCTGACGCCCGAGCAGCGCGACAAGGTGGCCATCATCCGCTCGTCGAGCGAGGCGCTGCTGCGCATCGTCGGCGACATCCTCGACCTGGCCAAGATCGAGTCGGGCCACCTGGCCATCGAGACCCAGACCTTCGAGCCGGCCGCGCTGGTCGAGGCCGTGGTGGCGTCGTTCGGCCCGCTGGCCAAGGCTCACGGGCTCGAGCTGGCGGTGGTCACCGACCCGAGCGTGCCGCGCCGGGTGAGCGGCGACGCGACGCGCGTCCGGCAGATCCTCGGCAACCTCGTCACCAACGCGCTGAAGTTCACCGAGCGCGGCTCGGTCACGGTGCGCGTGGTCGACCTCGGGCGCGACGCGCTCGGGCGCAGCGTGGTGCGCTTCGACGTCGAGGACACCGGCCCGGGCATCGCGTCCGGCGAGGCCGAGGGGCTGTTCCGCGCCTTCGCGCGCCTGCCGACGCGCGGCGTGGACCCGGGCGGCACCGGGCTCGGGCTGACGATCAGCGAGGAGCTGGTCGAGCGCATGGGCGGCAGCATCGGCATGACCAGCGAGGTCGGCCGCGGCACGACCTTCCATGTGACGCTGGCCTTCGCGCCGGCCAAGGAGGCGGTCGAGCCCGAGCCGGCGCCGGTCGCGCTGCCGGCGCCGACGAGCGCTGCGACGCCTGACCGCCCGGCCGATGGAGTGGGCTCGGACGCGCGCACGGCCGCGAGCGGAAGCCCCTCGGAGGGCGGTCCGGCGCGGGCCCGGCGCGTGCTGGTGGCCGAGGACAATCCCGTCAATCGCATGATCATCTCGACCATGCTGACCAAGCTCGGCATGCCGCACGACCTCGTCGAGGACGGCCAGCAGGCGGTCGAGCGCACGCTGACGGGCGAGTACGGAGCGGTGTTCCTCGACTGCGCCATGCCGGTGCTCGACGGCTTCGACGCGGCGCGGACCATCCGTGCGCGCGAGAACGGCGCGCGCCGGACGCCGCTCATCGCGCTCACGGCTTACGCCATGGACATGGACCGCGCGCGCTGCTTCGAGGCCGGCATGGACGACCACCTGGCCAAGCCGCTCACCGTGAAGGACCTGGCCGCCGCGCTCGCGCGCTGGCTGCCGCCGGCCTGATACGCGCGGCGGGGCCCGGCGCAGCGCGCGCGGACCCGGTGGTGTGAGGGGGTCCTCGGATCGACCCACTTGCATCAAACCCCCGTCGGGATTCGAATCGATCGTCGAGGACCAAGGACCCCATCATGCGCACAAGCCCGCGCCGTGGCTCGCCCGCGCACGCTCGACGGGGCACAAAACGTATTCCGCGAGAATGCTGGGAGCCGCCTCCGATGCGCCTCCGCGGCGGTCCGGTGGGCCGCGCGAGCGCGCCGGGTGCGGGGTTGCGAGGTGGCAAAGACACCCAGCGACGGGGGCCGGGCCGCGCGCTATGGTGCCGCCATGGCGCGTGCGCTATCGCCTCTCCTGCTGTCGCTCCTGGTCTGTTGCTCCGACGCCGTGACCGGCGCCGTCGATGTCCCGGCGACGGCCGACGCCGACGCCGCGCCCGATACCGCGGCCGAGGTGACGCCCGACACCGTCGTCGCCGACACCGCCGCCGAGGTCGACGACGACACGACCGCCGAGGTCGTCGCCGACACCGACGACACCGTCGCCGAGACCGTCGACGACACCGTCGGCGAGGTCGTCGCCGACACGACCGCCGAGGTCATCGACGACGTCGACGCGGTGGACCCGTGCGAGCCGAACCCATGCCTGACGCCGCCCGACAGCGACTGCGACCACGACGAGCTCCTCACCTTCGCGGCCGTCGGCGCGTGCTCGGCGGGCGACGGCGAGCCCGTCTGCGACTACGCGGAGGCCCGCACGGCGTGCGGTGATGCGGCCCGCTGCTACCTCGGGCGCTGCCTGGCCGACGGCGACCCGTGCGACTACGCCTTCGACGAGCGCGTGAGCTACGTCACGCGCCTCCAGGTCGGAAGCCAGGGTCGCGACGACGAGGCGACCGGCCAGCCGGTCGACGTCTGCTGCTTCGACCTCACCGGCGACGGCAAGATCGACAACCGCATCGGCGACATCTTCGACGCGGCCAGGAGCTTCTCCGGCGACGTCAACGAGATCATCCAGGAGCAGATCGACTACGGCGCCGTCGTGCTGCTCTTCCAGACGCGCGGCGTCGAGAGCGCGGTCGACGACGACGCGGTCGAGGTCGACGGCTTCTACGGTTCGAACCCCGACGGCGACCACGCCGCCGACGTGGCCGGGCTCGGCACGCTGTCGGCCGACCCGACCTCGTTCGTGCCCGGGACGGCCGAGCCCGAGGCGCACTTCGGCACGGCCAGCATCACGGCCGGCGTGCTCGACGCCGGACCGGCGCGCTTCCACCTGCGCATCCCGCTCTTCGGCGCGGCGCTCGACATCGCCGTGTCGCAGACGCGGCTCGTGGCCGAGGTCGCGGTCGGGCCCAACGGACACGGGCTGACGCTCGACGGCACGCGCACCGACCCGGACAGCGGCGCGACCTACGGCGCGATGCTGGGCGGCGCCATCCGCCAGCTCGACCTGCTCGCGGCGCTGAACGACTTCATCCGCAGCTGCGGCGACTGCGTCACCTTCCCCGACGACGCGGCCGGCCTCTTCACCGTCGATGCCGACGGCGCGGTCGGCTGCCAGACGCCCATCGCCAACAGCTGCGGCGACCCGGCCTGCAGCCAGATCCCCGACCTGTGCCCGCTCATCCTCGGGCTGGCCGTGCCCGACGTCGACCTCGACCACGACGGCGTGCCCGGGTCGCCGAAGGACGGGCTGTCGGTCGGCGCGTTCATCAAGGCCACCAGCGCCCACGTCGGCGCGGTCGACGGCTGCCCGACGAGCGGTCGGTGAGCTCGGACGACGCGCGGCCGGTGGTCGCGGTGGCGGGCGCGCGCGGCTTCATCGGCCAGGCGCTGGCGCCGCTCCTCGGCGAGGCCTTCGAGCGACGCGGCCTCGCGGCCCTCGGGCGCGAGCCCGGCTTCGGCGGCTACGACCGCTGGGAGGCGTGCGACCTGTTCTCGCTGCGCGACGCCGAGGAGGCGCTCCGCGGCGCGCGGCGCGCGGTCTACCTGGTGCGCGCCCACCGGCCGTCGTCGCGCCTCACCCAGGCCCGCATCATCGACCTCGATCTCGTGTGCGCCGACAACTTCGCGCGCGCGGCGCGCTCGAACGGGGTCGAGCGCATCATCTATCTCGGCGGTCGGCGCGAGGTCGAGGAGACGCTCGGCGCGCACGGCGTGCCGCTGGTGGCGCTGCGCGCCGGGCCGGTCATCGGCGCGGGCGGCGCGGCGTGGCTCGCGTTGTCGCGGCTCGTGCGCCACCTGCCGGTCATCGCGTGTCCGAGCTGGACGCGGACCGTCACGCGCCCCATCGCCGTCGCCGACGCGGCCGCGCTCCTGGCGGCGTGCCTCACGAGCGACGCCGTGCCGCCGGGGGCCTACGAGGTCGGCGGGCCCGAGGCCGTGTCGTGCCGCGACCTCGTGCTGCGCACGGCGCGCGCGCTCGGCCTGCACCGGCGCATCGTGGCGCTCCCCTTCGACGCGCTCGCGGCGTCGCGCCTCGCGCTGGGCGCGGTCACCGGCCTGCCGCAGGCGATCATCGCGCCGCTCTTCGAGGACCTGGTGCGACCGTCGGGCGGCGATCGCGCGCTGCAAGCGCGCCCGGCCTGGGCGCGCGCACGCTCGACGAGGCGCTGGCCGACGCGGTCGCGGCCGAGCGCGCGCCACCGCCCTCGCCCGATCCGGGCTCGACCGGCCCCAAGACGCGGCGCCGGCCGCGACCGCCAGCGCGCTCGCGGCGCGTGCGCTCGGTGCAGCGGCTGACGCTGCCGCCCGGACGCGACGCGGCCTGGGTCGCCGACGAGTACGCGCGCTGGCTGCCGACCTGGGCGCCGGGGCTGCCGCCGGGGCGCGCGGGTCTGCGCGTGACGGTCGACGCCGAGCGGCGCTGCCGCTTCTACGCGCCGCTCGTGAAGACGCCGCTGCTCGAGCTGACGCTGGCGCCCGCGCGCTCGAGCCCGGACCGCGTCCTCTACTACGTGACCGGCGGCCTGCTGGCGCGCGTCGACTCGGGGCGCGGGCGACTCGAGTTCCGCGAGGCGCTCGGGCGTCGCGCGGTGCTGGCCGCCATCCACGACTACGAGCCGAGCCTGCCCTGGCCCATCTATCGCAGCACGCAGGCGCTCGTGCACCTGGCCGTGATGCGCGCCTTCGGCCGCCACCTGCGGCGCATGGCGCGGGCCTGACCTCGGGTGATGGCGGGGCAGCACCGGCGCGCGTGCGTCGTCCTGCGCGGCAGTCTCGCCGAGACGCGCGACGCGGCCATCGCGACCCTGGCGCGCCTCGAGCCGGCTCAGGTGCTTTGGGTCGGCGCCCCTGGCGACGCCCCGCCGGGGGTCGTCGCGGCCGCTCCCCAGGCCGTCCCCGGGCTCCTCGGCCGGGCCTTCGACGCGGTCGTGCTCGACGTCTTCGCCGGCCTCGACGCCGATCTGCTCGGCCAGGTCCACGGCTTCATCCGCGGCGGCGGCGCGCTGGTCCTGCGCATGCCACCGTGCGGCACCGTGCCCGAGCGCGGGCGCGAGCGCCTCGCCGCCTGGCCGTTCACGGCGGCCGACGTCGGTCAGCGCTTCCACGAGCGCTTCGAGCGCGCGCTGGCACGCCACGCCAGCGACGACGGCGCGACGCCCATCGCGCCGCCGCCGCACACCTTCGTCGGCACGCGCGAGCAGGACGACGTCGTCGGGCGCCTGCTGGCGCTCTTCGAGGGACCGCCCGGGCGCGCCGCGGTGCTCACCGCCGACCGCGGCCGCGGCAAGTCGAGCGCCCTCGGGCTCGCCATCGCCGCGCTCGGGCGCGGTCCCTGCGCGGGACGTCGCGTGGTCGTGACCGCGGTCGAGCCCGACGCCGCCGACGAGGTCTTCCGCTTCGCCGAGGGCCACGCGCGCTTCGTGCCGCTGCACGACCTGATGTTCGGCCCGACGTTCGGCCCCACCTCGCTCGACGGCGACGACGCGCCCGAGGTCATCGTCGTCGACGAGGCGGCGCAGGTGCCGGTGCCGGTGCTGCGCCGGCTGGGCGTGCGCTACGCCGCGGCGCGCCTCGCCTTCGCGACCACCGTGCGCGGCTACGAGGGCACCGGCCGCGGCTTCGCGCTGCGCTTCGTGAGCTGGCTCGAGGCGCAGGGGCGCGGCCCGGAGAGCCTCGCGCTGTCGGCGCCCATCCGCTGGGCCGAGGGCTGTCCGCTCGAGCGCTTCGTCTTCGACGCGCTGCTGCTCGACGCCGAGCTGGCCCCGGTTGGAGCGCACGGCGCGGGCCAGGTCGTCGGGCCGGTGAGCATCCTCGATCGCCATGCGCTGGCCCACGACGAGCGCGACCTCCACGACCTCTTCGGCCTGCTGGTCCACGCCCACTACCGCACCACGCCGGGCGACCTCCAGCGCCTCTTGGACGCCCCCAACCTGGCCATCCATGCGCTCCGTAGCCATGGACGTATCGTCGCCGCGTGCCTCGTCGCCAAGGAGGGCGGGCTGCCCGACGCGCTGGTCGACGACGTCTTCCACGGCCGGACGCGCCTCCGCGCGCACGCGCTGGCCGACGCGCTGGTGTCGCACCTCGGGCGCCGCGAGGCCGGCCGCCTGACGATGATCCGCAGCGTGCGCATCGCCGTGCACCCGGCGCTGCGCCGCCTCGGCCTCGCCCGGCGCCTGGTCGAGCACGTGCATGCGAGCTACGCGCCCGACCTCTTCGGCACGCTCTTCGGCGCCACCGAGGACCTCGTCCGCTTCCGGCGCGAGGTCGGCTACGAGCTCGTGCGCGTCTCGGCGTCGCGCGGCGCGCGCACCGGCGAGCCCTCGGCGCTCATGCTGCGGCCCGCCTCGGAGGCGGCCCGAACGCTGTTCGACGGGCTGCGCGCCGAGCTCGCCCGCGAGCTGCCGCTCCAGCTCGAGCTGCTCCAAGCCGACGGCGAGCTCGTGCTCGAGCCGGCGCTGGCGGCCACCCTGGTCGACGGCCTGCCGCCCGCCGCGCCGCTGTCGCCGGCCGAGGCCGACGCGCTCGTCCGCGCCTACGCCTTCGGTCCGCGCACGTTCGAGTCGACGGCCACCGCCATCAGCGCCTGGGTCGAGGCCCACCCCGAGCGCGTGGCGCGCCTCGACGCGACCGCCCGCGCCGTGGTCGAGGGCCGCGTGCGCCTCCGCCGGAGCTGGGCCCACGTCGCGCGCGCGGCGGGATTGCCGAGCCTGAAGGCGACCATGCGCGCGCTGCGGCGCGCCGTTCGTGCGATGCTCCAGGACCCGTGACGACGCGACGCGCGACGTCGGAGCCGAGATCGGAACCCACCTCCGCGCGTAATCCCAAAAAATCGTCGTCACACTCCGCCGACACACGACGACCAGGGATGCGTATGGATGCCGACATCGACCGGCTGATTCGATCACGCGACTTCAAGGGCGCCCTGCATGCCCTGGCCGACGCTCACGGCACCGCCGTCGGACGCTTCTGCCAGGCCATCCTCGGCTCCCCGCAAGACGGCGCGGACGCCCTCCAGGACACCTTCGTCGCGGCGCTGGCGGCCATGCCGGCCTACCGCGGCGACTCGGGCGTGCGCGCCTGGATCTTCGGCATCGCGCGCCACCAGTGCGCCGACCACCTGCGCAAGCGCGGGCGCCGCCGCTCGGTGTGGGCGCGCATGTTCGGCGGCGGCGACGTCACCGTCGCGCCACCCGCCGCGGCCGACGCCAGCGACGCGCGCATGATGCTCGAGCGCGCGCTCGTCGTCCTGCCCGAGCCGCAGCGCGAGGCGGTCCTCCTCCGCTATCAGCAGGGCATGGACGCGACCGAGGTCGCCGACGTGCTCGGCATCTCGCATGCCGCGGCGCGGAAGCGCATCTCCATCGGCATGCAGGCCCTGCGCGCGGCCATGGACACCGCGCCGATGTTCCCGCGCCCGACCCCAGTCACCCGCTCCGATGCCGGCTCGACCCCGAGCGGCTCCGAGGTATCCCATGACGACGACCAACACTTCGACGACCACGCCCTGCGCACGACTGAAAGCTCACCTGGCGTCCGCCCCTGAGGCGGCCCAGGCGCTGCCGAAGACGCTGGCCGAGCACGCCGCCGGCTGCGCCGTGTGCACCGAGGAGACGGCGCGCGCCCGCGCGCTGGTCGACGCGCTCGAGTCGCTGCACAGCGCGACCGTCGCGCCGAAGGACCTCGCCGACCAGGCCCTCGCGCGCGCGGCGGCCAAGCCGCTGACGGCCGCCGCACCCGCCAGGAAGGCGCCCTGGGGCTTCATCGGCGGCGGGCTCATCGGCGCCGCCGCGGCGGCCGCGGTGGCGGTCGCGACCTCGGGCCCGTCGACCCCGGGCAAGGAGCCGTCGACGACCGAGCGCATCGCCGGGCGCGACCGCGGTACCGAGCACGGCGAGCCGCCGGCGCCGACGTCGGTGCCCATCGAGCACGCCAACGTCGACGCCTCGAAGGCCGCCGACGACGGGCTCGCGGTGCGCGCCTGCCTCGATGCGCAGGCCGAGGTGTCGTGCGACGTCGGGCGCAAGCTCGCGACCGAGATCGGCCAGACGCGCGCCTTCCGCCTGACCGACGGCACCCTCCTCCACCTCGATCAGGACACCGCGGTGTCGCTCGACGCCGACGCGCGCGCCATCACCGTCGAGCGCGGCGAGGCCTTCCTCGACGTCGCCCACCACGACGACATGGCGGCGCTGCACGTGACCTTGCCGACCGGCGAGGTCGAGGTCATCGGCACGGCGCTCGACGTGCGCGCCGGCCAGGGCCTATCGGTCGTCGACGTCGTGCGCGGCGTCGTGGCGGTGAGCTCGGCCGGCTCCGAGAAGCGCGTGCGCGCCGGCCAGGCCGCCTACATGGCCGCCACCAAGGGCCCGGTCGTGCGCAGCTCGTCGGGCCACGCCGGTCCCGAGGCGTGGTCGGCCAAGGCCGACGACGCGGCGCCGGGCTACAGCAACATCGGCTTCGGGTCGCTGCGCGCGCGACGCGCCGGCGCCAACACCGACGCCGATCTGCCGCTGCGCCTGGTCGATCACGTCGTCACGACGCGCATCCAGGGGATGATGGCGCGCACCGTCGTCGAGGAGTCGTTCGCCTCCGACGAGAGGAACGAGCTCGAGGGCACCTACCGCTTCACGCTGCCCGCGGGCGCGCAGGTGGCCGACCTGTCGCTGCTGGTCGACGGCAAGTGGGAGGACGGCGCGTTCGTGTCGCGCGACAAGGCCGAGAAGATCTGGGCCGGCGTCATCCGCAATGCGACGCCCATCGTCCAGCGCCGCGAGGTCGTCGAGTACATCTGGGTGCCCGGCCCGTGGCGCGACCCGGCGCTGCTCTCGTGGAAGCAGGGCAACACCTTCGAGCTGCGCATCTTCCCCATCCCGGCGCACGGCGAGCGGCGCGTGAAGATCGCCTACACCGAGCGCCTGCCGCTCGTGACCGGCGGCCGCCGCTACACCCTGCCGCTGCCGGCCGACAAGAACGCGGCGCGCGCCGAGCGCTTCTCGCTCGACCTGCAGGTGGGCGGCGACGTCGACGCCCGCGACCTGCGCGTCCGGAACTACCAGCTCACCAAGGAGACCGTGGCCGGCGGCATCCGCCTCGCGACCGAGCGCCGCGGCTTCCGCCCGACCGGCGACCTCGTGGTCGAGGTGCCCGACGAGAGCGCGCTGGGCGAGCTCACCGGCGTCGGCTTCGCGCCGAGCAACCACGACGACGCGTACGTGGCCTTCACGCTGCGCCCCGACTTCGCGACCACCGTCGACGGCAAGGACGTCGAGCCGTCGCCCATCGACGTGGCGCTGGTCGTCGACACCTCGTACGGCATCCAGAAGCTCCGCCTCGAGCGCGCCGCCGAGCTCGCCCGCGAGCTGGTGAAGGGCCTCGACAGCGACGACCACGTGACGGTCCTGGCGTGCTCGACGCGCTGCTCGACGCTGGCCAAGCGCGAGTCGGCCTCGAGCGAGCTGGCCGAGCGCATCCAGGATCGGCTGGCGAAGATCGAGCCGCTCGGGACCTCGCGCCTCGGCATGGCCTTCCAGGCGGCCGCGCACGCGCTGCGCGACGCCGGTGTGGCCGACGGGGCCGGCCGCATCATCTACATGGGCGACGGCATCAACTCGACCGGCGAGCTCGACGCGAGCCACCTGGCGAGCGAGGTGCGGGCCGCCGTCGGCGACGTGCGCATCACCTCGGTCGGCCTCGGCGGCGAGGTCGACGACGTGCTGCTCGGCGCGCTCGGCAAGGACCACGGCGGCAGCTTCCTCGACCTGGCGGCCATCGGCTCGGTGCCCGCGACCGCGCGCACGCTCATCGCGCGCCAGCACGGCGAGCCGCTGCGCGACGCCAAGCTCACGCTGCCCGAGGGCGTCGAGCGCATCGCGCCGGCCGACCTCGGCGACCTGTGGCCGGGCGACGAGCGCGTCGTGACCGGGCGCGTGAGCCGCAGCCTCGACAGCGGCGACGAGCCGACTCTGTCGGGCGACGTGGTGCTCACCGGCACCATCGGCGGCGAGTCGGTCGACCGCAAGTGGTCGATGGCGGTGCCGCTCGGCGGCCGCGCCGGCAATGCGTTCGTGCCGCGGCTCTGGGCCGAGGCGCGCATCGCCGACCTGTCGTCGCGCACCGACGCGCAGACCATCGAGGACCTCGTGCAGATCTCGCAGGACCACCACGTGCTGTCGCGCTACACGAGCCTGCTCGTGCTCGAGAGCCCGGCCATGGCCAAGGCCTTCGGGGTCGAGACGCAGAAGGCCGTGTCGGAGTGGTCGGGCGAGTCGGAGCAGCAGGCGCAGGCCGGCACCGTCACGGGCGGCACGCTGGCGCGCAGCGAGGAGGACGGCAACGCCGACGCGCTCGCCAACGAGCTGGCCAGCAGCACCAAGGGCGCGCTCGGCAAGGCGGGCAGCTCCACCGGCGACAACAGCGCGGTCGGCGGCTCCGGCTACCTCCGGCCGACCGACGCGCCGGCCACGGCCACGCCCGAGCCGGCGATGCCGATGAAGCCGAAGGCCGACTTCGACCGCGAGCGGCGCGCCGGCGAGCTCGTGCCCGACGTCGACCCGCGCGGCGGCCGCTGGGTGGCGATGAAGAAGGTGTGGTTCAAGGTCGCCTCGGTGCGCGACCACGGCGACACCACCTCGTGGGAGGAGAGCCAGCTCGATCAGCGCGAGCAGAAGTGGGACGAGCAGCCGAACAGCCGCGAGCGCACGCTGGCGCTGGTGCGCTGGCACATCCGCATGGGCGCGCTCGACGAGGCCGAGCGCCTGACGCAGCGCTGGCTCGAGCGCGACCGCATGGACACCGACGCGCTGGTGACGCTGGCCGACATCGCCGCGCGCCGGGGCGATATGGTGAAGGCCGAGGGCTGGCTCGCCAGCGCGGTCGACGCCGACCATCGCTCGAGCCCGCTGCAGGCGCGCCTGGCCGACCTCTACCTGGCCGAGGGCGACCGCGCGCTGGGCTGCGAGCACCGCCTGGCGCGGGCGCTGGTGGCGCGGAACGACGTCGCCGCGCAGGTCGACGCCATCCGCTGCGACGCCAACCGCGAGCGCATCATGGAAGGCCTCGACGAGACCATGCAGGCCAAGATCGAGCGCCAGCTCGACCGCGACGCGGGCCCGGCCAAGGTGTCGGGGCCGTTCAAGATCGACGCGACCTGGGGCGCCGGCGACGACGAGGGCTCCGGCCGCGCCGACCTCGACGTGGTGGTCGTGAGCCCGTCGGGCCGGGTGGTGAGCCGCCTGGGCGGCGCGGTCAGCACGGCCGCCGGCGCGACCTGGTCGGTCGAGGACGCGACCGACGACGGCCGCGAGTCGCTGAGCTTCAAGGGCTCTGAGAACGGGCGCTGGCAGGTCTTCGTCGTGCGCCACCCGGGCACCACCGACTCGGGCGAGCGCGTCGAGGGCACGCTGCGCATCACGGCGCACGGCACCACCCGGCGCGTGGCCTTCGTGGTCGGCGCCGAGGCGGTCGCGGTCGCGGCCGCCGACATCGACGTGCAGTCGCAGTTCCGCTACGAGCCGGCGCCCTGACGCGGCGCTGACGCCCGAGTCATCACGCGCCGTCACGCCCTCTCACGCGCGGCGGGCGGCGCTCCGACGCCCTCCGCGCGCGGCCTCGCGCCGCGCTCGGCTGGCCCGGGTCGTGCACAGCGGCCGCTCATGACGAGCGGAGCGTGCGCGATGGTTCGAGCGTGGTGGGCGTTGGCGGCGATGGCGGGTCTCGCGGGCGGGTGCGGTGACGACGGGCGCGTCGGGTCGGACGAGGACGCGATGGCGCTCGACACCGCGGTCGCGGACACGGCGGCCAACGACACCGCGGTCGCGGAGACGGCGGTCGACGACACCGCGGTCGCGGAGACGGCACTCGACGACACCGACCTCGCGGTCGACGACACCGCGGTGGCCGACACCGCGGTCGCCGACACCGCCGTCGCCGACACCGCCGTCGACGCGAGCGTGGCGGACTCGGCCCCGGACGACGCGGACGTGCCCGCGCCGCGCTGCACGGCCGTGTGCGGCGAGGGCGACGCGAGCTTCCATCCGGCGCTCGTCACCATCCACGGCGCGGGCGTGTCGCCGCCCGCGCTCGACGCCGGCGACCCGAGCCTCGAGCGCCGCTACATCGCGCGTGCGATCGACGTCTACCTCGACGGCGCCATCGCCGACGGCACGAGCCTCGACCTGGTCGACCCGAGCGCCGATGCCGCCGTCGACGTGGCCTCGGGCCAGTGGACGCTCGGGCTCCGCCTCGCGGCCGGCCTGAGCGTCGGCGGCGCGGCGCCGGGCGAGCCGGGCTACTTCGCGGTGGCGCGCTACGTCTCGGCCGCGGCGTGCCAGCCCGATTCGGCCAGCGGCGAGCTCGAGGGCGCCATCGGCTGCTCGGGCGACGTCGGCGACGGCCCGCTCGCAGTCGACGTCCGCGTCCGCGCCGACGAGGCCACGCGCGGCCTGACGGCGACCATCACGCTCGAGCCGAGCGCCCTCGTCGGCCTGGTCGCCCCCGAGCAGCAGGGCCTGGCGGCGCTGGTCGTGACCGGCCCGGTGACGCTGGTGCTCGAGCTCACCGCCTGGACCTGCTACGGCGGGCTCTACGGCGACGGCGTCTGCGACTGCGGCTGCGGCGGCCTCGACAGCGACTGCGCCGGCAGCAGCGACATCGCCGCGTGCGGCATGTGCGCCTGCGGCGATCGCCTCGACTGCGCCGACGTCGACCCGAGCGACACGACGCGCTGCCGCTGACCGCCGGCCGCGCGCGAGCCGCTCAGCGGCGCGGAGCGCGCTTCGTCGCGCGCTTCTTCTCGGCCGCGGCGGTGATGGCGCCGAGGCCGTCGGAGGCGACCAGCTCGTGGAGCGCGCGATCCATCTGGCGCGCGAACATGAGCTTCACCGCCTCGGTGCCGAGCGGCCTGAGCGTCGCGAACAGCGTGTCGGGCTGGGACAGCTCGACCTCGCCCTCGCGCAGCGCCTTCACGAAGAGCTCGACCAGCTCCTTCACGGCGCGGCCGAGGTGCTTGTGCGCGAGCCCCGCGGCCTTGGCCGCCATCGGCAGCGCGATGCCGGCGGCCTCGAAGCGCATGGCGATCTGCAGCAGCGCCGGGCTCGGCACGAGGTAGACCTCGCCGCGCCGCGACGCGAGGCGCGCCTTCACCAGCTCGGCCAGGAGGCCGGGCCGATCGCTGCCCGCCAGCGCGAGGAGCCCGGCCTCGTCGAGCGTCTGCGCCTGATCGCCGGCCGCCCACGGCGCCTGCACCTGCTGCTCGACGCCGAGCCACTGGCCGAGGTCGAGCTCGCCGCGGTCGATGCGCGCCACCAGATCGCGGATGGCCTCGATGCGGAGCCCGCGGTCCTGCAGCTGCGCGATGAGCTTCAGCCGCTCGGCGTGCGGCGCGCCGTAATAGGCCACGCGCCCGCGGATCTCCGGCTTCATCAGCGCACCGCGCGCCTGGTAGAAGCGGATGGTCCGGGTCGGCACGCGCGCCTCGCGCGCCAGGTCGTCGATGGTCCACGCCGCGGGTGAGGGCTCGGTCGGCATCGCGTCGGATGCTAGCACGGCTTGGCTCACGCGACCTCGCCGAGCACGCGGCGCGCGCCGCCGTCCTTGGCCAGCCGCGCGATGTGCCCGAGCGCCTGGCGCAAGACGCGCGGCCACGAGCCGGTGCGGTAGCGGAAGCCGTGGCGCTCGGCGATGGCGCGCACCTCGGGCGCGATCTGGCGCAGCCGCTCGGGCGGCAGGGTCGGGAACAGGTGGTGCTCGATCTGCCGGTCGAGCCCGCCGCAGAGGATCGACAGCGGGCGCGGCACCTCGAAGTCGTTCGAGGCCTCGATCTGCATGGCGTACCACGCGCCGCGGCTCGTGGCCTTCGCGCCCTCGGGCCAGCTCGCGACGTCCGCGCCGACGTGGCCGCACAGGATGGTGGCCGCGGTGTAGACGTCGCGCAGCGTCTCGGCGAGCCAGTTGCCGAGCAGCACCTTCGGCCACAGCGGACCGGCCAGGGCCGGGAAGGCGACGTAGTTCCGGAGGTAGTACGGCACGTACTTCCTGAGCGTGCGGCGCCAGGCGAGGCGCACGCTGGCCTCCGATCGATCGGGCAGCACGTCGAAGCGGTTGGTGTGCCCGTTCTCGCGGAACACGTCCGAGAGCCCGGTGAAGTGCAGGTTCATGGCGGCCGTGAAGTTCGGCACCAGGAAGAAGAGCGTCTGCCACAGCTGGCGCCGGTGGTGCGGCGAGTGCGGCGTGTGCTCGGTCAGGCGGATGAGACCGAAGTCGACGTCGGGATCCTTGCCGGCGATGTTGGTGTGGCCGTGGTGCTTGAGGTTGTGCCCGGCGCGCCACGACTCCTCGTCGATGGGCACGTCCCACGCGAACGTCGTCGACGCGAACGCCTCGGCGCCGGGCAGCTTGTCGTACGCGCCATGCAGCGCGGTGTGCCCGATCTCGGTCGCCTGCAGCTGCTTGTGCAGCCACAGCGACACCACGCCGGCACCGAACGAGAGCGGGTCGGGGCTGAGCTGGATGAGCGCGCGCCCGACCCCCTCGAGCGTCTTCGACAGCCGATCGAGCCGCTTCACGTAGCGCACGTCGTCGGCGCCGAGGCGCGCCATCACGCGGCGCTTGAGCGCGTCGAGCTCGAGGCCGAGGCGGCGCTGGCGCTCTTCGAGGGAGAGCTCGGCGAGCGCGGTCGTGGCCGGTACCTCGGCGAGCGAGGCCGGCGCGGCGGACGCGACGGGCGAGAGCGCAGGCGGGGCAGAGCGATCGGGCGAGAGCAGGGCGACCATGGGGCTCCTTCGGAGCACCCCATAGCGGGGCACTCACAGGTGAGCCACCTATGACTGTTACACCAAATGGTGTCAAGATTGATCGTCTGCGCCCCCGGCACGCTCGCGCGCAGAGCGCGCAGAGCGCGAGCGCCTCAGCCGGACGCCAGCGCCGCGCGCGTCAGCGGCCCGACGACGCCGTCGGGGTCGAGGTGGTGATCGCGCTGGAACGCGATGATGGCCGCGCGCGTGCGCGGGCCCATGACGCCGTCGGCCGCGCCGCAGGCGTAGCCGAGCGCGTTCAGCCGCGCCTGGATGTCGGCCAGCGTCGCGCCGGGTGCGATCGCTCCGCCGGATGTCGGCGCCGGGGCGGTGCCCTTCGCGGCGCCCTTCGCGCCGTCGTCGTGAGCCGCGCCGCCGCCGCCCGCGCCGCCGCCCGCCCCGCCGCCCGGGCTCTCCTTGCGCGCGGCGTCGTACATCTTGCCGGCGTTCTCGGCGCCGACCGAGCCGATGTCGCCCTGCCCGTCCTTGGTCGGCACCATCCACAGATCGTAGGGCGCGAGCTTGGTGCCGACCGGCAGCTTGGTCGCGTCGCGGCCCTGGTAGTCGCTGCCGAGGTTGGTCACGGGCTGGCCCGTGGCCTTGTCGATGGCCATCCAGGTGAGCGCGCCGTCGGCGCCGTGGGGCGCGACCGTCGGCTCGAGCAGCTGGTGCTGGAGGTTCGGCGGCGCCGGCCGCAGGTCGGGGTAGTCGCCGGCCTTGGCGCCCGCGGCCTCCTCCTTGGCGGCCAGCGTGTACGCCTTCTCGGCGTTCTCGGCGCCGACGAAGCCGGTGGCGCTGCCGTCCGCCATCTCGACCATGTACATGTCGAACATGGGCTCCTCGGTCCCGAGCGCCAGCGCCGCGGCGGCGCGGCCCTTGTGCTCGGCGCCCAGCACGAAGGCCACGCCGCCGGTGTCGGCGTTGATGGCGAGCCACGTCTTCGCGGCCCGGTCGTGCGGGTCGGGCTCGACGATGGGGATGACGCGCCGGTGGTTGAGTTTGGCCGGCGTGCCCTTGGCCTCGGCGCCGCCCTTCGCGCCCGCGCCAGCGCCGGCCACGGCCCCGTCCTTCGCGGCCGCGCCGCCATCGCCCGCGGCGCCGCCCTTGGCGTCGGGGCTCTCCTTGCGCGCGGCGTCGTACATCTTGCCGGCGTTCTCGGCCCCACCGAGCCGATGGTCCCCGCGCCGTCCTTGGTCGGCACCTGCCACATGTGGAACGGCGCCAGCGCGGTGCCGACCGGCAGCTTGGTCGCGTCCTTGCCCTGGTAGTCGGCGCCGAGGTTGGTGACCGGCTGGCCGGTGGCCTGGTCGATGGCCATCCAGGTGAGGCCGTGGTCCCCGTGCGGGCTCGGTCGCACCGTCGGCACCAGCAGCTGATGCTGGAGGTTGGCCGGAGCCGGCCGCATGTCGGGGTAGTCGCCGGCCTTGGCCCCGGCCGCCGACTCCTTGCTCGCGAGGGCCTGCGCCTCGGCCGCGTGCTCGGCGCCGACGAAGCCGGTGACGCTGCCGTCCGCCATCTCGACCATGTACATGTCGAACATCGGGTCCTCGGTCCCGAGCGGCAGCGCCGCGGCGGCGCGGCCCTTCTGCTCGGCGCCCAGCACGTAGGCCACGCCGCCGGTGTCGGCGTTGAGCGCGAGCCACGTCTTCGAGGCCGGGTCGTGCGGGTCGGGCTCGACGATCGGGATGATGCGCCGGTGGTTCAGGTTGGCCGGCGCCGCGCCTGCGGCCGCGGCCGCGCCCGCCGCGGCCGCGCCACCGGCCGGCGCGCCCGGCGCGGCATCGGGCGCCAGCATCTGCTCCTGCTCGGCGAAGGTCCGCCCGGCGCGGCGCGCCTTCAGCGCGGGGGTCTTCGGGCCCGTCTGCGCGCCGGCCTGCGCGCCATCGTCCTTGGCGGCGGCGCCATGCGCGCTCGACTCGCTTCGTGGTTCTCGCACGCCACCCATGGCGACCTCGCTTCGATCGGGATGGCCCATCTCAGCGCAGGCCGGCTCGAGGCGCAATGGGTGGACACTGAAGGCCGGGCGCGCGCTGGACGCTGCGACGGTTCGCGGGGTATCGACGGGCATGCACTCCGACGCGACCACCGTCGATGCCTACCTCGCGAGCCTGCCCGACGATCGGCGCCACGCGCTGTCGACGCTGCGCGAGCTCGTCCAGGCCAACCTGCCCGACGGCTACGTCGAGGGCTTCGGCCACGGCATGATCGCCTACACGATCCCGCTCGCCACCTACCCGGACACCTACAACGGCGAGCCGCTCCTCTACGCGGCCATGGCCAGCCAGAAGAACCACCTCGCGCTCTACCTCCAGAGCGTCTACGCCGACCCGGCCGTGCTCGAGGCCTTCACGACCGCATGGAAGGCCAGCGGGAAGAAGCTCGACATGGGCAAGTCGTGCGTGCGCTTCCGGCGCCTGGACGACGTCGCCGTCGACGCCGTGGCCCAGGCCATCCGGGCCATCCCGGCGGCGGCGTTCGTGGCCCACGCCAAGGCCGTCCGCGGGCGCACGAAGCGCTGACGGGCGCCGCGGGCAGCGAGAAACACGAAGAGCCCGAGCTCACTCCCTGCGACGGGAAGAGCAACGGGCTCCAGGTTTCGTAGACGATCAGATGACCCGGTCGGGCGCGGCAGGCGCGTCCGATCGCGTCAGCGGCCGATCACCACGACGCCTTGATCACGCCGGGGAGCTCACCGCGGAGCGCGAGCTCGCGGAGCGCCAGGCGCGACAGGCCGAACTTGCCGTAGTAGCCGCGGGCGCGGCCCGTCTGGCTGCAGCGGTTGCGGATGCGGCTCGGGCTCGCATCGCGGGGCAGCGACTGGAGGGCCTGGCGGGCGAGAAGCTTCTCGGCCGGGGTCAGGTCGGTCTTCCGCAGGGTCGCCTTGAGGGCGGCGCGCTTCGCGGCGAACTTCTGCACGAGCGCCTTGCGCTGCTCGTTCTTCACGATCTTGCTGGTCTTGGCCAAATCAGGTCTCCGAACACTCGGGGCGAGGCGTCGTACGAGATCGCCGGGCCGCTTGCAAGCTGATTCCGACGCGAGGCGTTCGCGGCGGACGCCGCCCGCGGTCGTGCGACGCGCCGGGCATGGCCTGGCCCCGAGGCGGTGTTTATGACCATCGTCGCCGGCGCACCAGGGGATGCCGGCCACCCAAACACTTTGTGTTCCAGGAGCTTACGATGCCGGAGCGCACCTCCTATCTGAAGATCGCGGTAGTGGTCCTGCTGCTGACGCAGGGCGTCCTCCTGACCTACCTGCTCTTGCGACCCTCGCCGCAGGGCGCCAGCGCCAACGGCGGCACCGCCACCGAGCCGCGCGCGATCGCGACGCGCGGCGATCTCATGGCCGACGAGCAGCACGTCGTGAACCTGTTCGAGAAGACCTCGCCGTCGGTGGTCTTCATCACCACCATGGGCGCCGTCCGCGGGCGCAACGGCTACGGCGTGCAGATGGCGCCGCAGGGTGCCGGCTCGGGCTTCATGTGGGACGAGGACGGCCACATCGTCACCAACTTCCACGTCATCGCCGAGGCCTCCGAGGCGGTCGTGACGCTGGCCGACGGCACCGAGGTCCCGGCCAAGCTGGTCGGCGCCGCGCCCGACCAGGACCTGGCGGTGCTGCAGATCGACGCGCCCAAGGAGAAGCTCCGCCCGCTGCCGGTCGGCAGCTCGAAGGAGCTGAAGGTCGGCCAGTTCACCATGGCGATCGGCAACCCGTTCGGCCTCGACCAGACGCTCACGACCGGCGTCGTCTCGGCGCTCGATCGCGAGATGGAGTCGATGTCGGGCCGCATGATCTACGGCGTCATCCAGACCGACGCGGCCATCAACCCCGGCAACTCGGGCGGCCCGCTCATCGACTCGTCGGGGCGCCTCATCGGCGTCAACTCGGCCATCAAGAGCGCGTCGGGCTCGTCGGCCGGCATCGGCTTCGCCGTCCCGGTCGACACCGTGAACCGCATCGTGCCGCAGCTCATCAAGTTCGGCCGCGCCGCGCGCCCCGGCCTGGGCGTCATGCTGGCGAGCCCGACCGTGGCCGACCGCTTCGGCGTGGTGGGCGTGGTCGTGCGCGCGGTGAACCCTGGCTCGCCGGCCGAGAAGGCGGGCCTCGTCGGCATCGAGCAGGACGGCATGGGGCGCGTGCGGCTGGGTGACGTCATCGTCGGCGTCGACGGCACACCGGTCAAGGAGCTTTCCGATCTGCAGAAGGTCCTCGACCAGAAGGCGGTCGGCGACAAGGTCGAGGTCGACGTCGATCGCGGCGGC
This sequence comes from Myxococcota bacterium, assembly GCA_046351155.1. Taxonomy (GTDB): domain Bacteria; phylum Myxococcota_A; class UBA9042; order PHBI01; family PHBI01; genus JAXLYZ01. Next base: position 195,894 of record JAXLYZ010000005.1, read on the forward strand.
GTGAAGCGCACGGCCGAGGTCGAGCTGGCGCCGCTCGACTGACGCGGCGCGGGCGTCAGGCGGTCGCGGCCAGCGCGCCGGGCAGCGCCACGACGAGGCGCGCCAGGTCGGCGGGCCGCGTGTGGAGGTGCATGGCCACGCGCAGGAAGCGCTTGGGCGGCGCCGGCCACGGGAAGACCGGCACCTCGATCTTGTGCTCGCGCCAGAGCCGATCGGCCAGCGTCATGGCCGGCCCGTCGGGCAGCGGCACGGTGGCCAGCGCGGCCAGCATGTCGTCGGGCGCAGGCGCGGCGATGCCGAGGAGGTCGCACAGGACGCGGCGCGCGGCCACCGCGGCGGCGTGGTTCCGGCGGCGGATGGCCGGCCAGCCGCCGGGCAGGAGCGAGCCGACGACGTCGATGGCGATGGGCCAACAGAGGACGGTGGCCGGGTCGTCGGTGCCGGTCCAGTCGTGCTCGGCGCGGAAGCGCGTCTCGCCCGGCTGGAGCGGCCGCGTCAGGCCGTGCGAGATGACGAGCGGGTGGAAGCCGTCGCGGCGATCGGCGCGCACCCAGAGGAAGCCCGCGCCCTTCGGGGCGCACGACCACTTGTGGCCGTTGCCGATGTAGTAGGCCGGGGCGAGGCGATCGATGGCGAGGTCGACCGAGCCGGGCGCGTGCGCGCCGTCGACCAGCGTGTCGATGCCGCGCTCGGCCAGCGCCGGGACGATGCGCTCGACCGGGAAGACGAGGCCGGTCGGGCTGGTGATGTGGTCGATGAGCGCGAGCTTGGTGCGCGGCGTGGCGGCGGCCAGCACGGCGTCGACGACCAGGTCGGAGGTGGTGCCCGGGAACGGCACCGACGCGACGACGACCCTGGCGCCGTGCCGCGCGGCGTGGTGCTCGAAGGCGTTCCGGCAGGCGCCGTAGGCGTGGTCGGTCACGAGCAGCTCGTCGCCCGGCGTGAGCGCGATGTTGTGGATGACGGTCGAGACCGCGGCCGAGGCGTTGGACACGAAGGCGAGGCCGCCCGGGTCGGCGCCGAGGAAGGCCGCGACCGCCTCGCGTGCGGTCGCCAGGGCCCCCGGGAAGAAGCGCATGAAGAAGTCGACCGGGTTCCGCTCGAGGCGCCGCTGGATCTCCGCTTGGGCGTCGAGCACGACGCGCGGCGTGGCGCCGAAGGAGCCGTGGTTCAGGAACGCCACCTCGGGGTCGAGGGGCCACAGCGCGCGCAGTCCGGGGTCGGCGGGGTCGGCCGTCATGCGCGGGACCATGCCCCAGGCCGCGCGAGGTGTCATCTGTACGGCGAGTAGGTCGGCCGGGACGGCTGGTAGGTCGAGGCGGGGATGTAGACGTTGGTCACCGGCTTCACGACCCACTCGATGGGCTCGTCGGGGTGGCGGCTGTTCCAGTCGTTGGTGACCTCGAGGGCATCGTCGTCTCCGGGTCGTATGGCCCAGCCGACGAGCATGCCGAGCGACAGGACCGCACCGACGCCGAGGAGGGTGTAGGTTGCCGAGAAGTCGGTGTCGTAGTCGCCGCTCGGCATGGCGGCGAGAGACAGGCCCATGCACAGTACCGATGCCAGTCCCGAGCTCCAGAAGACGATGAGTCCGGTGTCGTCTCGGTCGTCGAGCGCCGATGCGCGCGCCCAGACCACGGAATCGCCGCGGGTGGCATCGGACAGCTTGCCGAACGACGTGAGCCGGCGCGACTGGACCACCATCACCGTCCGCGGCGGCTCGTCGTAGTAGGCGCGCGGCATGGCGATGGAGCGCGGCGCGGACAGCTCTGGCGCGGGCGTGGGAGCGACCGGCGGCGTGGTGCTCGGCGCGGCGTCGCTGAGCGCGTCGGCGTGCATCCAGCCGACGCGGCCGTCGGCCAGTCGCACCTCGAGCATGTCGCCATCGGAGCTGCCGGTCGGGGTGACCACCGTGTCCTTCGCGAGCACGTCGAGCGCGCTCGAGCCGCGCGCCGCGGCATAGAGGTTCGCCTGCCAGAGCCGCACCGTGCGGAGGCTCGGCGTCGCGGGCACCGGCGGCGCGATCGCGGGCGTCACTTCCGGAGGTGCGGGCGCGGTCGGCGGCGCGACCTCGGGCGCCAGGCCGGCCAGCATGCTCTCGGGGATCCAACCGACCTTGCCGTCGCTCGTACGGATGCGGCGCCAGCCGTCCTGACCCACCTCGTCGACCGACACCTCGCGGCCCTCGGGGAGGCGCTCGAGCACGGCCGCGTCGGCCTTCGGAGCGGCCCGGACGATGCCTTCGAAGACGCCGATACGGGCCTTCATGGCCCAGGCCTGCGCGGGCAAGGTCACGGCAATGCAGATCAACAACCTAGGTAGTGCATCTCGGATGGCGAGCATGGTCCGCCTCGGGGTCGGTGGTAGAAGGAATGGGCCGCGAGTCTACCTCAAGGCACGCGCTCGCTGAAGACCCACTCGCGGTGGCCGATGCGGTGGGCTTTTCAGCCCGGGCGTTTGGCGCGAGGATGCGCCCGCGAACCAGGAGCACCGCGCCCGATGGCCACCCCCGCGCTCGAGATCACCGCGGTCACCAAACGCTACGGCACCCACGTGGCGGTCGACGACGTGTCGTTCGTCGTGCCGTCGGGGCTCGTCTACGGCATGCTCGGCCCGAACGGCGCCGGCAAGTCGACGACCCTGCGCATGGTCAACGACATCCTGGCGCCCGACGCCGGCACGATCCGCCTCTTCGGCGCGGTGCCGCCCGGCAAGCTGGCCGCGCCGCGCATCGGCTACCTGCCCGAGGAGCGCGGCCTCTATCCGAAGATGCGCGTCCTCGACATGGTGGCGTTCATGGGCGAGCTGCGCGGGCTCTCGGGCAAGGAGGCGCGGCGCCGCGGCGCGAGCTGGCTCGAGCGCCTCGGCCTCGGCGACTGGCTGAAGCACCGCGTGCAGGACCTGTCGAAGGGCATGCAGCAGAAGGTGCAGTTCGCGACCACCGTGCTGCACGACCCCGAGCTGGTCATCCTCGACGAGCCGTGGAGCGGCCTCGACCCCATCAACGCCGACGTGCTCCGCGAGGTCGTGGTCGGCCTGCGCGCGGCCGGCAAGACGGTGCTGTTCTCGACCCACCAGATGGAGCAAGCCGAGAAGATCTGCGACCACGTCTGCATCATCGCGCGCGGGCGCAAGGTGCTCGACGGCGACCTCGCCGACATCAAGCGCGCCGCCTCGAACGACCACCGCGTGGCGCTGGCCTTCGCCGATCGCCACGCCGCCGACCCCATCCTGGCCGACCGCGCGCTGGTCGCCGCGCTGCGCCCGCCGCGCCCGGGCGACACCGCCGACTGCGAGGTCGACCTCGCGCCGGGCGTCGGGCCGGATGCGCTCCTGCGCGCGCTCGTCGAGGCGCGCGTGTCGGTCCGCAAGTTCGAGCTCGTGACCCCGACGCTGCATCAGATCTTCGTCGACCGGGTCGGCGCCGAGCAGGCGGCCGTCGCCGCGCGGCGTCCCGAACCATGGCCCGGAGCGCCGGCATGAAGCTCCCCGACTGGCTGGTCGTCGCGCGCCGCGAGCTCCTCGAGCGCCTGCGCAGCAAGTGGTTCGTGGCGGTGACGCTGCTCGGGCCCATCTTCATGATCGCGCTCATCGTGCTGCCGGCGGTGCTGGCCGGCATCGAGACCAAGGTGCGCGTGTCGGTCGTCGACCACAGCGGGCGCCTGGCTTCGCGCCTCGACCCGGCCCTGCGCGCGGTCGGCTGGAGCGTCGACGAGCCGCCGGTCGACACGCCCGAGAGCGCGCTCTTGGCGGGGATCCGCGAGAACCGCATCGACGGCTTCGTCATCGTCCCGAAGGACGGGCTCGGCGCCGGCACCATCGTCTACAAGGGCGACAACGCCACCAACCAGATGGTGATGTACACGCTCCACACCGCGCTCACGACCAGCGTGCAGCGCGCGCGCGGCGACGACCTCCACATCGACGCGGCCCAGCTCGGCCAAGTGCTGGCGCCGGTCGTGCTCGACGCGCAGCACACGACCGGCGACCCCCACGCCACCAACGGCACGGCCGCCTTCCTGCTCGGCTACGCCGTCATGTTCATCATCTACCTGGCCATCGTCCTCTACGGCTCGAACGTCCTGCGCAGCGTGGTGCTCGAGAAGACCAACCGTGTGGCCGAGATCATGATCGCCGCCGCCAAGCCGCACGCGCTGATGCTCGGCAAGATCGTCGGCGTCGGCGGCGCAGGCCTCGTGCAGATGACGGTGTGGCTGGTGATGGCGGCGCTGCTGGTCGCCAACCACGAGACCGTGCTGGGCTGGTTCGGCGCCAGCGGCGGCTTCACGCTGCCGCCGCTCGGAGCGGGCCAGGTGGTGGTGGTGCTGGCCTTCTTCCTGCTCGGCTACTTCTTCTACGCGGCGCTCTTCGCGGCGGTGGGCGCCATGGTGTCGAGCGACCAGGAGGCGCAGGCGGCGCAGACGCCGATCATCCTGATGCTCATCGTGCCGATGATGTGCCTGCAGGTGGTGGCGGGCGACCCGCGCGGAGGGGCGGCCGAGGTGCTGACGCAGATCCCCTTCTTCTCGGCCATGCTCATGCCGCTGCGCTATCTCCTGGGCGGCGCCGGCGTCGGCGAGGTGCTGCTGGCGATGGCGGTATTGGCGCTGACGACGCTGCTCGTGGCGCGGCTGGCGGCGCGCATCTACCGCGTCGGGCTCCTGGCCTACGGCAAGCGGCCGTCGCTGCGCGAGCTCCTGCGCTGGATGCGCCACTGAGCCTGCGAGCGCGGTCGCGAATGTGACAAACTCACGCCTGCGGCCGCGCGTCGGCCCATATGCCAAAGTGGTCGGACGCGAAGGTGCCGTCGCGCGCCACGTCGAAGGCGCGACCGCAGTCGACGAGCTCGAGGCCGGGCGACAGCAGCACGTGGTCCGGGCACTGCGGGATCGAGTCGAGGTAGGCGATCATCTGCAGGATGGTGGATTTGTCACTTCCGTCGGGCCACTTGAAGTCGATGCCGTAGGCGATATTGGCATTGTCGCGCGGGTCCCAGGTGAGCACGCCGGGGTGGCGCTCGGGCAGCACGTTGCGGTAGCCGGTGGAGGCCAGGAACTCGGCCATCTGGGGCGTGTCGGGGTCGATGTTGAAGTCGGCGCCGACCAGCACCGGGGCGCCCTGGTTCTGGCTGCGCAGCTCGAGCAGCCACTTGGCGAGGCGGCGTATCTCCTTGTCGCGCGCCTCGCCGTTGCTGTGGGTGAGGTCGTGGACCCAGCGCGGCGGCGTCGGCTCCTTGGTGACGCCGCGGCGGTGCATCTCGATCCAGGCGGCCTGGAACGCCTCGCGGCTCGGGAAGCCGTAGCGCACGTGGGTGTTGACGATGATGACCGGGCGGCCGTCGACGCTGGCGCGGGCGGCCAGCGCGTAGCGGCAGGGGCCGAGCTGGAAGCTCATCCAGTTGGCGACGAAGCCGGCGCCGGAGAGCTTCTTGGCGCCGAGCGGCCGCATGCCGTGGGCCTTCTTGGCCAGGATGGCCATGCCCTCGCCGAGGCCGACGCCCGACGGGAAGCCGCGGCCCATGAAGCGCAGGCCGCCGTTGGCGACGCGCCAGAAGACGTCGTAGTCGAGGGCCTTGGCCATGTCCTCGGCGAAGCTCGGCAGCGGCAGGCACTCCTGGAATGTGACAAAATCGGGGTCGCGCTCGCGCAGCTCGGCCAGCAGGACCTCGAAGCGGCGGCGCTTGTGGCCGGGCGGCTCCAGCGTGACGACCTCGCCGAAGACGCCGCGCGGAAGGCAGCCGACCCAGGTGTTCAGATTGACGATCCTCAACCGCTCTCCTCCAGGGCCTGGCGGTCGTGTGCATGATGCCAGCGGATCTGGCCATCCGTATAGCGCGCAGGGCGACCAATCGGACAGGCGTCGCGGACGGCGATCCAGCGCTCGGCGTGCGCCTGCACCGAGCCGTGGCCGGTGGCCGCCAGCGCGCGCTCGAAGGGCGGCAGGCACGGCTTGTCGCGGCAGCTGGCGCAGGGCCAGGCCGGGGTCGGGGCGAGCGCGGGCGCGGGCAGGTCGAGGACGATGGCCGCGCGGAAGGAGAGCCACGGCCCGAGCTCGGGGTGGATCGACAGGCCGCACGGCGCGCGGCCGGCCACGCCGAGCACCTCGGCCAGGTGCTGCAGCGCGACGCGGCGCGGCGGCGGCTCCTGATAATGGAAGACGTCGACGCGGCAGCCGGCGTGGGCGGCCAAGGCGCGCGCGGCGGCGTCGATGAGGGGCGCGGCCCAGCCGTCGAAGGGGTGGTCGGCCTGGCGGCGCCACGGCTCGCGCGCGAGGGCTTGGCGGAAGTGGCTCCAGATGGCGCCCGAGGCGCCGACGAGGACGATGCAGCGATCGTCGGCGAAGGGCAGGCGGAAGGCCGCCGGCACGGCCGCGTGGTAGGCGCCGATCGGGCCGGCGCGGACGACGTCGAAGCCGTGGTCGGCCAGCGCTCGGGTCAGCTCGTCGAGGTGCATCGCGGATTCTTTGGCCCATGCGGCGGGCCCGTGGCAAGCTCCGCCGCGATGTCGGTCTCCTATCCTCCGCCCCAGCCCATGCCGATGGCTCCGCCGCCGCCCAAGCCCGGGCCGGTGTCCGTCCTCTTGCGACTCCTGCTCGGGCTCTTCGCGCTGGCGGTGCCGCTCTTCGCGCTGTGGCTCGCGACCGCGCTGGTGGCGTCCGCGGGGCTGCCGGTCATCGCGGCGCTCCTGGCCGGGCTGGTGGTCGTCATCGGGCTGCCCATCGCCTGGGACTTCTGGTCGGAGGCGCGCTGGCGCCGGAAGCAGCCGCCGCCGGCCCGCATCCTGAGCCGCGCCGATCGGCTGCGGCTGCGCATCTTCACGGTGGGCTTCGTGTTCTCGGCGGGCGCGCTGCTCATCGCGTCGCGGGCGTCGGTCGGAGCGCTGGCCACGCACGGCACCTGGTTCATGGGGAGCGCCGAGGGCAACTTCGCCAACGGCGTGCGCGACGCGACGCGCGGCATCGCGCGGTCGTTGGCAGGGGCGCTGGGCGTCGACATGCCCTACGACCCGGGGCCGGTGGCGACGCCGACGCCGACGCCGGTGCCGGCCGACATCGGCGGCTCGACCCCGACGCGGCCGGCGACGCCGCCGCCCAGGCCGGGGGCGCATCCGACGCCCGACGACGGCAGCGTCCCGGCCATCGCCTGGCCGCTCCCGGCCGAGCCGCACCCGGCCATCATGCGGCTCACCGACAGCCAGGCCAGCGACATCGACGCGGTGGCGGCCTACATCAAGGCGCGCGAGACCGACACGGTGCAGCGGGTGAAGGCCATCCACGACTTCGTGGTGCGCCAGCTGGCCTACGACACGGCGACGCTCGTGCAGGGTGCGAGCGTGCCGTCGCAGGAGGCAGCCGACGTGTTCGTGTCGCGCAAGGCGACGTGCGACGGCTACGCCAAGCTGATGGTGGCCATCGGGCAGCGCACGGGCGACGAGATGGTGGAGATCGTGGGGCGCTCGCGCGGCGTCGGCTCGCAGCTCGACGGCTTCTATCACGCCTGGGTCGGCGTGAAGATCGGCGGTCGCTGGTACCTGGTCGACCCGACCTGGGACGCGGGCAGCGTCTTCGGCGACGAGTGGCACGCGCGCTACTCGACGAGCTACCTCTTCACGCCGGCGTCGATCTTCGCTTACGACCACCTGCCCGACGAGGCGCAGTGGTCGCTCCTCGACCCGCCGCTCACGCAGGCGGCGTTCGTGGCGCGGCCCGCGCTGTCGGCGCACTTCGCGGCGCTCGGCCTGAGGCTGAACGGCATCGACAGCTCGAGCGTCGAGGCCAATGGTCAAGTGACTTTCTCGATCTCCAACCCCAAGAAGGTCTGGGTCAACGTGCTGGCGCTGCCGAAGCAGACCGAGGGGACGACGTTCTCGTGCGTCGTGCCGTCGCAGGCCGACCCGGTGGAGGTGGCGTGCACGTTCGGAAAGCCGGGGACGTGGGAGCTCGAGCTGTACGCGAACAACGTGGCCGACGGCGCGTACCAGTCGATCGGATTCATCCAGGTGAAGAGCCGCTGAAGCGGCTCTCCGCCTGGGCGAGCGTCACTGGGAGACCTGGGCCTTCGACCACTCGGGATAGCCGCCCTTGTACTCGGCGACCTTCTGATACCCGAGCGCCTTGGCCTTCTGGGCGTCCTTGGTCGACGCGTTGCAGGCCGGGCCGCCGCAATAGAAGATGACCGGCGTGGCCTTGTCGGCCGGGAGCTGGGCCAGGGCGGCCTCGTCGCCGGCGGGGATGTTGATGGCGCCCGCGATGTGGCCCTTGGCGAACTCCTCGGGGCCGCGCGCGTCGACGAGGACGGCGCCCGACTTCACGGCGGCGTCGACCTCGGTCCATTCGTAGTGGGGGAACGCGGGCGCGGTGCTCTCGCCCTGGGCCGACTCGCCTTCGAGGGCGGAGTACTTCGGCGGGTTGGAGGCGCAGGCCGCGGTCCCGACGAGGGCCACGGTGGTCGCGGTGAGAATCCATTGCATCATTGCGTCGACCTCTTTGTCGCAGTTTCCGGGGAGTTCCCGGGGGAAGCGGCGGCGGAGCTTGCCGCGGCCGTCACCATCGGCACAAGGGCGATGCTTGCCAAGACCCGGGGAGGCCGGTAATTGGCGACCATGCAGGCCTACCTCGAGCTGCTTCGCAAGGTCCTGAACGAGGGCGAGCGCCGGACCGATCGCACCGGCGTCGGGACGCTCTCGATCTTCGGGGCCCAGTGCCGGTTCGATCTGCGCCAGGGCTTCCCGCTGGTCACGACGAAGAAGGTGTTCTTCGACTCGGTGAAGAAGGAGCTCCTCTGGTTCCTGCGCGGCGAGACCAATACCCAGACGTTGGGCTGCGGCATCTGGGATGCGTGGGCCGACGCTGACGGCGAGCTCGGGCCGATCTACGGCAAGCAGTGGCGGAGCTGGACGGCGGCCGGGGTCGACGGACAGCCGCGCACCATCGATCAGATCAAGGGCGCGCTGGAGCTCATCCGGCGCGACCCGACCTCGCGGCGCATCATCGTGTCGGCGTGGAACGTGGCTGACCTCGAGAAGATGGCGCTCATGCCGTGTCACGCGCTGTTCCAGTTCTATGTGAGCGGCTCGCGGCTCGACCTGCAGCTGTACCAGCGCTCGGCGGACCTGGCCGTGGGCGTGCCGTTCAACATCGCCAGCTATGCGCTGCTCCTGATGTTGGTGGCGCGCGCGACCGACCTCGAGCCGGGCGTCTTCGTGCACACGTTCGGCGACGCGCACATCTACCTGAACCACGTCGACGGGGTGCGCGAGCAACTCCGACGTGAGCCGTACCCGCTGCCCGAGGTGCGGCTCGGCAAGCGGCCGGACCTCGTGCCGCTGAACCTCGAGCCGGACGACATCGAGCTGGTCGGGTACAGCCATCATCCGTTCATCAAGTTCCCCATCGCGGTCTGACGTGGCCGACATGCTCATCGCGGCCATGGTCGCGGCCGATCGCACCGACGGCATCGCCCGCGGCGGCGACCTGCCGTGGCGCCTGCCGGGCGACCTGCGGCGCATGAAGGTCATGACCACGGGCTCCGGCAAGAACGCCGTGCTCATGGGGCGGACGACGTTCCTGACCTTGCCGTGCGCGTTGCCCAAGCGGCTGAACCTGGTGCTCACGCGCAGGGCCGACCTGAGCTTCGCGGGCGCGGTCGCGGTGCCGAGCTGGTCGGCGGCGCTCGCGGCCGCGCGCGCGGCCGGTGCGCCCGAGCTGTGGGTGCTAGGCGGGGCCGAGGTCTATGGTCTCGCGCTGGCGCAGCCCGAGCTCACGCGCATCGAGCTGACGCGCATCGACGGCGACTTCGGCTGCGACGTCCACTGGCCGGGCGTGCCGGCCGGCTTCGCGCTAGCCGAGGCCAGCGACTGGCGCGTCGAGGGCGGCACGTCGTACCGCTACGAGCGGTGGGAGCGGTCGTCCGGAGTCGCGCCCGCGCCCTGAAGCGGTGCCGTCCCTGGTGCCGCCACCTGGGGTCAGTCCCTGGTGCCTCCACCTGGGGTCAGGACTACTTCTTTTCTCATTTTCCGCGGTGGCCAACCCGGGCTCAACCGATCGCTATCGTTCGACTTTCCGGCCTGACTCGCCTCGGGACGAGGTAACGGCGGTGCGCGCGGAGCGGGGCCAGGGACTGAAGCTCACGAGGCTAGCGGCCCGAGCCATTCCGCGGCGGAAAATGAGAAAAGAAGTAGTCCTGACCCCCATGGGGGAGAGGTGGGCGCGGGTGGAAAATGAGAAAAGAAGTAGTCCTGACCCCCATTCGGGGGACCCGGTAACGGGCTGATTTGGCTGGAATTGTGGCGATCGCGAAAGATCGACGGGCGCGGCCCCGGTCCGGAAGGGAGGGCGGCTACCCAGGGAGGACCACATGCTTCGTCGCGTCGTCACCTGTTCCTTCGTCCTGTGTATCATCGGCGCCTGCGCCGAGGACTCGGCTCCACCTCCGGTCACCGGCTCCGACCAGCTCGGCCAGGAGGAGGGGGCGCTCGTGCCCCTGCCCGAGCTGCTCCGCCGCCGCCATCGCTGCCACGAAGACAGCGACTGCAAGACCGGCCAGACCTGCGAGAAGGAAGCCTGCGGCGCCGAGGTCGGCGTCTGCATCGAGAAGCCCGTCGCCTGCCCCGACATCTACCGCCCGGTCTGCGGCTGCGATGGCAAGACCTACGGCAACAACTGCGACCGCCGCGCCGCCGGCGTCGATCTCCTCCACGAGGGCGAGTGCACCAAGCGCTGTGACGGCTTCGCCGGCCTGCCCTGCCCCGACGGCGAGGTCTGCATCCACGAGCCCGGCACCTGCGACGTCGCCGACGACTTCGGCCGCTGCGTCGACCGCCCCGAGGCCTGCCCCGACTACTACTCGCCCGTCTGCGGCTGCGACGGCAAGACCTACGGCAACCGCTGCGAGGCCATCGCCGCCGGCATGTCCGTCGACCACCGCGGCCAATGCATCACCGTCTGCGAGACCAACGACGACTGCGCGGACGGCGACTTCTGCCACCTCCACGACGAGGCCTGCGGCGGCCGCGGCACCTGCGAGGAGCGCCCCGAGGTCTGCCCGCAGATCTACCAGCCGGTGTGCGGCTGCGACGGCCAGACCTACCCCAACGAGTGCCACGCGCTCGGCGCCGGCACGAGCGTCAGCCACGCCGGCCCGTGCGCCAAGGTGTGCGACGGCATCGCCGGCATCGCCTGCGACGACGGCCAGTTCTGCGACCACCCGGCTGGCGAGTGCGACGTCGCCGACGGCCAGGGCACCTGCGTCGAGCAGTCCGACGTCTGCCCGCTCTTCTATCGGCCGGTGTGCGGCTGCGACGACAAGACCTACGGCAACGACTGCGAGCGCATCAGCGCCGGCGTCCAGAAGGACCACGACGGCGCCTGCCAGGCCGCGTGCAAGGAGACCGCCGACTGCCCCGACCCCGACCACCAGCTCTGCAAGCAGGACGGCTGCGGCCTGCCCGGCGTGTGCGTCGAGCGTCCCATCGCCTGCACCAAGGAGTACGACCCCGTCTGCGGCTGCGACGGCCAGACCTACGGCAACGCCTGCGAAGCCTGGGCGCACGGCGTCACCGTCGCCTCGCAGGGCGAGTGCTTCTGCGGCGGCCTCATCGGCCACGCCTGCGGCGAGCACGAGTTCTGCGACTGGGCTCCGGGCGGCTGCGACATCGCCGACAACGTCGGCCAGTGCGTCGAGGTCCCGGCCGTGTGCCCCGACGTGTGGATGCCGGTCTGCGGCTGCGACGGCAAGACCTACAGCAGCGACTGCGACCGCCTCCAGGCCGGCGTCGAGAAGGACCGCGACGGCGCCTGCGAGCCGCCCGCGTGCCACGACAACGGCCAGTGCCGCGACGGCGAGTGGTGCGCCCGCGCCACCTGCGACGCCGCCGGCACCTGCCAGCCGAAGCCCGAGGCCTGCCCCGACGTGTGGATGCCGGTCTGCGGCTGCGACGGCAAGACCTACTCCAACAAGTGCGACGCGGCCGCCAACGGCGTGCCCGTGAAGTACGAGGGCGAATGCTCGACGGTGTGCGGCGGCATCATCGGAGCCACCTGCCCCGACGGCCAGTTCTGCGATCCGTACCCCGGCCAGTGCGACTTCAGCGACGGCCAGGGCGAGTGCGTGCCGCAGGGCGACGTGTGCCCTGCGCTCTACGACCCGGTCTGCGGCTGCGACGGCAAGACCTACAGCAACGACTGCGTGCGCATCGGCGCGGGCGTCGGCAAGGACCACGACGGCGCCTGCGAGTGCCAGCCGGTGGCGTGCGATCTCTTCTGCCGCTACGGCTTCCAGCACGACGCCCAGGGCTGCGACATCTGCGCCTGCAACCCCGGCCCCGACACCTGCTGCGACCCGAGCAAGGCGCCCGACTGCGCCGGCGCGGCCTGCTGCGGCGACGGCGAGTGGCACTGCCCGGCGGCCGCCACCGACCTCGTGCCGCACCCGTCCGCCTGCGGCGACGTCGGCGAGGGCAAGGTGTGCGCGGCCTGCTGCAACGCGGCCGACGAGCCGGCCTGCTTCGAGGGCGCGACGTGCTGCGCCAGCGGCAAGTGGGCGTGCAACGACGCCATGGCCCGCCCGACCTGCGACGTGGTCGGCCACGAGTGCGGCTGCCCCGGCGTCATGTGCGACCTCTACTGCCCGTGGGGCTTCCAGACCGGCGCCGACGGCTGCGAGATCTGCGCCTGCAACCCGCCTCCGGGCGAGTGCTGCAACCCGGCCGACATGCCCGGCAACAACGGCAACCCGCTGTGCTTCGAGGGCGCGACCTGCTGCGGCGACGGCAAGTGGCACTGCAACGACGGCCCCGGCACCGCCACCTGCGGCGAGGTCGGCGAGAGCCCGATGTGCGCCTGCCCCGAGGTGCTGTGCGCCACCGAGTGCCCGAACGGCTACGTGCTCGACGCCGCCGGCTGCAACACCTGCGAGTGCAAGCCCGGCCCCGAGTGCCCGCCGCTCTGCGACCTCTACTGCCGCTACGGCAACAAGGTCGACGAGAAGGGCTGCGAGCTGTGCGCGTGCAACCCGGCTCCGACCTGCTGCGACGCGACGACGCGCCCGACCTGCCCGGGCGACGCCGCCACCTGCTGCGACGACGGCCGCTGGTCGTGCGACGCCTCGGCCAGCCCGCTGGCGTGCATCGCCACCGGCGAGGTCTGCAAGGACCAGTGCCCGGGCGTCATGTGCACGCTCTACTGCGAGTACGGCTTCGAGGTCGGCCCCGACGGCTGCGAGGTCTGCGACTGCAAGGCGCCTCCGGCCTCGACCTGCTGCGACGCGAAGGCCGAGCCGCCGTGCCAGAACGGCGGGTCGTGCTGCGCCGACGGCCACTGGGCCTGCGCGCGCCTCGACGGCTCGAGCGGCTGCGATCAGAAGGGCGAGGTGTGCCCCGTCCCGGTGACCGACCCGGTGCCGTGAGCCCGGCGTGAGCTGAACGACGGCCCCGGTCGCGCGAGCGCCCGGGGCCGTTCCGTCTCGACCGTCGGCGCGCGCCTCAGGGCGTCGTGTAGAGCGGTCGCGTGGCGGCGACGTACGTGGCGAGCTCGCTCCCGTCGAGCGGGCGCGTCCAGTAGCGCAGCGCGTCGAGCTGGCCGCGGAAGTAGGTCAGCGGCTGGCCCGGGCAGTCGCCGTTGAAGTAGGCGAGGCGCAGCGTGGTCTGGCTGAAATCGATGTCGCCCGACGCGTTCGCGACCGGAGCGGTCTGGAGCTCGCCGTCGATGTAGAGCGACGACAGGTGCGCCGGCAGGTCGAAGACGTACGCCAGGTGATGCCACGCGCCGTCGTTCACGCGGTCGTTCGAGACGATGATGCCGGGGCGCTGGCCGGTCGTGTCCCAGTTGCCGCTGGCGTGACCGTCGGCCTGGATCTGCAGCGACATCGTGGGCGCCGCGCAGAAGTAGAAGATCATGATCGTCTGCGAGCTGGTCTCGGTCGTGCGCACCCAGGCCGCGAAGGTGGCGCCGCGGCCCTGGGTCGAGAGCTGCGAGACGCGCGAGCTGTCGACGCGCCCGACGTTGCTGTTGCTCTTGAAGTCCATGACCAGGTGGCCCGAGCCGAGGCGCACGTAGCTCATGCCGCCCAGCACCACGCCGTCCATGCCGTGGCTCGTGTCGAAGACCAGCCCCTGGCGGATGTCGTCGACCACCGCGCCGCGCACCATGGCGGCCTCGACGCTGCCGTCGATCTGCGCCGACGCGGCGCTGACGAAGTCGGACACGGTCAGGCTCCGGGCGGTGAGGTCGCCTGCGAAGTCGACGCTCGCGGCCGTCAGCGACGGGATGCCGGTCAGCGCCGAGCCGTCGGCGATGAGCTTGCCGACGACCCGCAGATCGGTGCCGATGCGGCCCGAGCCCTGGATGTCGAAGCTCGCGGCCTGCGACGTCGCGGGCGCGTTCTGGAGGTAGGCCGCGCTGCCCGCGAGCGGCTGCCGCGCGTCGCTCAGGCGGCTGTCGCTCGGGTCGACCTTGGCGTCGAAGCGACCCCAGTCCAGCGCCGACAGGATGCCCGCCTGCCCCGCCGCCGCGGTCGCGATGCCGAGCGTCTTGTCGGCGCCGAGCGTCAGCGGCGCCGTCACGCCGAGGACGCCCGGCGACCCGGTCGCGCCCGTGTCGCCCTTGTCGCCCTTCAGGCCCTGCGCCCCGGTGTCGCCGGTCGCGCCGGTGTCGCCCTTGTCGCCCTTGTCGCCTTTGTCGCCCTTCAGACCCTGCGCCCCGGTGTCGCCGGTCGCGCCGGTGTCGCCCTTGTCGCCCTTGTCGCCCTTCAGGCCCTGCGCGCCGGTGTCGCCCTTGTCGCCCTTCAGGCCTTGCGCGCCGGTGTCGCCCTTGTCGCCCTTCAGGCCCTGCGCGCCGGCGTCGCCCTTGTCGCCCTTCGCGCCATCCGCTCCAGGGTCGCCCGGGTCGCCCTTGTCGCCCTTCGGACCCGCGGCGCCGGCCGCCCCCGGCTCACCGGGCAGCCCCTGCTCGCCGCGCGGCCCTTGCGCTCCGGTCGCGCCGGGCTGGCCCGCCGGTCCGGTCTTGCCGCTCGAGCAGCCGAGGAGAACACACATCGCCCATGCCCAACCGATCCGCTTCATCCGCATCCCTCCCGCGTGGGAGGCGAGCCTACGTTGGCTCGGGAGCCAGCGGCAAGCGCAGCTGGGCCGTCCCGCCCGCCGTTCACGCGCCAGCGCGCGCCGTCCTGAGCACACCTGCTCATTCTCACCGGCGGCGGCCGCCGGCCGTTCAAGCCCCGCCGACGATGCCGTTCCTCTGCGCATGGCGCGCTCGCCCGAGCCGCCCTCAACCCCAGGACTGCCCATGCGCACCTTCGACCGGCTCGCCCTCGCCCTCGTCGCCCCCGCCGCCCTCGCCGCTTCGTCCGTCGCCGCCCGCGCCGAGGACACCGGCGAGAAGGTCGAATATCACTTCACCGACGCCACCACCGATTTTGGCAATCTCCACCTGTCGGCGAACCTGCTCGGCTATCAGCTGTCGAGCCCGGGCGACGGCCTCGTCACCACGCTGAACGGCATCTTCGAGCTGAGCCAGGCCTTCGTCGTGCGCGCGCACGCGGCCTTCCCGTTCCTGGTCGGCGTCGGCTCGGCCGACGGCCCGGTGCGGCTCGAGGGCGGCATCGCGCTGCACTCGACCTCGTTCGACGTCGAGATGGAGCAGGCCGAGCTCGAGCGCACCGACACGCAGGTGAAGTACATCAACGTCCCGGTCGTGAACCGCAACAGCAAGGGCCTCGGCGTCGGCGTCATCTATCGCGACAACGCCGTCGAGACCAAGATCGGCGGCAAGGAGGGCGTCGACACGCGCGCCCAGCAGCTGACGCTCTACGCCGGCCTCTCGACCATCAACTCCGCCGGCTACTCGCTCTCGGTGAAGAACCACAAGGGGAGCTTCCTCAACTATCGCTTCGTCGCGGCCGGCCTCGACGCCCTCTTCGACGTCGTGCAGAGCTACGGCAAGAAGCCCGACGACGCCCCCGGCCGCTTCGGCGGACGCCTGTGGGCGGAATCGATCTTCGGCACCACCTTCGGCCTGAGCGGCCGCCTGGAGATCGGCTACTTCCCGGGCGACACCGGCTTCTACCTGCTGGCCTCGATCGGCGTCGGCCTGAACCTCCACCTGTAGGACATCTCCAGGAGATCCGACGCGGCGCGTGTGCTAACAAGACGGGCATGAGCTCCGCGACCCCGATCGCCTCCGCCGCTCCCGCCCCCTTCGATCCACCGCGCCGCGTCCTGCTCGGCCCCGGGCCTTCCGATGTCGCCCCGAGCGTGCTCGGGGCGCTGGCGCGTCCGACGCTCGGCCACCTCGACCCGGTCTTCCTCGGCCTCATGGACGAGGTCCGCGCCATGCTGCGCGCCGCCTTCGAGACCGGCCACGCGCTGACCCTGCCGATGTCGGCACCGGCTCGGCCGGCATGGAGACCTGCTTCGTCAACCTCGTCGAGGCCGGCGATCCGGTGGTGGTCGGCGTGCATGGCGTCTTCGGCCAGCGCATGGCCGAGGTGGCCCGCCGCGCCGGCGCGCGCGTCGTCACCGTCGAGGCGCCGTGGGGCACGGCGCTCGATCCCGAGGCGGTGCGCGCGGCCGCCAAGTCACACGGCGCGAAGCTCATCGCCGTCGTCCACGCCGAGACCTCGACCGGCGTGCTGCTCGACCTGGCGCCCTTCCGCGCCATCGCCGACGAGGTCGGCGCGCTGCTCCTGGTCGACGCGGTGACGTCGCTCGGCGGCGTGTCGATCGGCGTCGACCGCCTGCGCATCGACGCCATCTACTCGGGCTCGCAGAAGTGCCTGTCGTGCCCGCCGGGATTGGCGCCGATCTCGTTCTCGCCCGCCGCCGAGGCGGCGCTGGTGGCGCGAAAGTCGCCGGTCCAGTCGTGGTACCTGGATTTGTCACTCATCCGGCAATATTGGGGCGAGCAGCGCGTGTACCACCACACGGCGCCCATCAACATGCTCTACGGCCTCCACGAGGCGCTGCGCCTGGTCATGGTCGAGGGCCTCGCCGCCCGCGCCGAGCGCCATCGCCAGGTGGCGCGCCTGCTGTGGTCGGGGCTCGCGGCGCTGGGCTTCGAGCTGCTGGTGCCCGAAGCCGACCGGCTGCCGCCGCTCACCACCGTGCGCGTGCCCGACGGCGTCGACGAGGCCGCGGTGCGGCGCGACATGCTCGAGCGCTTCGGCGTGGAGATCGGCGGCGGGCTCGGCCCCCTGAAGGGCAAGGTCTGGCGCATCGGCCTCATGGGCCACGGCGCGACGCCGCAGAACGTGGCCTGGTGCCTGGCCGCCCTCGGCGCGGCGACGCGGCGCGGCTGAGGCGCACGACCGCGCGATGACCGAGCCCGACCCGCCCGGCGACGACTGCCCGAGCGACGACGCGCTGCTGGCCTACGTCGAGCACCTGCTGCCGCCCGACGAGGCGGCGCGCGTCGACGAGCACGTGGCCGGCTGCGACGCCTGCTGCGCCGTCCTGGCCGAGGCCGGCCGCGCGCTGTCGGACGACGCGCCCGAGCCCGACGACGGCCTGGTGTTCCCCGAGGCGCGGCCCGCGCCCGAGCCGGCCCGGGCACGACCGCTGCCCGAGCCGGGCGCCAAGGTCGGGCGCTACCTCGTGCTCGACGTGCTCGGCACCGGGGCCATGGGCGTCGTCTACGCGGCCTACGATCCCGAGCTCGATCGCAAGGTCGCGGTGAAGCTCGTGCGCGTGCACGGCGGCGGCGCGCGCGCGGCCGAGCTGCAGGCGCGGCTCGTCGCCGAGGCGCAGGCCATGGCGCGGCTGTCGCATCCGAACGTCGTGCTGGTGCACGACATCGGCGACCTCGGCGGCGACATCTACATCGCCATGGAGCTGGTCGTCGGCCGGACGCTCGGCGCCTGGCTCGCCGCCGAGCCGCGCTCCTGGCGCGAGATCGTGGCCGTCTTCGTGCAGGCCGGCGATGGGCTCGCGGCCGCCCACGAAGCGGGCATCGTCCACCGCGACTTCAAGCCCGACAACGTCCTCGTCGACGCGCGCGGGCAGGTGCGCGTCACCGACTTCGGCCTCGCGCGCATGTCGCTGCGCGAGGACGACGCGCTGCCCGTCGAGCCCGACGCGCGCGCCGACCTGACCCGCACCCGCGCCGGCACCCTCATCGGCACGCCCGCCGACATGGCGCCCGAGCAGCTCGCCGGCCGGACCGTCGACGCGCGCGCCGACGTCTTCGCCTTCGGCGTGGCGCTCTACGAGGCGCTCTACGGAGCGCGCCCGTACGCCGGCCAGACGCTCGGCGAGCTCGAGGCCTCGCTCGCGCGCGGCGTGCCGGCCGAGCCGCCGGCGGCCAAGGTCCCCGCCTGGGTGCGGCGCGCGGTGCTGCGCGCGGTGGCCGCCGATCCGGCCGCGCGCTTCCCGAGCATGGCGGCGCTCACGCGCGCGCTGCGGGCCGATCCGGCGCGGCGCCTGCGCCGCATCGGGCTGCCGCTGGTGGGCCTCCTGGTCGCGGTCGGCGTGGCCGTCGGCGTGTGGTCGATGACCACCGCGCCGGCGCGCGCCTGCCGCGCCGGGGCCGAGCGCGCCGCCCCGGTGGGGAGCGCCGAGCGGCGCGAGCGCGCGCGCGCGGCCTTCGCCGCCACCGGCCAGCCGTTCGCGGCCGATGGCTTCGCGTTGGCCTCCGAGGCGCTCGAGCGCCACCTCGAGCGCTGGCGCGAAGACCGCGTCGACGCCTGCGACGCGACCCACGCGCGCGGCGAGCAGAGCGAGGCGCTCCTCGACCTGCGCCTGGCCTGCCTCGATCAGCGCCTGCAGGAGAGCGACGCGCTGGCCGACGTGCTCACGCGCGCCGACGCCGACGTGGTCGAGCACGCCTCCGCGGCGGTCGCGCGCCCGCCGACAGCCGCATCTGCGGCGAGCTCGAGCGCCTGCGCGCGCGTGCCGCCGCCTGCCGACGCGCGCGGCGCGGCCGCGGTCGAGGCGGCCGGCAAGCTGCGCGCCCAGGCCGAGGCCGACGCCGCGACCGGCCGCTGGCAGGACGGCATCGCCGCCGCCAAGGAGGCGGTGCGGCTGGCGCACGAGGCGGGCCACGCGCCGACCGAGGCCGAGGCCACGCTGGCGCTGGCGGACCTCACGCGCTCGTCCGGCGACTTCGACGCGCGCGCGCGCTCTTCGAGGGTGCGCTGCCGCTGGCGCTGGCGGGCGGCGACGACCGCGCGGCGCGCGCGCGGCCATTGAGGTCGCCCGCTCGGTCGCCATCGGCACGCGCAACGCCGACGAGTCGCTGAAGTGGTCGGCCATCGCCGAGGGCGAGGTGAAGCGCCTCGGCGACGAGCGCGACCTCGCGGCCGAGCTCTTCCTCGCGCGCGGCGAGGCGTCGTTCAATGCGCTGAGGGCGCGCGACGGCGTGCCCGATCTCGAGCGCGCGGCGGCGCTGCAGTCCGAGATGGGCGGCGACGAGGCGCTGCTCGTCGAGACGCTGAGCCTGCTCGCCTCGAGCCTGCAGCAGATCGAGGACTACGCCCGCGCCAACGCCACCTTCGCGCGCGCGCTGGCGCTGGCCCAGCGCGTGCTGGGCGCGCGCCACCCGCGCGCCATCATGATCGCCACCAACGCCGGCAGCTGCCTCGCGGCGTCGGGGCACTACGCGGCGGCCGCCGACGAGCTCGCCCAGGCGCTCGTGGCCGAGGCCGAGCTGTACCCGCCGTCCCACCCCGACCGGCTGACCACCATGCACATGCGCGCCGACGCGCTGCGCGGGCTCGGGCGCTACGACGAGTCGATAGCGCTCCACCGCGACGCCCTGGCCGTGGAGGAGAAGCAGCAGGGCGACGCGCTCGGCTCGCTGGCGCTGGGCTATGTCCTGCTCGCGCAGAGCCAGGTCGATGCCGGCCGCGGCACCGATGCGCGCGCGAGCCTCGAGCGCGCGCTGGCCGCGAACCACGCGCACCTCGGCGACAACCCGGTACTGGCCACCGACGCCGAGCTCCTGCGCGCGCTCTCGCTGCTCGGCGACGGCCGCTTCGACGACGCCGCGGCCGCGCTCGGGCCGCTCGAGGCGCGCGTCGAGAAGGAGATCGGCTCGAGCACCGAGCTGGCCATGACCCACGACGGCATCGGCCGCACGCTGGTCCACGCCGGCCGCGCGGCGGACGCCGTGGCGCGCCACGAGAAGGCGCTCGCCATGCTCGAGAGCCACTACGGCGCGCAGAGCCTGGTGCTCACGCCGACCTTGCGCCTGCTCGGCGAGGCGCTCGTCGCCGCCGGTCGCGCCGCCGACGCGCGACCGGTCCTCGAGCGCGCCGTGGCCATCCTCGGCAGCGAGCCGTCGAACCCGCTCGAGCTGGCCGAGGTGCGCTTCACGCTGGCGCGAGCCATCGGCCCTGGGACGAGCGCCGCCGCGTTGTTCGAAGAGGTCAGGACCTTCGTCCGCTCTTCGCCCTATCCGCGGGCGGCGCGTCTCGCCGAGGCCATTCGGACGATCACCGACCCATAGCGGGCCGGTCGGGAGATCTCAGGCGACGGTCTGGTTGTGGTTCTTGGTCGGGAGGCCACCGGCCTTCACGGCCGACTTCACCTTGAGGCCGTGGTTCTTGGTCGGGAGGCCACCGGCCTTCACGGCCGACTTCACCTTGAGGCCGTGGTTCTTGGTCGGGAGGCCACCGGCCTTCACGGCCGACTTCACCTTGAGACCATGGTTCGCCGTCTTGAGGCTACCGGCCTTGACGCCGGTCTTCACCTTGAGACCGTGGTTGATCGTCTTGAGCCCACCCGCCTTCACGCCCGTCTTGACCTTCAGCATCGTCGTCTCCCGGTTTTGCGGACCATCCGTTGGTCGCATAGGGAAGACACCGCCCGCCGAGGGCGTCCCAGCCAGCCGCGAGAAAAGTTCGGACCCGGCGCGATCAGCGCTCGGCCGACTCGTCGCGCAGGAGCTGGCCGAGGTTCTCGCGCAGGTCGCTCTGGAAGATGCGCAGCATGCTGCCCTGCTGGCTCACCGACACGCGCATGCGCTGGCGCACCAGCTCGGCGATGCGCGCCATGAGCTGCTCGCGCACGGTCTCGATGCGCCGGTGCATCGACGAGCGGCTGGTCTTGAAGAGCGCCGCCAGCTCGTTCAGCGTCGACCCCTCCATATAATGAAGGCGCAAGAGCGTCCGGTCCTCGCGCGACGTGGCCAGCGTGGCCTCGCGGAAGATGGCGCTGATCTCGTCCTTGTGGCGGCGGCGCAGCACCGACAGCTCGGGGTTGTGATCGGCCTCGCGATCGAAGGCCGCCTCCTCGAGCTCGACCGTCTTCGCCTTCACCCGCCCGGTGTTGAGCGCGCGGCGCGTGACCGTCATGCGCAGCCACACCGCCAGCGCGCCGCGCCCGCTGTACTGCGCGAGCCGCGGCTCCGCGCCGTCGGCCCCGGCCGTGAGCAGCTGCACCACCAGCGCCTGCACCAGCTCGCCGCGCGCCTCGGGCGTCTTGACGATGCGGTCGGCGTGGCGCCCGGCCACCGCCAGCGGCCCCTCGACGAACGCCTCGACCGCGCCCGGCACCTGGGTGAGGCACGCGGCCACGAGGTAGAGGTCGGCGCCGACCAGCGCGCTCGGGTCCTGCTCGGCCGGCAGCCGCGGCGCGAGCCACGCCGCGAACGCGTCGTACGTCAGCGCCAGCTTCGGCCACGCCGAGCGCCCTGACTCCCACAGCGCCCGCACGGCGACCTCGCGCTCCGACAAAGACCCGCCCACACGGCCAGCATACCACGTCGGGACCTCGGATCGAGCCGGCCCAGTGCACTTACCTTCAGCGCCGGCGCCCTCGGTCGGGGCGTGCGAAAAAAATCTTGGGACGGCCTTCCGGACGCGTGTCCCCGGAGATTGGATGTGTCTCGCGGCCGCTTGCGGCGACTCGAGCGCCTCCTCGTCACGCATCGGTGTGCCATCGCACGCTGGGGAGAATGCTCATGGTCGCGCTCCGTGCCCTCGCCGTCCTGTCGCTCGTCATCGGCGGCCACGCCGCCGCGGTCGCCGCGCCCCCTCCCAACGACGACTTCGACCAGGCCGTCGTGGTCCCGACGGTGCCGTTCAGCGCCACCGCCGAGACCGCCGACGCCACCGTCGCCGCCGACGACCCCGACGCCGCCGGCATCGGCCACACGGTCTGGTACGCCTACACCGCGCCGGCCGACATGCACGTCACCGCCGACACGACCGGCAGCGACTACTCGGTCTACGTCGTCGTCTTCACCGGCACGCGCGGCGCGCTGAGCCTGGTGACGGTCGGCCAGGGCCAGATCGGCGTCGACCTCGTGGCCGGCACGACCTACTACTTCGAGGCCTGGACCTTCGCCGCCGACCCCGGCGGCCACCTCGAGCTGGCGCTGCTCGGCCGCGTCCCCGGCCCGCCGCCGGCCAACGACGAGCTCGCCGCCGCGACCGTCGTCACCGCGCTGCCGTTCGCCGACAGCGTCGACACCAGCGGCGCCACCGGCTCGCCCGACGACCTCTTCGCCGACCAGCTCGGCGCGAGCGTCTGGTACGCCTTCACCTCCGACGCCGACACGCGCCTGGCCATCGACACCGGCGCCAGCGACTACGACGTCGTGAGCCTGGTCGCGACCGGCAGCCCGGGCGCGCTCGACTTCGTCGTCGGCGCGCCGAAGGGCGTGACCTACGTCGACGTCACGGCCGGGACCACCTACTACCTCATGTTCGCCGCCCCGCTCGGCACCCCGGCCGGCACGCTCGAGCTGAGCCTCGACGCGCGGCCGGTCGCCCCGCCGCCGCCCAACGACGAGCTCTCCGCCGCGACCGTCATCGACGCCCTGCCCTTCGACGACAGCGCCGACGTCAGCGGCGCGACCATCGCCTCGACCGACCCGCTGGCCGACAGCTTCTCGTCGAGCGTCTGGTACAGCTTCACGCCGACGGTCGGCGGCCACGTCGCCGCCAGCGTGGTCGGCAGCGACTACCCCGCCATCCTCGCCGTCTTCGAGGGCGATCCGGCCGACCAGGTGCTGGCCGGCGCCACCCTCGACACCGTCACCGTCGACGTCGTGCCCGGCACGACCTACAACCTCGGCATCTTCACCCAGCTCGGCACCGTCCCCGGGCACCTCGTGCTGTCGCTCGCAGCGGTCGGCGGCACGGCCACGAACGACGCCGTCGGCGACGCGCTCGCGCTCGACCCGCTGCCCTTCTACACGACCGTCTCCTCCATCGACGGCACCGCCGCCGCCGGCGACCCGGCGCTGCCACTCGACTCGGACCTCGGCCGCGCCCTCGGCTCGACGCTCTGGTACTCCATCACCCCGACCCGCGCCCTCGACCTGGCCGCGCTGGTCACCCCGAGCAACGGCGCCGCCGTCGTCGCCGCGTTCAGCGGGCCCGACGAGGACCTCGCGCTGCTCGGTCGCGTCGACACCTCGGGCAGCGGTCGCCTGCCGCTGCACCTCGCGGCCGGCGAGCGCTACCTCCTGATGCTCGGCGCCTACACGCCGAGCCAGGGGCCGTTCGACATCGCGCTGGCCGTGGGCGAGCGCCCCGCCAACGACGACCGCGCCCACGCCGCGGCCATCGCCGCGCTGCCGTTCGACGGCGCCGTCGACGGCACCTTCGCCACCGCCGAGGCCGGCGACCCGCACTGCATCGACTCGAGCGCCGAGGGCGTGTGGTACCGCTACACGGCGAGCGCCAACACCTGCCTCGCCGCCAGCCTCGCCGGCGACGGCTGGGTCGACGCCTACCGCGGCGCGGGCGGCGCGCTGGTGGGCGCCTTCTGCGGCGAATATCAGCCGGGCCAGGCGACATTTGCCAATGTCGCGCCGGGCGAGACGCTCTACCTCCACGTCCACGCGCCGAGCGCCACCGACCTCAGCGTGAGCGCCGCCGAAGGCGCCGACCGCGACCAGGACGGCGTGATCGACGCATGTGACAATTGCCTGGATGTGCCAAATCCGGACCAGGCCGACGCCGACTCGGACGGGCGCGGCGACCGCTGCGACCTGTGCGTCCACATGCCGTTCGAGAGCGGCGGCGACCTCGACCGCGACGGCGTCGGCGACGCCTGCGACGTGTGCGTCGGCATCCCCGACGCCGACCAGGCCGACCAGGACCACGACGGCCTCGGCGACCGCTGCGACAACTGCGTGGCGGTGGCCAACAACTCGCAGACCGATCAGGACCGCGACGGCCGCGGCGACCTCTGCGACAACTGCTTCGCGGTGGCCAACGCGAGCCAGGCCGACCAGGACGGCGACCACCACGGCGACGCCTGCGACGCCTGCGTCGCGGTCGGCGTCGACCCGGGCGGCTGGAACCAGGTGGGCGACCTCCTCGCCGGCCGCGACCACTACGGCCTCACCCTGCTCGAGGTCGGCCCGCTCGCCGGCCAGGTGCTCATCGCCGGCGGCATCAGCGGCGTCGGCATCCTCGGCGACAACTACCACGACCTGGCGTCGGCCGAGCTCTTCGACCCCGACTCCGGCACCTGGCGCGCCGCGCCCGCGCTGTCGGGCGTGCGCTCGGGCCACGCCATCGTGGCGCTCACGACCGGGCCGCGCGCGGGCCGCGTGCTGGTCATCGGCAACGGCTACTTCGGCGGCCGCAGCTTCCCGGTGCCCTTGGTCACCTCGACCACCGGCCCCGAGCTCTACGACCCGGTCACCGGCGCCTCGACGCTGACCGCGGCGCCGCCCTTCGGCGGCATGCTCGAGCCGCTGGCGGTGCGCATGGCCGACGGCCGCGTGCTGGTCGACGGCTTCACCTACGGCGGCGGCCAGGCGGCCGACTACCGCGCCTTCGTCTACGATCCGGCGGCCGACGCCTGGTCGGAGCCCGACGGCCTCGACGCCGCGCTCGGCCAGCCGACCAACGCCGACGCCGTGCTGCTCGACGACGGCCGCGTGCTCATCGTCGGCGAGAACCGCGCCGAGCCGGTGATCTACGACCCGCTCAGCGGCACCACGGTGCTCGGCGCGCCGCTCTTCGTCGATCGCCGCGGCGGCGCCATCGCGCTCCTGCCCGACGACCGCATCCTGGCCGTGGGCGGGCACTTCAATGGGGGCGACACCTACGTCTACGACCTCGCGAGCGACAGCTGGAGCGACGGCCCGCCGCTCCCGGCCGAGCGCCGGAGCGACGCGCGCGCGCTGGCGCTGGCCGACGGCCAGGTGCTGTTCCCCGGCGGCTTCACCGTCGACGACGAGTTCCCGGTCGAGAACACGCTGCGCCGCACCGATCTCTATCAGCCGGTCGGCGACGAGGACGGCGACGGCCAGCCCGACGCGAGCGACCCCTGCCCCTGCGGCGACGACACCGCCCCCGCCATCGGCGCGGTCGGCGCCATGCCGCCGACGCTGTGGCCGGCAAATGACAAAATGGTGCGGGTGACGGTGGCCTACTCGGCGAGCGACGCCTGCGACGCCCAGCCGATGTGCCAGATCGTCGCCGTCGCCAGCGACGACTTCTGCCCGAACGACCGCGGCCACCGCGGCGGCCGGAGCTGCGAGCGCCACGGCCGCGACCGGCGCCACCCGCAGCCCGACTGGACCATCCTCGGGCCGCTGACGGTGAACCTGCGCGCCAAGAACCACGACGACGGCAAGGGCACCGTCTACACCGTGACGCTCGAGTGCCAGGATGACGCCGGCAACAGCTCGCAGGCGACGGTGGCGGTGCCGGTGAAGAAGCTCAAGAAGTGAGCGCCGCCCCGGCCTGGCGCCGCGGGCTCGAAGACTCGCGCGCAGCGCGCGAGCCGAGGGAAGAAGCCGGATGAGGGCGGCCGGAGCGAGGCCATCCGGCCAGCTCAGCGCAGGAGCTCCATGAGGTCGTCCTTGGTGAGCGCCTGGCCGCCGGCGGCCTGCCCGAGGGCGGCGTCGGCGAGCTGACGCTTCTTCTCCTGCAGCAGCAGGATCTTCTCCTCGACGGTCTCGGCGGCGATGAGCCGGTGCACGAACACCGGCTTGTCCTGCCCGATGCGGTGGGCGCGGTCGGCGGCCTGGTCCTCGACCGCCGGGTTCCACCACGGATCGAGGATGACCACGTGATCGGCGGCGGTGAGGTTCAGGCCCACGCCGCCGGCCTTCAGCGACAGCAGCATGACCGGCGGACCGGCCGGGTCCTGGAAGGCGTCGACCACCGCGCCGCGATCGGCCGTCGAGCCGTCGAGGCGGGTGAAGGCGATTTTGTCATTCTCGAGGGCCGGCTCGATGCGGTCGAGCATGGAGGTCCACTGCGAGAAGACGAGCACCTTGTGGCCCTCGGCCAGGAGCTCGCCCAGGAGCTCCATCAGCAGCTCGAGCTTGGCGCTCGAGGTGACGCCGTCCTGGCCGGGGATCATGCCGCGGTGCGAGGCCACCTGGCGCAGGCGCAAGAGCGCCTCCAGCGCGGCGATGACGCCGCCGCCCTTCTCCAGCGTCTCCATCACCTCGGGCAGCGTGGCGGCGCGGATGGCGTCGTAGACGGTGCGCTCCTCGGGCGAGAGCTCGCAGCGGCGCACGAGCTCGGTGCGCGGCGGCAGCTCGGGTGCCACGTCCTTCTTCAGGCGCCGCATGATGAAGGGGCGGATGCGCTGGCGGAGCCGCAGCGCGGCCGCGGCGTCGCCCTTCGAGATGGGCTCGGCGAAGCCCTCGACGAAGTCGCCGCGGTCGCCGAGGAGGCCCGGCTCGAGGAAGCGGATCTGGCTCCACAGGTCGTCGAGGCGGTTCTCGACCGGCGTGCCGGTGAGCGCCACGCGCTGCCTGGCCGACAGGCGATAGGCGGCGCGCGCCACCTGCGAGTCGGGGTTCTTGATGGTCTGCGCCTCGTCGAGGATGACCGCGTCCCACTTGACCGCGGCCAGCGTCTCGATGTCGAGCCGGAGCAGCGCCCACGACGTCACGGTGAGGTCGGCCGAGGCGTCGAGCGCGCGCCCGGCGCCGCGATAGGCGGCGACCTTCAGGCCGGGCCGGAAGCGCTCGGCCTCGCGCAGCCAGTTCGGCAGCACCGAGGTCGGCGCCACGACCAGCGTCCGCCCGCGCACCGCGCACAGCGCCTGCAGCGTCTTGCCGAGGCCCATGTCGTCGGCCAACAGCGCGCCGAGGCCGGCGTCGCGATGGAAGACGAGCCAGTCGACGCCGTCCTGCTGATAGTGGCGCAGGGTGGCCTTGAGGTCGTCCGGCAATTTGGCAGACGGCATCTTGTCGAACTTGTCGACGATGGCGCGCAGCTTCTCGAAGCGCGGCGGCACCGGCCGCCCGAGCGCCTCGCACAGCGCCACCACGTCGGCCACCGCGGCTGCCGGGAGCTTGTCGTCCTGGTCCTTGGCCTGGAGCAGGCCCTGGAGGATGGGGCCATACTGATGGAGCCAGCGCGTCGGCAGCGGCGACCAGCCGCTGCGATCTTCCAGCGGCGCGATGGTCCAGCCGCGGTGCCACGCCTTCATGACGCGCTCGGGCTCGGCGTAGGTGCCGTCGGCCTCGAACTCGACGGTGAGCACGCCGTCGTCGTCGAAGGCGATGTGCGGCACGAGCGGCGGGGTGAGCTCGAACTCCTCGTGGGCCTTGCCCTCGATGTCGGCGCCGGGGAAGCGCTGCAGCTTGGCGGCGATGCCGACCGCCTTCTCGCCCTCGAAGTAGCCCTTCTTGCCCGGCTCGAGCTGGAGGTGCGCGAAGAGGCGCTGGATGAGGCGCTCCTCGGCGATCTCGTCGCGGATCGGCAGCTCGGCCTTCTCGTCGAGGACGACCATCTTGCCGCGGTCGACGCGCGCCACCGCCGGCTCGCCGTAGACGATGGTCGGGAACAGCACCAGCCGATCGTCCTCGATGGTCGACTCGATGACGAGGCGCGGCGGCTCGGTGCGCGTGCGCGGCAGGCGCCGCGTCTTGAGCTCGACCGGCACCGACTTCTCGAGGCGCGCCATGAGGTCGAGCAGGTGCCCGGCGTCGGTGGCCTCGAAGGGGCGGCCCTGCTCGAGCTGGCGTCGGTCGCTCTCGCTGATGCCGGCGGCGTCGTCGAGCGGGCGCAGCGTGTTGGCCACGATGGCGGCGCCGTTCCGGAAGCGGAAGCGCGCCGCCGGGTCGGGGATGAGCCGGGCGATGAAGCCCTTGCCGTGATCCTCTACGATGAGGCGCGGCACGAGCGGCGCCAGCGTCACGTTGATCTCCTGGCCTTCGAAAGTGACGCCGCTGCATTTTGTCAATGCGGCGAGGAGCTTCATCATCTCGGTGCGCGGCACGCGGCCGCGGCGCCAGGTGCCCATGGCGTGCTCGACGTCGAGATCGCCGGGCACGGTCATGACGGTGGGCTGGCCGGGGCCGGGGATGGTGTTGATGGCCACGCCCCAGGGCAGCTCGCGGCCGTCGTTCAAGAGCGTGCGCTCGAAGGTGAGGATGTCGCCCTCGCGCCCGAGGCGGTAGGCGAGGCGCGCGATCTCCGAGCGCGCGGCCGGCAGGTCCTTGCCGTCCTTCTCGGAGGCGCGCAGCGCCAGCACGGTGGCGACGGCGTGGACGCAGGCCTCCTCGGAGCTGCCGCAGTCGCACTGGAAGTCGACGTCCTCCGGGAAGATGGTGACCTCGTGCGAGCGGCCGCGGCCGCCGGAGAGGACGCGCACGACGACCTCGTCGGGCGACTCCGACTCCATGACGACCTTGTCCTCGCGGGCGAGGGCGACCCCGGTGGACCAGGTCGCGGGGCTGGCGCCGGCGCGGACGGCGGCGAAGAGACGCTCGAGCAGCTTGGCGGGAATCGTCATGGTACCCTCACCGCGCGCTTGTCGCTTGCCGCGGAGCGCTTGTCGAGGGTGTTCGCCTCGGAGGTTCAGCCGCGCGCCGTATCGGCCGCGTCCCCGGCGAGACCCGCCGCGGTCCTCACTTCAGCGACGCGTTGATGGTGAGGTAGGCGTTGTCACGGGCGATCGATTGGATATCGAGGTCGATGGTCGTGCCGGCCGGGACGGCCGAGGTCAGCGAGCCGAGGTCGATGGCCGGCAGCGTGAACGTGGCCGAGTCGGAGACGGTGCCGAGGAGGCGCGGGATGAGCGTGTCGCGCACGAGCGACACCACGGTCGAGTCGTCGTCGGCGAACGGGCCCTCGTTGATGACGACCTCGATCCACAGGGGATCGATGTCGCCCACCACGAGCTTGGCCTGGAGCGCGCCCTCCTCGTTGTGGACGAGGTCGACGTCGATGGGGGCGTCGGCCAGGAGCCACAGCCCGAGGTGGATGGGGTCGCCGGCGAAGTTGGCCTGCACGTCGAGGTAGAGCTCGCCCAGCTGCACCTGGTCGTGGCCGGCGCAGCTCTCGAAGACGGGCGGCAGCAGCGCGTCGACGCGCAGCGAGGAGTCCATCATGCCGAACTGGCCGAGCAGCGAGTCGGCGGCATCGCCGGTGAGATCGAGCGAGACGGTGCCGCCCTCCCAGATGGCGAAGAGCAGCTCGTTGATGAGGTCGTCGTGGAGGCCGACCGTGATGGGGCTCGGCGGCGGCCAGGTGAGGGCCTGCTCGGGGGCGCAGCCGCTGTGGCGTAGCGAGCCCAGGTGCGGGTGCGGGCGCACCGGGTTCTTGGCGTAGGCCAGGCCGTCGACGCGCAGCTGCAGGCGCTCGGAGGCGATGTCGACGCCCTTTGGGCGCAGCTGGAGGGCGATGGTGTTGGGGGCGCCGCCCGTGACCGGCGAGGGCACGTCGAAGGTCTGATCGATCGACAGCGCGCCGAAGAGGCCGCCCAGAGCGCCGGCCACCTGGTCCTCGACCAGCGACACGATGAGGCCCTCGAGCGCGTCGAGGAGGATCGTCCGCAGGAGCTCGACGGTGCCGGTGAGCGCGCCCTGGAGGATGCCGGTCGGGTCGCCGGTGACGGTGGCGGTGAGGCCGTCGATGGTGGCGACGGTGTTCTCGCTGGTGATGTTGATCTGGCCGTCGCTGACCGAGATGGCGAGGTCGGTGGTTAGCGTGACGCGGTCGGTCTGGAAGGTGGCCGGCAGCGCGCCGGTGGGCGGCGTGGCGCAGATGACGCCGATGTCGCACGGGAAGAAGAGCGTCATCTGGCCGGCGAAATCGACGAGCTCGATCTGCAGGTGGATGCGCCCGGGCTGGAGCTGGATGGTGACGTTGACGTCGCCCATGGTGACCGAGGTCAGGCGCAGCGAGCAGTCGCCGCCGATGCAGCTGAAGGTCGTCAGCGGGTCGGGCACGAACGACTTGAAGTCAAGATTCTTGACGATGTACTCGACGATGGAGGCGAGGTCGTCGCGCACCGGCTCGTCGTGGTCGCCGTCGTCGAAGACGTCCTGGGTGAGCACGAGGGCGGCGGCGTTCGCGACGCCGTCCTGCTCGAAGGTGTGCGCGGTCATGGCGCGGAAGCCGCCCTTGCCCTGCTCGACGGCGCGCGTGACGAGGGTCTCGAAGCCCTGGGTGTCGACGGCGTGGATGTCGATGAGGGTGAGGCCGTAGGCGAGGTCGAGGTCGTAGCTGAAGGGGCCGCCCGCGGGTGGCAGCGCGATGGTGTGGCCGGCGATGGTGAGCGACGCGATCTGGCCGAGGTTGTCGCTGACGGTGCCGGAGACGGTGACCTTGTCGAGCGTGTCGGTGACGAGCGCGCGCGGCGGCGAGGTGAGCGTCAGCACCGGGCGGGTCTCGTCGACCACGAGCGGGACGGACGCGGTCTGGCTCGGGTCGTCGACGGCGGCGGCCGAGACGACGTAGCGGTCCTCGAGGTCGAAGCGGATCTTCTCGTTGTTCGGGCCGGTGAAGTTGTGGTGGCCCGGCGGGGTGGCGTCGACGTCCTGGATCGGCACCACGTCGCCTTGGCGGATATTGCCAAATTCGTCGACGGCGACGCCGATGACGGTGATGCCCTGGCCGACGCCGTAGGCCGGCGACACCGGGTCGAGCTGGAGCGCGATGCCGGCGCGCGGGCCGGCGACGACGGTGAGGGTGGTGGTGCCGCGGGCGGCCTCGTCGACGGCGGCGGAGTAGCAGGTGACGGCGTAGTCGCCCGCGTGGGTGGCCGAGACGGCGCTCGTGCCGTCGACGGTGGCGGTGTCGGTCGGGGCGATGTCGACGCGCAGGTTGGCGGCGGTGACGTTGCCGTGGGCGTCGAGGGCCTGGCAGGTGACGGCGCTCGGGGCGCCGGCAGGGACGGTGCTCGGGTCGAGGGCGATGCGGGTCGAGACGGGCGGGCCGGCGTCGACGACGAGGTCGGCCGGGGTGTCGTCGAGGAGGCCGAGCTCGAGGTCGCTGCAGGCGACGTGGTGGGTGCCGGCCTGGTTGGCGAAGACCTGGGTGCCGTCGACGAAGCTCTGGTCGACGGGGTCGACGCCGATGACGAACTGGCCGCCGGCCAGCGGCTCGCCGTGGCCGTTGACGCGCACGCAGGTGACGTTGGCGCGCTCGCCGGCGCCGACCTCGCCGGGCTCGACGCGGGTGTCGAGGCCGACCGCGACGGTCGGGTCGTAGACCAGGTTGTCGTGGCAGGCGGCGGCGCCGAGGCCGAGCGCGGTGGCGAGGCCGGTGAGGCCGAGGAGTCCGAGTCGGGGAAGCTGCGACATGGGCGAACCGCCGTGACAGGAGGCCCGGGATAGATAGCGGGCGGGGCGGCCGGAGCACAAGGGCCGGGCGCGCGGTCGATCACCCGTGACCGGCGTCGGTCAGGCGGCGCTGGCGGCGCTGGCGGCGCTGGCGGTCTCGCTGCGGATGGCGTTGCGGACGCGCAGGATGCCGACGACGACCCACACCACGGCGAGCCCGACGAGGAGGCCGAGCTTCCAGAGCGGCAGCGTCGCGAGCTCGCGCTGGGCGATCCGGTACGTGTCGCGGACCAGCGTGAGGAGGACGAGGTTCAGGATGAGGGCGAAGCCGATGAGGAGCTGGCCGACGCGGCCGACGATGCGCAGGCGGGCGTCGGCCGGGAGGGCGACGAAGGCGGCCTTGGCCGGGAGGTTGATCCACTGAGGGCTGGTGCGGGCGAGGCGGCGGGTGAGCGCCACGGCGCCGGCCATGGCGAGGAGCAGCCCGGTGCCGAGGGCGGCGAGGATCCACCACGGGCCGGAGCCGTTCGGGTTGCCGGCGGTGTCGAAGTGGATGGGGATGGGGCCGGGCAGCGGCTCGAGCAGGAGGGCCGACAGGACCCACACGGCGATGGCGGCCAGCACGGCGAAGATCGGCACGAGGCCGATGAAGCGCTCCCACGCGACGCGCAGGCGGGGGTCGATGTGCATGGGCGGGGAGCCTAGGAGCGCCGGCCCGGTCGTCAACTTTTGCCGTCGCCGCGGGCGTGGCCGAGCGCCGGCCGGCATGGCCGAGCGCTGGCCGGGCAGGCGACGCGAAAATGAGAAAAGAAGTAGTCCCGACCCCGGGCGGGGACACCGCGCGTCGTGGCACCGCCGCCCAGCAGAATCAACCCCTTACGCCTCACCACCTGGGGTCAGGACTACTTCTTTCTCATTTTCCGCCCGGACGTCGGCGCTCGCCCCGGCGCTCGCCCCACCCGCAAAAAGGAACCGCCGCACGCTCAGTCCGGAGCGTGCGGCGGTCGAAGGACTCCGGCGCGGTGCAGGCGGGACGGAGTCGGCGTCTCGAGGGATGCGAGGCGCGTCGGGTGCCGGCGGCCCGCGCTGGCGCGGTCCGACCGGAGCGTCAGGGGGCGAGCGTCAGGTCGACGTAGAAGGTCGTCGTGTCGCCGGCCGCGAACACGGCCGTCCCGACCTTCTGGGCGAAGCACTTGCCGAGCGTCGCCGGCGCCGCCCCGGTCGAGACCACGCGCACGGCGGTCACGTGGCCGCTGGCGTCGACCGTGACCTCGAGCGACACGACCTCGGCGCTCGTCACGCCCTGACCGGCGAGGCAGCTCGCGAGCTGGCCCACCAGCGCCTGGATGGCCTTCTTGACGTCGGCCGCCGAGCGCCCGCCGCGCATGTCGTGCACCGAGCGCACGATGACCTTCCGCATCTCGGCCACTGCCGGCTTCGTCTTGACGTCGGGCGTCCGCACCACCTCGAGCTCGGGCGCCATGTCCTTCTCCTCGCGGTCGTAGGCCTTGGCCGGCGACGGCATCGGCGGCCCATACGCCCCGCGCCCCATCGTCCGCGGCGCCGACGCCGTCGGGGCTCCGCCCACCGCCAGGTCGCTCACGCCGTCGGGAAGCGGCAGCGGCTGGTTCACCGTCTCGAGCTTGCCGCCGCTGTTGCGCACGCGCTGGTCGATGGCGACGAAGCTCGTGTAGGCGGTCATGAGGTTGTAGTCGAGGCCGAGCTGCGTGATGGTCTTCACGTTGTCGTCGCTCGGGTCGATCTGCTGGTAGTCGGCCAGCGTCGCGATGCGGTGGCGGGCCCACAGGTAGCGCAGCGCCTCGTTGCGCGCGTCCGGCTTGAACACCTGGAACGGCAGCGTCTGCGACCACGCGCCCCGACCGCCGATGCCGCTGACGGTGATGGTGCCGCGCGGCGCGCCGCGGTATTTGCCAAATACCATCACCGGGCGCGACGCAAACAGGTCGGGCACATTGATGGGCTCGATGTCGTAGGCGTCGAGGCCGTCGATCTTCACCTTGATGTCGGTGAGCACCGGCGAGTCGATGTACTTCTTCAGCTTGGCCGCCTTCTCGACCGCGTCGTCGTCGTGCATGACGATGAACGGCTCGCCCATGCCCGAGCGCGCCATGCCCTCGATGAGGAAGCGGTTCACCGACGAGCCGATGCCGAACGCGAAGAAGCTCGCCTTGCCGAGGTTCTCGCGGATGGTCCTGAACACCTGCGGCTCGACCGACACATAGCCGTCGGTGACCGCCACGAACGTGCGCGCATATTCGCCGGGCGTCTTCATCGCCAGGGCCTCGCGCAGCGCTCCGAGGATCTCCGTGCCGCCGCCGCCCTGCATGCCGGCCATGAACTGCTTGGCCTTCTCGATGTTCTCGGGCGTCGTCGCCAGGCTCTCCGGCGCCAGCACGAGATTGCCACCCGAGAAGCACAGGATATTGAACCGGTCATTCTCGTTCATGCCGTCGAGGAGCTCGTTCATGAGCTTCTTCGCCGTGTCGATCGGAAAGCCCCACATCGACCCCGACACGTCCACGATGAAGATGTACTCGCGCTTCGGCATCATCGCCTTGTCGACGCGCGCCGGCGGCTGCACCATCGCCAGGAAGAAGTTCTCCTTCTCGCCCGGGTAGAGCAGGAGCCCCGACTCGGCCTTCTCGCCGGCCAGCTTGTACTGCAGGACGAAGTCCTTCGTGCCCGCCGCCGACTTGTTGGCCAGCACGACGCTCGCCTCGTTCGGCCCGTCGAAGGTGGTCGTGATGGGGTGCGACGAGCTGGCGATCTTCTGGATGGGCATGCCGCCGGCGATGTGCACCGCCACGTCCCAGTCGTACGACGGCTTCTCCCCGGCGTGCGTCGTGGGCTGCGCCGTCCACGTCTCGTTCGACGTCGACTCGCCCGTGTAGCGCGGCCCGACCACGGCCGGATAGACGACCTCGTAGCTGCCGTCGGTCGGCACGAGCAGCTCGGTGTAGTTCATCTCCACCTTGATGAGGTCGCCGGGCAGGATATTGGCGACCGACATCTGGAACACATTCGGCCGCTGCTGCTCGAGGAGCGACGCCGTCTTCCCCTGGTTCTTGGCGTCCTCGTACATCTTGCGGGCGTCGTCCTTCTTCTGGATCTCGGCCTCGATGACGCGGTCGCCGACAGTCATGCGCATGGCGTAGACGGCCGCGCGCGTCGACCCCGGGAAGACGTAGATGGCCTCCAGCGGCTTCTGCCCGCTGTTCTTGTAGACCTGCGTCACCTTGACGCGGGCGATGGTGCCCGACACGTCGATGTCGGCGCGTGTCGACATGAGCGGCATCGTGTCGACGCCGTTGTCGGCGCCCTTCACGACGAAGTAGGGAGACTGCGAGCGGTCGGGCTCCTCGCCCGATTCGGCAAAGGCCGTCGACCACGAGGCGACGAGGCCGGCGGCGGCGGCGATACAGGTCAGGGCGAGCGGGCGCATCGAATCCTCCTGGCGCGGGGCGCGGACTCGGGCCTGTACGCGCGGCAGCGCGAAAGGATCTCGTGACGGATTCGACGGCCGGCACCAAGCTGCGGATGGAGGCCTTCATGAAGCTCATCGCGCTCCCGTTCCTCGTCGCGACGGCGACCGCCTGCACCACCTCGGTGTCGCTCGACTCGAACGCGGACGCGCCGCCGGACGCGGTCGTCGACGGGGTCGAAGCCGCGCCCGAGGTCGGCACGCCCGACGTCACGGCGTCCGAGGTCGGCACGCCCGACATCACCGCGTCGGAGGTCGGCGCGCCCGACGCCGATTCAGGCGGTCCGAGCATCACTGTCGCCGAGGGCGACACGGTCATCCCGCAGACGGTCCTTCACCTCTCGGCCACCTGGGTCGACGGGGGTGGGCCGAGCGAGATCGCGTGGAGCGTCGATCAGCCGGTCGGCTCGCAGTCGGTCTTCCAACCCTCGGCTGACGTGGCGAGCCCGAGGTTCGAGGCCAACGTCGCCGGCACCTACACCTTCCAT
Source organism: Myxococcota bacterium (assembly GCA_046351155.1). Classification (GTDB taxonomy): domain Bacteria; phylum Myxococcota_A; class UBA9042; order PHBI01; family PHBI01; genus JAXLYZ01. The sequence goes on from JAXLYZ010000005.1 coordinate 231,315, forward strand.
GCGCAGATGCGCAGCCACACCGGAGAGTCCTACCAGCGGTCCTTCATGGTCTTCGTCGCGCCGACCGACGCCATCCACGTGGAGCTCCTCTGGCACACCCCGAACGATCCCAACGAGACCAACGTCGGCCCGGTGGCCGGCGCCGACCTCGACCTGCACTTCGCCCATCCCCAAGCCAGCAGCCAGGACGTCGACGGCGACGGCCAGCCGGACCCCTGGTTCGACAACCAGTTCGACTGCTTCTGGTTCAACCCCAACCCCAACTGGGCCGGCTTCGACGACGCCGTCGACGACGACCCGGCGCTCGACCGCGACGACACCGACGGCGCCGGCCCCGAGAACCTGAACCTGGCCGAGCCCGAGGTCGGCGCCTGCTATCGCGTCGGCGTCCACTACTGGAGCGACCACGCCTTCGGCCCGAGCATCGCCACCGTGCGCATCTACATCCTGGGCGAGCTCGCCTACGAGAGCCCGGCGACGACGCTCGCGCGCCACGACCTCTGGCGTGTCGGCCGCGTGTGCTGGGTGGGTGGCGACGCGACCATCGAAGCCGATGGCGCCATCACCGCGGACTACGTCCATCCGATGTTCGCAGGCGAGGACTGACCCGGCAGCTCAGGCGGTGCGGTGCCGCGCGCGCCGGCCGAAGTAGAACATGCCCCACGCGAAGGCCGCGGTGCACACGGCCGAGGTCACGTAGGTCAGCACCCGGAAGAAGTCGAGCCAGCGCATGTCGCCCGCGCCGAGCTCCTTGTAGACGTACACCGAGACCTCGCCGAGGTAGCCCACCGCGTCGGTCACGTAGATCATGAAGCCGGCGGTGCCGACCCAGCCCATGGCCGCGATGAGCCGATCGAAGAGCATCGAGCCGAAGGGCACGTAGGCCAGGTAGAGCCCGAGCCCGATGAGGATCATCCACAGCGTCGGCGAGATGGCGCCCGCATCGAAGAGCAAGGTCGAGATGCCGACCAGCGCCGCGCCGCCGCCCATCAGGCCCTGCACCGTCACGAGCGCCTTGCGGTTGTTCTTCACGAGCATGAGCAGGCCGAGCCCGACCATGACGCCGAGCGCCACCGGGATCTCGGTGAGCGTCAGGATCTCCGGCTTGGTCGTGCCGAGCTGCTTCCAGATCTCGGGCGCGAAGTTGTCGCGCACGCCACGCAGCGCGGTCAGCACCAGGTGCAGCATGGTCAGCGGCAGGAGCCCCGGCAGGAACGCCATGAAGAACGCGCGCCGCGCCTTGCCGTCCATCGGCTCGCGCCGCGTGCGCAGCGCCTCGTCCTCGCTCGACGGGCGCGGCAGCTTGGTCAGCATCCACACGAAGAAGCCGAAGAGCGGCAGGAACATCGCACCGACGACCACCGGCATGACGTACTCGGAGACGCCCCAGCCCATGACCATCGAGCCGATGGTCTTCATCGCGCCCGACGCCACGATGAAGCTCGCCGACAACCCCGCGCCCAGCGCCTCGGTCGTCTTCCGGCCTTCGAGGAAGCCGAAGACCAGGCCCCACACCATGCCCAGCGGCAGCCCGTTCACGAACAGCCACAGCGCGTTCCACGGCGCCGGCGTCACCGCGAACAAGGCCAGCGCGCCCTCGGCCACGCCGATGAGGATGATGAGCGCGATGCCGCGCCGCGCACCCGACATCTCGCTCACGAGCTTGATGCCGACGAACTTCGACAGCATGTAGCCGAAGACCTGCGTGATGAGGAACACCGACTTCAGGCCGAGCACGCCCAGCGGGCCGAGGTCGAGCTTGCCGTCGAAGGTGCCCGCCGTGAACGGCTTCCGGAAGGCGTACATGCAGAAGTAGGTCGCGAACGCCGCGATGATGGCATACGCCGAGAACGCGCTCGGCGGCGCGCGCCGGAGCCACCGGGTGATCGCGCCTTCGGGGCCAACGGGCGGTACGCCTGCGACATCCATGGGTCGGGATTAGCCGCGCTTTCCCCCCCGCGGTCAATCTCACCCGTGATCCAGGAGCGCGACTTCTCCGTATCCGTTCGGCTTCCAGCCCACGCGTACGAGGAGCCTCACCATGACCGACGTCTCGTCCCTGCCCCTCCCGCCTGGGTCGCGCGGCCTGCCGCTGGTCGGCGAGACGCTGCGCTTCCTGTCGGACGGCGTGAACTTCGTCGAGTCGCGCGTCGAGCGCCTCGGGCCCGTCTTCCGGAGCCACATCCTCGGCCGCCACGCCGCCTTCATCTGCGGCCCCGACGCCACCGAGCTGTTCATGGACGACGCGCGCGTCATGCGCGCCGGCGCCATGCCCGGGAACGTCGAGCGCCTCTTCGCCGGGCACGTGCTCACCGTCCTCGACGGCGAGGAGCACCGCGAGCGGAAGTCCTTCGTCATGGCCGCCATGACGCCCGACGCGCTCGCCAGCTACGTGCCGGGCATCCGCCGCCTGGCCCGCGCGCTGCTCGATCGGCTGGCCTCGGCCGGCCCGACCGCGCTCGTGCCCGAGCTGAAGAAGCTCTCCATCGGCACCATCGCCGAGGTCATGTTCGGCATCTCGTCGGGCCCCATCTACGAGCAGCTCGCCGCCGACTATCAATTGATCATCGACGGCCTCGTGGCCGTGCCGGTGCCGCTGCCCGGGACCGCCTATAGCAAGGCCAAGAAGGCCCTCACGCGCACGCTCGCCACCTTCGCGAAGCTCATCGCCGAGCACAAGGCCAGGCCGTCGGACGACGGCCTCGCGCGCATCCTCGCCGCCACCTCGGCGAAGGACGGCAAGCCGCTCGCCGACGACGTCGTGGCCAGCGAGGTCCACCACGTCGTCATCGCCGGCTTCATCCTCTGGACCTGGTACGTGGCCGCCACGCGCCACCTGGCCGAGCGCCCGGCGCTCGTCGCCATGCTGCGCCGCGAGGTCGACGGCCTGCCCGCGAGCTACGGCCCGGCCGAGCTCCTGGCGCTGCACGGGCTGTCGCGCGGCGTGATGGAGATTCAGCGCCTGACGCCGGTCCTTCCCATGGTCTTCGGCCGCGCCAAGACCGACTTCGCGTACAAGGGCCACCGCATCCCGGCCGGCTGGATGGTGCTCTGGGCCTGGCACTCGACCCACATCCGCCCCGAGGTCTACGCCAAGCCGAAGGAGTTCGACCCGGGCCGCTTCGACGCCGGCCGCGCCGAGCACAAGGCCCACCCCTGCGCCTTCTCGCCGCAGGGCGCCGGCGACCCGACCGTCACCCACAAGTGCGCCGGCCACGAGCTCGCACCGCTCATCCTGCGCGTGTTCCTGGTCGAGCTCTTGCGCGGCTTCGACGTCGCGCTGGCGCCCGGCCAGGACCTCTCGGCCGACCCGGCGCGGCTCCCGCCCGAGCCGCGCTCGGGCCTCGTCGCGACGGTGACACGCCGCGCCGTGTGACGACGGAACCTGCCCGGCCGGACCATTGACGGACCGGCGATCCGTCGCGACCCTGGGCGCTTCCGACCCGGAGGTCGACGTGGTGCAGGTGCTGTTGAGCGACGAGCGCAGGCGGGTCGGGCTGAGGCTCGAGCGCATGCAGGCCTCGACCCAGTGGTCGGACGGTCACTTCAGGAACACGGCCCCGGTCGGCCCGACGCTGCAGGGCCCGCCGTTCGCGGTCATGACCGAGTACTTCCTCAAACGCGGCCGCCGCACCCCGACCGCGCCGCTACCGCTGGTGCGCCCGCACGAGGCGTGGCTGCGCCCGGTCCGCACCGGGCTCCGCTCGACCTGGCTCGGCCACAGCACCGTGCTGCTCGAGCTCGACGGCCGCCGCGTGCTGACCGATCCGGTCTTCGGCGAGCGCGCCTCGCCGCTCGACTTCATGGGCCCGCGCCGCTTCCACCCGGTGCCGGCCGAGCTCGACGAGCTGCCGCCCATCGACGTCGTCCTGCTCTCGCACGACCACTTCGATCACCTGTGCCGCCCGACCATGACCGCGCTCGCGCGCACCAGCGTCCCCATCGTGACGTCGCTCGGCGTCGGCGCCCACCTCGAGCGCTTCGGCGTCGACCCGCGCCGCATCGTCGAGCTCGACTGGCAGGAGTCGACCGAGGTCGGCGGCGTGCGCTTCGTGGCGCAGCCGGCCCAGCACTTCTCGGGCCGCGGCGTGCACGACCGGAACCGCACGCTGTGGTCGTCGTGGGTCATGGCGCATGGCCGCCACAAGGTCTTCTTCTCGGGCGACACCGGCCTCACCCCCGAGTTCGCCGAGGTCGGTCGCAAGCACGGCCCGTTCGACCTGGTGATGCTCGAGGTCGGCGCCTTCCACCCCGCCTGGGGCACCATCCACCTCGGCCCCGAGAACGCCCTCGAGGCGCTCGCCATGCTGGGCGGCGGCACGCTGCTACCGGTCCACTGGGGCACCTTCAACCTGGCGCTCCACGACTGGGACGACCCGGCCGAGACGCTGCTCCGCCTGGCCCCCGGCCGCGGCGCGCGCGTCATCACGCCGCGCCTCGGCCAGGTGATCGAGCCCTCCGAAGTCGAAGGGCCCGACCCGTGGTGGCGCGAGGTCGAGCGCCGCTGACGCGAGGACCGGACCTCAGGCGCGACGGGCTCGGCGCACCAGCATCAGCAGCGCCGCGGCCAGCCCGATCTGGAGCTCGACGCCGCCGGCCGCGCACTTCGACGCGCTCGCGGGCTTCGCCGCCGGCGACGTCTCGGCCGGCTTGTCCGCGGGCTTCTCAGCCGGCTTCTCGGCCGGGGTCTCGGTGCCCTTGCACCACACCTCGCCCCACGACGACGCGCCCCAGCTCTGGCACTTCTTGGCGTAGCCGTCCTTGCCGAGCGTCTTGTCGCAGGCGTCCGGCTCGCCGTGCCAGGCGCTGCAGCTCTTGCAGTCGAGGCCGGGCTTGGTCTGCTTCTCGACCGTGCAGGTCTCGACGTAGTCGTCGGGCGGCGGCACGTCGGCGCGGGCGGCGAGCGGGAAAGCCAGGACGAGGAGCGACAGCAGCGCGGTTTTCATGGCCGCATCCTAGAACGTCGGCGCCCGGTTCGACAACCGCGGTTGTGCGTTGTGGCGGCGCGCGGCCACGAGGAGCCCGATGCCGAGCGGCGGGATGGCCCACGGCAGCTGGCCGACGAGGCCGAGATCGTCCTCGGCCACGAAGCCCTCGTCGTCGTCGACCGCCTCGCCCGACGCCGCGGCGGCATCGGCCCGCGCCGCGCCGACGGCGCCGAGCGCGCCGCCCAGCGCGCACGTCACGACGATCGCCCTCACGGGCAGCCGGCCGCCGAGCGGATGCGATCGATCTCGCCCAGCAGATCGGGGTCCATGACCAGGTCCTCGAGGAAGGCGTCGTCGATGCCGAGCGCGCTCTCGCCGTCGCTGAGGTCGAGGTAGAGCCAGGCGCGTCCCCACATCGTGAGCGTCGCGTCGCGCCAGCACTTGTTGCCGCTGATGACGGTGTAGGCCTGCGGGTGCTCGAGGCGCGCCAGGTGGAGGTAGCGCTCGACGTACCACAGGAAGGTCAGGATGCCGTCGCGCGCCGTGATCGACTGGCCGCGCGGATATTGGTCGCGAAAGGCCCAGTCGGTCGCCAGCGAATTGACATATTGCGTGGCCTCCTCGAGCACCATGTCATATCCCTGATCGCCGCTGTCGAAGGTGCCGTCGCTCGGGTCGCCGTCGAGGTAGACGTCGCGATAGAAGTCGTTCGGGTTCAGGCTGGCGTAGTCGTCGTCGTTGAGCAGGCTGCGCGCGAAGGTCTTGCCCGGCGCCGACGCGCTCGGGCACTTGAAGGTGACATCGGCGTTGACGAGGTAGGCGGCGTTGCTGAACCCGCCGGCGGCGATGTCGGCGATGTGGCCGCACTCGTGGACCACCGTCGACAGGTTGGAGATGACGGCCTTGGCGGTGTTGCGGTTGCTGGTGAAGGTGTCGATGCAGTTGCCCTGCCCGACCGACGGCCCGCCGGTCACGCCCGCCTGCACGAGCTCCTGGCCGAAGGGGTAGCGCACCGCCAGGACCGCCAGGACGAACTCCTTGTAGGTCGCCGAAGAGAAGGCGGCGATCGGGGCGGCGATGTCGGCCGAGTCGGCCGGCAGCGCCTCGTCGAACTGCCCGTCGGTGCAGCTCGGGTCGACCACCGGAGGCGGTCCGCCGCTGTCGGGCGCGACCGAGGTGTCCTGCGCGACGGACGAGTCCTGCGCCACGGTGGTCGCGTCGGGCGTGGTCGTGGTGTCCGAGCTGGCGGTGACGTCGGGGCCGGGCTCGGTGCTGACCGTCGCGTCGCTCGGGATGCCGCCGGCGCGCCCGCCCGGTTGATCACAGCCCGCCAGCGCCAGCACCACCCACAGCGAAAGCAGCTTGTCCATCGTTCGTCGCCCCCACGACACGCCGTCCGCGCGAGAACCCGCAAGACGCCGGAACAACGCGTGATTCCGACTTCGTCAGAGCCCGCGGAGCGGGGATACTGCCAGAGTCGACGTCAAAAGTCGCCGGACGTTTCCGGGGGCAGGTCGGCGTCGGAAACCACGTCGAACGGGCGCAGCGTCGCGAGCAGGGCTTCGGCCTGATCGAAGATGGGATCGCTCGGCCCGGCCGCGGTCGCGAACGTGAGCACCAGGCTCTGGTTCCAGGCCACCGCGAGCACCAACCAGGCGCTGTCCTTCACGACGAACGCGAGGCGGCCGGTGGCCACGCCTGGCACCTCGGCGCGCACCTCGAGGTGGGTCGGCGGCAGCGCCTCGAGCCCGTGCGATGCAGCGAAGCGGCCGATGGCGTCGCGCACCGATCGCTCGGGCGGCGTCGTCAGCGGCGACAGCACGGCCAGGTGGATGCTGGCCTCGCTGCGATCCACCGGCTCGAGCTCGATGGCGTCACCGAGATCGCGCACGGCCAGGTCGGCTGGCACGTCGAGCTCGAACAGGTCGCCCCATCGCCAGGGCTCGTAGGCTTGTGCGCTCATGACGGCGCATGGTGCGCCCGGCCCGGCCAACCTTCAAGGGCCGGCGCGCACGAGCGGGCCGTCAGCGGCGTGCGACGTCGACGCCCTGGGCCGCGAGGAAGCGCACGATGACCTCGTGCGGCACGGCGTGGCGCATCGCCGTCTTCGAGTCCCAGCTGTTGTGCAGCGCGGCGATGGCGCCGTGGCGATCGAAGAGCGGGCTGCCGCTGTGGCCCCAGTAGGTCCAGGCGTCGTGCTTGGTGCGGCCGAGCCCCTGCGGTCCGTAGATGTCGTCGAGGAAGCCCCTGATCTTGCCGACCGACACGTGCCAGCCGTCGTAGCCGGTGGGCTCGCCGTCGGGGGTGTACTTGCCGGGCTGCCCGATGACGCACACCGGGTCGCCGACGACCGGCGCGCGCGCCGCGACCGGCGCCGTCGGGAGGTCGTCGGGGGCGCCTTCCAGCCGGACCAGCGCCAGGTCGGCGTGGTGGTCCGAGGCGATGGTCTCGCCGCTGTAGTGGGTGCCGTCGGGGAAGGCGACGTCGAGGCGATCGCCGACGTGCTCGGCGACGTGAGCGTTGGTCATCACCAGGCCCGAGGCCAGCAGGTTCACGCCGCTGCCGCCGCCGATCTTCACGGCCGCGGGCTGGACCGTCTTGATGATGGCGGCCCAGGCCGGGTCCTTCACGGCCGCGGCGACCTTGGCGAGGTGCGGGTTGTCGCGCGCGATGGGCGCGATCGGAGCGCGGCCCGGAGCCTCGTCGAGCAGCGCGCCGCGCATGATGGCGCGCGCCTCGTCGAAGGAGCGCGTGGTCGGCGCCGACAGCTCCCAGCGCTCGGCGATGAAGCGGCGGTAGCTCTCGAGCAGCCGCACGAGCTCGTCCTGAGCGGCGCGCAGCGTCTTGCGCGCGGCCGGGTCGGCGTCGGCCCAGGCGTCGAGGCGCGCGGCGTCGGCGGCGATCTGGCGGACGTCCGCCTGCAGGACCGGGTTGGCGCCACCCTGGAAGCGCTCGGGCGTCCACACCGTGAACTCGCGGTCGCCGGCGCGCGGCTGGATGCGCTCGCGCGTCAGCGCCACGGTGGCCTGCGCGATGGCCTGCGCGGCGGCCGTTGCCTTGCCGCGCCGGGCCAGCCTGGCCTGCGCCTCGAGCCAGGCGCGGCTGCCGGGACCGGCGCCGTCGGGGGCGCGCTCCGGCTCGACCGTGAGCGCGTCGGCCGACACCGGATGCCCGACGGCGAGCCCGACGAACCAGGCCAGGTCGGCCTTCGGCGAGCCCTTGGCCGCGTCGGCGTACTGCGTGAGCAGGTGGAGCAGGCGCTGCGAGCCGGCCAGCGCCGGGTGGTGGGCGATCTGATCGAAGGCGTCGGGCAGGTGGGTCATGAGCCAGCGCGCCGCCTCGGCCTGGTCCTCGCCGGCCGACTTGGCGGCGTAGCTCCCGAGCGCGCCCTCGAGCTCCTCGCCGCGGGAGCGCTCCGAAAGCTCCTTGACGATCGCCGCCGACAGGGCCGGCGCGGCGTAGGGCTTGGAGCCGTCGACGGCGGCGTGGAAGCGCTCGTCGTCGCTCTCGAAGTGGCCGTAGTCGACGTCGCCGCGCAGGCTGGCGTCGATGTGGTGGAAGACCTCGTGGTGGAAGGTCTGCGGCAGCTGCGAGTCGCTGTAGTAGGCGGCGATGAGCGCGCCCTTCGGGGCGCCGCCGGCGTCGGGCGCCCACTGGCCGAAGTAGCGATAGCCGCCGAGCTGGTCGTCGAAGGCGCGGAAGCCGTCGCCGTGGTCGGAGACGCAGGCCGCGAAGACGCCGATCTTCCGGAGGTGGACGTGCTCGAAGAAGCGCGGCGGGTACTTCCTCGCCTCGCGCAAGAGGATGCGGGCGGCGGCGGCGCGCTTCTCGACCGGCAAGGGCGGCGTCCGGTCGAACAGCACCTCGTCGGGGATCTCGCCGCGCGACCACACGAGGTCGGCTCCGGTCAGCGCCTCGAACGCGGCCTCGGGGTCGTCGGGCGCCGGCTCCGCGGCGTGGGCGAGGGTGGGCGTGAAGGCGAGCGCGAGGGCGAACGGCAGAGCCAGGACGTCGAGCAAGGGCATCCTCCGGGGCAGCGCGAAGCAGTGAACGCCCTCACGACGCATCCTACGCCCGAATGTTTCGCGCCGCGGTCCGCGCCCGCGCCGTTTTGCTGGCCCTTTACATCCAACGGTCGCGCAGGGCGCCGGCCGCCGCGTCAGTCGGTGGTGGCCAGCAGCGTGACGCCCGCCAGCACGAGGCCGGCGGCCGTGCCCCAGACGGCGATCGACGTGACCGGGGCCATGAGCGGCAGCTTCACGGAGACCAGGAAGAGGAAGCTCCAGAGGCTCGCCGCGCCGCCCAGCATGAGGACGATGCCGGCGATGAGGCGCAGCGGCAGGAGCGAGCGCCGAGCGCCGCCGGCGAGCAGCGCCACGCCGCTCGAGATGGCGCCGAACATGAGGCCGAGCGCCGCGCCCAGCTGGCCGACGAAGAACAGGATGGCGACGTCGGCGACGAGCCCGAGGAGCGACAGCAGCTGGCCCGTGCCGAGGACGATCCAGAACGCGGCGGCCACGCTGTGCACCCCGCCGTGGCGGTCGGCGAGCGCGCGCCAACCCACGGACGCGACGAAGGCCAGCACCGCACCGACGCCCAGCGCGAGCGACACCACCAGCGGCGAGCTCATGGTCGACAGGATGACGATGGCCGCACCCAAGAGCAGGGTGCCGATGCCACCCAGCACGAGCTTGCCGCGGGTACCGCCACGGGCGACGGAGCCATCCTTGGTCATCAGTTCCTCGGGGTCGATGGCGGGTTCCCGGGCCGGGTCCGCCGAGCGGTGTTCATAGCCTCAAACGCACAACGCCCGCCAGGCATGAAGCCGGGCGGGCGCTGTGGGCGTGTGTTGCGCCTTCTGACTCGGATCAGCCGCGCTCGCCGAGCATCGTGATGCCGCTCAGCAGGAAGCCCGCCGCGAGGCCGAGGATGCCGACGTAGCCGAAGATGGCGAGGATGCTCAGCGGCAGGATGCCGAACATGCCGAGCAGCAGGCCGAGGGCGCCGATGCCGCCGACGAGCAGCACGATGCCGGCCGGCTTCGCGAGCGCCGACTTGGCCGCCATGAGCCCGCCGCCGCCGAGCACGCCGGCGAGGCCGGCCGAGCCGAAGAGGACGATCATGCTGATCTTCAGCATGGAGAGGCCGCCGAGGATCGGGAGGAGGATGGCGAGGACGGGGGCGATGCCGAGGATGATGCTGAAGACGCCGGCGATGCCGTTGGTGCCGCCGTAGATGCTGCCGAGACCGAAGAAGCCCATGGCGTGGGTGATGCCGCCGGCCAGCATCAGGATGAACGAGATGAGGCCGAGGAAGCCGCCGCCGCCGGCGCCATCAGCGCCACCGCCGCCAGCCATTGCGACGCCACCGCTCACGAACATGAGAATGAACGAGCCCGCGAGCAGAAAGCCGCCGACGGCGCCGGTCGTGAGCTTGCCATTGGGTTTAGCCGAATCCGCCATGTAGTTTCCTCCTCGAGTGATGTGTTGTTGGCCTGAGCCGAGCGGACGCTAGCATGCGCTTTCCGTTCGTCAAGTCTGCCTGGCCGATGCGGCCGCGGTGCATCAGACCCGCTCGAATCGCGGAGTAAACCGAGCTATCGTGCCCGGCCATGAGCGTCCCTTCGAAGACCGAGCGTCTCCTCATGACCGCCGAGCTGCACGTCGAGGCGGCGCGCGATATGACCGCCGAGCACCGCTTCGCCGACGCCTTCGGGCAGTGGGTGAAGGCCGCCGAGCTGTTCGCCGAGGCGGGCGCCGTCGAGCAGGAGCAGGACGCGGCGCTGCGCGGAGCGCTGCTGGCCGAGCGCGTCGGCGACCTCGCGCGCGCCATCGAGCTATTGCAGCGCGCCACCGAGCTGGCGCGCGCGCCCGGCTTCGAGGCGGCCTTGGGACAAGCGCTGGCGCACCTGTCGCGCGTGGCCATCACCAGCGGGCGCGTGGCCGACGGGCTGGCCTTCGCGCACGAGGCCATGGACCTCGGCGAGCGCATCGACGACGCGCGCCTGGTCGGGTCGGTGGCGCTGTCCATCGGCGAGGTCGAGGGCGGCCGCGGCGCCTTCGACGAGGCCGAGCGCGCGCTCGAGCGCGGCGCGCGAGGCGTGGGCGTCCATCCACGACGAGGAGGGCCTCGGCCAGGTGGCCAACGCGCGGGCGGCGAGCCGGGCTCGCGCGCGCGGCGACCTCGCCGGCGCCGGGACCTTGTTCCAGGCGGCCGTGAACCACTTCATGACGGCGCGGAGCCCGGGCGGGCTGTCGCTGGCCATGGCCAACCAGGGCAACCTCGCGCGCGTGCAGGGCGACCTGAAGGGCGCGGCGACCCTCTTCGACGAGCCTCAACATGGCCCAGACGAGCCAGGACGGTCCGGCCATCGCGCGCGCCTACACCAACCTCGGCAACCTCGCCGCCATGCAGGGCGACCTGGCCGCGGCCAGGAGCCGCTACGAGCGCGCGCTGGCCATCGACAAGCGCTGGGGCCAGGTGCGCGCGGTGGCGGGCGGCCTCGTCAACCTGGCTTCCATCGCCGCCACCGAGGGTCGCCCGGAGGCCGCGCTGAAGAGCTATGGCGAGGCGCTCGGAGTTTGCGTCTGCTGCGCGCGGCGCGCACGACGGCCGATCTCCTGGCCAAGGACAGCCGAGGCCGCCTGGGGCGCTTTCGAGCGACGCCGAGCGCCGCTTCACCGAGGCGCGCGACCTCGCCGCCGGGCAAAGGCCGGCCACCACCTCGGCGAGGCGCGCCTGGCGGGAGCCGAGGCCGCGCTGCTGCACGCGCGCGGGCAGGTCGAGGCGGCGCTGCAGGGCTATCGCCAGGCGGTGCCGCGGCTCGAGGCGGTGGGCGGCGCCAGCGACCTGGCCGTCCTGTGGCTGGTGGTGGCCGACGCGACGCTGGCCGCCGGCGACCCGAGCGGCGCGCGCGCCGCGGTCGAGGCCGCCGCCACTCGCATCGACGACAGCGACGCGCGCGAGGCGATCGACGTCCGGGTGGCGCGCGCGCGCGTCCGCCTGGCCACCGAGCCCGACCTCGACGCGCGCGCCGTCGCCGCGGCCCAGGCTCAGGCCGACGCTGGCCGCACGAGCGACGCCATGGCGTCGCGCCTGGCTGTCGTCGACCTCGGCCTCGACCCGGTCGCCGACCGCGCGCTGGCCGAGCAGCTGGTACCCGAGGCCGAGGCGCTCGGGCTCGCGCCGCTGCGCATCGACGCCCGCTCGGCGCTGCTCGGGCTGGCCGGCGGCGACCCGCGCGAGGGCGAGGAGCTGTGCGCGAGGCCGACGGCCTGGGCCTCGGCTCTGGCGCTGCGCGTGCGGCGGCGGCTGGCGGTGGCCCTCGACCTGGTCGGCCGCCACGACGAGGCGACGCGCGTGCGCGCCGAGGCGGCCGCCAAGAGCGCGCGGGCGTGGGGCGCCAAGGCCGAGCTCGCGCGGCTGGAGGCGCGCCGTTGAGGGCCGCCATCCTCGTGATGAGCGCGTGCCTGGTCGCGGCGTGCGGCGACGACCCCGCCGCCTCCGATGCGACCGATGCGACCGATGCGAGCGACACCCGCGACGGCGCCGACAGCGCCGCGACCGCCACCGACACGGCCGGCGACTCGGTCGTCGAGACCGAGACCGACGTCCCGCCCATCGATGAGTTCGTCGAGTTCGTCGGCCGGCTACGACCTGCTCGAGACCATCGCCGGCCTCGGCGAGCGCGACATGGGCGCCGAGTGGCGCCGAGCTACGAGGGCGGCCGGCCACCGCGGCCGAGCTGTCGCGCCTGCACATGGCCATGAAGCCGACCTCGCCGGCAACATCTTCATCGCCGACAAGGAGGCCCACGCCGTCCGGAAGGTCGACCCGTCGGGCATCATCACCACCGCGGCCGGGACCGGCGTCCCGGGCGACGGCGACCTCCCCGGCCCCGGCCCGAGCCGCCGCCTGGGTGACCCGAACGGCCTGGTGGGTGCGCCTCGACGGCGTCTGCTACATCCTCGACCTCGACAACGGCAAGATCCGCCGCCTCGCCGTCGACGGCACCATGACCACGCTCTTCGCGGTGCCGGCGGCATCGACACCGGCCGCGGCCTGTGGGTCTCCGACGACGAGCGGCACGCCTTCGTCGCCTCGGGCACCGAGGTCCTCGAGTGGCACGCCGACCTCGGCGTGCGCGTTCCGCGCGCGCTTCTCGTCGCTCGCCAACCTGGTCCTCGACCCCGACGGCAAGGTGGTTGCAGTTTCCGCCGACCGCGGCGTGAACTGCATCTTCCGCCTGGCCGCCGACGGCTCGGCCGCCATCATCGCCGGCAACGGCCTCATCGACGGCGGCGGCGACGGCCAGCTCGCCGTCGACACCGGCCTGAACGAAGTGCGCGCGGTGTGGTTCGTCGACACCGGCGGCTACCTCGTCGGCACCCACGAGGGGAACCAGGTCTGGTACGTCGACACGAAGGGCGTCATCCACCTCTTCGTCGACGGCGGCGACAACCACGCCCACAGCGGCGACGGCCTGTACTTCAAGTCACCGGGCAAGAAGGTGAGCGAGGTGCGGGCCATCACCCTCGATCACCAGGGCAACATCCTCATCACCGAGAACGACTACGGGTACGTGCGCGCGGTGCTGCGGCGCAAATAACTGAGCGGAGCCGGGTCGCTGGTCGGCCTCTGCACGGGAGGTCGCCGCAGGCGGCTTGAGGAAGAGGCCGACGCGTCGGCGACCCGTGCGGAGCGAGGCCACAGGAGTGACGCTCGCGCAGCGAGCGGCCGGAGTAGTCTCAGGTCAGGTCTTCGGCCGCGCCGTCCGCGTCGTCGCCGGCCTCGTCGGACGGCTCCTCGCGCGGCCGCAGCACGAGCCGCTTGATGCGGAAGCCCTGGGCCTCCTCGACGGTGGCGGTGTAGCGCCCGAGCTCGACGGTGTCGCCGACGGTCGGCTCGCGCCCGAGCTTCTTCAGGACCAGGCCGCCGATGGTGTCGACGTCCTGGTGCTCCTCGTCGAGGTCGCCGAGGCCGAGCGTCTCGGACGCGACGTCGAGCAGCGCCGAGCCCTCGACGTTGATCGATCCGTCGGCTGCCGGCTCGAAGGACGGCGGCGGCGCGATGTCGTCGGTCTCGTCGTAGACCTCGCCGACGATCTGCTCGATGACGTCCTCGGCCGTGAGCAGGCCCGAGAAGCTGCCGTGCTCGTCGTAGACGGCGATCATCGGCGTGCCCTTGAAGAGGTTGAGCAGCGGCAGCTTGGCCGTCTCGGGCCGGCGCTCGATGGGGCGGATGAGCGCCGCCAGGTTGCGCTTCTGCTGCAGCTCCGCCTTCAAGAGCTCGGCCCGCCGCACGTAGCCGACGATGTCGTGCGAGCCGCCGCGCACCACCGGGAAGCGCGAGTAGCCGTGCTCCTCGGCGAGCTTGAAGTTCTCCTCCCACGAGCGCGTGAGGTCGAGCAGGATGACCTCGCGCGCGGGCGTCATGACCTCGCGCGCGGTGCGGTCGGCGAACGTCAGCACGTTCTTCATGAGGCGCAGCTGGTTGGGTCCTATCTGGCCTTCGGCCTGGGCCACCTTCAGCGCCTCGTCGATCTCGATCTCCTCGTCCTCGTGCGCGTCGGTGTCGGGGTGCTTGCCGGTGATGGCCTTCACCACGAAGCTGGCGATGGTGTTGCACGTCTTGATGAACGGCACCGCCAGCACGCGGAACATGCGCATGAACGGCGCCGTCGCGTAGAGCACGCGCAGCGGCACGACCAGCGCCAGGCCCTTCGGCACGAGCTCGCCGAAGGTCACGTGGAAGAAGGCGCCGACGGTCATGGCCAAGGCCGGCGCGGCCGCGGCCAGCGCGGTGCTGCCCTCGAGCGCGTGGTGGATGGCCGGCTCGAGCGCCAGCGTCAGGCCGAGGCTCGTCAGCGTGATGCCGAACTGGCAGGCGGCCAGCATGGCGTTCATCTCGCGCTTCATGTCGATGAGCAGGCCGGCCGCCGGCACGCCGTGCTCGAGGTCCTTCTCGAGCTCGCGCACCGGCACCTTCACGAGCGCGAACTCGAAGGCGACGTAGACGGCGCAGCTCAGGATGAGGACGACCGACAGCACCCACGGGCTGATGAGCACCAGCGGGATGAGCAGCGCGATGAGGATGAGCGTGGCGATGTAGCCGCGCGCGCGAGCCGGCGCCGTGGGCTTCGGACGGGTCGCGGGCTCGCCCGAGACGGTCCGGAGCGACGAGCGGGTCGGGGTGCGGCGGGCCGGGTCGGTGTCGGCTTTCCTCTGAACGGTTTCCAAGCGGCCTTCGAACCTTGATAGCCATGCGCGGGTCGGGAATCCGTGCACGGAGTGGAGCGGGGGCGGACCATAGCAGCTCGCCGGCCGGATCGAAACGATTCCCGCCGATGGCCCGGGGAGCCGCGCCGACGCTGGCGGATGACATCGCCGGCGCCCGCCGTTCCTGCCGCGCACGAGCCGCCGACGCGGTCAGGCTCGGCCGGAGCCGACCATGTCCAGCCCCTCTCGCTCGTCCTCGTCCCTCGTCGCCGCCCTCGCGCTGGCGCTGGTCGCGCTCTCGGCCGACGCCATCGCCGCCCCACCGACGCCGACCGGACCCTTCCACCTCGGCCACCCCAGCCTCTCGACGGCGGACCTCGCCGGCAGCCTGCGCGCCTGGATCGACGCGCTCGACCTCACCCCGCTCGTCTCGCTCGACGGCGCGACGGTCGCCGTGCCGCACGTGGCGCTCGACGGCGCGCGCGGCAACGCCAACCTGTCCATCGTCCTCATCGCCACGCGCGGCGACGAGGTGTCGCAGCGGCTCACCGTGCTCGACGCCGACGAGGTCGACCCCGGCGAGGCCGACCGCGACGAGGCGGCCTTCGCCAAGCGCCTGCTGGAGCGCGTCGCGGGCCGCGTCGACCGGGCCCTGGCCGAGCTCGCCAAGGGCCAGTGGCGGCCGCTGCAGGCGATGGCGGCGACGCCCGAGGAGACCAACGGCCCGCTCGCCGGACCCTACAGCCTCGTGGCCGACGGGCACGCCCTGGCGGTGACCTTCAAGGAGCCGAAGCTCACGCTGAAGCTCGACAAGAAGGTGGTCATCGCCGCCGCCAAGCCCAAGTGGTCGGCGCCGAGCAAGCGCTGCCCGAAGGGCGTCGACGCGCCGGGCCCCGACGGCTGCGGCTGCGAGAACCCGGCGTCGCTCGACGCCGCCTGGGCCGACCCGAGCCTGCGCGTCGTGCTGCTGGAGATCGGCTATCGCGGCACCGACACCTGCTGGGAGCCGGACTCCGAGGAGCACGCGCTCACGTTCTGAGGCGGCCGGCCCGCGCGCCGCTCAGGTCGCCGGGATGGCCTCGGGGATGCGGCTCATGGCGCGCTCGGCCAGCGCGGTGATGGTGAGCGACGGGTTCACGCCCGGGTTCGCCGACACCGCCGAGCCATCGATCACATAGAGGCCGTCGTAGCCGAAGACCTTGTGGTCCTTGTCGATGACGCCCTCGTCGCTGTGGCGGCCCATGCACGCGCCGCCCAGGATGTGCGCCGTCGACGGCACGCCGAGCAGCGTCTCGGTGAGCAGCGTCGCGGTCACGCCGCCGACCTTCTCGGCGAAGCGCTCGGCCAGCTCGGTGGCCTCGGGCATGAACGCCTTCGGCGCCTGCGCCGGATCGTCGAGCTCGGTGATGAGGCCCTTCTGGAAGCCGGTCATGGCGTTCCTCCCGAGGCGCATCTTCAGCGTGCCCTCGAGCGTCCGCATGTAGAGCATGATCTGGCTGTGGCGCGCGAAGTCCTCGACCGCGAAGGCCTTGGCCCACTGCTTCGGGTGCGCGACGAAGCTCTGCACCATGGACTTGAGACGCGCGCCGAGCGTCGCCTGCGGCGTGTGCGGCAGGACCATGGTGCGGAAGAAGCCCGAGCCCGCGCCGTAGCGCACCGGCTCGACGTGGCTGTGCTCGTCGGTGTGGAGGATCGACGTGATGGCCACGCCCTTCGAGAAAGATTCTTTCGCATCCGGCGCGACGATGCCGATGAGCGACTCGCTGTTGGTGCGGACGCTGTCGCCGAGCCGGTCCGACAGGTTGGGCAGGGCCTTCTTGTCGGCCTTCAAGGCGAGGAGCAGCGGCATCGTCCCCATGACGCCGCCCGAGAAGACGACGTTCTTGGCGGTGAAGACCTGGGGCTTGCCGCGCTTCGAGAACGAGTGGCGCGCCTCGACGCTGTAGCCGGTCTTGCCGGTCTTGCCGTCCTGCGGCCGGACGGCGATGACCTCGGTCTCGGCCTCGAGGCGCAGGCCCTGGCGCTCGGCCAGCCACAGGTAGTTCTTGTCGAGCGTGTTCTTGGCGCCCACGCGGCAGCCGGTCATGCACGCGCCGCAGAAGTTGCAGCCCACGCGGTCGGGGCCCTTGCCGCCGAAGTACGGGTCGGGCACGCGCTTTCCGGCCTGCCCGAAGTAGACCGCGACCTCGGTCGGATGGAAGTGCTCGGGCCGCCCGATGTCGTGGGCGATCTCCTCGAGCACGCGGTCGCCGGCGGTCATGAGCGGGTTCACCGCCGCGCCCAGCATGCGCTTGGCGGTGGCGTAGTGCGGCTGGAGCTCGCCCTTCCAGTCGGCCAGGTTGGCCCACGACTTGGCGGCGAAGAAGTCGTCGCGCGGGGTGGGCAGCGTGTTGGCGTAGACCAGGCTGCCGCCGCCGACGCCGACCCCGTGCATGATGGTGACGTGCGGCATGAAGCTCATCTGGAAGATGCCGCGGAGGCCCATGCCGGGCATCCACATCCAACGCTTGAGATCCCAATTGTTCTCGGCGAAGTCCCCGGGCTGGAAGCGCTTTCCCTTCTCGAGCATGAGGACCTTGTAGCCCTTCTCGACCAGCCGCAGCGCCGAGACGCTGCCACCGAAGCCCGACCCGATGATGATCCAATCGTAGTGGCTCAAGGCGACCTCCAGGCTCGCAGTCGCGGCTTCGCCAGCCTTGGCGAGTCGCGCGCGCGGCCGACGCCATGGTCTACGCCCATTGGCGGCGCGATGCAAACACGAACGCGACCGCGCGGTCACCCTATGTGCGCGGCTACTCGAAGGTCTCGACGACCTCGAGCCACGGCCGCGTCGCGGCCATGTAGCGGCCGGTGGCGAGGTGCCCGACGAGCGCGCCGACGGCGGCCAGCGCCAGGGTGACCGCGACCAGCCCGGGCAGGTCGGCCTCGCCGCAGACGAAGGTGAGGAAGAGCCCGCCGGCCGCGCCGCCGTGGCCGATGGCGGCGACCCGGGCCGCGCGGCCGTCGCGGCGCGCGATGAACCAGGCGGCAGCCACGCCGTGCCAGGCGCACAGGCCGAGGTAGGCCGGGATCCACATGAACGGCAGGCCCCAGAAGCCGAGCAGCGGCACCAGCAGATAGGCCGCGCCGAGCCCGAGCTCGAGCACGGCGACCCCGCGCGCGTGCCCGCCGCGCGCGGCGCGGAGGCCGATCCAGCCCATCGACTGGCTGATCGATCCGGCCACCCACAGCGTGCCGCCGAGGAAGCCCATGACGAGCAGCGTCGAGGTCAGCTCGGCGATGAAGCGCACGCTGGCGCTCGCGACCGCGATCGCCCACGCGACCAGCACGACGGCCCAGCCGGCGGCCATGAGGTGGCTCCCGACGACGCCGGCCGCGAGCGAGGCCTTGACGCTGGTGCGGGTCGAACGCTGGGCCGGTCGCTCGGCGATGCGGTCGGCCGCGGCGTCCTCCGGGTCGCGCTGAGGCTCGTCAGTCAGCCGCGGGCTCGGGCCGCGGCGGCCGCGGCAGCATGATGTCGAGCTGCTTCTTGGCGTCGGACTGCAGCCAGTCGACGAGCCACGGCTCGGGCGCGTCGGGCATGCGGCTCCGGAAGCCCTCTTCGAAGGCCTTGGGCACGAGCTCCTTCAGGCCGACGATGACGTGGCGCATGTGCTCGGCCAGCTCGAGCACGCGCTGGTACTTGTAGCGGAGCTCGGCCACGTCGGGCGCGTCGTGGTCATGATCGTGGCTCACGGCGCGCCTCCGACGTGGATGTCGACGCCCAGCTGCCAGGCCAGGAAGGCCCACTGATCGGCGTAGGTCTCGACCGTCTGCTTGACCATGTCGGCGCCGCCGTGGCCGGCGTGGCGCTCGACGCGGAAGAGCGCCGGCTGCGCGTCGGGGACCTCGCTCACGGCCCACTGCACCATGGCCGTGAACTTGCGCGCGTGCATCGGGTCGACGCGGTCGTCGGAGTCGGCGCCGACCATGAGGAGCGCCGGGTAGCGCGTGCCCTTCACGATGTGGTGATACGGCGAGTAGGCGTAGAGCACCGGGAACATGGCCGGGTCCTCGGCCGAGCCGTACTCGGGGATCCAGGTGCGGCCGCTGCCGAAGAGGTGGTAGCGCACCATGTCGAGCAACGGCACGGTGCACACGACCGCCTTGAAGAGGTCGGGGCGCTGGGTCATGGCCGCGCCGACCAGCAGGCCGCCGTTGCTGCCGCCGCGGATGGCGAGGCGCTCCGAGGTGGTCCAGCCCTCCTTCACGAGGTACTCGCCGGCGGCGATGAAGTCGTCGAAGACGTTCTGCTTCTTCGCGAGCATGCCGTCCTTGTGCCACTCCTCGCCGTACTCGCCGCCGCCGCGCAGGTTGGGCACGGCGTAGACGCCGCCCATCTCGAGCCACACCACGACCGAGCTGGCGAAGCCGGGCAGCATGTTCTGGTTGAAGCCGCCGTAGCCGTAGAGCAGCGTCGGGTGGCTGCCGTCCTTGGCGATGCCCTGCTTGTGGACGATGAACATCGAGACCTTGGTCCCATCCTTCGACGGATAGAAGACCTGGTCCACCACCACCTGCGAGGTGTCGACCGGCAGCTCGACCTTGGCCCAGAGCGTCGTGTCGCCCTTGGCGATCGACGTCTTGTAGATCTCGGTCGGCGTGGTGAACGACGTGAAGCTGTAGAAGGCCTCGTCGTCGTCGGGGTTCCCGACGAGCCCGCTGACGCTGCCGATGCCGGGCAGCGCGACGGCGCGCAAGAGCTTGCCGTCGAGGTCGTGGACCTCGAGCCGGCTCGACGCGTCGACCAGCGTCGAGGCGACGAGGTGGCCGCCCGCGACCTGCAGCGCGTCGAGCGTGCCCGCCCCCTCGGGGATGAGCTCCTTCCACTTGGCGATGGCCGGCGCCTTGGGGTCGACGCCCATCACGCGGAAGCGCGGCGCGCCGTCGTTGGTCTTGACGTAGAAGCGGTCCTTGTAGGCCGTCACCTCGGCCAGCGCGCCGCGGCCGACGAAGAGCGGCGTGAAGCCCAGCGCGCTCGCGAAGGTGGCGACGCGCTGCGCGGGGGTCGCGTCGTGCGGCACGCCGATGTCGACCGGCGCGTGCAGCGTCGGGTGCTTCGGGCCGACGCGCTTGAACCACACGTCGGTGGCGTTCCAGCCGTACTGCACCGACACGAAGAGCCAGTGGCCGTCCTCGGAGAGGTCGACGCCGATGAAGCTCTCGGCGCTGCCGGTGGCCGGGAACACCTGCGGGTCCTTGGCCGGGTCGGTGCCGAGCGCGTGGTAGCGGATCTCGGCGTAGCCCGGGCGCTGGTCGACCGCGATGTTCGGGCCGCTCGGCAGGAACACGTAGTAGAAGCCCTTGGCGTCGGGGGTCCACGCCGCACCGCTGTACTTGGTGCCCGGGATGACATCGGAAAGATCCTTTCCGGTCGCCACGTCGAGCACGTGCATGGTGGCCTCGTCGGCGTTGTTGGCCTTGAGGTTGTAGGCCACGAGGTTGCCGTCGTGGCTCGGGTACCAGCCGCCGAGCGCGGTCGAGCCGTCCTGCGACCAGGTGTTGGGATCGAGCAGCACGTGGTCCTGGTCGGCGGCGCCGACCGCGTCGGAGGAGCTGCGCCAGTAGACGACGGCCTTCTCCTTGTCCTTGTGGCGGCGCGTGAAGAACCAGCGCGAGCCGCGGTGCCACGGGGCCGACACGGCGTCGACGTAGAAGAGCTCGGTGAAGCGGCGCTCGAGCGCGTCGCGGCCCTTCACCGAGTCGATGAGCGTGCGCGTGTAGGCGTCCTGGCTGTCGACCCAGGCCTTCACCGGCGCGGCGTCGCCGTCTTCGAGCCAGCGATACGGATCGCTCAGCTCGACCCCCTGGACGGTGTCAGTCACGACGTTCCTCGAGGTCTCGGGCGGCGACGGCAGGGCGGGCACGGGCATCTCTGGGCGCGGGTCGACGGCGGCGGGT
Organism: Myxococcota bacterium; assembly: GCA_046351155.1. GTDB lineage: Bacteria > Myxococcota_A > UBA9042 > PHBI01 > PHBI01 > JAXLYZ01. The sequence goes on from JAXLYZ010000005.1 coordinate 252,400, forward strand.
CGCGGTGGCGTGGACCCGCAGCCGATGAGGCTCGCAAGGGCAACGATGAAGGACGGAAGCATGGCCCGGAGCGACATGCGCGGCACGATAGGGGCAGTCGGAACCGCCCGGCAAGTGATGATCTTCCCGGCCATGTTTCACGCGGTCGGGCGTGAATCATCCGCCGATCGTGGCGTCGACCCCGCCGTGACGCGAGCAGCTCGACTGCCCGCAACGCGACGAAGGGTCGAGGCCGTCGAGGAGCGTTCCCCAACCGCCATCATCCCCAGGCGGAAGAATCCAGGGGCATGCCCCGCGGCCTCGACCTCCCCTTCTCGCACGCGGCAAGTCGTCACCGATTGGATGCCCGACCGCGCTTCGTGGTCCGGATTCTCGAACCCATTCTCGACCGCTCGCCATGCGGTCGAGATTCCGAGCGAAGGCCGCCGCTCCGCTCTGGAGCGAAGGCCGGCCGACGAGGCCGGCCGGAGTGAAGAGCGGAGCTCAAAGGCGGCCCCGAGCGAGGCCACCGCGATTGATATCGAGGAAAATATTCTTGACCCGCGGAGCCCGCTTCGGGGAGTGTCGGCCCTCACGGAGCCCCGAGCGCAATGTCGCGCCCGGCCGCAAACCGGAGGTCGAATATGGACAACCAGAACCGCTCGTCGATGCAGTCGTCGTACGGCTTCTCGTGTGTCTCGGACCTCCTCGCGGTCATCGGGGTACCGACGCCGGCGCCGACCTGCTGACCTGACGAGCCGTTTCATCGCGGTGAGTTGCCCGAGGGTCTCGGGCGGGTCGTTGGTTCGAGCCTGGCGCTCGTAAGCTTTTCGTCTCGGCGTTGTCTCGCCGAGGCAGCGGTCGATCCCGTTTTCGCGGGCTCGGCCGACCCTCCACCTCGCGTGGCGTCGGATGGTCCGGCGGCGCGCGCGGGCGGAGGAACCGTCAGCCCTTCGGGGAGTCTTGTCATGTCTGAACATTCCGGTTCGAAGTCGTTGTCCAGCTCACCCTTGCCCGCCCACATCGGCACGCGCCACGTCATGACGATCGCGTGGCCCATCGTCTTGTCGATGTTCTCCTTCACGCTCGTGTCCTTCGTGAACGCGGCGTGGGTCGGCCCGCTCGGGACGAGCCACCTCGCGGCCGTCGGCCTCGGGACGGTCTTGCTGTATGCCGTCCACGGCTTCGGCATCGGCGTCCTGTCGGGCTTGAAGGTCGGCGTCGCGCAGGCGACCGGCGAAGGCGACATAGCGCGCACCGAGCGCTTGGCATGGCAGGGGCTCCGGCTCGCCGTCTGGATGGGCATCGCCGAGCTGGCGTTCGTCCCGCTAGGTGAGCCGCTGCTCCGCTTGCTGGGCGCGTCGGCGGACTCCGCACCGCTGGCCGGCGACTACTTCGCCGCGCGGGCCTACGGTGCGGTGCCGGCCTTCATCATGACGGCGCTGACGCAGTACCTGCAGGGCCGCGGGCGCACGGTGGCGCCGATGATCGCCATGATCATCGCCAACGTCGTGAACCTGGTGCTCGACCCGGTGCTCATCCGCGGCCTCGGGCCGTTCCCGCGGCTCGACATCGCGGGCGCGGGCTGGGCGGCGAGCATCGCCTTCGCCTGTGGCGCGCTCTACCTCGTCTTCGTCTGCCGGAAGGAGCTCCTCTCGGTGACGCGGGTCTTCGACAAGAAGCTGCTCGCGCGCATCTGGGAGCTGGGCCTGCCGCTCGGCGCGCGCGCGACCCTCGAGGTCGCGAGCTACCTCGTCTTCCAGATCATCCTGGCGGCGCAGGGCGACGCGCATCTGGCGGCCCACGTGCTGGTCGTGCAGACCATCAAGTGGTCCTTCCTGCCGGGCTACGCGGTGAGCGAGGCGGTGGCGGTGCTGGTCGGCCAGGCGGTCGGCGCGCGCCGGCTCGAGCTGGTGGCGGAGATCCAGAAGGCGGCGGCGCTCATCGCCGGCGGCTTCATGACGCTCTGCGGCGTGGTGTTCGTGCTCTTCCCCGGACCGCTGGCGTCGGTCTTCGGGGCGGCGCCGGACGTGGTCGCCATCGCGACGGACGTGTTCCTCGTGGCGGCGCTCTTCCAGGTGTTCGATGCCTTCGCGATGGTCGGTCTCGGCGTCTTGAACGGCGCCGGCGACACGCGCTTCGTCTTCATGGCGGGCGTGGGCTTCGCGTGGATCGTCAAGCTGCCGATCGGCTGGTACCTCGCCACCGAGGGCGGCCTCGGCGCGGTCGGCGCCTGGTGGGGTCTCTTGGCCGAGGTGCTGGCGGTGTGGCTCATCGTGAGGTGGCGCATCAAGAGCGGCGGGTGGAGGCGCGCGGCCGATCGGGCCGAGGCGCTGTCGCTCGCGGGAGCCTTCTGATGGAGCCCCAGGTCCCGGCGACGCTCGCCGACTTCGGCTTCGACGAGGGCTTCGCCGCGACGCGCGGTCACTATCGCGTGGTGGTCGGCGCGGACGCGTCCGCCGGCGGCGCGAGCGTCGCGCGCGACATCGACGCCACGCTCACCGGCCGCGCCGCGCACCAGGGCGTGGCGGTGGCGGTCGGCGACTGGGTGCGCATCGGCGAGGACGGCCGCATCCGCGATGTGCTGCCGCGGAAGAGCCTGTTCGCGCGCCGCGCCGCCGGCACGCGCCCCGACCAGCAGCTGGTCGCGGCCAACGTCGACGTGGCGCTGGTCGTCATGGGCCTGGACGGCGACTTCAACGCGCGGCGCTTGGAAAGGTACTTGACCATCGCCTGGGACGCCGGCGCGCGTCCGGTGGTGGCGCTGTCGAAGGCCGACCTGCTGGCGCCCGACGAGCTCGCGGCCAAGCGGCAGGCGGCCGAGCGCGCGGCGCCCGGCGTGCTGGTGGCGACCTTCTCGGGGCTCGACGCGGCCGGCGTCGCGCCGCTCGTCGAGGTCTTCCGGCCGCGCGACAGGCCTTGTTGGGCTCGTCGGGCGCCGGCAAGTCGACGCTGGCCAATCGGCTGCTCGGCCTCGAGCTCCAGCCGACGCGGCCGGTGCGCGACGGCGACGACCGCGGCCGCCACACGACGACCATGCGCGAGCTGTTCCTCCTGCCGAGCGGCGCCATCTTGATCGACACGCCCGGCATGCGCGGAGCCCAGCTCTGGCACGGCGACGTCGACGACGCGTTCGCCGACGTGAGCGAGCTCGCGGCCGGCTGCCGCTTCGGCGACTGCCGTCACGAGCGCGAGCCGGGCTGCGCCGTGCGCGCCGCGGTCGAGTCGGGCGCGCTCGAGGCCGGGCGGCTCGCGAGCTTCCGCGCGCTCGGGCGCGAGCTGGCGTACATGGCGCGGCGCGAGGACCCGCGTCTGGCGGCCGCCGAGCGCTCACGCTGGAAGGCCATCCACAAGTCGATGCGCGATCGCTGAGGCCTCGCTCCGCGCGGTCGCCGACGCGTCAGCCTCGCGACCCGGCTTGGCTCGGAGACCACCCTGGCCGCCGCTGCGCGAGCGTCACTCCTGTGGCCTCGCTCCGCGCGGGGCCGCCGACGCGTCGGCCTCTTCCTCCGCCCGCCCGCGGCGGGCTCCGTCCAGAGGCCGCCCGGCGACCCGGCTTCGCTCGGAAACTTTTCGCCGGGGCCGCTGTCGGTGGCTGCGTGCGGCGGTGATACGCCGCGCCCTACCCCCACATCTCGAACAGGGCCCGCCGCGATGACCGCGGCGCGGCCGAGGTGCGCCATGTCCGCGTCGCCCATCGCCTTCAGCGTCTACCTCGACGGCAAGCTCGTCGACCGCGTCGAGCTCGACCGGCCCATCTTCAATATCGGCAAGCTCTCGACCTCGACCGTGCGCCTCGACGACATCAACGTGTCGCGAGCACGCCGTGGTCGAGCGACGTGACGACGGCCGCTGGCGCATCACCGACCCTCGGCCTCGACCAACGGCACGCTGCTCCGCGGCGAGCGCATCGAGCAGGCCGAGCTCGCCGACGGGCGACCGCCTCGTCGTCGGCCGCACCACGCCGGTGGTCCACATCGCCGACGCGCCGCCCCAGGCGATGCCCGCCGCGACCGCCTTCCAGGCGCCCGTGACGACCTCGGGCCAGATCCGGGCCCGGCCTCCGGCGACCTCCGATGCGGCCCCGGCTCCGACGCCGGCCTGGCCCGCGCGACCCGCGCCGGCGCGCGTGGCGCTGCCGCAGACGCTGCGCGCCGAGGGCTTCAGCCTGCCGTCGGGCTCGGTCGGCCTGGGCGTCGCCATCGTCGGCGCCCTCGTCTTCGCGGCCGCGCTGGTGTTCATGCCGTGGCAGCGCTTCGCGCTGGCCCCCGCGCCGAGCGCGGTCGAGGCCAGCGCCTTCGGCTGGGTCGCCGCGCTCGCCGGGCTCGGCGTCGCCGCCAGCGCCATCGCCGGGCTCGCCAGCGGCAAGCGCTACCGCGCGGCGCGCATCGGCCTCGGCGCCGGCCTCGGCCTCGCCGCCTGGATCGCCCTCGCCGGCGCGACCGCCGCGTCGGGTCCGCGCGTCATGGCGTTCGAGGACGTCGGCCTCCAGCCCGGCTTCTTCGCCGCGCTCTGGGGCGTCGTGGCCATGATCGCCGGCAACATCGCGCTGGCGTCGCTGCCGCGCTGGACGACGACCTCGCTCCTCCGCCTGCTGGTGTCGCGCGAGGGCGTGCCGCTCCGCGACCTCGTCGTCTACGAGCCGCGCGAGGTCGACCTCGCCCGTGAGCTCGACGCCACCTCGGCGGTGGCCGAGGCCGCCGGTGTGCCGCGGCTGCCGCGCTTCCGCGTGACGCGCGAGGGCGACGTGACGATGACCAGCGGCGGCGACTCCTGGAAGCGCATCCGGATGGGCGAGCGCGGCACGGTCGTGGCCGGCGAGACGCGCGTCTCCTACCTCTTCGTGCGGCCGCTGGCCGGGCGCGCGCGCGTGGCGCTGACGAGCTGGACCGAGGCCGCCGGCGCTCGGACTCCTGCGTTGGCGTTCGTCGCGCTCGGGGTCTACGCGGTGCTCGGCTGGGACGCGGACGCGCGGCGCGAGATCGGCATCAACCCGCCGCGCATGGCGCGCGTCGAGCCGCTCATGGCCGAGGACCAGGTCGCCGAGAAGGCGGTCGAGGTCCAGATCGATCTGCCCGAGCCGACCGTGCCCGACGTGGTGCGCGAGGTCAGCGACGAGAAGGCCGGCGACGCCGAGGAGCCCGACGACGACGGCGCGGCGGGCGACGAGTCGGTGCGCACCGCCGACATCGTCGATCGCCTGAACCCGCGCACCCCCGAGCCGCCGCGCATCGACCCGAACCTGTCACCCTCCGAGCGCCAGGAGGCGGCGCGCGAGCGCGCCCAGCTCACCGCGCTGGCGTCGACGCTCCGCGCGCGACAACCCGCTCATGGCCGACCATGGACATGAACGTCGGCAGCGACCGGCGCATCGATCTGCTGGTGGCCATGGCCGGCCCCGGCTCGACCTTCGCGACCGGCGCCCACGACCCGTTCGGCGGCACCTTCACCGGCGACAACGGCTTCCCCGGTGGCCCGGCCGGCGGCCCTCCGGGCGGCCCCGACGGCCCGACCGGCCCCGTCGTCGCCGACCTCGGCAAGCCGCGCGGCCCGCGCGACGTGAGCGACCTGCCCTTCAACCCGCGCGACCCCGGCCCCATCATCGAGGAGCAGAAGCCGCGCGTGTCCGACGACGGCGGCCTCGACTCGAACACGGTGCAGCAATACATCCGCCGCTACCTGCGCGGCGTGAAGGCCTGCTACCAGGACGGGCTCCAGGCCAACCCGAAGCTCGGCGGCGGCATGACCCTCGAGTTCACCATCCTGCCGAGCGGCGGCGTGCTCGAGCCGCGCATCGCGCGCAGCACGCTCGGCGACGCCGCCCTCGAGCAGTGCGTCGTCACCAAGATGGGGCGCTGGTCGTTCCCGGCGCCGAAGAACGGCGGCCTGGTCGAGGTGTCCTACCGCCTCGTGCTCAAGGCGCGCTGAGCGCGCCGCGCCGGCGCGCGAGCGCCAGCGCCGCGAGCACGCCGACCGCCGCGAGCAGGCCGAGCTGGGCGCCGCCGACGTCGCCGCCGGCGCAGCCGCCGTCGCTGCCGCCGTGGGTGACGACGGCCTCGGCCTCGGCCGCGCTGCCCTCGTCGGCCGTGCTCGGGCCGGTGTCGTCGCCGGGGCTGGTGGTCTCCTCGGCGACCGAGGTGTCGGCCTCGGGGCCGGGCTCGACCGTCTCGACGGCCTCGACCGAGATGTCCTCGTCGGGGCCGCCCAGCACGTCGATGGTGTGGAGGCCGCTGGGCGCGTCCTCGGGGTCGCGCGCGACGTTGGCCGCGGGCGCGCCGTCGGTGGCCTCGAGGTAGTAGTCGACGCTCGCGCCGAGCGTGGCCGTGGCCGGGATGGAGCCGCTCCAGTGGCCGCCGCCCTGGTCGACGAGCGCCAGGCTGGTGAAGTCGCTCTCGCCGTCGGCGCGATAGAGCACGACGACCGAGGCGACGCCGCTGGCGTCGGTGACGACGGCGCTGATGGGCGCGGCCTCGCCGTGGGCCACGACCGACACCGGGCTGTGCAGGATGACCGGCGCGACGACGTCGTCGACCGGCTTCGGGTCGACCTGGACCTCGATCGGATCGGCCGCGCCGTCGGCGGGCTCGGTGGCGGTGTTGCCGACGTCGTCGTCGGCCGACACGTAGAGCTCGAGCACGCCCTCGACCACCGACGCGCCAGGGATGACCGCAGTCCAGCGGTCGTCGGCGCCGGCGGTCATGGCCAGCGTCTGCCAGCTCGTGCCGGCCTTGTGGAAGTAGAGGTCGACCGAGGCCACGCCCGAGGCGTCGGTCGCGGTCACCGCCACCGGCACCGGCGTGCCGGCCGTCACCGGCGTCGCCACCGGGTCGAGCTCGAGCGTCGGGCCGGCCACGTCGGGCGCCGTCACCGCCACGCTGAAGACCGCGGTCGGCGCGGTCGCCGGCAGCGTCGCGTGGTTGGCGTTGGCCGACGCGTCGACGGCCGCGAGGTAGTACTCGATGCCCGGCGCGGTCACCGCCAGCGCGGGGACGAGCTGCCGTAGCTGCCGGTGGTCGGCGTGAGCGGCAGCGAGAGCCAGGTCGGCGAGCCCTGCGGCCGGAAGTAGAGCGTCAGCGACGCGACGTTCGAAGTGTCGGTCGCGGTCGCGGCTGACCGCGACGCCGTCGGCGAGCGGCCCGGCGACCGGCGTGTGGGTGATGGTCGGCGCCGTCGTGTCGATCCGGCTGCGCGCCGACCGTGAAGCTGTGGAGCGCGGCCGGGGCGGTCGCGGGGCTGGTCGCGGTGCTGGCCGGCGCGGCCTTGTCGACGGCCTGCAGGTAGTACTGCACGCCCGGCGCCACGATGGCCGCGTCGTAGATGACGCCGCTGTAGACGTTGTTGGCGCCGGCGGTGAGCGCGGCCTCGGTGAACGAGCCGCCGGTCGACGCGCGGTAGAACACCTTGACGCCAGATGCCGCTCGCGTCGGTGACGGTGGCCTCGAGCGCCACCGCGACGCCGACCGCGTGGTTGCCGCTGACCGGCGTGTGCACGATGGCCGGCGCGGTGGTGTCGGGGACGTACACGTCGATGGCGAAGAAGACGGTCGGCGCGGTCAGCGGGAGCGCCGCGGCGTTGCCCTTCGAGTCGGTGGCATCGATCCAGTACTCGACGCCCGGCGCCGCCAGCGACGCGATGGTGGCCGTGTAGGTCCCGGCGCTGCCGGTCATGTTGACGACGGTGTAGGCGGTGGCGCCCTTGGTCCGCCAGTGGAGCTTGGCCGAGGCCACGCCCGAGGCGTCCGTGATGTTGGCGCTGACGCTGAGCGGCTGGCCCGCGGCGAGCGGTCCGGCGCTCGGCGTGTGGACGATGGTCGGCCCGGCGGTGTCGGCGACGGTCACGGCGATCGAGCAGGTGTCGGTGTCGGTCTGGTGCTGGTCGTCGGTGACGGTCAGCGTGACGACGAAGGTGCCGGCCGCGGCGTAGGTGTGCTGCACGCTCGCGCCGCTGCCGCTCTGCGTGTCGCCGAAGCTCCAATCGTAGGCGGTGATGCTGCCGTCGTCGGTCGAGCCCGAGCCGTCGAGCGTGAGCGCGACGCCGACCGAGCCGCTGGTCGGGCAGCTGGCGTGCGCCACCGGCACGGCCGAGAGCTTGGCCTGGTTGGGGGCGCCGGGGGTCCAGGCCAGCTGCGGGTAGAAGTCGTCGACGTTGGCGTCGGTGTCGGTGGCGCTGGCGTCGCGGCCGATCGACACGCCCGAGGTCACGCCGGCCACGGCCGCCTCTTCGCCGGCGAAGACGTCGCCCACGGCGAAAGTGCCATATCCGACGGCGTCGACCACGGTCGTGCCCTGGCGGAGCTGGATGTTGTCGGGGCCGTTCTGGTAGTCGGCGTTGGCCGAGGTCTGGTCGGCAGCGGCCAGGATGGCGGCGTTGGAGCCGGTCTTGGCGACGACGTAGAAGCCGTCGGCGCCGGTCGAGCCGGTCAGCGCGATGGTGTTGAACTCGGTGCCGCCGTTGCCGTTGACGCCGACCAGCGAGTAGCCGACGAGGCTCGTCGAGGGCGGGCCGTAGATCTCGACGAAGGCGTTCACGTCGGTGCCGACGTCGTCGTAGAGCACCTCGTTGATGACGAGATCGGCCGGCGGGGCGGCGACGCAGGCGCCGTTGGTGCACGTCTGGGTCGCGCCGCAGGCGCTCGAGCCGCCCCACTCGGTGCAGGCGTCGGCGTCGTAGTTGCCGCAGGTCTCGACGGCGTTGCCGCTGCAGCGCTTGGCCGCCGCGGTGCACTCGTCGCTGCAGCCGTTGACGACCGTGAACGCGGCCGGGGTCGCCGGCGCGGTGGCCGGGCCGTAGCCGACGTTGCTGCCGTCGCTGGCCGAGACGTAGTAGCTCACGCCCGGGAGGACCACGGTCGCGGCGGGGATCGACGCGGTGTACGAGCCGGCCGCGCCGGTCATGGCGACGCTGGCGTAGGCCGCGGCCGAGCCGGTGGTCTTGTAGTAGAGGGTGACGGCCGAGACCGGGTTCACGTCGGTGACGGTCGCGGTCACGGGCACCGCCGAGCCGGCGGTCTTGCCGTCGGCGATGGCGCCGACGGTGACGACCGGGGCGACCGTGTCGGTGACGCTGACGACGTGCGGGTTGGCCTCGCCGGTGGTCGGGTGCGACGCGCTGTTGCCGGTCGGATCGACGGCGGTGATGACGTAGCGCAGGCTGGTGGTGCCGGCCGGGATGCTGGCGGCCGGGACGGTCGCGGTCCAGGTCGCGCCGGTGGTCTTCACCATGGCGATGGAGGCGAAGGCGGCGGCGCCCGGAGCCCAGCGCAGGGTGGCCGAGGCGACCTCGTCGTCGTCGCTGATGGTGGCGCTGATGGCGAGCGGTGAGCCGGCCTCGATCGACGTCACCGTGGTGTGCACGATGGTCGGCGGCGTGGCGTCGACGTCGTTGACGGCGAAGCTGTACGGGCCGTTCGCGCCGGCGGCCGGCGCCGTCGACTTGTTGGCGGCGGCCGAGGAGTCGACCGCCTCGAGGTAGTACTCGAGGCCGGGCGCCTTGACGGCGGCGACCGGGATGGTGGCCGACCAGCTGCTGCTGGCGCCGGCGACCATGGCCAGCACCGTCCACGAGCTGGTGCCGATGGCGCGGTAGCGCAGCGTCACCGACGCGACGCCGGTGCCGTCGGACACGAGCGCGCTGATGGCGATGGCCTGGCCGGCGGTCTGGCCGTTGGCGATCGGGTCGTGGACGATGTTCGGCGCGGTGGTGTCGCTGGTGCCGTCGACGACGGTGAAGACGATGGGCGCCGCGGCGCCGCCGGCCGGGTAATTGCCGATATTGCCGGGAGTGTCGCTGGCGCGGATGTAATATTCGACGCTCGGCGGGGTGACCACGAAGCTCGGGATGGACGCGGTCCAGGTGTTGCCGTTGGCGGTCATGGCGACCTCCTGGAAGACCGGGAAGCCGTGCGGCCGATACAGCAATTTGGCACTTGCCACGCCCGACGTGTCGGTGATGGTGGCGGTGACGACCGGCGAGCTGCCGGCGGCCTGGCCGTTCGGGATGGCCGTGTGCACGATGGTCGGCGCGCTGGTGTCGACGGCCACGACGGTGAAGCTGTTCCAGGTGGTGGGCGCGGTGTCGGGCGAGCTGGCGTGGTTGGCGGCGGCGTCCGAGGCGACGAGGTAGTAGTCGACGCCGGCGGTGGTGACGGCCGCGGCCGGGATGTTGCCGCTCCAGCTGGTGCCGCCGGACGCGGCGAGCGCGGTGGCGGTGAAGGCGCCCGCGCCGGTGACACGGTAGTAGAGCATGACGCCGGTGACGCCGATGTTGTCGGCCGCGCTGCAGGTGACGGCGACGGCGCTGCCGGCGGGCTTGCCGTTGGTGATCGGGGTGTGGGCGATGATGGGCGGCGTGACGTCGCCCGAGCCGACGGTGAAGTCGTAGACGCCGGCCGGCGCGTTGGCCGGGGCGTAGCCGGTGTTGGGGATGGGCGAGGTGTCGGTGGCCTCGAGGTAGTACTCGACGCCGGGGCTCGTGACGACGAAGGCGGGGATCTGGGCCGACCAGGTGTTGCCGCTGATCTTGGCCATGGGCGCGGCTCCGAAGCTGGTACCGCCCTTGGGTCGGAAGTAGAGGTTGGCCTTGGCGACGCCGGTCGCGTCGGTGATGGTGGCGCTCACGGCGACGGCCTGGCCGGTGGTCTGGCCGTCGCTGATCTCGGTGTGGACGATGGTCGGCGGGTTGGGGTCGCCGACCACGAGGAAGTTGTAGACGCCGCCGGTCGGAGCGTTGGCCGGGGTGGTGCTCGAGTTGGCGTTGGGGGTGGCCGCGTCGGCGCACACGAACCAGTACTCGACGCCGGCCGAGGTCACGCCGGCCGCGGGGATGGTGGCCTTCCAGGTGTTGGTCGTGCCGACCTGGGTCATCGACACGAACTGCGCGGTGGTGCCGCCGATGGGGCGATACAGGACGACGGCCGAGGCGACGCCGGACGGGTCGGTGATGTCGGCCTGCACGACGACGGCGGTGTTGACCGGGACGCCGTCGGCGATCTCGGTGTGCTGGACGTGGGGGCCGACGGTGTCGTTGGTGCCGTAGACGGTGGCGAGCGTGGTGTCGCTGTGGGTGAGGCCCTCGTTGTCGGTGACGGTCAGCGTGACGGTGTAGACGCCCGCCGAGAGGTAGCTGTGGCGCGGGCTCTTCTCGGTCGAGACGGGGGTGCCGTCGCCGAAGTTCCACGACCAGCCGACGACCTGGCCGTCGGGATCGGTGCTGAGGGTGCCGTCGAAGAACACCTCCTCGGCCGGGCCCTGATCCTGGAAGACGGCGGGGCCGGCGTCGGCGATGGGGCGGATGTCGACGTTGACCTTCACGAGCGCGTGGTCTTCGGCGCCCTTGTCGTCGACGACGGTGATGTAGGCCCACTGCGTGTCGCCGGCGTTGGCGAAGGTGTGGGTCACCGACTGGCCCGCGGTGACGGTGCCGTCGCTCATGGTCCAGTAGGCCGACGCGATGAAGCCGTCGGGGTCGACCGCCTTCGAGCCGTCGAGCGTGAACGACTCGCCGCGCGGCACGATGAGCGAGGCGGTGCACGCGTCGGCGCGCGGCTCCTTGTTGGCGGAGGGGTCGAACTCGAAGGCGCCGATGTCGACGGCGGCGCCGATCTTGCGGGCGTTGCCGAGGATGTCGCGCGTCGGGAGGTCGGTGGCGGTGGCATATCCGGCGTTGATGGCCAGCGACTCGGCCCAGAGCTTGCCGTCCCACCAGCGCGGGTACGCGTCCCAGTCGTCGTCCTCGACCTTCGGGTCGGTGGTGATGTGGCCGGTGTTGGGGGAGGCGCTGTAGCTGGTCGTCGTGACGTTGAAGTAGTTGTTGTTACGCGCGACCAGCGCGCTCGTATAGCTACCGTTGTCGATCACCGCGGCCGAGGTGCTATTGGCAATGACGTTGTTCTCCATCGTCGTGGCGAACGTGCCGCTCGAGTTGATCCGGCTCAGGAGAATGCCGTTGGCCTGGTGAACGAGAGTGTTGTTGGTGATTGTCGCGGTAGACGGACTGCTGAGGAATGCACCACCGCGATGCCCGTCGAATGATGGGTGACGTACGACGAGCGGATGCGGGCGGTACTATTCGCCAAATCGATTCCAATTCCGGTGCCATCGCCGACAATCCAGGATGCAAGGACGTCCAGAGTCGGAGAAGTGCTGACGCCCTCTGCGTGGATACCGGCCACATGGTGACGAATGAAGCGCGTGTCTTCGATGTACGGAGCCTTGGGTCCGACGATATATGCGCCGTATTTTGGATACTCGATCTGCGCATTGTCGATGACCGAAGTCGCCGCATTCGTGAGTCGAAGTCCATACCACGCGCCGGGCGTGGGAGTGACAGCTGCGGACGTGAGTAGGATAGGCGCTCCCCCGCCGTCGAAGACGACCCTGCCTCCGTCGAGTACCGCCAATTCGGACAGACCGGTATCGACACCACCGCCCATGCCATCGTTGGTCACGAACTGGAGAATTGCCCCCGGCTCGAATGTCACGACCACATTCTTCGGAACCGTGATATCGCCCACGATCGGCCAGGGTGACCCGCTCTTGGTGAACGTGAAATTCTCCCAGAGCCAGCCTTCGAGCAGCGGTCCATCGACGCCGCCATAGTCTACTGCACCGACGAGATCGTCGTTCGTGCCACGGTAACGCAGCGGCGAGTGCATCGTCGGCGCGTAGTTCCGCGCGGCTGCGTCGACGTAGAGCGGGTTCTCGGCAAAGCAAGTGTCTGGCGAGAACGTGACAGTCGTGCGCGCCGCATTGCCCCAGATGTCGGACGCGCGACACGCTGCCGCCGTCGAATACGACCCTTCGTCGGTGACGCCGTATCCAATGTTGTTGGTGATACTGCAATTCTCCACGGCCAGCGAAAGGCTGCCGCTCGAATTGATGCGGCTCATCCGGACTCCGACCTGTCCATTGTGTGCAATCGTTAGATTTCGCAGAGTCACACTCGCGGTCACGGAGGTGTCTTTGACGCTGTCGACGCCGTAGGTCCCATTGTTGTAGATTCGACCGATTTGCCAAATCACCGTCGTGTTGCGCAGGCGGACTCCTTGATAGGTATTGTCGTGCACATCCACATCGACGACATCAAGGCCGGTGGCGCTTTCGGCGTAGAGCCCGACCACGTTGTTCCGGAGCTCGGTGGACTCGACATTCGGGGTTCCGCCCGACACCCAGATGCCGGAATCGCTGCAGTCATGGATCACGCTGCCGGCGACGATGTGGTCGTTCGACTCGAGCGTGACGCCGCGATAGCCATAGCCGATATCGACCTGCGAGACGTTGAAGGCCTGCGTCGTGGGGATGATGACGATGCCGTACCAATCGCCGGGCTTGGCCGTCGCCGCGCCCGAGGTGAACTTCACCGGATGGGAGTTGGTGCCGTCGGCCTCGAGCGTACCCTCGACACGGATCTCGATGCGGGCCGGATCCTTGCCGCCGGCCATCGCGTCGCCGGTCTTCATGCGGAACTGCGCGCCGGGTAGGAACGTCATCGTGACGCCCTTTGTGATGACCATGTCTCCTGACACATCGGTGACGGAATCGGCCGCGAACGTCTTGTTGACGTACCAGAAGCCGTGAACGCCCGCAGGACTCGCCTTGCCCGAATAGGCGATGGCGCCCGCGGTCGCGTTCGGGTCCGCGGGCGCATAGTAGCGCGCCGGCGACCGCTCGGTCGGGCTCCAATCTCCAGCCGCTGGGTCCGAGAGGAGCGCGGCGTAGTTCAGATTGCCGGAGTCGCTCGAGAAAGCGGTGCCCGAGGATTTCGTTCCAGTCCAGACGTTGTCGGTGAAGACATTCAGGCTCGACGAATAGCTGCCGACGTCGTTGACGAGTAGATCGTTTTCGCTGAACACCGACCTGTTGATCGACAGATTGATGCGCCCACTGGAGTTGGTGCGCGCCACCTGAACCGCGGTGGGATTGCTCCAGAACGTCGCGTGATCGATGCCGAGCGCATAGGTCACCGCAGTACTGACGGTCAGCGACACGCCAAGCGTCGCGTCCGCCACGACGGTGTGGTCGAGCGTCAGACTACAGTTGCTTGCGTTGATTCCGGTCGACCCACCGAGCAGCGTGCTGTTCGTCAGCGTCAGGTTGATTCCAGCGCTGAACACAGGAAACGCGGCGGCGGTCGTCGTGCGCGCGTCGAGGGCGGTAAACGCGGTGGTGCCGGTGCCCGAGAGGTCGACGCCGCGAGAGCTGAAGTCCTTGAGGACGACGCCGTTGAACGTGTAGCTCACCGCCTCCGGGCTCACGATCTTGATCGCGGTCGTGGCCTTGCGAATCTCGACGTTGGCCAGCTGCGCGCTCGAGCCGTCGGCGAACGACAAGCCGTTCCAGGTCGAGGCGTCCTCGCGGAAGACCACCGGCGAGCCCACAGTGCCGGCGACCGAGAGGGTGCCGTTGATGGTCAGCTGGGCGCCCGCAACGCCGCGGACCTCGACGCCCGGATCGATCGTGAGGGTGACCCCGGCGGCGACGATGGCGTTGCTCGTCAGCTTGTACGGCGAGCCCGCGAGGTTCCAGGTCGTGTTGCTGCCGATGGAGCCGGCGACGTCGGTCGCGTGAGCCTGTCCGGCGGCGAGCACGACCAGGAAGGCGACGAGTACACGATGCATGAGGACCTCCGTCTTTGGCGGGCGGAGGAGTACCCGGGGGTCGGTCGGTAAACCAACCTTTTTCGAACGGCGTGCAACCATCGAGATACGAGCGGCTGTGCCGATCGCCACCCCATTCTATTGGTAGGGCACGTTGGGCGGCGGCATCGATCCCGCAACGCCGCCGTAGTCCTGGACGGTGCCGTAGCCGAGGACGCCGGTCGCACCGCTGCCCCAGCATCGGACGGCCGCCGTGTCCATCAGCGCGCAGGTGTGGTCGAAGCCGGCGACGAGCTGCACAACCCGGCCTCCAACCTCCACGCCTGTCGCGGGATTGACCTGGAGCGGCGCGCTGACGTTCTCGGAGACCTCGAGTCCTAGCGCGGCTATGCCCTTGCCCCAACAGCGCACGATGCCGGATTGCTCGCGCGCGCACGCATGGTTGCCGCCCAACGCGAAAGCCACCACGGGTCCTCCGAGCGCGATAGGGTCAGGACTCGGGGAAGTGAGCCACAAGTCGTCGCCTTGGCCGACGGTTCCGAGGCCGAGCTCGCCGTATTGGTTCCCGCCCCAACACTTGAGGAGGCCGCCCTCCAGCAGGGCGCAGGTTCGACCCGCACCGGCTTGGACTGCGACCACGGTCCCGCCGACGGGCACGAACCCGACCGACGCCGGATCGGCGATATTCGTGCGAGTGCCATATCCCGTCTGCCCCCCGTAGTTGTATCCCCAGCACTTGAGATTGCCCTCGACGTCGGGCCGGCTCGATACATCGAACACCACGCACACTTGGTCGTAGACGGACACATCAAGGATGGGGAGGTCGGTGCCCAGACCGACTGGCGGCATGGTGCCCGGGTCGGCGACGACTTCCTCGTCCGGATAGCCAAGGCTGGAGACCACGTTGTCTCCGAAGCACCACAACTGACCGTCAGTGCGGAGGGCGCAGGTCGCGAGTCCCCCAGTGCGTATGCGCCGGATATTGCCAGAAATCGTCACGGCGGGAGCAGTCAACGGGTCCGTCTGGTTGTCGAGGCTGCCATTGCCGAGCGCGCCGAGCGCTCCATAGCCCCAACACCTGGCACTACCGCCGGCCAACACCACGCAGGTGGTTCCCGTCGAGGTGCTCAGGTCGATGACGTCTTCGGTGAAATCCACCAGCGGAGCGATCGAAGCGGGTTCGTCGTCGCCGATGTCGACGCCTGCGTAGCCCAGAACTCCACTATCGTTCCGGCCCCAGCAACGAACGTTGCCGTTCAAGACGATGCAGTTGTGCCAGCCGTCGGCGGAGAGCATGCGCAGTCGACAATCGCCGTTCGTGCAGAAGCCCGGATCCCCAGCTGCGTCACACAGGGTGCCAGCCGGTTTCGTGGGACTTGAGCAGAGCCCGGTCGCGGCATCGCAGTTGCCGACTTTGTGGCAATCTGACAAAGGCTGGCATTCGACCGGGTCGGAGCCGACGCAGTGGCCACCCGCGCAGACGTCCGACTGGGTGCAGGCGTCGGCGTCGTCGCAAGGCGTGTCATCGTCGGCCGCGTGGAGCTTGCACTGGCCGCTGGCCGGGTCGCAGGCGTTGACCTGGCACGGGTCGGACGACGCGCTGCACGTCGTCGGCGCGCCGGTGCACGTCGTGCCCTGGCAGGCGTCGGGGCCGGTGCACTTCTGGCCGTCGTCGCACGCGGCGCCGTCGCCCGGCGGTGCGCCGAGGACGCAGGTGAGGCTCTTCGCGGCGCAGGTCATCGAGCCGTTGCAGGCGTTGCCGTCGTCGGGGCAGTCGCCGTCGACCAGACACTCGCAGCTCCCGTCGGGCACGTGCGTGCACCCGCCGGTGTCGCCGTCGCAGGCGTCGCT
Organism: Myxococcota bacterium; assembly: GCA_046351155.1. Classification (GTDB taxonomy): domain Bacteria; phylum Myxococcota_A; class UBA9042; order PHBI01; family PHBI01; genus JAXLYZ01. The sequence goes on from JAXLYZ010000005.1 coordinate 268,824, forward strand.
CGTGCAGGCCGCGGCGTCGGCGCAGTCCTTGGTGGCGCTCAGGCACTCGCCACCCAGGCACCCGTCGCTGTCGGTGCACGGGTCGCCGTCGTCACATGCCGCGCCGTCGTCGTCGACCAGCTCGCAGGCGCCGGTGCCCGGCTGGCAGGCGTTCCGCAAGCACGCGACCGTCGAGGCCTCGCACACGACCGCCGTGCCCTTCTGGCACGTCCGCGCCGCGCCGCAGGTCTCGACGCCGTCGCAGGCGTCGTGGTTGTCGCAGTCGGCGTTCGTCTCGCACTGACACGCGGCGTCGTCGAAGACGCACACCGCTGCGCCCTCGACGCAGCGGTCGACCGTACACGCGAGGCCGTCGTTCCAGACGAGGGCCACGCCCTTGCACACCCCGCCCGCGCACGCGTCGTCGTGGGTGCAGAGCTTGCCGTCGTCGCACGCGTCGGTCTCGTGGGCGGCCACCAGCTGGCAGTCGCCGGTGGCCGGCTGGCACACGTTGTCGCGGCATGCGTCGCTCGATAGAGCGCACTCGACCGCGCTACCGCTGCGACAGCGCCCGTCGGCGCCGCAGGTCTCGATGCCGGTGCAGGCGTCGTGGTCATCGCAGTCGGCGCTCGACTCGCACTCGCGACCCAGACCGACGTCGAGAGTGGCACTATCCACGGCCGAGGTATCATCGACCGCGGTCGCGTCGGAGGGCGATGTGTCGCCGCTCGCATCGCCCCCCAGCGGCCCGGGAAAACAAGCGCCGGCCTGCGCCGCCACTATCGCGACAGCGGCCTGGAGAAGTCTCCGCGCGGACATCGAAGCGCGCACGCGCGCCACGTGATCGTTCATGTCTCCCCCTTTGCGGGGGTTCTAGCGCACCGCTCCTGATCCACGCAACGGCGGCGGCGACGTCGAGACCCGCGAGTCGACCGGCCGCGCGCGGGAGGCTCAGCGCACGAACGAGAAGTCGAGCTGGTTGAAGTCGTCGATCTCGTAGTCGTCGTCGCCGCACGTGAGCGTGCCGACCCAGTCGTCGGTGGTCGACTCGCGCGTGAGCTCGACCACGACGCAGACGTCGTCGACCTCGACCGAGTCGTCGAACCCGTTCGACATGCTCAGGACCTTGATGCGCGTCCCGGCGGCCACCTCCGTGAGCGTCGCGGGGTCGTCGAGCGCCGGACCCGGGGGCTCGGGGGGACGAGGCGGGAGCGACGCGGGCGGACACCCGGCGAGACCCGACACCAGGGCGAAGACGACGACGATCGAACGCATGGCACTTGCTCCGCGGCGGACAGACCGGATGAGGACGGCCGCCGCAGGCTAAGTCAAAACGCCTGACGCGAACAGCCGCCCGACCTCACGTCCCCGCGGCCTCGAGGCCGAGCCGCGAGCGCAGGAACGCCAGCACCTCGCGCACCAGGTGACGCGTCGTCGGGCTGTCGTCGAGGAGGTCGAACGCGTGCGGTCCGGTCGGATGGTTGGCGAACGTCAGCGGCAGGTTGGCGGCGATGGCGTGGGACACGAAGCGGTCGACCGTCTCGTTGAGCCCCGGCGTCTCGTCGCGGCCGGCGCGCGCCACGAAGAGCGGCACGTCGGAGCGCAGATCGGCGACGGTCTTGCCGGCGCACGCGGGCACGCTGCCGTACGCGGCCGCCACCTGCGCGATGATCGACGAGCCGTCGAGGTCGAGCATGTAGCCGTACCAGAGCGCCGCCGCGCGGATGATGTCGGGCGCGTCGCGGAGGAGCGTCGTCAGCGCGGTGTGGACATTGCCCGAGCAGGCCCAGATGGCGATGCGCTCGCGGTCGATGCCGAGCTCGGCGCCGTGCGCGCGGAGGTGCGCGAGCAGCGTCGCGAGGTCGGCCGCGGGCTCGCGGTTCGAGTAGACCACCGCGCACAGGCCCGACGCCGCGACCAGGCGGCCCCACGAGACGTAGGCGGCCATCTCCTTGAAGCGGCAGCCCAGGCTCGCCGCGAAGCCGGGGTCGGGGTAGCCCGACGCGAACACGACCACCGGGCGCTGCGCGCCGTCGGGCGCGGGCTCGGGCGGAGCGTAGAGGTCGAACGTCAGCGCGTCGGCGCCGGCGCCGTCCGCCTCTCTATAGAGGAGGTCGTGGCGGACGAGGACGCGGTCGGTGCCGGGGAGATCATAGAGGACGGGACGAAGGGTCATCGGATGGCGGCCGGTCGAGGCAGTCATGCAGCTCTCCTGAGGAGGTTGGAGTGGCGCGTCGCGACCCGGGGACCTGGGACACGAGCGCCAGCCGATGAGCTGGCGTGTGGTGTGTCCGGTCGGCCTTCCGAGTGCCGCGTCGGCGCGACGATATGCTCCGTGCAGGGTTCGACGCAAGACCTCGCGGGCACCGGCGCGTGACCTCCGTTTTACAACGGTCGAGAACCGGGCCGCGCGAGGTCGCGTTGAAGGTGCGTCCGGACGCCAGGGATGAGCGCCGGACCAGAAGGCCCGAAGGGACGACCGGGACCGGTGGCTCGTGCGCGCAGGGTGCGCGCGCGAGTGCCGGGTTGCGCCGGACGCCTCCTCCGACGGTCAGGAGGTTTGGCCATGTTCTCGAAGATGTTCAGCGCGGTGTCGGGGTTCGGGATCGTCGTGACGCTCGGCGCGAGCGCGCTCGCCGAAGGGCCGGCCGGGACGCCGGCGACGCCCAAGGCCGCGGGACCGCAGAAGACGGCGACGACCGCGAAGCCGGTGGCGACGAAGAACGTGCAGGTGAGCGCCGAGGGCGAGCCCGACTGGCGCGCCGGCGACGTGACCGGCGCCTGGGTGTGGCGCGACGACAAGGGCGAGCACGTCCGCTTCCGCGCCAAGGTCGGCGAGACCCACACCTTCACCGGCAGCGTCTGCGCCAAGGACATCCAGGGCGTCGCGCGCATCGATCTCGAAGACGGCGACAAGGCCGCCATCGTGAAGCACAAGAGCTGCATCGACCTGGCGCTGAAGAGCGACGCCAGCGCCGACGGCGTGGACTTCACCGGCGCCGGCCAGAGCGCGCGCATCAACTTCCGCATGGACGGAAAGGCCATGCCGCTGGCGTCGATCCACCTCGGCAAGGACCTCGCCAGCCCGGCCAGCAACTCCTTCCGCATCCGCCTGGAGAACGCCACCAAGTGACGCTGCGCCCGAGCGCGGCCGGGTCGCGCGCGGCCCGGTCGAGCTCGTTCTCCTGTCGAGAACCGCAACAGCGGTGTCGGGCGGCGCAGCGCTCGACACCGCCCTGAGGCGCGTCGCCGCGCCGTGCGGCGGCCATCCATCGCGCACCGACTCCTCGGCACGCGGCCTGCTTAGGCCCGCGTCGACCTCGAAGGAGTCACCCGCATGGACCACCGCCCCGCCTGCGCCTCCGGCGCCCCCGTCCCCTCCGTCTCTCCGGCTCGCGTCGCCGCGCGCGCGGGTCGGCGCTGGCTGGGCCCGGCGCTGGGCCTGGCGCTCGCGGCGTGCGGAGCCGGCGCCTGCGGCGACGGCGGGACGACCTCGGACCCCTGCCCCGGCGACGCCTGCGCGCCGCCGCCGCCCACGAGCGGCCTCGTCGTCGAGGCGCCCGCGGCGCGCGCGTGCGACGTGCTGCTCGAGGACGCCGACGCGAGCGCGGCCGCGCCCGAGATCCGCTTCGCCGCCGACGTCGTCGGCGTCGTCGTGCGCGAGGCGCCGCTCACCGCGGTGTCGGTCACGGCCAAGGACGACCACGCGCTGACGAGCCTCGGCGAGGTGGTCGGCGCCACGCCGCGCGTGACCATCGTCCACTGCTACGACGCGGCCGGCGCCGCCATCGCCGCGGCCTCCGCCCACCTCTGATCGCCCGACCCGTCACCCCCGCCACCGACACGCACGCTCGCCAGGAGTCCCGCCATGCGCTCCGTCATCCGCACTGCGCCTTCGCACCGCCACGTCCGCGGCTGCCTCACCACCCTCGCCCTCGCCCTCGCCGCCTGCGGCGATGGCGCGGCCGACTCCGACACCGCGCCCGACCTCGACAGCACCGTCGCCGTCGACACCTCGTCGGACGATAGCGCCACGCCCGCCGACACGGCCCTCGCGCCCGACTCGCTCGCGAGCGGCGACGCGACCGCGACCGCGACCGCGACCGACACCGCGCCGACCGAGGATACGCGCGTGCCCATGCCGGACGTCCTATTTTGTCACACTCCCTGCCGCGCCGATCTGATCGAGGACGGCGTCGTGCGCCGCTGCTCGGCCGACCACCTCATCGACGGCTGCGTCGGCGACCTCGCCTGCCGCAGCGGCAGCTGCGTCGGCCCCGACGAGGCGCCGAAGGCGTGCTCGGTCGACAGCCAGTGCCCGAGCTTCCAGCGCTGCGGCAACGGCATCTGCTTCTCCGACTGCGAGCGCGACGACGACTGCACGGGCGGCGACGTCTGCCACCTGCGCGTGTGCCGCCCGCCCTGCGAGCGCGTCACCGGCCAGCGCGACAGCTGCGCCGACGGCACCTTCTGCGACTCGCCGAGCGGCACGGCCGGCGTGTGCATGCCGCTCGCGCCGGGCGACGCGCAGGCGACGCGCAGCCTCGTGCCGGCGTCGTTCGCGCTCGACACCGATGCGCTCCAGCTCGACGCGGCGCACCTCAGCCAGGGCTTCACCATCGTCACCGACTCGCCGGTGGCCGAGACCTTCACCATCGTGCGGCGCTCGCACCGCGCCTTCGGCGGCGACGGCACGCTCGTCGCCGAGGCCGGCGGCTCGGCCGATCTCGGCGACCACGCCGCCCTCGATTTTGTCACTCTCGCGGTCGACGGCGCGCCCGGCGACGACGACCCGGTCACCGTCACGGTGCCGCCCGACTGCGACGCCGCCGGCACCTGCCCGCTGGTGACGGTCGTGGCGCCCGCGACGCTGCCCGACCCGAGCTGGCTCATCTGGGAGGGCATGCTCGAGGTGAGGAGCGAGACGCTCGGCGTCCGCTACGTGTCGGTGGCCCAGCACGGCCGGCTCGACGGCCGCTGGGCCGGCGAGATCCACTACTTCTCGACCTTCCCCGACAAGAAGCTCCACGACTGGGCCGCCGGAACGGCCAGCGAGCGCCTCCACACCGACACCGTCGGCAACGGCCTCGTGCGCCGCTGGGGCGCCTTCCGCCGCGGCGCGCTGACGGGCGGCGTGGCCGAGCTCTACGCGCTCCTGACCTCGACCGAGACCGAGTCGTGGCGCTTCGACTCGGTCATGCAGGCGTGCCCGGCCGGCGCCACCGGCGGCGCCTGCTACCCCTACGTCGACACCTCGCTCAGCGCCGCGTCGCTCGGCGTGCGCTCGTTCGTGTCGAACCTGGTCGAGGCGCCTATCCCCACCGGCCACAGCGAATTGCCATTCTCGGTGGTGCTGCGCGAGGGCCTGGCCCAGGACGGCCACACGCCGATGGAGGGCCGCGTCGAGAGCCCGATCGCGCTGCACTGGCCGGGCAACCCGGCCGCGTCGCTCACCTTCGAGGACGACCCCAAGGGCGCGTGCAACCCCGCCATCCACGACACCTGCGTGCACGTGCTCCGGAGCTTCGACGTCAGCACCTCGGTCGCCGCGCGCTACGTCTCGGCCGACGGCTCGTGCGCCGAGGGCTTCGAGGCCTTCCCGCTGCCCTGGCTCGCGACCGGCTTCGGCACGAACCTGGTCGGCGGCGACCGCGTCGAGTGCCGCCCGGGCGACGGCGCGTTCCAGAACCCGGTGCCCGACGGGCGCGCGCGGACGCGCCACCTGAAGCTCCTCGACGGCGTCATGATCGGCGCCGACACCATCGTCATGCTCTTCGAGGAGGAGATGGAGTCGTTCATCGCCGAGCACGGGGAGTCATTCTCGGCATATGGCTATATGGTCCTGCACCGCGACGACGTGATCCTCGCCGGCAGCGACTACCTGCCCGACCCGCCCGCCTCGCCGGCCGAGCTCGCCGCGCCGACGCCGGAGTCGCTGCTGGCCTGCGACCCGGCCATGCAGGCGCGCCTCATCGGCACGACCGAGGCCGTGCTCACCCAGGGCGAGGCCGAGGATCTGGTCACCAGCGCGCTCGACGGCGTGCCCGGCACCATTCCCATCGATATTGCCAATGTGCACTATTACTGCGAGGACACCGGCCTCTTCGACGGCGGCGCCGGCGACACCAGCGACGGGAGCGCGGGCGAGGTGCGCGTCGCCTGCCCGCCCGAGAGCAACGTGCGCTACTTCGCCTTCCGCAGCGGCTCACGCAAGCAGGCCGATGTCGCCGCGATGGACTGCCAGAAGGACTACGACCGCGCCAGCGGCGCGCGCGGGAGCTGCGGCGCGGCGCTCCAGGAGATGGTCGACGCGCGCATCCCCGACCTGGTCGTCGACGCGGCGTGGCGCTGCGCCGACCTCGACTACTGCTCGGGCGACCGCCTCGACCTGCGCGCCGGCAAGGAGTTCTTCGTGCCCGACGCGACCTCGATGCAGCCGCTGGCGGCCAGCGTCGACGAGGCCTTCCGCTATCGCACGCGCTTCGTCGGGCGCGAGGGCAAGCCCATCGGCTTCGCGCCGGTGGCCTGCGACGCGAGCGGCTCGGACGCCACGCCCTACTGCTACGACACCGCGGTGCTCTCCGAGCTGCGCCAGCGCATCGACTGCCTCTACGCGGTGGTGCCGGTGCTGCGCGGCAAGACCTCGCTCGCCGCCCTGCGCCTGGCCGACTTCGCGTCGGCGGCGCTCGGCGTCCGCGACACCGCCCCGGCCGGGAACCCGCAGCTGCTCGACGGCTTCGAGCGCCTCTACGCCGAGCTCCTGGTGATGCTCGGCGACGAGGCCTTCACCTCGGCGCTGCGCTCGCGCTTCGACGAGGCCGGCGTCAACGTCGGCACCTTCCGCGGCTCGCAGTTCGAGGTGAACGGCATCGACCTCACCGGCATCGCCGGCCACGAGATGGCGTCCCTATATGAGGCGGCCCAGCTCTACGAGACCGCCGTCGAGCGCCTCTACCGGCTGGCGCCCATGCTGGTCGACGCCGTCGTGGCCGGCGACGTCGGCAGCGCCCCGCACCTGGTCACCTCGTCGACCGTCACCGGCTACCTCGACCGGCTGGTGCGCGCGTCGTCGCAGCGCGCCCGCGCCTACAGCAACATCGCCCAGCGCTACCTCGGCTTCCACCGCCCCGACCTGGCGCGCGCCGTCATCGGCCGCGCCTATGCCACGACCTACCTCGAGTCGGCCATGCTCGGGCGCTTCATGCTGGCGGTCCAGGCGCGCACCTCGGTGGCGGCGCGCGACCAGGTGGTGCGCTCGCTCGAGGACGCGACGCGGCGCTATCGCGTGGCGCTCCAGGAGATGCGCGAGGTCCACGACAGCATCACCGACGCGCCGACGTTCTTCGGCTACCCGGCCGACTACGTGCCGTTCCCGGTGCGCGACGACGCCGACACGCGCGCCAGCAACGCCTTCGAGGACGTGCTGCGCACGACGCTCGAGACGGTCGACGCCGCGCGCCGCGTCGAGGACATCGCGCTCGAGTCGAGCCGGAGCTTCGACACCGACCAGGCGAGCTTCGAGGAGGAGCTCGTGCGCATCGCCGCCAACTACGAAGATCGGCTGGGCCCCATCTGCGGCTACTTCGTCGGCGACGACGGCCGCACCTACGTCGCCACGCCGCGCCACGCCACCGAGAGCCCGCGCACGGCCGCGCTCGGCGACCCGTGCGGCGCGGTCGGCAACGGTGAGATCGACGAGCAGGTGCGCCAGATCGAGCTCCTCTTGGGCGAGCGCCAGCAGCTGCAGGCGCGCCAGCAGTCGGTCGAGGCCGACATCCGCGAGGAGGCCGAGCGCGTCGACCAGCGCTGCCAGCTCATCGACGGGCTGGCCAGCTTCCAGTACAAGATTGGCACCAAGACTGCCAAATTGAATGACGAAATCCGCTCGTGCGAATTGGCCATGGGCGTGCTCGATCGCTTCGCCACCTCGTACGCCACGGCGCTCGGCTTCGTGAAGTGCAGCACGCCCGCCGACTGCATCGCCGGCGCGGCCGCGACCATCGGCTGGCAGGCCTTCTCGGTGCCGCACCAGATCGCGGCCGGCGTGCTGCAGGGTCAGATCGACGATCGCCGGGGACAGATCGACCAGCTCCAGCTCGAGAGCGCGCGCTGGGAGACCGAGGCGCAGTGCGACGCGCTGCAGATCGACTCGGCGCCGGTCGTGGCCGGCAAGCTGCGCGACCTCTATCAGATCGACCTCGAGGCGAACCAGCTGGCCTTGCGCATCGAGATCGCCGACGCCGAGCTCCGGCGGCTCAGGCTCGAGGCCTCGCGCACGCAGGAGGAGCAGGTCGAGGCCGAGCAGCTGGCCATCAACGTCGAGGCGGCGCGCAACGATCCGAACGTGCGCATCCTCAAGAACGACGCCGTGCTGAACGCCGACGCCGCCTTCCAGCTGGCCATCCGCCAGGCCTACCGCACGACGCTCGTCTACGAGTACTACACCTCGACCAGCTACGCCCGACGCGACCAGCTCTTCCTCGTGCGCATGGTCGGGCGCGGCGACTACAACCTCGACCAGTATCTGGCGGAGCTGCGCGACGCCTTCTTCGGCTTCGAGGAGGAGTTCCGCGCGCCGGCCGCGCGCGTCGAGCGCATCTCGGTGCGCGACGACATCTTCGCCATCCCGCTGACCGACGTCGACGGGCGCGCGCTCGACCAGCAGGCGCGCAATCGCCTGTTCCGCGAGCGGCTCCAGGACCCGCGTCTCCTCGACGAGGCGGGCCGCCTGAGGATCCCCTTCGCCACCGACCGGGACGAGCTCGCGCCCTGCACCAAGAACCACAAGATCAACTTCATCGAGGTGGCGCTCTTCGGCGGCGACCTCGGCGACGACGAGGCCGACGTGCTCTGGTGGCAAGACGGCACCGGCACCATCGACACGCTGCGCGACGGCATCGCCTACTACCGGCTGCCGCCCGCGGTGCTGGTGGCGCAGCCGTACTTCAACCGCGCCACCGTCTTCGACCCGAGCGTCTATCGCCGCTACGAGTTCCGCGAGCGGCCGTTCCTCAACTCGTCGTGGGCCATCGTGCTCGACCAGCGCGGCGACAAGGACAACCAGGACATCCAGCTCGGACAGCTCGACGACATCGCGCTCTACGTCTACTACACCGACTTCACCGACGCGCAGTCGTGCCGCTGACGGCGCGCGGCCCGAGCGCCGGGCGCGCGCGCTTCACCCGCGGAGCGCGGCCGTCAGCCGTTGGCGGCCTTGAACGCCTGGAGGTAGTCGAAGCTCCGGAACGCGAGCGTCGGGACCGGGTCCAGTCGGAGCGACACGGCCTCGGGGTCGTCCTTCTTCCACGGGGCTTCGAGGCGCACCACGCGGCTCACGCGCACCGGCGCCACGAGCCCGATGGTCGGGGTCCGGCGGCCTTCGATCGTGCGCAGCTCGAGGCACGGGAGCGGGCTGCCGCTGGGGTTGAGGAAGCCGCCGCCAGCGGCCTCCGGCCAGCGCACGGGGCCGTCGGGCACGGGCACGGTGAAGGTCGGCGTCGGCGCGATGTGGCCAGCCTCGACCGGCTTCATGGCGCGGGCGCCCTCGAGCCAGGTGCTGCAGCCCGGGCAGCACAGGTAGCGGTGCACGTCGAGCTGCATGACCTCGCTCTCGTGCTGGCAACGCGGGCACGTCACGCGCCCGACACCGCCGGTCGCCTTCAGCCCGAAGAAGCCGCCGACCCCGCCCAGCAGCATCACGCCGCCGCCCGCGAAGCCGATGAAGCCCCAGCCCAGGACGGCGCTCGCCGTGATGAGGGCCGCGCCCGCGAGCGAGACGGCGATGAAGTAGATGGTCATCTTCTTGGCCTTGGCGGGATCGGCCTGGACATTGGTCGGCGGCGTCGTCGGGTTCGTCGTCATGGGAGCCTCGTTCGGTTTGACGGGGCGCCGTCCTCGCGGCGCGTGGACCGGCTTGGACCCGATGGTCCGGAGGCGGTCAACCAGAAATGTGAACCGCGGTCGCAAAACACGACCGATGCCTTGTTTCATGCGGCTCGCGAGGGCTCGGTTGCGCCACATCTGACCATGCCTCGGGCGGTCGGGAGAGGACGATGCGCCGGTGACGCCAACCGCCGAGTGACAAATTCGATCGCGGACGCCGAGGTGGTCGAGGCATCGCGCCGCGCGCGTGGCGGTGGTATGGGCGGCCATGCTTCGCGGAGGACGGTGGGCGCTGCTCGGTGTGACGCTCTCGGCGTGCGGGAGGTCGCCCCCGCCGGGCGCCGACTCGGTGGCCATCAGCTACGAGCGGCGCTTCGCCGACGGCGCGAGCTGCGTCGAGCGGCTCTACCTGTCGGGTGGGCGCGCGCGGCTCGAGTCGTGCCAGACCGAGCCGAGGTCGGTGGTGGTGCTCGATCCTCGGCGCGACGGCCCGGTGCGGGTCGCGCCGACCCCGGCCGCGCCGCCGCCGAGCGCGACCGCGAGCGCGTTCGAGGCCCCGAAGGCGGAGCTGGCGAAGCTCCTCGTCGACGGCACGATGGCGCCTCCGGTCCTGCGCGAGACCGAGGTCGAGCGCCAGGTCGCGGGCATCGCGTGTCGCCGCTACGAGCTCGTACGCGGCGAGCGGGTGGTCGGCGAGACGTGCTTCGCGGATTGGGATCGCTCGCCGGTCTCGCGCGCGGCGGCGCGCGCGCTGACGCTGCTCGATCCGCAGCTCGACCCCGACCAGCTGCCCGGGTTCCCGCTCATGTCGGCGCAGCTCGACGCCGACGGTCGCGACGTCGAGCGCACGACGGTCACGGCCGTCGTGGCCGGGCCGCAGCCGGACGCGCTCTTCGCGCTCCCGGCCGAATGAGGGTCACGCGATTGTCGGCGACGCCCGAGGCACCCCAGTGAGCGACGGGGCCATCGAGCAGGCCTGGCGGTGGCTGGGCCAGCGCGCGCTCGAATTCGATGGTGCTCCCAGCGAAGACTGCCTGTCCACGCTTCGGGGCCGACTCGGCGCTGCGCGCTGCCTCATCGGACCGACGACACCCGAGGACGCGCGCGGGCGCTCGTGGCCGGAGCTCTGAGCGCGCCTCCGCGGCCCGCGCCCTCGCGCGGTCCATTGGGACGCCCTATCGCGGCGATGGTCGCGGCCTATGATCGGTCGAGTCGCCGGCCTCGGCATCGTCTCGACATGGACGCTGCCCTACCGACCCGCGCACCCGAGCGCGACGCGATGCGCCACGCGATGACCGAGCGCGCGCACCTCGCCCTCCTCGACGTCGACCCCGGTCGACTCGCCATCGTCCCGCTGGAGCGCCTGGCCGAGCTGCGGCGACTGTGCTCGGTTCCCAGGCGCTCGTCGCTCCCACGCTAGCGGCCGCGGATGACGGCCGTCACGAGGTCGCGCGCGGCGTCGTCGTCGAGCGCGCCCTTCCGGATCCAGCGCACGCGGCCGTCCTTCGGCACGACCAGCATGAGCGGCAGATCCACGCCGTCGGCGCGCACGAACGACTCGGGCAGCATGTCGAGGTGCGCCTGGTCGCGCTGCCACAGCGGGTAGAGCCAGCGCTCGGCCCGCGGATCGGCGACCACCTTGTCGAGGCCGTCGACCGCCAGGAACACGAGGTCGGCGCCCTGCGTCGCGAGCTCGCCGCGCAGCCGGGCGAGGCGCTGCAGCTCCTCCTCCGACGTGCACGGCTTGCACCACGTGGCCCAATACGCGATCACCAGTCCGCGCTGCGTGTCGCCCAGCACCTTCGACAGCGTCGTGCGCTTGGGCTTGGCCGTGCGCGCGTCGAGGCGCGACGCGTCGGGCAGCTTCACCGCGAAGTCGACGCGCGCCAGCGAGGTCGGCGCGAACGGCTCGAGGCCGAGGCGCTGGTTCGCCACGTGCAGCGCCGCCAGCGCCTCGTCGCGCTCGCGCTGGAGCGCCGCGAGCCGGTCCTGCAACGGACCGACCCGCGCCGCCTCGTCGCGCAGACGCGTGAGCTCACCCTGCTTGATGGTCACCGGATCGTCCGGACGCGGCGGCGCCGCGACCGACGACGAGCCGCAGGCCGCCAGCGCCCACAGCGTCAGCGTCGCCGAGCCGAAGCGCCTCACGGCTGCTTGTAGCAGGGGTAGGCGAAGATGAGCGCCGAGCGGTTGGCCTCGGTCGTCGAGAGCTTCTTCTCCGAGAGGCGCTCCACGTCGAGGTCCGTCAGGTACATCTTCTCGTGGCCGTAGGTGATGTAGCCGACGTGGTGCGCGTCGACGCCGAGCGTGTCGACGATGAACGAGCGCGCCGACTCGGCGCGGTCGACCGCGTAGCGCAGGTTGTCGTTCCACGGGCCCTCGCGGCTGGCGCGGCCGACGATGATGATGAAGCCGTCGTCGCCGTGCATGGCCTCGAGGTACTCCTGGAGCGCCTTCTTGTCCTTGGCGTCGAGGTGGGTGTCGGCCGAGTGGAAGGTGATGAGCTTGTGCGGCAGGTGCTGCACCAGCGTCATGTAGTCGGTGCGCGAGAGCAGCGCCGCCTCGTCGACCTGCTTGCAGGCGCCCTGGTTGCAGGAGTTGACGATGTCGTCGACGTGCTGGGTGAAGTTCGTGTCCTCGCAGAAGGCCTTGCGCGCGAAGGCCGCCGACGCGTACTCGTCGCACGCCGCGTGCTTGGGATAGTCGGCGCACAGCACCTGCAGGCGGCGACGCTGCTCGTCGACGTTGGTCTGCAGACCCTCGAGCTTCTCGGTAGCGAGCAGGAGCTCCTTCGTCTTGGCCTCGTACTCGACGACCTTCACGTAGCCCGGCGGCGTCGGCTCCTCGGCCGACTCCTTGTCCTCCGTGGGCGGCTTCGTCTCGTGCGACGCGCAGCCCGTCCCGGCGACGAGCCCCGTTCCCCAGAGCCCCGCAAGGGGCACGATGATCCACGGCGCGACGCGCGCGCTCCCCCGACTCGAAACCATGGCTTCCCTCCTTGGTGGTGTCGGAGCCGCGCGACGCACGACCCCGAGCGCGACGACGGCTTTACCACAACCAGTCGTCCGTGGGGCAGACCAGAAACACGCGCGCGCGCCGAGCCAGCCGCTCGGGTGTCGAGAACCACAACAGCCGCCTGTCGGCGGGCCCAGCAGCCGAGCGGTGCCGCGCTCAGCATCGAGGCGGGGGAGCGCCGCTCCGGAGGCTGGCACGGCGCGTGCCCTGCAGGCCGGTGCGCGCCTGTCTCGTCCACCGACGGCGCGCGGAGACCACCATGCGCAGCACCCTCTCGACCCTGCTCGGCGGCGCCATCCTGGCGATCGCGATCCTCACCGGCGCCTGCGGCGACGGCAGCGCGACCGGCGACGGCGACGCCACCGCCGCGCCCGACGCGACCGCGCCCTCGGACGGCGACGGCGCGAGCCGCGGCGACGCGCCCGACGCCGGCGACGCCGGCGACACCGACGATGGGGTCGCGTGCAGGCGCGGCGACGAGGGCTGCGCCTGCCGCGTCGACGGCCGCTGCGACGACGGGCTCACCTGCCTCGACGGCGTGTGCCGCACGTGCCCGGCCGGCAGTGCCGGCTGCGCCTGCACCGGCGAGGCCCCCGGCTGCGACGAGGGCCTGGCCTGCACCGCCGGAACCTGCGCCGCCTGCGCGCCCGGCTCGGCCGGCTGCAGCTGCGACGCCGGCCGGTGCGACGACGGCCTCGCCTGCCAGGCGCTGGGCGACGCCATGCGCTGCGGCGCGGTCGCCTCGTGCGAGGCGCTCATCCAGCTCGGGCTCTGCCCGATGGGGCGCGCCTGCGAGGTCGTGGCCGGCGCCGCGCGCTGCCTCGACGGCTGCGCCAACGGCTGGCGCGCGGGCGACGGCGACGCGTGCGTGCAGTGCGCGACGCCCGCGTGCGAGCCGGAGAAGACCTGCCAGGACGGCGTCGAGGGCAGCATCGCGGCCGCCTGCGACGCGGCCCACCGCGCCTGCGACACGACGCCGGCCGTGGCCTGCGGGGGCTGCCTCGACGGCTTCTTCGCGAACCCGGTGACCGGCGCCTGCGACGACAGCTGCGGCGGGCGCGACTGCGCCAGCGACGAGATTGCCAAATTCGACGATATCGGCGATTGCCAATGCCAGCCCAAGCCGTGCGCGCCGGGCGAGGCGCTGACGCCGGGCGGCGCCTGCGTGCGCTGCGGCATCGCCTGCGGCGTCGGCCCGGGCGAGACCGGCGAGCTGTCGCTCGCGACCGACGCCACCGGCGCGTGCATGTGCGCCACCGCCGACGGCTGGTTCTGGGAGCCGGCCGGCGCCACGGCCCAGCGCTGCGACGAGGACGGCGACGGCTGGATCAGCCAGACGGCGTGGGCCACGCTCGGCTCGGCCGACGCGGGCCTCCGGCAGAACGCGCACTGCCATCCGGCGCGCTTCGATCGCATCGTCATGCGCAACGACTCGGGCCAGGACGCGACGGTGTGGTCGTGCGACGTCGGCAGCCTGCGGAAGGCCGAGGGCAGCGAGGACGTCTGCCCCGGCCATCACGTGCCGGTGACCATGGTCGAGCCCGATCGCAACGACAGCGACTTGCGCCTGGCCGCCACCACCACCGCCGGCAACCCGCCCACCACGCCGCCCTACCTCGACGCCGACGGCCAGGGTCGCGCCTTCCGCGCCGACGAGCTCAACGGCATCATGCGCGCGTGCGTCAGCGCGTTCGGCGACTACGACGGCGACGGCACGCCCGACGTGGCCCAGGCCCAGCGCGACCCGGCCACCGTCATCACCAACGCCGAGCGCCTGGCCGCGCTGTCGATGTTCATGGAGGTCGTGCTGCCGGCCTACGACCCGCCGGTGCTGCCCGGCGACAGCGGCACGCTGCTCCTCTTCGAGCGGCCGCGCTGCGACACGCTGAACCTGAGCCTCTTCCACTACGCCGACGCCGGCAGCTGGTGGCAGGAGTGCCACCGCGCGCGCGGCGCGTCGTTCGAGCGCACGCGCCTCCTGCCCGGCGACGACTTCGAGGTCTGGACCTGCGACACGGCCAGCGGCAGCTGCCCGCTCGAGCCGCTGCCCGCGGCCGCCACGCTGGCCGAGCACGGCGCGTGCTCGGCGCCCATCTACGCCGGCGCGCCCTGGCGCGGCATGGAGCACGCGGCGCAGTTCCAGTGCGTCGTGGCCGGCACGCCGCCGGTCGGCAGCAGCCAGGACGCCGTGCTGGCCCAGAGCTACACCGTGCCGCCGGCCGACCTCGGCGGCGAGGGCGCCGCGCGCTTCGCCTTCGATCGCTGCCGCCTCACCGCGTCGGGTCGCCTCGACTGCGCGCTCGCCGCGGCGGCGGTGGGCGACGTCGGCTGGGCGCTCCGCCGCTACGACCCGACCGGCGCGGACGGCGGCTGCATCGACGAGACCGCCTTCGCCGACGACCTCTGCCAGGCCGAGCCCACGCCCGAGCCGTTCGGCGACGCCGACGACTTCGGTCGGCTCCACTGCCGCTGCGACGTCGCCGATCAGACCCTCTTCTATAGGGATGCCGACGGCGACGGCTTCGGCGATCCGCAGGCCGGCGCGCTCTTCTGCGCCCAGCCCGACGGCTACGTGGCCGACCACGCCGACTGCGCCGACGGCAAGCCCGACGTCCACCCCGGCGCGGCCGACCGCCCCGACAGCGGGCACGTCGACATGAACTGCGACGGCGAGGACGGCGATCTCGCGAAGCTCGTGTTCGTCGGCGCGAACGGCAAGGCCAGCGGCGACGGCACGCGCGCGGCGCCGCTCGCCAGCGTCGGCGCCGCCATCGCGCTGGCGGCCGAGCGCGGCGGCGACGTCGCGGTCATCGGCGACGCCGGCGTCATCGACGAGCCGGGCACCGTCGCGCTGGTCGAAGGCGTCGGCGTCTACGGCGGCTATCGCAAGAACGGCGGCCCCCGCAACGGCGCGCCGGCGACCATCAGCGTCCAGCAGACGAGCGGCAACGACGTCATCGCCGTGCTCGCGCTCGGCCTCCACGCGACGACCGAGCTGGCCCAGCTGAAGCTCGTCGCCAAGGCCACGGCCCCGGCCGGCGCCTCGGTGTACGGCCTGTGGGTGGCCGACGCGCCCGGCCTCGTCCTCAGCGCGCTGAGCATCGAGGCCGGCCCCGGCGTCGCGGGCGGCATCGGCCAGAAGGGCGCCACGGGCGCCACCGGCGGCGACGGCCAGAACGGCGGCCTCGGCGTCGGCGTCCAGGCCGGCTACGCGGGCATGGGCGGCGCCAGCAGCTGCGCCGTGCCGGGCAACCCGGGCGGCCAGGGCTCGCGCTACGCCTCGTGCGCCGCCGGGGCCGATGGCGCCGGGTCGTGCCTCGGAGCCGGCGGCGCCTCGGCCTGCGGCTTCGGCCTGCCCGACGAGCTCGACGGCAACGACGGCCAGCCGGGCATGTACTGCAACAACGCCGTCGGCCCGGGCGGCGCGGGCGCGGGCGGCGCGCGGGGCACCTACGCCGCGGGCTTCTTCATCGGCGGCACGGGCGGGCAGGGCTTGCCCGGCGCGCCCGGCGAGGGCGGCAGCGGCGGCGGCGGCGGCTCGGGCGCGGCCGACGGCTTTCCTCCCGCGTTGCTCTGCACCGGCGTCGTCATCCCCGACCTCGGCTCCCAGTATGGCGGCGGTGGCGGCGGCGGCGGCGGCGGCGGCGGCTGCCCGGGCGCGGGTGGCGACGGCGGACAGGGCGGCGGCGCCTCGATCGGCATCATGCTCGCCGACGCCACCGTGCCGAGCCTGGTCGGCGTCGACGTCATCGCCTCGAGCGGCGGCAAGGGCGGCACGGGCGGCGCGGGCGGCGACGGCGGCCTGGGCGGCAAGGGCGGCAAGGGCGCCAAGAGCGGCGATGGCAGCGCGACCTATCGCGCGTGCGGCGGCGACGGCGGCGACGGCGGCGACGGGCACCCGGGGTCGAACGGCGGCCCCGGCGGACCGGGCGCGGGCGGCGACAGCATCGGCGTCGCCTACTGCGGTGAGCTGCCGAGCGGCATCACCAGCACCAGCATCGGCGGCGGCGGCCTGCCCGGCGGTGCCGGCGCCGCGGGCGGGCGCGCGCTGAAGACCTACCTCTACGGCGCGTGTGACGCGCCATGAGCGCGCCGACGGTCGCCGCGCGAGCCGACGCCGCGGCGGCCGGGCGGCCTTCCCGACGCCTGCGCGTCGAGGCAAGATGGGTCATGGGCGTTGCGCCGGAGCCGAGCGACTGGGCGATGTTGGACCGGCCGACGGCGCCCGGGCGACTGGCCATGATCGCGGCCTTCCTGGCCATCGAGCTGGCCGCGCTCCTGGCCACCGGCATGACCACCAGCGCGCTCTTGCCGCTGAGCGCGCTGCCGCCGCTCCTGGCGGCGCTGACGCGCGCCGGCGAGCGCGAGGTCACCGTGCTCGTGCGCGGGACGCTGGTGGTGCTGGTGGTCACGGCCGTCATCGACGGCCTCGGCCCGGCGCGCGCGCTGCCGGCCCTGCCCTTCGGCGCCGTGGTGCTGGTGGCCGCCATCGTCGGCTACCTCGGCGCGCTGGCGCTGCGTCGGCGCCTGGCCGAGGCCGAGGCGCGGGCGCGCGCGGCCAACCAGCGCGCCATCGAGGCGGTGGCCGAGCACCACGCGCTCCAGCTCTCGACCGCGGCCACGTTCGCCCACGAGCTGAAGAACCCGCTGGCCGCCATGCAGGGGCTGGCGACGCTCATCCGGCGACGCCAGACGAAGGAGCCCGAGCTGGCCGACGAGCTCGCCGGCCTGGTCGAGGACGTGCACGCCATGGCCACCGCGGTCTCGGAGCTGCTCGACTTCTCGCGCGCGGTCCACCCCGACAGCCTCCGGCGCGTGAACGTCGCCGAGCTGGTCGCGGCTGTCTGCCGCGCGCGCCAGGTCACGCCGAGCGCGCTCGCCGTGCCGCCCGACCTGGCGGTGGTGGTCGAGCCGCGCAAGGCCGAGCGCGTGTTGCAGGCGCTGCTCCAGCTCGGCCACCTCGGCGCGCTCACGGTGTCGGCGCGCGAGGACGCGCGGAGCGTCATCATCGACGTGAGCATCGACGTCGACGTCGGCGACGCGCGCGAGAGCCTGGCCGTCGCCTCGGCGCTGGCCGAGCAGCAGGGCGGCGGCCTGACGGTGCGGCCGGCGCCGTTCGCCGCCACGCTGACCTGGCCGCGCATCGAGGCGCGCGCGTGACGGTCGACACGGCCCAGCTCTCGCGGCGCCAGGCGGTGCTCCGGCGCGTGCAGGCGGTGTTCGTCAGCGTCATCCTGTCGAGCCTCTGCGCCAGCCTGGCGCTGGGCCTCGAGACCTGGCGCGCCGTGCCGAGCATCGTCGTCATCCTCGGCACGGTGGTGGCCTTCGCGCGCGAGCGCCGCCGCAGCGGCACCGTGTCGCAGGCCGTCTTCTTCCGCGGCCTGGCGACCGTCATGTTCACGACGCTCTTGCTCTGCGGCGGGCTGCACGCGCCCTGGGTGGTGGGCGTCGTGACCGTGTCGGCGGCGGCTGCGGGCGCGCTCGAGCCGCGCTCGGCGCGCATCCTCTTCGCGTTCGCGCTGGCCACGGTGGCGCTGTCGCTGGTCTTCGAGCTGGCGCCGGTCGGCAGCCTGGCGCTGCCGCCCTCGGCCTACGACCGCGAGCACGAGGGCGCGGGCCGCGTGCTGGCCCTGGTGATGCTGACGGTGACGCTCGGCAACGCGCTCGTGCGCGGCGGCTCGGTCGTGCGGCTGACGCTCATGGACACCGAGCGCGCGCTGCAGATCGAGGGGCTGGCGCGCGCCGAGACGCTGGCCAGCATCGAGGCGCAGACGCGGCTCCTGTCGCGCATGACGCGCGCGCTCGGCAGCGAGCTGGCCGCGCCGCTCGCGCGCGCGCGGGGCCGCATCGAGCGCCTGCGCGCGGCCTCGAGCGGGGTCGACGCCGAGCGGCTGGCGGTGCTGGCGCGCGAGACCGAGCGCTTCGAGCAGCTCCTGCCGCGCGACGGCCACGCCGAGTCGCCGCAGTCGGTGCCGCTGGCGCGTGTGGCCCACGACGTCGTGCAGATGCACGCGGCGCTGGCCGGCGAGCGCCAGGTTCAGCTGGTCGTGGACGGCGCGCCGTGCGCCGCGCGCGCCGACGAGCAGCTGGTGCGCCAGGTGCTGGTGAACCTGGTGCAGAACGCCATCGAGGCGAGCCCGGCCGGCGCCAGCGTGGTGCTGCGCACGCGCGCGGCCGGCGACGGGCGCGTGGCCGTCGAGGTCGACGACCAGGGCCAGGGCCTGAGCCCCGAGGCCGCGCCGCGCCTGTTCTCGTCGGGCTTCACCACCAAGGCCGCCGGCAGCGGCATCGGCCTGGTGGTGGCGCGCGCGCTGGCGGCGCGCCTGGGCGGCGAGCTCGCGCTGGCCAACCGCGGCGACGGCCCCGACGCGCGCGGCTGCCGCGCCAGCCTGACATTGCCGGCCGATGTCGGCGAGAGTGACAAAATGGAGTCAGCATGACCGATCGCCCCATCCGCGTCCTCATCGCCGACGACGAGCCGGCCGTGCGCTACATGCTGCGCGCGGTCGTGGAGGAGGAGGGCCTGAGCGTGGTCGAGGCCGAGAACGGCAAGGCCGCGCTGGAGATGGTCGAGGCCGACCCGAGCATCGCGCTGGTGATGAGCGACCTGCAGATGCCGGGTCTCAGCGGGCTCGAGCTGCTGGCGGCGCTGAAGGCGCGGCCGGCCTCGCCGCCGCTCCTGCTCATCACCGCGCACTGCTCGGAGCGCGTGGCGGTCGAGGCCATGAAGCGCGGCGCCGTCGACTACTTCAGGAAGCCGCTCGACGCCGACGAGATCGCCGTGGTGGTGCGGCGCCACCTCGGCCTGGCGCAGCTGTCGAGCGAGAACCAGCGGCTGCGCGCGAAATTGGCACTCTCGCGCAGCATGGTGTTCGAGTCGGCGGCGATGCAGCGCGTGGCGGACATGGTCGAGCGCGTGGCCGGCCGCGACGTGACGGTGCTCATCGTGGGCGAGAGCGGCACCGGCAAGGAGCTGGTGGCGCGCGCGCTGGTCGACGGCTCGCCGCGCGCGCGCAAGGCCTACGTGCGCTTCAACTGCGCCGCGCTGGCCAAGGAGCTGGTCGAGGCCGAGCTGTTCGGCCACTCCAAGGGCGCCTTCACCGGCGCGGTGCGCGATCGCAAGGGACTCTTCCGCGAGGCGCACCAGGGCACGCTGTTCCTCGACGAGGTGAACTCGCTCGAGGCCGGCGCGCAAGCCTCGCTGCTGCGCGTGCTGCAGGAGCGCGAGGTGCGCCCGGTGGGCGAGGACCGGAGCGTCCCGGTCGACGTGCGGCTCATCGCCGCGACCGGCCGTCCACTCGAGGACGAGCCCGGCTTCCGAAAGGACCTTTACTATCGCCTGAACGTCGTGACCATCCGGCTGCCGCCGCTGCGCGAGCGCCGGGACGACATCCCGCTGCTGGTGCGCCACTTCGTCGAGCGCTTCTCGGCCGCCTTCGGCCTCGGCCAGGTGGTCATCCCCGACGCGCTCATGGCGCGCCTCGTGGCCGCTCCCTGGCCGGGCAACGTGCGCGAGCTCGAGCACGCCATCGAGAGCATGCTGGCGCTGTCGGTCGACGGCATCGTCAGCGACGAGGCGCTGCCCGAAGGGAGCGGCGACGGCGCGCGCGAGCGGGCGCCGCTGCTCTCCGGCGACGCGCCGACCGGCGGCGACCTGACGCTCAAGGTGCGCATGAACGCCTACGAGCGCGGCATCATCAAGGACGTGCTCGACGCCTGCCAGGGCAACCGCAGCGAGAGCGCGCGCCGCCTCGGCATCGACCGCGTCACCCTGCTCGGCAAGATGAAGCGGCACGGGCTCGAGTGAGCGGGAGCTCGCGCGCTCGACGGTCCTTCAGAGCGCCGAGGCGCGCCCCGCGCCCACGCCGCCGGCCGGGGCGAGCACCTTCCGCCCGCGCTGGGCGAGCGTCAGCACGAAGTAGATGGCGGCGCAGATGGTCGTCACGATGAGCGCGACGCGGATGCCCGAGATCATCGGCAGCGCGCCGCCCTCGAGGTCCATGAACGGCTGGAAGACCATGAGCGCGGCGATGCGCGCGAAGCCCGGGCCGCGCAGCGCCACCGCCTCGCACACGCCGAGCACGAGGCCCCACAAGAGCGCGGCCAGCCCCATGCCGAACATACCACCGGCGAGCCATGCCTCGGTCTGGGGCGTGCACGGCAGGTCCTCGGTGAAGCCGAGATCGCTGAACGGCGCCTCGCAGGTGATGCTGGGCACGTCGTCCTTCGACGGCAGGAACGCGCGCGGGATGGCGCGCGCCACCGACGCCTCGAAGAGCGCGCCGGCGTCGAGGTCGAGCGGGATCTGCTGCGCCGTGTCGCGCGCGAAGGCGTCGAACCAGAGGTAGGTGAGGCGCGCCTCGAGCGTCTGGCTGGTGTCCTCGTCGAGGCCGGCCACGGCGCGCCCGAGGCGGTCGGTGATGCCGGTCGGCGCGCTGTCGTCGACGTCGCGCCAGCCCGAAGAGCCGAGGAACATGAGCGCCAGCACGAGCGCGATGCTCGGCAGGTAGACGCGCGCCAGCGGCGAGCGGACCGGAGCGCGGCGCGCGAGCCAGGTGAGCACGAGCAGGACACCGCAGCCGAGCATCAGTCGGCGCGACTGCAGGAAGAAGAGGAGCAGCCCGACGACGACCGCCAGCGCCAGGCGCAGCGGGCCTTCGCGCCGCGCGGAGGCGAGGTCGAGGCGCCGGTACGAGGCCAGCCCGACCAGCAGGAACAGCATCGGCGGATACAGGTGCTCGAGCCCGCCCGGCTCGGCGACCTCGGGGCGCTCGCCCGACCAGTAGGTCCAGCTGCCGGTGCTCCACGCCACCGCCAGCACGGCCATGAACAGCGCGAGCACCGCCAGGTTCCGGCGCTGGGTGGCGCGCGCGTCCTCGGCCTCGGGCGGGCGCAGGCGCCGCGACAGCGCGCGCTGGGTCGCGCGCGCGACGAGCCCGGTGGCGGCGACGAAGGCCACGAACGCGAGCAGCGCCTCGACGACCGAGCCCGACGACGCCTGGATGCCGATGCGCGAGACGCCGTCGGCCACGGCGTCGCCGAGCCCGCCGGCGTAGACCAGGGTCAGCGGCACGAGCAGCGAGGCGGACAGGAACATGCGCCGCGCGAACACCCACGAGAGCGCACCCTTGGCCAGCGCGCCGGCCAGCAGCGCCGCGAGGAGCCCGACCGCGTCGAGGCTCTGCCACGGGAAGCCCAGCACGGAGACGAGGGCGAAGAACGCCCACGACGCCTGGCCCAGGCGTTGGCTATCGCGCGGAGGGGCGGGCTGCATCGGTCGGGCATTGGTTGCTCGACCTCGCGTCCCTGGTCAAACAAATGGCGTCATGCGCACGCAATTCTCTCAGAAGGCGTCGCAGCGGACCTGCCGCAGCCTGGGGTCTCCCACCCGCCATGACCGGGTCCGACGCAGCCGCCCTCGGCGTTCGGCGTGGCGCTTCGAGCGCCGCGCGTCGTGCGCCGCGCGACGCCTCAGAAGCGACTCGAGGCGGCAAGCAACAGGATCAGCAACAGGCCGAGCCCGACCCAGCCGAGGACGATGCCGGCGGTGGCCATGCCGCGCCCGCCCTGGCGCCCGCCCGAGGCGTCGATCTGGCTGGCCGAGACGTAGCCGAAGACCAGCGCCAGGATCGACGCGACGAGCGCGAAGAGGCCGAGGAAGACGATGACGCCGACCAGCCCGAGCACGAGCGCCGCGACGGCCATGCCGTTGGTGGCCGGCGGCGCCGCGAGGCGCGGCAGCGCGAGCTCGGGGCCGGGCCCGAGCGGGGCGGCGCCCGGCGCGCCGGGCCGCCAGGTGGTGAGGTCGGTACGGCAGAAGCGGCAGAGGACCGCGTCATCCTGGATCTCTTCGGCGCATGCGGGACAGCGCTTCATCGTCTGCAGACCTCCGGCCACGGCGTTGCCTGGTAGCGGGAATCTACCCGAAATTGCGCCGACCGGCAACGCGCCCCCAGTCAGAAGTGCCCGCCGACCAAGCCGATATCGACACGCTCGAGATTGCCATTTTCGCCGCGCGATATGCGGATATCCGGCGGCGCGAGGCGCAGGCTGCCGCGATCGAGCTCGACCAGCGAGCCGGTCGGCACGCCGATCGGACCGCCGTCGTCGAGCGTCAGCACATAGCCGGCGGTGGCACCGAGCGCGGGCAGGACGAACAGCGAGACGACGCCGACCGGCGTCTCGTCGGGATCGGTGGCGGCCATGAGGCCGAAGCTGGCGGCGAGGCCGAGGGTCCAGCCGCCGGCCGCCGCCCAGTAGCTGCCGTGGTGACCGGTGGCCTCGCCGAAGGCGTAGACGCCGGCGGCGCCGCCGAAGATGGATCCGACCGAGCCGCCGATGACCGCTTCACCGAGGCCGTGGAACGCGCACGGCCCGAAGATCTGCCAGTCGCCGTCGCTCGACTCGGAGCCGTCGTCGACGCACGACCCGGCGAGGCCGTAGCCGATGGCCCCGCCCACGAGCGCGCCGGCGGTGCCGGCCGCGTCGCCCGCGAAGAAGGCGCCCACCCACTCGGCGGCCGAGAAGCGCGCGTCGTAGCGCGTCGGCGCCGGCGCGGCGGGCAGCGGTCGAGGCTCGGCGGCGCGGGCGGCGAGCGGGGCGAGGAGGAAGGACGACGCGACGACGATCAGCGAGAGACGCATGGGGAAGCTCCTGGTGTCGGAGCCTCCATGAGCAAGCGCCTGGCCAGCGCGGACGCACCCCGCGCCGCGGCAGCGTGCTCCACCGCCGCCCGCGTCGGGCCTCTGCCCGACGTCGATTGGATGAAGCGGGCCGCACCGGGGCGGCGTGAAATCCCCGACGCGACGAATGTGCAGCGTGCAGCCGGCTGCACGCGTGCCGCGCCTCAGGGCACCTTCCACTCGAACGACACGACGGTGCCCTTCTGCCAGTGGTCGACCTTCTTGCCGTCGACGACGATCTCGCTCTTGTCGGCGACGACCTCGAGCTCGGCGCCGCTCGCGGTGACCTTCGTGACCCTCACCGCTCCGATGGTCAGGTTGAGGTTGAAGCCGGCCTGGCTCACCGCCTTCGAGACCTCGCCCTCGGCGCCGACCACCAGCGCCGAGCCGCCCGCGAACTGCACCGTCACCTTCTTGCCCGAGCGCGCGACGATGGTCAGCGACGAGGTGCCCGAGCTGGCCGGCGCGTCGGCCTGCGCCTGGCCGTCGGTGATGGTCTGCGCATTCTGGCAGCAGTGCTGGTCGCCGAGCTTGCAGCCGGCCTGGAAGTACTCGAGCGCCGCGGCGTGACCGCCCTTGGGGTAGCCCACATCGCCCGCGCCGATGTGGATGCCGAGGTCGTTGCAGGCGTCGGCCTGGCCGAGCTTGCACGCGCTGGCGTAGCGCGCGGCCGCCTTGGCGACGTCCTTCTTGGCGCCGCGCACGCCGTCGGCGTAGCGCATCGCCATGAGGTAGCAGGCCTCGCCGTGCTCGTAGCCGCAGGCCTTGTCGAGCGCGGCGTTGGCCTTCGCCTGGTCGGCCTTGCCGCCGATGCCCTGCTCGAGCGTGGCGCCGAAGAGGTAGCAGGCGTCGCCGTCCTTCAGCGTGCAGCCGCGCTCGGCGAAGGCGCGCATGGCCGCGTCGTCCTTCGCCGTGCCGCGCCCGTCGCGGGTGAGCACCGCGCTGTTGCTGCAGCCGAGCGCGCTGCCGAGGTCGCAGCCGCTCTTCGAGAACGCGAAGGCCTGGGCGTCGTCCTGCGCCAGGACCGGGCTCCCCATATAAAGGAAGCCGAGCTCGGCGCAGCCGTCGGGGAGCTTCGAGGCGCAGGCCTTGGCGAACCAGCCGACCGACGCCGCGTCGCCGGCCTGCAGGAGCTCGAGCCCCTTGTGCAGGCAGTCGGCCGGCGTCGGCAGATCGCAGGTGTCGGCGGCGCGCGCGGCGCCGGCGAGGCTGGAGACGGCGAGGGCGACGACCAGGGAACGAGCGAGTGCGAGGCGCGACATGCGGGCTCCTGCGCGAGGCGCGAGACATGAGAGGTGAGATGCCAAAGGTCCTTGACGAGCGTCGGCGATCCTGCGCGCGCGACCGACCCGGGTCAAGCGGGCGCGGTATGGCAATGCCGCTCCAGCACCGCTCCGGACCTTGCGCGAGGCCGCCTGGAGCGCGCCCGAGAGGCTGGACACGATCTTGCGATGCAGGAGCGCATGCGGACGTCGTCGCGCCTGAAGCCCCTCAAGTACCTCCTCAAGGAGGCGGTGCTGAGCCGCGTGCCCGACGCCTACTGGCTCGTCCGGCGATGGCTGCGCGGGCCGCTCGAGGCCGAGATCGATCTCCTCCCCGCCTTCGCCGATCGCTCGCGCCTGGCGCTCGACGTCGGCGCCAACTTCGGCGCGTGGAGCCGCGCCATGCTGCCTCACTTCGCCGGCGTCCACGCCTTCGAGCCGCAGCCGCGGCTGGCCCGCATGCTGGCCGCGGCCGCCCCGAAGAGGCTCGTCGTGCACCAGGCCGCGGTGTCGGATCGGTGCGGTCGGGTCACGCTGCGCGTGCCGGCCCTCAACCTCGGGCGCAGCACCATCGACGACCACAACCGCCTCGACGAGCTCGACGATCCGCACCAGCGCATCGACGCCGTCGACGTCCCCATGCTGCGCCTCGACGACCTCGCGCTCGGCCGCTCGGTGGCGTTCATCAAGATCGACGTCGAGGGCCACGAGGTCGAGGTCCTGCGCGGCGCCGCGGCGCTGCTCGCCGAGAGCCGGCCGGCCGTGTTCGTCGAGAGCGAGGAGCGCCACCACGCCGGCGCCCCGGCCGAGGTCCGCGCGCTGATGGTCGCCGCCGGCTTCGTCGAGCTCGCGCTCGCGGGTCGCAACCTGCTCTTCATCGCCCGCAGCGAAGCGGCCTGATCGGCCGGATCGACCAGCCAGAAAATCCACAGAATCCAATGAGGTAGGCAGCCACCGTGCCCTCGGCGGAGCCGCCTTCGCGGCACGGCTTTCGCACGCTGGAGCGACATGGATCGCTTCCACATCCGAGGCGAGCTCGGGAGCGGAGGCTTCGGCACCGTCTACCGGGCGTACGACGAAGAGGACGCTCAGCTGGTCGCGCTGAAGCTCCTCCAGCTGCGCGATCCCCACGCGCTGCGCCGCTTCAAGGCCGAGTTCCGGACCCTCGCGCGCATCGCGCACGAGCACCTCGCCGCCGTCTACGAGCTCCACCAGGATGTCGATCGCTGGTTCTTCACGATGGAGTACGTCGACGGCGTGCCCTTCGATCGCTACCTGCTCGGGAGCGATCGTGCACGGGGCGGCGAGCCGCTTCGCCCCACCGTCCCCGACCGTCCGGGCGCGCGCCGCGTGGCGGCCGATCGCCCGCCGCTCGACCCGGTCGTCATGGCGCCGCCGCTCGGCGCCTTCCGTCGCGTCGACCCCGGCTCGCTGCCGACGCCTACGCCGCTGGTCGTGTGCGAGCCCTTCCCCGGCATCGCCATCCCCGACGCCGCGACCTTCGCCGCGTGGGACGCGACGCGGCCGCGCGCCGGCTTCGGCCCGCCGCCGCTGGTCGACTTCGCCGAGCTGCGCCGCCTCTTCCGCCAGCTGGTCGAGGGCCTGGCGTGGCTCCACCAGGCGGGCGCGCTGCATCGCGACATCAAGCCGAGCAACGTCCTCGTGACGCGCGACGGCCACGTGAAGATCGTCGACTTCGGGCTCGTGTCGCATCGCTTCCGCGCCGACCCGGGCGACCCCGAGCCGGGCGCCGGCACGCCGTCCTACATGGCGCCCGAGCTGTGTGCCGGCCGCGCGCCGAGCCCGGCCAGCGACTGGTACGCGGTGGGCGTCATGCTCTACCTGGCGCTCACCGACCGCCTGCCGTTCGAGGGCGACAGCGCCTGCGTGGTGCTCGCCAAGCAGGCCCTCGACCCGCGCCGACCGAGCCAGGTCGTGAGCGACGTGCCGGCCGATCTCGACGCCATCTGCCTGGCGCTGCTGGCGCGGAACCCCATCGACCGCCCGGGCGTGGCCGAGCTGCTCGCGGTGTTCGGGCCCGACGAGCTGCGCCCGAGCGAGCCGGTGCCGGCCGATCGCGTCTTCGTCGGGCGCGCCCCCGAGGTGCGCGCGCTGGTCGAGGCGCTGGCGCCGGTCGCGGCGGGCAAGGTGAGCGGCCCGCGCGTGGCGCTCGTGCAGGGGCCGACCGGGCTCGGCAAGTCGGCGCTGGTCGAGCACGTGCTGAGCGCGTTCCCGCCGGGCTCGGGCGCGGTCATCCTGCGGAGCCACGGCTTCGAGCGCGGCAACCTGCGCTACCGCGCGCTCGATGGCGCGGTCGACGACCTGTCGCGCCTCCTGCTCGAGCTCGGGGCGCAGGAGCTCGAGCGCGTGCTGCCCGCGAACCGCGCCGAGCGCGCGGCGCTGGCGGCCACCTTCCCGGTGCTGCGCCTGGGCGCGAGCGGCGCCTATCCGCCGAGCGAGGCGCCCGACGCCCAAGTCGCGCTCGGCGCGCTGCGCGAGACGCTGGGCCGGCTGGCGGCGCTGCGCACGGTCATCGTCTTCGTCGACGACCTCGAGTGGGTCGACCCGGCCAGCATCGACGCGCTGGCCGAGCTCTTGCGCCCCGACGCGCCGCCGCTCGGTTGGATCTTCACCTACGCCGCCGACGACGCGGCCGGCGGCTCGACGCTCGCCGACTTCACCCAGCGCGTGCTGCCGCTGGTGGCGCCCGACGACGTGGTGACGGTCACGCTGCAGCCGCTGTCCGAGGCCGAGTGCGAGCGGCTCGCGGCCGAGCTCGCCATCGGCGCGACGCCCGACGAGGTGCGCATCATCGCGGCCGCCGCGCGCGGAGACCCGGCGCTGGTGGGCGAGCTCGCGACCAGCGTGCGCTCGGCCATCGGCCACCGGCGCCGCCCCCTGCAGCTCATCGATGATCTGGTCGTGACCCAGCTCGAGCACCTGGGCGGCGTGTCGCGCGAGGTTATGGAGCTCGTGTCGGTGGCGAGCGGCCCGGTCTCGACGCAGCTCGTGCGCGCCATCACCGGCGCCGGCCCGCGCGAGCTCGGGCTGCTGCTGCAGCACCACCTGCTGCGCCGCCTGCCCGGGCCGGCCGGCGAGCGCGTCCAGCCGTGGCACGACGAGGTGCGCGAGGCCGCGCGTCGGGCCTGCAGCGATTAGGCGGGCAGCCAGCCGCTGACGGCGAAGCCGTCAAGGTGCTTGACGATCATGGGCATGCGACGCCACGCGCCGGGGCGGCGCACGTCGAAGAGGTCGAGCGCATTCCAGGCGGGCGCGAGGCGCTCGACGACGGGGCCGTCGCGGCCGCCGAGGAGCTCGAGATGGCCGCCCCACTCGGGGGGCCAGCCGGCCGGCGTGAGCTGGAGCATGAAGGCCAGCGCGTGGCCGGCGCCGCCCTCGTCGTAGGCGTCGTAGAAGGTCGCCTTGCTGGCCTTGTCGGAGTAGAGCTCGCGCTCGCGCGGCGCGGCCAGGTCGAGGCCGGTGAGCGCGCTCATCCAGCCCACCCCGTCGCCGTGGAGCCAGCGCCCGAGCTCGCACAGCGGGTGGTCGCAGCCCTGGCCGGGCGCCCAGGTGAAGCGCCAGAGCTGGAAGCTCGGCGTGGCGCCGGTCGGGTCGACGTGGAAGCGGGCGGTGTGCTCCGAGCCGCGCAGAGCCGCGAGCCAGGCGGCCGCGGCCGACTCGCGGAAGGCCGACTCGACGCGCACGTGGCCGTGCCGCCGCCAGGCGTCGGCGAGCGGCGCGAGGACGTCGGGGCGGGCGAGGCGCGGCGCCAGCATCAGGCCTGGTTCCCTTCGCGCGGCTCGTCGCGCGGCTCGTCGCGCGCGTCGTCGCGCGGGTCGAGCTCGCCGGCGAGCCAGCCGTTGATCGACAGGCGCGTGACCGGCGCCGTGAGGATGGGGATGCGGTGCGGGCGGACGAGCGGGTAGATGGCGAAGAGGTCGAGGGTGCCGAAGCCGGGCGCCACGCGGTCGATGACGGTCGCCTCGTCGGGCCACAGGAACTCGAGGTGGCCGCCGGCGTCGGCCGGCCAGCGGTCGCGCGTGAGGCCGACCACGTAGGCCACGAGGCGATCGGCGCCCTGGTCGGTGTGCACGTCGAGGTAGCTGCCGCGGAGGTAGCAGTCGATGACCAGCGCGTCGTCGCCCAGGCCGTGGAGCGCCTGACCGGTGATGGCCGACGCCAGCGCCGGCAGGTCGACCTCGAACAGGCGCCGCGCCTCCTCGATGGGGCCGAAGCTCGAGCCCTCCCCGGGCCGCGGATAGACGTGGGTCTGGCGCCAGAAGAGGCAGTGCACCTCGCTCACGTGCTTCTCGAAGAAGGCGAAGCGATGCGCCAGCGCGGCCGCCGCCAGCGCGTCGGCCAGCCCCGGGGCCAGCGCGTCGTCGATCCTCAGGCGGCGCGTCTCGGCCCAGCGCGAGCGCAGCGCGCCCAGCACCGCCGGGTCGCGGAAGCGCGGATGCAGCGTCGGCGCGTCGTCGAGCATCGCGGCGGGTATAGCATGGACGCGGGCCTTGTTCTCGGGTCACCTCCGGGGGATGAACCGGAGCCGAGGAGCGATGCCATGACCCGACGCAAGCCGCAGCGCGCCCACGTGCCGGGCCCCGACGCCACGCCCGACGTCGCGGGCGGGGCGCGCGCCGCCTCCGACGCGGGGCCGGCCCGGAGCGAGGACAAGTCGACCCACATCCTGAACGCCTCGTCGACGCTCCTCGGCCTGTGCTTCGTGGTGCTGACGTCCTTGCGCGTGCTCGAGCTGCGCGGCCGGACCATCATCGACGAGGTCACCTCGCTGGCCATGATCCTCTTCATGACCTCGAGCATCCTGTCGTTCCTGTCGATCCGCAGCCGCACGCGCCGCGGCGCGCGCTACGAGCGCATCGCCGACAACGTCTTCCTGGCCGGCCTCGTCCTGCTCTTCGTGACCACCATGCTGGTGAGCTTCAACGTCGTCGACTGAATCGATCGGATGGCCTCGCTCCGGCCGCCCTCATCCGGCTTCTTCCTGCGGCTCGCGCTCTTCGCGCGAGCCTCCGTCCAGAAGCCGGGGCGGCCTGCGCTCGGAACCTGTTCCTGGTTCGCTGCGCGCCCTGCTGCGCTCCGCTCACCGAGGTGAGCCACGCACGGCTCCGAGATGTTGGGACAGTCTTTGAGCGCTCGACTAACGGTCGCGGCAGCACACCGCGCCGCCGTGCTCGGGTCCGCTCTTGGCGATGTTGGCCGCCTCGACGGTGCTGCCCGAGCAGGCCCACGGCGCGGTCAGCGCGCTGCAGTTGTTGTGGGAGAACATGTCGAGCGGCGCGCACGACGGGTTCGGCGGCGAGCCGAGCGAGCCGCAGCCGAAGACGTCGTTCGACAGGTTCACGTTGGGCGCGCAGCCGCTGATGCACGAGTAGGGGCTGTTGCACTCGCCGCCGGTCTGCTCGCCGGTGGCGCACTGCGCGCAGCCGGTGCCGCTCTGGCGCGTCACGAAGAAGGCGCTCTCGCCCGGCGCGGCGCCGTCGCAGCCGGTCGGCGAGTGGCTCGCGACGTCGGCCGACGAGGTGCACACGTGCCAGCCCTCCGCGCACAGGTCGGCCACGTTGCAGCCCGAGCCGTCGAGGCGCGGGCCGTCGTCGCCGCCCTGGCGCGCGCAGGTCGGGAACAGCTGGTCGGTGACCACGCCACCGATCGACCAGGCGCCCGAGCAGGCCGCGATGTCGGGCCAGGCCTCGAGGTCGACGAAGCCCTCGCGCTCGCCATCGGCGCAGCCCACGGCCAGGTCGGGGCGCTCGTCGGTCTTGCCGTCGCAGTCGTCGTCCTTGCCGTTGCCGTCGACCTCCGGCCCGGGCGCGCCCGGGTCGACGTTGCACGCGACGCCCGTCCGATCGGCCGAGCACACCCACTTGTCGAAGCGCGCGCACTCGCCGAGGCCCGACTGGCAGAGCTTGCCGAGCTCGGGGAAGTCCTCGTCGGTGGCGCCGTCGCAGTCGTCGTCGAGGCCGTTGCACAGCTCGTCGCCGCCGGTCACCGGGTTGGTCTTGCAGACGAGCCCGTCGCCGCCGTCGTTGCACACGCGGAAGCCGACGCTCTGGCACACGCCGTGAGCGGTGGTGCAGCTCGCGCCGAGACCGATCCAGTCCTCGTCGGTGAGGCCGTCGCAGTCGTCGTCCTGGCCGTTGCAGCGCTCGGGCGCGTCGGCGTGCACGTCGCGGTCGGCCTGGTCGCAGTCGAGGCCGGCGTCGCAGTACGGACCGTGCTCGTCGCCGTCGAGGTCGACGCACTCGTAGACGATGCCGCCGCCCGAGACGTGGACCTCGAGCGGCCCGCCGGCCGAGTCGGACTCGATGAGCATGACGTCCTGGAACGGCTCCTCGGCCAGCACGTAGAACGTGAGCTTCATGGCCGCGTGCGCGCCGGGCTCGACCGTGAACGCGCCCGAGCGGTTGACGCCGAAGGCGTCGGTCGCGCCCTGCCCGTCCACGCCCACGAAGGCGACGCGGCTCACGTGCAGCGCGCGGTTGCCGGCGTTCTCGAGGTCGAGGTCGACCGTCTGCACGTCGTCGACCGGGCGGATGCCGAAGTCGACCTCGACCGGATCGACGACCAGGTACGCGAAGCCGGTGCCAATGATGGCGGTGTCGCTCGCGGCATCGCTCGTCGCGGCATCACTCGCCGCGGCGTCGGTGGCCGCGCCGTCGTCGCTGGCGTCGGCGCCCGCGTCGGTCGAGGCCGAGCGCGCGTCGCTCGCGCTCGTGGCGAGGTCGGCGTCGAGCGACGACGACGCGCCGGGCGCGCGGTCGACCTCGGAAGGCGAGCAGGCCGAAGCGGCAAAGAGGCCGGTGAAGAGCGCGAGGGTGGAGCGGTGCATGACGGGTCCCGCTGAAGGCAGGCCTCGCCTAGCACCGCTCGCGGCGCGGCCGCAAGCACGAGGTGCGAACGACGCTCAGGTCCCCGACGCCATGGCGACCTCGGCCTCGGCTTCGGCGGTCGCGACCGCGGGCAAGGCCTGCGGCGTCGGCTGCACCGGGCGCACCACCGGCATCGGGTTCTCGGCCAGGAACTTCAGGACGTAGGGGAAGCCGACCTGGACCGTGTTGAGCTTCGGCGCCAGCTGCGAGCTCAGCCCGAACAGGATGAGGGCCGCGCGCTCCACGTAGAACCAGCCGAGCGGGTACTCGATCGACTGCATCAGCGCCCGCACCTCGTGCCGCTTGATGTCGTAGTCGAGGAGCTTCTCGGCCTCGGTCGTGTCGATCTTCGAGAAGTCGGAGATGTCGAGGCTCAAGAGGATCTGGAAGTAGTGCTTGATGGTGCGCTCGAGCAGGCCGCGGTCGCCGCCCTCGGCCACGAAGCCCATGGTCTCGATGCCGTGCAGCAGCAGCTGGTCGTTCTTCAGGAAGAAGCCCTGGAGGATCGACATCATGCCGTCGACCAGGTTCTGCCGGACCTCCGACGCGCTGCCGAGGTCGAGCACCACGAGGCGCGGCTTCCCCTTCTCGTTCGCCTGCACGAAGAAGTTTCCGGGGTGCGGGTCGGCGTGGAAGAAGCGGTCGTAGAAGAGCGACTTGTAGAAGCTCTGCACGAGCTTGGTGGCCACGTCGTACGGGTCGAGCTTCATCTCGGCCAGCGCCGTGGTGTTGGTGATCTTCACGCCCTCCATGAAGGTCATGGTGAGGACGCTCCGCGACGACAGCCCGTGGATGACCTTGGGGAAGATGATGTCGGGGTCGTGCTCGAAGTTCTTGGTCATGCGCTCGATGCAGGCCGCCTCGTTCTTGAAGTCGGTCTCGCGCTCGAGCATGTCCTGCAGCTGGTCGAGCACGCGCTCGATCTGGGCCAGCGGCACGAACTTCCGGTAGATCTTCATGGCCCAGCGGAGGACCCGCATGTCCACTTTGATGATGGTCGCGACGTTCGGGTAGAGCACCTTCACGGCCAGCTTGTCGCCGTCGTGCGAGGTCGCGACGTGGACCTGGCCGAGCGAGGCGGCCGCGACCGGCGTCTCGGCGAAGGTCGCGAAGAGCTCCTCGGGCGGGCGCCCGAGGCCCTTCACCACCGCCTTCTTGATGGCCCGATACGAGTGCGGCGGCACCGCGTCCTGGAGCTTCTCGAGCTCACGGCCGTAGGGCCGCGGCAGGAACGTCCCCATGATCGAGAGCACCTGGCCGAGCTTGATGTAGACGCCGCGCAGCTTCACGCAGCCGGCGTAGAGGCGCTTGGCGTTCCGCTCGTGGACCTTGTCCCAGCGGCGCGCGACCCACTTGGCCTTGGGCATCGTCTTCCGCAGGAACATCTGGAACATGTAGCTCCAGAGGATGATCCCGAAGCGCCACGAGGCGCGCATGAGGCGGATGACCCACATCAGATGTCTCTCTCCTCGACGATGCGCGCTTCGCTTGGACACACATCGACGGCGTATGGCCGGACGACTCGGTCTAACCTAGGCGCTCGGAACTGCGCAAGCAAGGTGTCAGTGCGTAATCCAATTCCCATCCCGCGGACCCTCGCGGGCCACGAAAGGAAAACGGTGACGACCGCGACCGGACATGGACTCGCCCCGGTGGCGGCACTAAGTTGCGACCCGCTTCGCCCTCCTCGCATCGATCGAACGGGGCGAGCCCGGAGCCACTCATGACCGCGACCGCGACCCCCGCCGCCCCCTCGCCCGCCGCCCTCCCCGCCGACAACGCCGCGCGCGCGGTGTTCGAGACGCTGAAGCGCGCGTGGCGCGAGCAGTCCGGGCTCAGCTACGAGCAGCGCATGGACTACCTCGACAAGCTCCACGACGCCGTGAAGCGCTACGAGGAGCGGCTCTCGGCGGCGGTCTCCGCCGACTTCGGCAACCGCTCGAAGTTCGAGACGGCGATGGCCGAGATCTTCGTCGTGCTGGCCTCGATCAAGTACATCCGCCGGCACCTGAAGACCTGGATGCGCTCCGAGCGCCGCGCCGTGCAGTGGATCTTCCTGCCGGCCAAGAACAAGGTCATCTACCAGCCGCTCGGCGTGGTCGGCATCATCGGCCCCTGGAACTACCCCATCCAGCTCCTGCTCATCCCGCTGGCCTACGCCATCGCGGCCGGGAACCGCGTGGCGCTGAAGCCGTCGGAGCTCACGCCGAAGACCACCGACGTCACCGCCGAGCTCGTGGCCGAGGTCTTCCCGCGCGACCTGGTCGGCGTCGTGACCGGCGGCCCCGAGGTCGGCGTCGCGTTCTCGAAGCTGCCCTTCGACCACATGTTCTTCACCGGCTCGACCTCGGTCGGCCGGCACGTGATGCGCGCCGCCGCCGAGAACCTCGTGCCGGTGACGCTCGAGCTCGGCGGCAAGTCGCCGGCCATCATCGCGCCCGACTACCCGATGGAGAAGGCGGTCGAGCGCATCGTCTCGGGCAAGCTCTTCAACGCCGGCCAGACCTGCATCGCGCCCGACTACGCGCTGGTCCCGGCGGCGCGCATGGAGGCCTTCGTCGAGGCCTTCCAGGCGCAGGTGAAGGCCTTCTATCCGACGCTGGCCCAGAACGTCGACTACACCTCGATCATCTCCGACCGGCACTACCAGCGCCTGGTCGGCCTGGTGGCCGAGGCCCGCACGAAGGGCGCGCGCATCGTCGAAGCCAACCCGGCCGGCGAGACGCTGGCGCCGGAGAGCCGGAAGATCGCCCCGACCCTGGTCATCGGCGCGCCCGACGACACGACCATCATGCAGGACGAGATCTTCGGGCCGCTGCTCCCGGTCGTGCCCTATGGCTCGTTCGACGAGGCCATCGCCTACGTCAACGATCGGCCGCGCCCGCTGGCGCTCTACCACTTCGATCGCGACGGCGAGCGCACGCGCCACGTGCTGGCCCGGACCACCTCGGGCGGCGCCTGCGTGAACGACACGCTCCTGCACGTCGGCCAGGAGGACCTGCCGTTCGGCGGCGTCGGGCCGTCGGGCATGGGCGCCTATCACGGGCCCGAGGGCTTCCAGACCTTCAGCCACAAGAAGGCCGTCTTCCAGCAGGCGCGCCTCAACTCGGCGGGCATGCTGGCGCCGCCCTACGGCAAGAACCTCGAGCGCCTCATGAACCTGCTCATCGGCAAGGCCAACCGGCGCTGAACATGCGAGCCGCGCCGTGGGTGGTCTGCGCGCTGGCCAGGATCGGCGCGGCCGCCGCAGGTCCCTGCGCCATCCTCTGAGGCTCACGCTCAGGACGGCAGGGCGCCGCGCTCGAGGCCGGGCGCGATCGCCTTCAGGAAGTCGACGACGGCGCGCAGCTGGGGCTCGCGGCGGCGCTCGCGATGCACCACGGCCCAGGTCTTGTGGCGCGACAGGTCGCGCCCGCCGACCGACACGAGGCCCGGCACCGCGGCGGCGATGAAGCGCGGGATGACCGCCAGGCAGTGGCCGGCCGCGGCCGCGCCGACCAAGGTCGGCGTGCTGGTCGTGACGAGGCGGACGTCGGCCGTGCGGGCCAGCGCGCGGAACCAGGCGCCGACCTGCAGGAAGGCGAAGCTCGGCGTGTACATGCCGAGCGGGACGCCGGCGCCGTCGGGCGCGTCGGCCGCGAGCGCGGCGGCGTGGCGGCGCACCAGCTCGGGGCGGCCGTAGAGGCCGACGGCCGGCTCGGCGAGGTAGGTGGCGCTGAGGTCGGGCTGCTTCGGGCGCGGCAGGCGCACGGCCACGTCGGCCTCGCCGCGCGTCAGCGACAGCGGCGCGGCGCCGGTCAGCACCTCGAGCACGAGGCCCGGGTGGCGGCGCGCGAGCTCGGGCAGCTCGGGCGCCAGCCAGGCGCCGGCCCACGAGTCGACGAGGGCCAGGCGCACGCGGCCGCCGACGCCGCTCTCGGGCTCGGGCGCGGCGGTGAGGACGCCGACCACCTGGGCCTCGATCGACTCGGCGTGGCGCTGGATGCGCGCGCCGGCCGCGGTTGGCTTGAGCCCGTCGGCGGTGCGCAGGAACAGGCGCTGGCCGAGGCCCTCCTCGAGCGCGGCGATGCGGCGCCCGACCGTGGTGTGGCGCACCCCCAGCGCGCGCCCGGCCAGCGCCAGGCGGCCGGTGCGCAGCACCGCCAGGAAGTAGCGCAGGTCATCCCAGTCGAAGCTCGGGCTGCTCATGGATGCACATCCTAGTGTGCGCCGATGGGCAGGGCCAGGCGCGCGTCGCCACCGTATCGTCGGGGCATCTCGCAGCGCGCGAGACCCACCCAACGGTCGCACGACCACCCCCTCGAGACTCCCGGAGAGACCCACGATGAAGTTCATGATCACCGCCGAGCCCACCGCCGAAGCCGCCAACCGCCTCGACTCGCAGCCGGGCGGTCCGGGCGCGCTCTTCACGGAGGTCGCCGAGCGCTACAAGCCCGACGCCTTCTACGTCCACGCCGGTCGCCGCGCCGCGACCTGGGTCCTCGACCTCGCCGACGGCGGCGCGGTGGCCGAGGTCTTCCACTTCATGCTGGCCCACACCGGCGCCACGCCGACGTTCGTGCCGGTGCTGTCCGGGCGCGAGGCGGCCGAGGAGCTGCCCAAGGCCATCGCCCGCGCCCACGCGCGCTGATCTGCGCGGGCACGCGACCGGCGCGCCGGCGCGAGCTCAGGGCGCGTGGCAGCCGACGCAGGAGGTCGAGCCCTCGGCGAAGAAGGCCGGGTCGTTCTGCGGGTCGGCGTCGAGGTAGCGCGCGATGCGGCCGTCGAGATCGTCGAGGATGGCCTGGGCTTGCGCGCGGTACTTCCAGGTCGCGGCCGTCGGGCTGGCGAGCGCGGCCTGGTAGTAGGCCGTGGCCTGGGCCTTGTCGCCGACGCGCGCGTGCACGTCGCCGTAGAGCATGAGCGCGCCCTCGTCGTTGTGCGGGGCGCGCGCCGTGTTCTGGCACACGGCGACGGTGTCGGCGCAGCTCTGGATGGCGTCCATGCGATCGACCGCCATCTGCGGGTAGGGCGTGTCGAACGGCAGCTTCGAGAACGCGATGGCCAGGCTCACGTTGTTGAACTCGGGGTAGGCGTCGGCCGCGGCGATCATGTCGTCGCAGGCCGCCGTGAGCGCCGCGGCGTCGCCGGTGAAGCGGGCGATCGGCACCTTGACCGTACCGAGCCAGCCCGGGATGCGGAGGTCGTCGGGTGCCACGGCGATGGCGTGCTGGAGGACCGGGATGGCGTCGAGCGCGGCGGCGATGTCGCCGTCCTCGGCCACCGCCGAGAGGAGCCCCATGCCGTACATGAGGTTGCCGCGCGGGTCGTCGGGCAGGAGCGCGAGCCCGGACTCCAAGGTCGCGAGCGCGTCCGCGCGGACCGCGACCTCGCCGCCCAGCGCGCGCCAGAGCAGCGCCTCGCCGTCGTCGAGCAGCGCGCGGCCTTCGCTGGACGCGCCGTCGTCGGTCGCGTCGCCGTCGGGGCCGACGTCGCTGGAGGCGTCGGCGGACGTGTCGGCCGCGACGTCGGTCGGCGCGGTCGGGTCGTCGCTACAGGCGAGGAAGCAGGCGGACACGAGGAGGGCGGAGGCCGAGCGCATGCGCCCTCCTACGTGCTGGCCGGGCCATCGTCAACGAGCGACGAAGGAGGCGTCGCAGGGTCGGCGATGTTGCGCTAGCCTGGAGCCTCGGACGAACCAGCCACTCGTCAGCCACGAGGTCGCATGTCCTCTGCCGAGCTCCGTTTCCTGGCCGCCTTCGGCGCATGCCTCGCCGCCTGCTCCGCCGACCCCGCCGCGTCCCAGCTCGGCGTGGAGGGCGACAGCTGCGGCAGGACCCCCGACTGCACGAGCCCGCTCCGCTGCATCGCCAACGTGTGCACGCTGCCCGACACCGACACGTCGGACGACGCCTACGACCCGGCCGACAGCGCCGAAGCCGTCGACGCCGACACGGCCGTCGTCGACACCACGGACGTCGACGCCGATTCGGCTGTCGTCGACACCACGGCCGTCGTCGACACCACCGTCGTCGACACCACCACCATCGTCGACACCACCGTCGTCGATGCGACCGAGGCGGAGACCGAGCCGCCGGACGTGGACGCTGCCGAGACCGCCGTCGACCCCGACACCGTCGGCGATACGACGACCGTCGACGCGGACGCCGTGCCGGACCCGTGCGCGCCGAACCCGTGTACGACGGCGCCGAGCACGACCTGTGATGGCGCAGAAGTGCTGAGCTACCCCGAGGTCGGAGCCTGCGACAACGAGGACGGCGCGGCGGTCTGCACCTACGCCGAGACGCGCACGGCGTGCGAGGCCTCGCAGGTCTGCTCGCTCGGCGCGTGCGTTGCCGCCGGCGATCCGTGCGACTACGCCTTCGATCCGCGCGTGAGCTACGTCTCGGCCCTGCGCGCCGGAAACCATGACCCGCACAAAGACCCTGCGACGAACCTGGCTTGGGACGCCTGCTGCGTGGACTTCACCGGTGACGGCAAGGTCGACGACAAGCTCGGAGCCATCCTGGCGGCGGCATCTTCGTTCTTCGGGGACGCCAATGCCCAATATCGCTCGCTGATCGAGTCCGGGCAGATCACGCGTCTCATCGAGACCCGCGGCGTCACGTCGTTGGTCGACGATCCGGTCCTCGAGATCCGAGGCTTCGCCGGCCATGACGGCGATAGCGACCCGGCCGACGACGCGGCCGGGACGGGCGTGTTCACGGTCGACGCCGCGTCGTTCGTGCCCGGCACCGCGACGCCGGCGGACGCGCTCGGCGGCGCTTCGATCGCCGGCGGGATCCTGGCCACGGACCAGACCGGGACGTGGCATCTCGAGGTCCCGCTCGCAGGAGCCATGCTCGACCTCGAGCTGATTCACGTCTCGTTGCGCGGCGTCGTGTCGCTCGGACCGAACGGACAGGGGCTGATCCTCGACGGTTCGCGCAGCGACCCGACGAGCCACGAGACCTATGGCGCCGAGCTCGGTGGCTTGCTGCGAAGGATCGACTTCGCCACGGCGTTGAACGCCTTCGTCAAGACATGCTCTTGCGCCGAGTGGGCCCCTTCGGCCGAAGGGGGACATGATCTCGGTCACCGACACGGGGACACTCCACTGCAACACGCCCGCGGCGAACAGCTGCCCTGACCAGGGGGCCTGCGCGCAGCTCATCTCGTTCTGCGGGACGTTGGCCGCCCTGGTCATCCCAGACGTCGACCTCGACGGCGATGGTGAGACGAAGTCACTCGTCGACGGCATCTCGGTGGGCTTCTTCCTGAAGACCACCAGCGCGACCGTGAGCGGCGTCACGTCCTGTCCGGGGCCCTGACGACCCGCGGCGGGCGTGGCGAGCGCGCCCGTCAACGGTCGTCGCGCGCCGCGGCGACGGGCTTCTCGACGTCGGGCGGGATGGCCGAGAACACGTCGGGCGCGGCCAGGCCCATGTACGGGTCGTCGAGCGGCGTGAGGAAGACCGAGGCGTAGATGGGCGCCGTGAAGGCGCTCGGGTCGACCTCCTCCGACGCCGCGAGCATGCCGCGGATGCGGGTGTGGAGGACGAAGTCGTTCTGCACCTCGTCCTGCGCGACCTTGCCGCGGAGGTTGCGGAGCCACGGCAGCATCGGGCGCTCGACGGCCATCTTGCTCACCGCCAGCGGTGCGGCGCGCTCGGCGGTCGGGCGGTCGGTCCGGGTCCGATCGGGGCCCATGGGCGGCTCGCCGCGGTCGGCGTAGAGGCGCTCGAGCATGCTCTGCGCCGTCGGGTCCATGCGCAGCGCGCCGGGCCGCGCCTCGCCGAGGCGCGCGATGACGTCCTCGGTGGTGGCGGCCGCGAGCTCGTCCTCGCCGCCGCCGACGACGATGCCGATGTCCTTCAGCGCCACGCGCCAGCGCGCCAGGGTCGACGTCCGCCACGCAGTGTGGACGCGGGCGCGGGCCGACACGAAGGCCGGATCGGCGAGCGCGACCGACTTCCGCGCGAAGCCGTCGACCTCGTCGAGCCAGGCCACGAAGGCGGCCGGGCCGACCACACCGGGCAGCGCGTCGACGACGCGGCCCTTGGCGTCGAGGAGGTAGTGCATGGAGTTGCCCGTCACGGTGCGGGTCAGGACCTTGCCGTCGCCGAAGTCGATGGTGATCTTCGGCGCCTGGCGCACCGACTCCCAGTGCAGGATGAAGCGGTCGTGGAGCGCCGCGCGCACCGCCGGGTCGGGATAGAGCAGCGTCCGGAAGAAGCGGCTGTTGGCGCACGACAGCACCTCGTCGAGGGCGCCGAGCAGGCGCAGCGACACGATGGCCTTGCCCTCCTTGGCGGCGCGCGCCTTGGCCTGGGCGAGGTCGGTGTACCAATAGAGGCCCGACGCGGTGGCGTGCTGCTGGCGCGCGACGCGGTCGATCATGCCGTCCCAGGCGCGCGCGCGCGGGTCGTCGCTCGGGAACGGCGGCACCGACGAGAGCTCGCTCCGGACCTGCAGCAGCAGGTCGAGGCCCTCCGGGCCCATGGCGCGGAGCTCGCCCAGCGCCTGGGCGTCGCCGCCGACCGCGCGACCGGCCAGCGTCGCCACCGTCTTCGCGTCGGGGTGCGCGCCGTCGGCCCCGGGCGCTGGGGTCGGTGCGGCCATGAGGACGAGGGTCCAGGGAAACCAGAAGAATGCCATCGCGAGCCTCCGTGCGTCGTGCTCGCGAATCTACGCTCGGCCTCCGGACGTCTCGGTAAAGGCCCTGTTACAGGCGGCGCCGCCGGCTACAGGCGATGCGGCGAGTGCTCGAAGACGAAGTCGCCCAGCACGCGCTCGCGGGTGCCGTCGCGCTCGAGGAGCCGCATGTGGAAGGTGAGCCCGGGCAGCGCGCGCGCGACGTCGCCGGGCAGCGCCAGGACCAGCGAGCCGGCGCTGCGATCGACCAGCACGTCGGCGTGGCGCTGGTCGGGGCCGAGGCCGACGACCTCGAGGTCGACCTGGGCGCCGGGCGTGAACTCGGCGTCGAGCCAGGTGATGATGTAGTCGTCGCGCTCGCCGACGCCGCACATGACGTGGTCGCCGGGCCGCGCCTCGTAGTGGCGGAGGCGCGCGCCGTCGGCCGCGAGCTGCTCGACCAGCGCCTGCGTCAGCGCGAACTGGAGCTGGCCGGCGCGCACCATGGCCGCGACGCCGTCGGCCAGCGCGGCCAGCCGCTCGAGGCGCGCGGCGCAGGCGGCGCAGTCGAAGACGTGCGCCTCGACGGCCTCGGCAAGGGCCGGCACGAGCTCGCCGCTCCAGTAGTCGACCAGCGTGCTCGTCGGCAGCGGCGTGGCGCAGCTCACGCGATCACCTCGTCGCCCATGCAGCGCTGGAGCCGCGCCACCGCGCGATGGCGGATGACGCGCACGTGACCGTCGTCGAGGCCGAGGCGGCGGGCCAGCGCCGGGCCGCGCTCGTCGCCGTAGAAGGTCGCCACGACCACCATGCGCTCGCGCTCGGCCAGCGCGTCGAGGCAGCCGCGCAGCCGCGCGTCGTCGAGCGGCGCGGCCTCGGCGGGGGCGCCGTCGAGCTCGAGCGGGAAGCGCGCCAGGAGCTCGCCGCGGCGGCGCTCGGTCTTGGCCCAGTCGCCGGCCACGCGCCGCGCCGTGCCGAGCACGAAGCCGCCGAGGCTCGCCGGGTCGCGCACGCGGCCGGCGCGCAGCGCGTCGATGACGATCATGAGGACGTGCTGCACGAGGTCGTCGGCGGCGGCGCGGTCGCGCAGGTGGCGGAGCCCGTAGAGGCGCACGCGCGGCGCGAAGCTGCGGTAGAGGTCGGTCTCGGTCGGCAAGGCCGGGTCCACGCGCCGAGGTTAGCGCCGCCGGATTTTTTTGGCGACCGGCGTAACGCTCGCGGGCGCTCGTCCCACCTCCCGACGACGCCACGACGAGCGTGGCCCCAGCCCGAGAGGACCTCCACCATGTCGACCAGCCCCGCACCGACCGACACCCGCATCGACGAGATCGCCGACGGCATCTACCGCATCCACACGCCCATCCCGCAGGCGCCCGGCGGCTTCAGCTTCAACCAGTACCTCGTCGTCGACGACGAGCCGATGCTCTACCACACCGGCGGCCGCCGCCTGTTCCCGCTGGTCTCGGCCGCCATCGCCCGCGTCATGCCGCTCGACCGCCTGCGCTGGGTCGCCTTCTCGCACGTCGAGTCCGACGAGTGCGGCGCCCTCAACGACCTGCTCGCGGCCGCTCCCCAGGCGCGCCCGCTGTGCGGCCGCGTGGCCGCCATGGTGTCGATCGACGACCTCGCCGACCGGCCGGCGCGCGCCATGGGCGACGGCGAGCGCGCCACACTCGGGCGCCGCACCGTCGAGTGGCTCGACACGCCGCACCTGCCGCACGGCTGGGAGGCGGGCCTCATGTTCGACCACACCACGCGCACGCTCTTCTGCGGCGACCTCTTCACGCAGCCCGGCGCCGTGCACGCGCCGCTCGTCGACGGCGACATCCTCGGCCCGAGCGAGGCCTTCCGCGCCGCCATGGACTACTTCGCGCACGCGCCCCAGACGGCGGCGCTCATCGAGCGCGTGGCCGCCCTCCAGCCGAAGACGCTCGCCTGCATGCACGGCTCGGCCTGGCAGGGCGACGGCGCGGCGCTCCTCCGCGGCCTGGCGCGCGAGCTCGAGCGCTCGGGCGCGGCGCGCGCGGCTACAGCGTGAACACCAGGTAGTTCAGGATGGTGAGCATGTCGCCGGTCGCCTGCGCGTCGTTGTGGAAGTTCGTGTAGATGACGCGACCGGCGCCCTGCGCCGGGACGTACGACAGGGCCAGCGGCGCATCGACGAGCTTGAACGAGAACGGCACGTCGATGGTCCCCACCACGTGCGCGAAGGTGCCGGCGCCCACCGACTGGGGCGCGATCTGCGGGCCCTGGTCGAAGACGATGTGGATCTTGTTCTTCCGGAGCACGTTCGCCAGCGCGCCGTCGACGACGGTGGCGTCGACCTCGGTGTCGGACGGGATCTGCTGCGGGCTCGTGTCGGTGTCGCCCATGCCCGACGGGTCGTCGTCGTTGTACCACTCGACGGCGTCGGGGAAGGACCACTCGCCGTAGGTCCAGGCGTAGTCGCTCATGTAGAGCGAGCCGCCGCGCACCACGA
Organism: Myxococcota bacterium; assembly: GCA_046351155.1. Taxonomy (GTDB): domain Bacteria; phylum Myxococcota_A; class UBA9042; order PHBI01; family PHBI01; genus JAXLYZ01. Next base: position 311,623 of record JAXLYZ010000005.1, read on the forward strand.
ACTCCTTCACGTTGGGCATGACCTCGGGGTGGTCCTGCGGCATCCAGCCGCTGGCCGCGCCGCAATTGGCAAATAGAATGTCATATGTCGCCAATTTGGTCGGGTCGGAGAGCAGGCCCACGATGGTGCCGGCGGCCGTCGGGTCGGCGTGCTCGGTGTAGAGGTCGTAGTCGAAGCCGAGCTGCGCGAGCAGCCCCTGGAGGTTGTCGTACGAGCCCTCGAGCACGGCGATCTTGGTCTTGCTGGCCTGCAGGCAGAGCTTGTTGGCGGCGCCCGACACGTCGGTGATCTCGCCGCCCACGACCGGGATCGAATAGACCGCCGAGAAGCTGCCCTTGGTGATGCTCAGCGTCTGCGTGCCGCACGGCACGTCGAGGAGCCAGTAGCTGCCGTCGGCGCCGGACGTCGTCTCCTTGGTGAAGGGCTCGCCGTTGCAGCCGACGCCCGACACCACCACGCTGGCGCCATTGACGTAGACCTGCTGGCTCGGCGCGCACACGCGGCCCTTCACCTGGCCGAGGTCCTGGCACGGGTCGCAGCTCGCCAGCACGTCGGGCAGGTCGCCGAGGTCGGGCAGGTCGGGCCCGGACGTGTCGGCGGTCGCGTCGCTCGCGTCGCTCGCGGTCGCGTCGCTCGCGGTCGTGGCGTCGCCCGCATCGCCCGAGGTCACCGCGTCGGCGCACGCCGTCGAGCGCCAGCAGTCCTGGTCGGCGCAGTCGACGAAGCCGTCGTGGTCGTCGTCCTGCTGGTTCGTGCAGATCTCGGCCGAGCCGTTCCCGGTGCCGCCGGTGTCGTCGCTGCACGCGGCCGAGAGGGCCACCAGGAAGGCGAAGGTCCGAGTCCGCATGGCGTGACCTCAGTAGGGCAGGCAGACCGACTTGGTGACGGACGCCTGGTGGTTGCGCGGCTCCGACTCGCAGGTCGTGCCGAGCGGGCAGTCGTCGTTGCGCGTGCAGGTCGCGACGCACATGCCGTCGCCGAGCTCGCTCTCGCTCGACGCCGCCACGCAGAAGGTGCCGGCCGAGTTGGCCTTGTCGGGGCAGCTCTTGGCGCAGGCCTGCGTGCAGAGCCCACCCGAGCCGTCGTCGACGGGCATGCACACGCCCCCCGAGCACTCCGCGTCCTGCAGGCAGCGATCGCCCATCCAGCCCTCGCTGCCGGGCATGCACACGTCGGCCTTCACGGTCGCCTGGCCGAAGCGGCCGACGCCGGTCTTGGTGATGAGGTGGTCGTAGCGGCGGCAGGTGTTGTCGACCGCGGCCGACTTCTTGACGCACATGCCCTTGGTCGGGTCGGCCGGGTCGGCGACGCAGAAGGTGCCGGTCGGGTCGAGCGGGATGTCGTTGCAGAAGCGGTCGCAGCGCGCGGCGCAGAAGCCGCGGCCCGAGTAGGCGTTGGTGTGGCAGAAGCCGCCCGAGAAGTTGCAGTCGGCGTCCTTCGAGCACTCCGAGCCGACCCACTTGGCGATGAGGTCGACGGCCGTGCCGTCGGCCTTGCGCTCGACCGCCTGCTGGATGCGGACGGGCGTCTTCTTGCCCTGGATGAGGGCGTAGACCTCGACCAGGTCGGCGGCCTCCATGCGCACGCAGCCGTGCGACACGAAGCCGCGGCGCAGCGAGCCGCCGTTGGCCTGGGTGAATTTGTCAATCGGCCCGTGGATGCCGTAGCCGAGCGACGACGGGCCCTCCAGGCGGATGAACGGCAGGCCGGCGAAGACCGGCGAGTACTTGCCGGTGTCGTCGTCCTTCCACCACATCTTGCAGCTGTAGTTCCAGCTCCACACCTGCTGCGACGAGGTCGGGCCGTCGACGCCCTTGGGCATGTCGGTGCGAGTGTAGAAGGTCTGGTCGGCGCGCGTGGTCGAGACCGGCGTCAGCGACTTGCCGTCCTCGATCTTGCCGGGGCCGATGGGGAAGACCTTGTCGTAGCTGCCCTGGCGATCGACCAGGTGCAGCGTGAGGCCGTCGAGCGACACCACGATCGCCGGGTCCTTGAGCGGCGTCAGGTTGGGGATGGCCTTGCAGGTCGTGGCCGCGCCCCAGTTCCCGTCGTCCTTGAAGTCGTTGACCTCGCCCAAGCTCAGGTCGTGATAGTCGTCGGGCATCGCCTCGACCGGAGCCGCGCTCTGCGAGTCGCAGGCGGCCAGCGCGAGGAGGGCCGAGAAGGAAAGGCCGGGGATGAGCGATGAGTTGGGGCGCATTGGGGGACCTCGTCGAGGAGCGCGGCCTCGTAGCAGAGCGACCGCGCCCATGCAACAGCCAGGTCGATCCCGGCGCCGATCCCCGCCTCAGCGGACCGCGAAGCCCTCGCGCCCGGGCACGTCGTGCCAGGTGATGCGACGGCCGCGGAGGTGCTCGAGGCTGGCGCGGTCGACGATGACGCGGACCCCCTGCTCGAGGAACACCACGTCGTCCGGCTGCACGTCGTCGTCGAACGCGAAGTCGCACTCTGGGCCGCCGAGGCCGGGCGTCCACGACGTCAGGATGCGCAGGCCGCTGCCGGGGAGCCCGGCCTCCCAGGCCATGAGCTTCACCGCGCGCGCCGCCATGGGCGTCAGCTCGATCGGCGCCGGGGCGCGCTCGGCGCGGGCCAGCTGCCGCGGCGCATAGGCGCCGAGCCCGTCGTCGACGTCGCGAGCGCGCGTGCGCGCTTCGGCGGTGAGGTCGACCTCCATGACGACCACGCCGGGCGTGCGCGTCTCGGGCAGGTCGAGGGGCTCGTAGCGACGCGGCGCGGGCATCGGGCGCAGGCCCGGGCCGGCCTCGACGATCATGGTCGGCGGCTGGCCCACCTCGAAGCGGAAGGTCTGCGCCACCGGCCCGGAGGCCATCTCGCGAGCGCGCGGGCCGGGCAGCGGCGGCCGCGGGGCCGACGGCGCGGGCACGGTCTGGCGCGATCGCAGCTGCTCGGCGCGGGCCGTGCGCCGGCCCTCGGGCGTCGCCTGCGCGTTCATCTCGCGGGCGTTGGCGGTGAGCTCGGCCGCGAGGCGACGGGCTTCGACGATGTCGGCCGGCTCGTTGTTGAGCACCGTCGGGGCGCGCGGCGCGGCTTGCGCGGCGGCCGATGCCGAGCCGCTCGCGCGCGCCGGCGACGGCCGTCGCGGCGGCTTGGGGGGCGGCGGATCGCCATCCATCTCGAGGCGCTGGAAGCGCTTGAGCACGGGCGGAGGAGGACGCGACTGTCGGTCTTGGCTCATGTCCGTCTGGTTATAGCCACTGGCCGCGGCGATTCCACGCCTCGGGTCGCGACGATTACCATCGTGACTGTCGACCGCTCACGCGCGCGCGCCCTTGGGCTCTTCGTCGAGCTGCACGTCGACCACGAGATCGCGGGCCACCGTCTCGAGCTCGGTGCGCAGCGCGGCGAGCTCGAGCCCGGCCGGCAGGTGCACGGCGGCGTCGGCCTCGAACACCTGCACGCCCGACATCGGCGCGAGGAAGGTGTGGGTCTCGAGCTCGTCGACGTTCACGCCGGCCTTGGCCAGCACGCTGGCGATGGCCTGGACCAGACCGGGCCGGTCCTGGCCGACGAAGGCCAGGTGCGCCGTGCGCGGCGCGGCCACCTCGCCGTCGGGCGACTCGGTGCGCGTGACGTGCACGGTGAGGCCGCGGTCGGAGAGGCCGTCGAGCCCGTCGCGCAGGGCGTAGAGCTCGGACGGCGGGATCTCGACCTCGACGATGCCGGCGAAGTGTCCCGACAGGCGGGACATGCGCGACTTCTGCCAGCTGCCGCCGGCGCGCGCGATGACCGCGGCGAGCGCGTCGACGAGACCGGGGCGATCGGGGCCGATGACAGTGAGGACGAGGCGGGCGTGCATGGCCCGCCTATCCTAACCCAACTCGGGCGTCACTGCAGCTCGGCGGAGGTGACGTAGTCCATCTCGGGGAACTGCGCCTTCAGGTAGGTGTTGCCCTCGAACTGGACCTTCTGCTGGTCCGGGCCGTTGCCGCGCGGGGCGCCCTCGCCGTAGCCCTTGTAGAGCTTGTCGACGATCTCCATGCCCTCGACGACCTTGCCGAACGGGGTGAAGCCCATGCCGTCGAGGTTGGCGTTGTCGCCGAAGTTGATGAAGATCTGGGTCGTGCGCGAGTTGGGGCGACCGGTCTTGGCGAAGGTCACCATGCCGCGCGTGTTCGACTGGCCCGCGCTCGGATCGTCCTGGATCGAGGCCTCGCGCCAGGCCGCCGAGATCTTCGGATCGCCCGAGATGCCGAACTGCACCATGAAGCCGTCGATGACGCGGAAGAAGGCGATGTCCTTGTAGAAGCCCGCCTTCACCATGTTGTAGAAGCGGTCGGCGCCGTTGGGCGACCAGGCGCGCGTCGTCTCGATCGTGAAGTCGCCCTTGGTCGTGTGGAACTTGACCTTGAACGTGGCGGGAGCGGTTTCCTTGGCCTTCGACGGATCCATCAGCGCCTCCGAGCTCGCCGCGGGCGGAGCCGCGGCCGGTTTGTTGTCGGGCGCGGGGGCAGCTGCGGACGCGGGAGCGGGCGCGGGTGCGCCGGTGGGCTTCGGCTCGGCCTTGCCACCGCAAGCGAGCGTCGTGAGTCCGAGGGTCAGGGCCAGAGAGACGAGAACCGTGCGCATGCTGCCTCCGTCGAGCGACGGCGCAGCATAGGCGCACGGATCAAAAGGTCAACGTGGTTGTGGATCGGCACTGACCGCGGCAGCGCCAGGGACGCGGGAGCGGGATTACTGGCAGAAGCACGCGTCGCTGCGCGAGCCGTTGTCGAAGCCGCAGCCGGCGCTGTAGTCGAAGCCCTCGCTCTGGCAGACCGCATCGCAGTCCGACACGATCGGGTAGCCGTCGGCGCCGCAGGTCTCGATCGTGTAGGCGCCGGTGCAGGCGACGTCCGAGGGATAGCAGGCCGGCTCGGGCGCGGCGTCGGCGCAGAGGCAGGCGTCCTCGCCCGAGTTCGGCTCGTAGGCGCAGCCCTGGCTGTAGTCGAAGCCCTGGTCCTGGCACAGCGCGTCGCAGTTCCAGGTGGTCACGTTGCCGTAGGCGTCGCAGCTGTCGACGGTGTTCGAGCCCGAGCAGGTCGGCCCGTCGATGGGGCAGCTCTGGCCCGCGCCGTTGACGTCGCAGAAGCAGGTGTCGCCGTTCGTGCCGGCGTCGAAGCCGCAGCCGGTCGAGTAGTCGAAGCCCTGGCTGCGGCACACGTCGTCGCACGACCAGGTCTCGAGGGTGCTGCCGTCGCAGTAGTCGAGGTGGCTGCCATCGCAGGAGTAGCCGACGTCGCACGAGCCGACGTACGGGCCGGGCGTCTGCGGGATGGGCTCCGGCGCGGGCGTGCCGCTGGCGTAGTAGCCGTCACAGGCGGCCAGTGGAGCGAGCGAGCCGAGGGCGATGAACGGCAGGATGAGGTAGCGCATGGCCGGGCTGACGGGGCGCGCCGCGCCCGATTCGCTCCGGGCTTGTCAGGATTTCTTAAACGGTGCATCCCGACCGCATGGAATCGACCTCTGCGGGCCTCGACCCGCGCACCGTACCGGCCGACCCGTACGATCTCTTCGCGCTCTGGTTCGCCGCCGCGACCGCCTTCCCGGTGTCGCAGCCCGAGGCCATGACGCTGGCCACCGTCGACGCCGACGGCTGGCCGGACGCGCGGACCGTGCTCATGCGCGGGGTCGATCGGGGCGATCGTACGGCCGAGGGCGGCGCGGCCGACGGCGAAGACGGCTTCCGCTTCTTCACGAACCACCGCAGCCAGAAGGGGCGCGCGCTGGCGGCGTGCCCGCGCGCGACGCTGCTCTTCCACTGGGAGCCGCTCGAGCGCCAGGTGCGCATCCGCGGCGGGGTGGCGCAGCTGCCGGCCGAGGCCAGCGACGCCTACTTCCGTGCGCGGCCGCGGCTCTCGCAGATCGGCGCGTGGGCCTCGCCGCAGTCGGAGGTCATCCCCGATCGCGCCTGGCTCGAGGCGCGCGTGGCCGAGCTGAGCGCGCAGTTCGAAGGCCGGGAGGTGCCGCGCCCACCGCACTGGGGCGGCTTCCGCGTGCACCCCGAGGCCATCGAGTTCTGGCAGGGCCAGGTCGGTCGGCTGCACGATCGCGTGCGCTATCGCCGCGACGGGGCGGGCTGGCTGCGCGAGCGGCTGGCGCCGTGAGCGCCGGGCCGCGGGCGCCGAACGGCAACTGGTTCATCGGCTGGCCGCTCGACGCGCGGCCGTGGCTCGACGCGCTGACGCCGGTGCCGCGCGGGGCGCGCCTCTTCCATCCCGATGACATCCACGCCACCGTCGCCTTCTTCGGCGCCTGCGGCGAGGCGCGCGCCTTGGCGGTGTGGGCCGACGTGGCGACGACGGCCGCGACGCTCGCGCCGACCACGTTCGGGCCGGGGCCGCTCCGGCCGTTCGGCAACCCGCGCCGGCCGTCGGCGTTCGCGGTCGAGCCGACCGACGGCGCAGCCGATCTCTGCGCCTTCATCGGCGAGCACCGCGAGCGCTGGCTCGCCGCGGCCGGCGCGCGCCCCGACGACCGAGCGCCGCGCGCGCACGCCACGCTGGCGCGCCCGCTGCGCTCGGCCGGGCCCGAGGAGTACCGCGCGCTGGCCGCCTGGGCCCGGGCGCAGGTGGTGCCCGAGGTGGGGCTCGCGGTGACACGGCTCGCGCTCTTCACCTGGTCCGACGAGCGACGCGAAAGGCTCTTTCGCATCGTGGCCGAGGTCGCTCTGGAAAACTCCGCACCTCGGACCTGATCACGCGCCCCCGGGGCCGCGAGCGCGGCAGCCGGGGGCAGCACCGACCTCGTGAGGCCGACGCTCCCGCAGCGCGGGAGCGGGGGATCTCACGAACGGAGGTGCGGGGGTCTGATCAGATGAGAGAGCCCTGGTTGCCCGGGCCCGGGCCGGGCGGCTTGCGGCCGAGGTGCACGTAGGCCTTGGGGGTCGCGACGCGGCCGCGCGGTGTGCGCTGGAGGAAGCCCTCCTGGATGAGGTAGGGCTCGTGCACGTCCTCGATGGTGCCCTTGTCCTCGGAGAGCGCGACCGCCATCGTGTCGAGGCCGACCGGGCCGCCGCCGAAGAGGTCGATCATCGTCTCGAGGTAGCGCCGGTCCATCGTGTCGAGGCCGAGCGCGTCGACGTGCATGCGGTCGAGCGCGTAGACCACGATGGCGTGGTCGACCGTGCCCTGCCCCTTCACGTCGGCGAAGTCGCGCACGCGGCGCAAGAGGCGATTGGCGCTGCGCGGCGTGCCGCGCGAGCGGCGCGCGATCTCGTGGGCGGCCTTGGGCTCGATGGGGATCTCGAGGATGCCGGCCGAGCGCGTCACGATGGTGACCAGGTCCTCGACGAGGTAGTAGTCGAGGCGCGCCACGATGCCGAAGCGGTCGCGCAGCGGCCCGGTGAGCATGCCCGAGCGCGTCGTCGCCCCCACCAGCGTGAACGGCGGGAGCTGGATCTTCATGTTCCTGGCGTAGGTCCCCTCGCCGATGATGAGGTCGAACTGGAAGTCCTCCATCGCCGGGTAGAGGTTCTCCTCGACCGCCGCCGCCAGGCGGTGGATCTCGTCGATGAAGAGGATGTCCTTCGGCTGGAGGTTGGTCAGGATGCCGGCGAGGTCGCCCTTCCGCTCGATGGCCGGGCCCGAGGTGATGACGAGGTTGCCGCCGGTCTCGGCCGCGATGATGTGCGCCAGCGTGGTCTTGCCGAGGCCCGGCGGCCCCGAGAAGAGCATGTGGTCGACGGCCTCGCCGCGGAGGCGCGCGGCCGTGACGAAGACGCGCAGGTTCTCGACCAGCGCCTTCTGGCCGACGTAGTCGTCGAAGGTCTTCGGGCGCAGCGCCTTGTCGAAGCGCGCGTCGTCGTCCTTCGGGCGCGCGGTCAGCTCGCGTTCGGGCGGCGTCGCCATGTCACTTCCTCAAGAGCGCCAGCGCGCGCCGCAGCATGGTGTCGAAGTCGGCCTCGCCATCGGGGAAGGCGTCGCGGACCTCGGCCAGCGCGGCGTCGACCTCCTTCGGGCGGTACTCGAGGTGGACCAGCGCCGAGCGCAGGTCGTCCATGGTCTTGGGCACCTTGGCGACGCGCTTGGCGCTCGTCGGAGCGGCCGGGATGGCGGTCGTGGGCACGAAGTCGAGCTTGCCCTTGAGGTCGACCGCGAGGCGCTCGGCGAGGCGCTTGCCGACGCCCTTGGCCTTCGAGAGGCGCGCCACGTCCTGGGCCGCGACGGCGCCGGCGAGCTCGCCCGGGGTGAGCGCGCCGAGGATGGCGATGGCCACCTTGGGGCCGACGCCCGAGACCTGGAGCAGCGCGCGGAAGGTCTGGATCTGCAGCTCGTCCTCGAAGCCGAAGAGCGCGATGTCGTCCTCGCGCACGTGGGTGTGGACGTGCAGCTCGACGACCTGGCCCGACTCGGCCTGGCCGCAGACGGCGAGCGGCACCGACAGGACGTAGCCGACGCCGCCGACGTCGAGGATGACGCGGCCGTCGAAGTCACGCCCGCGGAAGGCGCCGCGCATCCACCCTATCATTCAGATCCCCCCGGCAGCCTGCGGCTGCCGCCCCCCGACGCCGCGCTCGCGGCGGCGAGGGGAATCGCGGTACCCCCCGGCAGCCTGCGACTGCCGACCCCCGACGCCGCGCTCGCGGCAGCGGGCGGAGCGCGACGCGCGATGCCGACCACGGCCGCGGTGAGCGCGCGCGAGGCGTGGCCGTTGCCGTGACAGATGGCGGCCGCGAGCGCGTCCGAGGCGTCGGAGGCGGCGGCCGCGGCGAGGCCGAGGATGATGCGCACCATCTCGGCCACCTGGTGCTTCTCGGCGCGGCCGTTGCCGGTGACGGCGCTCTTCACCTGGCCCGGCGTGTACTCGAAGACGTCGGCGCCGGCGCGGCGCGCGGCCACCATGATGACGCCGCGGGTGTGGCCGAGCTTGAGCGCCGACTGCACGTTCTTCGAGACGAAGCACTGCTCGAGCGACAGCGCGTCGGGGCGGTGCTCGGCGATGACGGCCGCCAGGGCCGCGTCGATGAACGCGAGGCGGTCCCACAAGGGGTCGTCGGCGCGCGTGCGCACGACCCCGTGGGCCACGTGCCGGATCGGCTGCCGCGGCTCGGCTACGACCACACCCCAGCCGGTCGCCAACGTGCCGGGATCGACCCCGAGGACGATCATGCGAGGGCGTCTAGCATGGCCGTGGATCGCTGTCGATCGACGACTTTTTTCGCGCGAGCGGCTAGCCTGCGTCCCTCGCGCGGAGGTTCTGATGCTCGCCCGACTGCTCTGCCTGCTGACCCTGCTCGCGCCGTCCGCGCTCGCGGCGCCGCCGCCGCCGACGGCCAAGCTGGAGGCGCTCTTCGCGGCCTGGCAGAAGGCGCTCGTCGCCAAGGACCAGGCCGCGGCCAAGCGCCTGAGCCACGCCAAGGGCTGGGGCGCGAACCTGGTCGGCGACCACGGCGGCGGCCTCGAGGTGTCCACGCTGTTCGCGCAGCTCGAGGACGGGCCGACGACGGTCCAGGCGCGGACGGGCGAGGCCGCGTGGCAGCCCGACGGCGCCGGCGGGCAGGCGGCGCTGGTCCCGGCCGACGACCTCGACAGCGCCGGCCAGTGGTCCGAGACGTTGTTCTACGCGGTCGTCCCGCGCGCCGGCCGCTACGCCATCCTGGGCGTCGGCTCGAGCAAGGTCGCGGTGGCGGCGCTGCTCGAGCGCTACGCCAAGAAGCGCCCGCTGGCGCCGCCGCCCGAGGTCGAGGTCGCAACGCCCGAGGCGCCCCAGCCCGACACGGCGCCGCAGAAGGCGCCGGCCGAGGAGGCGCTGTCCGAGGCCGTCCTCGACGCCGCGCTGGCGGCCTTGAAGGAGACCGGCTTCGACGAGGTCGTGGCCGTCTTCCGGCCCGACTTCACGCGCGAGCACCCGAACACGATGTCCGCGCCGCTGCGCTGCGTGCCGGGGAAGAAGGTGTTGGTCTACGCGCTCACGAGCTTCCGCCCGGGCGACCTGGTCGTGAAGTTCACGGTGGGCAAGGACGACAGCCAGCCGGCCGACCCGCCGGCCGAGGTGCACCTCCTCGGTCAGACGCTCTGGCTCACCGGCTCGGGGGCCACCTTCCCCGCCGATTTCAAGGACACGAGCCCGCGCTGCATGACCGTCATCGCCTACGACAAGGCCGCCATCGATCGCCCGGTGTACGCGCTGGTGGTGGCCGGGCCGCCGTGACCGTGGTCGAGCACGCCGCCGCCGTCGACGCCTGGAACGCCGTCGCGACCGCCTTCGCGGCGCTCGGGCGCGTCGTGCTGCTGCTCGACAACGAGTACCACGTCGTGCGCGCCAGCCGGCAGCTCGACGAGATCGTCTGCGCGGGCACGTCCGAGCGCATCATCGGCAAGCCGGTGAGCGCGCTCCTCGGCACGCGCCTCTTCGTGGTCGGCGACGAGCTGCATCGCGCGCTGTCGCAGGGCATCGCGCCGAGGGCCGGCGCGCCTTCATCCACTGCAGCCAGACCGGCGCGCAGCTCGTGTCGGTGAGCGTCGCGCCGCTGGCCTGGGACGTCGCCGGGCCACTGCATCCGCGCGCGCTTCATGCTGGTGGTGCGCCCGGCCGCCCGCGAGGCCGAGCCGACCCCGGGCCAGGCGACCGCGGCGGGCGGGCTCATGGCGCGGTCGCCGGCCATGCTGCGCATCGTCGGGCTCATCGAGGCGCTGTCCGAGAGCGAGGCCAACGTGCTCGTCACGGGCGAGACCGGCAGCGGCAAGGGGGCCGTCGCGGCGGCCATCCACGCGCATTCGCCGCGACGCGACGGGCCGTTCGTGGTGGTCGACGTCGGCGCCATCCCGGGCGAGCTCCTGGAGAGCGAGCTCTTCGGCCACACCAAGGGCGCCTTCACCGGCGCGCACCGCGACCGCGCCGGGCAGATCGAGCTGGCCGCCGGCGGCACGCTGTTCCTCGACGAGATCGGCGACATGCCGCTGCCGCTGCAGGGCAAGCTCCTGCGCCTGGTCGAGGAGCGCGAGTTCCGCCGCCTCGGCGACAGCGCCGCGCGCCACATGGACGCGCGCATCATCTCGGCCACCAACGTCGACCTGCCCGCCGCCATCGCCGCCGGCCGCTTCCGCGAGGACCTCTACTATCGGCTGTGCGTCGTGCCCATCGAGCTGCCGCCGCTGCGCGAGCGCCCGGGCGAGATCGGCCCGCTGGCGCGGCACCACCTGGCGCGCGCCGGGGCGGCGGCGCAGCGCGCGCTCATGCTGAGCCCGGACGCCGTCGAGCTGCTCGAGGGCTACGGCTGGCCGGGCAACGTGCGCCAGCTCAACAACGCCATCGAGTACGCCGTGGCCATGTGCCGCGGGCAGACGGTGCAGGTCGACGACCTGCCGCCCGAGATCCGCCACGGCGCGACGGCCCCGCGCGCGCCGCACGCGCCGCCGCTGGAGGCGCCGCCGAGCGCGAGCCCGGTACCGACGGTGGACGCGCCGCCGAGCGCGGAGCCGCCGCCGAGCGCCGACGACCCGGTGCGCATCCGCGCCGCGCTCGAGGCCCACCGCTGGAACCGCGGCGCGGCCGCGGCCGCGCTCGGCATGAGCCGGACGACGCTCTGGCGCTGGATGCGTCGCCTCGGGATCGCGTGAGCCGGAAAGTCATGGCCGTCGCGGCGCTGGTCGCGGTCGGCGTCGCCGCGCTGGTGGCGCTCGGCGTGGCCCTGCTGCTGGGCGGCGCGCGCGACGGCGCGACGGCGGGGTCGGGCCCGGCCGGGGCCACGGCGGCGATCGACGGCTGCGTCGCCTGCCACACCGCGCCGAGCGACGACCCGGGCGGACCCACGCCGCCGCGCGCAGGGCTGCGCCGCCTGCCACCTCGGCGACGCGCGCGCCACCAGCGCCGCCGCGGCCCACGTCGGCCTCGAGCGCGAGCCGGGCGCGCTGGCGACGGCCGCGCGCACCTGCGGCGCCTGCCACGCGCGCGAGCTCGAGCGCGTGCGCGGCTCGCTCATGGCCACGGCGCGCGGCCTCATCGCCGTCGACCGCTGGGCCATGGGCGAGCTCGCGACGCCCGACGGCGACGAGACCATGGCCGAGCTCCTCGCCCGCACCGCGCCGAGCCCGGCCGAAGATCACCTGCGCCGCCTGTGCGCCGGCTGCCACCTCGGCGCGCGCCGCGACGACCGCGACGACGCCGTGGTCGGCATCGGCAGCGGCTGCGGCGCCTGCCACGGCGGGCCGCGCACGCCCGGCGCCGCGCATCGGCCGGTCGACGGCAAGGTCGGCGACGAGCGCTGCCTCGGCTGCCACAGCCGGAGCGGCCGCATCAGCCTCGCCTACCAGGGGCTGGCCGAGGTCGACGCGGCGCGCCCGAGCGGCTGCGGCGCGGCCGTCGCGCTGTTCGACGGACGCAGCGGCTGCGCCATGCCGGCCGACGTGCACCAGCGGGCGGGCTTGGCCTGCGTCGACTGCCACCTCCACAGCGAGCTCATGGGCGACGGGCTCGCTCACCGCCACGCCGCCGAGGCCGTCGAGGTCACCTGCCAGAGCTGCCACGGTCCGGTCGCGCCCGACGGCGAGACCACCTGGGCGCGCGTCGACGATGCGATCACGCGCGACCGCCTGCGCCAGCTCGGCGAGGCGCGACCGGACGGCGAGCGCGTGCGCCTCGGACGCCGCGGCACGCCGCTCTGGAACCTGCGCCCCGGCCCCGAGCCTGGCGCCTGGCAGCTCGTCGGCAAGCTCGACGGCGCGCGCCACGCCGTGCGCCCGACGCCGAGCGACGCGGCCCATCGCCAGGCCGGCCACGAGCGCCTGACCTGCTCGGCCTGCCATTCGACATGGGCGCCGCGCTGCGCGACCTGCCACACGCGCTTCGAGCCGGGCGAGGCGCAGTGGGACTTCGGCCGCGCCGCGCTCGCCCCCGGCAGCTGGCTCGAGTCGCACGAGCAGCTCGACGTCGGGCCGCCGAGCCTTGGCGTCGACGACGCCGGACACATCGGCCCGGCCGTGCCGGGCATGCTGGCCGACCTCGACGCGCGCGCCGCCGGCGGGCCGCGCCGCGACCTCCGCCTGTACGCGCCGATCGCCCCGCACACGACCGGCGCCGCGCGCGGCTGCGCCTCGTGCCACGCCGACGCGCGCGCGCTCGGCCTCGGCAGCGCGCGCCTCGCGCTCGCGCCCGACGGCGTCGCGCTCGAGCCGGCGCGCCCCGACGATCGCTGGGTCGACCTCTTCGCCGCGGCCGCGCCGGGCACGCGCCGGAACGCGAGGAGCCTCGACCCCGACGAGCAGCGGCGCGCGCTGCGCGTCGGCTACTGCCTCGGCTGCCACGCCGCCGGCGACGCGCTCTGGCTCGCCTTCGACGACGCGCTCGCGCGCCTCCGCGAGGGCCGCGCGCCGACCTGCCGCGGCGCCTTCGGCGCCTGGATGAGCGCGCGCTGAAACAACCTGGTGCACGCGTGGTGCACACGCGGACGAGTTGTTTCACCGCGCCCGGCTCAAGTGTTCCAGCCGGCCCACCCGCTCGTCGCCGACCCGGCTCGGAGCAGCCGTCCACGCGCTCGCGCGGCCCCCGGGCGGAGTGGCTCGGAGGTTGCTCACGGTCAGACTGCCCACGGCCGACGGCCGACAGACGGAGGGGCTGGCGATGTCGATGTCACGGCGGAGCTTCATCAAGATCGGCGGCGCCGCGTTCGGAGCCGCGGCGCTCGGCGCCGGCCTCGGGCTGCGCGCGGGCTCGCGCGAGGCCCACGCCACCTCCGACCCGGGCACCGACGGCGACCTCGTGGTGCCGACCTTCTGCGAGCTCTGCTTCTGGAAGTGCGGCGTGCTCGCGCACGTGAAGGACGGGCGCGTCACGAAGATCGTCGGCAACCCCGACCACCCCTTCTCGCAGGGCCGGCTGTGCCCGCGCGGCACCGGCGGCATCGGCCTCCTCTACGACCCCGACCGCCTCAAGACGCCGCTCGTCCGGCGCGCCTTCCGCGGCGGTGAGGACTTCGAGGAGGTCTCGTGGGAGCGCGCGCTCGACCACGTCGCCGAGCGCCTCATGGCCGTGAAGAAGCTGCACGGGCCCGAGTCGCTGGCGCTCTTCGCGCACGGCTTCGGCGGCTCGTGGTTCTCGCGCCTCGTGCAGGCGTACGGCACGGCCGCCATCGCCGCGCCGTCCTACGCGCAGTGCCGCGGCTCGCGCGAGGCCGCCTTCCAGCTGACGTTCGGCGCGCCGGTCGGCTCGCCCGAGGTGCTCGACCTCGAGCACAGCCGCGTCATCACGCTCATCGGCAGCCACCTCGGCGAGAACATGCACAACACCCAGGTGCAGGAGCTCGCCACCGCCCTCGGCAACGGCGCCGAGCTGGTCGTCGTCGACCCGCGCTTCTCGACCGCGGCCGGCAAGGCCCGCTACTGGCTGCCCATCAAGCCCGGCACCGACCTCGCGCTGCTGCTGGCGTGGGCCCACGTCATGGTCGACGAGGGCCTCTACGATCGCGACTACGTCGACGCCTACGCCGTCGGCCTCGACCGCCTGCGCGAGCACCTGAAGGACAAGACCCCCGAGTGGGCCGCGGTCGAGACCGGCCTCGCGCCGGGCCTCATCGCCGAGACCGCGCGCTTCATCGCCGGCGCCCGCCCGGCCTCGCTGATCCACCCCGGGCGCCACACCAACTGGCACGGCAACGACACCCAGCGCGGCCGAGCCATCGCCATCCTGAACGCGCTCCTCGGCAGCTGGGGCCGTCGCGGCGGCTTCTACCTGCCGACGCAGATGAAGCTGCCGCCGCTGCCCGGGCTGCCCAAGCTGCCGAAGGCGCTGCGCGCCCCGCCCGACACGCCGCGCGGCACGAGCTACCCGTTCGCCGACGAGGTGCTGGCCCACGGCCTCCGCGACGCGAGCCTGCCCGGCGCCGACGTCGAGTATCCGATCAAGGCGTGGATGGTCTACGGCACGAACCTCGTGCAGGCGCTGCCGCAGCAGGAGAAGACCATCCGCGCGCTGCAGGCCCTCGACTTCGTGGTGGCCATCGACGTCCTGCCGGCCGAGATCACCGGCTGGGCCGACGTCGTCCTGCCCGAGGCGACCTACCTCGAGCGCTACGACGACATCTACGCGCCCCAATACAAGGAGGCGTTCCTGGCGCTGCGGCAGCCGGTCGTGCCGCCGCTCCACGCCAGCCGCCCGGGCTGGTGGATCGCGCGCGAGCTGGCGCAGCGCATGGAGCTCGGCCAGCACTTCCCCGAGGGCGACATCGAGCGCTACCTCGAGGCGCGCCTCCACGCCGCCGGCACGAGCCTCGCGGCCATCAAGAAGACCGGCGTCATCCACGGCCCGAAGGACCCGGTCTTCATCGAGGACGGCGTCCTGCCGACCTTCAAGACCCCGTCGGGCAAGATCGAGCTCTTCTCGCAGCAGCTGGCCGACGCCGGCCAGGCGCCGCTGCCCGAGCACACGCGCCCCGAGCCGACCCCGGCCGGCTTCTTCCGGCTGCTGTTCGGGCGCATGCCGACCAACACCTTCGGCCGCACTACCAACAACCGCTTCCTCGCGCGCAGCGCCGACGGCACCGCCATCTGGGTCAACGCCGGCCGCGCCACCGAGCTCGGCCTGGCCGACGGCGACCCCGTCTTCGTGGTGAACCAGGACGGCGCGCGCATCGGGCCGCTGGCCATCCGCGCCACCCAGGCCATCCGCCCCGACTGCGTGTGGATGGTGCACGGCTTCGGCCACAGCGCGCGCGGCCTGTCCTTCGCCAAGGGCCGCGGCGGCGACGACGCGGCGCTCATCACGCGCACGGTCGCCGACCCGGTCATGGGCGGCAGCGGCATGACCGTGAACTTCGTCCGCCTCGAGAGAGAGGTCGCATGATGCTCCGACCCAAGCGCTTCGCCATGGTCGTCGACACGCGTCGGTGCGTCGGCTGCACCGCCTGCGTCCTCGCCTGCATGGCCGAGAACGACGTGCCCGACGGCTTCTGCCGCGACTGGATCGTCAGCGAGATCCGCGGTCGCTTCCCCGACCTGTCGGCCGAGATCCGCTCCGAGCGCTGCATGCACTGCTCGAGCCCGCCGTGCGTCGACGTGTGCCCGACCGGCGCGAGCTTCGTCGCCGACGGCGGCACCGTCCTCGTCGACCGCGACAAGTGCACCGGCTGCAAGGCGTGCATCGCGTCGTGCCCCTACGACGCGCGCTACGTCCACCCCGACGGCTTCGTCGACAAGTGCACCTTCTGCTTCCACCGCACGAGCCGCGGCGAGCTGCCGGCCTGCGTGAGCGTGTGCCCGACGCGCGCGCTCACCTTCGGCGACCGGAACGACCCCGAGTCGGAGGTGTCGCGGCTCCTCGCGACGCGCGCGTGGAAGGTCTTGAAGCCCGCGGCAGGCACCGAGCCGAACGTCTTCTTCCTGACCTCGGACGGCGCCGCTCGGAGGACCCCATGAACCAGGACGTCGTCGAGATCATCAGCGGTCGCGCCAACGCGGACATCGATCCGCACCTCCACATCTGGGGCTGGGAGATCTCGGCCTACCTCTTCGTCGGCGGCCTGGTGGCCGGCGTCATGGTGCTGCTCGCGGCGCTCGAGCTGGCGCGGAAGGCCGCGCCCGACGACGCCACGGCGCCGCCCGCGCCGCGCTCGGCGGCGACCCAGCTCATGCCGTTCTGGGCGCTCGGGCTGCTCTCGCTGGGCATGCTCTTCCTGTTCCTCGACCTCGCCCACCCGGGCCACGTCTATCGCTTCTACACCGCCTTCGAGCCCACCTCGGCCATGAGCTGGGGCGCCTGGATCCTGCTCCTCGTCTATCCGACCGTGGCGCTCCTCGGGCTCTCCGGCCTCGACGCCGAGCGCCGCGCGCGCCTCGTCGCCTGGGCCCCGGTGGCCAGGCTCCGCCTGGCGCGCCTCGTCGGCTGGCTCACGCGCCTCGGCGACCGCCATCGCGCGAAGCTCGTCTGGGCCATGCTCGCCATCGGCGTCGGCCTCGGCACCTACACCGGCCTCCTGCTCGGCACCATGGCCGCGCGCCCGCCCTGGAGCTCGGCCGTGCTCGGCCCGCTCTTCCTCACCTCGGGCGTCTCGACCGGCGCCGCGCTGCTCATGCTGGCGCGGCCGGCCAGCGCCGAGATCCATCGCCTGGTGCGCTGGGACACGCTGGCCATCGTGGTCGAGCTGGTGCTGCTGACGGTGATGCTGCTCGGCTTCCAGAGCGCGGGCACGCCCGGCAAGGCGGCCGCGGCCACGCTCCTGGGCGGCGCCTATACCGCGCCCTTCTTCGCGCTGGTGGTGGTCACCGGCCTGCTCGTGCCGCTGGCGCTGAACCTCCTCGAGGTGCGCCGCGGCCTGCCCGGCACCGTGTTCGCGCCCGCGCTCATCCTCGTCGGCGGCCTGGCGCTCCGCGCCATCCTGGTGGCCGCCGGCCAGTCCATCGACTTCCCGGCAGGCATCTAGGAGGCCCCATGCAAACCACCCTCTCCGTCAGCCCACCGCGCCGCGGCGACTGGAACCCCTACGTGGCCGGCGTCGCGCTCGGCCTCGTGCTGCTCGCGACCTACCTGCTCATGGGCTTCGGGCTCGGCTCGTCGTCGGCCGCCACGCGCGTGGTCATCGCCGGCGCGCACCTCATCGCCCCGAGCGCGGTCGAGGCCAACGCCTACTTCGCGCCCTACGTCGCCCACGGCCAGAACCCGCTCGAGGACTGGATGGTCTTCGAGGTGCTGGGCGTGCTGCTCGGCGGCATCCTCGCCGCCTACTCGGCCGGGCGCCTGCGCCGGAACAGCATGCTGCGCGGCCCCACCACCAGTCGCCGCACGCGCATCCTCTACGCCATCGTGGGCGGCATCCTCATGGGCTTCGCGGCGCGGCTGGCGCGCGGCTGCACCTCGGGGCAGGCGCTCACCGGCGGCGCGGTGCTGGCCGTCGGCAGCTGGCTCTTCATGTTCGCGGTGTTCGCCGGCGGCTACCTGGCCGCCCCCATCGCCAGGAGGCAGTGGAAATGATGCCCGTCTATCAGAGCGGTGGCTTCGACGAGACCGTCGCCATGGCGCTGGCGACGCTCATCGGCGTGGCCTTCGGCTTCGTCCTCGAGCGCTCCGGCTTCGGCCGCGCCGACGTCCTCTCGGCCCAGTTCTTCGGCACCGACATGCGCGTGCTGAAGGTCATGTTCACGGCCATCGCCACCGTCGTCCTCGGCATCGGCGTCCTGGCCGGCACGGGCGTCCTCGACGTCGGCGCGCTGGTGATCCCCGAGACCTTCCTCGGGCCGCAGCTGGTGGGCGGCCTGCTCCTCGGCGTCGGCTTCGTCATCTCGGGCTACTGCCCGGGCACGGCCGTCGTGGCCGCCGGCTCGGGCCACGTCGACGGCCTGTGGAGCCTCGGCGGCGTGATGCTCGGCGCGCTCCTCTTCGGCGCCGTCTACCCGCTGGTGGAGGGCTTCTACACGAGCGGCGGCATGGGCGTCGTGACCTTCCCGATCTCCTCGGCATCCCCTGGCCGGTGCTGGCCGCGGCCGTGCTGGTCATGGCCATCGCGTCGTTCATCCTGGCCGAGCGCCTCGAGCGCCACTACAGCGCCAAGCAGGGCGTCGCGCCGCCGCCGCCCACGCCGGCCGTGCGGAACCGCGTCTTCGGCGTGCTCGGCGCGCTCGGCGCGCTCGGGCTCGTCACGCTGGCCCTGCCCGCCCCCATCGTGACGCCGGCCGCGTCGCGCCCGCTGGCCATGCTCGAGCCGCTCGACCTGGCGCAGCGCATGGCCGCCGGCCAGGACCTCTACCTCGTCGACCTGCGCGACCCGGCCGAGTGCGCCCGCGGCACGCTGCCCGGCGCGACCTGCCTCGCGCCCGACGACCCGACGGCCCGCTCGCTGGCCGACCTGGCTCCGACGCGCCCGCTGGTGCTGGTCGACGGCGCCGTCGACGCGGCGCTGCCGGCCGGCGTGTGGCGCTACGGCGGCACGGTCGTCCGCCTCGACGGCGGCGTGGCGGCCTTCGCGAAGGCCGTCGTGGACGCGCCGGTGCCGCCGACCGAGGCCACCCCGAGCGCCTGGCCGACTATCGGCTGCGCGTCGCGCTGCACGGCTGGTTCACCGGCTCGAAGGCGCCGGTCGCCGAGCCCCGCCCAAGGCCGCCCCGAAGGCGCGCGCCACCAAGAAGGGCGGCGGCTGCTGAGCCGACGGCAGAGCGCGCGCCCGCCGATTTGTCCGCGCGACGAAACGCGCACCGACGCCGCGGCACCGAGGCGGAGCGGTCCCTCGCGAGGACCGACGGAGAGGCGTTGATCTGGCGATCCCCGAAAGGATCGGTATGATAACGCCATCTCGGCCCCCTCGAGAACAGCGCGTGGATCCCCACCCCGGTGAGGATCCACCGGCGTCGTGCGACCCCGCGTTGCACGTGCGCCTGCGCGACCGCCCACCTGCTCCGGCCCGCACCGGGGCATAGGTGGGCGGTCGCTCTTTCGACTGGCCCGAGTTGGACGAGGCGCCTATACCTAGCCGACCGTCGCCGCTGACTGGGCCGACGGGCGGTCAGGTCGTCTGGCCGCGTCCCTTGCCTTGGCGCTCTCGAAGGCACCCGCGGAGCTCGATGACACTCACCGACCGGCTGGCCCACTTCTTCGAATCCATCGGTGCCGACTGGGTGCTCTACATCCTGCTCGTGCTGTTCCTCTTGTCGCTTCTCGTCATGGTCGAGCGCATCCTCTTCTTCCGGAAGAACCGCGTGGACCCGGTGGCGCTCTCGAAGAGCGTCATCCAGGCGGTGCGGAACGGCGGCCCGCAGAAGGCGCGCGAACAGCTGGCCGGCGTCGGCGGCATGACCGGCGGCGTGCTCTCGGCCGCGCTGGACGCATGGGACGACGGCGTCGACGCGGTCGAGGAGGTGGTCGCTGCGGCCATCGGGCGCGAGCGCATCCTCTACGACAAGTGGCTGCCCATCCTCGGCACGCTCGGCAACGCCGCGCCCTTCATCGGCCTCTTCGGCACCGTCATCGGCATCCTCACCGCCTTCTCGCAGCTGGCCGGCGGCCTGCAGGGCGCCGAGCTCAAGGCCGAGGTCATGAAGTCGATCGGCGAGGCGCTGGTCGCGACCGCGGTCGGCCTGGCCGTGGCCATCCCGTCGGTGGTCGGCTTCAACGCCTTCAAGAGCCGCATCAAGCGCATGGCCTCCGACAGCGACGGCGTCGCGCGGCTCCTGCTGGCGCACCTGAAGGCGCGGCGCGCCACCGACCCCGCCGCCAAGGGGTCGTGACGTGGCCGGCGGCGCCAAGCTCGACGACGAGGAGGGCTTCAACGAGATCAACGTCGTCCCGCTGGTCGACATCATGCTCGTCCTGCTCATCATCTTCCTCGTGACGACCGAGTTCGTGGACAAGGAGGAGCAGTACCGGCCGCCGCCCAACGTGCCGCTGCAGCTGCCGCGCGCCTCGACCGCCGTCGACTCGCCCAACAAGAACCTCCTGTCGGTGGTCATGAACAAGGAGGGCGACCTCTACCTGAACGGCGAGAAGTCGAGCCTCGACGGCATCAAGGCGCGCGTGGCCGAGCTCAAGGCCCGCGGCGAGAAGCTCGAGGCGTTCGTGGCGGCCGATGAAAGGCTCACTCACGGCGCCGTGTTGACGGTCGTCGACACGCTGCGCCTGCTCGGCGTGGCCGACGTGGCCATCAACACCAAGCCGATGGAGATCGAGTGACGATGTCGGGCTCCGCGCCGCAGTCCCCCCTGTCCGCGAGGACGCGCTGGACCGTGGCCGGCGCCTTCGCGCTGGTGATGGGCGGGCTCCTCGTGTGGGCCGTGGTCGCGGCCTGGCACCCGCTGCGCGGGCGCCTCGTGTGCATCATGCCGCTCGGCAACGGCCAGACCGCCGCCTACTTCGGCTACACCAACGAGCTCGACGAGCCGGTCTCGAAGCCGGTCGGCGAGGACAACTACTTCGCGCCCGGGCCGGCCGACCGCCGCCAGCCGACCGCCTTCCCGGCCCACGTCGCGGTCGGCTCGCGCGACGCCGCCTTCGCGGTCGCGTTCTCGGGCGACGAGCTCCGCTGGGTGCTCGACGGGCGCGCGGTGATCGCGTCGCGCGAGTCGGCGCAGTGCCCGATGCCGAAGCCCATCGAGCAGCCGAAGGACGTCACCTGGGTGAAGCCCAAGCCGCCGCCCGAGGTCGCCAAGGTCGAGCCGCCCAAGCCCGAGCCGCCCAAGGAAGAGCCGAAGCCGGAGCCGCCCAAGGAAGAGCCGAAGCCGCCGGCCGCGCAGCCGCCGCGCGTGAAGCCCAAGAACCCGCCGCCCGCGACCCCGCCGAAGCCGCAAGAGCCGGTGCCGCTGGCGCTCGACGGGCTCACCAACCTCGGCAGCGGCGTGGTGGTGCAGGGCGGCGAGACGACGACGCTCGGCAACCCCGAGGTGGTGGCGACCAAGGAGAACACGCAGCCGCAGGAGCAGGTCGTGGGCGAGCCGGGCGGCGTCCCGGGCGGCGTGCCCGACCGCAAGGTCGTCAGGGTCCCGCCCAAGGTGAAGGTGCGACCGCGCGGCGAGTGGCCGGCCGATGCGCCGCCGCGCGCCGGCGCGGTGCTGGTGAAGCTGTCGCTGCTGGTCGGCACCGACGGCAAGGTCGAGCAGGTGAAGCTCATCAAGGGGGCCGGCGCGGCCTTCGATCGCGAGGCCAAGGCGGTCGGCCTGCGCGCCGAGTTCAGCCCGGCCACCGAGGACGGCAAGCCCGTCGCGCAGTGGGTGCCCTGGGTCGTGGAGTTCACGCCCGACACCTGAGCGCGGCCGGCGCCCGGGGTCCGGTTGCCAGTCGGGCGCGCCCCGGATAGATTGGCGCCCGTCGGATGCGCCGTCTTCTGCCGATCGTCCTCTGCGTCAGCGCCGTCGCGCTGCTCGTCTGCGTGGAGCACGCGGTCCGGGCAGAGCCGCCGGCCGCGACCTCGCTGCGCGACCTCATCTGGGAGCCCATCGGGCCGGTGGCGACCTCGTCGGGCATGACCGCGGTCGCGACCGATCCCGAGGACGCGCGCGTCGTGTGGGTCGGCAGCCGCACCAGCGTGTGGGTCAGCGAGGACGCCGGCACCACCTGGAACCTCGTGCTGCAGCTGTCGCGCTCGTCGGGCATCGCGCGCGAGACCGGCGACGGCGAGCCGATCGAGGCCAACCCCGACGCGCCGGATCAGACCCCGGACGGCGAGGACGTCGACGACGTCGAGGACCTCCAGTTCGAGGACGAGATCGCCGTCGACCCGCGCACCGGCAACGCCATCCGCACCTCGCGCGACGACCCGGAGGAGTCGGACGAGGACTCGAACGGCGACAACACCGACGAGAACGACGCCGGCGACGAGGTCGCGCGCTTCGGCGTCACGCGCTTCCGCGTGCTGCAGGATCGCGTCTGGGTGTGCACGAGCCGCGGCCTCTGGTCGATCGCGCGCTCGGCCCGCCACACCGGCACCGGCGCCGAGCTGCGCTTCGGGCGCCGCATGGCCGTGAACGACGTCGCGCGCGGCCCCGACAAGCGGCTCTACATGGCCACCGAGCGCGGCCTGTGGCAGCTCGGCGACGACGGCCTCGGCCACTCGGTGCGCGCCATCGAGGAGGAGATCGAGGTCCGCGGCATGGTCTCGGTCGCCGGCCGCCTCGTGCTGGCGACGTCGCGCGGCCTGCGCATCGGCGACGGCGAGACCTTCGAGCGCGTGTCGCTCGGCACGAAGGACGAGGCCGGCCTCGACGACGTGGTGGTCGAGCCGGGCGGGCGCATCGCGCTGGCCGGCGCCAACAACGTCTATCGCATGGACCCGGGCGGCACCGTCGTCGACGAGGTGTGGCCGGTGCCGGGCGCCTCGCGGCTGGCCATCGGGCGCGAGGGTCACCTGTGGGCGGTCGGCCTGCGCGGCGCCTGGCGCTACACGCAGGAGGACGGCTGGGTGCGCGTGGTCGAGGGCCTCTTCGATCGGCGCCTGGCCGACGTCGCCCCCTCCGACGCCGGCGACATCCACCTCTGGGTGGTGGGCCGCGCCGGCCTGTGGCGCCTCGTCCCCGAGACGGCGCGCGTCTACGAGAGCCAGCTCGAGGCGCTGTCGGCGCGCGCGCTGAAGGGCTACCCGACGTCCGACGAGACGGTGCGCTGGGCCATGCAGGCCCGCGGCGTGCGCCTCGAGGACGTCGACTCGTGGGCCACCGAGGAGCGCCTGTCGTGGCTCCTCCCGCACGTCGAGGTCACGTTCCAGGCCTATCGCCAGCGCGACGAGGACTTCACCCTCATCCCGACCATCGACCGGCGCATCCTCGACGCGGTCGAGGTGAAGCCCATCGACGATCAGTTCCGCATCATGGCCAACTGGGACGTGATGCCGGTCCTGCTCGCGGCCGTGAACGGCGGCAACGCCCAGTCCGAGGGCACGCGCAGCCGCGCGCGCAAGCAGCAGGAGCGCGTGCGCGAGGTGGTGCTGCCGCTCTGGCAGAACTGGGCCAAGAAGCGCATCGAGTACGTCACGACCGCGCACGAGTCCGTGAAGGACGCCGCGCGCGACCTGCTCGCGCTGGCGCGGCTCGAGGCCGACCTGCACGTGTACACGGGAGGCCGCTTCCCCGTCGGGGGCGCGGTCCGGCCGAAGGGCGCGCGAGACACGAACGAATGAGGAGCACAGCGATGAAGTGGTTCCGAGCGTGGATGATGGTGGGTCTCGTGGGTGCGGCCGGCAGCGTGGCGCACGCCGAGGACCCGGCGGTGAAGGCCGAGGCGCAGCGCATCCTGAGCTCCTTCGACAAGGAGCCGAACATCGTCGACGTGCAGCGCGCCGCCGCGCAGTACGCGCGCGTCGACCCGGGCGCCTACGACTCGTGGATGTCGGAGGCGCAGCTCTCGAACCTGCTGCCGCGCCGCGTGCAGGGCCGCATCCGCAGCACCGGCAACGACGACAAGGACCTGCGCACGACGAGCGCGGCCACCGGCTCCATCTCCGACCTCGTGTCGAAGGGCGACGAGCTGCAGATGGAGCTCCGCCTCGAGTGGGACCTCACGCGCCTCGTCTTCAACCGCGACGGCATCGCCGCGGCGCGCCAGATCGAGCGCATCGTCAACGCGCGCGAGGACATCCTCACGACCGTCAACAAGCTCTACTTCGCGCGCCGCCAGCTCCAGGTCGAGATCGCGCTCGACCCGCCGACCTCGGTCGACAAGGCCGTGAAGACGCAGCTCCGCATCCAGGGCCTGACCGCCGACCTCGACGCCCTCACCGGCGGCTGGTTCTCGAAGAAGCTCGGCCACAGCGAGTGATGGCGCCCGCAGGCTGCTCAAAAAGGTCCAGCCGCTAGGAGCAAGCGAGACGAGCGCGGAGGCGTACCCGAGTACGCCGCACAAGCGAGCGAGCGCAGCGACGACGCGGATGGACCTTTTTCAGCAGCCTGCTCAGGCCTCTTCCTGCTCGCGGCGCAGAGCCTCGGCCTGGAAGGCCGCGACGCAGGCGTCGATGACCTCGCCCAGCGCCGGCCCCTCGATGACCTGATCCAGGTTGTAGAGGGTGAGGCCGATCCTGTGGTCGGTGAGGCGGTTCTGCGGGAAGTTGTAGGTCCGGATGCGCTCGGAGCGGTCGCCGGTCCCGACCTGCGAGCGGCGCGCGTCGGCCTCGGCCGAGTGCGCGCGCGTGCGCTCCATCTCGAGGAGCCGGCTCATGAGGACCTTCATGGCGCGGCCCTTGTTCTTGAGCTGGCTGCGCTCGTCCTGGCAGGTCACGACGAGGCCCGTCGGCAGGTGCGTGATGCGCACGGCCGAGTCGGTGGTGTTGACGGACTGCCCGCCGTGGCCCGACGAGCGGTAGACGTCGATGCGCAGGTCGTTCGGCCCGATCTGCACCTCGACCTCGTCGGCCTCGGGCATGACCGCGACCGTGCAGGCCGAGGTGTGGATGCGGCCCTGCGCCTCGGTGACCGGCACGCGCTGCACGCGGTGGACGCCGGCCTCGTACTTGAGCCGCGAGTAGACGCGCTCGCCGGCCACCTGGGCGATGACCTCCTTGAAGCCGCCCACCTCGGAGGCGCTCGACGAGAGGATCTCGACCTTCCAGCGCTGGCTCTCGGCGAAGCGCGAGTACATGCGGAAGAGGTCGGCCGCGAAGAGGCTCGCCTCGTCGCCGCCCGTGCCGGCGCGGATCTCCAGGATCACATCGCGCGCGTCGTTCGGGTCCCGCGGCAAGAGCAAGACGCGGATCCGCGCCTCGAGCTCGGCGATGGTCGGCTCGATGGACGCGATCTCGGCCTTGGCCATCTCGCGCATGTCCGCGTCGCGGTCCTCGAGGAGGACTCGCGCGTGCGCGAGGTCGGCCCGGGCGCGCTTCAAGTCGCGCCAGGCACCGACGGTCTCGGCCAGCTCACCGTGCTGACGCGCGACTTCGCGATAGCGCGCGGCATCGCCGGCGATCTCGGGGTCGCCCATGAGCGACCCGAGCTCCTCCCAGCGCGCCTCGACTTCGTCGAGCTTGCGTTCGAGCACGGTCTACGCCCCTTGGTATCCGGGGCCGTCTCCGAAGGTCTTCAGGCTGGGCTCAGCCGTACTTCTTGCGGAAGCGGTCGATGCGGCCCTCGGTGTCGACCAGCTTCTGCTTGCCCGTGAAGAACGGGTGCGTGTAGGCGGTCATGTCCATCGAGATGACCCAGTGGTCGACGCCGTTGATGGCGCGCTTCTCGTGGCTCGTCATCGTCGACATCGTCACGATCTCGTCGCCGCTCGAGGCGTCGACGAAGACGACGGGGTGATACGGAGGGTGGATGCCTTCTTTCATGGCTTCGATCCTAGGTTCGGATGCGCTCCACACCGAGGCGGGCGCGCGAGGACGCAGGGTTCTAGACGAACCCGACCGCGTCTGCAAGGGTTTGTCGGTCCGGGCCGGCGCGGCCGGCGAGGCCGCGATTGCGGCCTACTGGGCCATCGAGTCGTAGAACGCCTGATTCGACGGGGCGCCGCCCACCTTGCGCACGAGGAACTCCATCGCGTCGACGGTGTTCAGCGGGTGGAGCAGCTCGCGCAGGATGTAGGTCCGGTGGAGGATCGCCGGATCGAGCAAGAGCTCTTCCTTGCGGGTGCCCGACTTCTTGATGTCGAGGCAGGGGAAGATGCGCCGCTCCATGAGCTTCCGGTCGAGGTGCATCTCGCAGTTGCCGGTGCCCTTGAACTCCTCGAAGATCACCTCGTCCATGCGCGACCCGGTGTCGACGAGCGCGGTGGCGATGATGGTCAGGCTGCCGCCGTCCTCGATGTTGCGGGCCGCGCCGAAGAAGCGCTTCGGCTTGTGCAGCGCGTTGGCGTCGACGCCGCCCGACAGCACCTTGCCCGACGGCGGCACGACCGTGTTGTAGGCGCGCGCCAGACGGGTGATCGAGTCGAGCAGGATGACCACGTCGCGCTTGTGCTCGACCAGGCGCTTGGCCTTGTCGATGACCATCTCGGCCACCTGCACGTGGCGCTGGGCCGGCTCGTCGAAGGTCGAGCTGATGACCTCGCCGCGCACCGAGCGCTGCATGTCGGTCACCTCTTCCGGCCGCTCGTCGATGAGCAGCACGATGAGGTAGACCTCCTTGTGGTTGTACATGATGGCGTTGGCGATATCCTGGAGCAGCACCGTCTTGCCGGAGCGCGGCGGCGCCACGATGAGGGCGCGCTGGCCTTTGCCGAGCGGGCACAGCATGTCGATGATGCGCGTCGACAGCGTGTCGGGCGCGTGCTCGAGCTGGAGCCGGTTCTGCGGGTAGAGCGGCGTCAGGTTGTCGAACAGCGTCTTGGCGCGCGCGACCTCGGGGTCCTCGAAGTTGATCTGCTCGACCTTCAGCAGCGCGAAGTACTTCTCGTTGTCGCGCGGCGGGCGGATCTGGCCCGAGACGGTGTCGCCGTTCTTGAGGTTGAAGCGGCGGATCTGCGACGGCGAGACATAGATGTCGTCGGAGCCGGGCAGGTAGTTGAACTCGGGGCTGCGCAAGAAGCCGAAGCCGTCGGCCAGCACCTGGAGGACGCCCTCACCATAGATGATGCCGTCCTGCTCGGCGCGCTGCGCGAGGATCGCGAAGACCAGCTCGTGCTTGCGCATGCCGCGGCAGTCCTCGACACCGGCCTCCTCGGCCATGGTGACGAGCTCGGTGATGGGCTTCTGCTTGAGTTCGTTGAGATGCATGGGGACCAACCGGACGCGGAAGTTGCGGCGGATCGAAGGAGATCCACCGGCGGGGAGGCCGCACCATAGCGACCTCTGGACCGAAGGCAAAGAGGAGTGTTCGCGCGGGGCGGGCGGGTGACCGCGGGCGTCAGTGCGAGCGCAGCCGGCCGACGGCGCGCTCCCAGCTGGCGCGGGCGGCCTGGCGATCGCCCGCGGCGAGGCTCGGCCGGAAGCGGGCCTCCTCGCGCCAGCGCGCCGCGATGGCGTCGACGCTCGGGAAGACTCCGGCCCCGAGGCCGGCCAGGAAGGCGGCCCCGAAGGCGGTCGTCTCGATGAAGGCCGGGCGCGACACCTCGGAGCCGAGGAAGTCGGCCTGGAGCTGCATCAGGAGGTCATTGGCCGCGGCGCCGCCGTCGACGCGCAGCGCGCTCAGCGGTCGCCCGACGTCGGCCGACATGGCAAGCGCGACGTCGGCCACCTGGTGGGCGATGCCCTCGAGGGTGGCGCGCGCGATGTGCCCGCGGTTCGAGCCGCGCGTGAGACCGAGGATGGCGCCGCGCGCGTCGGGGTCCCAGTGCGGCGCGCCGAGACCGGCGAAGGCGGGCACCACGGTGACACCGCCGTTGTCGGGGACGCTGGCGGCGAGCGCCTCGACCTCGGAGGCGGCGCCGATGATGCGCAGCTCGTCGCGCAGCCACTGGACCGCGGCGCCGGCGATGAAGACCGAGCCCTCGAGCGCGTAGGTGAGCGGCGCATCCGGCCCGAGGCGCCAGGCGACGGTCGTCAGGAGACCGCGCTCGGACGGGGCCGGGATGGTGGTCCCGACGTTCATGAGGACGAAGGCGCCGGTGCCGTAGGTCGACTTGGCGTCGCCGGGCGCGAAGCAGGCCTGGCCGAAGAGCGCGGCCTGCTGGTCGCCGGCGATGCCCGCGACCGGGATGCCGTCGGGCAGGAAGTCGAGGCCGCGGGTGTGGCCGTAGACCTCGGCCGAGCTCCGCACCTCGGGCAGCACCGCGCGCGGTACGCGCAGGAGCTCGAGCAGCGCGTCGTCCCACTGGCCGTCGAGCCCGAAGAGCAGCGTGCGCGACGCGTTCGACGGGTCGGTGGCGTGGACGGCGCCGCCGGTCAGGCGGTGGAGGAGGTAGCTGTCGACCGTGCCGAAGGCGAGCTCGCCGCGCTCGGCGCGGGCGCGGGCGCCGTCGACGGCGTCGAGGATCCAGGCGACCTTCGTGCCCGAGAAGTAGGGGTCGAGGACGAGGCCGGTCTTTTGCCGGACCATGGGCTCGTGGCCGGCGGCCTTCAGCGCGCGGCAGATGTCGGTCGTGCGGCGGCACTGCCAGACGATGGCCGGGTGGATGGGGCGACCCGACGCGCGCTCCCACACGACGGTGGTCTCGCGCTGGTTGGTGATGCCGATGGCGCGCACCGAGCCCGGGTCGGCGCCGGCCTGGCGCAGCGCGACGGCGACCGACGACTGCACCGAGCCCCAGATCTCCTCGGGGTTGTGCTCGACCCAGGCCGGCCGCGGGTAGTGCTGCGGGAACTCGGTCGTGGCGCGGCCGCGCACGGCGAGGTCGGTGTCGAGCAGGATGGCGGTCGAGCCGGTCGTGCCCTGATCGATGGCGAGCACGAGGCCGTCGGGTGAAGCGTTTACGGGCACGGGGACCTCCAGCGGGGAGCGGCGAAGCTATAGCCCGATCGGCCTGGGCGGAGAAGGCGCGATGATGAGGCGCCGGCGTCGATGGTCAGGAGGCCTTCGCAGTGGGAGGGCCGCAGCGCGCGCAGCGGGGTCGCGCTCCGATGGAGAAGGCTGCCCTGACTGACGTTATAAGGGAGGTGCGCATGGTGCGCGCGGAGGTCGCGATGTCCGAGCCGAGCTCGAAGCCAGGTCCCGTCCCCATCCACGTCCAGCTCGACGACGGCAAGGTCGAGGGCGCCTACGTCAACATGGCCAGGATCTTCCACAACCAGACCGAGTTCGTGCTCGACGCCATGTTCCTCCCGCCGGTCTCGAACACGGCCAAGGTCCTCTCGCGTCTCGTCATGAGCCCGGTGCACGCGAAGCAGCTGCTGCGCGCGCTGGGGCACAACGTGCAGCTCTACGAGCAGAAGTTCGGCGAGATCGAGGTGAGCCCGTCCGGCGGGTCGGGCGGTCCGGGCCCGGGCTCGATCATCAACTGAGCCTCGCTCGGCGGCTCGCTCGGCGGGCTCTCGGCGGGGTGATTGCGCAGCGCGGCGCGGACGTGACACGAGCGATCGGCCCTCTGACACAGCGCCGAGCCCGTCTGGCACAACCGATCGCCCTCGTGACACAGCGAGTTGTGCCACGCGCGCGGCCGACGGCGCGCGGACCGGCCATCCATGCGACCTCCGGCCGTGGCATGGCGACTGCTCTTCGGGGCGGCGCGCCGGGGTGAGCCCGGCCCGCAACCTCGAGGAGATCCCATGCTCGTGTCCACGAATCCCTTTGCCCTCGCCTTCGGCCGCATGCTGGCCGTGCTCTCCATCGTCGCGCTGGTCCCGGCCTTCGCGTCGTCGGCTCGCGCCGAGACGCCGCCACCCCAGGGCGTCGTCAACATCAACACCGCCAGCCCCGACGAGCTCATGCTGCTGCCGAGGATCGGCGAGGGGAAGGCCCACCGCATCGTCGAGTTCCGCCAGAAGACGCCCTTCAAGACCGTGAACGAGCTCGCGCGCGTGAAGGGCATCGGCCTGAAGACGCTCCGCCTCTTGAAGCCGTACATCCGCGTCGACGGGCCGACGACGCTCGCCAGCGAGGTCCGCGCCGTGGCCGGCGACAACGACGAGGCGCTGTCGGCGCCGGAGCCGAAGTCGAGCCCGAAGGGGGCGACGCCGGGAGGGACGACGCCCAAGTGACGTGCTAGCGTCCGGGCCGAGACCCCTGCCGATCGGACGTCCGGGCTCCGCATGGAGCCCGGGCGTTCCGAGCCTGACGCTAGACCGAGTGCAGGTTGAGATGACCGCGAACGCGAAGTCCGAATTCGGAGCGAGACGAGGAGACCGACCGAGGCGTGGCAGCGCTACCCCGCAGGGAGGTCGACGCAGTCGCAGCCCGAATTCGGTGAGCGGGCGCGATCATGTCGACCGGAGCTCGGTCTAGGGTTCGGTGAGCGGAGTGAACAGCGGAACGCGAGACCAGGGCCCCCCTCCGAGGACCGAGGCCAGACTGAACCCGGCCGGGCGGCTTCGGCGCGTGGCCCTGTCCGTCGCGCTCGCGGTCGCGTGCACCAGTGCGCTGGGCCTCGGCCATCCGGCGCGGGCCGAGTGGCGCCGCACCAGCGACATCGAGCTCAACACCGCCTACACGCTCGAGGAGAGCACCATCTCGGTCGGCATCCTGAGCCCGCTCACGGTCGGCGTGACCGAGAGCTTCCAGGCCTCGATCCATCCGCTGCTCCTGCTCCTCGGCCAGCCGTCCTTGGCGCTGCGCCTGCGCCTGAACCCGGTCGGCGACGTGACGGTGGCCATCAACCTGGCCGGCGCCTGGTCCTTCATCCGCAAGGAGACCGAGGACGGGCTCTCGGCATCGCAGGCCGCGGCCGGCGAGGACACCGGCTTCCCCGGCTCGCTCCAGCTCGGCGCGACGGTGACCTTCGCGGCGAGCAAGCACTGGCTCGTCTCGGTGGGCGCCGGTCCGGCGGCCGACTTCCTCGGCGGCAAGCCCATCCGCGGCATGGCCGAGCTACACGCGTCCGTGCACTGGCTGCCGGCGCCGCGCCACCTGGTCATGCTCCAGGCCAACGGCTACCTCGACGCGACCCACTCGGCCGACCTGCTCCGCCCGGCGGCCCAGCTCGTCTACACCTGGGCGGCGACCTCGCGGCTCCACCTCGTCGTCGGCATCGGCCTCGGCGACTGGGTCTGGGAGGAGGACGACGGCACGCGTCGGACGGTCCGGGTCTTCCCGCTGGCCGACCTCATCTTCCGCTTCTGAGGCGCCGCGGCGATCGGGGGTCGGCTGCGAGCGTCAGGTGTCGGGGTCGAAGTCGTCGTAGTTGCCGCCGAGCCAGCCCTTGCGCTTGAAGTAGACGAGCATGCCGATGCCGATGCCCAGCATGACCAGGACGGTGATGGGGTAGCCGTACTCGGAGCGGAGCTCGGGCATGCTCAGCGGCCCGGCGTTGGGGTCGAAGTTCATGCCGTAGACGCCGGCGATGAACGTGAGCGGGATGAACACGGTCGAGATGACGGCCAGGAGCCGCATGGTCTCGTTCATGCGATGGCTCATGGTCGACAGGTAGAGCTCCATCATGGAGGCCACCGTCTCGCGGTAGCCTTCGGCCAGATCGATCACCCGCAGCACGTGGTCGAGGGTGTCGCGGACGTAGAGCCGGGTCTCGGGGCCGAGGTCCATGCCCTCGCGCCCGAGCAGGAAGAGCGCGTCGCGCAGCGGCCAGAGCGCCCGGCGCAGCATGATGATGTCGCGGCGGGCGTACTGGATGCGCTGGAGGACGTCCGACTTCTTGCCGGCCAGGACGTCGTCCTCGAGCTGCTCGAGCTGCTCGCCGAAGCTGTCGAGGGTCGGGAAGTAGGCATCGACGATGGCGTCGAGCAGCGCGTGGGCCATGTGCTCGGGCTTGCTCATCACCGGTCGCTGCGCGCCGCGGCGCAGCCGGTGCCGGAGCTGGTCGAACGGATCGCCGTCGGTCACCCCCTCCTGCACGGTGATGACGAAGTCCGGCCCGACGAAGACCGACAGCTGCTCCAGCGTGACGTGGGTGTCGAAGTGGACCATCCGCGCCACGATGAAGAGGTGGTTCGGGTAGGGCTCGACCTTGGCGCGCTGGTGGACGTGGAGCGCGTCCTCCACCGCCAGCGGGTGGAGGTTGTAGATCTGGGCGAGCTGCTGGAAGAAGAAGGCGTTGCTCGTCCCCTGGACGTCGAGCCAGAGGATGGTGCCCGGGCGCCGCAGGTCGCGCATGGGCTCGGCACTGTCGAGCGCGACCTCGTCACAGCCGTCGGGTCGGACGATGTACGCCTGGGCCACCGTCTCGACGAGCCCATCCGAGCGCGGCGCCTCGCGGATGGTCCGGGTCGAGACCGGCCGGCTCGGCAGCGACGGAACGGGGCGCTTGCGAGTTCGACGCGACATGGGCGAAGTCTACAGCCGCACCCTCGGACTGACGAGCGACCCCCGGCTGCGAATGCGCCGGCTCGTCAGCTTCGGAAGGGGTAGCGAGCGACCATATATGGTGTTAGAACCGGGACCGTTCAGGTGGAGGTGAGCGATGTCGACCCACGAGCCCGTAGCGTGCTCGGTCTGCGCGACCAGCTTCGTGCCCAAGTTCAGCTTCCAGGTGCAGCGGACGGCCGGGGCGCCGAACTACTTCTGCAGCCAGGCCTGCCATGAGCAGGCGCTCTTCGGGCAGCGCCAGCAGACGTGCGTCAGCTGCGGTGCGCGCTTCGAGCCGAAGTTCGCCTACCAGCTCGCGTTCGTGGGCGGCGAGAAGCAGTACTTCTGCTCGAAGGAGTGCCGCGAGGCGCCCGTCCGGCAGGAGATGCGCACGCGCCGCGGCGCGCGCCGCATCGCGGTGATGAACCAGAAGGGCGGCACCGGCAAGACCACGACCACCGTCTCGCTGGCGCACGGCCTGGCCATCGCCGGCCAGCGCACGCTCATCGTCGACATGGACTCGCAGGGCAACGTCGGCATCTGCCTCGGGGCCGACGGCTCGCTGAACCTCTACCACCTGCTGGTCGACAACGCCGAGCCGCGCTCGGCCATCCTCAACGTGCGCGAGAACCTCGACCTCCTGCCGTCGAACAACCTGCTCGCCAAGGTCGAGGTGCACCTCGCCCACGTGCAGCAGCCGCACAAGGTCCTGCGGAACCGCTTCAAGGAAGTCCTCGACTACGACTACATCGTGCTCGACTGCGGCCCGAGCCTCTCGCTGCTGAACCAGAACGCGCTCTACTTCGCGGACCAGGTGCTCATCCCGGTGGCGTGCGACTACCTGTCGCTGGTCGGCGTGAAGCAGATCCTCGAGACGCTGAGGCTGGTCCAGGAGCAGCTCCGCCACCCCATCTCCATCCTCGGGGTGCTGCCGACCTTCTACGACGTGCGCAACAAGATCAGCCACGAGGTCGTCCGGAACCTCGAGCGCTACTTCAAGGAGAAGGTGCTCCCGCCGATCCGCATCAACACGCGCCTCAAGGAGGCGCCGGCCGAGCACAAGTCCATCTTCGAGTTCGCGCCCAAGAGCCCCGCCGCCGAGGACTACCAGGCGCTGGTCGAGAAGATCATCGAGCTCGGGCGCGCCGCGCCGGTGCAGGTGCCGCTGCCCGAGGGGTTCGCTCCGCCGTCGTGACCGACGCCGGCCGAGCGCCGCGGTCGAGCCCAGAGAGTCGATGCACGTCGTCCTCGTCAATCCGCTGATTCCGCAGAACACGGGCAGCATCTCGCGCCTGTGCGCGGGCACCGACACCGACCTCCACCTGGTGGGGAAGCTCGGCTTCGCGCTCGACGACCGGCAGCTGAAGCGCGCCGGCCTCGACTACTGGCCGAACGTGCGCCTGCACCTGCACCCGGACTTCGAGCACCTGCTCGGGCAGTTCACGCCGACCTCGCTCGCCCTCTTCACGAGCCACGCGACCCGCCCCTACTCCGACTTCGCGGCCAGCGACGACGCCTGGCTCGTCTTCGGCGCCGAGACCACCGGCCTCCCGGTCGAGCTGCGCCAGCGCTTCGCCGACGACCTCTACAAGATCCCCATCACGGGCCACATCCGCAGCCTGAACCTGTCGAACGCCGTCAGCATCGTCCTCTACGACGTGCTCCGCCGATACGGCTTCCCGGGCCTCGCATAGCCCTCCGGCGCGAGGTCGGCGCCCGCTCGTCGTCGCCAGCGCCGCCCCGACGACCGGACGACCGACCCCACCGACGAGACATCGCGAGGCGACGTCGGGGACGACATGAGGGTCGACGCGTCGCTCTCCGGCGGCCAGGTCCTCCGGCCCGGTCCCCCTCCTCGGCGTCGTCGCCGAGCTCCGACCGAAGGCGAGGCCAGGCGCGCAGAGCGAGGCGACGCACGCCACGCGCGCGACACGAGCGGGGCAAATCGCCGCACGCGCTGTTTCACGCGCGACTCTCGGCGCACATTCGAATGCGACTTCCTGGGTCCTGAATGCCGAGTTTGCGCGTCGGCAATTCTCTCCCGAGGGAGCCACCCGGTCGGCAGGAGACCCGAGGGCACCTCCGGACGCAGCAGCCACGCCTCTGACCTGCCCCAGAGGAGGCTCATGGCCGACGGCGGCGGAGGCCTCAAACACAATCGGCGGATGACCTGAGCCATCCGCCGTTCATGTTTCGAGCTGCCTTGCGCTGCGCCGACTCGGTCTCGCTCGAGCGAGACAGGGCCGGGCATCGATCGGCCTCGGGCTTGCGCCGCGAAGCTCGAGAAGCGATTCGACAGGCGCCGGGTCGAGGCCCGGCTCCCATCATCCCCCGGGATTCCCGGGGGCGTGAATCACTTCTTGGCCGCCGCGGGGGCCGCCGGCTTCGCCGGGGCGGGGGCCGCGGGCTTCGCCGGGGCGGGCATCGCCGGCTTCGCCGGGGCGGGAGCCGCCGGCTTCGCCGCGACGGGGGCCGCCGGCTTCGCCGGGGCGGGGGCGGGCTTCGCGGCGGGCTTCGGAGCCGCCTTCTTCGCCGCCGCCTTCTTGGCCGGCTTCGCCGCCTTCTTCGCCGCCGCCTTCTTGGCCGGCTTCGCCGCCTTCTTCGCCGCGCCCTTCTTGGCCGCCGGCTTCGCCGCCTTCTTCGCCGCGCCCTTCTTGGCCGCGGGCTTGGCCGCCTTCTTCGCCGCGCCGCCAGCCTTCTTGGCCGGAGCCTTCTTCGCAGCCGCTTTCTTCGCCGGGGCTTTCGCCTTCTTCGCATCAGCCATGGTTCTCTCTCCGTGTTTCACGCCGCTCTGTTTTCCCTTCGCGCGGCCCCCTCATCTTCCGGTTGGTGCTGGCGTGACGACGTGTAAAACGCCCAGCTCCGGTCGATGGAGGCCCCATCATGTCGCGCGAAGTCAAAAGTGATGACGATGTTCCTGAGGATGGGGGTGGTCTTGATGTCCGCGGTGCGAGTCGCTCCGATGATCAGCTTCCTCGATTGGGTCGCTGATCTCATCCGGGGCGTGCTCGAGCCAGATGACCCTTCCGTCGTCATGGAGTCGGTAGCCCCACTTCCCGCCACCGACGATGTCGGCAACCGAGAACTGGTACCTAGCCCGTGCGACCTCCGGAGTAACATCCGGGTCGAGAACGACCGGACCCGCAATCTCGAAGATGGTGCCCGCGGGGGTGAGGCCGAACCATTCGGCCACCGCAGACGCGCCCTGCAACGTTTGAACGAGGTTGCCCGCATTCGAGCCGAAACCAAACCGTTCCACGACGACGTCGGGATGTACGGCGGCCTCGACCGAAGTGCGGGTGCCTCGCGCGTTCAGAGCGACCACCCACCTTCGAATTGCGTGTTCGTAGCGGCTGTCCCGCATATTGGTGGCAATATCACTTCCCGGATCGCGGCTCAACCGGTGTCGATCATCTGCTGTCAATTTTTTTCGGGGGCGCTCGACGCGCTCCGCAGGTGATCGCCGCACAGCAGCCATTCAAGCCATGATGCGGCGATCGCGTGGGCGCGCGGTCGGTCACCGCGTCGCGCGCTTCGCACACGTCGCGCGACCCGCCTCGACCCCTCCGACCCCCGGCGAGCGATCGTCCGGGGTGGCACTTCGCTGGCACTCCGGGACCAGTCTGACCCGCCTCCGGAGCGGGGCTCATTGGGATCGAAAAGAGGCGTTCGATCGCAATCTCGCGCACTTGGATCGGCCGGGTCGGCGGCGACGACCGACCGAGGACCCCTCCGCGGACCTCGCGCCGATCGATCCGAGGTGGACCTCGAGCTCCGATCGACGACCGATCGGCGACGGACCGATCGACGTCGACGCGCGCATCGCGATCGACGACCGCACGACCCGCGAGCGACGACCCGACCGACACCCCTCGAACCCCACCGGCCGATCGACGCGTCGACCCGACCGCCCTCGCCGAGCTCCATGTCGGCCGACCGGCGCCGACCACGCGCGGCCCGACCGGCCGCCGACGCGATGCCCTCCGGACGGCCTCTCAGGCGGCTCCGCGCCATCCTGTCGCCGACGCCCGCCGAGGCCGCGCGACGTCGTCGCGGTCGACCGGCGCGGGCGACCGACCCCGGTCGTGACGCCCGCGTCGGGTGACCTGCCCCTGCCCGACCGGGTCGACGCGACGACGCGACGATCCGTCGATCGGCGGACGCCGATCCTCCCCGACCCGACCCGACCGACGAGCCGGTCGGCGACCCGACCGACGACCCGGTCGGTGACCGGACCGACCGCCCCACCGACTCCCACCTCCGGCTCGACCGGGGTGCCGGCCGACCCCGACCGGACCCGTCGGCGGCCGGCGTCGGCGGCCGGGAGAGTGCGTCGATTTTCACCGCGTCGGCCTGTAGAGCGGTCGCGCGGTGTTTCACGCAAACTCGTCACTCTCCCGACCGGGCGCCTCACGCGCGCGCTCGGACCCGCCGACCGATCGAAACCGGGGTGCATCGACCCCGGTTCGCCCCCTCGAGGTCGCTGCGAGGAGGGCGTCGTCACCCGAGCGCGTCCCTCCCGATCAGTGGAGCGGCTTGCCGTGACCCGGGACGAGGAGCTGCTCCCGGAAGGTCGCGAAGGCGAACTTCGGGGAGTGGTGGTGGTTGTGGCAGGTCGTGCAGGTGTCCTCGGTCGGCGCCCGCACGATGGTGGCCTTGTCGCCGTCCTTCGAGTGCAGCGAGCCCGGGCCGTGGCAGGCCTCGCACTGAACGTCCTCGCGGCCTTGCGTGTGGCCGATGAGGCTGCCGCCGGCCTGGCCGTAGCCGGTCACGTGGCAGCTCACGCACTCGACGTCGAAGGTCTTGCCGGCGTCGACCAGGGTCTTCCACGCCGACGAGTGGGGGGTCGTCTTCCAGAACTCCTTGGTCTCCTCGTGGCACTCGATGCAGGCGTCGGTGCCGACGTAGACCGCCTGACCCGGCTTCGCCTCGGGGAGGGTGCCCGCGTTGGCGATGTTGATCTTGGCCAGCTCCTCGTCGAAGGCCTTCATGATGCCGACGATGCCCGGGTCCTGGGGGAGGTCCCAGTCGAGCGGGGTCTGGGTGAAGGAGAAGCTCGGCTGGTCGACCGGGACGCCGACCTTGCGCTGCGCCAGGCGGTCGCGCTCGGTCTTGACGCTGGCCAGGTGGTGATCGGCCGAGCGCACGGCCAGGTCGGTGGCGGGCTTGGTCTTGGCCAGCTCCTTCAGGGCGTCCTCGAGCTTGCGGATGCGCTCGTCGAGGGCGGCCAGCTCGGCGTCGCTGACGGCGCTGGCGTCGACGAACTGCCCGCGTCCGCCACCCGGGGCATCATGCCCCACCAGGCGGACGGTGAGCCGGCCGAGGAAGCGACCCTCGCGGTGGAACTGCAGGACGCGGGTCCCGCCGACGGCCTCGGCCTCCTCGGAGACCGACGGGTGCTCGCCCATGCCGCCGGCGACGGCGAAGTCGATGCCCTCGACCTTCCGGACCAGGCGCTTCGTCTCACGCAGGCCGAGGTCGGACAGCAGCACGATGACGTCGGCCTCCTTCCGGAGCTGGGCCACGGTCTCGGTCGCGGCGGCCTCGGGGTCGGACACGGTGACGCCGGGCGGCAGCTCCTTGGCCTCGTCGGTCGCGGCCAGGGCGAAGATGCCGATGCGGATGCCGCCGATCTCCTTGACGACGCGCGGCGGGATCGCCTTGCCGGGGAGCGTCAGGTTGGCGGCGGTGACCTGGACCTTGGCGCGCTCGGCCAGGGTCATGAGCTTGCCGCCGCTGGCGACCTCGTCGGCCGGGGTCGCCGCGGCGATGTCGATGTGGGTCTGGGCGACGAGGTCGGCGGTGACCTCGGCCTGGCGCTCGAGCTGGGCCTTCTTCTTGGCATCGAACTCGGCGCCCTCGTAGAAGAGGGGCCCGGCGTGGAGCAGGGAAGCGGCGGGGTATTGCTTCCGTTGCTCGCCGAGGAATGGGATGAGCCGATCGAAGCCCCCCTTCTGGAGATCCACCGTGCAGCCACAGGGTCTGAGGATGCCGCGGATGTCGGCCATCAGGAACAGCGTCGCCTCGCCGCGGGCCGGCGGGCGCGCGGTCACGGCGGGGGCCGCGTCGACGGCCAGCGGCGTCGGGTTGCCGTTGGGCGTGGGCGTCGGGGACGAGCAGGCCGCGAGGGCCGCG
The DNA here is from genome assembly GCA_046351155.1 of Myxococcota bacterium. Lineage (GTDB taxonomy): Bacteria > Myxococcota_A > UBA9042 > PHBI01 > PHBI01 > JAXLYZ01. The sequence continues at coordinate 349,917 of JAXLYZ010000005.1, forward strand.
AGCGCGAGGGCGAAGAGCTTCATCGGCGCGGAGGGTAGAAGGGTCACGCCACGAGGGTCAACCGCCATGCTCGTCGGGCTGGTGCTGGCGGCGTGCTCGAAGAGCGAGCCGACTCCGGGCGAGGGCGGCGCGACGGGCGCCGAGGCCGCGACCGCGGCGGCCGACGGGGCGGCGGGCGCGAGCCGCGAGCCGCTGCGGCTGGCCGAGCTCGCGGTGGCCGACATGGTGCCCGAGGACGTGCGCATCCCCGGCTTCCAGGCGATCGCCGACAAGGCGGTCCAGGACGCCTTCATCGATCCCGACCACAGCTTCGCCCGCGCCGCGGAGGACGACGCCGGGGCGTGCAAGGCGCAGGTGCAGATCGGCTACGCGCTCATGGTGAACGGGCGGCCGGTCGCCGACGCCGACGCCGGCTCGGCGCGCGCGGTGATCGAGATCGAGGTCTTCTGCCCCGACCCGTCGCACGCCGGCGAGATCGAGGCCTACCGGCTGACCCTCGACGACGAGCGCAGCTTCGGCGAGAGCGCCGGCGGCTCGAGCAAGGGCCGCCTCGAGGAGGTCGTGCGCCAGGTCGCGAAGGACGGCGCCGAGGGGGTCTACGGCCAGGCCCGGACCCGCCACGCCGACGACGCGCGCATCCTGGCGAACCTCGCCCAGAGCGCCGAGGCGGCCGCCGACCCGAAGGCCGAGCAGCACCCGGGCATCCTCTCCGAGTCGGCCTCCGAGGCGGGCGAGCGCCACCTCGTCGCGGCCGTGCCCGACCTCGTGCGGCTGACGGCGCATCCCAACGTGCGCGTGTCGGTCCGGGCCGGCGCCGCGCTCGGCCTCCTCAAGGTGGCGACCCCCGAGGTGCTGCAGGCGCTCGTGCGCATGACCGAGGGCCCGTCGGCGCAGCGCCACCTGGTCGCCATCCACGCGCTGGCCGACCTCGGCACCCCCGACGCGCGGCGCTACCTCGACAACCTGGCGACCGGCCACCCCGACGCCGCCCTCCGCGAGCTCGCCCGCGAGCGCCTGCGCCAGCTGGCCAAGCCCGACGGCGACGCGCCGGGCACGGACGCCCCGTAGGCCGGCGACCTCGGCGGCCCCGAAGAACTTGTCAGCCGTGATCGGCACGGCGAAGGTGCACCCATGCTCGACACCCAGCGGCACATCCATCTCATCGGCATCGGCGGAATCGGCGTCTCCGGCGTGGCCCGCACCCTCATCGCCCTCGGCCACCACGTCTCGGGCAGCGACGTCCGCGAGTCGCAGCTGACGCTCGGGCTGCGCGCGCTCGGCGCCCACGTCACCCTCGACCAGAAGGCCGAGAACCTCGGCGACGCCGACCTCGTCGTCTTCTCGACGGCCATCCCCGACACCAACCCCGAGCTGGTCGCCGCCCGCGCGAAGGGCCTCGAGGTGCGCCACCGCTCGGAGCTGCTGGGCGCCATCGTGGCCCGGAAGCCGGTCTCCATCGGCGTCATCGGCACCCACGGCAAGGGCACCGTGTCGTCGGCCATCACCTGGATCCTCGAGGCCGCGGGGCGGAACCCGTCCTTCATCATCGGCGGCCTGCTCGAGAACTTCGGCAAGACCAACGCGCGCCTCACCGACTCCGACGCCCTCGTCGCCGAGGTCGACGAGTCCGACGGGTCGCTCCGGAATGTCCACCCCACCCTCGCCGTCGTGAACAACCTCGAGGCCGACCACCTCAACTACTACGAGGACCTGGCTCACGTGCAACGCACGGTGGTCGAGGCGCTGAACGCCAACCCGCGCCTCGAGCGCGTGTTCGTGAACGCCGACGACCCCGGCGCGCGCGCCATCATCCCGGCCCTGCGCGTCCCGGTGACGACCTTCGGCCGCGTCCTCGCCGAGCGCGGCGCCGACGTCGAAGCCCGCGCAGCGCTTGCGGATTTTCACGGCGGGCAGTTCGTGCTGGCAGAGCGCGGCGAGGTGCTCGGCGAGGTCGGCCTGGTCGTGCCCGGCCTCCATAACCTCGACAACGCGACGGCCGCGGCGGCGGTCGCGCTCCACCTCGGCGTCGACTTCGCCACCATCGCCCGGGCCCTCGCATCCTTCCGGGGGCTCGAGAACCGCTTCACGGTCGTCGAGGCGGCGGGCCGCACCATCGTCAAGGACTACATCTCGCACCCGACCGGCATCCGCCGCGTGCTCGAGGCCGCCTCCAGCGGCGGCCGGAAGACCACCGCGGTCTTCAAGCCGTACCGCTTCACCATGGTGAAGTACCTCCAGGACGACTACGCCGAAGCCTTCCACGACGCGGCCCACACCATCATCACCGAGCTCTACCCGGCCGGCGAGGTGCCCATCCCCGGCATCGACACCGAGTTCCTGTGCGCCAAGATCCGCGCGCGCGGCCCCGAGGTGACCTTCGTCCCGAGGATGGACGACATCGTGCCGCTGCTGCTCCGCACCATCGCGCCCGGCGAGCAGGTCGTCTTCTTCGGCGGCGACGACCTCTTCCAGCTGGCCGATCGCTTCGCCAAGGAGCTCGGCGCCGGAGGTCCGGCGTGAGCACCTTCGTCGTCAGCGGCCAGTCCTTCAGCGTCGTCGGCGCCGGCAAGAGTGGCCTCGCGGCCGCCAATATCCTGGCCGAGCGGGGTGCCGCCTCGGTGCGCCTCGTCGAGGCCAAGGCCGACGCGCCGCGGCCCGCGACGCTGGATGCGCGCGTCGAGTACCAGGCCGGCACCAACGCCGTGCGTCCGGGCGACGTGGCGATCCTGTCGCCGGGAATCCCCGAGGTCGCGCCGCTCCGGAAGGAGATCGCCGCCGTCGCGCGCGAGGTGATCGGCGAGGTCGAGCTCTTCTATCGGCTGTCGCCGGCGCCCATCCTCGCCATCACCGGCACCGACGGCAAGAGCACCGTCACCACCATGCTGGGCGACATCGTGCGTGCCTCGGGGCGCCCGACCTTCGTCGGCGGAAACCTCGGAAACCCGCTCTGCGAGGGCCTCCGCGACCTCACGGCCGATCACGCGGTGGTGGCCGAGGTGAGCTGCTTCCAGCTCACCACGTGCAAGGACTTCCGCCCGCGCGTGGCCTGCGTGACCAACATCGCCGAGGACCACCTCGACTACCACGGCAGCTTCGAGGCCTATCAAGCCGCCAAGCGTCTGGTGTGGCGACGCATGACCCCGGACGACGTCGTGGTCCTGAACGGCGACGACCCGCACATCGCCCGCTGGACCCTGCCCGACCCGGCGACCGGTCCGCGCGTCCGCTGGTTCTCGCTCGCGCGCGACAGCGCCGCCGACGCGCGCGTCGTCGACGGCGCGCTCGTGGTGAGGGGTCCGAGCGACGCCGAGCGGGGTGCCGATCGGGGCTCCTATATAATGATGCGTTCGGAGCTCCCGCTGCTCGGCGAGCACAACGTCGCCAACGCGCTCGTCGCGTCGCAGATGGCCGTCGACTTCGGCATCGCGCCGGCCGTCGTGCGCCAGGCGCTGATGGCGTACCGCCCGCTCGCGCATCGCCTCGCGGTCGTCCCGACGAGCGACGGCATCCGCTGGATCGACGACTCCAAGGCCACCAACCCCAACGCCGCGACGGCCGGTCTCCGCGCCGTCGAGGGCCCGGTCATCATGCTGCTCGGCGGCTCGAGCAAGGACTCCGACTTCAGCGCCTTCGCCGACATCGTGCGCGCGCGGGCGCGCGCCGTGGTGTGCTTCGGCGCCACGCGCGACCAGCTCGCGGCCGCCATCGGCGCGGCTCATCCGCGGGTCGTCGTCGAGCGCCTGGCCGACGCGGTCGCGGCCGCCGGCGAGCTCGCGCGGCCCGGCGACACGGTGCTGCTCTCGCCCGCCTGCGCCAGCTTCGACGAGTTCACGGGCTACGCCCAGCGCGGCGACGTCTTCGCCGCGCTGGTGCGCGCGCGCCAGGTCGGCCCCGCCTGATCGGATCGCGCTGACGAGGTCGACTCCCCCGCGCGAGGCCGGCGGCGGCGCGGGGAATGTTTGCGCAAACCGCGCTGCCGGGCCATTCTCCGCGCCGTCATGCTACTCGCCGCCCTGGTCGGCTACGTCGCCGCCTTCATCGCATCGATGCCCGTCGCGGGCCCCGTCGCCGCCCTCATCGTGAGGAACGCGGTCGAGGGACGCGCTCGCTCGGCCATCGGCCTGGCCGTCGGCACCGGCCTGGCCGAGGGCATCTACGCGCTCCTCGCCATGCTCGGCTCGACGATGCTCGACGATTTCCCGATCGTCATCCCCATCTCGAAGTGCCTGGCCGCGGTGCTGCTCATCGTGCTCGGCATCCAGTTCTCGCGCTTCGTCCCCACCACCCCCGGCCTCGAGGACCGCGGCGGCGGCGGCGGTGGTGGCGACGCCGAGCCGGTCGTCGACCCGCGCCAGTCGCGCCGCCATCACACCATCCAGTCGCTCGACGTGGCCGAGGTCATGAAGAAGGCCCGGAGCACCGAGCGCCCCTGGAAGTCCTTCACCGTGGGCTTCTCGCTGACGGCCCTCAACCCCACGCTGCTCGCGACGTGGACCGCGGCCGCGACCATGATCCAGGGGCGCAAGCTCTTCCCCGTCGACGTGCCGCACTCGGTGCCGTTCTCCATCGGCGTCATCCTCGGCGCCTTCAGCTGGTTCGGCGTCCTGGTGTGGCTGCTCTCGCGCTACCGCCACCGCTTCAGCCCGCTCACGCTGCAGCGCGTGATCCGCTGGATGGGCGTCGGCCTCATCGTCCTCGGCAGCTACTTCTTCGTCGAGTTCATCGTGTGGATCACCAAGAACTGACGGCCCACCCGAGGCCTGCGCCGTGACCGCGGCCGACGCCTTCAAGACCATCGCGAGCGCGGTGGAGGCCGAGCTCGACAAGGTGAAGGGCTCGCGCTTCGTGGCCCGCGCGGCGCCGGTCACGACCGGGCCCGAGGCTCAGGCCGTCGTCGCCGGAGCGCGCGCGGACTACCCCGACGCGACCCATCACTGCTGGGCCTACCGCCTCGCCCCGCCCAAGCCCGACTTCCGCTGGTCCGACGCTGGCGAGCCGGCCAACACCGCCGGCCGCCCCATCCTGCAGCGCATCGACGGCCTCCAGCTCATGAACGTGGCCGTGGTCGTGTCGCGCTGGTTCGGCGGCACCAAGCTCGGACCGGGCGGGCTCATGCGCGCCTACGGCGATGCGGCCCGGGCCGCGCTCGACGCGGCCGAGATCGTGAGCGCCGTGCCGATGACCTCGGTGCACGTGAGCTTCGAGTACGCCCTGTCGGGCCCCATCCAGGGGGTGCTCGCGGCCTTCGGCCTCGCGCCGAGCCAGGCCGACTACGGCGCCGACGTGGCCATGGACCTGCCCTGCCCGGTGGCGCGCGTCGCGGCGCTCGTCGCCGCGCTCGGCGACGCGTCGGCCGGCCGCGCGAAAATCAGCCTGGCGGAATAAGACGTAGATCGTTCGTGCGCGGCGATGCGTAGCCCACCCCTCGGAGGTTCGCATGCGCCGTCTCGCGTCGCTCTCGTGTGTCATCGTCGCCCTCACCACCCTCGGCTCGGCCGCCGCGGCCGCGGAGCCGCGCCAGCAGTTCATCGACATGGGCCTCACCAACATCGTCGGCGACATCAAGGCGCCGGGCGCGAGCTACTTCCATGGCCGCGACCCGGCCATCTTCGAGCGCATGCTCAAGCTCCGGAAGGACATGCTGCCCGGCATCAAGAAGGCGCTGCGCGACCCGGCCTTCAAGTGAGACCCGCCGGCCGCGCCGGCCCGGGTCAGCCGTCGCGCTCGCGCGCGACTGTGGCATAGTCCGTTCGAGGAGGACCCCATGCGCAACACCGTGGTGCTCGGCACCGTGCTCGCGCTCGGCGTCACCGCGTCACTCGAGGCTCGCGCCGACGAGGTGACGGCGGTGCCGTCCGGCGAATATCTCATGCGATTCAGGCACTTCGAAGGCAAGGACTTCGCCCCCGGCAACGTCTCGAACTTCGTCCGCCACCGCGCCCGCATCGGCCTGAGGCTCGACTACGACGAGGACATCGCGGCCTTCATCCAGCTGCAGGACGTGCGCATCTGGGGCGAGGAGACCGACACCCTGCGCGACTTCTCGGGCGACGGCATCGACGCGCACCAGGCCTACCTCGACCTGACCTTCGACGAGGACGTCCGCCTGCGCGTGGGCCGCCAGGAGATCGGCTACCTGAACCACCGCCTCATCGGCACGGTCGGCTTCCAGGAGCAGGGCCGGAGCTTCGACGCCGTGCGCCTCATGATCATGGCGCTCGACCGCCAACTGGCGCTCGACTTCTTCTACGCCCGCACCGCGCACGCGCTGCTCCCGCCGAACGAGACGGCGACCGACGACCTCTTCGCCTTCGCGGCCAAGATGCAGATCGGCGACAACTTCCAGCCCGCGCTCATCAGCGTGCTCGACCTCGGCTCGGGCATCAACCGCGTGCGCTCGACGACCGGACTCGTGCTCGCGGCCGAGTGGAACTACGGCCTGAAGCTCAGCCTCGAGGGCTACGTGCAGGCCGGCAGCTCTGACCCCGACCTCAGCATCTTCGCCTGGATGGCGGCCGCGCGGGCCCGCTACACCTTCGTCGACTCCGACATCGCGCCCTTCATCGAGGTCTTCGCGCAGCTCCTCTCGGGCGACGACAACCCGGGCGACGCCGACGTGAAGACGTTCGACACGCTGTTCGCGACCAACCACAAGTTCTACGGCGAGGCCGACCTGTTCGCGAACATCCCCGTCGACACGGCCAACCGCGGGCTCGCCGACTTCGGCGGCGCGCTCGGCCTGAACATCGACGACTCGCTCACGTTCACGCTGACGGTGCACGGCTTCACGGCCATGGAGCCCCAGGGCGGCTCGAGCCTCTACGCCGTCGAGTTCGACAACACGCTGACGCTCCGCCCGAACGAGCACCTGAGCTTCGATCTGAACTACACGCTGACCGCGCCAGGCGAGGCTCTGAACGGGTCCGAGGACCGCATCGTCGAGCACTTCTTCTATCTCACGACCGCCGCGACCTTCTGATCGACCGCCGCGCTCAGGGCCGCGCGGCCTTGAGCCGTCGCACGCTCAGCACGTGCGCGACGTCGAGCGTCAGCGCGTCGCCGGCCGAGACGCCGCGCACGTAGGTCGGCTGGCTGTCGAAGGTCGCCTGGATGGCGAGTCCCTCGACCGCGACCACGTCGAGCCAGACCTCCTCGAAGCGGCCCTGCACGTCGTTCCGCTCGCGGTGGATCAGCACCGCGACGGCGTCGCCGGCGGTCGGCACGGTCGGCTCGCGCGCGAGGTCGACGCTCACCGCGGCGCGCCGCTCGGGGTCGGCGAGCACCTCGGCGCGCGTCGCCAGCGACCACGGGTCCTTGCCGTCGTGGCGGCGCGGGCGGCCGTTCTGGTGGGCCTCGAAGCTCTCGTCGTCCATGCGGCCTCGCCGGGTGAGCCGGTTCGCGTCAGAGGGGTACGGGGATATTGGGGAGGCCCGACTGGCGCGGGTCCTCGACCAGCACCTCCATGGCCGCGCGCGACGTGCTCACCAGGCGCTCGCTGCGACCGTCGACGGTGACCGTCAGCTCGCAGCGGCCGATCTTGGAGTTCACGCACGTCTTGGCGCCGCCGGGCGGGTCGATGTAGGCGAAGACCACGAAGTCGTCGGGGTGCGCGGTGATGCGGCCCTCGAGGCTCACGCCGGCCTGCTTGGCGTGGAAGCGCCAGTCGAGGGCGGTGAGGGTGGCGCGCCCGAACACGGTGTGGAGCGCGTTCAGGCGGTGCTCGCGGCCCTTGTGGCGCAGCACGATCGGCGTCATGGCCGGGGTCATGAAGCCGGCCACCTTGATGCGCGCGGTGGCCACCTCGAGGTGGCTGTCGGGCGCGTCGTCGAAGCCGTCGACCTGGCCCCAGACGTAGTGGTCGGTGTGCTTCGAGCCCCAGTTGTGGTTGGTGCTGCCGATCCAGCCGTCGACCGGCAGGCGCGTGACGACCGAGCCCATGCCGGACTCGATCTCGAGCGCGCCGCTGAAGCTCGCGTTGGGGCGCATGACCAGCGCCTTGGCCTTGGGGAAGCCGCCGCGATAGAGCGCCTCGGGCAGGAGCAGGAGCGGCTCGCCGCCGCCGTGCACGTGGAGGTCCCAGCCGATGCGGTGGGGACCGGGGCGCCGGGCCTGGCCGACCAGGCGATCGGGCGTGAGGGTCGCGGTGCCGATGCGGACGTCGAGGCCGGCGGTCGGGAACATCGCCTCGCGCAGCGGGTGCGTCTCGCGCACGGCCACGTGGCGATGGGTGGTGCCGTCGAAGACCACGGCGAAGAGCTCGGCCACCGCGTCCTCGGGCCGGCCCTTCGGGCTCGTCACCGTGTAGCGGATCCAGAACGCGCGCGGCTGGCTCGGGTGATTGCCGCGGATGAACCAGCTCTCGTAGTGGCCGCCGCGGTCACCGAGCCGAAAACGCGCACCCAGGGGATCGACTCGGGTCATGCGCGCCATCTTAGCCGCGCGCGTCGGCTTGGAAAAGCGCTCGCAGGAGCGTCTTCTGCACCTTGCCCATGGCGTTCTTCGGCAGCTCGGCGGCGATGCGCACGCGGCGCGGCTGCTTGTAGTCGGCGAGGTGCTGGTCGGCCAGCGCCTGCAGCTCGGCGAGCAGCGCGTCCTCGCTCGGCAGCGTCGCCCCGGGCGCGGCCGCGACGACGGCCACCACGACCTCGCCCCACTTGGGGTCGGGCACGCCCAGCACCGCGACCTCGCCGAGGCGCGCGTCGAGGCGCAGCACGTCCTCGATCTCGCGCGCGCCGATCTTGAAGCCGCCGCTCTTGATGATGTCGGTCGAGGCGCGACCGACGATGCGGAAGTAGCCGTCGGCGTCGCGCGCCGCGACGTCGCCGGTGCGGAACCAGCCGTCGCGGAACGCCGCCCGGGTCGCGGCGTCGTCCTGCCAGTAGCCGTCCATCAGGCCCTCGCCGCGGACCTCGATCTCACCGGTCTCGCCGGCCGGGTCCGCGGCGCGGTCGGGGTCGTCGAGGCGCAGCGCCACGCCGGGCACCGGCAGGCCGACGGTGCCGGGTCGGCGCTCGCCGCGATACGGGTTCGACAGCGTGAAGCCGGTCTCGGTCATGCCGTAGCGCTCGAGGATGGCGTGGCCGGTGGCGGCGCGGAAGCGCTCGAAGCAAGACGCCGAGAGCGCCGCCGAGCCGGCCGTGAAGAGGCGCGCCCGGGCCAGCACGGCGGCCGCGCTCGGGTCGTTGCCGAGGTGCTCGAGCAGGCCGTGGTACATGGTCGGGACGCCCATGAAGACGGTGGCCGGGCCCTCGGCGGCGGCGAAGTCGGCGACGATGGCCGCCGGCTCGAAGCGCGCATGCAACCGGATGGTTGCATGTGCCAGCAGCAGCGCGCCGAGCACGCCGAGGCCGAGGCCGTGCACGTGGAAGAGCGGCAGCGCCAGGCTGAGCACGTCGCGCGCGTCGACCTGCCAGAGCGCCATCATGGCGCCGAGGTTCGCGGCCAGGGCGCGGTGCGACAACATCACGCCCTTGGGTCGGCCGGTGGTGCCCGAGGTGTACACGATGAGGGCCAGCGCATCAGCCTCGGGCGCGGTCGCGCGCCATGCCGCCGCGTCCGGGTCGGCGCCGTCGGCGCGGGTCGATCGGGGCGCGGGCTCCTCCGCGAGGTGGCCGAGGTCGGTCACGAGCAGGCGCGCGCCCGAGTGCGCGACGATGTAGTCGACCTCGTCGGGTCGATAGCGGTGGTTCACCGGCACGTGCACGACGCCCAGCCGCAGGTGCGCCAGCAGCGCCGCCACGAGCTCGATCGAGGCGCCGGCCATGACCGCCACGCGCTCGCCGGCGACGACGCCGTGGCGCGCGAGGTGCTCGGCGTGGCGGCGCGACAGCGCGTCGAGCTCGCGCCAGGTCGCGCGACGCGCGCGGTCGATGAGGGCCACGGCGTCGCCGTCGGCCGCCAGCCGAGCCTCGAAGCTCGCAACGAAGTCAGAGCCTTGGGTCGTCATTGCCATCCAGACATGCGGGATTCGCCGTCACGCTGACATCGCGTCTCGCGCTCGCCCCCCGATCTCGCACGCCGCTTGCCGTTTTGGCAGAGGCGCGCCGACCGACCCGCCGTGCGCCGGCCATCCATGCGGGTCTCGACCGCGCGCGCGGCGTGGCATGCGCCTTGCGATGTCCTCTTGCGGGAGGTCCGATGATGACGCCAGGTGCCCAGCTTGTTCCGACTCGACCCCTCGAGCTGCCCGCCCGACCGCGCCCGGCGCGGCTCGGCGGGCTGCTCGCCCGATCCCCGCGGACGGTCCGGGCCTATCGCATGGCCCGTGAGCACGCGGCCGCGTACGCGACCTATCGCGCCTTCAAGGTGGCGCTGCGTCCCTTCCTCGGGAGGGATCCGGCGCTCGCGCCGAGGGTCGTGGCCCGGACCGTCCGCCTGCGAGTGGAGCTGCTCAGGCACCTCGGCCTGCCGACGACCCTGCACAACGTCGATCGGCTGGTGATGTGCGCCGCCGCCGGGCTCTCCCTCCGTGCCTTCCTCCGCGACGTGGATCGCCACTTCTACGTCCGCCTCGGCGCCGCCGCGTCAGCCACGTCTGGCTCGACGGCGCACAGCGACGAGCTCCCGCCAGGGATCCTCGCGGAGGAGGCCATCTTCATGGCCGCGTTCGCCGCGCATGCGCGCGCTCGCGGCCTTCGCACGGCCCACGACAGGCGCTACGACGCGGAGGCGTTCCTTGGCCTGCCCCATGACGGTCGATCCTCACCGATCGTCGGCGCCTGGCTCGACGGAGCCCTGTCGTGGACCGACCTCATGGTGTGGGCGCGCCGCGAGCCCATCTGCGCGTGAGCCGTCGAACGGCGGCGATGCCGTTCGGACCGCGACGTCGCCGCTGAGCCGGCGACGTCGCGTCGGAGGCGCGCTCACAGCCCGCGGTTGTTGTTGTTGCAGCAGGCCGTGAAGGTGGTCTTGCTGGCGGGCCGCAGGCACTTGACGATGTCGTCGCCGCAGCCGTCGATGACGTCCCCGTAGCTCTCGTGCTCGGGGTAGTCGTACCAGGTCACGTTGCCGTCCTGCGAGTAGTAGACGGTGTCGAGCAGGTAGAGGCCCGGGAAGTCGGGGTCGACCTGCGGGAACAGGACCTCGCCCTCGTCGCCGCGCGGCGCGAGCAGGATCTGCCACTTGAGGCTGCCGTTCTGGCCATAGAGCGAGCCCTCGAAGATGCCGGCCTCGACGCTCTTCGACAGGCCCTCTTCGGCCGCCCACTGGAAGCCGGTGTAGCTGCCGGTCTCGGTGGTCTGCTCGTAGACGAAGCCGGCGTCGAAGACGCGCGGCGGCAGCGCGGCGACGTCGATGGTGTGGGTCGGGCCCGAGTCGCGGCCGGCCTCACCGCGGACGCCGTAGCCGCCGGTGGACGAGAGGTGGAAGACGTCGGCCTCGTAGTCGAAGGTCGTGCCGGCGAGCTTGGCCAGCGACGCTTGGAGGGTCACGCTGCCGATGCCGAAGCCCGACAGGTAGGCCGCCCCGAACTGCACGTCGCCCTTGTGCATCTGGGCCTGGGCCGTCACCGGCGACGGCACCGCGATGTTCACGAAGGTGGTCGAGAACACCTGGAAGTCGGTGCGCCACGCGTCGGCGAAGGTGACCACCGTCTGGTGGTCGCTGTTCTCGGGCACGAGGTTGTCGAGCGCCGTGCCGAAGCCGAGCAGGTCGCCGTTCTGGTTGTGCGCGAGGACGACCGCGTCGAACGTCGTGAGGCCGAGGCAGCCGCCGTAGTAGGTGGTGTCGAAGGTCGTCTGCGGGCCGTCGGGATAGAAGCGGCTCGAGCCGCAGGACGTGAGGACGTCGTAGTAGGTGGCGCCCTCGGGGGTCGAGGTCCAGGTGAACTCGATGGCGTCGGAGCGATCGATGCCCGGCTTCGAGGTGTGCGCCGCGACCGGCACGGTCTGGCCCGGCGCGACGTCCCACACCGTGACCCAGCGCGCGCTGCCCTCGGTCGACTCGATGGCCACCGTCACGGCGCAGCCGGCGAAGACCACGTGCTTGGCGAGGCCGTCGTCGCCCGTGTACTCGAGCGCCAGCGGCGAGCCGTCGGGGTAGTGGAACTGCACGCCGGTGCCGACCTGCGGCTGGTCGCCGATGGTGGTGTCGACGGTGACCTCGCCGAAGAGGGTCGGCCCGACCACGCACGACGAGACGTTGCCGGCGACGTCGGTGACCTTGTACGAGGTGGCGCCGGTGGTGTCGGGGTAGCTGCCCGAGCCGGTGAAGCTGCCGTCGGCCAGCGCCAGGATGCGCAGCGGCTCGCCGCTGCAGCTCGCGCCCTCGAAGACGTCGACGGCCGCGAACGGCTCGACCAGGCCGCTGAACTCGAAGGTCGCGCCGCCCTCGTCCCACGCGCTCGCGCGCGCCAGGAAGTTCAGCGCGGCCGACGGTGCGGTGAGGTCGATCTCGAAGCTGCCGCCGAGCGTGCACGCCGAGGTGAGGCCGGCCGAGTTGGTGGCCTGCACGTAGAGCTGGATGACGCCGGTGCCGGTGAGCGTGAGGTCGAACGAGAAGGCGCCCGTCGCGTCCGCCGAGCCCTGGCCGACCTTGGTGGTGCAGCTGGCGTCGGTGAAGACCGCGACCACGGCGCCCTTCTCGGCGGTGCCGTGGCTGGTCGGCGTGGTGTCGTTGCTCGGCGCGGCCGGGGTGAAGGCCCCGAGCTTCGGCACGCCCGGCGGGTCGCAGGCGTCGCCGAGGTCGTCGCCGTCGGCGTCGGCCTGGTCGGCGTTGGCGATGAGCGGGCAGTTGTCGGTCGCCTGCGCGGCGCCGTCGCCGTCGACGTCGTCGTCGGCGCAGTCGGCGATGCCGTCGCCGTCACTGTCGCGGAAGCCCTCGTCGGTCTTGCCGTCGCAGTCGTTGTCGAGGCCGTCGCAGGTCGACTCCTCGGCCTCGTAGGTGGCGATGGCGGTGTAGACGCAGACCGGGTGCTTCTCGGCGTCGCAGGTGAGCGTCACCTGATCGATCTCCGAGCGGCACACGCCGTTCCGCGAGCACAGCGTCGGCACGGCCGGCGACAGGTCGGTCGCGGCGGTGCCGTTGTCGGGGTCGAGCTCGTCGGGGAGGCAGTCCTGATCGGCGTCGGTGACGATGCTCTCGTTGATGTCGGCGACGCCGTCGCCGTCGGTGTCGCGCGGGTCGACGCCGTTCACCTCGTCGTTGTCGCGCACGCCGTCGTAGTCGCTGTCCGGGTTCAGCGGGTTCGAGCCGAGCGCGCCCTCGACGCGGTTGATGAGGCCGTCGCCGTCGTTGTCGGCCTCGGGGTCGAGGCACTGGCCCTCGAGGCAGAGGCCCGCCTCGCAGTCGCCGTCGTTGCCGCAGACCTCGCCGATGGGACGCTTCTTGGCGCTGTCGCCACAGGCCGCGAAGGCCAGTCCGAGGGCGAGGCTACTCATGAGCGCGATGCGATTCATACCGTCTCCTTGTCAGGCTGACGCGGTGGTGTCGCCGCCGAGCCGGGGCGAAGACTAGCACCGAGTCGAAGTGGTTGCCCGACTTTTTGTCGCCTCTTTCGGCGGCCTTGCGCGGCGTCAGCGGCGGTCGCAGAAGTCGGAGCCCTGCGTGGCTGACTTCGGTGAGCGGAGCGCCGCATGGCGTGCAGCGAACCATGAGCAGGTTCCGAGCGCAGGCCGCCCCGGCTTCTGGACGAAGGTTCGGCTTCGCCGCAGCCGAGCATGAGGGCGGCCGGAGCGAGGCCATCGAACGGTGAGCGGAGCGCCGCATGGCGCGCAGCCATGAGCAGGTTCCGAGCGCAGGCCGCCCCGGCTTCTGGACGGGTCGCGGCGGCCGCGAGCCGAAGGAAGAAGCCGGATGAGGGCGGCCGGAGCGAGGCCATCCGAACGGTGAGCGGAGCGCCGCATGGCGCGCAGCGAACCATGAGCAGGTTCCGAGCGCAGGCCGCCCCGGCTTCTGGACGAAGGCTCACGGCGAAGCCGCGAGCCGAAGGAAGAAGCCGGATGAGGGCGGCCGGAGCGAGGCCATCCGACCGGTGAGCGGAGCGCCGCATGGCGCGCAGCAACCATGCACGCCTCGAGCGCAGGCCGCCCCGGCTTGGACGAAGGCTCACGGCGAAGCGCAGCCGAAGGAAGAAGCCGATGAGGCGGCCGGAGCGAGGCCATCCGATCGACTCAGCGACGCAGCATCACCGCCAGCTGCGAGAACATGGACGCCCGCCAGAACTGCTCGAGCGCGGCGATGCGGAAGGCCGGCGTGCCCATGGCCGAGAAGGCCACGCCGATCTGGTAGGCCTTGGCCGCGGCCACCGGGATCTCGCCGCCCACCTCTTCGGCGCGCGCCGCGAAGACGCGCGCCTTGACCTCGGCGAGCTCGAGCATGCGCCCGAGGGCCTCGTCGCGCCCGACCTTCTCGACCGCGCCGGTCGGGCCGAGCTCGGCCTCGAGCGAGTAGTACTTGGCGATGAGGAAGCTGGCGTCGACGTAGGTGTTGAGCGCGGTGGCGAGCTTCACGAGGCTCAGGCTCTGGGTGCCGCTGCCCAGGTGTTGCTCGAGGATCATCTCGGCCATGGCGCGCGACTCGTCCTTGATGAGCTGGTACTCGCTGTCATTGAAGGTGTCGCGCGCCTCGGCGTGGGTGATCTTGGCGTTGTCGGCCATCGGCGCCAGCACCGTCGTCTCGAAGTAGGAGAGGTTGGCGCGCGCCGCGAGCGAGAGCCAGTCGCCCAGGCGATCGACCGCGGCCTGCGCGACGAGCTTGGCCTTGGGGTCGGGCTCGGGCCGGAACTGCAGGTTCTGCGTCGCCATGAAGTTGCTGACGTTGGCGTGCGACACGGAGATGAGCGGCTCGTGCAGCTTCGAGAGCAGCTCGCCCTGGAGCTCGGGAGTCATCTTGACGGCGCCCGTCCGCACGCCGGCGATGATCTCGGCCACGCGCGGCGCGGCGTCGCCGCGGTGGATGACGCCGGCGCCGAAGTGGCGGATGGCCGCGCCGAGCGCCTCGAAGGCGTCGATGAGCGTCATCAGATCGTTGGCCGACTTGGCGAGCTCGGACTTCAGGAGCTGGGTCGTCTCCTGGAGGCGCATGTCGACGCCGTCGATGACCGACTGGGCGTAGCGATCGGCGTCCTCGTACTTGGTGTCGCGCACGAGCTGGAGGAGCTTGCCGTAGACCAGCGCCGAGTCGGCGTCGACGAAGAGCGCGGCGGCCAGGTTGTAGGCCGCGCCGACGTCGTTCTTCTCGAGCGTGGCGCGCGCCACGCCGAAGCGCGAGTCGATGTCGGCCCAGGTCGCCGCGAGCAGCGGGTCGTCGAGGCGCAGCGACTGGTAGTCCTGGAAGGTCCCGGCGGCGTTGCCGAGCCACACCTCGGCCTGGGCGCGCAGCGCGTCCTCGACGCGCTTGGGGATCGACATCTTCTTCGCGTCGACCGGCGTCGGGCGCTTGAGGGTCTTGCCGGTCATCAGGCGATAGGCGGTCTCGACGTCGGGCACCTCCTCGATGGTGATGCCGCCCGAGGCGAGGCCGCGCACGTCCACGTCCTGCCCGCTCTCGACGTCGGTCGAGAGGTGCTGCCCGAGCGGGTAGCCGAGGTGGTGCTTGCCGGCCGCGATGGCGCCCCGGAACTTCTGCGGGATGCCGCCGACCGGCCCGATGGACCCGTCGGGGTTGATGGTGCCGGTCATGGTGAAGTCGGGGTCGGCCTTGGCGCCGGTCATGCCGGCGAGCATCGCCGCCGTGAGCAGGCCGCCCGCGGACGGGCCGTCGACGCGGTCGCCGTGCTTCTCGGCCTCGACCCAGAGGAGCCAGTCCGAGAGCGGCCGGTTGAGCGCCATCGAGGCCTGGAACGCGGCCAGCCACACCGACGCGCGCCACTGGTCGCCGAGCTGGAGGGCCGAGCCCTCGAGCACGCCGACGCGCACGCGGTCGGTCGGGTTCGGCTCGATGGACACGACCGCGGGCGAGGTGCCGCCGGTGGCGCCGGGGCCGATGCCGCGCACCCACAGGAAGTCGACGGCGACCTCGCGTCGCTGGATGCCGGTCGAGCCGCAGGCCGAGCCGACGACGAGGAGGAGTGCAAGGATGAACCGCATGGAGGGCCTCGGTGGGCGAGCATCCCCCAACGTTCGGGCCCCGGTCAATGCGGCGCGCGCGACGACGGCTTGCTCATGGGCGTGGTCCTCGGCTCATGGAATCACCTCCGTCAGGCGCGCGAGGCGCCCTTCGATCTGGCGCCGCTCGTGGTCGTTGCGCGCGCGCCGCGCGGCTTCGGTCAGCGCCACGCGCGCGGCCGCCGGCAGTCCGGCCTCCGCCAGGAGCGCGCCGCGCACGAGGTGCATGTAAGGATACGCGCTGACGTCGAGGTCGCTCCGCGACAGCAGCTCGAGCCCGCGCTGCGCGCCTTCGGCCTGCCCGAGCGCGAAGGCCCGGTTCACGCGCACCGCCGGCGTCGGGCGGAAGCCTTCGAGCAGGGCGTAGAGCGCCGCGATCTCGCGCCAGTCGGTGTCGCTCGCGAGCTTGGCCTGGCAATGCACGGCGGCGATGGCGGCCTCGGTCTGCATGGGCCCCGGCGCTCCGCTCGCGAGCGCGCGCTCGAGCAGCTCGCAGGCCGTCCGGATCGCACCGTGATGCCAGCGCGAGCGGTCCTGCTCGGGCAGCGGAACGGGGTTGCCGTCGGCGTCGAGTCGCGCGGCGCGGCGCGCGTCGTGGAGCAGGAGCAGCGCCAACAGGCCGGCCGCCTCGGGCTCTCTCGGATAGGTCTCGACGAGCGAGCGCGCGAGGCCGATGGCCAGGCGGCAGAGGTCGGAGCGGATGGGGTCGTCGTCGTCGGCCGACCAGTAGCCCTCGTTGAAGAGCAGGTGGATCGTCCGCAGCACGGCCGGCACGCGCTCGTGGCCGCGCTCGGGCGTCGTGCCGTCGACGTCGCCGTGCTCGCGCAGGCGCCGACGCGCGCGCGTCAGCCGCTGCTCCATGCTGCGCGGGGAGACGACGAAGGCGCGCGCGATCTCGTCGTTCGACAGGCCCACGACGGTGGCGAGCGCCAGGGCCGCGCTCTCGCCGTCCTCCAGCGCCGGGTGGCAACACGCGAACACGAGCCGCAGGAGCTCGTCCTTGAAGCCGCGCAGGACGCTCGGCTCGGCGACGGCGATGCGCGCCCACGGGCTCAGCCGCGCCAGGACGTCGACCGCGTCGCCGTGGCTCTCGGTGCGGCGCGTCCGCCGCTGCCGATCGCGATGCGCGTTCTGGGCGACGGCGACGAGCCAGGCCTCGGGCGAGTCCGGCGGCCCCGCGGTCGGCCACGACGCCAGCGCGCGTAGCACGGCGTCGTGGACCGCGTCCTCGGCGTCGGCGAGCGCGCCGGTGAAGCCGACGAGCTTCGCCAGGACGCTCGGATACGCGCGCCGGATGGCGTCCGCCTGCGTCGCGGACATCATCGCCGCCATCGCCAGTCCACCGGTCGCACCTCGATCACGTGGTGCGGGTCCGTGCAGATGGTCTTGGCGCGCGCGAGCGCCTGCGCCTCGTCGTCGCAGTCGACGAGGTAGAAGCCGACGAGCCACTCCTTGGTCTCGATGAAGGGGCCGTCGCTCACGTCGTGGCCGCTGGCAGAGGCCTTGACCGTGCGCGCGCGCCGCGGTGCGTCGAGGCGCGCGACGGCGTGGAGCTGGTGCGCCGTCGCCGCCTCGGCCTGGAGCGCCCGATGTCCCTCGAGCGTTTGCCGCTCGTCGCGACTCGGCAGCGCGACCTCGGCGGGCGCGGTCCGATAGATGAGCATGGCGTAGGTGGTCGTCATGAGCCCCGCTCCATCGTATCACCCGTCGGTTGCCGACGCGCGCGCCTGCGGTCCAACGGTCCACCGGTCCGCGCCTGGCCGCCTCGTCACGCTCAGGTCTTCTTCCACAGGGCGAGCGCCGCGCCGCCCGGGTCGCGCACGACGCTGAACTCGCCGGCCGGCCCGCGCCGCTTCTCGCGGACCAGCCCCGCCCCGAGCGCGAGCGCGCGCGTGGTCGCGAGGTCGACGTCGTCCACGGCGACGAACGGGATCCACTCGTCGCGATCGCCGTAGCGCTCCTCGCCGGCCAGCGCCGCGAACGGGCCGCCGTCCTGCGCCAGCATGGTCATGCCGCCCGGACCGTCGGAGGCCTGGAGCGGCACCAGCGCGGCGAGCAGCTTCGAGGTCTCGTGGGGCTTTCTTCCGTTGTGATGGAACCAGACAAAGGGCGACGACATGACTCCAGCCTCCTCGTGTTGCGGCCCCGATGCAGGGCCTCGCACGGGAGACGCCCGGGCCGCCGCCACCACGACAGGGCCCCACGAAAAAAATGCGCCGCGGTCGCCACCTGATGTCCAAACCTCGCCGACTCGTGCGTCATCGGGCGAGAGTTCGAGCACGGGCGCTGCGCCCGGGGAGGAGGACATGCCGAGGTACTTGTGTCTGCAACGCGGCCTCGCTGGCGGGTCGCAGGACGCCGAGCGGCCGTCACAGGCCCAGATGCAGGCGATGTACGCGAAGTTCACCGCCTGGCGCGAGACGTTCCGCGAGCAGCTCGTCGACCTCGGCGGACGCCTCGGCGCCAGCCGCGTGGCGCTGCCGGATGCGAGGCCCGACGGGCCGCTCATCGAGGTGAAGGAGCTCGTCGGCGGCTACATGATCGTCTCGGCCGCGAGCCTCGACGAGGCGGTGCGCATCGCAGGCGAGTGCCCCGGGCTCGTGCGCCCGGGCTCCGGCGTCGAGGTCATCGAGATCCACGACCCCGGATGAGAGGGCGCACCGATCCGTTCATCCGCCATGCGTACGGACGCCTCGTGGCGCTCCTGGCGCGGCGCGTCGGCCTGCACCACCTCGAGGCGGTCGAGGACGCCGTGCAGCGGGCGCTCACGGCGGCGCTCGAGACGTGGCCGACCCACGGGACGCCCGAGAACCGCTCGGCCTGGCTCTACCGCTCCGCGCATCGTGAGCTCATGGGCGAGCTGCGCGGGCGCACACGGCGGCAGGCCATCGTCGCGCGCCACGGCGGAGAGCTCGCGGGCACGGACCACGAGCCGTCCGAGCCCTTCCTCGCCGGCGACGTGCGCGACGACCTCCTGCGCATGCTCTTCGCCTGCTGCGACGAGGCCATCCCGGTCGAGTCGCAGATGGTCATGGCGCTCAAGGTCCTGTGTGGGCTCGACGCGCGCGAGGTGGGCGAGCGCCTCTGCCTGGCCGAGGCCAGCGTCTACAAGCGCCTCGGCCGCGCCCGAAGCCGCTTGCTCGAGATCGGATTCGCGCTCGACGAGCTGACACCCGACCAGCTGTCGGCGCGTGTCCCGGCGGTGCGCGCGATCCTCTACGCCCTCTTCACCGAGGGCTACCTCTCGTCGCACGCCGAAGAGCCCATCCGCCGCGAGCTCTGCGACGACGCCATCCGGCTCACGCTCGAGCTCGCCGAGCATCCGCTGGGCGCGGGGCCCGAGACCTCCGCGCTGCTGGCGCTCATGCACCTCCACCGTGCGCGCCTCTCGGCGCGGCAGGACGGCAGCGGCGGCCTGCTCCTCCTCGAGGAACAGGACCGCTCGCGCTGGGATGCGAGCGCCATCGCGGAAGGGCTCGCGTGGCTCGGGCGCTCGGCCGAGGGCGCGACCTTCTCGCGCTACCACGCCGAGGCCGGCATCGCCGCAGAGCACTGCCTCGCGCCGTCCTTCGAGGCGACGCGCTGGGACCGCATCGTCGAGGGCTATGCGCTCCTCGACGCCATCGCGCCGACCGCGCTGCACACGCTCAATCGCGCCGTCGCGCTGGCCGAGTGGCGGGGCCCCGACGCGGGCCTGGCCCTGCTCGAAGGCCTCTCACCCCCGTCGTGGCTCGCCGGCTCGTACCTCTGGGCCGCCGTCCTCTCCGACCTCCATCGGCGCGCCGGGCACACCGAGCTGGCGGCGGCGGGGCGCGTCACCGCGCTGAGCGGTGCACCGTCGCCGGCGGTTCGCGCCGCGCTGGAGCGACGCCTGGGCTAGGTCGGGCCCGTCTCATGCGGCGCGCCCCTCGAGGCGGAGCCGCGCGAGCCAAGCCGCGCGGGGTCTGCTTGCGCTATCACGTCGACGCGGGCCGCGGCTCGTTCGACTCCCCGCGGAGACGGCGTCGGCCTTCGGCCGTCACGCGGCGGAGACGCCCGCGCGCCGGCACGGCGTCGTTGGCCGGGCTCCGCCGGGCTCGCCGCGTGCACGGACCAGCCGAACCGGGACCACCCGGCCGGAGGAATCCATGCATGCCGCCCGTCTCCTCGCGCTCGCGCTCACGCTGGCGCTCCCCCTGGCGTCCTCGCCGAGCCGCGCCCTCGTCGGCGACGCGCTCGCCAGCTACCCGCTCGGCGTCGCGCCGCACACCGTCGTCGACCTGCGCGGCCTCGCCTACGATCCCGTCCTGAACCAGCTGTACGCGCTCGACGCGCCCGACGAGGTCGACGTCTTCGCCTGGGTCCCGACCGCCGTGCCGGGTCAGGGGACGCTCACCTGGGTGCGCGGCTTCCGCCTCCCCGACTACCCCGACCCGGCCAGCGCGGCGACCGTACCGTTCGACGGTGGCGCGGGCCTCGCCCTGACGGTCGAGAACGGCGCCAGCATCCTCTACGCCGTGACCTCGGTCTGCACCGACCTGCACGTCGGGTGCAGCTCGCGGCTCGTGCGCGTCGATCTCAGCGCCCAGCTCGACGCGCACGGCAACCCCACCAGCGCCGGCACGAGCGTCGTCGACCTCGACGACGCCAGCTACGAGCTCCACGGCGGCGAGGTCTTCGACCTGACGGCGACCGCGGACGACAAGCTCATCCTCGCCTACTCGAAGGCGGGCATCCCGTGCGTCCCGAAGCCGCCGCCGGTCGTCGTGCCGGGCCGTCGCATCTCGCTGCCCGACTTCTGCAAGGACATCGAGACCGACAACCTCCTCGCCGGCCGCGGCCTGCTGCGCCTGGACGCGGCCAACGGCTACGCGCCGAAGCACATGCCCGACGCCGACCGCATCCGCTACCCGACCCAGTTCGATCGCTACGACGCGCGCGGCGTCGGCGTCGCCCAGTTCGAGAACCACGCCTACCTCTTCGCCTCGGTCGAGCACGACAACGACCCGCTCGGCGACAGGATCTACGCGGCCGACGTCGCCACCGGCCGCGGCCTCTTCGACTTCGCCGCGCCCGTCCCCGCGGACGGCTCCGATCCCGGCCACCGCCGCATGGCCTTCGGCGGCGACTGCCTGTGGGTGGCGCGCGCGCAGGTCGGCGTCGACGCCGTCGACTGCGTCAACGTGACCCACGATCTCGACGTGCCGCGCGTCGACGCGCGACGCCCCCGCAAGTACTGGGTCCAGCTCGCCAGCAGCGGCGACACCGGCGCGACCCAGGCCTGGGACGCTCACAACTACGGCCAGCCGCACGGCAACGACCGCCGTCCCGACCAGGGTATCGACATCGCGTCGCGCGTGATGACGCTCGAGCAGGCGGACCTCGTGGGCAACACCTGCTCGGGCTGGAGGGCGGCCGTCGTCGGCAGCTTCAACCCGTTCGCGCTGGCCATCGGCGGGGCCGAGACCCAGCTCGTCGCGCAGGCCCTGTTCGTCGCCAGCGGCGCCCTCTGCTATCGCTCGACCTTCTCCATCGACTACTGGGCCGCGCCCCGACACTTCTACGTCTACCCGCACCGGACCGTGAGCGCGCTCGCCGACTGCCAGGCGAGGTACGGACCCGCGGCGGCGCTGTGCCAGGCGAGCGCCGTCGACGACACGCAGATGTTCCGCTTCCCGACCAACACCAACACCGTCTACGCGCCGGTCCGCAGCCTGGTGGTCGCATACATCGCGGCGAAGTACGGCACGACCGAGGCCGAGGTCGACATGACCACACCCTACTGGATCGCGCGCAACGTGCAGGAGTGGATGCGCGACACCTTCAACTACCCGCAGGACGACGTGCCGGTGCCGAGCGAGGTGAACGGCAGCGACTACGACTACACCGGGTCGCCGGGCTACTGGAAGCTGTCCTACGCCTTCGCCGACGAGAGCCTGACCGACGCCGACGCCTTCTGCGACTGCATCGACGCCGGCGGTGACGGCGCGAGCTGCGCGCCCGACGGCGACGGCATGTACCGGAAGATGCTCATGTGCCAATCGGCGTCCAACGCCTACGAGGCGATGCTGCGCTACCTGGCGCTGCCGACGCGCTGGGTCGGCTGGATGCTCCACGAGAGCGAGCCGGACGCGCTCGTCTGGAACGACGCGACGTACGTGTGGGAGAGCCAGGATCCGGCGGCGAACCCACTGCCGGTGGTGCCGCCCGAGGTCTGCCACCAGGACGACGAGTTCGAGAAGGCGGGTCAGACGGAGACCATCGGCCGCGTCGAGGAGTTCTGCGACCAGAACGACAACGGCGTCTTCGACGCCAGCGACTGGATGATGGCCGAGTACGGGCACCAGACCTCCGAGGTCTACCTCGGCAGCCACTACGGTTGGCAGCGCTTCGACGCGACCCCGCCGGCGCCGGGCGACGCCGACGAAGACGGCGACGCCGACTGCCGCGACCTGGCGACGCGCCACGCCCTCAGCGGTCAGTGGGACTACCTCGACGACCTGACGGCGGCCGGCGAGGACATGCACGTCGTGGCGACGTCGATGGGCGTGGGCTTGGATCTGCCGTTCTTCCAGGACGACGGCGACGCCTCGAAGTCGAACGTCGGCAAGGCCTGCGGCAGCGGCGACCGCTGCTACGGCGACGTGGCGTACAACTTCGCGCTGCGCACGAGCGCGCCGGTCGAGCGCCACGGTGCGGGCGCGCAGCTCGCCTTCAAGCCGGCGCTGGGCTTCACCGTGTTGGTGACGGCCGGGCCGACGGCGGACCAGCGCATCGTGCACGCCACGCCGACCGGGAACTGGGCCTCGTTCCTGCCGACCGATGCGGTCGAGATCGTCGCCCGCAACAGGACCACCCACCGCTACTACACGCTGGCCGGGAACATGCTCTACAACTTCGGGGCGCGCACGGTCACGCTGTCGCCCCTCATGCCCGTGGGCGACTACTACTTCATCGTCCGGCGCCAGGGCGTCGACCAGATCGTCGGTGGCGCGTCGGCGCTCATCCACCTCACGAAGGCCGGGCCGGGCGGCGGCTGGGTGGGCGGCGGCGACTGACCATCCGGGCCCCGACCGCGACGCCTTGGCATTGAACGGCCGGGCCTGACCTCGATCCGGGATACTGCCGGGTCAGTTGGCGTCCGACCTCGAATATGCGTATCGTCTCGGACGGATTCCCCAGAACATCGACGCAGGGGCGCCTCATGCCGACCTCCGCATCCGGTCCGTCACTCATCCTCGTCGCGGTCCTCCCCTTCGCACTCGCCGCGTGCCCGGCCGAGACGGGCGTCCACAAGGCGGCCCCGGCCGTCGACGGCGACCACGACGGGCTCACCGATCGCTACGAGAGCGAGGGCTGGAACATCAGCATCAACACGACGGGCTACGCCGATCAGCGCGAGCTGCGTCACGTCACGAGCGACCCCGCCAAGGGCGACACGGACGGCGACGGGCTCAGCGACCTGCAGGAGTCGGCGGCCCGCACCGACCCGCGCAGCACCGACACCGACGGCGACGGGCTCAGCGACTTCGACGAGGTCACGCGCTGGCTCACGAGCCCGGTCAGCGTCGACACCGACGGCGACGCGCGCGGGCGCCCGGGCGAGACGCTGGCGCCGCTGTTCCTGCTCTTCGACGGCCAGGAGCTCCAGCTCCAAGACGTCGACGGCAAGCTCGTGCCCGGCCCCGAGGCCACCTCGCCGCTGCGCGCCGACAGCGACGGCGACGGCCTCTACGACCGCGAGGAGACCGAGGCGGTCGGCGGCTCGCCGACCGTCGCCGACCGGCCCAGGCTGGCGCTCGAGCTGACGCCCAACGGCACCGTCGGGCTGGCGCTCGTCGTGACCTACGGCGAGGACCATCAAGAGGAGATGAGCTACGGCTCGACCGAGAGCGAGAGCGAGACCTTCGCGAACACCTACGGCGGCTCGGCCAGCCTGTCGGAGAGCGTCTGGGCCGGCTTCGGCGCCGAGACGAGCGCCAGCGTCACGGCCGGCATCGGCATCGGCGATCTCGGCGCGAATGTCGCCGTCAGCGAGAAGCTCACCGAGAGCGTGGGCGCCGAGGCCGAGGCGAGCCTCACCGCGACGCTCGGCGTCGACTACGCCAGCACGCTCAGCCGCGCCTCGTCGGTCGTCCAGAACCAGAGCCGCACGCTCACCTCCGAGCTGACGGGCGCCCGGCTCTCGGTCGCCATCGACCTCGTCAACCGCGGCAGCCTGCCCTTCACCGTGACGAACCCGGCCGTCAACGCCTGGTTCTGGTCGCCGTCGGGCGGGCGCGTGGCGCTGGCGACGCTGCGCCAGGACGCGAGCGCGCCGGCCAGCATCGCGCTGGCGCCGGGCGCGCGCGCGAGCGTGGTGCTCGAGGACCAGGCCGTCGACCCGAGCCGCATGCTCCAGCTCATGGCCGCGCCCTACGCCATCAGCTTCAGCCCGGCGCAGACGCAGCTCGTGAGCGCCAGCGGCGACCAGTCGTCGTTCCGGCTCGCCGAGATCGCGCAGAACACCGCGCTCGTGGTGGTCGACCCGGGCGACGCGCCGCCCACCGCCGCCTATGTCGCCGCCAACGTGGACCGGACGGCCGACGGCCAGCTCGCCGGCGCGCGCGTGGTCGACGCGCTCGCCGCCATGGGCAGCGAGCTCACCACCACGCCGGTCGATGGTGGCGTGGCCTACATCATCGACGGCCGCGCGCCGAGCTTCTACCCGGCCGACACCCCGCCGCCCGACGTCGGCCAGGCGCTCGGCTTCCACTTCGCCCCGCCCGGCCCGCGCCGCATCCGCGAGGGCTGGTTCAGCATCGTCGCCAGCCACCGCGCCGCGGCCGGCGTCATCGCGTCGGGCGACCTCGGCGAGACGCGCGTCATGCCCGGCGACGTGGTCTCGCTGGCGCTGCTCCGCGACCTCGACCGCGACGGGCTCAGCTCGCGCGAGGAGGAGCTCCTCGGCACGAGCGACACCGTCATCGACTCCGACGGCGATGGCCTCCCAGACTACTGGGAGGCGCGCGAGGGCTGGACCGTCTCCATCAGCGACGGCGACACCGTGGTGGCGACGCGCCACGTCTTCCCCCAGGGCCGCTCCGCCGACTCCGACGGCGACGGCCAGTCGGACGCCCAGGAGCGCGTCCTCGGCAGCGACCCGCTGGCGCGCGACAGCGACGGTGACGGGGTCGAGGACGGCGTCGAGGTGACGGCCGGCCGATCGCCGACCCACATCGACCGCGCCCCGCCGACCTTGACGCTGGCCAGCGCGACCACGGTCTCCGGCACCACCGCGACGTTGTCGCTGCGCGTCGAGGACGTGAAGCAGCTCGTCAATCAGCTTGACTTCGAGTGGGGCGACGGCAGCCACGAGACCTGGCGGCGCGGCGACGCGCACCACATCGAGCGCTGGGGCGCGGGCACGCTCGCCGGGCTCAGCGACGCGACCCACGTCTACCCGATGGGCGGCTTCTTCACGGCCAAGATCACGGTGACCGACGCGCTCGGCGACACCGCCACGCTGAGCGAGCTCGAGGCCGTGGCCACCGGCGACGTCAAGCAGTACCACGCCGCGGGCTCGCTCATCGCGACCGCCAACGACTGCCCGATGAACACCGCCATCCAGCTCGGCCTCTTCCTGACGCGCTACGCGCCGGGCTCGGTGTCGCCGGGTGTCCCGGCGGTCGACTCGATCGGTTTTTTCCTCAAACAGGGCCTCGTGGGTGCCATGCAGAAGATCTACCTGACCTTCGCCGACGGCACGCCGCTCCTCGATCACCCGCGCCCGGCGGTCTTCCCGAGCGCGCTGCCGTACAGCTACAGCGAGCTCCTCGGCGACCAGCTCGGCGGCCACGCGTATGTCGGCGGCGGCGCGGACCACGACCCGGGCTCGATCGTCGCGCCCGACGACCACGGCACCTACACGCTCGAGACGGTGCTGCACAATGGCACCCCCGATCGCACGCTGGTCTACGACATCTCGGCCAACGGATCCGGCTACCCCCGCACGCACCTGACCCAGTCCGGCCAACCGGTGTGGACCACCGTCTGTAGCGAGGACGTCCCCGGCCAGGCCTTCGACTGCCAGATGAGCGTCACCTACGCCTGGCAGACGTACCTCCAAGCGTTCGCCGACGACACCTCGCAGCCGGGCTCGTGCTCGACCCGCTACGCCGGCTCCTTCCACTTCCGCCGGAGCAGCCTCCTGTGAGCCCCCCGACCCTCAGGCCCCGCGTGACCCTTGGCATGATGATGGCCTCGCTCGTGCCGCTGGCGCTCGGCGCCTGCAACGGCAACGACGGCGGCGCGAGCGGCGACCCCAGCGCCGACCCCGACGGTGACGGGCTCACGACCGCCGTCGAGCTCGCCGGCTACACCATCCAGGTCGACGAGACCGGCGTCCCGGGCGAGCTCGTGCCGCGCCTCGTGACCTCCGACCCGCTGGTCGCGGACACGGACGGCGACGGGCTCGACGACGGCGAGGAGTCGCAGGCGCGCATCGATCCGCGCTCGCCCGACACCGACGGCGACGGCCTCTCCGACGCCGACGAGGTCCGGCGCTGGCACACGAACCCCGCCAGCGTCGACACCGACGGCGACGCGACCGGCGCGGAGCACACGGCCGACCCGCTGTTCACGCTCTTCGACGGCGCCGAGCTGAAGCTCGTCGACCCGGCCACGCCGGGCGTCGGCGCGACCAGCCCGTCGATGGCCGACACCGACGGCGACGGCAAGGGCGACTACGACGAGCTCATCGACGGGACGCGCGACCCGATCGTGGCCCAGTCGCCGGCGCTCTCGCTGGCGCTCACGCCGGGCACGCGCCTCGACGTCTTCTTGAACGTCACCTACGCCGACAGCCACGGCACGGCCAGCTCGTACGGGCAGTCGGTGTCGACCGACAGCGCCACGACCCACTCGGGCGAGACGAACATCTGGGCGAGCTCGACCCTGTCGGCGACGGTCACGGCGACGCAGGAGGTGGGGGCCGCCGTGGGCTGCT
This sequence comes from Myxococcota bacterium, assembly GCA_046351155.1. Lineage (GTDB taxonomy): Bacteria > Myxococcota_A > UBA9042 > PHBI01 > PHBI01 > JAXLYZ01. The sequence continues at coordinate 376,926 of JAXLYZ010000005.1, forward strand.
GCGAGACCATCTCGGAGGTGACGGCCGGCGGGAGCTTCGGCGCCGAGACGGTCGCGACCCTGAGCGGCGGCGTCGACCTCTCGTACACCTACGGCGCCGAGCAGGGCTACAGCAAGGAGGCCAACCGCGAGGCCAGCGAGAGCGTCGGCCGCACCGCGACGACGTCGGCGGGCAGCATCCGCGCCGCCTTCGATCTCACCAACACGAGCCGCGTGGCCTTCACCGTCGACGCGCCGACCGTCGTCGTGTCGGCGGCGGTGGGCGGCGGAGGCCTCGTCGCCCCCATCGGCACGCTGGCACCCGAGGGCCGGAACACCACGTGGACGCTCGGGCCGGGCGAGACCGCCACGGTCGTCATGTCCAACACGGCGCTGCCGGCCGACAGCGTCAGGAGCTTCCTGAAGAACCCGTCGACGCTGGTGTTCGCGCCCGGCCCGCTGGTCCTGCTCGACGCCGGCGGCGAGGACTTCGCCTTCGTCGAGTCGGACGTGGCCGCGGCGA
>JAXLYZ010000006.1:0-311155 GCA_046351155.1 Myxococcota bacterium
CGTCGTGGTGGTAGCTGAAGCTGCCGTCGCTGTTCAGCACCAGGTCGCCGTGGGCGACGCCGGTCACGAGCACGGCCGTCAGCGTGTCGCCGGCGTTGGCGTCGCTGTCGTTGGCGAGCACCGAGGTGGCGCCGCCGACCAGCGTGGTGGCGGTGTCGCCCTCGGCCAGCGCGACGGCGTCGGCGACCGCGACCGGCGCGAACAGGCTCTGGTTGATGGTGACGGCGACCGTGACGGCGTCCGACTGCGAGACGTCGTCGGCCAGCTTGTACGTGAACGAGTCGGCGCCGTGGTAGTGGGCCGTCGGCGTGTAGGTGACGCGGCCGTCGACGCCGACCACGGCGGTGCCATGGCTCGGCGCGCTGGCGATGACGGTGCCGACCGCGCGCACGAGCGCCGTCGGGTCGTTGGCCTGCACGTCGATGACGACCGAGCCGTCCTCGACGGCGATGGCGGTGTCGGCCGCGGCCACCGGGCGCGCCTGGCACTGGGTGGTGCAGGCGTCGGTGTTGAAGACGTTGCCGTCGTCGCACGCCTCGCCGGCGTCGAGGTGGCTGTTGCCGCAGAGGTCGATGCAGTCGGGGATGCTGTCGCCGTCGGTGTCGGTCTCGAGCTGGCCACAGCCGCAGGCGCCGGCGGCGGCCTTGTTCGGATCGAGCGGGCACTCGTCGACGCAGTTGGCGGCGCCGTCGAGGTCGCTGTCGGTCTCGGCGAAGCCGCATCCGCACTGGCCCGGAGCCACCTTGCGGCGATCGGTGGGGCAGCCGTCCTGGGCGTTGGGCGTGCCGTCGTTGTCGAGGTCGTTGGCGCAGGCGTCGCCGATGCCGTCGTTGTCGCTGTCGGTCTGCGAGGCGTTGGCGATGAACGGGCAGTTGTCGCTGCACACGACGCCGTCGCCGTCGAAGTCGCCGTCGGGGACGCCGCAGCCGCACACGCCGGGGATGGCCTTCAACGGGTCGTCGTCGCACTGATCGCAGCGGTTGCCGACGCCGTCGCCGTCGTCGTCGATCTGATCCTGGTTCGGGTCGTCGGGGCAGTTGTCGCCGCCGTCGACGGTGTTGTCGTTGTCGAGGTCGACGGTCTTGCTCGACGGGAAGCCCGAGAAGTAGCCGGCCAGGCCGGCCACGCCGCTCACGTTGATGAGCGACACGGCGACGGCCGAGTTCGACTCGACGTCGACCGTGCCGGTGAGGCCGGTGATCTTGTAGGTCACCCAGTCGGGCGTGCCGTAGATGGGCTGCGCCGACACCGACGGCGCCGAGCCGTTGATGGTGACGCTGGCGCCCGTGCGCGTGACGATGCCGACCGTGGCCGTGCCGTAGAAGTTCACCAGCGGGATGTTGTTGACGAAGTTCGAGGCGTCGGCGCCGAGCGGCGGGATGACGTTGGCGCCCGAGGTGGCGAGGCTGTCCGAGCCGCCGATGCCCTGGCACACCAGCACCGGCTTGGACGCCGTGAGGTAGAGGCCGTCGCCGACGTACTCGTTGTTCACCCAGTAGTAGTCGCCGGCGTTGAGCGGCGTCGGGTTGAGCGGCGTGCTCGAGCCCTTGGTGAAGATGTTGGTGTTGTCCTGGGTCGCGACGACGGTCACCGTCTCGAGCGCGCTGCTCGCCAGCGCGTTGCCCTTGATCATGACGTACTCGGTGCCGGCGAGGTCGGTCGGCACCAGCTGATCGAAGCCGGCGTCCTGGCCCGAGGTCGGGGTCGGGCCGCCGAGGAAGAAGCCCGAGGTCACGGCCACGAGCTTGTCCGAGGTCACGCGCGTGCCGTTCAGGTCGGCGATGGGCGCGGTCCCGGTGTACGAGGTGTCTTGGATGCCGACGATGTAGCTCTGGTTCTGCGAGAGCGTCACGCTGAAGGCGTCGGTGGTGCCGTCGTTGTTGGCGTCGGCGCGACCGAAGAGCTTGATGCCCGGCTTGATGCCGTCGAAGGTGATGGTGGTCGTGCCGGGCTCGGTCGCCATCACCGAGATGAAGGTGCCGCGCCAGGTGTTGGTGCTGAGCACGTCGCGCGCGAAGAGGGCGCGGAACTCCTTGCCGAGCCCCTTGCGCCCGGGCGACGCCAGGATCTCGCCCTGGCTCCCCGACTTCTGCCGGATGCTCACGTAGACCGGCCGCACCGACTCGACGACGAGGCCGTCGGGCAGCGAGGTGTTGAGGTTGTTCGTGCCGTACACGAGCTGCGCCGTGTGGGTGCCGGCCCAGCCGCCGGCCGTGTACGGGCCGAAGGTGGTGCCGAGATTGCCGATCTGCAGCGCCACCGGCGCGCTGTTCGAGACGGTGCCGGTGTAGGTGTTGCCGGCGCCGTCCTTGATCGTGAAGTCGACCGGCGAGACCTCGGGCGTCGACACGAACAGCCAGTGGTCGTCGATGACGCCCGCGTCGTTGCCGATGACCGACCACAGCGGCGGCAGCCAGTGGCGCGTGTCGAGCTGCGCGTGCGCCGAGCCCGACCCGAGGAGGGTCAGGAGCCAGATGACCGGGGCGACGCAGAGGTGACGGAGCGTGAGCGTTCGGACTGAGGTCATGTGCTTTCCCGCAGGGTCGGCGAAACCCCGCTGCAAGTAGCGATTACGGCCTGTCCTCCGTCATCGGTCAGGTCGAACGCCACGGCTTCCGGAGCCGCCGCGCCGCGAATGGTAATCGCGCGGTTCAGGGAGGCCCGATCGACCCGCCGCGCGCTTTAGCGCCGCGCGGGTTGCCGCTCGTCGAGCATGGCCTGCCGGCGCCGATGCAGAGCAGGAGGCCGATGCCGAGCTCGGTCTGGTCCCAGGCGCCGCTGACTAGACGCCGATCTGCTGGATGAGCTCGATGACGAGCATGGCCAGCACGAGCCCGCTCACCATGGTGGCTTGGCGCGGCTGCTCGCGCGAAGCGGCGGACGAGGCGCAGCCAGCGCTCGCCGCGCGCCTGGCGTCGCGCCCGCGTCGGCGGGGGCTCGGGGCGTCGCCGCCGCTGGGTCTTGCGGCGGCCGCTCCATGCGCACGCCGGTCCGCAGCGGCTCGGTCACCCGCCGACTGATGAAGACGATGCACGGCGAATGGATCACACGGCCTGATCGGAGGCGTTCACGCCGCGTCAAGGAAGTGCCAAGAACGCCGGCGCGCGCGGGGACGCGCGGGGAGTTGTCTTGCGCGCGGCGCCCGTGCCATGGTCCGCCCGTGCGCCCAGCCCCCTTCCTTATGATCGCCCTCGCGTCCGCCGCCCTCGCGTCCGCCTGCACCTCGTCCGACCCGGCCGCGGACGGCCCGCCGTCGAGCGAGACCCTGTCCGAGCCGAGCGACGGCGCCGAGCTCAAGGCCGACGGCTCGGGCGTGTCGACCGGCACGCCGCCCGGGACCCTCGTGCGCCTGCAGCTCGAGCACGGCGCCTTCCCCGCCAGCGGCACGCTGCCGAACGCGGTGGTCTACGTCCCGAAGGCGTTCGATCCGACCGCGCCGGTCGGCCTGGTGGTCTACCTCCACGGCTTCTGGAACTGCGCCGAGAACGTGCTGCGCCCGAAGAACGGCGCCTGCGTCGCCGGCCGCGCCGCCCACAACGCCTACAACCTCGCCAACCAGCTCGAGGCCTCCGGCCGGAACGCGCTCCTGCTCGTGCCCGAGCTCGCCTTCGAGCAGGCCTCGAGCGACCCCGGCCGCCTGGCCGAGCAGGACGCCTTCTACGACCTCGTCGACGAGGCGCTGACCCAGCTCGCGGCCGCCGATGATCAGGTCGGCAGCCTCGCGCTCTGGGACCTGACCACCATCGTCGTGGCCTCGCACTCCGGCGGCTACAAGGCCGCCGCCGGCATCGCCAGCGTGGGCGGCCTGTGGGTCGACGAGCTCTACCTCCTCGACTCGCTCTACGGCATGGACGACGCCTTCGACGCCTACCTCCAGGACGACCTCGACGCGCTCCAGGCCGCGCCGCCCACGCGCCGCTTCGCCGACGTCTACTCGAAGGACGCCGGCACGCTGGCCGCGAGCCAGGCCATGGCCAAGCGCGCCGCCGCCGCGCTGCCCGCCGCGGCGCTGCTCGACGACCGCACGACCGCCACGCTGACGACCGCGCAGTACGCGCACGGCGCCCTCTTCAAGCGCACCGGCCTCGGCCACGACGACATCCCGCGCTACTACTTCGGGCGCCTCCTCGCCACGAGCAGCCTGCCCGGCCACTGACTCCGCGCGCGGCCGGGCCGCCGCCAGTCGTCAAGGCCCTTGACGATCGCGGCCGCCCCTCGACGACCGGCCCGACGCCGGCACCCCGGCGGCTACGACGCTGTGCGTTCTCGTCCGCGCCGGCGCCGGCTCGGCCATTGCGCGCCGCGCGCCCGAGGCCCATCCTGGCGGCACGGAGGTCCCATGACGGGAGCGAAGCACGAGCAGGACGAGGCGGCGAGCGCGCGCATCGACGCGTCCCAGCAGGCGGCCATCGAGCGCCTCCAGCACGACGAGCGCGTCATCCCGGCGCCGGTGTGGCTCGCGCGCGCCGCCGCCATCCCCAACGACGCCATCGAGCGCCAGTGGGCCGACACCGATCCCGACGGCTTCTGGCGCGCCCAAGCGCGCCTCGTCGAGTGGATGGCGCCGTTCGACAGCGTGTCGCGCGTGGCGCTCCCCGACCACGCCTGGTTCGAGGGCGGCAAGCTCAACGCCACGGTGAGCTGCATCGATCGCCACCTCGCCACCCACAGGAACAAGGTCGCCGTCATCTGGGTCGGCGAGGACGGCGAGGAGCAGGCCTACACCTACGGCCGCCTCTATCGCGAGACCAACCGCTTCGCCAACGCGCTGAAGAAGCTCGGCGTCGTGAAGGGCGACCGCGTCATCATCTACATGCCGCTCACGCCCGAGGGCATCGTGGCCATGCTCGCCTGCGCGCGGATCGGCGCCATCCACTCGGTGGTCTACGCCGGCATGGGCAGCCAGTCCCTCCAGACGCGCATCGTCGACTGCGGCGCGCGCGTGGTCGTGTGCAGCGACTTCACCTTCCGCCGCGGCAAGAAGATCCCGCTGAAGCCCATCGTCGACGACGCCGTGCGCGAGGTGACGACGGTCGAGCACGTGGTCGTGCACCGCCGCGGCTCGCGCCCCGGCGACGCGCCGTTCACGTTCGAGTCCGAGCGCGAGCACGACTTCTACGACCCAGGAGCCGCGCGCCATCCACTGCCCGCCCGAGCCGATGGACGCCGAGGACCCGCTCTTCATCCTCTACACGTCGGGCACGACCGGCAAGCCGCAAAGGGCGTCGTGCATGCCACCGGCGGCTACCTCGTCGGCGTGACCTACCTCGCGCGCGCCTACTTCCAGATGACCGACCGCGACATCTACTGGAGCACCTCGGACATCGGCTGGATCGTCGGCCACTCGTTCATCGTCTACGGCCCGCTCTCGAACGGCATCACCGTCTTCTGCCGCGAGGGCGTCCCCGACTACCCGACCCCCGAGGTCACCTGGGAGCTGTGCGAGCGCTACGGCGTGAACCTCATGTTCACCGCACCCACGGCCATCCGCATGTGGATGAGCCACGGCGACGCCGCGCCCGCCAAGTACGACCTCTCGCGCCTCCGCCTCATCGCCTGCGCCGGCGAGCCGCTGAACCCCGAGGCCCACCTGTGGGCGCAGAAGAACCTGGTCGGCCAGTCCGACGGCATGGTCGTCGACAACTGGTGGCAGACCGAGATCGCCGCGCCCGTCCTCGGCACGCTGCCGACCTTCGCGGCGCGCCCGGGCAAGGTCGGCAAGCCCCTGCCGGGCGTGGTCGCCGACATCGTCGACGGCGCCGGCCGCCCCGTGCCCGACGGCCACGGCGGCCTGCTCGTCCTGCGCCGGCCCCTTCCTTATATGATGCGGACCATCTGGAACGACCCGGCGCGCTACGCCCAGGTGTGGAGCCAGATCCCCGGCTGCTACACGGCCGGCGACATCGCCGTGCGCGACGCCGACGGCTACTTCGCGGTGCTCGGCCGCGCCGACGACGTCCTGAACGTGGCCGGCCACCGCATCGGCACGGCCGACGTCGAGGGCGCGCTGGTCCGCCATCCGTCGGTCGCCGAGGCCGCCGTCATCGGCCTGCCCGACGAGCTCAAGGGCGAGCGCATCAAGGCCTTCGTCGTCCTGCGCGCAGGCCAGGCCCACACCCCCGGCCTGGTCGCGTCACTGAAGGAGCACGTGCGCCACGACCTCGGCCCCATCGCCGTGCCGGCCGACATCGAGGTGCGCACGGCGCTGCCGAAGACGCGCTCGGGCAAGATCGTGCGCCGCTACCTGAAGGCGGTCGAGCTCGGCGCCGACCCGGGCGACCTCTCGACGCTGGCGGAGTAGGGCCATGGGCATGGCCCACCTGCGCCGCAACGAGGTGCCGCTCGAGCAGCTCGTGGCCGAGGCCGGAGCCATCGCGCTGGTGCATCCGGCCGACCCGCCGCAGCTCATCGAGGAGGTCGTGGTCGGCGGCCCCGTGGCCGGCACGGACCCGGACGGACCCCCGCGCCTGTCGACGCCCGCCGTCCGCTGGCTGCGCGTCCACGACCGCGCGCGCGTCGACGCCTGGCTGCGCGCGCCGCTCTTCGGCGCCGCCCCCGACCTCATCGAGATCGCCTCGCCGCAGAACGTGAGCTCGTCGCGCGACGCCCACGACGCCGCGCACGGCATGCTCGGCCACGTGCACCACGTCGTGGTCGAGCACGTGCTGGTCGGCATCCCCGACGCCTGGCGCGAGGTCGATCGCGCCGGCCCGCGCATCGCCTTCCTGCAGACGACGTCCACCGCGCCTGGCGCGATCCGCTTCGGCGAGCCCTACGGCGGCCTGAGCTTGCCCGTCGCCGCCACCGAGCGCGTGCGCGCGCTGCTCCCGAAGCCACGCGGCAAGCGCTGAAGCGCGCGCCGTCGACGCTGCCAGCCATGCCGGCCCGTGCTATCGCACGGCCATGATGTCGACCCCCGCCGTTCCCCGCCTCGTCCTCGCCAGCACGAGCCCGTATCGCCGCCAGGTGCTCGAGCGCCTCGGCCTGCCGTTCGCCGTCGCGCGCCCCGACTTCGACGAGCGCCAGCCGCTGCCGCCCGGCGTCGATACCATCGCAGCGACCGCGCTCCACCTCGCCCACGGCAAGGCGCGCGCCGTCGCGTCGCTGCCCGAGCACGCCGACGCCTGGGTCATCGGCTCCGATCAGATCTGCGAGCTCGACGGCGAGATCCTCCACAAGCCCGGCGACCACGCCGCCGCCCAGGCCCAGCTCGCCCGCCTGCAGGGCCGCGCCCATCGCCTCGTCACGGCCGTCGCCATCCACGCGCCGCACGGCCAGGCCGACGCCGTCGACGTCCACACGCTGCTCATGCGCCCGCTCACGACCGGCCAGATCGCCGCCTACCTCGCCGCCGACGAGCCCTACGACTGCGCCGGCTCGTACCGCATCGAGCGCCGCGGCGTGGCCCTCTTCGCGCGCATCGACGCCGACCCCGAGTGCGCCGACGACTCGGCCATCATGGGCCTGCCGCTGTGGAAGACGGTCCGCGCGCTGGGCCGCCTCGGCTTCGACCTCCTCGGTCCGTGACGACCTGCCGCGACCGCCCTATGCTCGCGCGCGGAGGATGACCATGTCACGCACGCGCACGCTCCGCTGGGCCCCGACGCCGCTCGCCCTCGTCGCCCTGTTGCTCGCCTTCCACGCCCTGCAGGCCGCTCCGGCCCACGCCGGCGAGCCGCCGCCCGACGACGACCCGACCATCGTCACGCTGCGCGACGCCGAGCCGCACGCCGACGACGGCGCCTACATCGCGCGCGTGCTGGCCGACTTCGAGGTGCGCCTCGCCGGCATGAAGGCGCCGCGCGCCATCGATCACTACACGCACGGCTGGCTCCTCTCGCACGCCGGCCGCGGCGTCGACGCCGTCGCGGCGTACGACCGCGCCCTGGCGATCGACAAGACGCTTTCCGATGCCCACTACAACGCCGGCGTCGTGCTCACCGATCTCGGCCGCGAGGCCGAGGCGGTGAAGCGCTTCGAGGCCGCGCTGGCGGTCGACCCGAAGCACGTCGACGCCGCCTACAACGCGGGCCAGGGCTACTACAACCTGAAGCAGTTCGAGCGCGCGCTGGCGCTCTGGCAGAAGGCGCTGGCGCTGGCGCCCAGCGACTTCGGCATCTTGAAGAAGGTGCTCCAGGCGCAGAACGCGGTCCACGACCCCAAGGCCGCCGAGACGCGCGCGAGCCTCATCGCGCTGCGCAAGCAGAGCACCGACCCGCGCATCCGCGGCCTCAGCGAGTTCTGCTTCGACCAGTTCGACGTCGGCAAGGCGCACATCCTCGCCTACGAGACCTTCGACGTGGGCGATCCGGGCGGGCCGAGCCCCGACCTCTACGCGCTCTACACCTTCAAGGTGTCCGACGCGAAGAACCAGATCGTCGGCTCGGTGAACCTCGAGTCGAGCGCCGTCATCCGCGAGCAGGGCACGCCGTACATCCTCTGCGTCAGCCTGCCCGGCGCCCACAAGACGACCGGCCCCGGCTACGCCAGGCTGCCCACCCAGGCCGAGCTGCGCCCCGCGGTCGAGAAGCTCGTGCGGAGCGAGTTCGCCGCCATCGTGAAAGGTCCTTGACCGTCGGCCGCCGGCCCGGCCCTCGCAAGAGGGACCGGGCCCGCGCAGCCGACCTGTTCAGATGACCTCGCTCCGCGCGGCCGCGCTCCGGCTCGGCTCGGATGACCTCGCTCCACACGGGGTCAGGGCGTCGGGCTCGTCGGCCGGAGGCAGCTGTAATAGAGGTGGAGCTCGGTCTTCTCGACGGTGCCCGAGTGGGTCTCGGTGGTGGTGTGGCCGCCGGTGCCGTTGGGGTCGTCGACCGAGTCGGTGTCGGTGCGCGAGTAGTCCTCCTCGTCGACGACCACCGTGTCCCAACCCTCGATGCGCCAGTTGCCCGCACCGCAGTGCTGGGTCATGAGGTCCTTGGCCTCGCTCATCGCGGCGTCGCTGTCGTCGCCGAGCACGAGCTCGCCGCCGAAGCGGTCCTGCGAGACGGCCTGCGCATAGCAGCCGGCGATGGAAGAAGAGGCGAAGATAAGCGACAGATACCACATCGAGCGACGCACGGTAGGGCTCCCTGGTTGGTGGGCGAGGTGCCTCGGCCCCGCCCCCTTGGCGGTTCCGAGCTCCCTGCACACCAGGCCGGACGGTCGCTCTACGGGCCGGATTCAGCGCCCAAGAAATCCTTACGCGTGGATGGGCATACTCGCGCCGATGCTGCGCAGCGCGCGACGCACCCGCGGCAACGGCGTCATGGCGTGCGCACGAAGACCAGGCCCTCGAGGAGCTGCGAGGCCGCATCGCCCGGCTTCTTGTTGGCGCCGACCACGCGCATCTCGCCCGTCGCGCTGCCCGCCACGTCGTAGAGCCCGGCCACGCTGACCGACACGAACTGCCCGAGCAGGTGGATGGTCCAGTTCGAGCCGGTCTCGACGTCCTTGCCGCTCGGGCAGGTCCAGAGCTCGTACTCGAGCATGCCGCCCGTGCCGATGTGGGTCGCGCTCACCGCCACCACACCCGAGCCTTCCCACACGCCGCTGAAGTTCCGCGTCGACTGGCCATCCTTCACGTTGAGCGCCGAGCTCCAGCTGCCGTTGGCGCGCCGGTGCACCATGTGCCCGTTGGTCCCGACCGCCAGGAACTGCGCGCTCGCGGCCGAGCCCCAGCCCACGATGGCGCGGCTCGTGCGCGTCGCCGGAGCGCCCGGCACCGAGCCCTTCGACCAGGTGCCGGCGGTGCCGTCGTCGTTCTCGTAAGTGTCGAGGTAGGCGCCGCCGCCGGTCGCCGCGTCGGCCGCGGTTGCCAGCATGGCGCCCTGGCAGCGCGGCCCGTCGCACGACGGCACGCCCCACACCGCGGTCGGGAGCGACGACGACTGGAAGTCGTCGAAGTCCTGCACCTCGCACTTCACCGCGCCCTGGTCGTCCTCGAAGCAGTAGCGCACCCACTCGTCGCTGCCGTCGTTGCCGACGATCCACATGCGCCGCGCGCCGAGCGCGCCCTGCTGGTTGGTGTCGCGCATCGTCCAGAGGTCGGTCGCCTCGCCGAGGCCGGAATCGAAGAGCGTGTTGGTCCAGGTGTTGTCGTAGCTCCAGGCATCGCCCTCGAGCTCCCACACGTAGCCATCGCTGTCGGCGGCGAAGCCGTCGCGGAGCCCGGAGTAGGCGGCCGACGTCTGCTCCGTCTCGACGTACACGAACGGGCTCGCCAGCGTCGTCAGGTCGGCCAGCACGTACGTCTCGGCCGAGTCTCCGTCGATGGTCCACAACACCGCCGACCAGCCCGCCGCGTTATGGTCAATCTCCTTGACGACCATGCCGGCCGCGCCGCTCACGACCGAGGCCGCCACGTGCGCCGTGGTGAAGCCGTGGCACGCGCCCGCCAGGCACAGGTCGCCGGACGTCGCCGAGTCCTGGTCGTTGCAGGCCACGCCCGCATCCTTGTTGGCGCACTGCGCGTCGACCACGCAGCCGGGGATGGCGGTCGCGGTGCAGCCGCCGTCGATGCAGACGTCGGCCGTGCACGGGTTGCCGTCGTCGCAGGCGCCGCCGTCGAACGGCTCGAACAGGCAGCCGACCGCCGAGTCGCACGTGTCCGAGGTGCACGAGTTCTCGTCGTCGCACGTGAGGATGCGGAACTGGCAGAGCCCGTCACTCCCGCACTTCTCGTCCCAGGTGCAGGCGTCATCGTCGCCGCAGTCGGCGTCCACCGTGCAGGCCTTCCGCGGCGGCGGCGTCCACACCTCCTCGTCGGGCGTCGACGTGTCGGTATCGGGCTCGGACTTGGTGTCTCCGCCGCACGCGACGAGCGCGCACATGGCGAGGGAGAACCACCACGAAGGCGGGTTGGGCGGTTGGGGCATGACGGCACCGCAGAGGGGGGACGAGCGGCTAACGATACGCTTTGCGCGACCATGCCCGACGTCGCGCACTCCCGGCAACGCCCCTACATCTCTTTACCTGGCGAGCGACGGCTTGACCCGGAGCTTCACCTTATATCGATCGTCGCTGCGGTCGTCGGGGTCGCTGCTGGCGTCCGATCCGGGCAAGGCGGTCACGACCAGCGTGCGTCGGCCATCGACCAGCGTGACCAGCCCGGCGCCGCGCGACAGGTCGACGAGCTCGCCGTCCGAGCCGGCCGTGCGCCCCGGCAGCGCCTGGACGACCCACTGCACGTCGGCCTCGGAAGCGCCTGCGCTGCGGTCGAGCGCGACCTCGACGACGAGGTCGGCGCGGGTGCTCGTGACGTCGACGAAGCTCGTCCCGAGCATCATCGGGTCGAGCGGGGTGGTGGTGGTGGCGTCGCCGTCGACATGCGCGGCGACCGCCGGCAGCGCGTCGGCCGGGAACGCGCCGGCCTCCTCGAGGTGGCGCGCGTCGTCGCGCTCGTTGACGTACCAGCGCCAGCGCTGGAACTCGACGACGCTGTCGAGGAAGGACTTCCCGAACTCGCCGAGCATGGTGTCGAGAGCGTCCTGGTAGTCGGGCTCGTTCTCGGCGGCCGAGCTCTTCGAGCCCTCCCACATGACCGCCGCGAAGGACGGATCGCCGCGATAGAAGCGGTCGCGGAGGTAGCCGAGGTACATGGCGGCGCCGTACATGTACCAGGTCTCGTAGCCGTCATCGCGGTCGATGGACCAGTCGGGGTTGCCTTGGAAGTCGAAGAGGATGGTCTGGTAGTTGTCGTCCTCGTCGAAGACCTGATCCTCGATGAAGGTCGACGTCATCTCGTAGGCGAGCGTCACCTCGGACCAGTCGTAGGCCGCCTGGCAGGCGTGGTTGAACTCGTGCGACGCGGTCGAGTCGAGGTACTGGCCGCCGACCTCGCCGGCCGGATCGAGCACGATGAAGACCGGCGCGTCGTCCCAGCTCGTGGCCGGGTTCGAGCCGAGCACGTCGGTGAACACCTCTGGCGCGTTGCGCCAGAGGAACACGTCGAGGTCGGCGTCGTCGCCGCAGCGCCCGTCGTCGGGCAGCGGCGCGCGGAAGCCGAGCTGGTCGACCTCGACGAGCCACGAGCGCTCGAGGTAGCCGACGACGCTCTCGGCGGTGTTGCGCTCGGCCGGCGTCCGATAGTGGACGGTCAGCGGTCGCTCGCTCGAGCGCAGGGCGTACGGCCAGTAGCGCGGCTCGTCGCAGGGCAGCACGTCGTCGGGGATGCGCTCGGTCGACGGCACCACGTCGGCATCGGCGCTGGTCGCGTCGCTCGCGTCGTCGGACGTCGTCGCGTCGGGCGCGCTGCTCGCGTCGGTCGTGATGTCGCCGGTCGTCACATCGCCGACGGCCGCGTCGGCGTCCTCGCCGATGGTCGCGTCGGTGTCGTCGCTGGTGGTCGTCGTGTCGGGCGCGCTGGTCGCGTCGTCTCCGCAGGCCCCGAGCGCGATGGCCAGGGCCGCGAGACGCGCGCCGCCTGTCACGGCCGCTCCAGGTTCGCGACCAGCACGAGCGGACCGACGATGACGAACGACGCCGAGCTCTGCTGATCCTCCGGCAGCATCGCGATGAGGAAGTCCGGCTCGAGCTCGAGCAGCAGCTGGAGCTGGCCCGTCGATGTCTCGTACATCAGCTGGCTCGGCGGGGTCACGCCGTCGGGCCAGCCCGACGCGCAGCTGGCGAGGTCGCCGACCAGGTATGGATCGTCGGCCTCGTGGCAGCCGCCGAGCGCGACGTTGGCGCTGCCGGTGTCGTCGCCGGTCGTGCCGAAGGCGTCGACGTAGATGTGCAGATCGAGGAACAGCGACACCTGCATCGCGTCGCCAGAGAAGTTCGCGCGGCCGCGCGTGCCGCCCTGGTTCTCGACGGTCATGGTGAAGCCGTCGACGAACGTCCCATAGGGATAGATGTCGACCGCGGCGAGGCGCCACTGCCCGGTGGGCGCCGCGCCGCCGCTGAGGTCGGGCGGCGGCACCGTGTCGCCGGGCTGGGTGAACGTGACGGTCGCGCCCGCGACCGGCACCGCCGGCAGGCAGCCCTGCGCGCAGACGCTGGTGGTCGTGTCGGGCGTGGAGGTGTCGACGGCTACGGTCGTGTCGGGCGTCGCGCTGTCGGGCGCGGCCGTGGTGTCCGGCGTCGACGTCGTCGCGGAGTCGCCCGGGTCGCTGGTGGTCGCGCTCGAGTCGTTGGTGTTCGTGAAGAGCGGGGCGTCCGACGACGAGGTCGCGTCGAGGTGGACGTCCCCGACGATCGCCGTCTTGCCGCCGCCCGGCGCGTCGCACGCGCCGCCGCCTACGGCGATACATGTCAGTGCGATCAAGGAGCTACGACGTGCGAGACGGTGCATCACGGGGGCCTCCATCGAGGGCGGACCCTAGCACAATGATCGGTCTCGAGGCATCGGCAGCGCGCCGCGGCGTCGCCCGCCGAGGGGCTCGCGACCGCACCAGGAGCGGCGGTGACGCAGTTCGCACGAGGCCGCGAAAAAATCGGTTGACGATGCGCGAACGCTGCGGCAGGTTGCGCTCCCGTTCGCGGGGGACCCCTCGGGTCGCTCACGAAACGCGGCCCCCGGGAGACCCGGAAGGCCGGCCCCGAGTGGGCGCTCTCTGACAACCGAATATTGGATTTAGAAGTAGAGCAGACCGCGTAGCGGCTGTGACGACCCTCGCAAGTGTCGTCGAGCTCGATGCGTGAGATCTGGTTTTGGGATGTCGAGAGACGGCGAACGAAAGAGATATAGGTCAAGCTATGAAGGGCTTTCGGTGGATGCCTAGGCACCAAGAGGCGAAGAAGGACGTGGGAAAGCTGCGAAAAGTTCCGGTGAGCCGCTGACCAGGCATTGACCCGGAAATATCCGAATGGGGCAACCCCGTGGACTTAATGGTCCATGATCCCGCAAGGGAGGCCAACGGAGAGAACTGAAACATCTCAGTATCTCCAGGAAAGGAAATCAAACGAGACTCCGCTAGTAGTGGCGAGCGAAAGCGGACTAGCCCAAACCCGACGACTACGGTCTTCGGGGGTTGTGGGACGCCGACATGTAGCAAGACGGCTAATCGAACCCTTTGGAAAGAGGGGCCAGAGACGGTGACAGCCCGGTAGATGAAAGTCGAAATGCGCTAGGCGTATCCCGAGTAGGACGGGCCACGTGAAATCCTGTCTGAATCTGGGGGGACCACCCTCCAAGGCTAAGTACTCCTTGGTGACCGATAGTGAACTAGTACCGTGAGGGAAAGGTGAAAAGCACCCCAGCGAGGGGAGTGAAAAGACCTGAAACCGAAAGTCTACAAGCAGTGGAACCACTATGTCGCAAGACAGTGGGACTGCGTACCTTTTGCATAATGGATCGGCGAGTTACTCTGTGTGGCAAGCTTAAGTCGTGAGACGGAGGCGAAGGGAAACCGAGTCTGAATAGGGCGCCTAAGTCGCACGGAGTAGACCCGAAACGGTGTGATCTACCCATGGTCAGGTTGAAGCGCGGGTAAAACCGCGTGGAGGACCGAACTCACCGGTGTTGAAAAACTGGGGGATGAACTGTGGGTAGGGGTGAAAGGCCAATCAAACACCGAAATGGCTGGTTCTCCCCGAAATATATTTAGGTATAGCGTCGCATATCACCATCGGAGGTAGAGCACTGAATGGGCTAGGGGACCCACAAGTTTACCAAACCCAATCAAACTCCGAATGCCGATGAGTGCAGTGCGGCAGTCAGTCAGTGGGTGATAACGTCCATTGTCGAGAGGGCAAGAACCCAGACCGCCAGCTAAGGCCCCCAAGCGCAGGCTAAGTGGTAAACGTTGTGGAAGCGCTTAGACAACCAGGAGGTTGGCTTAGAAGCAGCCACCCTTTAAAGAAAGCGTAATAGCTCACTGGTCTAGTGAATCTGCGCGGAAAATGTAACGGGGCTCAAGCCTGCTGCCGAAGCTGCGGACTCTCGCAAGAGAGTGGTAGGGGAGCATTCCAGTGGCGACGAAGCGATATCGACAAGAAGTCGTGGAGCTCCTGGAAGAGAGAATGCCGATATGAGTAAACGATAAAACGAGCGAGAAACTCGTTCGCCGTAAGCCCAAGGTTTCCCGGGCCAGGATCATCCTCCCGGGGTTAGTCGGAACCTAAGCCGAGGCCACATGGCGTAGGCGATGGAAATCGGGTTAATATTCCCGAACCAGCTTGGGTGTGTTGACGTCAGTGGGGACGGAGAAAGATAGCTCAGCCAGGTGATGGTCCTGGTTCAAGCACGTAGGCAGAGCAGGTAGGACCGATACGGACAAACGCTTGCTCGTTAATGCCGAGATGCAATGAGGGGTGGACCGCCTCGGCGGAAAGCCAAACTGAGTGATTCTATGCTTCCTAGAAAAGCCACGGGCCGAGCATTCAGGCTGACCGTACCGCAAACCGACTCAGGTGGGCGGGGAGAGCATCCCAAGGCGCTTGAGAGAACCCTGGTTAAGGAACTAGGCAAATTGACACCGTAACTTCGGGATAAGGTGTGCCTCCAAGGTGAACCTGTACAAGGGAAGCCAGCGGAGGTCGCAGAGAATAGGGGGTAGCGACTGTTTACCAAAAACACAGGACTGTGCAAAGTCGCCAAGACGACGTATACGGTCTGACGCCTGCCCGGTGCTGGAAGGTTAAGAGGAGACGTTAGTCGCAAGACGAAGCTTTGAATCGAAGCCCCAGTAAACGGCGGCCGTAACTATAACGGTCCTAAGGTAGCGAAATTCCTTGTCGGGTAAGTTCCGACCTGCACGAATGGCGTAACGACTTCCCCGCTGTCTCAACCAGGGACTCAGTGAAATTGAATTCTCGGTGAAGATGCCGAGTACCCGCGGCAAGACGGAAAGACCCCGTGAACCTTTACTATAACTTGGCAGTGGTATTCGGGTGAGTCTGTGTAGGATAGGTGGGAGACTTCGAAGCCGGTGCGCCAGCATCGGTGGAGTCGCCGTTGAAATACCACCCTGGCTCTCCTGGATGCCTAACGTCGGTCAGTCTAGCCTGGCTACGGACACTGCCTGGTGGGTAGTTTGACTGGGGCGGTCGCCTCCCAAAGAGTAACGGAGGCGCACAAAGGTTCCCTCAGCCTGATTGGAAACCAGGCGAAGAGTGCAAAGGCATAAGGGAGCTTGACTGCGAGACCTACAAGTCGAGCAGGTGCGAAAGCAGGTCTTAGTGATCCGGTGGTCCCGTGTGGAAGGGCCATCGCTTAACGGATAAAAGGTACTCCGGGGATAACAGGCTTATCTCCCCCAAGAGTTCACATCGACGGGGAGGTTTGGCACCTCGATGTCGGCTCATCGCATCCTGGGGCTGGAGCAGGTCCCAAGGGTTTGGCTGTTCGCCAATTAAAGCGGTACGCGAGCTGGGTTCAGAACGTCGTGAGACAGTTCGGTCCCTATCTGCCGTGGGCGCAGGAGTTTTGAGAGGAGCTGTCCCTAGTACGAGAGGACCGGGATGGACTGACCTCTGGTGAACCAGTTGTCACGCCAGTGGCACCGCTGGGTAGCTACGTCGGGACGGGATAACCGCTGAAAGCATCTAAGCGGGAAGCCCACCTCGAGATAAGAACTCCCATGGGTTTATCCCATCTAAAGGCCCGTTGTAGACTACGACGTTGATAGGCTGGGGGTGTAAGCGTCGTAAAAGGCGCTCAGCTTACCAGTACTAATAGGCCGTGTGGCTTGACCTCTTTCATCCCTCCGCTGTGGCTTCGGCCCTCGGAGATCAGGAATGCCGTTTCCCGCATCCCATGACCAGATCTCGCGCTTCGAGCAACGAGCTCGCGTGAGCTGCAGCTTCTAAATCCAATAATCGGAAACCGAATTTTCAGTTTCCGGTGGCTTTACCGGAGGGGTCCCACCCGATCCCATCCCGAACTCGGAAGTTAAGCCCTCCAGGGCCGATGGTACTGCAGAGTGACCTCTGTGGGAGAGTAGGTCGCCGCCGGATTTTCATTGAACCCCGCCCAGCGCAAGCTGGGCGGGGTTTTTCTTTTTGGCAGTCTCGGCAATCGACTCAAGGGTCCGTGCCGCGCGGATCGACTCTCTCAATGGAGAGTCGGGTCGGTGCAAGGCCGACTTTGCGTCCGCCGAGGGACGTTTCGCCGACCGATACGTCCGCCTCCGCGTGGACGTCGGGCCGTTGTCACTGGCCGCCTTTGAGGCGGGGGCGGCTGGCGCGTGCCCGTGGCAGGGCCTTGCGGTCCGCGGACGATGATGATCGCGACGATGATCACGGCTTCTTCTCCTCGACGGTGGAGCTTCGATCGGCGCGACATCGAGACCTGTTGGTCCGGCCTCCGGAGCGGCGGAGGACGCGCAGACCGCCGGGTTCGGCCCGCTGCATGGGGCCGACGTCGAAGTCGTAGCGCTCCGCGACACGTTGAATCGAGCTCTGGAGGCTATCGCGCACGGAGCGGAAGCTCCTCTCCTCGCGACGGCCGAGGTCGCGCATCGACATGCCCCAGCCGAAGTGGCTCATGAACGTGTCGTAGTCGGGGCCGAGGAGCTCCTTCAGCTCGTTCCGCCAGGACTCGAGCTCGGCCTGCTGATCCACGAGCACGGGTTGCGTCGGGAGGCCTTCGAGCGAACGGCTCCGCCATGCGAGCTCGCGCTTGGCGGTGCGCTTCACGACCCGCTCTACGATCGGACGCGCCAGGTCCTGGAAGCCTCCGCGACTCGGATCGAACTTGGCCGCGGCGAGACTCAGGCCGAGGTCGAGGGCGCTCATGACCTCGGCCTCCGAGATCAGGTCGCGATACCTCCTCGCCACTCGGAGCGCATGGGACAACAGACTCTCGCGGCACATCAGGGCAAGCAGCCAGACGGTCATTGGGGTGGTCTCCTCGTCGGGGTTCGAGTGACCGAAGAGCAAGCCACGTGCCGCCCGATGCTCCCGAGCAGCGGCGACGCTGCTCGCTCGCACTCAGCCGGCGCCCGAGGTTCCAACGCCCCAGCCCAAGCCGTCGGTGCGCTACGAGATCCTGGCCCCGCGACTGCGTCGAGGGCGCCAATGGCCGCCGCAAGCGGATCGGCTCGTAGACCCCAGCCAGAGCTCCAAAACTGGGGGATCATGACACCAGGCGGACGCGGCTGAACATCGTTTCAGGGCAGGCCCGCTCGAGCTATCCGAAGGCGTCGGGCGTCCTTTGCGTCGACGCCTCCACCGAACGACTCGGCGTTCGGCCGCTCAGGGCGTGCGGCGGAGGCGGGACAGCAACGCGCTCATGACGTGCGTCGGGACCAGGGCCGACACGTCGCCGCCGAGGTTCGCGACCTCCTTGACCAGCGACGACGACACGTAGCTGCCGGCCGCATCGGCCGGGAGGAACACGGTGTCCAGCTCGGGCGCCAGGTGGCGATTCATGTGCGCCATCTGCAGCTCGTACTCGAAGTCGCTCGGAGCCCGGAGCCCGCGCACGATCGCCACCGCGCCGAGTCCGCTCGCGTAGGTTGCGAGGAGGCCGCTGAAGGCGCTCACCTCGAGGCGAGGCTCGTCCGCAAAGGCAGCCCGGATCATCGCGGTGCGTTCGTCAGGTGTGAAGAGCGGCTGCTTCCGGATGTTCACGCTCACCGCCACATGGATCCGATCGAAGAGCAGCAACCCACGTCGGATGATCGCGACGTGGCCGTTGGTCATCGGATCGAAGCTGCCCGGGCATATGGCGAGTCTGGTCACTCGGGCGTTGTACCGTGCGCCCTGAAAAACCGCATCTCGGTATCGCCGTAGGCGCGACTGTCGGTGAGCTCGAGCCGCGCTCGCAGCCAGGCCGACTCATCCCACGAATCACGGTGTGCTGCTTCGACGACCAGCAGCGTCCCCGGTCCTAGCCGGCCCGTTGCAATCAGGCGGGTCGCGACGGGAAGCTCGAGCCCCTTTCGCCATGGCGGGTCCATGAAGATGACGTCGTAGGGCGCGCCTTCGCGAAGCGTGCCCGGCAGGGAGCCTCCGACGACTCGTGCATCGGTGACGCCCAGCGTCGCGATGTTGGCCCGCAGCGCATCGAGCGCGGGGCGCGCGTCCTCGTAGAAGTCGACCCGAGACGCGCCCCGCGACAGGGCCTCGAGACCGAGGGCCCCGGTTCCGGCGAACAAGTCGGCGACGACCGCGCCGCCCAGCAGCGGTCCCACGATGTCGAACAGCGCGGTTCGCGCGCGCGCGCCGGTCGGCCGCGTCGCGAGCCCGCGCGGCACGGCGAGCACGCGCCCGCGGTAGCGGCCGCCGAGCACCCGCATCGACTCAGGCCTGGTGGCCGAGCGCGCTCGAGCTCTTGTGCAGACCGTGGAAGAACACCGTCACGATCTCGCCCCCATCGAGCACCAGCTCGGCGTCCCAGCGCCCGAAGCTGCGCAGGCGACCGAGGAGCTGCTCGCCATCGCGCATCGTGAAGCGCACGACGCGCTGGTCATCGATGAAGTGGAGCATGATGTCGTCCTCGGGGCGGACCCGCTGCTCGCGGTCCTCGGTCGCTGCGAGCCCGAGGGCCTGCACGCGCTCGTCCGAGGAGGTCGCGCGCTGCGCCGCCTCAAGGTCTTCGATCTGGCAGAGCGCCTTCACGTCGTGCTTGAAGAACTTCTCGGCCTTCTCGGCGCCGTCGATGAGGAAGTCGAAGTCGTAGGGCCGGGCCGCGCGCACGCGCCCGAGCGTCCAGCCCCGACCGAACAGATCGAGCGCCACCCGCTTCTTCTCGAGCTCGGCCGCCTTGATGCCGTCGATGTGCAGCTTCTGCTTGCGCAGCGTGCGCATGCGCGTCAGCAGCACGGCTCGCTGCTTCGGGAGGTGGCCCGAGGCGACCTGACCTGCGAGCTCGCGATCGATGCCCTCGCGCCCGACCAGCTGATCGAAGCGCTCCTTGCGCATCATGCCCTTGAGCACGTCGTTCAGGCTCGTCTGCCCCTTCAGGATCCGATAGGCGTGCACCAGCGGCACGCCCTTCTCTTTGGCGAGCTTCTGCGCCTGGGTCTTGAGCTCGGTCTTCTCGTCGCGACCGCCGGCCCGAGCCACCAATGGCTTCTTGCCCGCGCCGGCCGGTCCTCCCGGAGCCCGCGCATCGCGCAGCGGCGCTCCCGATGGAGCCGCCGTCGGTCGGTCGGCACCGCCACGCTCGGCGCGCGGATCGTACATGCGACGACCAACGCTACCTGCGGTCGCTGCCGGTGCGGCGCGCGGGGTATCCGCTCGCGCGGGGCCGTCGCCACCGCGGCCGGCGGGCGCACGTCCCCCTTGCGAGCCGCGCCGCGGTCGCCGCCGCGGACGTCGCGAACGTCACGCCCCGGTCGAGGCGCTGCCGCGGGGGTGGCAGTCGCAGGTTCGGGCGGCCGGGGATTCGCCGGAGGAGTCGAAGGCCGTTCGGGCGCTTCGGGCTCTCGGGGAGGCTGGGCCCCTCGCTTGCGCAGGATGGGTCCGCGTTCGGTCGTCATGGTGGTCCGTCGTGTGGAGTCTCGACGCGGCGCCGCATCGTGCACGCATCGCAAGGGCATTCGTCACGCAGGAAGGGCCAAGTGTAGATGCCCTCCTTATGACCGTCGCCCCAGGTGAACGCCATCGCGTAGTTGCCGATTGGCTCTACGCGCTCGATGACGATCTGGCGCGGGGCGCTGCGAACCTGTTGGGGGCTCAGGATCTTGAAGGCCTTCGGTGGCCCGCCGTGAGTGCCGCGGCACTCGGCGCAGGGGCAAATCTTGCGGAGCAACGCCGGGGCGTAGACGGACTCGTGCCCATCGGACCACACGACCCGCGCGTGACCCTCCGAGGTCCATCCCAAGTCCTTGGGACTGATATCCGAATACGCCGAACGCACGCGTCCCCCATGGACGCCCCGAGGATCACCTCGGAGCAACACCAGCGCGGCAGCTCGCACGGCAGCCGAGCCCCCACGGCCAACCGGGACGCTAGCATGGGCGATTCCCTGTGGCCAGCACTGAATCCGGGGATTCCCGGTCGCTTCGACGGCTTTGATACCCGGAGGGCTGGCTTGAAGGGCCCATGTTGGTGCACCATTCCTTGACAACTCGGGGTGACGACGTCGGCTCGGTTTCGCGTCGGCCGTCTACCCTGTGGAGGGTCCCCCGATGGCAACCGCAATCTTCCAGCCTCAAGCACCGATCTCGCTCATGGCTGCCGACCCACCGGGTGGTGGCGGCGGCGAAGGCTCGGGCTCCGCCTCCGGGACCGAGAAGGGCAGCGCGCTCGACACGGTGCTGCCGGTCCTGCCGCTCAGGAACTCCGTGCTGTACCCCGGCGCGCTCATGCCGCTGGCGGTCGGGCGTCCGAAGACGCTGCGACTGCTGAACGCGGTCGGGACCGGCGGGACCATCGCGGTCGTGAGCCAGCGCGACAAGGACAACGACAACCCGAAGCCCGACGAGCTCTACTGGACCGGCACGTCGGCCAAGATCCTGCGCGTCCACCACGAGGACGAGAACACGCTGCATGTGGTGGTGCAGGGCATCGAGCGCGTGCGGCTGAAGGAGATCGTGCAGACCGAGCCGTACCTCATCGCGCGCGTCGACCACGTGCCGGTGGAGGACGAGGAGTCGGTCGAGATCCAGGCGCTGGTGCGCTCGCTGAAAGAGATGGCGGCCGAGATCATCGAGCTCATCCCCGAGCTGCCGTCGGGCGCCGTCGACCTCGTGAACCACATCGACTCGCCGTCGCGCCTCGCCTACATGGTGATGACCCACCTCGCCGTGCCGGTGGAGGACAAGCAGGAGGTGCTGCAGGAGGACGACGTCCGGACCGCGCTGCGGAAGGCGTTGGGCGTCCTCAACGAGCAGCTCGAGGTGCTCCGCGTCTCGCAGCGGATCAACAGCGAAGTCAAAGGCGAGATGAACAAGAACCAGCGCGAGTTCTTCTTGCGCCAGCAGCTGAAGGCCATCCGGAAGGAGCTCGGCGAGGACGACGAGGAGGAGGACTTCGTCGAGCAGCTGCGCGAGCGGCTCATGCAGGCGGGGCTCCCCGACGACGCGCAGAAGGTGGCCAACAAGGAGCTCAACCGGCTGCGCTCGATCCAGCCGTCGAGCCCGGAGTACACGGTCGCGCGCACCTACCTCGAGTGGATGGCGGATCTCCCGTGGCAGAAGCTCACGCGCGACAGCCACGACATCGGGCGGGCGCGCGAGATCCTCGAGCGCGACCACCACGGCCTCGACAAGGTGAAGACGCGCATCCTCGAGTTCCTGGCCGTGAACTCGCTCAAGAAGGACGGCAAGAGCCCGATCCTGTGCCTGGTGGGTCCGCCGGGCGTGGGCAAGACGTCGCTCGGGCGCTCGGTCGCCGAGGCGCTCGGACGGAAGTACCAGCGCATCAGCCTGGGAGGCGTGCGCGACGAGGCCGAGATCCGCGGCCATCGCCGGACCTACATCGGCGCCATGCCGGGCAAGTTCATCCAGACCATGAAGCGGGCCGAGTCGAAGAACCCGGTCGTCATCCTCGACGAGATCGACAAGGTCGGACGCGACTGGCGCGGCGACCCGACGTCCGCGCTGCTGGAGGTCCTCGACCCCGAGCAGAACGGCACGTTCATGGACCACTACCTCGACGTGCCCTTCGACCTGTCGAAGGTCATGTTCATCGCCACCGCGAACCAGGCCGACACCATCCCGGGCCCGCTGCTCGACCGCATGGAGGTCATCGAGATCCCCGGCTACACGCTGGCCGAGAAGAAGCAGATCGCGCGGCGCCACCTCATCCCGAAGGTGCTCGAGGATCACGGTCTCGACGCGCGCCAGATGGGCCTCGACGACGCCGCGCTCGAAGAGGTGGTCGTGAGCTACACGCGCGAGGCCGGCGTGCGCGGGCTCGAGCGGAAGCTCGCGTCGGTTGCGCGCGGCGTCGCGGTCGGCATCGTCGAGCGCAAGTGGGAGTCGCGCCAGGTCGACGAGAAGTCGGTGGCCGAGTTCCTGGGGCCGCAGATCTTCATGCCCGACGCGGCCGAGCGCACCGAGCAGCCGGGCATCGCGACCGGCATGGCGTGGACCGCGACCGGCGGCGACATCCTCTTCATCGAGGCGTCGAAGATGCCGGGCTCGGGCAAGCTGCGCCTCACCGGCAGCCTCGGGGAGGTGATGAAGGAGTCGGCCGAGCTGGCGCTGACGTACCTCCGCGCCAACGCCGCGCTCTATGGCATCGAGCAGTCGGTGTTCCGCGAGTTCGACCTGCACGTGCACGTGCCGCAGGGCGCCATCCCGAAGGATGGGCCGTCGGCCGGCGTGACCATGTTCTCGGCGCTGTCGTCGCTGCTCACCGACATCCGCATCCGCGGCGACGTGGCGATGACCGGCGAGATCACGCTGCGCGGCAACGTGCTGCCGGTGGGCGGCATCAAGGACAAGGTGCTGGCCGCGCACCGGTCGGGCATCACGACGATCATCCTGCCCGAGCGCAACCGGAAGGACCTGCCCGACATCCCGGAGAGCGTCCGGTCGGTGCTGACGATCCACTTCGTGTCGCGCATGGACCAGGCGCTCGAGCTCGCGCTCGAGCGGTCGCCGATCGTCAAGCGGCCCGAGCCGGCGCCGCCGGCTCAGGCCTGATCGAAGGGCTCAGCGCGCGGGCTCAGCCGAGCCCGTAGCGCGCCGACGCACCCAGCTCCTCCTCGATGCGGAGGAGCTGGTTGTACTTGGCGATGCGCTCGCCGCGCGAGAGCGAGCCGGTCTTGATCTGGCCGGAGCCGACGCCGACCGCGAGGTCGCTGATGGTGGTGTCCTCGGTCTCGCCCGAGCGGTGCGAGATGATCGACTTGTAGCCGGCGCGGTGCGCCATCGAGACGCAGTCGAGCGTCTCGGTGAGCGTGCCGATCTGGTTCACCTTGACGAGGATCGAGTTGGCGATGCCCTCGCGGATGCCGCGCGCGAGGCGCTCGACGTTGGTCACGAAGAGGTCGTCGCCGACGATCTGGTGGGTCTTGCCGATGCGCTCGGTGAGCGCCTTCCAGCCGGCCCAGTCGTCCTCGGCGCAGCCGTCCTCGATCGAGAAGATGGGGAAGCGCGCGGTGAGGTCCGCGAGGTAGTCGACCATGCCGGCCGGCTCGAGCTCGAGGCTCTCCTTGGCGAACACGTAGCGGCCCTTCTCGCCGTTCCAGAACTCGCTGGCGGCCACGTCGAGGGCGAGCGCGATCTGCTTGCCGGGCTCGTAGCCGGCGTCCTGGATGGCCGCGAGCACGGCCTCGAGGGCGGCCACGTTCGAGGCGAGGCGCGGCGCGAAGCCGCCTTCGTCGCCGACCGCCGTGGTGAAGCCGTCCTTCTTCAGGCGCTTCTTCAGGTGCTGGAAGACCTCGGCGCCCCAGCGCAGACCCTCGGCGAAGCTCGGGGCGCCGCGCGGGACGATCATGAACTCCTGGATGGCGAGGCCGTTGTCGGCGTGCGCGCCGCCGTTGATGACGTTCATGAACGGCACCGGCAGGCGATGCGCCTGGGGCCCGCCGAGCCAGCGATAGAGCGGCAGGCCGAGCGTCTGAGCGGCCGCGCGCGCGCCGGCCAGCGACACCGAGAGGAGCGCGTTGGCGCCGAGCTTGGTCTTGTTGGGGGTGCCGTCGAGCGCCAGCATGGTCGCGTCGAGGCCGCGCTGATCGAGGACGTCGAAGCCGGCGAGCGCCTTGGCGATGGGCCCGCGCACATGCTCGACGGCCTTCAGGACGCCCTTGCCGAGGTGGCGCTTCGAGTCGCCGTCGCGCAGCTCGAGCGCCTCGTGCGAGCCGGTCGATGCGCCCGACGGGACGATGGCCCGGGCGACGACGCCGGAGGTGAGTCGAATCTCGGCTTCGACGGTGGGCATACCCCGTGAGTCGAGGACCTCACGGGCGTGGACGCGTTCGATTTGAGTCGTGATCATGCGACGCTTCTACGACCTCGGCGCGACCTTGCGCAAGGCGGTCGTTCGTGCCAAAGGCTCAGGGCCATGACGCCCGACCCGATGACCGTGGCTGTGGTCCAACTCACATCCACCGACGATGTCGATCACAACCTGGTCGAGATTCGCCGGCTCGTGGGCGAAGCCGCGCGGGCGGGTGCGACGTTCGTCACCCTGCCCGAGAACGCGGTGTACATGCGCACCGCGCCCGACGCGCGCGCGCCCATGCAGCCCATCAGCGGACCGGATGCGGTACTGGTCGAGCAGCTGCGCGCGCTGGCCGGTGAGCTCTGCGTGTGGCTGCTCGTCGGCAGCTTTCCCGAGACCGGGCCCGACGCGAGCCACTACTTCAACACCTCGGTGCTCATCGACGGGACCGCGGCCGGCGCGCCGGTCGTCGCGACCTATCGCAAGCTCCACCTGTTCGACATCGACATCGCCGGCAGCGAGTCGCAGCGCGAGTCGGACACCATCGCGCGCGGCGACGACATCGTCGTGGCCGACGTGCGCGGCGTCCCGACCGGACTCTCCATCTGCTACGACCTCCGCTTCCCACGCCTCTACCAGCGCCTGGTCGACGCCGGCGCGCGCATGCTCACCGTGCCCGCCGCCTTCACCGAGTTCACCGGCAAGGACCACTGGATGGTCCTCCTGCGCGCGCGCGCCATCGAGACGCAGACCTTCGTCATCGCCTCGGGGCAGAGCGGCTTCCACGGCGGCAAGCGCCGCACCTACGGCAAGAGCGCCATCGTCGATCCCTGGGGCATCGTGCTCGCGACCGCGGCCGACGGCCCCGGCTTCGCGCTCGCGCGCCTCGACTTCGCCGCGCAGGATCGCATCCGCGCGTCGCTTCCATGTCTCCAGCACCGCCACCCCAAGGTCTGATGCCCATGCGTCTCATCCCCCTCATCGTCGTGTGCGGAGCGCTCGCCGGCGGCTGCAAGAAGGGCGCGCCGTCGTACACGGTCGAGCAGCTCGAGGTGAGCCCGTCGGATGCCAGCACGGCCGTCGAGCCCGAGGTCGTCGAGCCCGCGCCCGACGCCGCGCCGGCCGAGCCGCCGCCCGCGCCCGAGAAGCCGATCCTGCCGCCGACCGAGAAGGAGAAGGCCGAGACCTGGGACCAGTTCCTCACCGAGGGCGTGAAGTTCGTGAAGTCGATGTCGAACGAGCGCATCGACATCCTCACGCAGATGCGTGAGATCAAGTTCGAGAAGGAGACCGAGGCCTACAAGAAGCAGGTCAGCGATCTCGCCGACAAGCTCCAGGACTTCGAGCTCGGCAACACCGCCGAGAAGCTCGAGACCGCGCCCGAGCGCATGTGCGCGCTCATCACCGAGATGCGCGATCAGGCGAGCGTGCTGCTCGCCGCCGGGCAGTCCGACCTCGAGAAGGTGGGCGCCGATCTCAAGGCCATCGACGAGAAGCTCGCCGCTGGCGACAAGGTCGGCCAGAAGCAGATCGACAAGCTCGAGGAGCTGCAGAAGCGCCTCTCGGGTCCGCCGCTCGCCGGTCGCTACGTGCTGCTCACGGTGAAGTCGATCATCGACGAGGCCATGGTCATCGTCGACTACGGCGTCCAGCGGGCACGCCGGAAGCTGGTCGAGTGCCTCTCGAAGATCGCCGAGAAGCCGCTCGATCTCGACCTCGCCGAGCAGAACCTCGAGCACGTCATCGCGCGCGCGAAGAAGATGCTGGCCATCCCGCTGCAGTGATGGGCGCGGGCGGCCGCTCGATCGCGAGCGCCGCCGCAGGCGCGGCCGGCCCTCAGCGCTTGCCGAGCCCCCACACCAGCGCGATGACGATGATGACGCCGACGCCGATGACGAGCGCGCGCTGAAGCGCCGGGCTCAAGCGTGAGCTCGGCGTCGCCGCCTTGCGCTTCTTGTCCTTGTGGCCCGTGATCCGACGAAAGCCGGAGCGCATGCCCATCAGCGTGCCGCTCTTCCGCGGCGGACGTTTGACCGTGAGTTGCTTCTTCGGGCTCATGATGAATGATGGCTCAGTCGGATCGTGGATTGGCGTTTGCCGGAAGCGGGACTCGAACCCGCATGCCCCATCGGGCCGAGGATTTTAAGTCCCCTGCGTCTACCGATTTCGCCATTCCGGCGGTAGCTCGCGTCGGACTGATGCCCGCACGCGAGAATGTAGCAAAAGGCGAAGTGAACCTATTGCCCTGCGCCTCTGCAGAGCGCTCAAAAGGGTCCAGCCGCAAGGAGCAAGCGAGAGCCGCGCGGAGGCGACCTCAAGGTCGCCGCACAAGCGGCCGAGCGCCGCGACGCCGCGTATGGGCCCTTTTCAGCGCTCTGCCCCCAAGCGACGACGCCCTGGTCAGCGCGTGGCTGCCAGGGCGTCGGCTACTGGGAGTCGGGGCTCTCAGTTGCTGGCGTACTCGATGCGGGTCTTGAGCCCGTGCGAGCACTTGAAACAGGGCGAGTGACGGATGTTGAGGGAGTTGGCGTTGACGTAGTCGTCGATGCACTCGGTGACGCGCACATCGCGATTCAGGAACTTGCAGAAGAAGGCTTCGGCGACCTTCTTCTTGGCGACGGGAGATTGGCCTTGCAAAGAACTGCTCTCCTGTGACGTGGAGTTCCGGTTTTTTATGGCGTGACGGGCCACAATGGCTGCGTGGGCATGTGTGTTGCTGGCCTGATTGCAGCCCCCGGTGGTCAAGTACGTTGGTGGTTATCCAAAGGCCATCATGGGGTGTCAAGCCTGAAATTTTGCGCGATCTGCGACGCAATTTCGATTGACAGAACCCGCTCCGGAGGGGGACGAATCGCCGTTCCTCCGGGCCCTCGAGTCGCGCGTTGATCGCGATCAAACTCGAGGTCGGCGCGGGGTGCACACGGACCGGAAGGCAAGGCAAGAGCGGGGCGTTCGGGCGGGATGCGGACGACACACGCGACTCTGGTGATGACCTGCTTCTGCGCCGCGCTGGCGGCCCGTGCGACCTCGGCGGCCGAGCCGAAGCCGACCAACGAGGCCGAGGCGCGCGCGCTGCTGGCCATGCCGAAGTCGTCGGTGAGCCTCGGCAAGACCAGCGGCGGCGAGCTCTTCATGGCCGCTACGCTGCCCGGCAAGGGCGACGGCTACCGCGTGCAGAACCTCGGTCGGAAGACCAACTTCGGCACCAGCGAGCTGGTCGGCGTCATCGCGCGCGCGACGCGCAGCGTGGCCGAGAAGTACCCGGGCTCGATGCTCGGCGTCGGCAACCTCGGCTTCGCGAGCGGCAAGAAGATCCCCTGGAGCGTGTCGCACCAGGCCGGCCGCGACGCCGACATCGGCATGTACGCGACCACCCTCGACGGCAAGCCCCTCGAGCTCCTGCCGTTCATCGTGTACGGCGCCGACGGGCTCGCCGACTACGAAGGTCGGAAGGTCCGCTTCGACGTCGCGCGCAATGTGGCGCTCGTGACCGCGCTCGTGACCGACGAGGAGGCGCGCGTGCAGTACGTCTTCGTGGCCGAGTGGCTGAAGGTGCTGTTGCTCGCCGAGGCCCGCGCCGAGAAGGTCGCGCCCGCCATCATCGCGCGCCTCGAGGAGGTCCTGCACCAGCCGACCGACTCGAACCCGCACGCCAACCACTTCCACATCCGCCTCTTCTGCAGCATCGAGGACCGGCTGAACGGCTGCATCAACGGGCCGCCGACGCGCAGCTGGGTCGACCTCGGCGACAAGGAGCACGCGGCGCGCGCCGAGGCCCTGGCCGCCATCTTCGCGCTGCCGAAGGATGCGCTGCACATCCAGGCGCTGGAGAAGCTCGCCGCCATCCACGGGACCGAGGCGCTGCAGGCGGTGCTGGGCGAGCTCGAGCACCCGGCGAAGAAGGTGCGCAAGGCCGCGCTGGCGGCGCTCGTGGCGATGGGCGACCCGGCCGCGGCGTCGGGCATCGTGGCCATGCTGCCGCGCATTCGGGACGCCGCGTGGGCCACGGCGCTCTTCGAGGCGGTGCCGCAGCTCGACGCCGAGTCGCTGGTGCCGCTGGCCGTGAAGGCCGCGTCGCAGCCGGAGGCGCTCCTGCATCCCGATGTCGCCAAGAAGGCCGGCGCGCAGATCCGCCTGGCCGGGCTGCGCATCCTGCGCGACCACGGCGCGGCGGCCGAGGTGCCGACGCTGCTGGCGCAGCTCGGCGGCAAGGACAAGAAGGTCGACGCGGCCGCGCGCGAGGCGCTGACGTGGGTCACCTGCCAGCCGCCGAAGACCCGGTTCGATGCGTGGTGGTCGGCGTCGCAGCGCGGGGACATCGTGCGCTGGGCGCGGGAAGGGCTCGTGGCGCGGAAGAAGTCGGTGCCGGCCGAGCTTCGCTCGAAGGCCGGGGTCGATCTGCTGGTGCCGCTCGTCGCGGCCTCGGATGCGGCGCTCAGGCACTGCGCCGGGCGCGCGCTGGTGGCCATCACCGGCCACGACTTCGACGAGCGCGACCGGACGCCGGCGCGCAACAAGAAGCATTGGGACTCGTGGTGGCATGACAACCGCGCGAGCTCGGGGCTACCGTGAGCGCGTGAGCCTCGACGCGACGTTGTGGGTGACGGGCTTCGGTCCGTTCGAGGACGTGCCGGTGAACGCCTCCGGGCTGGTCGCCGAGCGGCTCCACGGCCGCGTCGTCGGCGGCTGCGCGGTGGTCGCCGAGGTGCTGCCGACGGTCTTCGGAGTGGCGCGCGCGCGCGTCGCGGCGGCCGTGCGCGAGCTCGCGCCGCGCGCGGTGGTGGCGCTGGGGGTGTCGCGCGACGACTTCGTGCGCATCGAGCGGCGCGCCGCGGGAGCCGTCGCCAGCGCGCGCGCCGACGTGGCCGGCGAGGTCTGGGCTGGCCGATCGCTGGGCGCCGCCGAGCTGGTCGCCGCCGGCGGTGAGGCCCTCTTCTATGATCGATGGGTCGAGGCGGCGCGCGCGGTCGATGCCCAGGTCCAGCGCTCGGACGACTGCGGTGGCTACGTCTGCAACGCCGTCTATCACGCCGTCCTCGAGGCCACCGGCGCGCGCGTGCCGGCGGTCTTCGTGCACCTGCCGCGGGGGCACGACGAGGCGTCGCTGGCGCGCCGCGCGGCCGTCGTGGTGGCGCTTCTGGACGCCATGTTGGCCAGTGCGACGGCGGTCGAGGCGCGCGCGTGACGCGGGCCATCGTCGACGCGGCCATCGGCTATCGCCTGCACCTGCTCGGGCTCGGCGGCGGCTCGTTCGAGGTGCAGCCGGGCTACCTCCGCACCGAGGAGAAGCTGCGCCGCAACGTGCCGCGCGGGCTGGTCGCGTGGGCCACGGTCGACGAGGCGCTGGCGGCCGAGGTCGTGCCCGAGGCCGACCGCGCGTGGTTCGCCAAGCGCTGGGACGCGGGCGAGGGGCGCGGGGCGGTCGAGCTCGCGAGCGCGGTCGATGGTCTCGGCTGGGGCGCGGCGCTGCCCGAGGTCGGGCTCGTCGTGGCCTCGCCGCTCCGACCGTGGCCATGCCTCGCGCCGACGACGAAGGTGGTCGCGGTGGGCTCCGGCACCGAGCCGACGCTGGTCGCGCTCGGCGCCGTCGCGCTCGAGCTCGAGGCACTCTACCCGCGCACTCTGCCGCGCGAGACGCGCCACTTCGCCGCGCTCATGGCGGCCGGCACGAGGGTCGCGGCGCAGCTGCCGAGCGAGGCGCTCGACCTGTTGCTGCTCGACGTGACGCGCCACGTGCTGCCGCCACAGCATCGGCAGGAGGAGCTCGCGGCGCACGTCAACGCGCTCGTGAAGGCGGACCTCCTCGACCAGCCGCCGGGCGAGATCGAGCGCACCATCCACGGCATGGGGCGGCGGCGCGCTGACCGGGTCCATCGGGCCTGGACGCGCGCCTTCTTCGTGCCGCGCGGAGCCCGAGTCTGAGGCCGGGTTCGGGCGGTCGATCGGACGGGCTCCGACCCCGCCGACGGCCTGAAAATCGAGCCATAGGGAAGGTTTGCGCCGCCCCGGATGCCGTGCTACGGTGGCGCCCCGAGGTCGCCGAACATTCGGAATTTACTGGGAATGGCGACGAACCCAGGCTGGGAGACGATGATGCTCAGGCGCGTTCCTCTGACCCTCGCGTGCCTCGCGACGGTGGTTGCCACTTCGGTGGCCGGTCCTGCCTTTGCGCAGGAGAACCCGCTCGTCAACGTGCAGGTGTTCCGTCCGTCGGCGCACGTGGGCGACCTGCTCACGACCATGCTGTCCGACATCGGCCCGCACACCCAGTTCAGCGCGTCGCTGCTCGTGAACTTCGGCAAGAACGCGCTCGTGTTCGTCGACAAGACCGGCGACACCGACCTCCGCCACGAGGTCATCCAGGACCAGCTGACGGCCGACCTGATGGGGTCGATCGCCTTGTTCGACCGGCTCTCGGTCGGCCTCGCCATCCCGCTCTTCCTCGTGAACGGCGGCGAGGCGACGGGCTTCATCCCGCTGAACCCGGCGCCGTCGGGCTTCGCCATCGGCGACATCCGCCTGTCGCCGAAGGTCGGCATCCTCATGCGCGAGAAGGACGCCGACGGCTTCGGCCTCGCCGCTTCGCTCGACCTGTCGCTGCCCACCGGTGACGCGAAGGCGTTCGTGTCGGACGGCTTCGCCATCGCACCGACCGTCATCGCCGACTTCCGCATCGGCGACTTCAGCGTCGCGGCCAACCTCGGCTACAACATCCGCACCGAGGACGCCGACCTCTACGGCTTCGCCACCGCCGGCAGCGAGTTCTTCTGGCGCGTCGGCGGCCGCTACGCCGTCATCCCCAACGAGCTCGAAGTCATCGGCGAGCTCTACGGCGCGTCCCCCGACTGGTCGGCCGCCAACGCGACCCACCTCGAGGGCGTGCTCGCCGGTCGGCTGAAGATCCCCGACACCGGCCTGGCCTTCACGCTGGGCGGCGGCTCGGGCTTCACCAAGGGCTACGGCAACACCAAGTTCCGCATCTTCGCCGGCGTGCAGTGGGCGCCCGAGGTCGTGCTCGACGCCGACAAGGACGGCATCCTCGACGCGGTCGACAAGTGCATCATGGAGCCCGAGGACCACGACAACTTCCAGGACGACGACGGCTGCCCCGACCCCGACAACGACAAGGACGGCGTCCTCGACGCGTCGGATCGCTGCCCGCTCGACCCCGAGGACAAGGACCAGTTCCAGGACGAGGACGGCTGCCCCGATCTCGACAACGACGGCGACGGCCTCAACGACGCCGACGACAAGTGCCCGAACGAGGCCGAGGACAAGGACAACTTCCAGGACGAGGACGGCTGCCCCGACCCCGACAACGACGGCGACCGCATCAAGGACGGCGACGACAAGTGCCCGAACGAGGC
Source organism: Myxococcota bacterium (assembly GCA_046351155.1). GTDB lineage: Bacteria > Myxococcota_A > UBA9042 > PHBI01 > PHBI01 > JAXLYZ01. The sequence continues at coordinate 32,073 of JAXLYZ010000006.1, forward strand.
CGAGGTCTACAACGGCAAGGACGATGACGACGGCTGCCCCGACGAGACGCTGGCCAAGGTCGAGCAGGGCAAGATCGTCATCATGCAGAAGATCTACTTCGATACCGGCAAGGCGACGATCAAGCCGGAGAGCTTCCCGGTGCTCGAGGCCGTGGCCGGCATCATGAAGGCCAACCCGCAGATCAAGAAGGTCGCAATCGAGGGCCACACCGACGACGTCGGCGACGACAAGCGCAATCTCAAGCTGTCGGACGACCGCGCGAAGTCGGTCATGACCTGGCTCACGACGACGGGTGCCGTCGAGGCGACGCGCTTCTCGGCGCAGGGCTTCGGCGAGACGCGGCCGGCCGTGGTCGGCAAGACCAAGGAAGCGCGCGAGGCGAATCGCCGCGTCGAGTTCATCATCAACGAGTGACCGGCTGACGGTCGCGCGAGAGCCGGGGGCGGTGCTCCCGGCTTTCGTGTTTGACGGGCTCGTGTGGGCCCGTTGGGGGAGGCGGAAGACATGGGTGCATTCGCGGGCACATTGACGATGACCTGCTACTACGTGCAGGGCGAGATCCCGGAGGGCTTCCGTGATTCGTTCGTCGAGGCGCTGAACAAGAACCGCTTCAACGACATCAACCTCGACCTCGACAACGAGGAGTCGATCGGGTGGGTGACGGCGCAGGACCCGTTCGACAGCGAGTTCGAGCTGAACAAGGTGCTGTGGGGGAGCTACCTCGTCGCGGCCTTGCGGCACGACGTCATCCGCCTGCCGGCGACGGCGTTCAAGATGCACTTGAAGAAGGCGGCCGACGAATATCGCAAGAAGTCGGGCAAGGAGAAGCTGTCGAAGGGCGAGCTCGAAGAGGTGAAGGAGCGGCTCGAGAAGCAGCTCAAGAAGAAGGCGCTGCCCAACATCAAGACCTACGACATGGTGTGGAACATGGACCGCGGGTCGGTGTGGCTGTGGTCGACGAACAAGAAGGTGAATGAGCAGTTCGTCGACTTCTTCCAGGAGACCTTCGGGCTCGTGCCGCACGAGAAGAATCCGTACAGCCAGATCGAGCGCATGGGCTTCGAGGAGGACGTCCTCGGGCGCCTCGTCGAGCTCGAGCCGGCCGCCATGTCGGCGCCGCCGGGCGAGTCGAAGAAGCGGCGCAAGTCGGCGGCCTGAGCGGGAAACGTACAAATCTCCCCCCGTCCCCGCGAGCGCGGGGATGGGGGGCGCCGGCGACCTCGGGAGGTTGACGCTCGCTCCGCGAGAGCGGCAGACCTCACGAACGGAGCCGCGGGGGGATCAAATGGACATCATCAATCGCATCAACTCCACCCGGTATCTCGGGCGCGAGTTCCTGACCTGGCTCTGGTACCGCTCGTCGACCCAGGAGGGCGTGTTCCAGCTCACCGAGGGGCCCATCGAGCTGTGGTTCGACGCCACGCTCACGCTCGAAGCGCAGGGCGAGGTGAAGGAGCAGAACGTCATCAAGGCCGAGAACCCGACCGAGACGCCGGAGGCGCACGCCGCCATCCTCACCGGCAAGGTCGTGTCGAGCGCGCGGCTGCGCGTCGTGAACGGCCAGAAGCAGTGGGTCTTCGGCATGAAGGGCGAGACGCTCGGGCTGTCGTCGGTGAAGATCCCGGCGCTCTTGTCGCGTGAGGACGACGACCAGCTCTACGAGCGCTTCATGCTCATCGAGGAGATCGAGGACACGGTGAACGCGCTGTACCAGCAGTTCATCGAGCTGCGCATGGACGACGACCAGTGGCGGCCGGAGATCCAGGCCATTCGCAGCTGGGTGCATCGCGTCGAGGCGTGAGCCTGCGCCCCCGTCCGCGCGGTGAACGCGAGGACGGGATCGCGCGGCGGACGCCTCATTGCGCGTGTGCGATGCTGGCCGCCGAGGAGGCATCGGCACCCGCACAAGGTGCTCGCGTCGGCCGACGTCGGCGCCGACGGGGCGCACCTCGAGGGCAAGGGCTTCGCCCTCGACATCCCGCCCGGCGCGATCGCCGGCAGCGCGCATGTCAGCGTCGCCATCGCGGCGCCCGACGATGACATGGACCCGCCGCCGCTCACCGCGCCGGTGGCCTGCCCCGAGGACGACCCGGACCAGGCGTGCGAGGGCTGCGAGTCGCTGTGCCCGGTGGCAAGGGGCCGTCCGGATCGGTGCTCGGCTGCAACACCACCCTCGAGTGGGGCGCGGCCGCGCGCGCGCAGCCGCCGGCGCAGACGTCGCCGCCGAAGGACGACCCGGCCCACCCCGAGTATGCCGACCCGAAGTGGGACGGCTCGGCATCACTTCGTACGTGGAGCCGGCGGACGGGTCGCTGACGTGCAAGGGGCACTGGAAGGACTCGCGCACAGCGTCCGAGAAGGACGGAGGTGAGATCGACGGCTCACCGAGGGCGAGTGGAGCGCGCTCGGGCAGCGTCGCTCCGACTGCAACATCCCGCCGTTGCCCAAGCTGCGCCAAGGAGGGCATCGACAACGCGCGCATCACCTCCGGGCTGGCGCTCTCGATCGTGCGCTCGCCGGCCGGCTGCGCGTGCTTCGCCGACGGCTATCCGAGCGCCGGCGGCAAGTGCACCTCGGAGGTCGCGAGCTGCGCGGCGTGGAGCGGCCCGAGCGACACGGCCAAGCTCTGCGGGCGCTGAGCTCGGCCGCGGCGCCCGCGGGCGCCGTCAGGCGGGGAGGTCGCGCAGCACGCGGCGGCCCGAGACGTGGACCGTTTCCTGGCCGTGCTGGTCCACCTTGCGGACGAGGCGGTAGGTGGTGTTGCCGGCGGCGTTGTCGACGCGCGGCGCGGCGATGAGCAGCTGGAGCTCGAGGCGATCGCACAGCTCGAAGAGGAGGCGCAGCGTGTCGTCGGAGAGGCGCGAGGCCTCGTCGAGGAAGAGCAGGCGCAGCGTGCCGAAGCTCCGGCGCGTGCGCAGGAGCTGGGCGTCCTCCTCCCAGGCCTTGAGCACCGTCATCATGACCGCGGCGCCGACGCCGATGGCCTCGCCGGTCGAGAGGCGGTTGGGGTTGGCGATCTCCCAGGCGCCGCCGGCCTTGCGGCGGACCTCGACCTGCAGCTCGACGTAGTCGCGGTAGTCGAGGAGGCGCTCGCCGCCCGAGCGGCCGCCGCCGTAAGTGCGGATGAGGTGCTCGAGGGCCTGCTCGATCGACAGGTCCGGATCCCACAACATGCGTTGTGCTTCGGCGTCGTTCTCGAGCGCCTGCAGCACCTGCTCCTTGTGCTCGACCGGCTGGAGGCGCACGCGGATGGCGTCGATGCCGCCGAAGGACACGCCGACCAGGTCCTCGTTCAGGCGCTGGACCTGATGGCGCGCGCGGCGCACCTGGCCGCGGATGTGCTTGGCGATGCTGCCGGCGTCGGCGCGGAGCTCGTGCTCCTGCGCCGCGAGGCGCGCGCGCAGGCTCGACAGGTGCGCGCCGAGCTGGGCCAGGGCGTCCAGCGGATCGGCCACCTGGGCCACGTCGGGCGGCACGCGCCGCGACACCCACTCGCGCGTCGCGACCCAGGTCGCGAGGAAGTGGGCGGCGCGATCGTCGCTGACGGTCGGCAGGACGCGCGCGAGCTCGGCCAGCTCCTGGCCGTCGCGCGCCGACGAGGCGCGCTCGGCCAGCATGGCGGCGTCGGACTTGGCGCGCTCCCAGGCCAGCGCCGAGGCGAGGTCGCCGTGGTCGCCCGAGAGCAGCGACAGGCTCTTCTCGCGCACCTCGGTCTCGAAGCGCGTCCAGCGCTCGATGAGCGGGCGGGATCGTTGCTCGGCGACCTGCTTCTCGGCCTGCGTCGTCGAGGCGCGGCGGCGGGCCTCGAGCAGCGACAGCTCGACGCGCACGTGCTGCTCGCGCTGCTGACGCTCGGCGCGGCGCGCGTTCTCGGCGTCGCGCTGCTGCGCCTGCTCGTGGGCCTCGGCGGCCGCCAGCGTGGCCGCCGTCGGCGCGTGGATGGCGGTCTCGAAGAGCTCCTCGTGGGTGGCCCCGAGCTGCGTCTCGCAGGTCTCGAGCGTGGCGCGCGCGCGGGCCACCTCCTGGTCGGCCTGGCGCTCCGCCTGCTCGGTCGTGCCGAGCGCGAGGCGCGCCCCGTCCTGTTCCTTGCGTGCGGCGTCGAGCTGCGACTGCAGCTCGGGCCGGAGCGCCTTGCGCTCGCGCAGGAGGCGCTCGCTGTCGGCCCAGGCCAGCGCGTCGATGTGGTCGGCGACCCAGTCGAGCCAGCCGCGGATCTCGTGCGCGCGGTCGCGCTGCGCGGTGAGCGTCGCCCTGCGCTGGGCGAGCGCGGCGACGGCCTCGGCGGTCGGCGGCGGGCTCCACAGGATGTCGAGGTTCTTCTTCAGCTCGGCGCGCTCGCTGTCGCGCTCGCGCAGCCGGCGGCCGGCCTGACGCGCCTGCTCAGGCGCTCGGCCAGGCGGTCGGCCTCGGCCTGCGCGTCGGGCTCGTCGATGAGGTGGGCGCTCGACAAGAGCCGGCGGAGACCGGCGAGGCGCGCCTCGGCGTCGAGGCGGGTCGCGCGCGCGTCGGCCGAGGCCTTGCGCTGCGCGGCCTGGTCGGCCTCGGCGGCGGCGCGGCGCGCGCGCGGCCTCGAACTCGATGCTGGGGTCGGGCGCGTCGATGAGCGCGGCGCTGGCGCCGGAAGCCCGTCGATGGCGCTGAGGATGCGGTCGAGCGCAGCCTCGCGGCGGCGCGCGCGGTCGATCTCCTCGCGCGCGATGTCCTCCTGCTCGCGCAGCTCGGCGACGCGCTGGGCGCGCGCCTTCTTGCCGACCAGCGGTCGCGCGGGCAGCCGCGTCAGGCGGCCGGCGCCCTGCGACTCGACCCACACCGCGTCGCCGAGACGCGGCGCCGACGGGTCGACGAGCGCGTCGGGGCCGACCAGCCACAGGTCGTCGGGGCGCTCCGAGGAGGCGGCGAGGCGCGTCTTCGCGGCCTGCAGATCGGCCACGGTGATGGCGTGGCGCATCGGCCCGAGCGCGGCCTCGACGGCCGGCGCCTCGTCGAGCGAGACGTCCTCGAAGCGCGCCGCGAGCAGCTCGCCGCCGACCAGATCGCGCGCCGCGATGAGGCGGTCGTCGACCATGGCGCCGAGGTGATCGAGCTGGCTCCACTCGTTCCGCACCAGCTCGGCCTGCGTGCGCAGCGCGATGATTCGCGCGCGCACCTCGTCGCGCTCGCGCGCGGTGTCGCGGCGGGCGGCGGCCAGCTCGGCCTCGCTCGCCGGCATGCGGCCGAGGTCGCGCTCGAGCGTCTCCAGCCGGTCGCGCACCTCGGTCCAGCGGTCGATGCGGTTGGCCAGCGCCAGCTCGTCGCGCGTCGCCTCGCGCACCACCGACGCGGCCTGGTCGCCCTTGCGATCGGCCTCGTGCTCGGCGGCCTGCGCCGACTGGCGGCGCGCCTCGGCGAGGTCGGCGGCGGCGTGCACCGCGTCGGCCGAGGCCAGCGGCTCGGCCGCCGTGGCCAGCGTGCGCGCCAGCTCCTTGGCCTGGGCCTGGCGCTTGGCGGCGCGCTGGGCGGCGGTCATCTGGTCGGGCAGCTGCGGCAGCGCCTCGGCCAGGCTCTCCTTCTCGCGCACCTGCTGCATCATCACGATGCCCTGCGGGTAGGCGTCGGCCACCGCGATCGGCGCGCCGGCCAGGCGCTCGAGCGCCTTGTGCACGCGATCGAACAGCGCGCGCTTCTTCTCCGACTGCTCGACCTCGCGGTCGTTGGCCAGCACCTCGAGGTCGAGGCGCGCGATGAGCGCGCCCTGGCGCGTCGACAGCTCGCGCGCGCGCTCGGGCGTCACGTCGTCCGAGGGCAGCGCGGCCTTGGCCGACTCGAGGCGCTCGATGGTCAGCTGGTACTCCCGCGCGCGGCGCTCGAGCAGCTCGACCCCCAGGCTCTCGAGCGCGCTCGACAGATCCAGGTCCGCTGGACCGCCTGATCGGCGCGCGTGCGGGCCCGCTCGCGCGCGTCCTGCGCGGCCTGCAGCGCCTGCTCGGCCTGGGTCTTCTGCAGGTCGAGCTCGGCCCGCTCGGTCTCGAGGCGGCCGACGCGCCCGGCCAGCTCGAGCGCTCGGCGCGTGCGGATGACCGCCTCGCGCGCGTGCTGGTGCTCGGCGTCGAGGCGGTCGACCTCGGCCAGGAGGCGCGCCAGCTCGCGGTCGAGCTCGGCGTGCTCGCGGGCGAGCTCGCTCGCGAGCTGCTCGGCGGCGCGCGCCCGCTCGGCGGTCTCGGTGGCCTCGCGACGCGCCTCGTCGGCCTCGGCGCGCGCGCCCTGTACGGCGTGGCGGAACATCGACTGGCCGGCCGACAGCACCTGGCGGATCTAGCTCGAGGCCGCGCGCGATGTCGACCTCGTGGCGCGTGCGGCAGCAGGCGTCGAGGTTGGCGCGCATCCTGCGCAGCGTGTCGCCGAGCGACGGCTCCTCCTTCAGGAGGAAGTCGCGCATGCCGCCCGAGAGCGCGCGCGACATGCCGCCGATCATGCTGGTGCGCAGCATCTCGTTGAGCTTGCCGCGCTCCTCGTCGCCGGCCAGGCGCAGCGGCGTGACGCCGCGCTCGAAGAGGAAGGCGAAGTACTCGCGCGCCGTGCTGAAGACCTTGAGCTGCGCGCCGACCGCGGCCACCAGCTGGCGCAGCTCGTCGCGCTCGGGGACGGCGTCGAGCTCGCCGTGGCGCGCGAGGAAGATCTGGCGCAGGCGGACGTCATCGGCCAAGCCCGTCACGACCATGGCCGTGAGGTCGAGGCCGTGGCCGGCCTTCTGGACGATCTCACGATGGCGACCAGGCGCTCGCCCGACGGCAGGCGCAGGTCGAGCGCCGCGAACGACGGGCGCGACGGCGCGCCGAGGCGGCCGGCGATGCCGCGCTCGCCGCCGGTCACGCCGGTCTCGGCCAGCGTCGAGAAGCGCAGCCGGCCGAGGTCGGGGAGGAGCACCATGTAGGCGCCGATCATGACCGTCGTCTTGCCGGCGCCGTTGGCGCCCTCGAGCGCGGTGACGCGCGCGTCGAGCGCGTACTGCTCCCAGAAGACGCCCTTCCAGTTCACGAGGCACAGGGTCTCGGCCCGGACACGACTCATCGGGGATCTCCTGCGTCGAGCTCGTCGGCGTCGCCGTCGCCCTCGTCGCTCGCCGACTCGAGCGCGAACTTGCCGCGCGCGACCAGCTTGGCCAGCACCGCGGCCGGGTCGCTCGTGCCCTGCACCGGCTCGGCGAAGCGCAGGATCGGCCGTTTCAGGCGCACGCCGTCGACGTCGGTCGCGAGGAAGCCGAGCGCCGCCAGCGTGCGGATGGCTCGGTCAATTTCCTTTCGTATCTGCTCTTGCGCCACGCGCTCGTCGATCTTCTTACGGCGCGGGAGCAGCGCCTGGATGAGGCGGTCCTCGCCGACCAGCGACGCCAGGAGCTCGAGGATCTGCGAGCGCGCCACGAAGCCGCCGGTCTGCACCGTGGCCGGGTCGAGGTAGAGCAGCGCGCCGACCTGGCCGACCAGCATGTCGGCGATCGACAGGCGGCGGCGCCCCAGGCGGTCGGCGCGCGGCACGAGGTAGTAGAAGGACGAGCCGGCGTCGTCCATGAGGTCGTAGCCCAGCCGATCGTAGAACGTCGCCAGGTGGTGGCGCGCGTCGCGGATGAAGTCGAAGCGCGGGCCGTCATCGATGTCGATGTGGCGACCCTGGCGCATGTCGATGTCGATGTCGGGGAAGAGGTCGTCGCGGACGACGTCCTCGAGGCGCGGGTAGCGTTCGGGGTTCATGGCGTTCCCGTGGAGTTCTCGTCGTCGCGGTCGTCGGGCTCACCGTCGGCAGGCCAGCTGAGGCCCCAGTCCTCGACCTCGAAGCGCTCGGCCACCGGGCGCCACGGGCGGTCGCGGAGCGGCGCCAGCTCGGTCGAGGTCGGCACGATGGGCGCGCGCAGGCCGACCTGCGCCGTCACCGCGCCGATGGCCTCGAAGCGATCGTCCTTCGGCACCGACGCCAGCACGCGCGCCAGCGCATCGACCAGCGACGCGGGGCGCGCCGCCAGCGCGGTCGTCACGAGGTCGGACAGGCTCGTGCCCTGGCTCGCCGACACCAGCGCCAGCGCCGCGTCCGACACCGGCGCGCGCGTCACCGCCGGGCGGTCGCGCCAGGCCTCGACCGTCCGTAAGAGGGCGATCTTCGGCGCGTCGGCGACCACCGCCGAGAAGGGCGCGGCGGTGAAGTCGCGCAGCTGATCGCGCAGGCGCTGCGACAGCGCGCGCTGCGGGTCGAGGCGCACGACGTCGCGCAGGAAGCGGCTCGTGTACTGGTAGTAGTCGGACCACGCGCGCTGGCGCGCCGTGCCCCAGGCGACGACGCGGTCGACCTCTTCGGCGACGCGGCGCGCGGCCGCTGAGGCCTCGCGCGAGCCGGCCTTGGTGGCCAGGCTCTCGATGTCCTGGAGCAGCTCCTGCAGGCGGCTCGAGTCCTGGAGCAGGATGGCCGCCAGCTCGCGCAGCGTGGTGGCCATCTCCTCGAGCAGGTGCTCGCAGGCCGAGATGGCGGCGAACCAGTCGTCGCGCAAGAGGCTGGCGATGCGCGCGAACGCCTCCTGCGAGGCAGCCAGGCTGCGCTGGCGCTGTCGATGCCGCCCAGCAGATCGCCGGCGACCACGCGCAGGTGGAGGACGACCTCGCCCTGCCAGTCGCCGTCGTGGCGCGCGATGCGGGCGGCCTGGCGGATCTCGACCAGCGCCGCCAGCACGGTCTTCGTGAGCAGCGTCAGGCTCTCGCGCGTGAGCGTGTCGTCGCGGAAGTAGAAGTCGGCGATGGCGTTGGCGAGGTCGGTCAGCGCGAAGTCGCCCGAGCGCACGATGCCGCCCGGGTCGACGCGCGTCAGCAGGCGCAGGTCGCGCAGGTGCTGGATGGCGTTGGTGGCGCGGCGGCGCGGGTTGTCGGCGTCGGGCGCGATGACTCCCGCCACCTGGAGGTAGGTGAAGACCAGCGTGTCCTCGTCGAACGACACCAGGGCCGCCCGCTCCGCCGTCGCGCGCAGCGCGATGATGAAGCAGATGTCGTCGGTCTCGAGGTCGAGCCGGATGTGGGCCCGCGCGATGCCGGCCAGGGTGCGGTGGAGGTCGCCCGCCATAGGGGCGCGCACCTTATGGTAGGTCGGGATCGGGCGGAAGGGCTTTTTGTGGTTCGGCCGCCGAGGGTCGCCGAAGGGCCTGGAAGGCGTCGCGGTCCCGCGCGGCGCCGGCCGAGGACGCTCCGATGAGCGTCACTGGGCCGGCGGCTTCATGCCCATGACGGGCAGGTCGGCGTACCGCTGGGTCATCGCCTTCACCGACGAGGGCCGTTCCCGGGGCGCGACCGGCGGCGGCCCACCGGGCAGGACGGCCTGCGGCGGACCCGGCGGGACGGCCAGCGGCGGCGAGCCGCCCGACGGGGCGCCCGGCCGCGGCGGTCTGCGCGGCGCGACCTGCGGCGGGCCGCCCGACGGGCCTGGCGCTGGAGCCTTCGGCCGGCGCTCGGGGCGCGGCGGTGCGACCGGCGCCTCGCCGGTCGACGAGACCGGCGGGCCGGATGACCCCGCCGCGTGTCGGCCGGTTCGTGGCCGTTCACCGGGCCCGTACGGGCGCTTCGGGACATGCTTGTTGCCGATGTACGGCGGCTCGCCCTGCTTGGCGGGATCCTTCGGGTCGATGCCGAGGTCGATGAGCTTCCTCGCCGCGTGCCGCATGAAGTCGGCGCGCGTGACGTCCTGGTCGTTCATGACGTCGCCCAACGCTCCCTCGATCGCTCCCAGGCGGACCTGACCGAACGAGGTCCCTTGCTCGTCGGGTTGCTCGCCCCAGCCCACACCGATGGTCCCCTTCGCCGCCTCGGTCAGCGGCGGGCGGCGATCGGCGAACATCGCGGCCCGCTTCTGATCGCCGTGTCCGGGCCAGTCCTGTTCCTGATAGGCGCGCAGCTCCGCGATGATGCGGTCACGCTCGGCTTCGCCGTCCGCGGTCTTGCCGATGTAGACCACCACCGAGTCGGTGCGGGTGCCGTGCGCCGCCGGCTCGGTGGTCTTCATCCGGTGCGACCTCCCGGCGCCCATGCCCTGGCAGCCGAGCTTGCCGAACACGAAGTCCATCACCTCGCCGACATGGTCGGGGAGCGGGTTGAGATAGATGCGGAAGGCGACATGGGCATGCGTGTTCGCCATGCCGCCCTGGGCGCTGAAGAGCCAGTCCCGATGGCGGCCCTCGCGCCACCGGTCTCCGGGCTCACTGACGCGCGCCGCCTCGAACTCCTCGGCGCTCTGGACCGGCGTCTCGCGCGGCAGTCTCTCGGCGGCATCGCTGTAGAGCCCGTCGTACGCCCATGGCTCGCTGTATTGGTAGGCCTCGGTCTGCGGGTCGAACGTCATGTCGTGCTGCTCGCGTTGATCCCACGCCCCCTGCATCAGGCCACCCAGCTCCGGGTGGGGCGTGTACCAGGCACCGAGCGCCTCACCGACGGCCGTCATCTCCGCGACGACGGCGCGGGTGAGCGCCTCTTTGTGCTCCGCCGAGACGACCGAGGCGTCGAGCAACGACCGGATGGACTCGAGCACATGGTAGGCGGCGTCGACCTCTGCGAACGGCGTCCCCTGCGGCAACGTGCCCGCCAGGAGCCGGCTGACGAGAGGCTGCGCCGCGGCGTATCGATCCAGCTCACGCGCGACGTGCTCGTTCGTGCCAGGGGCGCTGGAGCTCGTCGGCAGAGCCGCGAACTCGCGGCCCGACATGAGCCTGGCCTGCACCGGGGCGCGCTGTTCGTCGGTGTCGGTGGCGAGCAGCCTGGCCGCGTCGTCGTAGCCCATGCCGCGGGCTTGCGCCCTGAGCGCGCTCTTCGAGGTGGACGCCTGAGCATCGGACGCCGGCGCGGGTTGCGGTGGCGGCATCCCGCGTCGCTGGGTGTACATCGAGGTCATCGCCATGATCCGTGCGTGGTGGGCGCGTGGCGGGAATGAACCGCGTCTCGACGCTAGCCCCGCGAGCGGCAGCGCGGAAGCTCCGGAGCCCGGAATAGGCTGTTAACATCTCGCTCGACGAGGCGCCGCCGCGACGGTGGAGGTCCTCGGCTCGGGGGCGTGGACGTCGGTCTCGCGCGCCCCGGCGCGAGGCGGGCGCCGGGCCCGGGAACGGCCTCGTCAAAGCGCGGCGATGCTGCTATCGTCCACGCCTCCGCCGGCGTCGCGGGCCGCCGGACGGATTCATCGCCAGGCCTCTGGCGATCCCATCACAGGAGAGCGGTCATCAGGCTCACGGACGTCAGGGTCACGAAGTTCCGTTGTATCGACGACTCGACCGAGGTCCACCTCGAGCCCGAGATGACGGCGATCATCGGCAAGAACGAGTCGGGCAAGACCGCCTTCCTGGAGGGGCTGCGCCGCCTGAACCCCATCGACGGCGCCGGCTTCGACCTGGTCCACGACTACCCGCGCACGCAGCTCGCCGGCTACCGCCCGCACCACCCGAGCGACCCCGAGATCGGCGTGACCGCGCGCCTCGTGCTCGAGGACGACGACGTGCGCGAGGTCGAGCGCCGCTTCGGCAAGGGCGTCGTCAAGAAGCGCGGCATCGTCGTGAAGCGCGACTACCAGAACCGCCTGCAGGTGCAGGCCGACCTCGACGAGACCGCGCTGGTGCGGGCGCTGGTGTCGGCGCGGCCGGATGTGACCGACGACCTCAAGGACGCCGCCCTGGCCTCGCGCAGCGTGGCGCAGCTGGCCGAGACGCTGGCGCCGTTCGCGCCCATGCACGCCGGCGCGCGCGCGCTCTTGGGCGTGGCCACCAAGCTGGCCGAGACGCCGCTGCTCTCGAAGGTCTGGAAGGACGTGCTGGCGCCGCGGCTGCCGCGCGTCATGATCTTCGGCGAGCTCGACAGCGTGCCGAGCGCCGTCTCCCTCGAGCGGCTGCGCGACAAGAACGCCATCGCCGACCCGGGCGTGGCGACCGCGCTGGCGCTGCTCGACGTGGCCGGGCTGAGCATCGACGACCTCGACCCCGACGAGCAGAGCCACGAGGAGCTGCGCTCGCGGCTCGAGAACGCGGCGCAGGGCGTGACCGAGGAGCTGCGACGCTTCTGGACGCAGGACCAGGACCTCGAGGTGCTGGTCGACGTGACGCCCGCCTCGGCCAAGGACCTCGAGTTCGCGGCCGGCACGCCGGTCCTGCGCATCCGCATCGGCAGCCGGAAGGACCGCGTGTCGCTGCCGGTGTCGGAGCGCTCGCGCGGCTTCAACTGGTTCTTCTCGTTCCTCGTGCGCCTGGCGCACCTCGGCAATCACGCCACCTCGCTGGTCATCCTGCTCGACGAGCCGGGCCGATCGCTGCACGCCATGGCCCAGGCCGACTTCCTGCGCTTCGTCGAGGCGCGGCTGGCGCCCGACCACCAGCTCGTCTACGCAACCCACTCGCCCTACCTCATCAACGCGAGCCGCCTCTCGCACGTGCGCGTGGTGAGCCGGAAGGCCGGCCGCGGCACCGTCGTCACGTCGGATCTCAGCGACATCGACGACGAGTCGCTGGCGCCGCTGCGCGCGTCGGCGGGCGGCGGCCTGGCCAAGAGCATCCTGCCGCCGGGGCCGTGCCTGGTGGTGCGCGACCCGGCCGACCTCATGTGGCTGCGCGGCTTCTCGGAGCAGGTCTCCAAGCGCAAGAAGGGCGGGCTCGATCCGCGCTGGTCGATCGTGCCGGTGGGCGGCGCCGCCGGGCTGGTCGAGCTGGCGCTGGCCGCGGGCTACGCCGGCCGCAACGCGGTCGCGCTCTTCGAGCCGTCGCCCGACGAGAGCGCGCAGATCGCGCGGCTCGCGGCCACGCGGCTGGTCGACGCCTCGCGCTTCTTCTCGCTCGGGTCGATCTTCAACATCCCCCAGGCGCGCGCCACCGACCCGACGCCGGTGCCGGGCGCCGAGCTGCGCACGGCCGAGTTCACCGCGCCGGCGCGCTCGGCGGTGGCGGGCACGACCGGGCAGATGCTGCGCCCCATCGAAGGGCCGGTCGCGACGCTCGAAGACCTCATCGAGGTCCAGTGGTGGCTGGCGCTGGTGCGCGAGGCGTACCGCCTCGACGTGCCCATCGGCGAGGCCGAGCTCGGCTCGGTCGGGTCGCTGCCCGATCGGACGCGCGCCGCGCTGGCCGCGCGCGGCATCGCCTTCGATCGCCTGCAGGTCGCCGACCTCGGTCTGCGCCGGCTCGGCAACTCGCCCATCCCGCCGAGCTCGGTCGATCGCTTCGCGCGCCTCTTCGAGTCGCTCAACGCGCTCTTGGCGTGAGCGCGCTCAGGGGCTGAGCGGGCCGTCGACGCCGTTGGGGACGTAGTCGCGGTCCACGTCCTCGGCCCGCGCGCAGACGGTGGTCCGCGCCGGCGCGCCGATCGCCGACGTGAGCGGCACCTGCAGGCACACGCGCTCGGCGTCCGGCGTCGGCACGGCCCAGCCGCCGAGCGCCACGGCGTGGCCGATGACGGTGCCGCGGTCCTCGGGCAGCGAGAGGGCGGCGTCGCGCACGAGGTAGACGCGGTTCCGCCCCGCGGCGGCCGGCGGCGCGAGCGGCGGGGCGATGGACGGGGTCGCGGTCGGCGGCCGCGGGGGCGCGAGGCCGATGCGCAGCGTGGCGCGGGCGCAGCCGCTCTCGACCACCTCGAACCAGGCCGGCGCGCCGCTGGAAGAAGCCGCGGCTGGCGAAGGCGCTGAACTGGGAGCGCCAGCACGTCGACGTTGCCGAGCAGCGTCACGCGGTCGCCGTCGACGGGCGGCAGCCTGGGCTGCAGGCGTCGGCGCCAGGCGGCAGCGGGTCGAGGGCGTAGCTCGCGCCCACCGCGGCCGACGCTGCGCGCCCGGACGCGCTGCCCGCTCGCGGCCCGGAAGGTCGTCGCGCCGAGGTCGGCGTCGACCGCGCAGCCGGCGTGCCCGCGGCGTGCTCGAGGGCGGTGCCGTCGGGGTCGGTGTGCGCGAGCTTCAAGGCGTCGTGACGCTGGCGAGGTCGTCGCGCCCGACCCAACCTTCGTAGACCGCGCCCGCGCCCCAGGGCGCCGCGCAGTGCGGCCACCGGGCGATCGGATCGGCGTCGACGCTGCGCACGCACGACGTCGCCGCGCTCTTCGAGCAGCTCGGCGACGAAGCCCGGAGCCTCCGCCGCGCGGTCGGCGGTCGGCAGCGCGAGGCCCGACCCGCCGCGCGTCGGCCTGGCGAAGAGCGCCGTGCCCGCCCGCAGGACGACAGCGGGTCGGGCCATGACGCAGGGCAGCCATCAATGCGAGCGCCAATGCAAGTGCGACCATGCGGACATGGTTTCAGCGCGCGGGCCGCGTGTCAATCGCTCCGTCCAGAGTCCGACTGGCGACCCGGCTTCGCCGGAATGGTTCCGGGCTGCGAAGGCGCGGGCGTCACTCTTGTGGCCCGCTCCGCGCGGGTCAGCCGCCGGATCTCCTCCTCCGCGCAGGCCTGCGGCGGGCTCCGTCCAGAGTCCGACTGGCGACCCGGCTTCGCTCGGAATGGCTCCGGCCGCCGCCGCGGGCGTCATAGGTTCGCCCGCGCGGGTCGCCATGGCGTCGGCTGCTTCCTACGCCGCCTGCGGCGGGCTCCGTCCAGAGTCCGACTGGCGACCCGGCTTCGCTCGGAGGTGCTCCGGCCGCCCGCTGCGCGGGCGTCACCTTGTGGCCTCGCTCCGCGCGGGTCGCTGCGCGTGTCGGCCTTCCTGGCCGCCAGGCCTGCGGCGGGCTCCGTCCAGGAAGTCCGACTGGCGACCCGGCTTCGCTCGGAATGGCTAGGCCGGCCGCACCTGGATGACGATCTTGCCGCGCGCGCGGCCCGAGTCGCTGTGGCGGTGGGCCTCGGCGATCTGGGCCAGCGGGTAGACGCTGTCGATGACGGGCTTGAGCGCGCCCGACTCACACAGCTCGGCCATGGTGTCGAGCTGGCCGCCGTCGGCCTTGCGCGTGAAGAAGCGGCTGGGCACGCCGCGCAGGCGCGAGCCGACGATGGTGCAGCCGAGCGCCACGCCGGTGCCGAGGATGCCGAGGACCGGGCCGGCCTTCTTGACGCGCTCGGGCAGGCCCACCGAGATGCCCACGATGCGGCCGCCCTTCTTCAGGATCTTGCGCGCCTTCCGCGCCTCGGCCAGGCCGAGCGCGTCGAGCACCACGTCGAAGTCCTTGCCGCCCGCGTCCCACTGCTCGGCGTTGTAGTCGATGGCGCGGTCGGCCCCGAGCGACTTCACCAGCTCGGTGTTGCGCGCGCTGCAGGTCGTCGCCACGTAGGCGCCGAGGTGCTTGCCGATCTGGATGGCCAGCGACCCGACGCCGCCGGCGCCGGCCTGCACCAGCAGCCGCTCGCCGGCCTTCAGGTGGCTCTTGTCGACCAGCGCCTGCCAGGCCGTGAGGAACGCCAGCGGCAGGCTGGCCGCCTCGACATGCGAAAGGTTCTTTGGCTTCCGGCCGAGCTCGCCCTCGGGCAGGACGGTGAGCTCGGCGTACGTGCCGGGCGTCTTCGGGCCGGGCGAGCCGACCACCTCGTCGCCCACCTTCCAGCGCGCAACGCCCTCGCCGACGCCGACCACCACGCCCGACACGTCCATGCCCAGCGTGCGCGGCAGCGGGTAGCGCAGCGCGGCGCGGAAGGCGCCGTTCCTGATCTTGCAGTCGACGGGGTTCACGCTCGAGGCGTGGACCTGGACGAGCACCTGGCCCGGACCGGCCACCGGATCGGGTGCGTCGTCATCGACGGAGAAGACCTCGGGGCCACCATACGAATGGATACGGGCTGCGCGCATAGGCGCGCACCATGAGCCCGCGCGGCCGGGCCGGCAAGGCTGAAATCTGGCGATCGATGGAGCTCGGCGCGCGCGGGCCCCGCTCTGGACGGAGACGAAGCGCAGCGCAGCCGGAGGAAGAGCGGGGCGCGCAACGCGCGCGCCGAGCATGGGGTAGTAGAAATGCGGCGGTTCTCCACCGGCCCCCGCGCGTAGGCGCCTCGCCGAAGCGCGGGCCTTGACGGCACCTGCGACGATTCGCGAAGGGCGACCGCGAGCCACAGGCGCGTCTACGGCTTCGGCACCGATTGGAGGTTCTTGGTCAGGCCGGCCGCGCCCTTGCCCTCGGGCCGCGTCTGGCCCGACGGACCGGCCTGGCCGCCGGCGCCGCCGGTGGTGGTCGACTCGGCCTGCGCGAAGGCGTTGGTGCCGGCGTAGCCGACCGCGACCGAGCTCGGCTGCTGCCACACCGCGATGCCGAAGCTGGCGCCGCCGCAGCCGCCGCCGCCGCCGCCGCCCTCGCCGCCGAAGCCGCCGCGGCCGCCGTTGCCGGCGCGGAAGCCGACCCAGAAGTCCTGGCTGCCGCCGCCGTGGCCGCCGTTGCCCGGCGTGCCGCCGAGGCCGCCGTAGCCGCCCGAGCCGCCGTCGCCGCCGAGCCCGCGCTCGACGATGTTGGCGCGAATATTGCAGAGTCGTGGGCGTGAAACTGACAAATGTCACATACACGCCGATCGACGCGCCGCCCGAGCCGCCGCCGCCGCCGCCGAGCAGCCGCCGGCGCTCGCGCCGCCGCCCGAGGCACCGAGGCGATAGCGCGCCGTGCCGGCCGCTCCGACGCCGGCCGGCATCGAGGCCGCGGCCGCCGTGTCCACGCCGCCCGACGGGGCGCCCGCGCCGCCGCGCGCGCCGAAGACGCCGCTGGCGCCGAGCGCGCCCGGCGCGTTCTGCCACTGGCCGGCCGACCAGCTGCCGGCGCTGGCGGCGCAGCCGAGGCCCTGCTGACCCTCGCTGCCGTCCGCGCCCGGCGCGCCGTCGAGGCCGTCGAGCTTCTTGATGTTGGTCGGATAGCCGGCCTCGGTGAGGTGGTTGTTGCAGCTGCCGTCGTTGGTGGCCGAGTCGCGCGTCCAGTGGTAGCCCGCCGCGCCGTCCTTGCCGCTGACCGGCGGGGTCCAGCTGGCGCCGCCGTAGGCCGGGCAGGCCGCGCTGCCGCCGGCGATGCCGTTGCCGCCGGTGCACTGCGCGTTGACGCCGGCCGCGCCGCCGGCGCGCGAGGTGCCGGCCGGGCAGGGGCCGGTCGGGCAGCCCTGGCCGGCGTCGGCGCTCGTGCCGTCGAGGCCGTCGAGGGCGGTGCCGCCGCTCTGGGTGCGGCCGTAGCCGTTGGCGCCGCTCGTGCCGTCGCCGCCCGGGCCGCCGAGGCCGCCGACGATGCGGCTGTTGAGCACCTCGAAGGCGTTGGTCGTGTCCACCGTGTAGATGGCGTAGCTGGTAGCCCGAGGCGCTCGCCGCAGGCGCGGTGGTGACGTCGTAGCCGCGGATGACGAAGCCCGACACGAGCGTTCGGCCCGTGCGCAGGTTGGCGGCGTAGATGGTGCCCGGCAGCACGCTGCCGACGCCGAAGGCCGGCTCGACGCCGAGGATGCGCGTCTCGAAGGTGGCGATGTCGCGGCGCGAGAAATCGCCCGAGTAGCCGCCGTGCAATTTGACGCCACTCACGAGATTGACATTTTCGCGGTAGTCGCCGCCGGCCACCAGGATGTACTTCTTGCCCGAGGCGGTGAAGGCGGCGACGGCGGCGCCGATGGTCTTGTACGGGTTGGCGCGCGTGCCGTTCCCGGCCGCGGTGTTGGCGGCCGAGACGAAGAGCGCGTCGCCGACGACGCCGTCGACGCCGTCGCAGTTCTGGTCGACGTAGCTGGCGCCGGCGGTGGGGTAGGAATTGCCAAAAGCCTCGTCGGGGTCGTCGACGGTCAGGTTGCCCTGCGCGCGCCGGCACTCGCAGCCGTCGCCCGGCGCGGCGTTGGTGTCGACCCACTCGAAGGTGCTGCCGGCCACCACCTCGGTCTTGCACGAGGCGATGACGCAGTGCGGGGAGCCGGTGGTGTTGCAGGCGCCGTTGGCGTGCTGCTCGGCGCTCCAGCGCAGCGTGCAGTCGTTGCCGCAGCCGCCGCAGGCGTGGTCGGTGTCGTAGACGGCGCCGTGGCGGAAGCCCTCGTCGGTCGTGCCGTCGCAGTCGTTGTCGCCGCCGTCGCACACCTCGGGGATGATGCCCTCGGCCGAGCACGCGCTGAATGCGTAATTGGCGCCATTCTGCTGGCACTCCTGCAGACCGGTGCAGGCGCCGACGGGGCAGGCGCGCTCGAGCCCGACCGCGCCCGGGCCGCACACGCAGGTGCCCGAGACCGGCGCGCACTGGCGATCGCCGCCTCCCTGATCGGCGCACTGGTAGCCGGTCGGGCAGCTCGTGCCGTAAGGCGATCCGCTGGCGCACGAGCGACCGCAGAAGCGCTCGGCGCCCGAGCCGAGGCAGCGGCTGCCCGGCACCAGGCAGTCGGCGTCGGCGGTGCACGCCTGGCACAGGTTGTCGGGCAGCGCCAGGCAGGCGCGGCCGCCGTCGAAGGCGTACGTCCCGGGCGCGCACGCGGTGGCGCGGCAGGTGGGCGCGCCGCTCACGAGCGCGCACTCGACGGCGGTGGCGTTGGCCACGAGCTGCAGGCAGTCGAGGCCGCAGGCGCCGCAGTTGGCGCTCGACACGTAGCGGCCCTGAGCGTCGCGGAAGGTCTCGTCGGTCTGGCCGTCGCAGTCGTTGTCGGCGCTATCGCAGACCTCGGCGGACGCCGGGCGCGCGCTGCACTCCCAGGCGCCGCCGACGCAGCTCCAGCTGCCCGGGCAGCCCGGGCCGTCGCCGCAGCTGGTCTGGCCGTTGGGCGTGGTGGTGAAGTCGAGGGAGGTGTCGAGGCCGTCGACCTGGCCGTCGCAGTCATCGTCCTCGTTGTTGCAGACCTCGGCGGCCGGCGTCCGGGCCGAGCACGCGCCGAGCCCGGGCGCGCCGTCGAGCTCGCACACGCGCACGCCGTTGCAGGTGCCGAAGGCGTTGGTCGCCTGGCAGGCGAGGGTGGCGCCGTCCTCGATGCAGTCGCAGGTGCCCGAGGTCGGGCGGCACAGCCGGTCGGCGCCGAAGGCGGTGCACTGGTAGTCGTCGGGGCAGCAGCCCTGGGCGCCGTCCTCGCCCGTGCAGGGCTGGGCGGCGGTGTCGTAGACGGCGCCGGCGCCGCAGTCGCGCGCGCAGCGCAGCTTGCCCTGGCCGTCGTCGACGCAGCGGTCGGCGGGGCCGGCGCAGTCGGCGTCGCTGGTGCACGGGGCGCACGAGTTGGCGCGCGGCACCGGCACGCAGGCGACGCCGCCGAGCGCGTAGTAGCCCTCGTCGCAGTCGCCGACGGCGCAGCGCGGCGTGGCGCCCGAGCCGTCGCACACGACGCTGCCGTGGGCCACCGGCGGGCAGGCATAATTGCACGCGCCGCAATTGGCGGTGGATTTGTCATATTTGAGGGCGCCGCCGGTGGTGGTGGCGAAATCCTCGTCGGTCTGGCCGTCGCAGTCGTCGTCCTGGCCGTTGCAGACGTCGTCGGCCGGGATGCGCGCGCTGCACTGGATGCCGAGCTCGCCGGCGCAGAAGGTGGTGCCGCTGCAGCTGCCCGCGGTGTTGGTGCTGGCGCAGGTGGCGCCGACGGCGACGCCGTCGTCGACCTGACCGTCGCAGTCGTCGTCCTGGCCGTTGCACACCTCGGCGCTCGGCGTGGCGGCGGTGCAGCCGTTCCAGCCGGTGGCGGCGTCGCAGGTCTCGAGGCCGAAGCAGGTGCCGATGGCGTTCGAGCGCGTGCAGGCCTTGGTCTGCCCCTGGTTGGTGGCGGTGCAGTCGCAGCTGTCGGTGACCGGGCGGCACTGGTCGGTGCCGCCGGCGACCGGCTCGCAGGCGTAGCTGGCCGGGCAGGTGGCGGTCGTCTCGCTGGTGCCCGAGCAGTCGCGCGCGCAGAAGGTGCGCGGGTCGGTGTCGGACACCTGGAGGCAGCGGGACCCGGTGCCGTAGCAGTCGGCGTCGGCGTCGCACGGCGTGCACAAGGTGGCGTTCTCGTCGATGCAGGCCGAGCCGCCGAAGAGGATGTAGCCCGGCTCGCACGAGGTGAGGACGCAGGTCGGCGCGTCGCCCGACACGTCGCAGGCGACCTCGAGCGAGTGCTGGAACTGGGCGTTGCAGTCGTGGCCGCAGGCGCCGCAGTTCTCGGCGCCGGAGAAGACGCCGTCGGTCTGGAAGTCCTCGTCGGTCGCGCCGTCGCAGTCGTCGTCGACGCCGTTACAAGCCTCGGCGGCCGGGGTGCGCGCCGAGCACACGCGGCCGAGCGGGCCCTGGCAGGTCTCCTGGCCCGAGCAGCTGCCGAGGTCGTTCTCGATGGTGCACGCGGTCGACTGCTGCTCCTCGTCGGTGGCGCCGTCGCAGTCGTCGTCCTTGCCGTTGCAGACCTCGGCCTCGGGGCTGCGCGCGCTGCAGTCGACGAAGCCGCGCGCCGGGTCGCAGGTGGCGAGGCCGAAGCAGGTGCCGGACGCGTTCTCGGCGGTGCAGGCCTTCACGAGGCCGGTGGTGGCGTTGGTGCAGTCGCAGGTGCCGTTGTCGGGCAGGCACTGGCGGCGCGTCTCGCCGACGGGCGGCTTCACGTCGCTGCAGGTGAAGCCGGTCGGGCAGACCTCGTGGGTGCAGTCGCGCGAGCAGAAGCGGCCGCCGCCGATGTCGAGGCACAGGTCGGTGCCGGCCGCGCCGCAGCTGGCGTCGTCGATGCACGGGCGGCACAGGCGGTTCTCGTCGTGGACGCACAGCGAGATCGGGTCGGCGCGGTCGATGGTCTGGACGCAGCGGTACTGGTCCTCGCACGAATCCTCGCACTGGCGCGTGCAGTAGCCGCCGTCGGCCGAGTCGATGCAGTAGCCCGAGGTGCACTCGGTGTTGGTGAAGCAGGGCGCGCCGAGGCCGCCCGGGGTGATGGTGTCGCTGCCGTCGGCGCCGTCCGCGGTCGAGTCGGCGCCGTCGGCACCGTCACCCACGTCGGCGTCGCTCGCATCGGTCTGCCCCGAGCTGTCGACGACCTCGCCCGAGACGTCGGCGTCCGAGCTCGAGGTGTCGCCGCCGACGCTGACCTTGCACTGGCCGTCGACGCACAGGAGCGGGGTCGGGCACTCGGCGGTGAAGACGCACTCGCAGGTGCCGTCGACGCAGTCCTCGAGCGTGCGCGAGTGGTCGCTGCTCGGACAAGCCGTTAGCGCGAGCGCCAATAGAATGGCGAGCTTCGAGCCAAGCCGGGTCGCCGCTCGGACTCTGGACGGAGGCTGCCGCAGGCGGCCGGAGGAAGGGGCCGACGCGGCGGCGACTCGCGCGGAGCGAGGCCACAGGAGGGACGCTCGCGCCGCGAGCGGCCGGATCAATCGCATGGGGAACTGCATCGCAGCCTGGCCTCGCATGGTTTCGGTCGATGGAGCTCTCATCAGTTGGCTTGGGCTTCTGCGAACCCTTCCGCGACCCACGAGCGTCGCGGCAAGCCATTGGTGCTCGTCTCGTGTGTCGCGGGGCATGCCGGTTCGCATCAGTAGGCCTTCACGTTCTTGCTCTCGCCGGCGCTGCCCGCCGTGCCCGCACCGCCGCCCGCCGAGAGGCCGCCCGGTCCACCGGCGCCGCCGGTGACGGTGGCGTCGGGCAGGCCGAAGGTGTTGGCCGAGGTGTACTGCGCCGTCGGCGCGCTCGGGCCGCCGATGCCGTAGGCCGGCCCGCCGCAGCCGCCGCCGCCGCCGCCGCCGTCGCCGCCGTCGCCGCCGCGCCCGCCCGGACTACGATGCTGCTGGAATGCGCCAGCGCTGGTGCTGGCATGCCCTGGCGTTGCCGCCTTCGCCGGTGATGGATACGCCTGCTCGGCTACCGCGGTTGAAATGCGGCGCGATGAAGATCGTGGTTTTCGCGCCGCTGAACAGCAGGTGCGCGCCGACGCCGCTGGTTACCGCGCTGGTCGCCGTTGAGTTCAGTGTTGTGTTGAGGACGGAAGGTGGCAGTTCGCACGGTGTTACCGCACCGCTCTTTCCAGCGACGCTCGTCGCTGCGCCGTTGAACAATGCCAGAGCTGCTGCTGTCGTTGAAAGGCCATTACCCAGAATGCCGGTATCGAATGGCTGCAGCCGGCACCGCCCGTGGCGTCGGTGCCGTCGGTGCCGTCGCCGCCGCCGCCGCCGACGTTGTTGCCGCCGGGCGTGAAGTCGTACGTGCAGAGCTCGGCCGGCCCGGAGCGGTACGTGCCCTTGGCGCCGCCGGTGGCGTAGGTGCAGCCGGCCGCCGCGTTGTCCTTCACCTGGGTGTCCTCGCCGGCCTCGCCCTCCATGCCGACGCAGCCCGACGCGCCGGTGCAGCTCGCGTTGGTGCCGCCGGCGCCACCGCTCTGCTGCTCGGTGCCGTTGCTGCAGCCGGCATCGGCGCACTCCTTCGAGATGAGGCCGCTCGCGCCGTTGCCGCCGCCGCCGCCGGGCGTGCCGTCGCTGCCGATGGCGCCGGGGGCGCCGCGCCCGCCGATGATGGTGTCGTTGACGACGCGCAGCTCGGCCGTCGAGTCGCGCACGTAGACGGCGTAGGTCGAGGCGCCGCGCGTGGTCGGGTCGACGCCGCGTACGGTGAAGCCGGCGAAGACGGTGGCCGTGTCGATCGAGACGGCGTTGACGGTGCCGCGCTTGGTGCTGCCGAGATCGCTCTCGTCGGCGGCGACGATGGTCGGGTAGAGCACGATGTCGCGCGCGCCGAAGTCGTCTCGGTAGCCTCCATACAACGAGACGCCCTTCTTCAGGAGGATGGCCTCGGGGTAGACGCCGGTGGCCACCAGGATGTGGCTGTTCTGGGCGCCGAAGGCGTCGATGGCGGCCTGGATGGTGCCGAACGGCGCGGCGATGGAGCCGTTGCCGCCGACCTCGCCGGCGCGCACGAAGAGCGCCGTCTCGAGATCGCCGTCGATGCCGTCGCAGTCGCTGTCGAGGTAGCTCAAGCCGACGGTGGGCACGCCCGGGGTGATGTCGGGCTCGTCGCGCGAGCGGCCGCGCAAGGAGCCGCACTCGCAGCCGTCACCCTCGGCGGCGTCGAGGTCGACCCAGTCGTAGGTGCTGAGACACGCGCCCGCGGTGCAGCTGGCCGGCGTGCCGAAGGCCGTGTCGCAGGCCGCCTCGTTGGCGCAGGTGAGCGCGCAGAGGCCGCTCTCGCAGCGCTCGCTGCCGCCGCAGTTGGCGTTGCTGGTGCAGGTCTTCTGGCAGGCATGCCGCGTCGTGTCGCAGGTCTTGCCGCCGGTGCAGTCGGCGTCGACGTGGCACTCGACGCCGGACGCCGAGGCCTGCGCGAGGCAGCTCCCGAGCGCGCAGCGCGGGGTCGCCACGCTGTTGCAGGTGCCGCTGGCGTGCTGCGTGGCGGCGTCGAATGACAATGCGCAATTACGGCCACATTCGCCGCAATTGGCATTCTGGGTGTAGCGGCCGCCGACCTGGAAGCCCTCGTCGGTGGTGCCGTCGCAGTCGTTGTCGAGCGCGTCGCAGACCTCGACGTTGGCGCCCAGATCGCAGGTCGCCCAGTTGTAGCCCGAGCCGCCCAGCGCGCAGGTCTCGGTGCCGAAGCAGGTGGTGGCGCCGCCGTTGCCGGTGGTTTGGCACACGCGCTTCTGGCCGGCCGAGGCGGCGCTGCACTGGCAGCTGCCCGAGGTCGGCTGGCACAGCTTGTCGCCGGCCACGTCCTGGCAGGCGAAGCCGCTCGGGCAGCAGCCCTGCTGACCGACGACGCCGGTGCAGCCTATATAAGGAGAGGCGGCGTCGCAGCGCTGGGCGCAGTAGGTGCCCTCGTCGGAGCCGACGCCGACGCACTGATCGCCGGCCAGCCCGCAGTCGGCGTCGGCCTGGCACGGGCGGCAGCTCGTGGCTTCGAGCGGCAGGCACACGCGCGGGGCCGCGGTGGGGAAGGGGATGAAGCCGGGGGCGCAGGCCTTGGGCACGCACGTCGGGGCGCCCCCCTGATCCTCGCAGGCGACGGCGTTCGCGCCGCTGCCGAGGTTGGCGACGGCGCTCCGGCAGTCGAGGCCGCACTGGCCGCAGTGCTGCACCAGGCGATAGGCGCCCGAGGCGTCGACGAAGCCGTCGTCGGTGAGGCCGTCGCAGTCGTCGTCCTTGCCGTTGCAGATCTCGGTCTCGGGCTCGCGCGCGCTGCACTGCCAGCTGTAGGTGCCGGCCGCGTTGGCGCAGGTCCAGCGGCCGCTGCAGGCCTCGGAGACGCGCTCGCAGTCGGGGTAGCCGGCGAGGCCGGCGTGGTCGATGTCGGGGTCGGCCTGATCGACGAGGCCGTCGCAGTCGTCGTCCTGGCCGTTGCAGGTCTCCTGCACCGGCGTCGTCGCCGAGCACGCGCCCCAGCCGGCGGCGGCGCCGCTGGTGGTGCAGGCCTCGACGCCGTTGCAGCGGCCGAAGGCGTTCTCGACCGCGCACGGGCGGAGCTTGCCGTCGGCGTCGCAGGCGCAGTCGCCGCTCTCGCGCTGGCACTGGTCGGCGACGCAGGCGTAGCCGCTCGGGCAGGCGCCGTAGATGCTGTCGGGTCCGCAGTCGCGACCGCAGTGATTGCCATATGCGCCGCCGAGACATTTGTCATTCGGGCCCTGGCAATCGGCGTCGGTCTCGCAGGGCAGGCACAGGTTGCCGCTCGGGATGGGCAGGCACACGCGGCCGGTGTCGTCGACGTAGAAGCCCGGCGCGCAGGCGGTGATGCGGCAGAACGGGTCGACGCCGCTGCCGTCGCAGGTGACGCCGGTGGCCGGCGCGGTGGCGGTGCAGGCGAAGCCGCAGCCGCCGCAGTCGGCGTCGCTCTTCGAGTACTTGAGGCCGACCACGACGCCGTTGGCGTCGCGGATGGTGAAGGCGAAGTCCTCGTCGATCTCGCGGTCGCAGTCGTCGTCGATGCCGTTGCAGACCTCGGGCGCGGCGTCGCGCGCGACGCACGTCAGCGACTGCGCCTGGGCGTCGCACACCTGCACGCCGGGGCAGCTGCCGAAGGCGTTGGTGCGCGTGCACACCGCGCCGCCCAGGCCGTCGTCGGAGACGCCGTCGCAGTCGTCGTCCTGGCCATTGCAGACCTCGAGCGACGGGGTCTTGGCGGTGCAGCCCGACCAGCCGTTGACGGCGTCGCAGGTGGCGACGCCGAAGCAGGTGCCGGCGGCGTTGCCGATCGAGCACGGGCGGATCTGGCCGGCGTTGGCGGCCGAGCAGTCGCAGGCGCCGTTCTCGGGGATGCACTGCTCGGCGCCGTCGTCCTGGGTCTCGCAGGTGTAGCCGACCGGGCAGCCGCCTCCATAGATGTTGCCAGCCGAGCAGTCGCGCGTGCAGAACGAGCGCGCGTCGGTGGCGTCGATGGCCTGGCAGCGATCGTCGGGGCCGCCGCACAGCGCGTCGGCGGTGCACGGGTCGCACAGGCGATCGACCGGGCGCGTGCACAGGCCGTCGTTGCCGAGGATGAAGCCCGGCTCGCAGGCGGTGACGACGCAGTGCGGGGCGGCGCTGTGGTCGGGGCCGTCGTCGCAGGCGGTGGTCGCGGCCGCGACGAAGGCGCCGGCGCAGGAGGTGCTGCAGGCGCCGCAGTGCTCGAAGGTGGCGACGTTGCCGGCGGCGTTGCGGAAGTCCTCGTCGGTCTGGCCGTCGCAGTCGTCGTCGAGGTTGTTGCACGTCTCGGCGGCGGGCGTGGCCGCGGTGCAGACCTCGCCGACGGTGGGCAGGCACTGGCGGTCGCCGGTGCAGGTGCCGAAGTCGTTGTGGTGCTCGCAGGTGGCGGGCGGCACGTCGTCGGTGAAGCCGTTGCAGTCGTCGTCCTTGCCGTTGCACGCCTCGAGCGCGGGCACGGCGGCGGTGCAGGCGCCGACGCTGCCGCCGTCCTGGCAGGGCTTGGTGCCGAAGCAGGTGCCGAACTCGTTCTCGAGCTGGCAGGGGATGGCGATGCCGGTGGCGTCGGGGCCGCACTGACAGGCGCCGGCGGCGGGCAGGCACTGGCGGCCCGGGGCGCCGTCGACGGAGCTCGCGTCCTGGCAGGTGTAGCCGTCGGGGCAGGTCTCGCCGCCGCTGCAGTCGAGGCCGCACACCGGGCCGTCGGCGAGCGTCACGCACAGGTTGGTCTGGCCGTCGCGGCCGACGCAGCCGCGGTCGCCGAGGCAGGGCTGGCACAGGCGATCGTCGGCGGGGACGCAGAAGAAGCCGAGGTCGTTGCCGGCGGCGAGGCCCTTGCAGCCCCAGCCGTCGGGGCAGCTCGTGACGCACGACTGCGAGCACACGCGCCCGTCGCCGTAGGGGATGCACTTGCCGGCGTTGCACTGTTCGTCACCGGTGCAGGGCCAGCCGAGGGTGCCCGGCTGGATGACGGCATCGGCGTCCGAGGCGTCGCGGGTGTCGGGCGCGCTGGTGCTGTCGGCGGCGGTGTCGTTGACGAAGGTGTCGGCGCGGAGATCGACGCAGTGGCCGTCGATACAGGTGACGCCGCTCGGGCACTCGGCGTTGACGCGGCACTCGCAGCGACCCTCGGCGAGGCAGGTCTCGTCGATGGTCGTGCCGCTGTCGCCGCCGCAGGCGGCGAGCCCCAACGCGAGCGCGGCGAGCCATCGCCCTTGCGGGTGTCCCATGCTTCCCTCTCCCCGGCCGCGACAAGTGACGGCCCCTCGACTCGCCAGGGTGCATGGGCTCAGGCTTCACCGCAAGTTGCACAGCCAAGAAACCTGCGCAGCGCGGCCCCGCGGTCACACCGGCGAGAAGGCGATCACGCTGTAGGCGACGGCCTCGTCGTCGCCGAGGGCGCGGTAGCCGTGCTTCTGGTCGCCGCGGAAGACGACCACGTCGCCGGGGTCGAGCACCCACACCTCGCCCGAGGCGGCGAGCTCGACCTGGCCGCGCTCGCAGGTGAGATACTCACGCGTGCCGGGCGTGTGCGGGACGCCGGTCATGCCGGCGCCGCGCGGCAGGTGGAGGCGCTCGATCTCGAGGCCGGCGATGGGGTCGGGCAGGAGCTTGCGCACGGAGACCTTGCCGCGCTGGCGCGTCGGCAGCTCGTGCGCGCGGTAGAGGCGGGCCGAGGTGCGCGGCGGCGCGATGAGCTCCTCCAGGCGCGTCTGCAGCGCGGCGGCGACCCTCACCAGCACGGCCAGGGTCGGGTTGGCGGCGCCCGACTCGAGGTTCGACCAGGTCGCGCGCGGCATGTCGGCGAGGCGCGCCATCTGGTCCTGGGTGAGGCCGCGCGCCTCGCGCAGGGCGCGCAGGTTGTCGGCGAGGTTCTCGGCGGGGTCTTCCTTGGCCATGTCGGGAGATTGGTCATTCGCCAATGCATTGGCAAGCGCGACGACGCGTTGTCAGAGCGGTCGTAGCCTGGGTCACGTCGAGCCGGTCGCGCCACTCGCGGCGGCGCACGACAGGAGCCCCATGAGCGCGAGCCAAGCAGCCTCGTCCGAAGTCGCCGGCGTCCTCGCCGGATCCCCTCACGTCCTCATCAGCGGCGGCAGCCGTGGCCTCGGGTTCGCCTTGGGCGAGCGCCTGGCGGCGGGCGGCGCGCGCGTGACGCTGGTCGCGCGCGGCGAGGCCGAGCTGGCCCAGGCGGCGCGCATCGCTTCCGCGGGCGGGAGGGTCGTCGCCATCGCCGCCGACGTCGGCGACGCGGCGGCGGCCGGGGTCATCGCCGGGCGCGCGGCGCAGGCGTTCGGAGCGGTCGACGTGCTGGTGCACGCGGCCAGCACGCTCGGGCCGGTGCCGCTCCGGCTGCTGCTCGACACGGCGGAGGCCGACCTCGAGCGCGCCTTCGCGGTGAATGTCGCCGGGCCGTTCCGGCTGACGCGCGCGATAGCCGGGTCGATGCTGGTGCGCGGCGGCGGGACCGTCGTGTTCGTGAGCTCGGACGCGGCGGTCGAGGCCTATCCGCGCTGGGGCGCGCACGGCGCGACCAAGGCCGCGGCCGATCACCTGGCGCGCACGTTCGCGGCCGAGCTCGAGGGCACGGGCGTGCGCGTGGTCGCGGTCGACCCGGGCGAGATGGCCACGCGCATGCACGCCGACGCGGTGCCCGACGCCGACCCGGCGACCCTGGCCGACCCGCGCGACGTGGCGGCCATCGTGGCGGCGGTCATCGCCGATGAGACGCGCGCGCCGAGCGGCGCGCGGGTGGTGGCGTCGCGCTGGGGGTCGTCGGGTGCGTCGAGCGCGTCGGGTGCGTCGAGCGCGTCGAGTGTGGAGGTCGGGCGATGAGGGCCGCGCCGCTGCCGCGGCCGCATCACCTGACGCGGCTCCTGGTGATCGATCCGGCCGGCGGTCGCTGGGCCGATCGCTCGATCGCCGACCTGGCCGGTCTCCTCGACGCGGGCGACCTCGTGATCGTGAACGACGCGGCCACGTTCCCGGCGTCGCTCAGCGGCTGGACGAGCGGCGGAGAGGCCATCGAGGTGCGGCTGCTGGGGCCGCCGGCGGGTGAGTCGGCGGGCGCGCGGGCCGACGCGGTCGTGTTCGAGCCGGCGACTGGCGCATGCGCACCGAGGATCGACCGGCGCCTCCCGAGCTGCGCGTGGGCGAGGTGCTGGCGCTGGCCGGCACGACGGCGCGGGTGGAGGCGGTGTCCGCGCGCTCGGCGCGGCTCGTGACGTTGGTCTTCGAGGCGCCCGACGTGTGGTCGGCGCTCTACGCGCACGGGCGGCCGGTGCAGTACAGCTACCTCGGCGCGAGCCTCGGCCTGGCGGCGTTCCAGACGCCGTACGCCACGCGGCCGTGGGCGGCGGAGATGCCGTCGGCGGGTCGGCCGCTCGGGGCGGAGACGCTGCTGGCGTTGCGTCGACGCGGCGTGGGGGTCGCGACGCTGACGCACGCGGCCGGGCTGTCGGCGACGGGCGACGCCGCGCTGGATGCGGCGCTGCCGCTGCCCGAGCGCTACGACGTCCCGGCCGCGACGGTGGCGGCCATCGCGCGTGTGCGGGCAGCGGGCGGGCGCGCGGTGGCGGTCGGCACGACGGTGGTGCGCGCGCTCGAGGGGCGGCGCGGGCCGGCGGTGGCGTGCTGGGGGCCGGGCCCGGCGAGACGGACCTGGTCATCGACGGCGGCTTCGTCCCGACCCAGGTCGACGGTCTGCTGACGACCATGCACGACCCGGAGGAGAGCCACTTCCGGCTGCTGTCGGCCTTCGCGCCGGACGCGGTGCTGCGGGCGGCGCACGCGCACGCGAGCGAGGCCGGCTACCTCGCCCACGAGCTCGGCGACGCGACGCTGGTGCTGGCCGGCGCGGTCGAGCCGCCGCGGGCGGGCGGGAGAAAATGAGAAAAGAAGTAGTCCTGACCCCCAGTCTGACCCCCAGTCGGCGCACCCGTCGGACGCGAATCGCCCCCGGCCTCGCCACCCGGGGGTCAGGACTACTACTTTTCTCATTTTACGGCTGGCTCGAAGGGCACCCACGACCGACCCTCGAGCCAGCCCGTGACCATGTCGTCCTCGAAGAGGCGCGCCGCCACGCGGTAGCCCGACACGAAGGCCGGGCTCGTCGCGGCCGGCTCGCACACGACCTCGGCCGAGCCGAGGTTGCTGGCGTGGCACATGTCGACCTGGCCGCCGTGCACGTCGAGGAAGCCCGCGTGGTAGTCGAGCCCGAGCGCGTAGATGCCTTCGCCGCGCGCCGCCACGGCCGCCACCACCGCGTCGGCCGACGCGTTCGAGAAGCGCATCACGTCGCCCTTGGCGACGAACGTGCGCGCGATGTGCTCCGACGCGAGCCGCCCGAGCCGCAGCCGCGGCACGTCGAAGCCGAGATGCGCGAGGACCGTCGCGACGAAGTGGCCGCACGCGATGCTGCCCGCGCCCGGCGTGTCGCTCGTGCCGCTGAACGCCCACGGCGTGCCGGCCCAGGCCGGCATCAGGTCGTCGCGGAAGGCCTCCTCGAGCCGCGCCCGCGCCCGCGCCACCAGGCCGCGCCGCGTCGCGGCGTCGGCCCTGGCCCACGCCTTCGCCCACGCCACGCGGTCGACCTCCAGCGCCGCGCGGCGCGCGGCGTACGCTGCGCGCGCCTCGGCGCCGGCCGCATCCGCGCCGACGACCGACCCCGCGCCGACGCCCGGACGCGCGCGGACGCCCGGCGCGTCACGCGAGCAAGCGAGGACGGCCCACGACGCGAAGCACACGACGGCGATGGCGGAGCGCATGGCCCGGCCGAACGCACGGGCCCGGCCGATCCATCCGCGCGCGTTCGACGTCGCGGACGACTACTTCAGGCCGCCCTCGGGACCCGCGTCGCCGAGCGTCCCGTCGCCGCCGTCGAAGCCGAAGAACTTGGCCGCGGTGTCCTGCAGGAACTGCCGGTGCGACGCCTCGCCGAGGTGCAGGCGATACTCGTTGATGACCTTCATCTGCATGTCGAGCCACTCGGTCCAGGCCTTCTGCGACACGCTCTGCTTGATGCGCTCGCCGAAGGCACCGGCGAAGGTGATGCGCGACGTGATCGCGGGCAGCTCCAGCTTGAGGCGCGAACAGAAGACGGTGGCGGGGGCGTCCGACATGCCGCGGACCGTAGGACGACCCGCCCGGCAAGGCAAGGCCGCTCGCCCGCGCGCACGCGCCGGACCGCGCCGCGCCGTGTCCAGGCCCGGGTCGGCGCGCGCGCGAAAGTTGACGGGCCACGCCGCCGGGCCGACGGTCGCCGGCGTGAGCCCCGCCAAGAAGAGCGCCGCCGACAAGATCGTCCTGCACGTCGCCGGCCGCGAAGTGACGATCTCGAACCCGACCAAGGTCTACTTCCCCGACGCCAACGTCACCAAGCTCGACCTCGTGCGCTACTACCTCGCGGTCGCCGACGGCGCGCTGCGCGGCTCGGGTGGCCGCCCCAACGTGCTCGTGCGCTACGTCGACGGCGTCGCCGGTCAGGGCTTCTACCAGAAGCGCGCACCCGAGAGCCGCCCCGACTGGATCGAGACCGTCACCTTCTCCTTCCCCTCGGGCCGCACCGCCGACGAGGTCGTCCCGCGCGACCCGGCGCACCTCGCCTGGATGGCCAACTTCGGCTGCCTCGAGCTGCACCCGCACCCGGTCCGCGCCGAGGACCTCCACCACCCCGACGAGCTGCGCATCGACCTCGACCCGGTCCCCGGCGTCGAGTGGCCGCAGATCCAAGAGGTCGCCCGCGCCGTCCGCGCCACCCTCGCCGACCTCGGCCTCGTCGGCTGGCCCAAGACCTCCGGCTCGCGTGGCGTCCACGTCATCGTCCGCCTGCAGCCGCGCTGGCCCTTCGAGGACGTGTGGAAGGCCGCGCTCGCCTGCGCGCGCGAGGTCGAGCGCCGCGTCCCGACGCTGGCCACCACCAAGTGGTGGAAGGAGGAGCGCCACGGCGTCTTCCTCGACTACAACCAGAACGCGCGCGACCGCACCACCGCCGGCGCCTACTCGGTGCGGCCCAAGCCCGACGCGCGCGTGTCCGCGCCCGTCACTTGGGACGAGCTCGACCAGTGCCGTCCCGAGGACTTCAACCTGCACACGATGCTCGTGCGCTACGCCGCCATCGGCGATCGCCACGCCGCCATCGACGACCAGCCGTGCTCCCTCGAACCGCTCTTGGCCCTGGCCGATCGCCAGGCCGCCAGCGGCCAGGCCTACGCCCCCGGCCCGCCGCTCCAGCCGCGCCTGTCGAGCGCCGAGCCCGCGCGCTCGCGCTCGAAGAAGCCCGCCGCCGCCAAGGGCACCGGCCGCCGCGTGTCGACGAAGCCCCTCGTCGAGATCGGCCGCTCGGTCTCGAAGGACGCCGCGCTGGCCGGGCTCGCCCGCTGGCGCGAGCGCCACGCCGACGTCGTGCCCCACCTCCTGCCGGCCGACACCCTCGTCGATTCCATGCGTGGTCGCTACAGCACATGGACCCGCATCCGCGTGAACCTCGAGCACGTCCCCGAAGCGCTGCGCCCTCCGCAGGAGGCGCTCGACCCCGATGATCCGCCTCCGGGTTTCACCGGGGAGCAGTCGGCTGGCGTCCCGCGCCGGACCCGGTAGGATGCCGCCATGGGGTCGTCCTCCGAGGCCGACGCGACCGCCGCCGGAGCTACCCTGGGGCCGTCGAGTCGGGAAGACATCCGCGAGCGCGTCCGCGCCCGCTGCCGCGCCGCGGCCCGCATCACGGGCGGCGTGCTCGCGGCGCTCGCGCTCGCCGGCATGCTCGATCGCTCGATTCGCGTCTTCGCGCTCGAGCCGCTGACCCACGTCGGACTCTTCGCCCTCGGCCTGCTGCTGGTCCTGCCCGCGCCCGCGCGCCTCGCGCGCATCGGCCTCGGCGCGCTGCTCGCCGTCGGCGGGCTGACCGTGGCCGTGCTGTGCGCCACCAACCCGGGCGCCACCGACGTCGCGCCGATGGTCGGAGCCGCGCTGGCGGTGCTCGGCCTGGCGGCGCTGCTGCAGGAGTCCGAGCGCCGCCCCGTCTATGTGACCGCCGTCGTCCTCTCGATCGTGGTCCTCTTCGCGAGCTTCACCTTCGCCATCGGTCATTTCTATGGAGGCGAGCCCGAGCTCGGCCTCGTCCACCGTGACCACATCTCGCTGCCGGCCGCGGTGGCCATCGGCGTCGCCGCCTTCGCGCTGCGCCTGGCGCGCCCCGACCGCGGCCTGCTCGGCATGGCCAGCGACGTCAGCGCGGCCAGCGTGCAGATCCTGGTGATGCTGCCCGCCGCCGTCTTCGGGCCGCCGCTCATCGGCGGCCTCTACCTCCTCGCCGACCGCCGCGGCCTGGTGACCCCCGCGGTCGGCCAGGCCCTCGTCGCGCTCGCCACCATCGGCATGCTCGGCGTCTTCGTCATCTGGACCGCGCGCCGCATCCATCGCTTCGAGTCGGCGCGCGCGGCCGACGCCGCCGCGCTGCGCGAGGCCCGCGACCAGCTCGAGCGCCGCGTCGCCGAGCGCACCGCCGAGCTCGCCGGCGCCACCGCGCGCTGGCGCGCCGTCCTCGACAGCGTCAACGCCGCCGTCGTCACCGTCGGCGCCGACGGCCTCGTCACCGACTTCAACCGCACCGCGGAGCGCTGGCTCGGCTGGAGCGCCGCCGACGTCATCGGCAAGCACAACCCGACCCTGTGGCACGACCCCGACGACCTCACGCGCCTCGTGCAGAAGCGCCAGGCCGAGCTCGGCAAGACCTTCACCGCCCCGGTCATGGCCTTCGTGAGCGGCGTCCGCCACGGGCGCCCGGCCGTGCTCGAGTGCGTCTACAAGCGGAGGGACGGCTCGACCTTCCCGGTCCTGCTGTCGGTCACGCGCACCGAGGACGCCTCCGGCCGCCCCACCGCCTACACCGGCATCGCCATCGACATGCAGGAGCGCCTCGCCATCGAGAACGCGCTGGTGCAGGCCAAGGACCACGCCGAGGCGGCCACGCGCGCCCGCGCCGACTTCGTCGCGCGCATGAGCCACGAGCTCCGGACGCCGCTGAACGGCGTGCTCGGCTTCCTCGCGCTGGCCCTCGACACCGAGCTCGACGCCGAGCAGCGCGAGTTCGTGAGCGGCGCGCGCGACGCGGCCTCGAGCCTCCTCCGCCTGGTCGACGACATCCTCGACTTCTCGAAGATCGACGCCCAGAAGCTCGAGCTCGAGTCGATCCCCATGACGCTCTCGGCGGTGCTCGACTCGTCGCTGCGTCCGCTGGCGCTGCGCGCGCGCAACAAGGGCCTGACCTTCGAGGTCGACGTCGCCGACGGCGTGCCCGACCGCCTCACCGGCGACCCGATGCGCCTCGGCCAGGTGCTCGTGAACCTCGTCGCCAACGCCGTGAAGTTCACCCAGCGCGGCGCCATCAAGGTCTCGGTGAGCGTCGCCGAGGAGCGCCCGAGCGCCGTGCTCTTGCGCTTCCAGGTGAAGGACAGCGGCATCGGCATCCCGCGCGACAAGGTGGCCCAGGTCTTCGAGCCCTTCGCCCAGGCCGACGAGGCGACCACGCGCCGCTACGGCGGCACCGGCCTCGGCCTGCCCATCAGCGCTGAGCTCGTGCGCATGATGGGCGGCACCATCGAGCTCGACAGCGTGCTCGGCGAGGGCACGACCTTCACCTTCACCGTGCACATCGCCACGCGCGCGCCGACCGCGGTGCGCCCGCAGCCGCTCGTCGCCGCGCGCGGCATGCGCGTGCTGCTGGCCGAGGACAACCCGACCAACCTGCTGCTCGCGACGCGCCTCCTCGAGCGCGCCGGCCACGTCGTCACCGGCGTCACCGACGGGCGCGCCGCGCTCGAGGCGGTGCTCGGCGGCGGCTTCGACGCCGTGCTCATGGACGTGCAGATGCCCGAGCTCGACGGGCTCGAGGTGACGCGCGCCGTGCGCGAGGCCGAGCGCCAGAGCGGCCAGCGCGTGCCCATCATCGGGCTCACGGCGCAGGTGCAGGCCGGCGACGACGCGCGCTGCCTCGAGGCGGGCATGGACGCCTACGTGCCCAAGCCCTTCGACGCCCACGACCTGGTCGCCGCCCTCGACCGCGTCCACCCGCGCCCGGTGGTCGCGGCGCCGGCCGCGATCAGCGGGCCGCCCGAGGCCGGAAGAACGACAGCAGGCGCGGAGGGAGACCCGTCGCCGAGCTCTGGGTGATGGGCTCGAGCCGCGCGAGGCGGTCGAGCGACAGCCGCTCGATGCGCGGCGCGTAGATGTCGGCGACGGCCACCAGCACCACGCCCGCCTCCGGCGACGGCAGGATGCCGCCGATCTCGAAGGCGTCGGTCGACGCCAGCAGCGGCGTCGCGCTGCCGTCGCGCCGGTCGATCACCACCAGGTGATCCGGCGAGTGCACGCCGATGTCGCCGAGCGACACCGCCAGCGCGCGCTGGTCGTCGAGCGCGGCCAGCGACAGCCCGAACGGCGCGCCGCCGAGCTCGACGGCGCCGCCGCTCCACATCACCTCGCGCGTCGCGGCGTCGATCCAGGCCAGCCCCGACTGCTCGACCTGGGCGTCGACGCGGCCCTTGAACTTGCCGCTGCAGGCGACCCACACGCCGCTCGGCGACGCGGCGAGCTGGCCGCAGTTGGTGAACGGCGCCAGCGGCACCGTCGCCACCAGCTCGCGCGCGTCCGCGTCCACCGCCGCCACGCGCCCCGGCCCGATGGCGCTGACGAGGTCGGTCGTGAGGTGCGACAGGCCGACCCACACCAGCCCGCCCGCCGCCGCCATGAGCCCGGGCGTCGGGTCGAAGCCGGGCTCGGCCGCGGCCGTGAGGTCGATGCGCCCGACCCGGTGGCCATCGATCAGATCGATGATCAGGAGGTCCGACCCATCATCGAAATCGATGGCCTCGGGCGTCGGCTCGGGGTTCTTCTGGAGCCGCGAGACGAGCGCCGTGCCGTCGCCGAGCCGCAGCATGTCCTGCGGGTTGCCGACGAAGCCCGGCGCCACCGCGTACTGGCTCTGCACCGCCAGCTTCGTCGAGTCCGGGTCGACCAGCGTCACGACGCCGTTGGGGTAGCGGTCGATCAGCACGAGCTCGCTCGGGCTCCCGGCCGGCGGCGCCGACGTCGGCAGCACCACGTCGCCCGACAGCGCCGTGAGCAGCCCGGGCGGCCGGCTGCCCGAGTGCACGATGTCGCTGGCGCAGGGCCGGCCGTCGGCCGCCAGCAGCGACACGCTGCTCGAGCCGTAGTCGCTGGCCACGACCGCGATGGCGCACTCGGCGCGCGGCAGGATCTCGCTCGGGTCGGGCGCGGCGTCGTCACACGCCGCGAGACACGGGACGACACAAAGGAATCCCAGGCTTCGTCGCTGCTGCACGCGCTCCGTCTACCGCACGGCCTCCACATGCGCTAGCCTCCGCCGCCATGTCGCGGAACCACCACCACCGGGCCCTCGTGGCCACGGTCCTCGCGGCCTCTGCCCTCGTCGCCTGCAGCGACGATCAGGCCGGCGTCCCGCTGTGCACACCGGGCAAGGTCGAGACCTGTCCATGCCCGGACCAGTCGCCCGGCACCCAGACCTGCGGCGCCGACGGCCGCTTCGGCGCCTGCGGCCCCTGCGTCGGCGGGGCTCCCGACGCGTCGGGCGACGCCTCCGACGACGCGACGTCCGACGCGGGCGACGCGTCCGACGCCGCGCAGGACGCAACCGTCGCCGCCGACATCCCGGTCACAGTCGGCGACGCCGTCGGCGACGCGACCGCCACCGACCACTGCGACCCGTGCGGCTACGGCGAGGTGCGCGGCGTCGTGTGCGCGCCGTCCCAGCACGTGCACATCCCCGACGCGCACGTCTCCATCACCGCCATCGACTGCGACGGCACGCCGCGCACCTACACCACGCGCTCGGCCCCCGACGGCAGCTACGACTTCCCGGCCATCCCCTGCGGCCTCCACCAGGTCAGCGTCGACGCGGGCTCGTTCCACCGCGACTACCCGATCCAGGTCGTGGCCGGTCAGCTGAACGACAGCAGCGGCGCGGCCCAGAAGGTGTGCTTCGCG
Organism: Myxococcota bacterium; assembly: GCA_046351155.1. Classification (GTDB taxonomy): domain Bacteria; phylum Myxococcota_A; class UBA9042; order PHBI01; family PHBI01; genus JAXLYZ01. Next base: position 68,282 of record JAXLYZ010000006.1, read on the forward strand.
CCCGCCGCCGTGCCCATCGCCGTCTTCTGGGGCCAATGGGATCAGCAGGAGGATCTCCTGCGCGAGCTCGGCTTCGAGTACACCTGGTACGACTACGAGACCGACTACTTCGACGACGTGCCCGCCGCCGACATCGAGGCCGTGAAGGTGCTGCGCGACCCGGCTCGGCTCGCCGCCTACAAGATCCTCTTCTTCGACTGCGCCAGCGCGCCGCTCGCCTGGGTGCGCGAGTTCCCCGACATCGGCGAGAACCTCGCCGACTTCGTGCTCAGCGGCGGCTCCATCTACGCCTCCGACCTCGCCTGGGCCTACGTCGAGTCGGCCTTCCCCGACGCCATCGACTTCTACGGCGCCGACGATCTGCCCAACGCGCCGATGGCCTCGAACGGCCCGCAGCAGGTGCAGGGCCAGAAGAACTACGCCGCCACCGTCGAGGACGCGACGCTGGCCGCCTACCTCGGCACCGGCGCCTTCACCACGCGCTACGGCCCGGGCCCGCTCATCGCGGTCGACGCGGCCGGCGGCGGCACCGACGTCATGGTGAAGGGCATCGTCGACGTCGAGCTGCCCTCGCCTGCGACCTGCGGCGACGGCATCTGCGACGGCTCGGAGATCATCACCTGCGCCGACTGCGCGGGCCGCCTCATCCCCGACGACCACGTGTCGCACCCGGGTCCGATGGTGCTCGTGCACCGCCCCGGCCTCGGCGCCGGCAAGGTCGTCTACACCACCTTCCACAACGACGAGCAGGCCGACGCGCTCATGCAAAAGCTGCTTTACTACCTCGTCTTCCAGCTGTGAGCCGCGCATGAAGGCCGTCGTCACCGCCATCGTCAACACCGGCCGCTTCATCGCGGTGTGCCTCATCGGGCTCGTCTTCCTCCTGATGTACGGCGTCGCGCGCCTCGGCACGCTGTTCATCTTCGACCGCGAGCGCCGTCGCGCCGCCGTCGGCCGCGTGCGCGGGCGCCTCCTGCGCTGGTCGATGACCATCCTCGGCGCGAGCTTCGTGAAGCTCGGCCAGGTCATGAGCACGCGCCCCGACATCTTCTCGCCCGAGGTCATCGACGAGCTGCGCCACCTCCAGGATCGGCTGCCCGCCTTCAGCTTCAAGAAGGTGCGCGCCATCATCGAGCACGACCTCGGCGGCCGCCTCGAGGACCGCTTCAGCGAGTTCGACCAGAAGCCGGTCGCCGCCGCCAGCGTGGCGCAGGTCCACCGCGCGCGCCTGGTCGACGGCCGCGAGGTGGCGGTCAAGGTGCTGCGCCCGCGCGTGCGCGCCCGCGCCGAGCGCGACGGCGCCATCCTGGTCGGCTTCGCGCGCGTGCTCGAGCTCTCGAAGAAGGCGCGCATGTCCGAGCCGGTCAACCACATGCGCCACTTCGTCGAGGGCATCGTCGGCCAGACCGACCTGCGCAACGAGGCCAAGCACTACGAGCAATTCAAGGCCAATTTCGCGAAAGTGACAAATGTCCACTTCCCGGCCGTCTACGAGGAGCACTGCGGCGAGCGCATCCTCACCATGGAGTTCATCCGCGGCCAGAAGGTCGACAACCTCGGCCCCGGCGATCATCGGGACGTGGCGCGCACGATGCGCATGGCCTTCCTCAAGATGTGCTTCGAGGACGGCTTCGTCCACGCCGACATGCACCCGGGCAACCTGCTGGTCGGCGACGACCGGCGCCTGGCCATCTTCGACGTGGGCCTGGTGAAGCTGCTCGGCGAGGAGGTGCTGCTGCAGTTCATCGACTTCTCGCGCTGCATCGCCATCGGCACCCACCACGATTTTGTCACTCACCTGAAGCGCTTCCACCACTACCTCGCCGACCAGGTCGACTGGCAGCAGGTGACCGACGACGCCGAGAAGCTGGTCATGAAGTTCCGCGCCCAGAGCGACAACCAGCTCGAGTGGGGCTCGTTCATGAACGACGTCTTCGCGCTGGCGCGGAAGCACAAGATCCGGCCCATCCCCGAGCTGGCGCTGGTCATGGTCGGGCTCCTCACCGCCGAGGGCATCGGCAAGATGCTCGACCCCAACAACAATACCTTCAACGAGATCGCGATGTTCGTCATGCCCATCGCCATGCGCAAGGGGCTCGTCGGCGCGCCGCCGCCGCGCGCGGTCGTGAAGGCGGAGGCCTAGTGCTGCGACGCCGACTCGGCTGGCTCGCGCTCGCGCCGTGCCTCGCCGCCTGTCCGAGCGACCCGACGTTCCAGGCCAGCGACTCCCAGGCCAGCGACACCTCCGGCGACGTCGCGGCCGACAGCGCCGAGGCCGACAGCGCCGAGGCCGACACGAGCGCGGTCGACGCCGACGTCGCCGACGCCGCGAACGACGCCGACAGCGACGTCGCGTGCGTGCCGGGCTGCGCGCCGATCATGGCCACCGGCGGCTGCGGCACCGACCCGTGCGGCGGCGCCTGCTACTGCGCGTCCGCGTCGACGTGCGCCAGCGAGGCCTGCGCCTGCGTCGACGACTGCGACGCCAGCCTCGTCGGCGATCTGATGCCGCTCATCGCCGCGGCCACCGACGTGCATGGTCAGCCCATCGTCGTCGGCTTCCGCCAGCCCTTCCCGAGCCAGACCGACCTCGTGCTGCGCCGCTTCGACGGCGTCGGCTGGAAGCGCGAGACCGCCGCCGAGGGCGTCGCCACGCCGCTGCTCGTGGCGGCCGGCGTGACCGACGACGACGAGATCGACGTCCTCTTCCAGACCCACGACGCGCTCGCCGGCGCGGTGATCTGGGCCCATCGTCCGCTCGCCGTCGAGCGCGCGTGGGCGAGCGAGCCGTTCCTCGGCCTCGTCGACGCCAGCCGCCCGCTCGTGGTCGTGTCGGCGTCGGGCGAGGTGGTGGCGTCGGCGGTGACGCTCGACGACTTCACGCTGCACATCGCGCGGCGCGATCCGCACGTCGGCTGGGAACAGTTGGCCGAGTACGGTCCCGTCGGCTTCATGCAGAACCTCCTGCCGGTGGTGCTCACGTTCAGCTGGACGCTCGACCGCGACGACCGCCCGCACATGGTCTCCAACTGCTGCAACACGACCGAGCCCGAGCTGCTCTACCGCTACTGGAACGGGCGCGACTGGGTCGAGCACAGCTTCGGCGTCCAGCCCAACACCAGCGTGAACCCGGGGCGCAAGGTCGCCATCGGCATCGACGACGACGACCATCCCCACATCCTGGTGCAGACCGCCGACCAGGGCATCGGCGTGGTGCGCGAGCTCCACTGGGACGGCATGAAGTGGCTCAGCGAGGAGCTCGATCGCGGCGCGGTGGCCGACGCGCGCCTCGGTCAGTCCCTCGAGCTGGAGGTCGACCGCCGGCATCGCTTCCACGTCATCTACCAGGACGACACGCGCCTCAACTACCGGCGCTGGGACGGTGCGCGCTGGTCGGACGAGCTGCTCGCGCCGCTGCCGAACCGCAGCGACAGCCTGGTCGACCTCACCGTCGACCGCGCCGATCGCGCTCACGTCGCCTTCGTCGGCGACGACGGCGCGGTCCACTGGTGGACGCCCGCCCCACGCTGAGCCCGGCCGCGCTGCCGCGAGCGCACCTTATATGGACCTCGGGCCGTCGCAGCGGCTATGCTCCCGCGCGTGCGGACCGCCTACCTGTGCTCGATCATCGCGGCCCTCGGCTCGACCATGTGCGGGGGTGACCCCGGCGCGGTCGTCGACGGCGGCGGCGATGCCACCGTCGCGAGCGACATCCCGACGGCGCCCGACGGCGACACGGCCGGCCCGAGCGACGAGGTGCACGCGCCCGAGCTCAACGCCAGCCCGACCACGACCGGCACCGAGTTCTGGGTCGGCTTCATGGAGAACCTGTCGCTGGCCTCGAACGGGCCGCCGACCTTCGCCTTCTTCGTGTCGGCCGAGGAGCACACCATCGGCCACGTCGAGGTGCCGCAGACCGGCTACAGCCAGGCCTTCGAGGTGGGCGCGGGCGAGGTCGTCAAGGTGACGATGCCGGCCGGCATCCTCTATCCCCAGATCGACGAGCTGCCCTCGAAGCTCGGCGTGCACATCACCGCCGATCTGCCGGTGAGCGTCGTGGCGGTGCACTACCGCATCTACTTCAGCGAGGCCTCGCGCGTCCTGCCGGTGGGTGAGCTCGGCGACGAGTACGTGGCGGTGACCGCGGTCGACATCCAGCACCAGAGCCCGTCGTCGCTGGTGGTCGTCGCGACCGAGGACGACACCACCATCGAGGTCACGCCGTCGACGGTGACGACCGGCTTCCTGCCGACCGGCGTCACGCAGCGCTTCGAGCTCGAGCGCGGCCAGACCATCCAATTCCAGGCCGGCGACGACCTCTCCGGCACGCGCGTCCACGCGCTCGGCGGCAAGCGCATCGCCGTCTTCGCCGGCGCGCGCCAGGCCCACATCGCCTGCGTCGGCGCCGACAGCCACCTGTGGGATCAGATGATCCCCACCGCGCGCTGGGGCACGCGCTACGTCGTCATGCCGCTGGCCGGCAGCGGCGCCACGCCGGTGAAGGTGGTGGCCGATCGCTTCAAGACCTCGGTCGACATCTCGTGCCAGGGCTCGGCGCTCATCAACCCCGGTCGCGGCCAGACGCTGTCCATCGCCAAGGCGTCGGTGCTGGCCTCGAACCAGCCCATCGGCGTCGCCGTGCTGACCAAGAGCGAGGCGTGCATGACCGCCGGCACCGGCGACCCCAACCTGCTGGTGGTGCCGCCGCTCGGGCTGGTGTCGCGCTCGGTGGCGTGGACGGCCTTCGACGACTTCGAGACGCTGGTCGCCGCGCGCCACTGGGTGACCATCCTCACCGCGGCCAGCAGCCAGGGCGACCTCCGCCTCGACGGCATGCCGGTGCCCGGGCTCGCCCCGCTGGAGGGCGTGCCCGAGCTGGTGTGGGCGGCGGTCGAGGTCCCGGCCGGCACCCACCGCATCGACGGCGGACCCACGTTCCAGGCCATGATGCACGGGCTCGGCATGTACGAGGCCTACACCTTCGGCGCGGGCTGGGGCTGCGACCCGGCCAGCGGCGACGGCAACGTCAAGGCCGGCAGCTGCGCCGGCCTCGGCACGCCGGCCGTGCCCGAGGGCTGCGACCCGGGCGACCTGCGCCTCTCCAGCGGCACGCCGGTCGATCCGGGCGACCCGGGCGGCAAGCCGACCTGCGAGAACGCCTGCCAGTGCTACGGCGCCGACCCGCACCCGGCCATCGAGTGCAGCGGCGACGAGCGCCCCATCTGGACCTGCGACCACGACTGCAAGCCGGCCTGCGGCAGCCCGTGCATGGCGTGCGCCGAGCGCTTCCCGCGCGACGCCGAGGGTCGCTGTCTCTGACCCTGAATCGCGCCTCTGACTCCGACCCCGGTCCAACCATGTCCGTCACAACTATTTTGTCACTCTCGGCGACTCTCGCCCTGCTCGGCGCGTGCGGCGAAGACCCGGTCTTCGGGGGCGGCGACAGCGCCGGCGAGGTCTTCGTGCCGCCCGACGTGGTGCTCGGCGACAGCGCGGTGGCGAGCGACAGCGCGGTCGCGAGCGACAGCGCCGTGGCGAGCGACAGCGCCGGGGCCAGCGACAGCGCCGTCGACGACAGCGCGGCGGACACGGCAGTGGCGGACACGGCGGTGGGCGACACCAGCGTCGTCGACACCGCCGTCGCCGACGCGACGGTGGTCGAGGACGTCGGCCCGCCCGGCCCGGTGACGGTGAGCCGCACCCACTGGCGCGTGCCCTTCGACGACCAGTTCCGCGGCAAGCCGGCGAGCGACGCGCGCGACGACTACTGCTTCGACACGCTCAAGCCGCAGTGCCACATCTGGGCGGGCGCGAGCCACGACTGCGACTTCGCCAACGACGCCGGCGCCGGGCCGTACCCGCCGATGCGCGAGAACATGATCGCCGCCATCAAGGTGCTCGACCCGAGCCACGACTTCGCCAGCATGAGCCTCTCCGACGTGAAGGCGCTCTACGGGCAGCTCATCGCCGAGCGCATGGCCGACCTCGACAAGTGCCACTGGACGCTCTACGAGATGACCAACTGGATGGCCACCGACTACAACGGTCACTGGTCGGCGCGCTTCGACGCCTCGCAGGTGGCGGTCGACGCGTCGGGCAAGGGCTACCTCCGGCTGTCGGCGACCTACGCGCCCGTCGAGGCCAATTGCATCTACGGCGGCGTCGGCGGCGACCCGAATTGCCAAATCCAGGCCTTCGCGCCCGGCCGCCTCGACACCGGCGTCCACTACTGGGTCGATGCGAACCCGGCCTGGCCCGGCGTCTACTACGCGCCGCGCCCCGGCCAGAGCGGCTTCGAGAACCAGGGATGCCGTGCCGACGACACCTTCAGCGGCGTCAACTGCACCGTCATGGGCTTCGCGCCGCACGTGCTCGAGGAGAGTGGCGTCGACTATTGGGTCGATACCGATCCGCGCTGGCCGGGCGTGTATTATGCCAATCAGACCTACCGCTGCAAGGAGAACATCGACTACTCTCCGACGCTCGGCTTCCGGAACCTGACCTGCCCCATCCTCGACGGCGGCGTCATGAGCTACGCCATGACCAACCAGCCGTGGGCGCGGGGCGCGATGCAGTTCCAGGGGCGCTTCGAGGCCAAGGCTCGGATCCCCAAGGGTGTCGGGGCCTTCCCGGCCACCTGGCTGATGCCCGAGAGCGGCGGCTGGCCCTACGACGGCGGCGAGATCGACGTCATGGAGGCGCGCGACGCCGCCAACGAGGTCTACCAGACCTACCATCACGGCAAGTGCTACGACCCGGGCACGGGCCAGGAGATCGACGCCAGCGACTCGGCCGATTGTGACAAAAAGGGCGGCAAGAGCCTGCACCTCGACAAGGGCTTCACCCAGAAGCAGGTGAAGACCGACGAGTTCTGGAAGCGCGATCACCTGTTCGCGGTCGAGTGGAGCGAGGGCAAGTTGGTGTACTACATCAACAACACGAAGATCGGCGAAATCACGGTGGGAACCCGCGCCGACATCGACCCGTCGGCGCCGTCGGCGCTGGCCCCCTTCGAGAGCTCGAACTTCCCGACCAGCCCCTTCTACTGGATCCTGAACCACTCGACCTATGTGCCACCCGACAAGCAGGCGAGCTTCGCGCAGCAGACGTTCCTCATCGACTACGTGAGGAACCTCGTCGCCTGCGGCAGCGACAACGCCGAGTACTGCCCGGACGGCGGCGTCTTCCACGAGAACGTCGGCTGCGTCGACGGTGCCACCGTGCGCCCGAGCCCGTGCCAACCGGCGGCGCGCGAGTGCGTCAATGGCGGCGATCCCAAGGGTCAGCGCTGCCTCGTCTGGACCTTCGACGCGGGCGTCCTGCACGCCGGCACGAGCTACTGGGTCGACGCCAACCCGGCCTTCCCCGGCGTCTACTACTCCAAGGTCGGCGACGCCTGCCCGTATGGCGGGAGTGGCAGCGTCAATTGCCAATTGGTGCAATTGCCCGGCGACGTGCTGGAGAGCGGCGTCGACTACGTCGTCGACCCCGGGGCCTCGCCGCCCGGCGTCTACTACGCGCCCGACTTCCGCTGAGCCTTCAGCGGGGCGGGTCTGCGTACATTCGTGACCCGTTGGATGCGTTTATTCGTTGACCTCCTCGCCCTTCGCGGTCCAGGCATGCGCTGACCCGACCCTGGAGGCGGCCGTGACCGACGACATGCATGTGCTCCCCGAAGACCTCGACGCGCTCCGCGCCGCGCTCGACGCCGGCGTCGACCCCAACGCCGGCGACGAGAACGACACGCCGTACCTCAGCCGCTTCGCCGCCTTCGGCCTGGTCGAGCAGGTGCGCCTCCTGCTCGAGCGCGGCGCCGAGCCGTGCCCGCCCGACGGAGCCACGCTGGTCGTCGCGCTCATGCGCGGGCAGCTCGAGGTGGCCGAGCTGCTGGTGCAGCACGGCGCGTCGGTGGACCACGGCGCCAACGGCCGCACCGCGCTGACCCACGCCATGTGCTACGGCGAGCCGCCGGCCGAGGTGGTGGCGTGGCTCCTGGCGCACGGCGCCAAGACCGGCGCCGACAGCCAGGGCACCTTCCCCGTCTTCGAGGCGGCGCGCGAGGGCTGGAGCGAGACCCTGCGCCAGCTCATCGCCGCGGGCGCCGACGTCAACGACGGCCCCATCGTGGACTTCGGCTTCGGCGCGCCGACGCGCAGCTCGCCGCTCGGCGTGGCCATGCACTACCGCCACAAGGCCGCGGTGGCGCTCTTGAAGGCGGCGGGCGCCAAGAAGGATCTGCCGCCGCCGTCGTTCGCAAAGACGCTTGTCGATCCCACGCTGGCGCTGGGCGCCGCGCTCTGGGAGGAAGACGCCGAGCTCGTCGGCCAGCTCATCGCCGACGGCGCCGACGTCAACGGTCGCACCGTCTCGAAGGAGCCGTTCCTGGCGGCCGCGGTGCGGCTGCGCAAGCCGACCTACGTGGCGCTGCTGCTGGGCGGCGGCGCCGACCCGAACACGCCCACCGATGGCAAGAAGGGCGAGCCGGTGCTGCACGACGCCGTCTCGATCGCCGCCCACGCGACCAAGCCGGCCGAGCTCGACCTTGCCATGCGCACGGTCGAGCTGCTGCTGCTGGCGGGCGCCGATCCCAACGCGCGCCACAAGAAGTCCGGCGTGGTGCGGCCGCTCATGTACATCGACGCGCCGGCCCGGCGCGCGCGGATCGTGCGCACGCTGCTGGCCCACGGCCTCGACGTGAACGCCAAGGAGGGGCAGCGCACGCTCATCCACGAGCTGGCCGACCGCGGCGACGACGTCGAGCTGTTCGCCGAGCTGCTCGCGAAGGGCGCCGACGTGAGCGGCAAGGTCGACGGGCTGACGCTGGCCGAGCGGGTCGAGTACTGCCGCACGCGCAACAAGAAGCGCCTCGCGGCCGCGCTCGCATCGCACGGTGCGGGTGCCTGAGGGCCGCGGGTGTGGCCGGCGTCCGCGACCGTCGGCCGGCTCTGATTCGCGTCAGCGCGGCCTGACGCCGAGGGCCGCGTGCTCGCTGAGGCCGGACTCGATGCGCGCGAAGCCCCAGAGGCCGAGGCCGGCCAGCAGCGCGAGGTTGGCGAAGAGCAGCGGCGCGAAGGCCGGCGGCCCGTAGAAGAGCTGGTAGCTGAAGTCGGGGCCGTGCGAGGCGAGGATGCCGATCCAGTGGAAGACCACGCCGGCCACCGCGACCGCGAGCTCGACGCCCATGAGCGCGAGCGTGATGCGGCGGAAGCGACGGTCGCCGGGGCGGAACATGGCCACCGCGAGGAAGCCCACCGCCAGCGCCGCGGCCGCCACCGGGATCCACTCGGCGGCGCTGGCGAAGCCGTTCTGCGCGTGGTCGCCGAGCGAGAGCGCGAAGTTGCCGACGAAGCCGCCGAGCGCCAGGAAGATGACCCACTGGCACCAGACGAGCGAGCCCGGCACCTCGAGGCGCGACAGGACGAGCAGCAGACCGACGCCGACATACGCGAGCGGCGCGGCGAACGGCGCCGAGTAGACCAGGTCGTGGAGCGTGCGCTGGCGGAAGAAGCCGCTCTCCAGGTGGTAGAGCATGCCGGCCACGCCGACCACGACGGCCAGCCCGCCGACGACGAGCGCGGGCCAGCGCCAGCGCGCCCAGAGGCGCGGCGAGAGCAGCGACGGCGCCAGCACCAGCGCGGCCAGCGCCGAGAAGATGAGCGGGAACCACTCGGGCGTGCGGGCGAAGGCGTTGGCCGAGTGCGCGATGAAGATGTCGCCGCCCAGGAACGCCAGGTTCACCACGGCGAAGAGCTCGACGAGGTAGGTCGGGACGAGCTTCTCCTTCATGGGACCAGTCCGGGCGTCGGGGCCGGATTCGGAGCCGGGGCCGGTGCGGGCGTCGGGGCCGGACTCGGAGCCGGGGCCGGTGCGGGCGTCGGGGTCGGTTCGGGGGCGGCGGCAGCGGCGCGCAGCTCCTTGGCGAGGCGGTCGACCTCGCGCCCGAGGCGCAGGATCTCGTAGTTGCCGTGCCACTGCACGAAGTCGGCGCCGCCCATGTAGGCGCCGTGCTTGGCGGTGCGCCCGAAGTAGTGCCAGAGGTCGAACTCGGCGAACTGGATCGGCGATGTGAAAGGTTCTTTCGGGATGAGGCCGTCCTTGCGCAGCGCGGCCGTCACGTCGAGCACGGCCTTCACCTTGTCGTTGGTGGCCGTCAGCACCTGGTCGGCGGTGGCGAAGTAGCTCTCGACGCTCGTCTTGGCGTGGCACTTCAGGCACACCTCGGTCATGGCGACGCGGCCGCGATCGCCCGCCGGGCGCCTGGTCGAGATGGGCGCGAACAGGAACGAGGTCAGCCGCTCGGTGGTGTCGTGGGTCATGTTCATGCCCTCGAGCCCGCTCATGTGGCAGGTGGCGCACGTCGGCACGCTCATGTCGGCGGTGGTGAGGTGCTTCGGGTCGGCCTCGAGGTTCATGCTCTCGTGCTGCGCCACGAACAGCGCGCCGTGCTTCGACTCCTCGTAGATCTCGATCTGCGAGTGGTCCGGGCCCATGTGGCACTGGCCGCAGGTGCTCGGCTCGCGCGCCAGCGCCACCGACGAGGCGTGGCGCGCATGACAGTTGGTGCAGCTGCCGAACGAGCCGTCGGCGTTGGGCTTGCCGATGCTGTGGCAGGCCTCGCAGCCGCGGAGCTGCGCCGCCTCGCCCTCGAGCGCCACGAGCGGGTTGGCGGCGCGCTGGATCCAGCCGGGGTGGTAGCGCTCGCCGAGCGCCAGCTGCTCGGGCGAGAAGCCGGCCGGTCCGCTCACCGCCGCCCAGGCCGGACCGGCGTGGCGGCTGCGTGCGAATTGATCATATTCGGTGGCGTGGCACTGGGCGCAGTTCTTCGAGGTCAGGTGCTGCGCGATGGTGAAGCCGCGGTGCTCGACCGAGGCCTGACCCGGCGCCGGCTGGTGGCAGTCGAGGCAGGTGATGCCCTTCACGGCGTGCTTGCTGCGCTCGAACTGGGCCACGATGGCCGAGGTCTCGGCGCGGTGGCACTCGGCGCACTTGCCCGAGGCCTCGACCAGCTTCGGCGAGGGCTGCGCGGTGCCGAGCGTCGGGCGCTCGGCGTTCAGGATCATGGCGCCCACCACGAGCGCGGTTCCGATGAAGACGGCGATGAAGACAGCGCGGAATGTCATATCGCCAATGTCGTCGGAGCCGGCGCATCGCGCAAGGCGGGCCGATCAGATATCGGGGTGCATGCGCAGCATGACGAGGGCGGTCGTGCCGGGCAGCGGATAGCCGGCCAGGTCGACGCTGCGCTGGTCGAGCAGGTTGGCCAGCGAGGCCTCGATGCGCAGCGTGCCGCGCTCGACGTAGACGCCGGCGCCGAGCAGCGTCCGCGCCGGCAATCGCACCAGATCGGCGAAGTCGAGCGAATTGCCCGAAATGTGATCTGCTTCGGTCCAGATCCCGATGCGCGCGCTGTCGTCGCCGAAGCGCAGCTCGACGCGCGCCGAGGCGGTGACGGCCGGACGCAGCGGCAGTCGCTTGCCGTCGCGCGCGGCGATGCCCGAGGTGTCGACGGCGTCGAGGAGCCCGAGGCCGCCGCGCACGACGAGGTGCTCGTCGGCGAGGATGGCGCCGCCGGCGAGCTCGGCGCCGAGGATGCGCGCGGAGGCCAGGTTGGCGGGCCTGACGACCCCCTGCGCGTTCTGTACGACCTGGATGAGGTCGTCGACGTCGGAGGCGTAGGCGAAGGCCTCGAGCCAGGCGTCGGGTCCCGGATCCCAGCGCGCGTCGAGCTCGACGCTGCGCGCGGTCTCGGGTCGCAGGTCGGGCGCGCCGAGCGTCGTGCCGGTGTCGCCGTGGAGCTCGAAGAGGCTCGGCAGGCGATGTGACAAACTCGCCGAGAGACCGATGCGAATATCCGCCAGCGCGCTGGTGGCGATCTCGAAGCGCGCCGCCGGGGCCAGCTCGGGCAGGAGCTCCAGGCGCGCCGAGGCGCGCGCCTCGACGCCGACGTCGTGCCGGAAGGCCAGCTCCAGAGCGGTCGAGAGCACGCTGCGCTGGGCGTCGGCGACGCTCGTGCCGGACGTCGACTCGAAGCGCCAGGCGGTGACCGACGACGGCGTCAGGTGCCAGTCAGCGCCGCTCAGCGGAATTGCCAATTCCACCGTCGCGCCCGGCACCACGCTGCTCAGCGCGGAATGGCCGCTGCCGAGACCGATCTCGCCCAGCGGGTCGTCGACGGCGCTGCGCGACCAGCCGAGGTAGGCCAGCGCGCCCAGGCGCAGGCGGCCGAGGTGCGCGTCGAGGCGCGCGCCGCCGAGGTTCCTGAGGAGCGAGAAGCGGCTGGCGCGCGTGGGCTGGACGCCGAGGCCGGGCAGGCCGCGGTCGGCGGCGGTGAAGAGATCGAGCAGCACGACGCGCGCGTGGCCGAGCTCGAGCCCGCCCTTCACCAGCACCGAGCCCTGGTCGAAGTCGCCGTTCCGGCGCCGCTCGACCTGGTCGTCGGCGCGCGTCCACGCCGTCCCCTGGTCGTTCAGGAAGCGGAAGTCGCCGGCGCTGCCGCTGTAGTCGAGCGCCACGCCGACCCGGCCGGCGCTCGCCCAGCCGCGCACGAGGCGGGTGTCGAAGCTGCCCAGGCCGAGGCTCACGTCGAGCGCGGGGCGCGCCACCGAGCGGCTCTTCAGCGCCAGCACGCCGCCGATGGCGTCGACGCCGAAGGCGTAGGGCGCGCGGCCGCGGTAGATGGCCACCGCGCCCAGCGGCCCGAGCGGCAGCGAGGCGAGGTCGACGGGCGCGCCGTCGGCGGGGTTCAACGGGATGCCGTCGAGCACGACCAGCACCTGCTCGGGCGTCGAGCCGCGGATGGACAGGGTCGCGAAGGAGCCGAGGCCGCCCAGGCGCGTGACGCGCAGCCCGACCTCGCCGTCGAGCGCGGCGGGCAGGTCGGGCGCGGGCGCGAGCCGGTCGGGCCCGATCACCGCGGTGGGCGGCGGGTCGGCCGGGCCCGGGTGGATCTCGGTCCGGTTGGGCTCGGCGTCCGGAGGCGGCGCCGCCATCGCGAGCGCGCCGACGACCGCGACGACGCCGAGGATCACGCGCCCTGGCTGGTCGTGAGCCGCACGCGCCACTCGGCGCCGTCGGGCCCGTCCATGACCACGATGTGCTTCTGGTCGAGCTCGACGCGGATGGCGTCGGCGTCGGCGAACTGCTTGGCCTTGCGCAGCTCGTCGCGGCGCGCGAGCAGCGTCTCGATCTCGTCCTTCGAGATGCCGAGCGCGGCCAGCCGCTTCTGCTTCACCTCCGCCAGGAAGTCGGTCGACGGCTGCGACAGGAGCCCGGTCGCGTCGGCCACGAGGCGGAACGCGGCCAGCGCCGGAGCCACCACCGCGCCGCCCTTCTTCTTCGCCTTCTTGTGGTTGGCGAAGCGGTTCATGGCGCGCGCCAGCTCGAACAGGTGACCCAGCGCCTGCGCGGTGTTGAAGTCCTCGTCCATGGCGGCGTTGAACTTCTCCGGGAAGGCGCGGCCCAGCGCCAGCACGGCCTCGGCGTCCTCGCCGAGCTCCTTGGCGACCTGGTCGGCGTTGGCGCCGGCGTCGCTCTGCATGCCCTCGGCCACCTCGCGCGCCTCGTAGAGACGCGACACCATGGCCAGCGCGTCGGGCAGCGCGTCCTCACCCCAGGGCAGCGGCGAGCGGTAGTGGACCTGCAGGTAGTAGAGCCGGAGCGCCTGCGCCGGGAACTGCGCCAGGGCGTCCTGCACGTTGATGACGTTGCCGAGCGACTTCCCCATCTTCTGGCCCGACGTCATGGTCAGGAGGCCGTTGTGGGTCCAGTAGCGGGCGTAGGTCGCGCCGTGCGCGCACTCGGACTGCGCCACCTCGTTCTCGTGGTGCGGGAACACGAGGTCGAGGCCGCCGCCGTGGATGTCGAGCGTCTTGCCGAGCGCCGCGAGCGACATGGCCGAGCACTCGATGTGCCAGCCGGGGCGACCCTCGCCCCAGGGCGACTCCCACTTCGGCTCGCCGGGCTTGGCCGCCTTCCACAGGGCGAAGTCGGCCGAGTGGCGCTTGCCCGACTCGGCGTCGGCGGAGCGCAATTCGTCGATCTTCTGGCCCGACAATTTGCCATATTCGGGGAACGACTCGACCGAGAACCACACCGAGCCGTCGGCCGGGTAGGCGTTGCCGCGATCGACAAGCACCTTGATGATGTCGATGATCTCGGGGATCGAGGTCGACACGCGCGGCTCGCGGTCGGGGCGGATGAGACCGAGGCCGTCGGCGTCCTCGTGGAAGGCCTGCACGAAGCGCTCGGCCAGCGCCGCGGCGTCCTCGCCGTTCTGCTGCGCGCGGGCGATGATCTTGTCGTCGACGTCGGTGAAGTTGCGGACGAAGGTGACCTTCCACTGCTTCCAGCGGAGCCAGCGCACGAAGGTGTCGAACACCGTCATGGCGCGGGCGTGGCCGACGTGGCATCGATCGTAGACCGTCATGCCGCACACGTAGAGGCCGATGTGGTCCGGCTGGACCGGCTCGAACGGGCGGACATCGCGGGTCAGGGTCGAATAGAGTCGGAAGGGGGTCGCAGGCATCGTGGCGCTCCAAGTCTCTGCCGGGGCTCTACCGCAAGCCGCCGGGCGGGTCGAGACGAAGTTGTCCCGGCCGCTCGTCGGGCTCGCGCCAGCGGCGCCCGCGCGCGAGGCCGGAGCCCGGGGCGCCGCCGACACTTCTTTTGGCGCGCCGCCGAGCTTCGTGCTAGCCAACTCCGCGACATGGCACGCATCGAGCTCGAGGTCGATCACTCCCTTCCCGCCGCGGTCGCACTGGCCCGCATGCACGCGCTCGGCGAGTACTACCAGCACCGGCACGGCGCGAGCGTCCACTGGGACGACAAGACCGGCGACATCCAGGTGAAGTACGTCGGGCTGAAGCTCGGTGTGCGCGTGCGGGTCGACGACCGTCGCGTCCACTGCGAGGCGCCCGATCCGGGCTTCCTGCTGCGGCGCCGCGGCATCGAGTACCTGCGGAAGAAGATCCAGCGCTACCTCGACCCGGGCACGCCGGTGGAGCTCCTGCCGCGCGCGTGATCGCGCTCGCTGCGCCCGCGCGGCGCTCGGACTTTGTCACTCTCGCGCGCCGCGCCAGCGCTCAGCGCGGCGCCGCCGCGTCGTCGACGTACGTGAACGCGTTCAGGAACTTGTGGAGCGTCAGCGTGAAGCGCCCAGGGTCGCGCGCGTCGAGCGAGCGCGCCGCGCCGTCGTTGGGCGCGCCGGCGCCCCACGGGTTGCGCAGCTCGATCCACGAGGCCTCGGGGTCGACCGAGGCGATGCCCGCCGGCGTCGCCGGCGCCGGCACCGGGTGGCGCCCGGCGTCGAGGATGTGGGCGGCGAGCACGGTGTAGCTGTGGTTCGACATGAGGCCCTGGCGCGGCGTGCCGCCCGGCGCGCCCTGGCCGGAGTCGACGTTGCCGACCATCTGGAGGATGTCGAGGAGGTCGCTCATGAGCGGCGTCGTGCGCCCGACGAGGTGCGTGAGCTGGCGGTTGTTGGCGACCTCGGCGCAATCCGCGCGCAGCTTGGCGAGCAGTGCCGGGTCGTCGCGCTTGCTCGACCAGGCCGTGAAGTCGTCGTGGATGAGCTGGAGCTTCAGCGCGAGCAGGCCGTCGGGGGCGCCGCGGAAGCTGGGCGCGACGAGCTCGCTCTCGGCATGCACGATGGCGCCCGGCAGGCGCCAGAGGACCCCGCCCACCTCCTCGCCGGCCTCGGCTCCGGCGCTCATGAGGCGCGGGTGCGCGCCGTGCTCGATGAGGCGCGCGATGGCGTCCTTGTCGGCGTCGCGGATGTCGGCGGCGCTGCCGTTGCTCTGGACGATCGAGGTCTGGGTGCCCTCGTCGCCGAAGAGCAGCGCGCGCGCGGCGCCGGGATAGGAGCCGGCGTTGAGCTGGCGCAGGCCGGAGAGGGCCGCGCCGGTGGCCGGGTCGAGCACCGGCAGCGCGCGGCCGCGGGCCAGCGCCTGGGCCATGGCCAGCTCGAGGACGCGCACCCACAGGGCGGTCTCGTGGCGGTCCTCGCGGTGGACGGTGAGCGTGGTGCCGGTGAGCTCGGCCCAGTAGCGCCGCTCCTCGGGCTGGGGCGCGACGCGGAAGCCGGCGCCCTGGAGCGTGCCGCGGAAGGTGACGACCGGCACCGGCACGCTGAAGGTCTGCGGCCTCCGGTGCCCGTCGGCGCCGGGCACCTGCAGCTGGACCTGGGCCTGGCCCGCGCCGCCGGTGACGATGCGCGTGATGAACGCCGGCCGCAGCGCGGCCAGCTCCTGCATCGCCGCCAGCGCCCAGCAGTCGCCCACCATGCCCTGGCGCACGTCCATCACGTCCGGGTGCGGCGCGCCGCGGCTCTCGCCGATGAAGAGCGTTGCCGGATCGATGACGTGGCGCCCGACCACCGCGGGGGCGCTGGCCGAGCCGACGATGGTGTCGACGCGATGCGCGCCGCGGCTACGCGGGCGGGCCGGCGCGAAGAGGCTCGAGTCCTGCGCGGTCTTGTCGCCGTCGACGACGGCGGGCACGTCGCTCGTCGGCGCGAAGATCTCGACCCAGCGCTCGCCCGTGACCGCGGGGCCGGGCGCCGGCGCAGCGTCGGTGGGGCGGCCGAAGGCGAGGTCGTACGCATCCTCGGGCGCCACCGCCTCCACGTCGGCCAGGACGGACGCGGGCGTGTTCTTGCGCTGGCCGACGGTCTCGCCGCGGCCCGCGCGGATGGCGTCGCCGGCCGCCGCCGAGGCGCCCCGCAGGCGGTCGGGCGCGCGCATGCCGGGGACTCCGCCGCCCTCCCCGCGGTCGTCGCGCGGCGGGCCTCCGGCGCCCCGCTCGTCGGGGCCGGCCTGGACCCTGGTGGTCGCGACGGGCTCGGCCTTGGCTCGGGGTTGCAGATCGCGCATGGCCCTCCCTGAACGACGGCCGGCGCTCGAAAGCGAAACGCCCGAACGCGAAACGCCCGCAGGCGAGAGCGCGCCGGGCAGGGGCGGGGAACTTCCCGCGGCATGCGTTGTCAGGCCGGCGTCCCCCCGCAAGGGAGCGGGGCTCCTCGGAAAGGTTGGCGCCATGCGGTTCGAGCGCGTCGTCGCGGTGTGTCTTCTGTCGTGGGCCATGGGTGGAGTCGCGGTCGCGGCCGGTCCGAATGATCTCGGGCTCCAGTACGAGACGGCCGTGAAGGGCCAGGCGGCGCCGGCGCTGGTGCTGCACCCGAGCGTGGCGCTGAAGCGCGCGAGCTTCGTGCTGGCGCCGGCCGGCGGCGCGAGCCAGACGCTGACCACCGGCGCGATCGGCGCCGGCGCCACGCGGCGGCTGCCGTTCCGGCACGGCGCCGGGCGCGCCGCCTACCACGGCACCATCCAAGTCACGTGGGCCGACGGCTCGCCCGGCGAGTACACCTTCGACTTCGAGGCCGTGCGCTACGAGGCCATGAAGCTCGCGATGACCTGGCAGGACGTCGACCTCGATCGCCGCACCGTCGTGTGCCGCCCGAGCCACGAGGCGGCTGCGCTCGAGCTCACGCTCGAGGACGCGCACGGCAACGTCATCGGCAGCGAGAAGCGCACCTTCGACCCGCCGGCTCCGGGCGGCAGCGAGCTCTCCATCGGCTGGGGCGAGGAGCTGGCGCCCGCGCAGATCCTGGTCAAGGTCATCGATCAGGAGGGCGTGTGGGCCTCGACGCGCATCCAGCCGTTCACCATCAGCATCCCCCACGACGAGGTGCAGTTCGCGCTCGGCAGCGCCGACATCGCCCCGAGCGAGGTGCCCAAGCTCGACAAGACGCTTGACGATCTGCGGCGCGCGCTGAAGGAGCACGGCACGCTCCTCGATCTCAAGCTGTTCATCGCCGGCTTCACCGACACGGTCGGCGACCGCACCTCGAACCAGTCGCTGTCGCTCGCGCGCGCCGCGGCCATCGCGCGCTGGTATCGCAAGCACGGCCTGCGCATCGCCATCTTCTATAGAGGCTTCGGCGAGGACGGCCTGGCGGTCGGCACGCCCGACGAGACCGACGAGCCGCGCAACCGGCGCGCGCTCTACATCCTGAGCGTGAACCCGCCGCTCGGCCTGCGGGTCGCCGCCGACGGCTGGGCCATGCTCTGACGCTCGCGCGTCAGGCGACCAGGTTCTGCAGGAAGACCGTCGTCATCTGCACCATCGGGTGCGGCGGCGAGAGCTTCATCATGTTGACCATCTCCTGCACCTTGGCCTTGAAGGCCGGGCGTTGGCGCAGGAAGCGCAGCTTGAGCAGCGCCTGGTGGTAGGCCTCGAAGTCGGGCGGCGCCAGGTAGTGGACCTGCGAGTCGGCCGACGAGAGCTGCGCGTCGAGGTCGGCGCCCGACACCGGCGAGAAGGCGCGGCGCAGATCGAGCGCGGACACGAGCAGGTTCTCGACGCCCTCGTCGCGCAGCGCCAGGCCGACCACCGACGGCAAGAGGATGACGTGCTTCACGTGGGCCAGCGCCGCGGCGTCGTCGTTGTAGAGCGCGATGACCTCCTCGCGGATGCGGCTCACCAGGTCGTAGTCCGGCGCGAGCGCGCCGACGAAGCCCTGCGCGGCGAGCAGGTTCTGGTTCATGACGGCGAAGCCGGGGTGCGGCTCGACGCGGTGCTGGCGCACGACGCCGAGGAAGCTCGTGAGCAGCGTGCCGAGCGGCAGGCCCTCGGTGCCGCTGCCGGCGCCGACCTTCGAGTTCACCTCGCCGATGAGCGCGTGCAGCGCCGCGACGAAGGCGGCGCGCTTCTCGGGCGGCAGCTTGGGCGGGGTCGGGGCCATGCCGATGAGCGAGCGCGACCCCTCGGCGTCGCCGCCGGCGGTCGAGAGCAGGCCGGCCGCGAGGCGCAGGCGGTGCACGTCGTCGATGCGCGAGCACAGGCCGAAGTCGAGGAAGATGACCGAGTCCTCGCCGAAGTAGACGTTGCCGGCGTGGAGGTCGCCGTGGGTGACCTCGCGGCGCAGGCTGGCCCACACCGCGGCCTCGATGACCACCTCGCCGTGGCCGCGCCACTTGGTGACGCAGGCCTGCTGGATGGCCGGGTCGGGGTCGCGCGCGTCGGCCAGGACCTTGGTGGCGCGGGCGCCGGCGACCCAGTCGACGATGAGCACGTCGCGGTCGCAGTAGTGCATCTCGGGGATGACGATCTTCAGCTTCGAGCCGCGCGCGGCCAGGCGCGCGTTGAAGGGCGGCGCGAAGTCCTCGAACATGAGCTTGGTGTTGGCGCCCTCGTCGCGCAGATCGAGCTGCATGTAATAGACGTCGGCGATCTTGCGCAGCTGGTCCTGGAGGCGCATGCGCCGGCCCCAGGGCGTGATGGACACCACGGCGGCCACGCCGCGGAGCAGCGCGCGGTCCATGGTGTAGGCGATGCGCGCGCCGGTGAGCACGACCTTGATGGCCACCGGCTTGCCGTCCCACTTGGCCTTGTAGACCGCGCCGCAGCTGGCCGCGGCCACCGAGTCGCCGGTCTCGCCGAGGTCGAGGCGCGAGCGGTCGAGGCCCTTGGCGTTCTTCAGGCGCGTCATGAGCACGCTGTTCGCGCGCTTCCGGCCGCGGTCCTGGAGGTGCGAGAGGTACTCGGCGGCGTGCTGGCCGATGAGCTTCGGCTGCTGGGCGAGGACCTGCGCGAGCTTCTGCCAGGCGCCTCCCAGCGTCGCGAGCGCGAACTTCAGGAGGAAGCCGCGCGGGCGCCCGGGCAGCACCAGCAGCGGGATGAACAGCACGACGGCGAAGATCGTGACCTCGAAGAATCGGATGATCCCGAGCGGCAGCGACACGTACCAGGGCGGCGGTTGCGAGTACGACATGGCGCGCATCTTCGCCCAGGTCGCGGCGGCCGTCGAGGCAGCCAGAAGGCCTTCGGAGGCGAATGGCCACCGCGGACGGAGTCCGCTCGCCGTTCGCCGTAGAAGGCTGCCCTGGCTGGTCGGGCCGCCGCGCGGCTCAGGCGTGCCGGACCGCGACCGCCCAGCGCGTCGTGCCGGCCCAGCGGCCGAGGAGCTCGCCGAAGTCGGTGGCGACCGCGAGCACCTGCTCGGGCGTGGCGACGTCGCGCGAGGCCCAGAGCGCGGTCACGAGGCGCGTCGTGTCGGGGTCGACCTTGGCGTGGACGGCGTCCTTCACCGGGTTGCCGAGCATCGGGCCGTCGACCCGGCCGAGGCCGAGCAGGCCCTCGAGGTCGATGGCGTGGCCGGCCTGGTTGAAGACGTAGCGCTCGTCGGTCCGGCCGAAGCGCACCTCGAGCGGGGTGCCGCACTTCCCGGCGTCGAGCACCGACATGGGCCAGCCGGTCTCGAGCGAGAGCAGGTTGTTGATGTCGACGACGTTGTAGATGCTCGGCCACTCGCCGCGGCGGCGCGCCTCGGCCAGGTACTCGCTGGCCGGCTTGTTCCTGCCGGTGGCCTTGAAGCCGCCGTGCTTCAGCAGCTTGCGGATGGCGGCGCGCGTGGCCTCGGGCGGGTCGCCGGCGGCGTTCACGCGGGCCAGCATGGCGGCGGTGCCATCGGCCGACATGGGCGCGACGGTGACGTCGTCGGCGACGACGAGGCCGACGATGAGGGCGGGGTGGTCGATGTTCCAGGCGAGATCGATCATGCGGCGAGATAGTGCCGATCGCCGGCCGCGCGCAACCGTGGCGACGCGCGCTCAAGCATGGCAGTGCACGCGCAGGAAGGCCTGGTGACGCCCGACGAGGTCGACGATCGCCGCCTCCGACAAGCCCGCGATGGCCCCGCGCTCGCGGTCGAGCGAGGCCACGGTGAGGTGCCCCATGGCGTTCCTCGGGTCGTGCGGGGTGAAGCCGAGGGCGCGGAACGGGGCGGCCTCGTCGCTGTACCACCACAGGAAGAGCTTGGCCTCGGCGGCGAGGTAGTCGCGCACCGAGGTGGTGGCGCCGAAGTGGAGCAGCGCGTCGGCGCTGTAGAAGCGCAGCGGGCGGACGTTGTCGTCGCCGATGTGCTCGTCCTTGTCGGCGATGGCGTCGAGCAGCGGCTTGCCGAGCTCGCAGTAGTTGACCATGAGCGCACCGAAGACGTTGCGCCGGCTGAAGAGCGGGTAGTCGTCGTCCTCGAGCGGGTAGCGCGGGCGGGCCTCGTCGAAGGTGAGGACGGCGTGCGCGCTGCCGTAGCCGCCGTGGCGCTCGAAGCGCACGCGGTCCTCGAAGCGATGGATCATGAGGTTGTAGCGCCGGAGCGCCGCCTTCACCTCGGGCGGGCCGGCGACATAGAACGCGCCGGGCGCGAGCACCGAGCCGCGCAGCTGCTCGAAGTAGAGGTGCAGCCGGTTCAGCTGGTCCTGGGTGAGGTCGGCGCTGGCGCGATGGCGGATGGTGCCCGGGGCCCAGCCGTTGACGACGTCGATGAGGGCGTTGAGCTCGGCCGCGATCCACGGCCGGTCCATCGGGCTGTGCGGGAAGTTGTGGAAGCGGTCGCCGTCGATGATGGCCAGGCCGGCGCGCTCGACCTCGGCCACCGCGTCGAAGTAGCGGCCGGCGATCGAGGTCGAGCCCGGCTGATAGAAGAGGCTCAGCTCGCGGCGGTGGTCGCCCGGGTCGCCGAGGACGATCTCCAGGAGCCGGGTCATGGGGGCACCTCCGCGTCGGCGCAGCAGCGGAAGCCGGTCGAGTAGTCCCAGTGGTGCACGTCGTGGGCGGTGGTGCGGTAGAGGCAGCCGGGGCCGTTGATGACGGTGTCGTCGAAGAAGCCGCCGCGGAAGGTGCCGGCTGCGTCGTCGACCCACTCGTGGAGGTTGCCCATCATGTCGAAGACGCCCTCGACGGTCTCGCAGCCCTCGTTCTCGCCGGAGAGGTCGAGGGAGGCCGGGAGCTGGTCGAGGCAGGGGTTGCCGATCTTCGAGAACACCGACGGGTCGGTGGTGCCGAAGTACTCGTAGGCGACGTGCTTCGGGCGGTCGTCGTTGCACACGCCCGGCTGGCGATCGGGGCCGTACGGATAGGTCCAGCCGTCGGGTCCCTGGCACGCGCGCAGCCACTCGTCGCTCGTGCAGAGGCGCTTCCCGGCCGCCTGGCAAGCGGCCGCGGCGCGCACCTCGTCGATGTAGCCCTGGGGCACGGCCCACTCGACCGACACGGTGCGCACGGCCAGGGCGCCCGGGTTGAAGAAGGGCGTGACCGAGGTCGACGGGTCGGCGGCCAGCACCAGCGAGGCCTCGTAGCGATCGATGCAGAAGCCGGCGACGGCGGCCATGCCGGCCGGGCAGCCGGGGTCGCCGGGGGCCTCGGCGGTGAAGCCGTCGTTGGGGGTCGGGTGGGCGGCCTCGTCGCAGCTGTTCTCGCGCGCCGTCTCCGTGCAGCACTTGATGCCGGCGGGGCCGGGGCAGAGGCCGGCCGTCACGGTCCAGTCGGGGCTCGGGCACGAGGTGGTGTCGATGCAGGCGCCGGGCACGCCGTCGGCCGAGCAGCGGTCGAGCGCGGGCACGCAGCAGCGGACCTGCGGGCTGCCGGCGCAGACCTGCTCGATGCCGGCCTCGCCGTCGGCGCAGGTGCCTACCGGGCGGCAGGTGCCGGTGAGCGCGCCGATGGTGCACGCGGCGGTGGTCGTGTCGTCGACCGTGGCGGTGTCGGCGACGGTGGTGTCGGCGACGGTCGTGTCGGCGACGGTCGCGTCGCTTGCGACGGCGGTGTCGGGCGAGACGGTGGTGTCGGGCGAGACCGTCGTGTCGGGCGAGATCGTCGCGTCGGGCGAGACCGTCGCGTCGGGCGAGACCGTCGCGTCGGGGGCGACGCTCGTGTCGGCCGCGTCGAGGTCGACGACGTCGGAGCCGGCCTGGGCGGCGGAGTGCTCGTGCTCGATGCGCGCCGTGTCGTGGCCCGGGGTCGCGTCGCAGGCGGCGACGGCGACGACCAGCAGCACGACCGGGGCGCGGGCGCTCATGACGTCACAGGCTCCAGTAGGTCACGTGGTCGGGGAGGGTCGCCGGATCGAGGGCCGACTTCACGTCGACGAGCACGCCGCCTTCGCGGAGCCGCGTGATCCACTGGAAGCGGTGCTCGAGGAAGCCCTTGTGGCGCACGGCCAGGACGATGGCGTCGAAGGGGCCGAGGCCCTCGGGCACGACCGCGTTCGAGACCTCGAGGCCGAAGGTCATGAGGGCCTTGGCCGGGTCGACGTACGGGTCGAAGGCCGAGACCTCGACGCCGAAGGCGAGGAGCTCGCCCATGAGGTCGCGCACGAGCGAGTTCCGGACGTCGGGGAAGTCCTCCTTGAAGGTGAGGCCGAGGACCGCCACGCGGGCGCCCTGGATGGCCATGCCGTTGGCCGCCAGCAGCTTCACCGTCTTCTGCGCGACGAAGGTGCCCATCTCGTCGTTGATGCGGCGGCCGGCCAGGATGACCTCGGGGTGGTGGCCGGCGATCTGGGCGCGCGCGGTGAGCCAGTACGGGTCGACGCTGATGCAGTGGCCGCCGACCAGGCCGGGCTCGAACGGGAGGAAGTTCCACTTGGTGCGGGCGACCGCGAGCACGTCGCGGGTGCGCATGCCGAAGCGGTCGCAGATGAGGGCGAGCTCGTTCATGAGCGCGACGTTCAGGTCGCGCTGCGTGTTCTCGAGCAGCTTCGAGAGCTCGGCCGCGCGGATCGACGGGGCGCGCGTGGTGCCGGCCTTCACGGCCGCGCCGTAGACGGCCTCCATGCGCTCGAGGCTGGCGTCGTCCTGCGCAGCGAGGACCTTCACGACGGTCTCGAAGGTGTGCTCGCCGTCGCCCGGGTTGATGCGCTCGGGCGAGTAGCCGACGAAGAAGTCGGAGCCGCCCTCGAGGCCCGACGACTCGGCGAGCCACGCCGTCACGAGCTCCTCGGTGAGGCCGGGCCACACCGTCGACTCGACGACCACGAGCGCGCCCTCGGACAGGCTGCGGCCGACGGTGCGCGCGGCGGCCTCGATGGGGCGCAGGTCGGGGGCGCGGTCGGGGCCGATGGGGGTCGGCACGGCGATGATGTAGAAGGAGACGGCCGAGAGGTCGTCGGGGTCGCTCGACAGGCGCAGGTTGGCGGCGGCCAGCGCGGCGGCCGACACCTCGGAGGTGCGATCGTGGCCGGAGCGCAGCTCGGCGATGCGCTCGGGGTCGATGTCGAAGCCGATCGTCCCGGGGAACGCTCGGCCCAGCGCGACCGCGACCGGGAGCCCGACGTAGCCCAGGCCGACGATGCCGATGGTCTCTTGCATTGATGTTCCGTCCGCCGCGCGGCATGAGTCGCCGCGCGCCAGGAGACTTCATATCACGGATAGCGCCCGCAAGAACCCGCCCCGACGCCCGCCCGGCTGGCGCGCCCCCGGCCCGCCGGCGCCGCCGGGCGAGCCCGAGCTCGGCCCGGACGAGATCGCCTCGTGGCTGCTCGGCGACTGGCGCATCATCCAGAGGACCGACGGCCACCGCTGGTCGCTCGACGACTTCCTCACGGCCTGGCTCGCGCGCGATGTCCTGCTCGCGGCCGGCACGCCGCCGCGCACCATCCTCGACCTCGGCACCGGCATCGGCTCGGTGGCCCTCATGCACGCCTGGTGCTGGCCCGCCGCCTCGGTCACCGGCGTCGAAGCCCAGGACGTCTCGTTCGGCCTGGCGCGGCGCTCGGTCGCGCTCAACGGCGTCGCCGAGCGCATGACGCTCGTCCACGGCGATCTGCGCGACTACGCCGGCGGGCCGTTCGACCTCGTCACCGGCACGCCGCCCTACTTCGACGATCCGCTCCAGACCCGCTCCGACGCCGTCCAGAAGGGGCCGTGCCGCTTCGAGGACCGCGGCGGCATCGCCGACTACCTGGCCACCGCGCGCCGCACCGTCGCGCCGACCGGCCTCGTCGTCGTCTGCCACGCCTCGCGCCAGCGCGACCGCGTCATGGCCGCCGTCGCCGCCACCGACTTCCGCGTCGTGCGCGTGCTCGAGGCCATCCCGAAGGCCGGCAAGGCGGCGCTCGTCGACGTCATCGCGCTCGCGCTCGACCGCGGCGCGGCCGCCATGGAAGCCGCCTTCGAGCCGCTCGTCGTGCGCGACGCGCAGGACCAGTGGACCGACGCCTTCCTGGCCGTCCGCCTGTCGATGGGGATGCCGCCCCGCCCGACCCGCCCGAGCTGACGCGCGTCGAGGCGGCCCGCGCGCGGAATTTGGCACTTGGTTGGGCGGTATTTTGTCACTCGTGGCGCCGAGGTTGGCGCGGCCGCCGCGGCCGCGGATTATCGTCTGGCCGTTGGGATCTTCGCCGCGCGCCGCGCGTGCCATGTGCGCCGGCAGACCGCCCGGCCATGGGCATGCCGGCGCGCCCGCGCTAACATGGCCGCGTGAGCTACGAAGACGACGACGGCGACGGAGACGAGCGGGGCCGCGGCAAGCTGGTCGCGGTGGCGAGCTTCTTCACGCCGCACGAGGCCGAGCTGGCGCGGACCAAGCTCGTGTCGGAGGGCATCCTCGCCTTCGTGTGGGACGCGGCGACCATCGCGGCCGACCCGCTCCTGGCCGTGGCGCTGCGCGGCGTGAAGGTGGCGGTGCCCGAGCGCGACGCGCCGCGCGCCCGCGCCATCCTCGGGCCGCTGGCCGAGGTGTTCGGCGGCATGGCGCGGCCGGTGTTCCGCGTGCGCGGCACGCGCGGCACGCGCGGCTTGTTCATCGGGCTCCTGCTCGGGCTGGTCATCGCCTTCGCGCTGGGCGGCGTCCTGCCCGGCCCGTGGCGCTGGGTCGCGGGCGCCGCGCTGGCCATGCTCGGCCTGGCCATCGGCGAGCGCCAGCGTGCCGACACCTGCTCGGGCTGCATGCACCCGGTGCGCCTCGCCAGCGCGCCCGGCGCCGATCGCTGCCCGCACTGCAACGCCGCGCTGCGCGGCACCATCAACCACATGAACGATCGCCTGGCCGCCGAGGAAGCCCTCGACGAGGACCCGCCCGAGCTCGACGAAGCCAACGCGGCCAACGCGCTCCACGACTCCACGACCGACGACGCCGACGACACCGAGGAGGGTCGCCGATGAAGGACGAGCTCCGCACGATCCCGATGTACACGGCCGCCATCGCCCTGACCGGGGCCTGCGGTGCGGTGGCCGGCGCGGCCGCGCTGGCGGGCGACAAGCACGGTCGGCTGTGGTGGCCGGCGACGCGCCTGTGGGCGCGCGGCATGACGCAGTCGGCCGGCGTCACCGACTTCATCGTGAAGGGCGTCGAGCGCATCTACGACGGCGAGCCGTACGTGCTGATGGCCAACCACCAGAGCAACCTCGACCCGCCCGCGCTCATCCGCTCGTCGGATCGGCCCATCGGCTTCCTCACCAAGAAGGAGCTCGAGCGCTGGCCCGTCTTCGGCTGGGCCATGCGCGCGACCGGCCACGTCTTCATCGACCGCAAGAACAAGGACCAGTCGCACGCCGGCATCGAGCACGCCGCGGCGCAGGTCGCCGAGGGCCGCTGCATCGCGGTGTTCCCCGAGGGCACGCGCAGCCGGACCGAGGATCTGCTGCCGTTCAAGAAGGGCGGCTTCGTGCTGGCCATCAAGGCCGGCGTCCCCATCGTGCCGGTGGGCGTCGCGGGCACGCGCCGCATCCTGCCGTCGCAGAGCCCGATCGTGCGCGGCCACGGGCCGGTCGCGGTGGTCTACGGCGAGCCCATCAGCACCGCCGGCGCCGACATCGAGCACAAGCAGGGCATCATGGAGTCGGTGCGCCAGGCCATCCTGCTGCTGCGCGCCGAGGCCGAGTCGCTGGTCGCCGGGCGCGGCTGACGCGGGCGACGCCGCGCGTGGCGGCTCAGCGCGGGCGCGCGCCGATGCCGATCCAGGCCGGGAAGATCACCGTCTGCGGGCCCTCGCCGAAGCGCGAGACCAGGGACGCGAAGACGTGATCGGCGATGGCGGCCCAGCGCTCGGCGCCGAGGCGACGCTGCATGAGCACGACCGGGGCGTTGGTGCGCTGGAAGCTCTGCCACAGCTCGGCGGTGCTCGGCGCGATCATGCTGCCGCGCACCTCCTGGACCTCGATGTCGACGAAGCCCGCGGCCGCGAGCTCCCGGCGATGGTCGTCGGCGGTGGTGAGCGGCGGCGTCGGCGACGGGCCGGCGAGGCTCGGCTCGGCCTCGCCGATGGCGCCGAAGACGGTCACGAACAGCGGCACCGCGGCCAGCGGCTGCCAGCTCGAGACGGCGGCGCGGCCGCCCGGCGCGAGCACGCGAAAGAGCTCGCGATAGCCGGCGGCGCGGTCGGGGAAGAACATGAGGCCGAACATCGAGAAGGCGGCGTCGAAGGTGGCGTCGGCGAAGATGAGCGACTGGCCGTCGCCTTGGTGGACGCGCGCGCCGAGGACGCCGCCTGCCTGGATGCGCTGCGCGCAGCGCTCGACCATCTGCGGCGAGAAGTCGACGGCGTCGACCTCGGCACCGCGGCGCGCGGCCATGATCGCCAGCGTGCCCGGGCCGCAGGCGACGTCGAGGATGCGCGGCGGCGGCGTGCCCGGACCGCGCGCGAAGACGCGCGTGGCCTCGAGCGCGGCCCACGAGAATTGCTCGAACATGGGCACGACCTCGCGCTCGTAGGCGTCGGCGACGAGGTCCCAGGGGAGCGGGGTGGCGAGCGGGCTCGGCGGGGCATCGGCCATGATGTGCTGTCCTCCTGTGGCGTTACACCGTTCTGACAAACCCATCGTAGCCCACGAGGCGTCGAACCTCCACGTCCGCTGGGGAGCGGACCGTGTGCGACCTCGACGTCTCCGGAGGATCTCGTGAAGCTCTTTGCCCGTGCCACTCTCGCCCTGGGCGTCGCCGCCTGCGGCTCCATCGCCCCCGGCCTCGCCGCCTGCGGCTCGTCCGATCAGCGCGTGTCCGACGGCATCGCCGACCACTCCGCGCCGACGCCGATCGCCGCGACGCCGTCGCCCGATCCGACGCCGGTCGGCGCGCCGCTGAAGCCGGAGCCGAAGCCCGCGCCGGGCGTGGTCGCGGCCCCGACGGCGGCCCCCGACCCGGCCGCCATCGCGCTGGCGAAGCCGTACAACGACTTCGGCTTCGACCTCTGGAGGGAGCTCGCGGCCGACGCCGGCGGCAACCTCGCGCTGTCGCCGGCCAGCCTGTCGCTGGCCTTCTCGATGACGTACGCCGGCGCGCGCGGCTCGACCGCCGACGACATGAAGAAGGTGCTCCACCTCGGCGCCGTGGCCGACCCGCACACGGCCGCCGGCCTGGCCATCGCGCGCTGGAACGGCGAGGGCAAGCCCTACGCGCTGCGCATCGCCAACCGCCTCTTCGGCGAGGCGACCGCGCCCTTCGAGACGCCGTTCCTCGATCGGATGAAGGCGGCCTACGGCGCGCCGCTCGAGCCGGTCGACTTCGAGCACTCCTTCGACGCCGCGCGCCGCCACATCAACGACTGGGTGGCGGATCGGACCGAGGACAAGATCCGCGACCTGCTGCCCGACGGCTCGCTCGACGAGCTCACGCGCCTCGTGCTGGTGAACGCCATCTACTTCAAGGGCCAGTGGGCGGCGCGCTTCGACGCGGCCCAGACGAAGGACGGCGCCTTCCACGCCGCGGCCGGCGACGTGAAAGTTCCTTTCATGCATCGCTCGGGCTCGATGCTGACCGGCGGCGGCGAGCTGGCCCAGGTGGTCGAGCTGCCCTACGTCGGCGGCGACCTGGCGATGGACCTCGTGCTGCCCAAGGGCGACCTGAAGTCGCTGGCCGGCCTCGACGCCGACGGGCTCGCGGCGCTGGTGGGGACGCTCTACGAGAACGAGGAGGTCGAGCT
Source organism: Myxococcota bacterium (assembly GCA_046351155.1). GTDB lineage: Bacteria > Myxococcota_A > UBA9042 > PHBI01 > PHBI01 > JAXLYZ01. The sequence continues at coordinate 96,975 of JAXLYZ010000006.1, forward strand.
GGCGCTGCCGCGCTTCCGCATCGAGACGCCGGCCATGCCGCTGAAGCAGCCGCTCCTGAAGCTCGGCATGGGCAAGGCCTTCGACCACGACGCGGACTTCAGCGGCATGTCGTCGCTGCGGCCGCTCTTCATCGACGACGCCTTCCACAAGGTGTTCGTCGAGGTGAACGAGGAGGGCACCGAGGCGGCCGCGGCGACCGCGGTGGTGATGGCCACCGAGAGTGCGCGCATCCCGCTCGAGCTGCGCTTCGATCGGCCGTTCATGTTCTTCATCCGCGACGTGAAGACCGGCCACGTGCTGTTCATGGGTCGCGTCGTGAATCCGGCCTGAATCCGAGCGCAGCCGGGTCGCCGGGCGGCCTCTGCACGGAGCCCCGCCTCGGGGCGGAGGAAGAGGCCGACGCGGCGGCGACCCGCGCGGAGCGAGGCCACAGGAGTGACGCTCGCGCAGCGAGCGGCCGGATCCATCCGAGCGCAGCCGGGTCGCCGGGCGGCCTCTGCACGAAGCCCTGCCTCGGGGCGGAGGAAGAGGCCGACGCGGCGGCGACCCGGCTGCGCTCAGCGGGCGAGCGGTTCGGAAAGGAACTTGACGAGGTGCGCGTACACGTCGGCATGGTCGAGCAGGTCGAGGTGACCGAGGCCATGCGCGACGTGACAGCGCGCGTCGGGGATGCCGAGGAGAGGCGCGCGTCGGGGTGGCGGCCGAGCGCGCTCGACTGGGACCAGGCCGTCGCCGAGCGGGTTGGTGAGGCGGCTCGAGGTGAGCGAGGCGGCGATGGCGTAGCAGGCGACGCTGGGTGGCAGCGGTACCGGGCGGCGCGCGTCGGGGCCGTGGCCGAAGCGGTCGGCTCGAGGCCGAGCGCCTCGACGGCGCCGTGGCGGAGGTCGGTGATGCCGGCGCTCCGAGCTTGCTCAGGCGGCCAGATGGGCCTGGGTGTAGGCGCTCACGCCGAGGACGGTGGTGACGATGTTGCCGCTGCGCTCGAGCGGCGAGCCGTGGTGCGGCGTGCCGAGAAGATCACGCGCCGCACCGGCAGCGACGGCGCGAGGTGCTTGAGCGCCGCGCGCGACGAGGCCGCCCATGCTGTGGCAGAGCAGCGCCAGCTCGTCGAGCGGCCGCGGCCAGGCGGCGACGAGCGCGGCGAGGAGCGGCGCCAGCTCGGCGCCGTTCACGCCGACGTGGTGCCGCTGTTGTAGTGGAGGTAGACCGGCGGCCGAGGTCGCGCGCCAGGCCAGGCCGTGATCGTGGCCGCGGCGGAGCCAGCCGCGGTCGGCCATGCACGAGCCGTGGAGCAGCACGAGCAGCTTGCCGGTCGCGTCCGGGAAGGCCGCGCGCAGGGCGGCCGGGGTGAGCTCGAGCGGGCGGCCGTCGCGGCGGAAGCGCATGGCGATGGCGAGCGGGTTCCGCGTCGCGGCGAGCAGTCGCCGACGACGCCGTTCAAGACCGCGACGAAGGTGTCGTGGCGCGGCGACGCGGGCTGGTCGCCGCGCGCGTCGACGGGCGCGGGCGCGCCGTCGAGCAGAGCCTCGACGCTTACCGGCGAGGCTCTCCGTGACGGCGCGGATGGCGCTGTAGACGAGGCCGGTGAAGCCGCCGGTGCGGCCGTGACCGTGGCCGCGCTCGCTCGGCGTCAGCGCGTGGAACGGCCCGCGCGCGATGCGCCGGCGGTGCATGGCCTCGACCACGTCGGCGAGGCCGGTCGCGGCGTCGACGACGAGGCGGCTCGCGCCGCGCACCATGCGTCGTCGGTGGCTCACGTTGGTGGCCTCGCGCGCGTCTCGAGCGCGCGCGTCAGCGCGAACGCCACGCTCAAGCGACCGGCTGCGCCACGAGCGCCATGCGGGCTTGCAGCGCCAGGCGCGCGACGATGGCGGCGCGCACGGCGCGGGCGCGCTTGCAGCGCAGGCGGCGGCGGGCGGCGCCGAGAGGTGGGCGAGCTCGGCGTCGAGCGCGGCATCGGCGCGCAGCGGCGCCAGCGCGTCGGCCACGCCCGCCTCGGCGGCGGCGAGTTTCGGCGGCGCGCGAGGCGCTCGATGCGCGCCGGCGCTGCGCCGAGGTGCGGCGCTGCGTAGCGCGTCCACGCGGCCGCTCGGGCTGCCGGCGGGTGTGCCCGCAACCGGCGCGCGGCGCGGCCTGGCCTGCCTTCTCGCCGCGGGTCAGCGCCGGGCTCGACGCGATGGCGGCGATGGCGAGGCGGCGGCGACGACGGGCGGGAACGGGTCGGTAAAGCGCCGAGGTCGACCACGCGATCGAAGGCCTCGGTCCAGCGGTGGTCCTCGCCGTAGCCGGTGTCGGACATGCCGATGCCTTTGCCGCGGCCGAGCTCGGGGCAGCGCCGACGCAGCTCGTCGAGCTTGGCGCGGCCGCTGTTGATGCGGCCGAGCGTCGAGCGAGCGCAGGTAGTCGGCGCCGAGGATGCCGGCCGCGACCTCGACCACCGGCACCGGCGAGGCGCTGCTCAGCACGATCTGCAGGCCGGGCGAGCGCGCGCGCAGCCAGTCGAGATCGGCGCGCTCGATCACCTGTTCGGCCGCGTTCCGCGCCCACACGCGCGCGAGCTCGCGCGGTCTGCCGGGCAGCGCCGCGATCTGCTGCATCAGCACGTACTGCGGCACGCTCTGCACGGCGCGCACCGGCTCGGGCCCGAAGCGATCGAAGGTGCGGCGACGCAGGCGCTCGATGCGCTTCGCGAGGCGGCCCCAGCGGAAGTAGAAGAGGCCGGGCGGCAGCCAGACCTGGAGCGCCTTCCAGATGTAGCGCGCCGTCTCGAGCGGGTGGCCGCCGTCGAGGTAGACGCGGCCGCCGCGGTGGCGCGGCCGAGCTCGCCGAGGTAGCGCACCGGGTAGCCGCGATAGGCCGAGATCTCCTTGTCGAGGAGCTCGCCCATGTTGCGGCCGAGGTGCACGGTGCGATCGAGTCGAGTACGGCAGGCGCGGCCGGATCGGGACGACGCGCTCGCACAGCGCGCGGAAGGTGATGGGCGCCTCGTTCAGCTCGGCCAGCGCGTCGACCACGCGCGTGCGCGGGGCGGTGGGGTCGGCGGGGTCCACGCGGTGCAGCACGCCTCGGGATAGCAGCTGGCTCGACGCGTGTCACGGAGCGCCGCCATGTCGCGCCCGTCCCACGCCATCGCGCTCGGCCTCGCCCCGATCGCCGACGCCGCGCCGAGGGCTATCCCTGACGCGGCAGCGGCGCGCGCGACGGCGGTGCGCGCGCGGCCCGATGGGGCTCGATGGGGCCGGCCCGCGGCGTCGGCGCGAGCGCCCGCGCGAGCTGCGCCGGGTCGCCAGCAGGGCGCCGGGTCGGGGCCAGCGCCAGCACGCGTCGACCGGATCAGCGCGCCGAGCGCGGCCAGCAGCAGCACCGGCGCGACGTGGCCGAGCAAGACGTGGCCCGGGTCGCCGCGCGGGCAGCCGAGGTCGACCAGCATCGAGGCGCCGAGGCCGGCGACCGCCCCGAGCGCGAAGCCCATGGACCCCGGTCGGCGCGGCTCGGAGCGGCGCCTGAGCGCCAGCGCCACGGCCAGCGGTGGCAGGCCGAGGCCGAGCGCGAGCGCGCCGCAGGCCAGCGCGGACGGCTCCGCCGCGGGGGCGGCGGCGTCGTGCGCGGCGCTCCAGCCGAGCTTCCAGCCGCTCAGCGCGACGACGATGGCGCCCGCGCGCAGGACGATGTGCGAGGTGCGCCGCGCCATCATCGAGTCGCGGCGCCAGACGATGGTCTGCAGCGCGGCGACGGTCGCGGCGAAGGCGCCGAAGGCGGTGGCCCACGCCAGCGCGGGCGGGCGCGCGCCGAGGCGCACGCCGCCGCTGGCCGCGAAGACCACGAGCGTCGCGAGCGCGCCGGCGGCCATCCACGTGAGCGTCTGCCAGCGCACGCGGCGCCGTGTCGGCGCGGGCTCGTGCCGCGCCGCGGCCAGCACGCGCTCGCGCAGCGCGGTCGGATCGATGGCGCGCATCTCGGGCTGGGTCGAGGCCATGCTCAGCTCCTCCACCTGGCGAGGAGGCTCGACCAGCGACCGCCGCGCGGCTTCCCCTGGCGATGCTTCTCGAGCGCGTCGCGCAGGGCCTCGTAGGCGCGGTGCGCGCGCAGCTTCACCGAGCCCTCGCTGGTGCCGAGCAGCTCGGCCGCCTCGGCCACGCTCGAGCCCTCGATGCGCAGCAGGCGGAACGCGACGCGCTGACCCTCAGGCAGCTTTTCGAGCGCGGACTCGAGCGCCAGCGCCAGCTGGCTCGCCTCGGCGCGGGCCTCGGGCGTGGCCTCGGGGGCCACCGCCTCGAGCAGCGCGTCCTCGCCGAAGGCCAGCGGCGGCACGCGCTTCTGGCGCCGGAAGTCGTCGATGAGCAAGCGGCGCGCGATGGCAAACGCCCACGGCGCGACTGGCGCGCCGAGGATGAACGAGCCGCGTGCGCGGTGCATCTGCAGGAGCGTCGCCTGCACCACGTCCTCGACGTGGGCCGCGTCGCGCGTGTGGCGGCGGAGATAGGCGACGAGGCGCGGCGCGATGGCGTCGTACAAGGCTCCGAACGCCTGGTCGTCGCCGCGCGCGTAGCGATCCATCGCCAGATCGGCGCGGTCCCTCTGGATGTCCGCGTCGCTGATCGCGGCGACGCGGGTCTGGCTGAGCGAGCTCATGCTTCCTCCATGGGCGATCGTCGTTGCAACGCGGCACCGGCCCGACGACTCGACATGGATGCGTCGAGGTTGGACCCGATGGGCGCGTGCGACAAGCTTGGGCGCCGGAACGCCGGGGGGCGGCTCAGCGGCGGGCGGCGGCGACCGGGGTGACGTCGGCGGCGATGGCGGCGAGCTTGCCGCGGGCGGCCGAGCCGGTCGGCATCTGCGCGAGGTCCTCCATGATGCGATGGTAGGCGACCTCGCTCAACGTCGGCTGCTGGAGCAGCGCGCGGAACGCGTCGGGCGCGGCGATGCCGATGACGCGCACGAGCTTGGCGGCCTGGCGCGCGACCTCGGCGTCGCCCTGGTCGAGCAGCGCCACCAGGGCGGCGGTCTCGGCGGGCGAGCGATGGGCGAGGTAGGCGCGGGCGAAGTTCCAGTCGATGGCGCCCGCGGTGGCGGCGGGCGTCGGGTCGGCGGCGAAGGCGGGCGCGGCGAAGGCGGAGAAGGCGAGGGCGAGGATGATGCGGCGCATGGGTTGCTCCTGACGTAGTCGTCCCGGGCCATCGCGCGGACAGCCGGGAAGCGGGTGGTCGGGTTCGACGACGACACACGCGGGCGCGCCTCGCGTGCGTGTACACGGGCGTCCCGGTGCGGGGGTGAGGGCGGCGTCGGACTCGCTCGTGCTACGGGGAAAGCGCGGTTCGGTGTCGCGAAAAAACGTGGCCGCCGAGGATTTCGCGCGAGCCCGATCGCCGCGACGGAGCCTCTCGCCGTGGCGGCTCGGAACCGCCTCCGAAGCGGTCGCGAGGCCATTCGGCGCGGCGCCGAAATCGGCGCGTAACGGCCGCAGCACGGCAGCGTAGAGCACAAGTTGATGAGCCAGACCCCGCCGCCCGCCGATACTCCGTCCGGCCTCGACCTGCGCGCGCGCATCCTCGACGCGGCGCGTGCGACACCCGCGCCGAGCCGCCGTCAGGTGCGCCTCGGGACGGTCGTGACGCTGGCCATCGGCGTCACCGCCATGGTGACGGTGTTCGTCCTCATCGGCGGCGTGCGCGTCGACGGGCGGCCGCTGGGCCTCGTGTTCTTCACGGCCACCGGCGCGCTGGTCATCGCCGCGCTGGCCTTCTGGCTGGCGTTCGGCCGCGGCGGCTCGATGCTCGGGCGCGATGCGCGCCTCCTTATATGGATGACGCTCGCCGTGCCGCTCCTGCTCTTCGCGTGGAAGCTCGGCGCCAGCGCCAGCTGCGATCTCGACGAGTGGTGGCCGAGCCGGCCCGGCCTGCGCTGCCTGCTCTGGACCATGCTCATGGGCATGAGCCTGATGGCGGCGGTCCTCTACGCGCGCCGCCCCAGCGTGCCCGATCGGCCGGGCGTCGTCGGCGTCGCCTTCGGCGCGTCGGTCGGCGCGTGCGCCTGGGTGCTGACCGACCTCTGGTGTCCGGTGGCGCACCCGGCCCACCTGCTCATCGGCCACGTGCTGCCGTTGGTGCTGCTCGGCACCATCGGCGGGCTCGTCGGGCGCAAGGTGTTGCCGCCCCGCCGCTAGCGCGGGCGCGACAGGACGAACGCGCCGCCCAGGCCGGCGGCGAGCTCTTCGGGCGAGATGCGGCCGTCGCCGTTCCGGTCGAGCGCGAAGAAGACGGCATGCGCGCCGGCCCACTCCTCGCGCGTGATGTAGCCGTCGCCGTCGAGGTCGTAGACGTCGAAGAAGGCGCGCGCCGCCTGGCCGATGCGGGCCTGGCCGGCCAGCGCGCGCAGGCGCTCGGTCATGAGCTTCTCGAGCACCACGAGCGCCTTGCTGAAGCCCTGGATGCCCTCGTCGAGCTTGTCGCGCGCCATGGCGTCGGCCGCGTGCATGGCGCGGAAGACCTCCTCGTTCATGGCGATGCGCGCGACCGGCGAGCGCGCCGCGCGCGCCGGGTCGAGCTTGCGCTCGAGCGTGCCCTGGGTCTCGGCGAGCTCGGTCAGGAAGTTCGGCGCGATGGTGAGGAGGTCGCAGCCGGCGAGCTCGAGGATCTCGCCGAGGTTCCGGAACGACGCGCCCATGACCTCGGTCTTGAAGCCGAACTTCTTCAGGTACTCGTAAATGGCCGTCACCGACCGCACGCCCGGATCCTCGGCCGGGGCGTAGCTCTTGCCGGTCTTCATCTTGTGCCAGTCGAGGATGCGGCCGACGAAGGGCGAGATGAGCGTGACGCCGGCCTCGGCGCAGGCGACCGCCTGATGCAGCCCGAAGAGCAGCGTGAGGTTGCAGTGGATGCCCTCCTTCTCGAGCTGCTCGGCGGCGCGGATGCCCTCCCAGGTGGCGGCGATCTTGATGAGCACGCGCGCGCGCGACGCGCCCGCCGCCTCGTACATGGCGATGAGCGAGCGCGCCTTGGCCACCGTGGCGCCGGTGTCGTAGGAAAGGCGCGCGTCGACCTCGGTCGAGACGCGGCCCGGCACGATGGCCAGGATGCGCAGGCCGAAGTCGACCGCGAGCCGATCGATGGCCAGCGCCACCACGCGGTCCTCGGCGTCGCCGGCCGCGTCCTTGGCCGCGCGCAGCGCGCCGTCGACGAGGTCGCCGTACTGGCGCATCTGCGCCGCGGCGGTGATGAGCGACGGGTTGGTGGTGGCGTCGCGCGGTCGCAGCTTCTCGATCGAGAAGATGTCGCCCGTGTCGCCGACGGTCACCGTCATCGTGTTCAGCTGCTCGAGCAGGCTCGCCATGGTCCCTCCCGGCCGCTGCTCCGAGCGGCGGCCGTCGCGTGTGTGGCCGGATGATACTCCCGCTCGTCGCGATCGCGCAGCCGGGCGTCGCGGCCGCGCCGATCGAGGCCCGGCGAGCGCCCGCAGCGCGGCGATGGCCGCCCTCTCCGCGCGATGAGTCGTTGAGGTCGAGGTCCGCCGTGCCCACCGTCTCCCGATGAGCAGCGCGACCACGAGCACCATCACCGCGGGAACGATCGACGACGGCCATCGGGCAGCGGGCTCCTCGCGCTGAGCGTCGGACGCTGCACATGGCGCCGCCTCGCCGGCCTCGCCTTCGTCCTCGCGGCATCGCTGCCGTCGCGCGTCCACGCGGTGCCGGCCGAGACGGGCGCCCTCTATCGGGCCGTGCTCGGCGCGCGGGTCGGGCCACCCGGACTCATCATCGACGGCGACCTCGACTGGCGCGTGGCGCTGGCGCCGCGCGGCGGCTTCCTTCTCGAGCACGCGCACCTCGACCTCGGGGTGGCGGCGGCGCTGTCGCCGATCCACCTCGGCATCGGGCCGGTGATCGAGCTCGAGCCCGCGGCGTTCCTGGTCTTGCGGGCGCGGCTCCTGGCGATGAGCTGGTTCGGCAGCTTCGACACGCGCGTGGCGATCGGCACGCTCGCCGAGGTCGGTGGCCAGCTCCGGCTCGCCTTCGGCGACACCGGGCCGATCATCGTGTCGGAGCTGCGCTACGCGTTCGTGTCCTCCGACGCCGGGAGGCGCGGGCGCGAGGCCTACCACGACCTCGTGCTCGAGCCGAACTCCCACGTGCTCACGATCAACGCCATCCTCGGCTGGCGCTTCGCCGACCAGACCGCCCTCGGGCTCCGCTGGGAGCGCACCGCCTCGCTCGAGCGCGTCCTGCCGCGCCACACCGTCGGCGCCTTCGTGCACGCTCCGCTCGGACGCTGGCACGGCGTCGCGCTGAGCCTCGACGCGCTCCTCGGCGCCTACGTCCGCGACGAGGACCATCCTGTTCGCGAGGGCCGTCCGGTGGTGGGCGCGACGCTGTCGGCCGAAGGCGCGCTCTGATCGATCGCGAAGCTATCCGCGCGGCCGCAAGAGCGCGAGGAGCGGTGCGCTGCGTGACGCGAGCGCGGCCTGCCAGGCGGCCGGGATCGACTCGGCGCCGTGGGCCGCCCCGATGAGCAGGCCGGTCAGCGCGGCGGCGAGGGCGTCGCCGCGACGCGCGACGTCGCGCACGGCGGAGGCGAGGTCGTGCTCGCTGACGACGTGCCAGAAGGCGACGCGGAGCGCCTGCGACAGCGGCGTCGCGCCGTCGGGCGCGGCGTCGCTGAAGGCCGACACGACGGCGTGGCGGAAGTCGTCGCGCAGCGTGGTGCGCGCCGCTTCCATGTCGGGCGCGACGCTGCGTGCGCGGCCGCGACCGCGTCGATCGCCTGCACGCCGGCGAGCGCATCACCTCGGGGTCGCCCAGCTCGCCCGTGCCGCCGCGAGCGCGGCCGCGACGGAGATGGCGGCGAGCGTCGTCGCCGCGTCGGCCTCGAGGCGCGCCGCGAGCGCGAGCACGCCGGCCGCGAGCGCGTCGAAGTCGTCGGCGTGGAAGAGCGCCAGCGGCACCGCCATGAGCGGCAGCTGCTCCATCATCGGTGGCGCGCCGACGTCGAAGCGACGGGCGAGGTCGTCGAGGTCGACGTGCCCGCGCGCGGTGAGGCTGGCCACCACGGCCGCGCACTGCCCCACGATGGCCGGCGCGACCTCGGCGAAGCTCCGTCGGCGCGGAGGCTCGCGCCGGCGACGAGTCCCAGCAGCGCGCCAGCGCCGTACTCGGGTGCGGCCGCGGCGAGGACGGGATGGGGCGTGACCGCTGTCATGCGGTCGCGATAGCCGACATTGCGCGCGCCGGCAATCGCGCGTCAGCGGCGGCGCGTGACGATCAGGTGCGGGCTTCCGTCCTTGGCCGGATAGCCGAAGGGGAAGTCGAGCGGGCGCGCCGGCTGGCTCGCGAAGAGCGCGCGCAGGGAGCCCTCGGCGCTCGGCGAGGCGGCGGGGATGAAGGTCGCGTCGAAGCGACCGAAGGCGGTCTGCTCGAAGCGCGTCGCGTCGAGGAGGCTCGGCGGCACGCCGGTGGAGTCGGAGACCATCCACGCGAGGTGGTCGACGAGCCAGGCGCGGATGCGATCGAAGTTGTGCCACCACAGGAGGTAGCTCGCGGCCTTCACCAGGACGGCGACCTGGCCCTTCCCGGCGAGGTGGCGCACGGCGCGGTCGTCGCGCGCGAGGTGCGCGTCGTCGAGGTCGGCGTGGACGTGGCGGAAGACCTGGGTCGGCGCGCGCGGGTCGTCGCGGCGGCGGAAGCCGAGCTCGAAGCTCGCGAAGGCGTCGGCGCGAGCGCGCGAGCGCGCGCCGGCCGAGACCGTCCCGCGCCCGCGAGGCGCTGGTCGATGGCCGCGACGTCGCCGTCGTCGAGGTAGTCGATGGCGCCGTCCGGCGCGAGCTCGAAGTAGCGCAGCGACAGCGGCTGGTAGCCGAGCGTCACGAGGCCCAGCACGTCGAGGGCGACCTCGCTCGGCAGCGGCTCGCTCTTCACGCGATCGAGGTCGAGGGTGCGGCTCCAGCTCCAGTCGAGCAGGTGATCGAAGAAGGCGCGGAACATCTCGAGGTCGACCTCGAGATCGGCCGGCGTGAGCTCGGCCAGGGCGCGCGCATCGCCGCCCTCCTCGAGCCCGAGGATGGTGATCTCGTCGGCCGCCGGGAACACGACGAGCGCGGTCATGAGGTCGGCGCCGCCGAACGGATAGACCACGCGGCGCGGCGCGTCGGCCGGCACCAGCGCTCGGAAGAACGCGCTCGCGAGCTCGCGCCAGCGCGCGCGGTGCTCGGCCAGGTGCTCGGCCAGCTGACGGCAGTGGCGCTCGACCACCGCGGCGCGCGCGCGCTCGTCGTCGTTGGCGCCGCGACCACCGGCGCCGCCGAGCCGTCACAGGCGACCTCGCGCGCCAGCGCGGCCAGCTCGGGGCCGAACGCGCGCGCGGCCGCGCCGCGCTCGATGGTGACCGAGGCGGACAGGAACGACGCCAACAGGGCGAGCAGCGCCAGCATCGATCGACGACGCGATCAGAGCTCGCCGGCGGCTGCACCGTGAAGGAGCTGCTCGAGCCGTTGAAGCTGAAGGTGCCGGTGTAGGTGGCGCCGCTGCGCGTCGCGACCAGCGTGGTCGCCGGCGCGCCCTTGGTGCACGCAAAGCTGGCGCTGAAGGTCGTGGCGTCGACGGTGCCGGCGATGTGGACGGTGTTCGGGTCGTGCAGCGACCAGACCTCGTCGAAGTGTCCGTCGCCGTCGACCTGCAGGTTCTGGCTGCTCCACTGGACGTTCGGCGTGCAGACGCTGACGTCGATGTTGGGCGTGAAGAAGACGTCGTAGACGCGTCGGACGCTGGCATCGGGTGCGGTCGTGCTGGCGTCGGGGATGACGCCCGTCGCGTCGTCGCCGCCGGCGCTCGCGGTCGCGGTGTCGGCGCCCGCGGTCGGACCCGTGACCGAGCGCATCGGGACGGAGCCGTCCGGGCCGCTGGCGTCGGCGCCGGGGCCGCCGGAGCCGCGCGCTCCTGGCCGTTGGGGATGCCGTCGTGGTCGGCGTCGGCGAGCGGGTCGACGCACACCTGGTCGAGGCACAGGCCGCTCTCGCACTGACCGTCGTCGGAGCAGACCTCGCCGAGCCGGCGGCGGCCGCGTCAGCGCACGCGCATTGAACGAGGATGCCCATCGCGATGAGCCAGTGACGGTGGTTCATGGCCGCATGATACGCCGCATCGCCTCGCGGGCCAACGCGGCGTGGGGCGGGCCGGACTATCGCCCGCGCGCGTGTCGTTCTAGGCTGGTCGCGGCGCGCGCCCGGTCGCGCGACCGCCCGCCACCGGCTCGCAGCGAGCCCCACCGAGGAGACCGAATGGCCATCACGAGACGCCACTTCTTCCGCTCGACCCTCGTCGTCGTCGCCGCGCCCATCGGCGCCGCGGTGCTCGCGCGGGCACGCCCGGCGCACGCCGACGAGACCGAGGAGGAGCTCCAGCGCTTCTTCGCGAGCGACTACACCTATTGCGACGCGACCATCCTGTCGCGCTTCTGGCGGCAGGACCTGCGCGAGACGAAGGCGCGCATCGGCCGGAAGATCGGCTGGAAGGACTTCGACGTCCTCGACGGCATGCTCGGCGAGGCGCGGAAGGCGGTCGAGCACGACGACCCGGCCAGGCTCTGCCCGTACCAGGAGAGCGGCTACACCTACAGCGACATCACCGCGCTCTCCGACCTCTGGGGTCAGGGCGTGACCGCGACCAAGGCGCGCGTCTCGCGCAAGCTCGTGTGGGGCGACAAGAAGGTCCTCGACGGCTTCCTGCGCGAGGCCCAGCGCAAGAGCGGCCACCCCAAGGAACCGTGAAGCCCGCCTGGCGCGTCGGCTTCGAGCTCGAGCTGATGGCGCCGCCCGGCGCCGACCGGCGCATGCTGGCCGAGGCCATCGCGGCGCGCCGGCCGGGCGGCTCGGTGCGGCGCGTGTTCCACCTCGAGTCGGAGCCCTCGGCGGTCAAGGGCAAGCCGGTCTTCCACAACCTGACGCTCGGCTTCGAGGCGCTCGACGGCGACGGCCGGGTGCTGGCGCGCTGCCTCGACGACCTCACGCTGCAGGCCGATCTCGATCGCCTCGCGGCGCCGCGGCCGGGCTGGTTCCGCATCGTCAGCGACGACGCGCGCCTCTTGCGCCTGGCCGCGCGCCACGCCGCGCCCGAGGCCGGCCTGCCGGGCGTGCTCGAGCCGGTGGCGGCGCTCTTCGGCACCGCGCTCGAGCCGGGGCCGGGCGGCATGTTCCGGCTCGTCGACGACCTCGGCGCCTCGGTGATGATCGGCGCGCCGCTGCCGGGCGAGCGCGAGCGGCCGTGCGAGCTCGTGACGCCGCCGCTCGACGGCGACCGGGCCGAGCGCCTGGGCGAGCTCGTCGGCGTCGCGCGCGAGCTCGGCTTCGGCGTGCCGCGCGAGGCCGCGCTGCACATCCACTACGACGCCGCCGCGCTGCGCGACGCGCGCGTCATCGCCGATCTCGTCGCGTTCTTCGCGCGCCACGGCGAGGCGCTGAAGACGCTGGTCGCCACCAACCCGGCCTGCCGTCGCCTCGGCGGCTGGGCGCCCGAGCTCGTCGCGGCGGCCACCGCGCCCGACTTCGCGACGCTGCCCTGGCCCGCGGCCGAGGCGCGTCTCAAGGCCCTCGAGCCGACCAAGTACTGCGACTTCAACCTGCAGAACCTGGTGTATCGCACGCCCGGCAAGGACACCTTCGAGGTGCGCGTCTTGCCGGTGTCGCTCGACGTCGCCCAGGTGCTGGCCGCGGCCGAGCTTTTCGAGGCGATCCTCGTCGCGCTGTGCGCCGGCCCGCTCGCGATCGCCGAGGGCGCGACGACGAGCGCGAGCGCGAGCGCGACGATGACGCGGCTGATCGACGCGCTGCCGCTCGGCGATGCCGCGCGCGCTCACTGGCTCGCGGCCGCCGCCGCGATCGACGTCACTCCCGCCCGTCGATGAATCGACCGCCGGCGGCTTGGTGGCCGCCTCAGGGCAAGGCGCGATCGAGCACCCACGCGGCGCCGGCGATGCCGATGAGCCAGCCGGCGGCGCTGGCGATGGGCCAACGCGTGGTGCCGCGCGCGAGCCGGCGCGCCGTGAGGACGGCCAGGCCGAGCGCGGCGACGAAGGCCAGCTGGGCCAGCTCGAGGCCGAGGTTGAAGCCGACCAGCGCTCCGCCGACGTGCGCGTCGGGCAGCCCGAGCGCGCGCAGCGCGGCGGCGAAGCCGAGGCCGTGGACGAGGCCGATGGCGACGCCGCCGGCCCAGGGCCAGCGCGCCAGCGGGCCCGGTCGCGCGCGGCCGGGGGCGGCCGGGCGCGTCGCGAGCTCGAGGCCGAGCAGCACGAGCGTCGCGGCGATGGCCACCTCGACCGCGGCCGGCGGCAGCGTCACGAGCCCGGTCGCGGCCAGCGCCAGCGACAGCGAGTGGCCCAGCGTGAAGGCCGTCAGCGCCGCGATGAGTCGCGCGCGGAAGCCGATGAGCGCGCACAGGCCGAGCACCAGCAGGACGTGGTCGAGCCCGGTCGCGAGGTGCTCGACGCCGAGGCCGAGCCACTGGCCGAAGACGGCGAGGCCGTCGGCCGGGGCGCTCAGCGAGGCGCGCGGGTGGGCGGCGTCGAGCACGGCGGTGCGCACGCCGTCGGGCGACACGACCTCGAGCACGAGCGGCGGCTCGGACGGGTCGGCCAGCAGCCGGACGCTGGCGTCGGGGCCGCAGCGCCAGAGGTCGTGCGCCACGCGCGCGTCGCCTTCGAGGCCGACGTCGAGCGCCTCGACGCGGCAGCCCTCGACCTCGATGTGCGGCGGGCGCGAGGTCCTCGGCGCGCGTCGTCACGCGGTGGCCGTCGGCGCCGAGCTCGACGCGCAGGAGCGCCGGCGCCAGCGGGTGGGCGTGGGCCGGCGGGCAGACGAGGGCGATGCTTGGGATCCCAAGCATCGCCGCGAAAGAGGCGACCGCGGCGGCGAGGCCGGCGATGACGGTGGCGCGCGGCGAGCTCATGGCCCGGCCACCTCGAGGCGCACGCGCGTAGCCGCGCGCAGGCGCTCGAGCCCGGCCTGCAGCGCCGCGCGCCGCGTCCTGGCGCCAGGCGCCGAGCACCTCGGCGCGGATGGCCGCGAGCGGCGGCACCTCGCCCGGCACGCGCGCCTCGACCTTCACGCGGTGGCGCTCGCGGCTCGGCGCGTCGGCCACCACCTCGATCCACGGCGCGTCCGGCCCGGCCGGCGCCGTGACGATGGCGTGCGCCGCCGCCGGTCCGAGCGCGCGCGCCAGCGCGTCTCGCTGCGCGTCGCGTGCGGGCCGAGCACCAGGTCGGGCGCCGCCTCGTGGCCCCCCGGCCCATCGACCAGCGCGTGGCTGAAGGTGACGGTGGTCGGTCGGCGGAAGGCCTCGGCGTGGGCCGCGCGATAGGCCTCGAGCGCCGCGTCGTCGGGCTCGCCGACCGCGGCCAGGAGGTCGGCGCCGCGCAGCGCCAGGCGCGCCCGCACCAGCGGGTCGCGGCGCACGCGGTCCATGGCCTCGGCGCGCGCGACGAGGCTCGGGTCGTCGCCGCTCGCGCCGACGAAGCGCAGCCCGCGCACCAGCCGATCGACCACCACCGGGTCGCTCTTCCAGCCGAGGCCGAGCCCGAGCTCGACCAGCAGCGCGTCGTCGACCGCGCGCTGGACCGCCTCGGGAGCGGCCGCGCGCGCCACCGTCACGACCAGCTCGGGGCGCTCGTCGCGGCTCGCGCGCATGACGCCCATGACCAGCGCGCCGGCCGCGAAGAAGCCGCCGAGCTTCGTCAGGAGGCTGGCCTGGCGCGTCGCGGCCGACCTCACGGCGGCGGCTCCCACCAGATGGGCGAGGTCCACGCCCGCTCGCGGATGGTCTTCGGGTAGTCCGCGTCGCAGCAGCCGCCGAAGCCGTCGGTGACGGTCTCGGGGCGCGCGCAGTCGACGCCGGCCGCCAGGCACTGGCGCGTCGACCAGCGGCAGCTCGGGCGCTCGACGACGCGCACGTACCAGAAGGCCGGCACGCCCGCGTCGAAGGCCGGGTCCTGCCACACCGCGCACAGGCGGTCGTGCCCGCCGGCGGGCGGCGCGCAGGTGGCGAGGTCGACCTCGGGCTCGCCGTCGTCGCCGCCCGCGACGTCGACCACGGTGACCTTCATCTCGCCGCCGACGATCGCGCCCTTCACGATCTGGATCTTCGCCAGCGCCGCCGACGGCTCGGCCGCCGTGCCCGGGTCGCGCTGGGCCGCGACGACGAAGCGCGGCGCGCCCGCGCCCGCGGGCAGGAGGCCGCCCATCGGCACGCCGCCGGCGTAGCCCTTGGCGGCCAGCTCGGGGTCGTCGCACAGGTCGCCCGGGTAGTCGCGGCCGCCGAAGAAGCGCACCGCGATGCGCGGGCCGGACGTGCCCCAGGTCTCCTTCCGTCGCAGCGCCGCGAAGATCGACGCGCGCGAGTTCTCCTCGGCCCACACGCCGGCGAGCCCGCCCGGGTTGAAGGCGACCTGGTCGACGAGACCCGGCGGCACCGCGTCGCGCGCGGCCGCGCCGGCCCCGCCGTGGCCGGGGAAGGTCGCCTCGGAGACGGCGCCGGGCGTGCCGAGGTGGGTGTCGGTGCTGGCGATGATGCCGAAGCGCCACGGGTTCACACCCAGCGACCGGCCGAGCTCGAGCCCGTGGAGCAGCGCCCAGCGCACGAAGTCGGTCGGGTTCGGGTCGACCTCGAGCCCGAGGTTGGCGGTGCCGAGCGAGTTGTAGGGCAGCTTCTCGAAGCCGCACAGCTCGTCGGCGATGGGGGTGCCGGGCAGGCACTCGGAGTCGCCCTTGTGCTGCATGATCTCGACCAGCGGCTCCATGGCCGCCTGCTGCTCGGCGAACGCCTTGTCGATGGGCGAGCCGTCGCGCTTCAGCGCCTCGAACATGAGGCCCGAGCTGAGGTTCGAGTTGTGCGGGATGGCCAGCACGTCGCAGCCCGGGACCGCGTCGCAGGCGGCGCGGAGCCGCGCCCACAGGCCGTCCGGATAGGCCTCCTCGAAGTACGACACCGGCGCCGCCGGGACTTTGTCACTCGCGAATATGACATTCCGGTGCAGGTTCGAGGTGCCCGGCGCGCCCGACCACTCGTAGGCGACGAAGCTCGTGAAGGTGCAGGCCGAGGTGGCGTCGAGCGCCGCCGCCGCGGCGTCCTGGATCTCGCCCCAGGCGCTGGCGCGCGGCCCGGCGCAGGCCGCGCCGTCGGCCCCGCAGGCCGCCGGGTAGCTGACGCCGTCCTGCGCCGCGGCGACGTAGGCGTTGGTGGGGATGAAGGCCGCGGCCGGGTCGTCGCGGATCTGCTGGCACTCGGGATCGTCATATCCGGGCGTGCCCGGCGTCTCGCACAGGTGCACGAGGCCCAGGAACTCGGCGTGGTCGGTCACGGCGGCGAAGTCGAGCGGGCGCTGCAGCCGCAGGTGCCGGAGCGGCGTGCCGTCGGCCTTGTACGGCTGGATGCCGACCTCGTCGCCCTTGGCGAAGCGATAGGCGTCGGCGGGCGAGAGCCGCGTGCCCTGGAGATTGGCGTCGAGTGACAAATGCGTGTGCACGTGCAGGTCGCCGAAATAGGCGTTGCGTGCGACATTGAAGTCGAGGCAGTGCGCCACCGGCCCGACGTCGCCGTCGGGCTCGGCGTCCACCGTCGCGTCCGCGTCCGCCTGCACGGCCGCGTCGGCGTGGCCGTCGGCGCCGCCGCACGCGGCCAGCCCGGCCGCGCCGAGCGCGCCCGCGACCGCCCACCACGCGCGCGCCGTCACGCGATGTCGTAGTGGCTGAACGTCATCTGGAAGGACGCGCGCCCCTGGGTCAGCGAGCGGATCTCGGTCGAATAGCCGAACATGCGCTCGATGGGGACCTGCGCCTTGATGTGCGAGACCTGCGGCGAGATCTCCTCCATGTTCTCGATGCGCCCGCGCCGCTGGTTGAGGCTGCCGATGACGTCGCCGGTGTACTCGGGCGGCGTCGACACCTCGACGTTGGCGATGGGCGCCAGCCGCGCCGGCTTGGCGTCGAGCATGGCCTTCCGCAGCGCGCCCGAGGCGGCGATGGTGTAGCCGACGAGGTTGGCCTTGAGCCCCTCGCGCCAGGCCACGTGGCTGACGGTGACGCTCACGTCCTGGAGCGCGTCGCCGTTCACGGGACCCGAGTTGAGCTGGTTCTCGAGGCCGAGCTGGATGGCGGTCTGCAGCTCCTTGGTGAACCACGGCAGCTGCCCTTCCTGGGCGGCCGGCGGGAACTGCCACTGGATGCTGTTGCCCTCGCCGCGCTCGAGCGGCTTCACGCGCACGGCCACCTGGCCGAAGACGAGCTCGCCCGTCTCCGACTGGCGCTCGAAGACCTCTTCGGCGACGCCCGACTGGGTGATGGTCTCGCGGTAGACGACCTGGGGCTTGCCGATGCGCACGTCGACGCCGAACTCGCGGCGCACGCGGTCGGCGAGCACGTCGAGGTGGAGCTCGCCCATGCCCGAGATGATGGTCTGGCCGGTCTGTCCGTCCTCGCGCCACTTGAAGGTCGGGTCCTCGTCGGCGAGCTTGCCGAGCGTCTCGAGCATCTTGTCGCGGTCGCGCGTCTGCTCGGGCTCGATCGACTGCGAGATGACCGGCTCGTAGGCGTCGATCTGCTCGAGCAGGATGGGCTTCGCCGGGTCGCAGATGGTGTCGCCGGTCTTCGTGTCCTTCAGGCCGAGCACGCCGACGATGTGGCCGGCGCCGATCGACTCCTTCCGCTCGCGCTGGTTGGCGTGCATGAGGAAGATGCGCGACACCTTCTCCTTCTTGCCGCGGCCCGGGTTCAGCACCTCGGCGCCGGCGTTGAGCGTGCCCGAGTAGATGCGCACGAAGACCAGGCGGCGGCCGTCGTCGCCCATCATGGCGACCTTGAAGGCCAGCGCGGCGAGCGGCGCCTTGGGGTCGTGCGGGCGCGTCTCGACCGCCTTGGTGGTCGGGTTGATGCCCTGGATCTCGGGCACGTCGTCGGGCGACGGCAGCCACGCCACGATGGCGTCGATGAGCGGCTGGATGCCCTTGTTGCGCAGCGCCGCGCCACACAGGACCGGCACCAGCTTGTTGGCGATGACGCCCCTGCGGATGGCGGCGTGCAGGTCGGCCGGCGTGATGCTGTCGGCGTCCTCCAGGTACTTCATGGCGAAGTCGTCGTCGGCGATGGCGGTGCGCTCGAGCAGCAGCCCGCGCGCCTTGGCGACGTCGTCGGCCATGTCGCCGGGGATGTCGATCTGATGGTAGCTGCGCGGGTCGTCGCCGTCGGTCCACTCCCAGGCCACCATCTCGACCAGGTCGACGATGCCGCGGTGCTTGTTCTCGAGGCCGATGGGCAGGGCGGCCGGCGCGCAGTGCTCGCCGAAGCGCTCCTCCATCATCGTCAGGCAGCGCCAGTAGTCGGCGCCGATGCGGTCCATCTTGTTGACGAAGCCGATGCGCGGGACCTTGTAGCGGTCGGCCTGGCGCCACACCGTCTCGGTCTGCGGCTCGACGCCGGCGACGCCGTCGAAGACCGTGACCGCGCCGTCGAGCACGCGCAGCGAGCGCGACACCTCGATGGTGAAGTCGACGTGGCCCGGCGTGTCGATGAGGTGGATCTCGGCCGACTTGCCCGCGCCCGCCACGCCGCCCGACCAGGTCTTGCCCGGCGTCGCGGTCGGGAACGGCCACAGCATGGTCGTCACGGCCGAGGTGATGGTGATGCCGCGCTCACGCTCCTGGATCATCCAATCCATGGTCGTGTCGCCGTCGTGCACCTCGCCCATCTTGTGCTCGCGGCCGGTCACGAAGAGGAGCCTCTCCGAGACGGTCGTCTTGCCCGCGTCGATGTGCGCCATGATGCCGATATTGCGCACATGCGCCATACCGGACTTCTTCGGAGTCGGGGTCGGGGTCGCCATGGCGCGGATAGGAACCACGCGCGGCGGCCCAGGTCAACGGCGAGATGCGCTGCGGGCCGGGCTACTGACGAATGATCACGATGGGGCTCGCGCCGATGTGGTCCGGGTCGTCGAGATCCTGCGCCACGGCGCGGAAATAGTAGTCCTGACGCCCGCCACTCACGGCGAAGCTCGACGCGTCGACGGCGGCCTGGTCGGTCAGCATGTCGCGCCAGTCAGGCTGGAGGTCGGACTTCATCTGGATGTCGACGGCGATGTGGGCCGCTCCCGAGGCGGCCCAGTCGCAGTCGCACTCCATCAGCATCTGGCCGTTCACGACCACGATGCGGAGGCGCGCGTCGAAGGTGACCTCGAGCGGCGTCAGCGGGGTCGGCGCGGGCGTCGGGGTCGGGGTCGGCGTCGGCGTCGGGGTCGGGGAAGGCGTCGCGGTCACGTCGCCCGGACCCGCGTCCGGAGCGGGCGCGGACGTGGTGGCGTCGGGGCCCTTCAGGCGGTCGCCGATCGAGTCGACGAGATCGCAGGCGGCGACGGTGGGGGCGAGGCAGGCGAAGGACAGCAGCAGGCGCGAGAACAGCGACGCGTTCAAGTGAATCTCCGAGGTGATGGAACCGATGCGCTGTGAACGCACGCCCTCGGGAATCGATCTGCGCGCCGCCGCGCGACGGCCGGATCAGCGGCAGACCGGCAGCGTCGACACGGCGCGCGTCGTGAGGCGACGGCCGTCGAAGGTGAGCCAGGCCACCCGCAGCTCCATCTCGGAGGTGCGCCACGCGACCGCGAGACGGTCGCCGCCGAGCCACACGACGGCGCTCGAGGTCGGGTCGCCCTTGGCGAGATCCTTCTTGGCCAGGACCTTGCCGGTGGCGCGCGACAGGACGACGAGGTCGACGCCGTTGCCGGTGACGGCGATGGCGTCGCTGCCGACGAGCGCGACCGAGGCGTTGTCGTCGCCGAAGTCGAAGGGCTTGCCGAGCGCCTTGCCGGCCGCGTCGTAGAGCTGGCCGCGACCGCACGGGCCGGCGCAGTCGGTCCAACCGGCCAGCAGGCGATCGCCGATGCGGCGCACGCCGGTGAGCTCGGCCGAGCGGCTGCCCTTGGGCGGAGCGAGCGTCGGAGCGTCGCCGTCGAGGACCTCGATGCGAGCCGCCTGAGCGGCGAAGATCGGGCAGCACACCGAGCCGTCGCACAAGGCCGGCGCGCCCTCGCCGAAGCCGCTGTCGGCGTCGGGCACGCAGCGCTCGACCTGCGGCGACTGGATGGTCTCGACGTGCGCGCGCGGCCCGAGGTCGTCGGTCATGACGCGCAGGCCGCTCGACCACGTCAGCTCGCAGAAGGGACCCTGCTCGAGGGCCTCCTCGCAATGCTCCTGGTCGGGCGGGCCGAGCAGCGCCTCGACGTCGGCGCGCTTCATGCCCTCGCCGACCGCATCGGCGGCGGTCAGCGAGAAGCTGCCGCAAGCCTTGGCATCGGCGGGCCAGCGCGGTGCGGCGGCGTTCGCGGAGGCGGCGAAGAGGGTGGCGTAGAGGGGGACGATGAGGATGTACCTGGTCATGGGAGCTCTCCGTGGTTGCAGGGGCCGTGGTTGCAGGGGGCAGGGGATGGTCGTCGCGTGCTACTCGCCGTCACACAGCCGCGCCGCGCGGATGCGCAGGCGGTAGGTGCGGTTCGCGTTCAGCGGCACCGACGTGCGCTCGAGGCACTGGCCCGTCACGAACACGCGGCCGCTCCCGCGGATGCGCACGTCGATGACGCCGTTGCCGTCGCTCGGGAACACCATGTCACCGACGTGCACGTCGACCCCCTCGAGCCCGGGCCCGAGCGAGAGCGTGCGCACCCCGCCGCCGCCGTAGCGGTACGGCGCCTTCGTCGGCACGACGCGCGCGACGAGGTGCACCTCGACCTCGGGAGGCCGTGGCGCGGCGGGGTCGATGTGCTCCACGGAGTCGGCGAAGGACTCGACCTCGATGAACGGGCGGCCGCCCGTGGCCGGCGTGCCGCCGCGCAGCTCGAGCACGCCGATGCGGTCGTCGAAGCTCCGGCGCCACAGCTCGTCGCCGCGCTCGGCGTCGAGCACCACCACCGATCCGCCCTCGGTGGCGAAGAAGACCCGGCCCGCGGCCAAGACCGCCGGCACCGACTCGATGATGCCCGCGTCGTGGCTCCATGCCAGCGTCGGCGCGGCGTCGGGCGTCACGTTCCAGCGCTGCACGACGAGGACGCCGAGGGCGATGACGAAGCCGTCGCCGGCCAGTAGACCGCGCGCGGCCGGAGCGCCATCGGCCCGATGCACCGCGCCGCGCGCGTCGATCATGGCGATGAGCGCGTCGCCGTCGAGGTGCGTCGAATCCAGGACGACGACATCGCCCACGCGCGCCAGCGCGAAGTCGCCGGTGAAGGTGTGCGACCAGGGCGCGGCGCCAGCGGTGGTGCCCTCGAGGGTCAGCGACTCGTAGGCGTAGGGTGCGCAGCAGTGCGTGGAGCGGGCGACGACGTGCGTGGCGCCGAGCGTCGTGTCGAGGACGACCTCGGAGCGCCAGGCCTCGGGCGGGGCGCCTGGCTCGGCTCGGGCTGCAGGCGCGCTCGCGAGGCCGGTGACGGCGGCGCTCGCGAGCGCCATGAGGGTGGTGGTGCGCATGGCTCAGTCGTCCAGGTAGAGCGACGCGGTGGCGAGGGTCCAGCCGCCGCCCGCGGCCGAGCCGGTGAGCTCGTAGCCGCTGATGTCGTCGAACCAGAGGAGGCAGCTGAAGCCCTCCACGACCGAGTCGCAGTCGAGGTGCATCTGCTTCGTGCGCTTCTTGGGAAGGAACTCGGCCGCGTGTGCGCCGAGCGTCATCTGGGTTCCCTCGAGCTTGAGCCCGGAGGCGCGCACCAGCGGCAAGAGCGCCGCCAGCGTCGGCTTCGGGGCGCCGAGGCGCGCCAGGCGCTTCTTCAGCGACGTGCTCGGCCGCGCCTCGAGCGACCTCTGGTAGCTCGCGATGGCGTCGCCGATGCGGCCGTCGGCCTCGGCGATGCGCCCGAGGTTGTAGAGCAGCGCGCCCTTAGAGGCCTCGGTCGTGGCCTTGGCGAGCGCCTCCTCGGTGACCGAGCGCGCCTCGCCCAGCGCCCCGGCGCGGAACAGCGCCCAGCCGAGCTCGCCGCGCAGCTTCGGCATGTCGGGCGCCAGCTCGAGCGCGTGCCGCAGCGCCGAGACGGCGGCGGCGAAGCGCTCGTCGCCGAGCGCCTTCCGCCCCGCCGCGAGCCAGCCCTCGGCCGTGGTCGGCGCCTCGCCCGGCAGCGCGCCGGCGTCGCGCTCGGCGCTGGCTCGGCGCTCGGCCTCCAGGGCGGTGACGGCCGCCCGGGTGCACGGCGCGATGGCCGCCAGCGTGAAGCGCAGCGCCGGCTCGTTCGGGCAGCGCGTGACGACGAAGCTGTCGCCGTCCTTGGCGACCCGACCCCATTCGAGGCAGCCGTCGACCGGCGTCGTGTCCTCGACCGACCACACGAGGCGCTCACGGTCGCGATCCACGACGCCCGCGACGACGTGGCGCGTCGCGTCCTCGGATGCGTGCCCGAAGCAGGTGTCGCCGTCGCAGTCGGAGTCCCGTTCGATGTCCTCTCGCACGACGACGACGCCGAGGTAGCGCGCGTCGATGCGGCTCGAGCTCGCGAACCAGTCGAGACCGGCGCCCCAGTCGGGCGCGAGCGGTCCGAAGCGCAGCACTTCGGCGCCCTGGCTCACGTAGACGAAGGGCGCGCCGTCCTGCCGCGTGCTGGCGACGACCGCGCCAGTGGTCGAGTCCGGTCCGTCGGTCATCGCGAAGGCCAGCGCGGCTCGCGCCTCGGCCTCGCTGGTCGGGGGCACCGGCGCCGGGTCCGCGTCGCCGTCCACCCACTCGGGGATCGACTCGCGCACCTTCATCCAGCTCGCGTAGCGCGTCGGCGCGCCGTCGACGAACACCACGTCGGTCGAGCCGCACGCTCCGGTCGGCGCCGCCGACCCCGCCGCTGCGGGGGTCGCGGGCGTCGGGGTCGCGGGCGTCGAGGACGCCGCGGGCGCCGTCGGAGCGGGGCTCGCGACGGGCGCCACCGGTGCGGCCGGCGCGGTCGTCGCGGCCGCGGGCGGGGGCGGCGCAGAGGAGGCGGACGGCGCAGGGGCATGCTGGCCGCAGCCGGCGAGGCCGACGGCGGCGAGGAGAGCGAGGCGCATGGGAGCTCCGAGATGGGGGGCGGACGCGCCGATCGGCGCGCGCGGGGACAGGCGAGGGGTCCTGGACCGGAGCGTCACTCGATGCTCTCGGTCTGCATCCACACGCCGCGGATCTCGCCGTGCGCGCCGACCGCGAGATAGGTGATCATGGTCCCGCCCTCGCCCTCGAAGATGGCGCGCTGCATGCTCGCGCCGTCGGTCGCAGCCTTGATCTCGGCCGCGTGCTCATCGCTGAAGGTGTGCTGCATCTGGTCCACGCTCGACGCCTCCCACCTGGCGACGACCGGCGTCTCGCTCGGCAGGCCGCGCCAGGTCGCGCGCAAGCAGCCGGCGACCTTCTTCAGGGCCTTCTTGTCCTTGGCCGTGCCGCCGCCGAGCTTCTTGCAGCTCTTGTCGAAGGCCTCGAGGTCGTACCAGAGGGGCGCCTCCGCGCTCGGCACTGCCACGTCGGCGCGACCCGCCAGGATGGCGTCGAGCCAGGCGCGCGCGGCGGGGGCGGGCTCGGTCGCGTGGCTCGCGCCGTGGAGGGCCAGGCCAGAGATCAGCGCGGCCGTCGTCATCAGAAATGGCTTCATGTCCTTCGCTCCGTTTTCGGGGTTGGCCGCGGCGTCATCAGCGCGGCTCGAAGCGAGGACCAGCGAGCTCCCTTAGCGACCCCTTAAAAGCGTGCGGGCAGATCAGGCGGGCGCCGGGAAGGCCGCCGGCGCGACGCGCACGACGACGCACGCCGGGGCGATGCGATAGCCGCCGTCGCGCGCCTCGACCACGTCGGCCAGGCCGATCTTCCGGAGCCCATTGAGGTTGACGTGCAGGCGGTTGTCGCGCAGCTCGCTCCGGAGGCGCTGGCCGGGCCACAAGAGCGCCGCCAGCGCGGCCTTGTCGACGACCTTGCCGGCGGCGTCGAGGCGCGCCTCGACGAGCGCGCGCCACACCGTGCGCAGCGCCGGCTTGGCTTGCAGGCTCACCCACGGACCGCCGTCGACGCGGAAGGCCAGGTCGTCGAGCGACACCAGCACGGCGCGCCCGGGCGGCGCGAGCCCGCTCGTGGCGGCGAGCAGGCGCAGCGCCTGGCGCACGCGGCTGCTGTGCCCGCGCACGGCCTCGGCGGCGGCGAGCGCGCCCTGGGCGCGGTCGCTGCCGATGGCGTGCCACGCGGAGAAGGCGTGGTCTTCGACCGTGCCGGTAGCGCGCGCGTCGGCCTCGGCGGGCGGCGCGCCGCGACCCGAGAGCGCCGCCAGCGCCGCGGCCAGCGCGCCGTGGTAACGCTGCTCGAACGTCGTCTCGAGCTTGGCGACGACACCGTCGAGGGCCGCCTGCGCGCGCGCGAGCTGGCCGCGCTCCAGGGCCAGCGCCGCGGCGTCGAGCGTCGTCTCGAGGGCGGTGCGCTCGGCGTCGATGGCGCTGAGCGCCCAGCCGGCCTCGGCGAAGTCGTCGGCCGCGGCCGCGAGCTGGCCGCGCTCGACCTCGGCCCAGGCCCGCTCGCGCGCGAGGTAGGGCGCCATGTCGTCGAGCCGCGCGCGCTCCGTGACGGCGCGGCCGAGCGCCACGTGGCGCAGCGCCTCGTCGGGCGCGCCGAGGTGGTGGCACAGGTAGGCCAGGTTCACGCGCGCGGTGGCGACGTGGCCGGGCCAGCCGCGCGCCTCGGCCAGCTGGACGAGGCCGTCGAGCAGCCGGTCGTCGACGCCGAGGCGCGCCTGGCCGAGCATGCGCCGCGCGACGGCCTCGTACTGGCCGGCGCGGACGTGCGCCGAGTCGTCGCCGAGCGCCACGGCCAGCGTCCGCAGCTCGAGGTCGACGTCGTGGCCGACCAGGTCGCGGCGCACGATGGCGTCCCAGGCGCGGCGCAGCCCGAGCTCGAGGCGCAGCCGCCGATCCTCGAGCGCGTCGCCCCAGCGCGCCACCGCGGCCTCGAGCTCGCGCAGCAGGTCGCGCCGCCGTGCTTCTCGTGCGCGAAGAGGCGCATGGCGAGGGCGGCGCGCACGCGCAGCGCGGCCGGCACGAGCGGCGCGTCGGGGTGCGCGAAGAGCGCGACGAACGGCGCGGCCAGGGCGAGCGGCAGGCGCAGGCGCTCGAACAGCGGCAGCGCCACCGCGGCGCGGAAGGCGCGCTCGAGGCTCGCCGCGCTCGGTGCCGAGAGCGCCCGCCGCACGCAGGCGAGGTAGTGCTCGCGCTGCTCGTTGACGCGCGCCAGGAGCGCCGGCGGGTGCTCGGCCTGGAGGTCGAAGGTCGGCTCGATGCGCGCGAGCAGCGCCTGGCTGAAGGCGTCCCACGCCGCCTGGCCGACGGCGGGATCGCCGTGCCGCGCCGCGAACTCGCGCACCGTCTCGAGCACGCGGTAGCGCGTGCCGGCGGCGGCCGTCGTGGCGATGACGAGCGACACGCGCTCGAGCGCCTCGATGGCGGCGAGCGCCGCGACCGGCGACGCGTCGAGCGCCGCGGCCGCGTCGTCCAGGTCGAACGTGCCGACCACCGCGAGCGCCGTCAGCGCCCGCCGCCCGTCGGGCTCGAGCGACTCCCACGACCAGCGCACGGCCGCGTCGCGCGACGAGCGGCTCGCGTCGGCGCCGGGCCGGCTGAGCTCGAGGTCCTGGTCGAGCAGCGCCAGGAGCTCGCCCGGCGTGACCACGCGCGCCCGCGCCGCGGCCAGCTCCAGCGAGAGCGGGATGCCGTCGAGGCGCGCCGCCAGCCGCGCCACCGCGTCGTCGTCGCCGTGCCAGGCCGGCGCCGCGCCGGCGCGCGCGCGCAAGAGCGCCGCCGCCGGGCTCGACGCGCCCGCGGTCGGCAGCGGCCCGACCTGGACCACGGCCTCGGCCGGCCGATCGAGCGGCAGGCGCGAGGTCACGATGAAGCTGGTGGTCGGCGACAGGCCGAGGATGCGCTCGAGCATCGGCGTCGCGCGCGCGGCGAGGTGCTCGAAGTCGTCGAGCACGATGGCGTGCGGCGGCAGCGCCGCCAGCGCCGCCACCAGCGCGGCCACCGGCTCGAGCCGCTCGTCGAGCGAGAGCGCGCAGGCCTCGGCGATGGCCACCACCAGCTCGACCTGGTTCTCGGCGCCGAGCGCCTCGACGTGCGCGACCGGCATGCCGCCGGCCACGAGCGCGTGCGCCGCGGCCAGCGCCAGCCGGCTCTTGCCGACGCCGCCGAGGCCGACCAACGTCGAGAGCCGGGCGCCGCCGCGCACCTGTGCGACGAGCGCCTGCGTCTCCTGCTCCCGACCGACGAGTGCAGTCGGTGGGCTGCCGAACCGTCTCATCCGGCCATGCTTACCCGGCGTCGGCGGCGCGCGCAAACCGGGCCCGGCGGCCGACGTCCCGCTGGCTCGCGCTCAGGAGGCGCCGCCGCCGTGCTCGCGCTGCATCCAGACGTGGAGCCACGCCGTCGCGAGGCGCAGGTCGCGCGCCACGGTGTTGACGTGGACCGACCACAAGCGCGCGATGTCGGCCTGGCCGAGGCCGCCGAAGTAGTGGAGCTCGATGGCCGCAGCCTTGCGCTCGTCGAGCTGCCCGAGCTCGGCCAGCGCCTCGTCGAGGGCGACGAGGTCGTCGGGGCGATCGGGCGAGGCGATGGCCTCGTCGATGGTCACGTGCCGCGCGCGTCCGCCGCGCTTGTCGGCCAGGCGCCGCCGGGCGCGGTCGACGAGCAGCTGGCGCATGATGCGCGCCGAGAACGCGAAGAAGTGGAGGCGGTCGTTCCACTCGGGCTGCGCGTTGCCGGCCAGGCGCAGGAACGCCTCCGACACGAGGTCGGTCGGGCGCCAGGTGGCGCCGGGGCGCTCGTGGCGGAGCTGGCGCGCGGCCAGCTGATGGAGCTCCTCGTAGACGAGCGGCATGAGCTCGTCGCGCGCGGCCTCGTCGCCGGCGCGCCAATCGCGGAGGAGCCGCGTGACCGATCGCGTCTCGCTCATGGCGTCACGGCTCGTCGTCGCACGGGGCGCCGATGAAGGGGTAGATGCCGAGCTCGGTGTAGATGAGCCGCGCGCTGGGGACGGTCGGCAGCGGCGTCAGCGCGACGCGCTCCGAGTCGTGGATCCAGGTCACGCTCGGCGGCTCGTCGTCGGACGTCGTGTGCACGATGCGGAGCTCGCCCGACGCCGTCGCGAAGACCTCGCCGCCGTGGTCGATGGCCACCGCGGCGAGCGGCGCCTCGACCATGGCGCCCGGCCTGCCGATGAACACCCGGTGGCGACCGCCGCCGTTCTCGGGGCGCAGGGCGTCGATGTAGTAGTAGACGCCGCGGTCGTCGCGCGCGAGCAGGTAGGCCTGGCGCACCACCGGGTTCGAGTAGAACGTCGAGGCGTCGAGGACGGCCTTGGCCTCGTCGCCGACGAGCTCGGTCAGCGCGATCTCGTGCTGGTTTCCGCACCAGAGCCGGTAGCTGCCGTCGTCGCGGCGACCGATGGACGCGGCTTCGGGGCCCGGGATGCGCGGCGCCCACAGCGTGTTCATCCACACGCCGTTGCCGCGGTTGTCGAGGCGCCGCAGCACCACCTGTTGGTAAAGGCGCTTGTCTTTCGCCGGCGTCGGGTCGGCGAGGTCGACCGGGTCGCCCGCGCGGCGCGCGCGGCCGGCCGCGTAGAACGCCATGCCGTCGTCGGCGGGCGCGATGACGTAGATGCCGTCGTCGGGGTCCTTGAAGACGTGGAGCTTGTCGCGCTGGCCCGCGATGGACGCCTGGTGCGGCGCCGGATCGGGCGGGGCCACGCCCGGAGTCGGCGTGGGCGCGGGGGCCGGCGGCGGGGCCAGCGCCGGCACGTCCGGCGACGGGCGGCCCGGCGGCGCAGCGCCGGCCGGTGTCGGCGACGGGCCGCCGCCCAGCGCCGGCATCGCACCAGCGCGCCGGTCGCGGCCAGTGACGCCGCGATGAGCGCCGCGCGCGGGCGACGCGCGCGCTGCGGGCGCCCACCGGTCGTGCGCGCGTCGCGCGGCGCGAGCCCGACGCCGAGGCCGCCGGCGCGCCGCCGCGCACCTCGGCCGCGAGCTCGGCGACGCTGGCGTGGCGGCGCCCGGGGACCTTCTCGAGCGCCTTGAGCACGATGTCGTCGAGCGCGCCCGCCAGCGCGATGCGATCGGCCGGCGCGGCCAGCGTGCTCGGTCGCGCCGGCGCGCGCTCGCAGATGCGGCGCAGCAGCTCGAGCGGGTCGGTGGTCGCCTCGATGGCCGGGGCCCCGACCAGGAGCTCGTAGAGCACGGCGCCGAGCGAGTAGATGTCGGACGCGGTCGACACGGCCTCGCCGCGCGCCTGCTCGGGGCTCGCGTACTCGGGCGTGAGGAGCGGCATGCCGGTGCGGGTGCGGGCCAGGCGCTGGGCGGCGGCCGCGGGGTCGAGCAGCTTGGCGATGCCGAAGTCGAGGAGGTGGGTGCAGGCGTCGGCGCTCACGAGGATGTTGCTCGGCTTGAGGTCGCGATGCACCACGCGCTGCGCGTGCGCGTACTGCACGGCGGCGCACACCTGGAGGAAGAGCTCGAGGCGCGCCGGCACGTCGAGGCCGCGCTCGCGCACGAAGCGATTGATTGGGATCCCATCGATGTACTCCATGACGAGGTAGGGGAGCCCGGTCGAGGTGGTGCCGCCGTCGAGCAGCCGCACGATGCCGCGGTGCTCGAGGCTCGCCAGGATGCGGCGCTCGTCGACGAAGCGGGCGATGGCCTCGGCGCTGGCGTGGAGCAGGACCTTCACCGCCACCTTGGCCGACGCGCGCGCCGCCGCGCCGCCGGCGTCGACCGCCGCGCCGCGCGCCAGCGGCTCGGCCAGGTAGACCGCGCCCATGCCGCCTTCGCCGAGCTTGGCCAGGATGCGATAGCCGTCGAGCGCGCCGCCGATGCGCACGCCGGTCGCGTCGTGCGCCAGCAGGCTCGCCTCGCGCGCGACCAGCTCGCGCATGGCCTCGGGCGCGCTGGCCGAGACGGCGATGAGGTCGAGCACCTCGCCGACCAGCGTGGCGTCGTTGCTCAGCGCCGCGAGGCGCGCCGCGCGGGCGTCCGGCGGCAGGTCGACGACCTCGGCGAAGAGGTCCTCGACCTTGCGCCAGCGCGCTCGCCGCTCGTTCACGGGCTCGTCGTCGCTCATCGCACCCAGTGTAAGCGTAGTCCGAGCGGCGGTCCCACAACGACTCCCGACTGCACCGGTTCGATCGGCGCGAGGACCGCCATCCAGGCGGCTCGGACGCGGTCGCGCCGGCGGCGCGAAGATTTCGTTGTGGGTTTGGCGGGCGGACCGCGCTTGGGCCGGGTGGACGGGCAAACCCCGTCAGTCAAGAGGCCTCGGAGCGGACCTGCCTCAGCGCGCCCAGCGCGCTCGCAGGTCGGCGGCGAGGCTGCCCGACGGAATCGCCCACGCAGCGAGGCACCCCATGTCGATCATCACCACCCCGCACTGCCCAGACCCTGTCGCCCTTGCCCCCGACCGCGCGTCCGCCCACGGCGAGCACATCGAGTGGACGTGGTAGCCCGCCGCGCGCTCAGCGCCGCTCGCTCGCCGCCGCGGTGAGCTGGCGCCACACGCGATCGAAGTCCTCGTGCGACTGCTCGAAGGCGTCGAGCACGGCCGGGTCGAAGTGCCGCGGCTGGCTCTTGCGGTCGCCGTCGAGCAGCGCGCGGCGCGCCTCGTCGTGGCTCAGCCCGGCGCGGTAGGGCCGCGTGTCGCGCAGGGCGTAGACGTCGGCCACCGCCACGATGCGCGCCGGCAGCGGGATGTCCTGGCCGGCGATGCCGTCCGGGGTAGCCGCTGCCGTCCCAGCGCTCGTGGTGGTGGCGCGCCACCGAGCGCGCCAGCGCGCCGAACGGTGAGTCGTCGCCGGCCAGGAGCTCGGCGCCGGAGACCGGGTGCCGGCGCAGCACCTCGAGGCTCGGCACGTCCAGCGGATCGGCCTGATCGAGGATGGCCAGCGGCACCTTGCAGAGACCGAGGTCGTGCAGCTCGGCGGCCGCGGCCAGCGCATAGGTGTCGGCCACCGACCAGCCGAGGCGCCGCGTCAGCACCAGCACGTAGCCCTCCATGCGGCTCTGGTGCGCCAGCGTCGGCGCGTGCGTCAGGCCGGCCACGCGCATCACCAGCGACAGCGCGCGGCGCTGGGCGTCGCCGCCGTGGCGCGCGCGCTCGCGCTCGGCGCGCGTCGCCTGGTTGAGGTCGGTGGCGTAGCGCTCGAGCTGGAGCTGCGCCGCCTCGAGCGCCTGGCGCCGCACGCGCTCGAGCTCGACCACGCGCTTGAAGTCCTTGGCGTACACATCGCAGGCTGCGCCTCGAGCAGCGCGCGCTCCGAGGTCGAGCCCGTCGCCTGCGTCGGCGCGGTCACGGTCGGCCAGGCCGCCGAGCCGGTGATGGCGCCCGTCAGCGGCGCCACCGCGCCGGCCTCGGACGGCGACGCCCGGCGCAGCCGCACGCTGGCGCAGGGCGCCGCGGCCGGGCCCGTCGGAGGCCAGCTCAGGCGCGCCGCCGTGGGCCTCGACGATGGCGCGCGCCAGGCTCAGGCTGAGGCCGGTGCCGCTGCGATGGTGCGCCGCGTTGCCGACCGTGAACGGCCGCACCAGCTCGGGCCGAGCTCGGGGCGGAAGCCGACGCCGTGGTCGCTCACCTCGACGACGACGCCGTCGGCGGCGGCGCGCGCCGAGATGCGCGCCGGCGGTCGGCCCTCGGGCGGCCCGAACTTGAGCGCGTTGTCGAGCAGCACGCCCAGCACCTCGCCCAGGCTCTTGTCGCTGCCGGCCACGTCGTCGAGGTCGGGCGCCAGCTCGAAGCTCGAACGCGCCGGGCGGGAAGCGCCTTGGTCCGACAGGAGCAGCGCCAGCACCAGCGCGAGCGAGGTGCGCTCGTCGCTCCGCGGGTCGAGCGACAGCGAGTGGAAGTAGGCCAGCCCGCGCTCGACGAAGGCGGTGAGGCGCACGTAGCCCTCGCGCGCGAAGCCGATGAGCTCGCTCGCCTCCTCGGGCTTGGTGAGGTCGACCAGCTCGAGCGCCGTCAGCGCCTCGAGCGGCGTCCGCAGCTCGTGCGCGATGAAGCGCAGGAAGTCCTGCTTCAGCCCGTCGAGCAGGCCGAGGCGCTTGTTGGCGCGCGCCAGGTCGTGCGCGCGGCCGCGCTCGAGGTCGAGCAGGCGGCGCAGATCGCGCGCGTACACCTCGAGCTGCGAGGTGATGACGCGCATCTGCTGCTGCGTCGGCGCCGGGGCGGATTTCTGCGTCATCGCGGCGGCCGGCTCAGACGACGTAGTCGAGGCCCAGCAGGGACTCGACGCGCTCGAGCAGCTCGAGCGGGCTGAAGGGCTTGACGAGGTAGGCCGAGATGCCGGCCGCGCGCGCGGCGTTGCCGCCGTCCTCGCTGGCCACCGCCGTCAGCATGATGATGGGCGTCGTGGCCATGGCCGGATCGAGGCGCACCAGGCGCGCCAGCTCGACGCCCGAGATCTTCGGCATCATCAGATCGATGATGAGCAGGTCGGGCGCGTGCTCGCGCGCGCGCTCGAGGGCCTCGCCGCCGTCCACCGCCTCGACGATGCGGAAGCGCGGATCGATGAGCGTGGTCTTCACCAGCGAGCGGATGTGGCGCTCGTCGTCGGCCAGCAGGATGGTCTTGGTCATGGCTCGTCCTCGGTGCCGGCGCTGGCGAGCGGCACGGTGAAGTGGAAGGTGGCGCCGTCGCTCCCCGGCACCGCCCAGATGTCGCCGCCGTGCGCCAGCACGATGGCGTGGGCGATCGACAGGCCGAGGCCGGTGCCGTCGCCGCGCGGCCGGCTGCCGCGGTTGAAGCGCTGGAAGATGCGCGAGGCGTCGGCCACGCTGATGCCGGGGC
Organism: Myxococcota bacterium; assembly: GCA_046351155.1. Classification (GTDB taxonomy): domain Bacteria; phylum Myxococcota_A; class UBA9042; order PHBI01; family PHBI01; genus JAXLYZ01. Next base: position 128,796 of record JAXLYZ010000006.1, read on the forward strand.
CGCGATCGATGACGCTGAAGCGCAGCTTGGGGCGCTCGCCGACCTGGCCCTCGAACGGCTCGGGCGCGGCGCGGATGTCGATGGCGCTGTCGGGCGGCGCGTAGCGCACCGCGTTCGTGAGCAGGTTCACCAGCACCTGGTGGAGGCGCGCGGCGTCGGCCAGGACCGGCGTCAGCGCCGGGTCGATGGCGTTGACGATGCGCACCCCGGCGGCGTGCGCGGCCGGCTGCACCTCGGTCGCCGCGGCCTGTCCGAGCGCGTGCGGCGTCACCGCGCGCGCGTCGTCGAGGCTGTAGCGCCAGGCGCGACCGAGGCTCTGCACGTCGGCGATGAGGCGCTTCATGCGCTGGCCCTGGTCCTTCACGACCTCGATGAGCATCTGCACCTCGCCGCTCAGCACGTCGCCCGGCTTCTGGCGCAGCTCGGCCAGCTCGCCGAAGCCGACGATGGCGGTCAGCGGCGAGCGCAGCTCGTGGGCCACGATCTCCACCATCTCGGCTTGCGAGCGCAGGCGCTCGGCGCTGCGGATGCGATCGATGGCCATGCCGAGCGCGCGCCCGAGCGAGCTCACCACCGGCAGCGCGCGCTCGAACTGGCCGCCGACCGGCACGCTGCTGTCGAGGTAGACGAGGCCGCCCGGACCCGCCTGGCCGCCCGCCGAGCGGGCGCCGAGCGGCACCGGCACGCACAGGATGGAGCACACGTTCATGGCCATGACGCTGGCCGCGCTGCTGATGAGCGCGTCGTCGTCGACGCGCTGCAGGCACACCGGCTCGCCGCCGGCCAGCACGCGGTTGGCGACGGTGCGGCTGAAGGCGCCGACCACCGCGCGCGGCGAGCCGGCCGGGCCGGCGACGCTCACGCGCAGCGCGTCGTGGTCGGGGCTCGGCTCGAGGTAGGCGATGGCGCGCTCGGCGCCGGTGAGCTCGCGCAGCGTGCCGAGCACGATGTGGGCCGCGCGCTCGGCGTCCCAGATGAGCGACAGGCGATCGATGGTGTCGAGCACCGTCGGCAGCGCGTCGCCGCGCGCGCCCGACGCCGAGGCCCCGGCCGCAGCGCTGGCCTGGGCGATGCGCTCGCTCAGCGCGCGCGCCTCGTCGACGTGCCAGTCGGCGTGCAGCCGCTCGAGCCCGGCGCGCGCTTCGTCGACCAGGCGCCGCGCTGCGCCGAGGTCGCCCTCGGCCAGCGCCAGCTCGGCCTTGGCCAGGCCGATGCGATAGCCGTCGACGCTGGCCTGGCCGCCGGCGCCGAGCGCCTCGCTGGCCAGCGTCAGCTTGCGGCGCGCGTCGCCCAGGCGGCGCGAGCGCGTGGCGGCCAGCCCGAGCAGGCGATGCAGCTGGGCCTGTTCGGCGGCGAGGCCCAGCGTCTGCGCCTCGAGCAGGGCCGCGCGCCCGGCCGTGACCGCGCCGTCGAGGTCGCCCTGGCGCAGCGCCAGCTCGACCAGGCGGCGCTGGTTCTCGACCACGTCGCCGCGCGCGCCGAGGGCATTGGCCAGCGCGATGGCGGCCTCGAAGTCGGCGCGCGCCTCGTCGAAGCGGCCTGGCCGAGGCGCACCTCGCCGCGGTTGCCGAGCACGGTGCAGCGGATCTGCGCTGCGTCGGCGTGGCCGGCGCGCCGGACGCCGTCCTCGAAGGCGCGCTCGGCCTGCGCGAAGGCGCCGCGCTCGAGGTACATGAAGCCGAGGTTGTTGAGCAGGATCACCTGCTCGAGGATCTCGCCGGTGACCTCGGCCGCGCGGATGGCCTCGCGCCACTCGAGCGCGGCCTCGTCGATGCGGCCGAGCAGGTAGAGGCACACGCCGGCGTTGTTGTGCGCCTTGCCGAGCGAGGCGTCGGCGCCGACCTCGGCGAAGCGCTGCGCGGCCTCGCGATAGAGCGGCACCGCCACCTCGTGCGCGCCACCGGTGCGGTGCGCGGTGGCGAGCGTCGAGGCCCTCGCCGATGGCGCGCGCGTCGTGGTGCGCTCGCCGGCGGCGAGGCCCTTCTCGGCATGCGCGATGGCGGGGGCGACCTGGCCGGCCTGCCAGTCGAGGGTGGCCAGCTCGCGCCACAGCGCGGCCTCGAGCCGGGCTCGAGCGCGGCGCGGGCGGCCTGGTCGAGCCGCTCGAGCCCGTCGAGGCCGGCCAGCGCGGCCGCGCGCGCGTCGTCGACGGCGCCGACCAGGCGCGCCACGCGCGTAGCGGTGAGCTCCGCGGCCGGGCCGGCGCCGCGCAGCTCGGGCAGCAGGCGCCGCGCGTCCTCGCCGCGACCGACGCGCGCGAGCGCCTCGATCTCGACGCGCCGCAGCTCGGGGGTGAGCGTCAGGCCGTTCCTCCGCCGCGCGGCCTCGAGGGCCGCCAGCGCCGCGGCCCAGCGCCCGAGCGCCGCGGCCAGGCGGGCGCGCTCGAGCACGCGCGCGGGCACGGCGTCCCGGGCATGGCCCGGTCTCGGCGTCGGCCTCGCTCAGGGTCAGCGCCCGCCCGCCTGGCGCAGCGCGTCGGCGTGCGCCAGCTCGCGCAGGAGGCGCAGCGCCTGCCCGACGAGCCCGCTCGCGGCGCGGTGCACCGGGCGCACCAGCGCCTCGTCGTCGACCGCGCCGCCGAGCGCCGCGGCGAAGACCTGGCCGAGCTCGGCCGGGTCGAGCGCGCGCGCGCCGATGACGATGGCGTCGGGCGGCGGCGGGCCGCCGTCGCTGATGATGAGCGCGTCGTCGCCGAGGCCGGCCAGCTGGCCGCGGACCTTGGCCAGCTCGGCCAGGCGCGTCCGGCCCGAGCGCAGCGCCCCGACGATGGCCAGGCGCGTGACGCCGCCCGGCACGTGCGCGGCGATGGCGCGATCGATGGCGGCCATGGCCTCGTCGCGCCCGACGAGCGGCGGGGTGGCGACCACCGCGCGCGGCCCGCGCGCCGCGGCCATGAGGTCGTCGGCGAGCAGCCCGGCCAGCGCGTCGGCGGCCGCGCGCGCGCTGTCGGAGCGGCGCCGCGGGTCCTTCTGCAGCAGCCGATCGACGAAGCCGCCGAGCGCGAGACCGACGTCGGCGCGCGCGCGATGGAGCGGCGGCGGCAGGTGCTCGAGCTGGAGCTGCAGGCAGCGCACGACGTCGTCGGCCGCGAACGGGTTGGCGCCGGTCAGGCTCTCGTAGGCGATGACGCCCAGCGCGTAGAGGTCGGCGCGCGTGTCCTTCGCGCCGCCGCGCACGACCTCGGGCGCGAGGTAGGCCGGCGTGCCGCTGAGGCCGCCGCCGTCGCCGGGGACGGCCATGCCGAAGTCGACGAGCTTGGCGTGGCCGGCGCCGTCGACCAGCACGTTCGACGGCTTGAGGTCGCCGTGCACCAGGCCGCGGCCCTCGAGGAAGACCAGCGCGTCCAGCACCTGCGCCACGAGGCGCATGACCGCGGCCGGCTCGGCGCCGCGCGCGGCCGCGTCGAAGGGGCGCGCGCTGAGGAGCTCCATGGTGAGGAAGGCCTCGCGCGGCGCGGCGTGCGCGCGCTCGCCGGGCTCGCCGGCCGCGCCCGCGGCGTGGAAGTCGAGCGTCTCGACGATGTGCGGGTGGCGCAGCTCGACGGCCACGCGGAACTCGCCCTTCAGCAGCTCGAGGTCGGCGCGCGGGTGGGTGATGCGCTTGAGCGCGACCTCGCGCGCGGCGTGCTCGTCGTGGGCGCGCCACACCTCGCCCATGGCGCCCTGGCCGAGCCGATCGATGAGGCGATAGCGCCGCGCCAGCAGCGCGGCGGGCGCGGCGTCGCTGGTCGGCACGGCCGTCACGAGGCGCCCCCGCCGCCCGACTCGGGCGACGACGTCGGCGCTCCGGTCGTCGTGGGCGTCGCCGCCGGCGCGCTGGCCTGCGGCGCGCTCAGGCCGAACTCCTCGATCTTGCGGTAGAGGGTGACGCGCGAGATGTCGAGCTGGCGCGCCGTCGCCGACAGGTTCCAGCCGTGCTGCTCGAGCGCGGCCACGACCGCGTCGCGCACCGCCTCGTCGAGCCGGCGCGTGCGCCGCGTGAGCGCCTCGACGCGACGCCCGGTCGAGCGGTCGCGCGGCTTGGACAGGTCGCCCGGCGCCTCGAGCGCGCGCTTCACCATGGCCGCGGTGACGGTCTGCCCGCCGGCCAGCAGCGCCGCGCGATAGACGGTGTTCTCGAGCTCGCGCACGTTGCCCGGCCAGCGCTGCTCGGCCAGGAGCTGCAGCGCGTCGCGCTCGACGCCGCTGGCGCGCGGCACGCCGTAGCGCCAGTTGGCCAGCTCGAGGAAGTGGCGCGCCAGCGCCGGCACGTCCTCGGGCCGCTCGCGCAGCGACGGCAGGCGGATCTCGAAGACGTTGACGCGGTAGCGCAGGTCCTCGCGGAAGAGGCCGTCGGCGGCCATGCGGCCGAGGTCGCGGTTGGTCGCGCTGATGAGGCGGAAGTCGGTGGCGAGCTCGCGCGTGCCGCCGACCGGCAGCACGACCTTCTCCTGCAGGACGCGCAAGAGCTTGGCCTGCGAGCCGAGCGGCAGCTCGCCGATCTCGTCGAGGAAGAAGGTGCCGCCGTCGGCCTGCACCAGGTGCCCGGTGCGGCGCCGCTTGGCGCCGGTGAAGGCGCCGCGCTCGTGGCCGAAGAGCTCCGACTCGAAGAGCGTGGTCGGGATGGCGCCGGCGTTGATCGACTCGAAGGGCCGGCTGGCGCGCTCGCCGAGCCGGTGGATGGCCCAGGCGATGAGCTCCTTGCCGGTGCCGGTCTCGCCGGTCAGCAAGACCGGCACGCTGGTGCGCGCGGCGATGCGCGCCTGCTCGTAGACGAGCTGCATGCGCGGGCCGTCGCCCACCAGGTGGCGGAAGGCGTCGCGCTGGGTCAGCCGCAGCCGCGCCAGGACCGGCGCCAGCGCCTCGGCGGCGCGCGCCACCTCGGGCCGCAGGATGACGCTCGGCTCGGGCACGACGCGCCACGCCAGCGCGTCGTCGAGCTCGGCGCGCGCCACCCAGCCGTCCTTGGCCAGCGGCTCGAGGCAGGCGCGCACGTCCTCGATGAGCGCCGCCGTGTCGCGCGCCAGCGCGCTCTCGTGGACCGGCGTCTCGCCGTGCTCGAGCAAGAGCTCGAGCAGCGCCACGCGCAGCGGTGACGTGAGCTGCGTCGCCAGGCGCTTGGTGTCGACGGCCGGAGCCGGCTCGGTGGGCGGGCTCATGCGTCGGCCCTCCGCTTGAGCCAGCGGTACACGGTCGCGCGCGACACGCCGAGCACCTTGGCACTGGCGTCGACGTCGCCCCCGGTCGAGGCGTGGGCTGCCGCGAAGGCCTTGTCGACGGCCTGCTCGAGCGTCAGCGCGAAGGGCAGCGCGCCGGCCGCCGGCTCCTTGGCGAGGCCGAGCTGGCGCCGCACCAGCGCCGCGTCGATGACGCCGCCCGGCGCCTGCATGGCCATGCGCGCGATGGCGTTGCCGAGCTCGCGCACGTTGCCGGGCCAGTCGTACTCGCCGAGCGCGTCCAAGGCGTCGGGCGTCACGTCCACACTATGATCGATGCCCCAGCTGTCGCGGCCCTCGGCGAGCAGGTTCTGCACCAGCAGCGGCAGCTCCTCCAGGCGCCCGCGCAGCGGCGGCACGCGCACGTAGACGATGGCCAGCCGGTGGTAGAGGTCCTCGCGGAAGCGGCCCTCGGCCACGCGCTGGAGGAGGTCGGCGCTGGTCGCGGCGATGATGCGCGCGCGCAGCGGCACGGGGTGGCTGCCGCCGACGCGCGTCAGCGTGCGCGTCTGCAGCACGCGGAGCAGCGCGGCCTGCTGCTCGAGCGGCAGGTCGGCGATCTCGTCGAGCAGCAGCGTGCCGTCGGCGGCGCGCTCGAAGTGGCCGACACGGGCCTGGTCGGCGTCGGTGAAGGCGCCGGCCTCGACGCCGAAGAACTCGGCGGCGAACAGCGTGTCGGGCACGGCCGACATGTTCACGGCCACGAACGGGCGGTCGCGCTTGGGCCCGAGGTGATGGAGGGTCCTCGCCAGGACGCCCTTGCCGGAGCCGCTCTCGCCCGTGATGAGCACGGGCAAGGAGGTCTCGGCGGCGCGATGGATGAGGTCCAGCACCGGCTGCATGGCCGACGCTCCTGGGTCTGCGGACTGCATGGCACGCTTCGAAGACGAGCCGGAGGGGGTGTTGGTCGGGGCTTGGACGGCCGACCATTGGCTCTAACGGGACCGTGCCATGCTTCCTCAAAGGAGGGTTCGGGCGGCCGGCTCGGCGCGTAACTGCCAGAATACGGGACGGCATCTGTGACGCCCCGCACGTCCGCGTCGCACGCGGGCCCGAGGCCTGTGCGAGAGTCCGCTTTCGCGACCTTGAACAATCGTCGAGTGATCAGTTCGCAGACTTGTACACGCGCCGTTCTCGGATCACCGACGGATCTCCGCCTGCCTCCGTGGGCCGTCGCCTGGATCGGCCCTTGCTCTCTCCGCTGCCGGGCAACCAGGGGGGAGGGATGCGGGCCGTGGGTACGTCGACCGTCACCGAGTGGAGAGCGCGGACAGCCCGCGCGGTCGTCGGGTTGGCCCTCGGGGCCCTGGTCGCATGCGATGGCGTCGCCACGCCGGACGACGGAGCCACCATCGCTGTGACCGAGGCCGCGCTGGGCGCGGACGACGGCACCGTCGTCTCGGACCAGCGTGAGGAGTGCGACCCGGTCACCGTCTGGTGGCAGGGCCATGCGCTGCTCGCCGACCGCGGCGACATCGTCGTGCAGTTCCGGGACGGCACCGGCGTCGCCAAGCGCTGGCAGGCCTATGCGCAGATCGGCGGCGTCCCCGTCTATCGCAGCCCGTACGCGCTCGTCTTCAAGCTGCGCCTGCGCCCCGACCAGAGCATCGAGGCGGCTCTGGCCGCGGCCGAGGCCAACGCCGACATCGTGACGGCCCAGCCGAACATCGTGCTCGAGGCCACCGGCAAGCAGACACGGTCGGCGCAGATGCAGACCACCACGCTCACCTCCAGCTCGTCGACGACGCCCGTGCCGAGCAGTGCGCCGTGGAGCTCGAAGGGCACCTGGACCGAGCCCGCACCCGACGCCGGGCCGTCCAGCGCCAGCGTCTACGGCTACGAGTGGTACGCCCATCGATCGTACTTCCGGAGCGGCTGGTCGCAGGCCCCCGGCCTCGGCGGCTCGGTGAAGGTCGCCGTCCTCGACAGCGGCGTGAGCGACAACCCGAGCCTGCCGCTGGCGCGCATCGCCGCGGGCGTCGACCTCGTCGACCCGGGTTGGGCGCCGACCGATCGCAACGGCCACGGCACCCACATGGCCACCATCATCGCCGGCGCGCAGCGCGTGGCGGGCGTGGCGCCGGCCGCCACCATCGTGCCGGTGCGCGTGCTCGACGACAACCTCGTCGGCACCGAGCTGGCCCTGGTCGAAGGCCTGAAGTGGGTCGCGACGCAGCCCGACATCAAGGTCGTCAGCATGAGCCTGGCGTTCCCGCTCGACTACTACCCGAGCCGCATGCTGCTCGATGCCATCGACGCGCTACAGCAGAAGGGCGTCGTCATGGTCGCGGCCAGCGGCAACGACGGCGCGTCGCAGGTGGCGTTCCCGGCGCGCTGCCCCGAGGTCATCGCCGTCGGTGCGGCGCGCATGGTCAACACCGGCACCGGCGTCGGCTTCGAGGTCGCCGCGTACTCGAACCGCAGCGCGCGCCTCGACCTGGTCGCCTTCGGCGGCGACGTCACGCGCGATGCCGACCAGAACGGCGTCGTCGACGGCATCATCGGCGAGCGCCCGGCCGGTATCGCCGGACCGGCCGGCCTCTACCTCATGGCGGGCTCGTCGCCGGCCTCGGCCGAGGTCGCCGGCGCGGTCGCGCTGCTGCTCGACGCGGGCGTGCCGGTGAACCGCGTGCGGCCGATCCTGCAGGCCACGACGCAGCCGCTCACTGGGTCGGCTCGCGCCTTCGACGGCAGCTCGGGAATGGGGCTCCTGAACGTCGGGCAGGCGCTCGAAAGTTGGCGCGCCGGCTACTACACGAGCATCGCGCCGGTCACGCCGGTGGCCTACGCGGCCTCGGCCATGGTGCTCGAGCGGCAGAGCAGCGGCACCAAGACCGGCGCGCGCGCCTGGGTCGAGGTCAGCAACGCAGCCGGCAGCGCGATGCCGAGCGCCAAGGTCTGGGGTCACTTCGACGGCGCCGTGCGCGAGGACGCCAGCGCCCTCACCAACGCGGCCGGCCGGACCGCCATGAGCAGCACGCGCTTCGTGGCCGACGACATCGGCTTCTTCGCCTTCTCGGTCGACGCCGTCATCGACGCGACGACCGGCCTGCCCATCCGTCCGTACGGGCTCGCCTGGGTCGACAAGCAGAGCTTCTCGCTGCTCGCCAACCTGGCGCTCGGGCTCGACGCACACGCCGTCGCCATCGCCTACGACAACACCGCGCTCAACAGCCTGCCCGAGGTGGACCTGTCGAGAGTCATCCCGGCGTACACCATCCAGAGCCTCGGCACCGGCCTCATCTCGAGCGCCATCATCTTCGTCGTGAGCCCGACCTATTACGGCACGAGCGGCCTCTACAAGACCTCGGCGCTCTTCACGAGCAGCGGCATCGACCTCATCTCGAGCGCCATCGTGCTCGACAAGAACCTGTTCGCCGCCGGTCCGCGTGCGCTCATCGGCACCGACACGCTGCAGGTCCGGAACGTCACCGCCGGCACCGGCCTCATCTCGAGCGCCATCATCTGGAAGGGCGCGCCGTACACCTTCGCGAGCTTCTTCGTGGGCAGCGATCCGGCCATCATCCGCACCATCTCGGGCACGGGCCTCATCTCGAGGCGCGGTCATCTTCAACAAGGTCATCCTCAACCCGACGCTCACGAAGACCATCGACCAGGCGGCGACCTACACCATCGCCGGCACCGGCCTCATCTCGAGCGCCATCGTGCTGCCGTACTCGAGCACGTCGGTGACCTACCTCGGCTACAACTGGACCACGCTGTCGGCGCGCTACCCTGCGGGTACCGGCCTCATCTCGAGCGCCCTCATCGCCAACCTGAACCCGTACGGCACCATCTCGAACCGCTACAGCTACCTCGACCCGGCCACGTCGTTGCTGGTCGGCACCGGCGCCGGCGAGCTCCCCTGGAGCGCGCCCTGACGTCGACCACGAACGGCGCGTGCGCATGGCGGCGTCGAGCTGGGCCAACACCTCCCAGAACCATGTCGAGAGCTGAGCCTCCAGCTCGACCTGCTCGGGTCCGACGCGTGCGCGCCGTTGCCTGAGGACGTGACAGTCGCTCCTGTGGCCACGCTCCGTTTCGCGTCGCTCGGAAAATGAGAAAAGAAGTAGTCCTGACCCCGGTGTCCGAGACCGGGGGTCAGGACGCACTACTTTTCTCATTTTCCGCGCCGCCGTCCCGCGCGCTTCGCGAGCGCGCGCGGGCACTTGCGCGGCGCCGGGAAAGAAATGGCGGCGCCGGTCTAAGATCGGGCACCCTCGTCCGTACAACCGACGGAGGTCCGGTCGGACATGAGTGAGGATCCCCGGGATCAGTGGTTGACGGAGGTGGCCGAGCGCTGGGAACAGCCGCTCCGCGACTACGCCCGCCGCTGGCTGCGCGACGAGGCGCTGGCGCGGGACGTGGTGCAGGAGACGCTGTTCCGCGTGTGGCGCGCGTCCGACGTGAAGGTCGGCGACGTCCAGGCGGTGCGCGGCTACGCCTACCGCGTGTGCCGGAACCTGTGCATCGACCAGCTGCGCACGCGGCGCGAGGAGATCGAGCCCGACTTCGCGCCGCGCGGAGTGACCGATCGAAGGCGCGCCTCGGCCGGCGCGAGCGCGCCGAGCGCGTGCTGGCGCGGCTCACCGCGCTGCCCGCGCGGCAGCAGGAGATCCTCCACCTGAAGCTCATCGACGGCCTCAGCTACCGCGAGATCGCCGCGGCGACCGGCCTCACCATCAGCAACGTCGGCTTCCTCCTGCACGTCGATCGTGGCGCTGCAGGCCGAGGCCGAGGGCAGCGACACCAACGTGCCGCAGGTCAGGGAGCTCTCCGAATGAAGGAGCTCGATCACAACGACTGGGTCTTCACGGCCTACGTCCTCGGCGAGCTGACCCCCGAAGGCATGCGCTCCGTCGAGGAGCGCATCCGCCGGAACCCGCTGCTCGGAGCGCGCGTGGCCGGCCTCGAGGCGACGCTCGAGACGGCGCGCCAGGCCTTCGCCGGCGACGTCGACACCACCACCCAGACGCCGACCAGCAAGCTGCTGGCGCGCATGCGCGACACGCAGCTCGTGCGCACCGCGTCGGCCGCGACGGCCGCGCCGCCGGCGATCACCACGCCCGGGCCCATCGTCGCCGCCAACGATCCGACCACCCCTCCCGAGCGCGCCGTCGCGCGCGACGCGGCGCCGGCCGCGGCCGTCGCGCCGAGGTGCACGCGCGCCGCGCCACGCCGCGCAGCGCGCGCTGGATCCCCATCGTCGTCGGCGCGCTGGCGCTGCTCGGCATGGGCGGCCTCGTCGGCTACATCGTCGGGCTCGGGGCCGGTCCGTCCACCACGACGACCATCATCACCCAGCTCCCGGCTCGGTCGTCACCGTCGCCGCGCCCGCGCCCGCGCCGATGGCCCCGCCCGCGCCCGCGCCCGTGGTGGCCGCGCCCGAGCCGGCGCCGGTGGCCGCGCCGCCTGACGAGGTCGTCGCGCCCGAGCCGCCGCAGCCCGAGCCGGTGGCGGTCGTCGCGCCCGAGCCGCCGAAGCCCGAGCCGGTGACCAAGGTCGAGGTGGCCAAGGTCGAGGTGGCCAAGGTCGAGGTCGCCAAGCCGGTCGCAGCGCGCGTCGCGCCGCCCCATCCGGTCGTGACGCCGACGCCCGCGCCGGGCGTCGCGGCGCGCGCGACCGGCGTCGGCGAGCTGCTGGTGACGGCGCAGCCGTGGGCGCGGGCCAGCGTCAATGGCCGCCCGTACGGCACGGTCCCGCTCAAGCTCACGCTGCCGGTCGGCGTCCACACCGTGACGCTGTCGAAGGGCGACCGCTCCTACACGAGCTCGGTCACCGTCCACGAGGGCGCGGTCGCGACCGTGTCGCGCGACTTCGAGTGACGCTGCTCTAGCGGGGCGAGGGGCAGTCGGGCGCGTCGATGGCGCTCGTCGCGCACGCGCCCGTGGCCGGGTCGCAGCCCTGACGGGTGCAGGCGTCGCCGCCGTCGCAGGCGTCGTCGGCGCTCCACACGCAGCGGCCCGCGGCCTCGCAGCTGACGAAGCCGCGCGCGTCGAAGCGCGCCAGCGCGAAGCTCCCCCAGCCCGTGTTCATCGTGCCGGCCGCCACGAAGCCGGTCGCGGTCGGGAACAGCCAGCGGAACGACACCGCGCGCGGCGACGTGAACGGCCGCTCGAGGCCGACCTCGCCGTGCGGGCCGATGCGCTGGAGCACGAGCTCGGCCGCGGACGCGTTGCCGACGAGGAGCATGGCGCCGTCCGCGTCGACGGCTCCCGCGCCAAAGGCACGCGGGCCGAGCTGGATCGGCGCGAGCTCGGCGCCGTCGGACGACCAGCGGTAGATGGCCGTGTCGGGCGTCCCGCTGTGGCCCGGCAGCACCATCGTGAAGATCGAGATGACGCCGTCGGGGCTGACGCCCAGCGCGTGCGGCTTGAAGTTCGACCCGGGCAGGTCGACCTGGTCGACCCAGCGCTCGGCCGCGCTCGCGTCGAGCGCGCGCAGCCACAGGAAGCCGGTGCCCTCGCCGGCCATGACGTAGCCGCCGCTCGGCTCGACCGCGAAGCGCTCGACCCCGAACGGCGCGGTCGTGAACCGCGGGCCTTCGACCGTGCCGCTGCCGTCGAGCGCGACGCGGAGGACGCCGTCGCCGTCCGTCCCGTGGTAGGGCACGAGCGCGTCGCTGCCGGCGACGACCAGGTCCACCGGCTCGCGCCCATCCGCCAGCGGCAGCGTGGCGAGGACGTCCGCGCTGGCGGCGCCGCGGGCGATCCTGGCGACCACCAGCCGTCGCGGGTCGGGGTCGCCGTTGCCCTCGATCCAGTCGGCCAGCGCGTCCGCGCCGAGCGCGGCCGCGTGGTACATCAGCGCCGTCGGGTTGGCCGAGGGGTGGAGCTCGTCGCGTACGATGCCGTCGCCGTCGAGCCAGCCGAGCCACGCGCGCGTCGCGCCGGGCGAGCCGTCGGCGCCGATGAGCAGCGTGCTCTCCGGGTAGAGGACGACGCCGTTCACGAGCGCGTTCGTCTCGGCCCAGCGCAGGCCGCGCTCGGCGCCATCGACGCAGCTCGGGCTGGCGGCGACCGCGGCGTTGTCGCTGGCGCCGCCCGGTCGCGGCCACCCCGCGCCGGCCGCCCGCAGGTCGCTCGCGACCGCGATCGGCTCGGCCGCGCCGTCGCGCTCGAGCGTCGTGGTGACGCCGTCGCCGCCGACGAGCAGGCTCCTTGAGCACGCCAGGCCTTCGCCACCGGCCGGCTGGAGGCCTTGCGCGGTGGGGCCCTCGAGCACGAGCTGCCAGCGCTCCTTGCCCGGCCGCCACGCCGCTCCGCCCGCGGCCAGGCGACCGTCGTCGCCGAAGGCGAGCCCGCTCCAGCCGCGCTCGGGCGTCACGTCCTCGAAGGCGAGCGCCCCCTCGGGCATGCGCCAGGCGCGCAGCCAGCCGTCGCCGGCGGCCGCCAGGAGCGCGCTCGGGCACCACCAGTGTGAGCCGCCGCCGGCCAGCGCGTCGCAGCCGAGCGCCACCGGATGGGCCATGATCGATCCGGGCGCGCTGAGCGCTTCGCCGACCAGGCTCGGCCGCAGCGCCTGGCCGTCGGGCGCCAGCGCGATGAGGCGCAGCGTCGAGCCGAAGCCGCGCTCGGGAGCGGCGCGCGCGACCGCCGCCACCAGCCCCGACCCGAGTGGCACGAGCGCCGTGACCACGCCATCGGGGATGGCCAGGCTCGCGCCCGCGCTCGGGACCGGGCCGCCCTCGATCACGCTCACGCGCTCGCCGACGCCGACCAGCCAGTGCGAGCCGCCGCCCTCGAGCTCGCCGTCCGGCAGATCGATCGGCACGAGCGGCGTCGTGGCCGGCGCCGTGAGCGCGACGCGCGCGCCCGCGACGCCGCTCGCCAGCGACACCACCGCGACGTCGCCGCCGACCGGCCACCACGCCAGGCGGCCGCGGATGGCCGGCCGCTGGCACGCTCCGGGCCCGTCCTCGCGCGTCAGCCAGCGCCGCGCGCCGTCGCGATCGTAGCCGCGCAGCTCGCAGCCGCCGTCGGCCGCGCGCAGCGCCACCACCACCTCGACGTCGCCCGCGCGCGGGCTGGGCGCGACCACCGGGCTCGTGCCGGCGGCGCCGGCTGGCCAGCGGTCGAGCGCCTGCGCGGCGCCGTCGCCCGACGCGCGGTAGAGGCCGTCGGCGCGGCTCCACCACACCTCGTCATAGAGCGCGGCCGGCTCCGAGCAGGTCAGCTCGGCGGGCGCCGGGTCCGCGCTCGCGTCGTCATCTGCCGGGCCCGAGAGGCCGGCCCGCGTGGCCGCGTCGTCGCCCGTGCCGCAGCCGGCGAGCGCACCCGCGAGGAGGGTCGCCCAACGGGCATGGAGCCCGGCTCGGCTCGAAGAAGGGACGGTCGACATCGAGGGCGGCCATGCGGAGGGAGCGCGTCAGGTCGCGACAGTGTCGCCCATCGCGCAGGCCGGAGCGACTCCCAAAGTTCTGGGGGGTGGCGCGGCATGGCCCGCGCCGGCCTTCAGGTAGTAACTCCACAGGCCGAGGTCGGTGCCGTAGCGGCGCCGCGTCGCGGCCGGGTCCCAGCCCGGGCCGTAGACGGCGCGCGCCACGTCGGCGATGCCGGCCGTCTCGAGCGGTACGTCGTCGGTGCGGCCGAGGCCGCGCAAGAGGATCATGCCGGCCGAGAACGGGCCGACCCCGGCGATGGCGCGCAGCGCCTGGTCGGCGGCGGGGTAGGGGGCTGCGCGCAGCCAGCGCTCGCCGAGCGCGGCCACGCCGCGCACCACGGTGGTCAGGCGCTCGGACTTGCCGGCGTGGCCGACGATGGCGCTCCAGTCGGCGGGCTCGAGCTCGGCCGCGCGCTCGAGCGTCGGGAAGGCGACCAGCTCGCGCCCGCCGAGGCGCGCGCGCGGGCCGAGCGCCTGCGCCACCTTGCGCTTCTGGGCGCCGGCCACGGCGATGGGCGTCCGCTGCGCCAGCACCGCGTGCACGGTGACCTCGGCCAGCGTCGGGAAGCGGACGTGGTGGAGCCCGCGCAGCGCGGCGACGATGCGCCGGTAGGCCGGGATGTCGCCCTCGCTGGCGGCGTAGAAGGCGTCCATCTCGTCGTCGCTGCCGAGGAAGGCGGCCAACATCGGCACGACGCGCGCGTCGTCGGCCTCGACCGCGAGCCCTCCCGCCGCGGCACGTACAGTGTAAGCCACGGCGCGGTCCTCGCCTTCGTGGGCGGCGACGGCGAAGGCGCCCGAGAGGTGGTCGGGACCGATGACGAAGTCGCCGCGGCACGGCGGGAAGCCGCGCAGGAAGGCGAGGGTGCGGGCGAAGTCGAAGGTCGATGCGGCGGTCATGAAGTGAGCCATGACGACACCCTGCACGCCGCCGCTGACACTGGCCTGTCAGGTTTGTCGACACGCCCGGGCGAGCGGCTACCATGCGGCATGGTCCTCGATCCCGACATCGCGCTCGCCACCCGCATCCTCGTGGTCGGCGGGGTGGCCAACCTGGTCCTGTCGTTCCTGCTCGGCTGGGTGCTCTCGGCCAAGCGCATGAAGGGGCCGATGGCGCCGCACCGCTGGCTGCTCATCGCCCACGAGGTGTCGCTGCAGGAAGGGCTCATGCTGCTCGGCCTCGGCTTCGCCATGGGCTTCGCCGCGCTGCCCGGCGGCTGGGCGCTCGCGGCCGCCTGGCTCCTGGTCGCGGCGTCGTTCTTCCAGGACTTCTCGGGCATCGTGAACTGGCTCCGGAAGACCGACGATCAGTTCGCCGAGAAGTCGGCCGGCTGGGTGCTGGCGACCATCAACGCCCTCACCAACAGCGCCGGCCTCGCCATCGTCGCGGTCGGCGTCGTGCGCGCCGTCCTCTAGACGAGCCGTCAGTCGTCGAGCGCGCCGGCGGCGATCCAGCTCCGCACCGTCTCGAGCTGCTCGGGCGTGAACGGCACCGGGTTGATCTCGCCGTTGGGCGACGGCATCGGGTCGCCGCAGTCCTGGGTGCCGCTCAGCTTCTCGTAGAGCAGGCTCTGCTCGGGGTGGCCGGGCACGACGCGCGTGTGCGGCGGGTCGGTGCACAGGTCGTTGGACGCCGGCACGTCGACGAGCGCGGCGTAGGCCGACTCGGCGTCGACGCCGAGGCTGAAGCCGCCCCGCGGCAGCCGCGTGCCGTGGCAGAAGGTGCAGGCCTGGAGGAGGTCGTAGACCTCGGCGAAGGTCGCGCCGCCGGCGGTCGACGCGTCGTCGTCGCCGCTGTTGTCGACGCCGGTGTCGCCCGTCGCGTCGGCGACCGTGGTGTCGACGGTCGCGTCGCCGTGGACGGCGCCGCCGCCGGGCGAGTCGCACGCCGCCAGCAGGATGAGAGAAGAGGCGAGGCTGAAGGGGAAGGTGCGAGAGGTCATGCGCGGCCGGATAGCAGAAGCCCCGCGGCGCGGCGCGCGAGGTTCGAGACATCGAACCCCGATCGGCCTCGGGGCCGCTCTGCGGGCCGCGATCAGCGGGCCGGCGGCGCGGCCTCGAGGACGATCGCGCCGGCCTCGTCAGACACCACCAGGAGCGCGAAGCGCTCGACGCGGTCGAGGTCGTCGGTCGAGAGCGTGGCGTAGTCGAAGCGGCCGCGCGCGTCGGTGTAGCCATCCTTGTAGAAGGCGACGCGGCCGTCGCGCTGGCGGCCGAACACCTTGACGTAGGTGGCCGGCAGCGCCGCCTGCGTCGAGGCGCGCAGCACGCGCACCTGGCCGTAGGCCTCGACCAGCTGCACGGCGAGGTCGTGGGCGTAGTGGGCGACGGCCTTGCGCAGCCCGGGCGCCAGCGCCTCGATGACGAGGTTCTTGCCGACCAACGCGGGCGGCAGCGGCACCGTGGTGCGGCCCGCGCTCGGGTCGAGCGCGACCTCGAGGGTGAGCCCCGGCTCGACCCACGAGAAGCGCTCGACGTCGCCCTGCACGAAGGGCTGGCGCGAGAACAGGAGCTCGAGGTCGAGTCGGTGGAAGCGCAGCTGGCAGCGCTCGAGGCGGTGATGCGCCAGGACGATGGCGTCGCCGACGACGCTCAGGTCGAGCGCCGGCTGGCGCGCCGCCGCGGCGTCGAGCGCCTGGTCGCGGCTGTCGGGCGAGGTCGGGCGCGCCGGGCCGCCACCCGCGGCCTCGTCGAGCATCACCGCCAGCGCCTGCCAGCGCGCGCGCCAGCGATCGACCGGGTGATCGAGCCAGGGCGCGGCCAGCTCGCGCGCGCGGCCGAGGTCGCCGCGGCACGCCGCCGCGTAGGCCGCGAGGTAGTCGTACTGGAGGCGCGTCGCGACGCGCGCGGGGTCGACGCGCGCGAGCATGGCCAGCGCGTCGTCGGGGCGATCGAGCGCGAAGAGGTAGTGCGCGGCGGCCAGGAGATCGTCGGCCGTGGGCGCGGCGCGGTGCGCGACCTGCTCGAGGAAGGCCCGGTACTGCGCGGCCAGCCCGTCGTTCAGGATGACGCGGCGGCCGCCCAGCTGGTGGGCGCGCGCGGCGACCAGCGGCGCGTACTCGAGGTGCTGGTACCAGCCGCGCTCGACCGCATCGAGCGCCACCAGCGCGCCGTCGTCGAGCGGGCCGGCGGCGCGCACGACGTCGTCCCGGTGGCGCAGCCACTCGGCCGTGCGCGCGCGATCGGCGTGGCTCAGCGCGTAGGCCCAGAGCCGATCGTCGTAGAGGTGGCGCGCCGCGAGCGCGGCGGTCACGCGCTCGAAGGCCGCGCGCTCGCGCATGCGCCAGGCGATCTTGCCGAGGTCGACGCGGCCCGGGTTGGCGCCCTCGAGGAAGGCCAGCACGTCGTCGAGGCTGCCGTGCTGCGAGACCTCGGCCCACGAGCCGGGGTCGGCGCCGGCCGGGTCGGCGCGCACCTCGAGGTCCCTCGGCGGCGCCGCGGCGACGAGCGCGCCGGCGCGCGTGACGTGGGCCGGGAAGTGCGACCAGCGGCCGGCGCGCGGGAAGTAGAAGGCGTACTCGAGCGCGTGCGTGCCGTAGCCGCCGAGGTCGACGTGGACCGTCTTCGCCACGAACCCGGACGACACCGGGATCGCGCCGCGCGGGATCTGCAGCAGCACCTCGAGCTTCTGGCGCCCGCTGGTCGGGTTGGTCACGACCACCTGGCACTGGTAGACGATGCCGGCGACGAGCTCGCCGCGGACCGGCTTCTCGCGCTGCTCGGCGCCGTCCCACTCCCAGCGATCGTCGGCGCGGAAGATCGTCTGGCCGACCAGCACGCCGCTCGCGCCGTCGCCGGCCTCGACCTCGACGATGCGCGTCCGGGCCGCCAGCGCGTGGCTCGCCAGCGTCACCGACAGGCGCGTGTCCTCGCGCTCGACGGTGTGGCTCGCGGCCGCCAGCGGCAGGTCGAGGAAGGCCAGCGCGGCCATCGCCTCGGCGAACGAGCCGGTGCAGTCGGCGAGCCACGGCGACAGGAACGGCGCCGGCGTCGTGCCCTCGGCCGCGCCGGCCGCGCGCGCCGCGTGCTCGGCCAGGTCGCGCCAGAAGCGGTTCGGCGCGATGAGCTCGGGTCCGACCTCGGCGATCGGCCGATGCCACCAGTCGCTCTCGGCCCACTCCTGGGTCTTGTCGGCGGCGCGGTAGAGCGGCTCGGCCGACTCGCGCTCGAGCATGTCCATGGCCAGGCCAGCGCCGGCTCCGCCCGGACCGGCCGCGGCCGCCGGCGGCGCGGCGCGCGACGCCAGCATCGACTGCGCGTCGTCCATGTCGGCGCGGCGCGCGGCGCGTTTCTTCGGGCGCGCCTTCTCTTCGAAGACGGCCTCGTCGCGCTCGGCGGAGAGCGCGCTCGGCGCCGCGAGCGCGCTGGTGCCGAGCAGCGTGGCGATGGCGCGCGCGTCGCGCTCGGGGTCGGGCGGGAGCAGCGCCGCCGCGTCGCCGACGAGGCGCGCGATGCCGGCCGCCAGCTCGGGGTGGCGCAGGCCGAGCAGGATGCGCTCGAGCGTGTTGAGCCGGCCGAAGGCCCACGGCTCGAGCCACGCGCCGAGGTCCTCGCCGAGGAGCCAGCGGTCGACGAAGGTCTTGTGGCGCTTGTGCGCGAGGTAGGGCCGGACCACCGCGGCGAAGAACGGCGGGTCCTTGCGCGCGAGGAAGAGGTGCAGCTCATGGCAGGCGTAGCGGCTGTAGCGATCGCGCCGCGCCGCCTCGTCGAGCGCATGCCAGCTCGCGACGAAGGCCATCTCGGCGAGCGCGTCCTGCCCCTGGCCGAGGCCGAGCGTGGCCAGCACCTGATGCGCGCGCGCCACGCTGTCGACGAGCTCGATGCGGCCGGTGCGCACGTCGTCGACGACCAGCGCGGTGCCGGCCGGCGCGCCCACGACGGCGCGATCCTCGCGGTAGTGGCGCGTCGCGTCCAGCGCCAGCCGGAGGCGCAGGTCGCGGCTGGCGGGGTCGGTCACGCCGAGCGGCACGTCGGCGATCGAGGTCCCGCTGGCATCGACCACCACGACGTGCGCGAGCTGCGCCTCGCCCAGCGTCGCGCGCGCGATGTGGACGCGGCCCGCCGCGTCGGGCCGGAGGTTGGCCAGCACCACCGCCGGCGCGGCCAGGAAGTCGAGGCTCGCGAAGCCGCCGAGCGCGGGCGTCGGCGCGGCCTTGGGCATGGGCGCCGGCGCCGGCGGCGGGGGCGGCGCGAAGTCGCCGGCCATGGCGTAGGCCTTGCCGCCGCGCGCGTCCTGCGTGGTCGTGGCGGTGCTGCGCAGCGCCCACGGGTTCAAGAGCAGCCCCGGCTTCTCGAGCATGGTGCCCGGGCGCCGCGGCGCGCGCCGCCGCTCGAGCACGTAGCGGTACTCGTCGCCGATCTCGCGGCCCGATACGTAGCTCGCCAGCGGCGTGCTGCCCGGGTGCGCCAGCGGCCGGTGCGCGGGGCGCGCCAGCGCGCTCGGCAGCGCTGGATCGGAGCGGAAGCGCAGGGCCCACACGTGCACGCGCGTGGCCGGTCCGACCGCGCCGAGCTCGAGCGTCAGCGCGTCGTCGTCGAGCCGGCTCGCGCGCACGAGCGGCACCTCGCGCGACAGCTCGAGCAGCGCCTCGCCGACCATCGCCAGCGCGGGCGTCGCGTCGGGCTCGGGCGGCCGCGGCGCGACGGTGATGGCGACGGTCGGCGACGCGTCCCAGTCGCGGCGCCCGGCCAGCGCGCGCAGGAGGTAGCTGCCGACGCCCAGGCCGGCGATGACGAGCGCGCCGCGCTCGACCGTCGCCTGCGCCGTGACGTCGCGGATCGGCTGCCCGTCGACCACCTGCATCAGCATGAACGGGCCCTCGGGAGCCGCCAGCGTGACGCTCGCGCCGGCCAGCGCGTGGACCACCGGCGGCCAGCTCACCTCGGGCTCGCGCGCGAGGCTCCAGCTCTGCTCGGTGCCGCTCGCCAGCCGCGCCGTGAGCCGCAGCACGCCCGGCAGCGCGCCGAGCTCGATGTCGCCGGCCGCGTCGGTCTCGAGCGTCAGCGACAGCGCATCGCGCGCCGCGCGCGGCTCGAGCGTCAGCGCGATGGCCCGCCCGGACCGCGCCTCGCCGCTCTTGCCGAGCAGGCTCAGGCGATGCCCCTCGGGCGTCGTCGCGAGGTGCAGCGCCTCGGTCTCGGCGCTGGCGTGGATGCGATCGACGGCCGCCTCGACGCCGTCCTCGAGCGTCAGCGTGGCCTGCTGCGACAGCTGTCGCACGCGGCCGCGCAGCCGCACCGACACGCGCTGCACGCCGTCGGGCACGCGCAGCTCGACCACCGTCTCGGCGTCGTCGGCGAGCGTCACCGGCTCCGTCCGGGTGGAGGTCGTGCCGGCGAGATCGGTGACGGCCAGCTCGACCTGCGGCTCCTCGAGCAGCTTGACCGAGGCCGGCCAGCCGGCCGCGCTGAGCGTCGGTCGGACCAGGATGCGCGCGCTCCGGCCGGGCACCAGCGACTCGCGCTCGAGGTGGATGCCGGCGCTCAGCTGGTAGGTCTCGGCCGGGTGCACCAGCGTCGCGACCTGGGCCACGTCGCCGTGCACGAGCAGCATCGTGACGAGCCCGGGCCGCGTCGAGAACGGCACCACGATCGACCCGTCGCCGTCGGGCTTCGGGCGGTGCTCGCGCCCGCCGAGCCACAGGCTCGCGTCGCGCAGCGCGCGGCCGGCCTCGTCGCGCACCGTCACCACCGGCCCGGCGGCGCCGACCCGCACGCTGTGGCGCAGCGCGCCCTTGCGGATGAGCGCGCGGCTCGAGCGGCCGGCGCCGATGAGCTCGACGATGTAGGTGCCCGGCGCGGCGCAGCGCGGCAGCGGGATGACCACGGCGCGCCGCTCGATGGCGGGCGCGTCGATCGTCACGACCTCCTCGTGGCTGGCGATCATGCCGTCGAGGTCGAGGCTCGTCGATCGACCTCGCCGCCCTTGGCGAGGAACTACGCCACCGGCTCGATTCGGTAGACCATAACCAGCAGCGAGCGCACGTGCTTCACGTAGAGCGTCAGCGCCACCGGGTCGTGGGCGCGGAAGCGGCGCGGGTTCTCCGGGCCGAGCTCGAGGTCGACGCGCTCGCGCAGCGCCGCGAGCCGGCTCGGCCCGAGGATGGCCGCCCAGCGCTCGGTCTCGGGCAGGCCCGCCAGGAGCCGCGTCTCGGCCAGCAGCTGCTCGAGCCACGCACCCTCGACCAGCTCGGCGAAGGCCGAGCCATCCTCGCTGAGGAGGAAGTGCGCCAGGTGCTCGCGCACGAGCTGCTCTTCGCGGTCGCGGTAGATCGGCTCGAGCCCGGCGGCCCGCCCCGTGCCTCCGCCATCGGCCACCATCGCCTCCGACGGCGCGCGCTTGATGCGCTCGGGCCGCGTCCACGCGGCGTGCCGCGGCAGCTCGAGGTAGGCCAGGAGGCGGTCGCGATCGAAGCGCCCCGCGCGTCGCGCGAGCTCGAGCTGGTGCAAGAGGATGTGCGAGCGCAGCCCGTTCATGCTCGCCGGCAGCGTGCTGGCGAACGCCCACAGGCGCTCGAGCCAGGCCGCGCGCTGCGCGAGGTCGTGCTGCACGTCGTCGGCCGGGCCGGGCGCGAGGCGCGCCAGCACCGCGTCGACCCACTTCGCCGTCTGGCGCAGCGCGGGCCGGAGCGCCGGCAGCGCCTCGAGCTGGGCCAGCGTCAGGTTGCGATGCACGGCCAGCTCGCCGAAGCCCGAGGCCGAGCGCTCGACCAGGTCCTCGCCGATGAGCGTCACCAGCTCGGGCAGCGCCGTCCACGGCCCGAGCCGCCGCAGGAGCTCGCGGCGCAGGTCCTTCGCGAGCGGGCCCGCGGCCAGGACGAAGCGCAGCCCCCAGTCGCTGATGCGCGACAGGTCCGACCCGCTGCCGAGCCGGCTCGCCACGATGGCGGCCTCGTCGACCAGCGCCGGGTCGAGGCGGCTCGGATAGCGCCACTGCTGCGCCGCCACTTCGGGCTGGTGGTTCAGCTGGGCCGCGCCCCAGCGTCGGAGCTGGGCCAGCACCTCGGGCGCGAGCTCACGCCCGGCGCGCAGCAGCGCCTGGCGACGCTCGAGCCGCAGGAAGAGCGCGTCGCGCCGACCGTGGCGCAGCCCGAACGTCGCCAACAGCTCGTCGGCCTCGTCGAGGCGGCCCTCGTGCTGCAGCGCCACACCGTGCCAGTAGTCGTGCTCGACGGTGCCGGCCAGCAGGGCGGCGAGGGCGGCGGCACGATCGCCCAGGGCGAGCGCTTCGAGCTGTTCGAGGTCCATCGGCGGGCTCCGCTGTGCTACGTCTCGGGAGGTCGCGCATGTCTATGCCAGGAGTCGTCGCCATGCGAGTGCTGGTTCCCATCGCCTTCATCCTCGGGACCGCCGCCTGCGGCGGTACCCCCGAGCGCCGCCCCGAGCCCGTCGCGCCCGACCACCCGGTCGCCGTCGACCCGCCGGCGCCGAGCGGCCCGTGCCTGGCGCTCGACCCGGGCGAGCCGCGCGTCGTCGCCCACGCCACCGACCGCGACGTGCGCTTCTGCGTCCTGCACATGGCCGCCGCCGACGCCGGCAGCGACGCCCTGGCCAAGGAGTGCTGGACCATCGACCTCGCCTCGGCGCGCTCCGCGAGGGCGGCGTCGTGCCCGCGCTCGACGAGTCGGCGCCGCCTTCGTGGCCCGCGCCGAGCCCGCCCAGGCCGCCATCGTGCTGTGCCCGAACGGCGGCCTTCAGGCCGACCAGTGCGAGACCCACAAGCCCAAGCTGGCCAAGGGCGAGACGCTCGTGGCCGCGGCCGTGAACGACGCCAACACGCGGCTCGCCTACGTCGTCGCCGCCGCGGGCGGCGACGCGCGCGTCGTCATCGCGCCGCTCGTGCACTCGCGCCTCCAGAAGCCGAGCGCGTCCTTCGCATTCGGCGACGCCAGCGCGCGCTGCGGCACGCCGGCCTGGCTCGGCGCCTTCGTCTACGTGCGCGCCGCCAGCTGCGTCGACGGCGCCGAAGCCTACGGCGAGCTCTTCGACGAGAAAGGAAAGAAGCTTTCCGATGTGGGCGGCCCGCCCGCCGCCGACGGCCAGCGCTTCCGGGTCGACGCGCAGACGCCGCTGGCCACCGACGCGGCGTCCGCGCCCTCGCAGTGGGCCTTCCTCGACGCCGCCGGCGGCCGCATCGCGCTGCACGACGTCGCCACCGGCGCCCTCGTGCGCGTCGTCGATCTCGCCGTCGGCAGCGACGCCGCGCCCGGCGCGTCGGGCTGGTCGCGCACGCCCGACGGCCGCCTCGTGGTCGTCAGCGGCCCGCCCGACCTCGGCGCGGTGTTCGTCGTCGACCCCGCGAACGGCCAGGTCCGGCGCGTCGCGGGCGGCCGCGCCTGCCCGCGGAGCGCGCCATGAACGACGAGGGCGACGACGGCGAGGGCGACCTCGATCTCGAGCGTTGCGTGGCCGCCGTGCGCGAGCGGCCGGGCGACATCGAGGCCTACGCGCAGCTCTTGCGCGCGGCGGTGCGGGCGCGCGATCACGAGCTGGTGGTGGCGGTGTCGAGCGCGCTGCTCACGCTCGACATCGAGGTGCCGCACCTGCTCGAGCTGCGCCATCGCGCGCTTGGCAAGCTCGGGCGCCACGACGAGCAGCTGGCCGATCTCGATCGGCTGGTCGCGCTCGAAGAGACCTCGGAGCGGTTGACGGCGCGCGCCGAGGCGCACCTCGCCGCCGAGCGCATCGCGCAGGCGCTGGCCGATCTCGGTCGCGCGGTGGCCCTCGACGCCGGCCCGAAGGCGCTGCGTCTGCGCGCCAAGGTGCTCGGCAAGAACGGCCGCCTCGCCGAGGCCCGCGCCGATCTGGTGCGCGCGGCCGAGCTCGGCGGCGAGCCGCTGGCCATCGAGACCGGCTGGCTCGAGCTCACCGGCGCCGCGCTGGCGTCGCACGACGCGGCGCTGGCGCTCGAGGTGCTGGGCGACGCCATCGCCACCGCGCCCTCGGCGGTCCTGCACCTGGCGCGCGCCAAGCTCTACTGGGGCGTGGGCGATCAAGAGCGCGCGCAGGTCGACCTCGACGCCGCCGGCGTCCTCGACCCGACCATCCTCGAGCGCTTCGAGGCCGAGCAGGACGCCGAGGACGACCGCGCCTTCGCGCAGCGCATGCGCTCGGTCGAGATGACCCCCGAGGCGGTCGGCGCCATCATGCGCGCGCGCGACCGCGCCGACCCCGACGACCCGGCCGCGTGGTACGACGCGCTCGCGGCCGAGGCCATCCCCGGCCTGGCCGGCCACTGGCTCCGCGGCCTGGCCGCCTTCGACGCCGAGCGCTACGCGCTGGCCGAGCGCGAGCTGGCGCAAGCGCTGGCGCTCTCGCCCGACAACGGCGACGTCGGCGAGAGCTACGCCAGCGTGCTCATCCGCCTCGGCGACACCGTCGACGACGCGCAGGTCGCGGCCGACTGCTACCGCGACGCGGTGGCCCGCATCGACGCGCTGGCGGCGGTGCCGTGGGTGACCTACGACTCGCGCCTGCTGCGCGCCATCGCGCTCGGCCGCCTCGAGGATCCGGGCGCGCTGGCCGCCCTCGACGCGCTGGTCGACGACTCTCCGAGCGAGCCCGCCGCCTGGATGCTGCGCGGCGATCTGCGCCGCGACTCCGATCCGGCGCGCGCCCGCGCCGACTTCGAGGCCGCCGCCGCCCTCGGCTCGAACGAAGCCGCGGCCGAGCTCGCACGCCTGGCCGAGGACTTGGGGTAGGCTCGGGCCCCAGCCCGTCATTATATGGAGGTCCCATGCTCGCGCCCCCCGCCCAGTCCTCGCCCCCGCCGCTCGCCGCCGAAGACCGACGCCTGCGCGCCCACTTCGCCGCCGTGCTCGCCGAGCTCCGCGCCCGCCCGTCGGCCGCGGTCGCGCCCGCCGCGGCCGCCCCGCGCCGCGCCATGATCGCCGCGCTCGCGGCCTACGCCGAGCGCGGCGTCTTCCCGCGGAACCTCGACTTCCCCGATCGCGCCGAGCCCTACTTCGTCGACGCGGTCGGCACGCGCTGCGCCGTCGCCCACCTGATGGACGCGAGCGGCGAGGGCGCGCTGGTCGACGCTGTGCGGCGCGAGCGGAACCACGCGCGCGTGGCCGAGCTGGCGGCCGACCCGCGCGTCACGGCCTGGCTCGATCGCGTCGGCCTGAGCGCCGCCGAGGCCGCGCGCATCCAGCCCGAGTACTGCTTCCAGAGCGTGGTGCAGTGCGTGTGCGCCGCGGCCAGCCCGGCCATGCCGACGGTAGCCGAGATCCACGTCGACGCCGTCGACGCCGCCAGCGCGACCGGCCACGTCGTCGCGGTCTGGGGCGACCCCCAGGTCGCGGTCGGCGACACGCTGACCGTGCCGCTCACGACCTCCATCGGCGCCGAGCTGCTCGTGCGCCTGAACGAGGCCGGCGAGCCGGAGCGGGTCAGCACGGTGCGCGGCCACGACGCCGTTCTCGCCTGCATGAGCGGCACGACCCACGCCCTCCCGAAGGAGGACGTGGCCGTCTCGTGGGTCGCCGACGATTGCGAAAGCGCCTTTCGCGCCGCCAACCCGAACGCCGACACGAGCATCTGCGACGACACCGCCACCGGCGACGCCTCGGGCGGCGGCTGCGGCTCGGGCCCGGCCCCGGACGCGGCCGGCATCGCCTCGGGCCTGGCCGCCGCAGCCTGGCTCGCGCGCCGTCGCCGCGCGGCATCGCCGACGGGCTGAGCCGCACCTCCGGCGTGGGCTCCGGCCCGCGCCACGCCTCGGCGCGAGGCCCGCGCCCGCGCCGCGCCTCGATCGTCGACTAGCACGCCGGATGCACGCAAGAGCCGGTGCACCGGCAGGTGCAGGAGGCGGCTATGGGCAACCACGCGAACAAGCTCTCCGGCAGGCAGAAGATCGTTCGGACCGGCGCCACCTATGGCGCGGTGATGGGCTTCATCGTCGGCACCATCGTCCCGGTCGCGGGCAACATCATCGGCGCGGTCGTGGGTGCGGGCGTCGGCGCCGCGGCGGGCGCGCTGGCCAGGGCCAGGCGCTTCCACGAGACGCCACTGCACCCCGAGACCTGATCGCCGAACCTCGCTCCGCGCGGGTCGCCGCGGCGTCGGCCTCTCCTCCGCCCGCCTGCGCGGGCTCCGTCCAGAGTCCGACTGGCGACCCGGCTCCGCTCGGAGTCAGCGCTTCGTGGGGTCGCCCTTCAGCTCGTTGAGCCGCACGGCGTCCTTCACCATGGCGGCCAGCGCCTTCTCGTCGAGCGCCGCGTCCGCGGTCACCTTGAAGTGGCTCATGCGGTCGCCGGGCTCGAGGAGCCCCTGCGGATCCGCCACCTCGACGCCGCGCCAGAAGCCGAACGTGACGTGCGCCTTGGCCGGCCGCACGTAGGCGAACGGGCCGTGGTGCTCGAACACCGGCTGCCCCCACTTGATCGACACGGTCGCCTTCGGGGCGGCCTTCTGCACGACCGCGAGCAGCTTGCGCACGACCTCGCCCTGCCACCCCGACGTCTTCTCGGCGAGCCACTGCTCGATGGGCATGCCGCGGAGCGGCGACACCTTAGCGGCCGTTCTGCGCGTGGCGCCGGTCGCCACCTTGGTCGCGCCCGCGGCCGCCTTCTTGGTCGCGCCCGCGGCCGCCTTCTCGGTCGCGCCCGCGGCCGCCTTCTTGGTCGCGCCCGCGGCCGTCTTCTTGGTCGCCGCGGCCGCCTTCTTGGTCGTGCCAGCCGCCGCCGTCGTCTTCTTCGTGGGAGCCGCCATGTCTCACCTCACGCGGTCGTTCACTTCGAGCTGAACTTGTCGTCGGCGTGTCGGAACAGCACGTTCAGCGTCGTCAGCGAGCCGTAGCACTTGGAGATGTAGTCGGCCAACGCCGCCTTGTCGTCGCGGTCGAGCCCGGGGTGCGACTCGACCGCCTGCTCGAGCTGGCGCATGCGCTTCTTCAGGCGCAGCACGCGATCGAAGAAGAGATCGATGGGGATGTCGTGCGCGGTCGCGGTCGCGCCCTCGCCCGGCTTCACCGTCACGACGCCGCCCACCCACTTCGGCGCGAGCTCGGTCGGGTCGCGCGGCACCCAGCGCCGCAAGAGCTCCTCGAGCGGGCGCCGCGTCGGCCGCCGCACGCGCCACTCCGACGCGCTCTTCTTGAAGAGCGAGTTGAAGCCGGTGAGCGCCGCGTAGGTGCGCGTGATGGGCGCCTGCAGGTCGATCTTGGCCAGGTCCGACAGCCCCTGGTGCGCGTTGATCTTCTGCTCCAGCACGCGCAGCCGGTCGCGGATCATGACGATCTTGTGGAAGAAGGTCTCGACCTCGATCTCGCCCGGCTTCAGCTCCTGGTCGGCCGGCCGGAGGATGAACATGGCGCCCTTCCAGTGGGCGTCGAGCCGCTCGTCGTGGAGCACGAGGTGCGCCTCGACGGCGTCGAGCATCGACTCGTCGAGCACCGACGAGTCGAGCGCCCCACCCGGATCGTCGAGCGCCTCGGCGATGGCGCTGACCGCCTCCTCGGACGGCCGATCGGTCGACACCTCGACCTCCTCGTCGCCGCGCCGCCGCTTGACGACCCCGCTCGAGTCGAACTCGACCGGCTTCGCCGCCGTGCGCCGCCCCGAGTCGGGCACGTGCGTGCGGACCTCGAGCGCGACCTTCTGCTCGAAGCCCTCGAGCGGTCGGAACTCCTTGCAGGTCGAGTCGGTCGACGTGCGCTGCCCGGTCCGCGAGTACATCTTGCAGTGCCCGTACATGACCGGCGGCTCGCCGAAGTCCGTCTCGAAGAGCGCGCACGCCCCGCACGTCCCGTTCCGTCGCCACGCGTCCATCATGGTCCCCCCTCGGCACCTTCGATGCCGATCCCCCGCTGGCCGCGCTCGCGGCTGCGCCGGATCATGGTCCTGCTCCGTACGTCATCACCGCCGACCCGTCGGGCGCGGTGAGCTCCACCGCATCGTCGGCGCTCGGCGCCAGACCGTCGACCACGAAGTCGAGGTCGTCGGCCGCCGGCCCGCCGGTCAGCGTCTGGCCCGGCTCGATCACCAGATCGGCCGGACCTATCGTCGCCTCGTCGCCGCCCGCGCCGAGCCGGAAGCCGCCGAGCCGGAAGCTCGCGGCGCTGCTGTTGGTGATGCTCACGCGCAGCGGCGCCACGCCGACGGCGGTGATCGCCAGGGCGCCGGCGGCCGCGACGCAGCTCGTGCCCTGGCAGCCCTGGCCGGCCAGCGCGTCGCACACCGGGTCGTAGCCGCAGCCCTCGTCGCCGGCGCACACGTCGACGGTGCACGGGTCGCCGTCGTCGCACGTCACCGCGCCGGGCTGGCAGTGGCCGCCGATGCAGGTGTCGCCGACGGTGCAGGCGAGGCCGTCGTCGCACGGCCCGGGCCGCACCTGCGTCGTGCATCCGGCGCTGCGATCGCAGACGTCGAGAGTGCACGGGTTCAGGTCGTCGCACACGCGCGCCACCGTCTGGCAGCCCTCGATCGGATCGCAGCTGTCGAGCGTGCAGGCGTCGTGGTCGTCGCAGGTGACGGCCGTGCCGCGGCACTGGCCGAAGGTGCAGCTGTCGGCCGTGGTGCAGGCGTTGTCGTCGTCGCACGGGCCGCTGCGCCAGCTGTGCGAGCAGCCGTAGTAGTCGTAGCAGGTGTCGTCGGTGCAGGGGTTGTGATCGTCGCAGTCGAGCGCGCCCGACGGCACGCACGCGCCGTCGCCGTCGCACGTGTCGCCGGTCGTGCAGCGGTCGTCGTCGGAGCAGGTCTTGCCGACGTCGTAGGCCTGCTCGAGCACGCAGCCCAACGCCGCGTCGCAGTGGAATGCGCCGCACTCGGAGTCCCAGCCGCAGGTCTCGGTCGGGCCCGGCTTGCAGAAGCCGCCCAGGCACTTGTCGTCCTTCGTGCAGGCGTTGCCGTCGTCGCACGCGACGCCGGTCGGGAACGAGTAGGCGCACGTCACGCCATCGGGCGCGCAGGCGGCGCTCGTGCACGGGTCGTCGCCCACCGACTGGGCGCAGCCGTCGGCCAGGCCGCCGATGCACACGCCGCCGGCGCAGGTGTCGTCGCCGGTGCAGGCGCTGCCGTCCTCGCAGGGCGCGCCGTCGATGGGCGTGTTGCTGCACGCGCCGTGGTCGCACGCATCCAGCGTGCACGGGTTCAGGTCGTCGCAGGTCGCGGTGCCGGCGCGGCACGAGCCGCCGAGGCAGCGGTCGCCGCTCGTGCACGGGTCGCCGTCGTCGCAGCCGGCCAGGTTGTGGGTCGCGACGCAGCCGCTGTCGGGCTTGCACACGTCGTCGGTGCACGGGTTGTGATCGTCGCAGACGACCATGGCCCGCGGTCGGCACGCGCCGCCCAGGCAGCGATCGCCGGTCGTGCAGGCGTTGCCGTCGTCGCACGTCGCGTCGTCGGCCAGCGCCGCGCACGGGGACGGCGGGGCCACATCGACGTCCGGCGCGACGTCGTCACCGGTCTCTTCGATCGTGTCGGGCGTGTCGGGCGCGTCGTCGCCGACCTCGTCCGCGACCTCGCCGCCATCGCCGTCGCCCTCGTCCGCGTCGACATCGACGTCGTCCGCGACCTCCGCGTCGGCGTCGTCGCCCACCTCGATGTCGACGTCGACGTCCGCGTCCGAGGCCGTCTCGCTGACCTCGGCGGTGGTCGCGTCGCGGTCGGCATCGCCGCCCCCGCCCTCGAGCCCGCTGCCGCCGCAGGCCGCGGCGAGGCACCCGACGCCCACGAGCCAGACGGGCGCGAAGGCGCAGCGGAGCGGGACGCGACCCTCGAAGGACATCGCGCGCATCCTAGACTCCCTGCCCCGCGCGCTCAACCCGCGTGGGACCGAGGGGGACAAAACGCTTGAAATGCACCCGAACGGCGCTATGGTTGCGCCGCTCTCCGTCCGGTCGTGACGCATCGAGCCGGGCCTCAATCCGCCGGGACCCGAGGGACATAGAAAGAGCCATGTCGAAGCGCGACTACTACGAGGTGCTCGGTGTCGAACGCGACGCCGACGCGACTGCCATCAAGGCCGCGTATCGCAAGCTCGCGATGAAGTACCACCCGGACAGGAACCGCGACGACAAGAACGCGGAGGCCATGTTCAAGGAGGTCTCCGAGGCGTACGGCGTGCTCTGCGACGAGGAGAAGCGCGCGCACTACGACCGCTTCGGGCACATGCAGCCGGGGCAGGGCGGCGGCTTCCAGGGTGGCGGCTTCGACGACATCATGGACCACTTCACCGACATCTTCTCCGACCTCTTCGGTCAGGGCGGCGGTCGCGGGCAGGGTCGGGGCGGCGGCGGCCGAGGCGGTCGCGGGCGCGGCGCCGACCTGCAGATGGCGGTGCGCATCAGCTTCGAGGACGCCGTCAAGGGCCTGAAGAAGGACGTCACCTTCGAGCGCCACGAGCACTGCGCGACCTGCGCCGGCAGCGGCGCCAAGGCCGGCACGAAGCCCGACATCTGCAAGTCCTGCAACGGCAGCGGCCGCATCGCGCGCCAGCAGGGCTTCTTCATGGTGCAGACCACGTGCCCCGTGTGCCAGGGCGCGGGCAAGACCGTGAAGGACAAGTGCGGCGACTGCAAGGGCGCCGGCGTGAAGCGCGTGAAGCGCACTATCGCGCTGAAGATCCCGCCCGGCATCGACGACGGCATGCGCCTCCGCGTCCCGAACGAGGGCGAGCCGGGCCCGGGCGGCGGCCCGCCGGGCGACCTCGGCATCGTGGTGCAGGTCGAGCCGCACCCCGAGTTCCAGCGCGACGGCGCGCACGTCCACGTGCAGAAGGACATCGCCTTCAGCCAGGCCACCCTCGGCGACGAGCTCAAGGTGAAGACCATCCACGGCGAGGAGCTGGTCATCATCCCGCCGGGCACGCAGCACGGCACCGTGCTCCGGCTCCGGAACCGCGGCATCCCGCGCATCGACGGCACCGGCAACGGCGACCAGTTCGTGACCCTGTCGGTCACCGTGCCGGCCGACCTCACGCGCGAGCAGGCCGAGCTCGTGAAGCAGCTCCGCGCGGCCGGGCTGTGAGACTGCCGCGGGCTGGCCGCATGGGGCCCTGATGGAGAGCGGGGTCCCCAACTTCGGGCGCTTTCAATTGATCCGCCGCGTGTCGCTGGGCGGCATGGCCGAGATCTACAAGGCCAAGGCCTTCGGGCCGAACGGCTTCGAGAAGGTCGTGGCGGTGAAGCGCCTCCTGCCGCACGCCGAGGAGGACCCCGAGCTGGTCATGCGCTTCGTGGCCGAGGCCAAGCTCGTGGCGCAGCTCGACCACCCGCTCATCGCCAAGACCTACGAGGTCGGCTGCGTGAGCTCGGACGACGACCGCGTCGGCCACCACTACCTGGCCATGGAGTACGTCTACGGGGCCGACCTGCAGGAGCTCCAGCGCGTGCTGGGCGAGCACGGCCTGGTCGCCGACCCGCGCCTCGTCTGCGCCATCGGCATCCAGGCGGCCAAGGCCCTCGACTACGCCCACGCCTTCGTCGACGAGCACGGCGTGCCGCTGCGCATCGTGCATCGCGACGTGTCGCCGCAGAACCTGATGCTGGCGTCCACCGGCGAGCTCAAGCTCATCGATTTCGGCATCGCCAAGTTCACGGGCGCCGAGGGCCGCACCCGCACCGGCGTCGTGAAGGGCAAGCACGCCTACATGAGCCCCGAGCAGGTGCGCGCCCGCGTCGTCGACCACCGCAGCGACATCTTCTCGCTCGGCGTCATCCTCTGGGAGCTGTGCTGCGGGCAGCGCCTCTTCAAGGGTGACTCGGTCATCGAGACCTTCGAGCTGGTCGAGGCCGCGCGCGTGGTGCCGCCCGATCAGAAGGTGGCGGGCGTGCCGCCGGCGCTGTCGCGCTGGATCGTGCGCTGCCTCCAGAAGGATCCGGCCGATCGCCCCGAGCGCGCCGCCGTGCTCGCGGCCGGCCTCGAGCGCGTGCTGGAGAAGCTCGACCCGGCGGCGGCGGCCGACCCGCAGGCGCTGCTCCAGCAGTGCTACGCCACGCTCTTCGGCGCCACCGGCACGACCGAGGACGAGGTGTCGGTCGACGAGTACCTGCAGGCGCTGCGCGCGGCCGAGCTCGGCGAAGACCAGCAGCTCGTGCAGCGCCAGCGCAGCGACATCACCATCGTCCCCGACACGAGCGACCTCGCGGCCTACATCGCCACGCTGCGCGAGCGCATGCCCGCGAGCGTGCCCGCCAGCGCGCCCGCGGCCGAGCCACCGCCCGTCGAGCCGCCCGTCGCACCCGGCACCGCACCCGCCGACCCGCGCTCCGAACCCGAGCCCACCTCGTAGCAAAGGCATCGCATGACCACCGTCCCCGCCTGGCCCGAGCCCATCCGCTCGCGCCTCGACAATGGCCTCGAGGTCGTGTGCGTGCCGCTCGAGCACCTGCACCTCACCTCGATCATCCTCTTCGTGCGCGTCGGCTCGCGCTTCGAGACCGCGTCCGAGAACGGCCTCTCGCACCTGTTGGAGCACGTGCTGTTCCGCGGCTGCGAGGCCTACCCGGACACCTACGCGCTGAACTCGGCCATCGAGACCATCGGCACCGGGCTCGACGCGGCGACCTCGCGCGACTTCACGACCTTCGAGGCGACGTGCCTGCCCGAGCGCGCCGGCGAGATGCTGGCCATCATGGGCCAGATGATCTCGCGCCCGCTGCTCACCGGCGTCGACGTCGAGCGGCGCATCATCACCGAGGAGCTGCAGGACGAGATCGACGCCAAGGGCAAGGACGTCGACGTCGACAACCTCGCCAAGATGAAGCTCTTTCCGGCGCAGGGCCTGGGCCTCAAGGTGGGCGGCACGCTGGCCCGCATCGGCCGCTTCGAGGCCGAGGACTGCCGTCGCTGGTACGACCGGCACTACACCGGCCAGAACATGGCCCTGGCCGTGACCGGCCCGCTCGACCCGGCCGCCATCCACGCCGCGGCCGCCGCCGCCTTCGGCTCGCGCCCGCCCGGCGAGCGCCTCGACACGCACGTGCCGCGGCCGCGCGTCGATCTGCCGGCCATGGAGTACACGCGCCACTCGGGCTCGCAGGTCGACCTCGAGATCACCTGGACGCTGCCGCCCGAGGATCACCCCGACTGGGCCGCGCTCCTCCTGGTGCAGCGCCTGCTCGACGACGGCACCTGCGCGCGCCTCCGCCATCGCGTGGTCGATCAGCTCGGGCTCGCCTATCACGCGGGCGCCGACCTCGAGGTCTACGATCGCGTGTCGCTCCTCACCATCGGCAGCCAGACGCGCCCGAACCAGGTCGTGCCGCTCATCGACGCCATGCTCGAGACGCTCGACCAGCTCGGCAGCGAGCCGGTGCCGGCCGGCGAGCTCGAGCGCATGCGCTCGCGCCTCGCGCTCGAGCTCGGCTCGGTCGTCGACTCGCCGTCGTCCACCGCCTACTGGTTCGGCCTCGAGCGCCTCTACCCCGCGGCCGACTCGCTCGGTCGTCGCCACATGCGCGCCATGGCCGTCACGCCCGACGAGATCCAGGCGGCGGTGCGCGCGCACCTCGATCGGAGGAAGGCGCAGCTCACGGTGGTGGGCGACCTCGATCCGGTCGAGCGCGCGACGCTGCGGCGGCGGCTGCACGCGGCATCGTCGGCGAGCACCTCGGGAGCGGTTTCAAACCCGGCGGCAGATCCGATATGATGCTCGGGCGTATCCCCGAAGGTCCGCGTGCATCGCGCGGACGATCTCGTTAGTCACGATCGAGTAGACCCCGGCCCGGAGCCCCACGACGTGGCGGCCGGTGCCCCGGGGGTAGCGGCGTCCAGCGTTGTAGCGTATCGTCGCGCGCGGCGCCCACGAACCCAGGTGAGGGGCACGGAGAAGACATGACGGCGAAAGCAATCGAAGGCACCACCGGTCAGAACGACATGTGGCACTACGCGGTCGGCAGCGACCGGAAGGGCCCGGTGCCTCGTCCCACGCTGGCCAAGCTGTTGGCCTCCGGCGAGATCAGCGCCGAGACCTACGTCTGGCAGCCGGGCATGGACAACTGGGTCCACCTGGGCGACGCGACCCCGCTCAAGCCGCTGGTGGCCGGCCTCGAAGGCGACGGCATGCCCGAGGACTTCGTCGAGGAGGACACGACCTTCACCTCGGCGGCCGAGCTCCACGCGGCGCACAAGCAGCTCGACTCGGATGACGAGCCGCTCTCGGGCGACACGATCGTCGAGCCGCTGCCGGTCGCGACCATCCAGATGGGCAGCCGCGGACCCGCCAAGGTGGCCGCGGTGAAGGCCGACCTGACGCCGGCTCCGGTGGCGTCGGCTGCGTCGGCCGCATCGGCCGCGTCCGACGACCTCTTCGCCTCGGCGTCGACGTCCTCGGCCACCGGCTCGGACATCTTCTCGGCCGCCCAGACCACGTCGGCTCCGGCCGGCGCCGACATCTTCTCGTCGGGCCCGGTCTCCGAGGACGAGAACATCGCCGGCGTGCACGGCCGTCGCCAGTCGTCGGTGCTGTTCAGCCTCGACGAGCTCGGCCGCGAGGAAGGCGGCGGCAAGAAGTCCGCGGGCGGGGTCAACGAGGCCTTCGTCACCGACTCGTCCGGCCTCATCGACATCAAGGCCGTGGCCACCAGCTCGAAGCCCGCGACCGGCGAGGATCCGTTCGTGGCCGGCTCGGGCGCCAACCTCGTCATGCCCGCGCGCACGTCGCAGGCCGGCGCGGTGTCGGTCCCGCTGGTCGGCCGCAAGCGCAACCTCGGTCCGTGGATCCTCGGCGGTGTCGCCGTGATCGCGGCGGCCGAGGCGCTCGTGATCGTGCTCACCTCGAAGCCGCAGCCGCAGCCGCCCTTGGCCAGCAACGAGACGACGGCCGGCGCGCAGGCCCCGAAGGACGGCCCGCCGACCGATCCGGCGGGCAAGGATCCGAAGGCCGTCGCGACCCCGCCCGAGAAGGATCCGAAGGTCGCCGAGGCGACGAAGGCGCCGACCACGCCGACGCCCGAGACGAACCCGGCCACCAACCCGGCGACGAATCCGGCCACCAACCCCGCCGGCACGAACCCGGCCGGCACCAACCCGGCGGGCACGACCCCCGAGGTGAAGCCGGCCACGCCGACGGTCGCCGAGACCGAGAAGAAGCCGGATCACAAGAAGGACGAGACCAAGCCCAAGACCGACACCGAGAAGCCGAAGACCCCCGAAGTCGCGGTGGTCACGCCCGAGGTGAAGCCGGACAAGCCCAAGAGCAACGAGCAGAACACGGCCAACGTGAACAACCTGCTCAACAAGCTCAACAACAACCCGGACACCAACAAGCCGGTGACCGACGACGACACCAACATGCCGGACAAGCTGTCGGCCGCCGTCGTGCGCAACAAGATCCGCGGCGCCTTCGGCTCGTGCGGCAGCATGGTCACGACCGGCGGGCCGGTCTCGGTCATGACCTCGTTCGTGATCGCCGGCTCGGGCGTCGTGCAGTCGGCGCGCGTCACGGACGCGGCCGGCGTCGGTGGTGACGTGCAGAGCTGCGTGGTGCGGGTGATCAAGGGGACGACGTTCCCGAAGTTCAAGGAGGCCACGATGACCGTGAACCTCCCCGTGAAGCTTCTCTGACGGACAACCGGGCTTCGCTCGGAAAACACGTTGACAGTCGCGGGAGGCTCACATAGCCTCCCGCGGCGCTTTTGGGCAGGTCCTTCCGGGGCCGCTCCTGGCGCGATTGCGCAGGTCGAGAGGGTACTGAGATGGCACGTGGGATGATCGGCAAGAAGCTCGGGATGACGCAGCTCTTCGACCAGGACGGCAACCTCGTCCCGGTGACGGTGATCGAGATCGCGCCCAATCACGTGCTCCAGGTGAAGACGACGGCGGGCAAGGACGGCTACGACGCCGTGAAGCTCGCGACCGGCACCCGGCGCGCGAAGAACATCAGCAAGCCCGAGCTCGGCGTCTTCAAGGCGGCCGGCCTCGAGCCCAAGCGCACGATCCTCGAGTTCCGGCTCACCCCGGCCGAGATCAGCAAGTTCAAGCAGGGCGACGTCATCGACGGCTCGTTCTTCGTCGAAGGCCAGCGCGTCAACGTGATCGGCACGTCGAAGGGCAAGGGCTTCGCCGGCGTCATGAAGCGTCACGGCTTCAAGGGTGCCAAGGAGTCGTCGCACGGTACCCACGAGTACCAGCGCCACGGCGGCGCCATCGGCGCGAACACGTGGCCGGGCCACGTCTTCAAGAACAAGCGCATGGCCGGCCAGATGGGCAACGAGACCGTGACGGTCCGGAACATCAAGGTCGTCGGCGTCCACCCCGAGGACGGCCTCCTGCTGCTGGGCGGCGCGGTGCCGGGCGGCGTCGAGGGCTACGTCCGCATCATCGAGACCAAGGTCCGGGCGCCCAAGGCCCGTCCGCAGTCCGCCAAGAAGAAGTGACGGTCGCGGCGAGAGCCGCACCTCACGCACCACGCCCTGGCCTCGCGAGAGTCCAGGGCGTCGTCGTTTCAGGCCACCGTCAGGTCAGGCGACGGGACCGAGCCAGGTGCCCTCGAAGACCTCGGTGGCCGGGCCTTCCATCCACGAGGCGCTGAAGTCGGGCGCGATCGTGATGGCCAGATCGCCGCCGGGCAGCGACACGCGCACCGGCCGTCCGGTCGGCGCGAGGCCGCGCCGGGCCGCGGCCGCCGCGGTCGCGGTGGCGCCCGTGCCGCAGGCCCAGGTGAGGCCGCAGCCGCGCTCCCAGACGGTGACGCGCAGGTGGTCGGGGCCGGCGACGTCGGCCATCTCGATGTTGGCCTTCTCGGGGAAGGCCGGGTGGACCTCGAGGCGCGGGCCGTAGCGCAGCGCCAGCTCGCGCGCGGCGAGCGGCGGCCCATCCGCCGCGGCCGCCTGCGAGGCGCCGAAGACGACGTAGTGGGGGTTGCCGGTGTTGAGGCTCGTCCCGACGAAGGCCCTGTCGCCGAGGTCGACGACGAGCTCGTCGGCGTCGAAGCGGGCCGGTCCCATCTCGACGGTCACGGTGGCGACGCGGCCGTCGGCGTCGGCCGTCCAGGCGCACGCGCGCAGGCCGGCCGGGGTCTCGACGCGCAGCGGGTTCTGGCGATGGCCGAGGCGATCGACGGCGTACTTCACGAAGCAGCGGATGCCGTTGCCGCACATCTCGGGCAGCGAGCCGTCGGAGTTGACGAGGTCCATGGCCAGGTCGGCGCCGGCCATGCGCGCGGGCGCGGCGACCATGACGCCGTCGGCGCCGATGCCGAAGCCGCGCGCGCAGAGCGCCCGCGCGAGGTCGGCGCTGGCGATGAGCGCGCGATCGAGCAGCACGATGAAGTCGTTGCCGAGGCCGTGATACTTGACGAAGCGCACCGAGGTCTCCATTCCGGGAGGGCCGCCAGCGGGCGGCGTCCGAGGAACACCCGAGGCGAACCGGGCGTTCGAGGCGCGGACCTTAGCACGAGTGGAGCTGCGAGATGATCATGCGGTCGGTGTTGATGGCGGTGGCGGTGGTGCTCGCGGCGGGGCCGGCGCAGGCCGGCGACAAGGACACCTCGGGCCAGCTCGAGTCGTGGGTCGTGACCAAGGACGGCAGCGAGCTCCTCGGCACCGAGACGCTGCGCGTGGTGGTGAAGGACGACGGGCAGATCTTCGCGGCCGGCGAGGCCAAGGAGACGCTCGGCAAGAAGAAGATCCACCTGAAGACCACCTACCAGCGCGGCGCCGACGGCGACATCGGCAAGTACCAGCGCGTCGAGAACGGGCTGAAGGGCGCCGGCCTCCGCGTCTTCGCGTTCGAAGGCCAGCTGCGCGTGGCGCCAGTGAACGGCAACGGCAAGCCGAGCGCGCTCGGCAAGGTCGCGACCAACCGCGTGTGGGACGCCGACCTCTGGCACCTGTTCGCGCTGTGGGGCCTGCCGTCGAGCTGCGAGGGCACGAAGAAGCTCGCCTACCTCGACCCCGACAAGAAGGCCGTCGCCGAGGCGACGCTCACCTGCACCGGCAGCGAGAAGATCTACGACGCACAGAAGAAGCCGGTCACGGTCGGCGTGTGGCACGTCAGCGGCGTGGCGCACGAGGTCGATCTGCTGGTCGACGCGCAGGGCAAGCTCGCCGGCGTGAAGGGCGCCGACCGGCGCATGCTGCGGGCCAAGTGGGTGTGGACCGCCGACGAGAAGGCGGTCGGCACCGGCGACGGGAGCGGCGGCAGCGACGACGAGGTCGACCCCGGCATCGGCGAGTAGTACGTCTCCGAGCGTAGCCGGGTCGCCGGTCGTGCTCTGGACGAGAGGGCCTCCGCAGGAGGGCCGCAGCGAAGAGCAGGACGCGGGGGCGGCCCTCGCTGCGCGAGGCCACAGCATGAAGCACCTGTTCGTCATGGATCCCATCGAGTCCATCCGCATCGACAAGGACTCGACCTTCGCCCTCATGTGCGAGGCCCAGCGCCGCGGCCACGAGGTGGCCTACGCGCTGGTGCCCGACCTCTACCTGCGGAAGGGCGTGGCGCGCGCCGTCGCGCGCGACGCCAAGCTCCAGCGCATCCAAGGCGCGCACGCCGAGCTCGGCGCGCCGGTCGACCGCGCGCTCGAGGAGTGGGACGTCGTGTGGATGCGGAAGGACCCGCCCTTCCACATGGGCTACATCGTCAACACCTACCTGCTCGACATCGCCAAGGCGCGCGGCGCGCTGGTGGTGAACGGGCCGGCCGGCCTCCGCGACATGAACGAGAAGGCGTGGGCCATGCGCTTCCCCGAGCTCGTGCCCGAGTCGCTGCTCACGCAGGACGAGCGCCGCATCCGCGCCTTCGCCGACGAGCTCGGCGCCATCGTCGTGAAGCCGCTCGACGGCAACGGCGGCGAGGGCGTCTTCGTCGTCCGCCGCGACGACCCGAACATCGGCGTCATCATCGAGACGTCGAC
The DNA here is from genome assembly GCA_046351155.1 of Myxococcota bacterium. Lineage (GTDB taxonomy): Bacteria > Myxococcota_A > UBA9042 > PHBI01 > PHBI01 > JAXLYZ01. The sequence goes on from JAXLYZ010000006.1 coordinate 167,164, forward strand.
CCAGCACGGCGCGCGCAAGGTGCTGGCTCAGCGCTACCTGCCCGAGGCCAAGGACGGCGACAAGCGCATCATCCTCGTCGACGGCGAGCCGGTCGGCGCCGTCCTGCGCGTGCCGCAGGGCGTCGATCACCGCGGCAACATCCACGTCGGCGCGCAGGTCCAGAAGGTCGGGCTCACCGCGCGCGAGCGCGACCTGTGCGCCGTCATCGGCCCCTACCTGAAGGCGGCCGATCAGGTCTTCGTGGGCATCGACGTCATCGGCGGCTGGCTCACCGAGGTCAACGTCACGAGCCCGACCGGGATCCATGAGATCGACGCCTTCGACGGCGTGCAGGTCGAGGCGCTCGTGCTCGACGCGGTCGAGCGCCGATTAGCTCATTGACCAAGGGCGGCCCGGTTCCGCATCATCGGCCGATGCTCGCCTGCATGGCCCTCGTCCTCACGCTGCTCGTGTCGCTCCCGATCGGGGCGGCGCGCGCGCAGCCGAGCGACGACGCCGAGCGCGACAAGCGCATGGTCGAGGTCTACCGCCAGATGCTGGCCGAGGAGCCGGGGCAGGACTACGCCTTCCGGCGCCTGCTCGAGACGGCGCACGCGGTGGGCGGGCTCGCCGGCCTCGTGCAGATGTACGAGGCGGACGTCGAGAAGAACCCGAAGAGCTATCCGGCCTGGCTCGTGCTGGGGCAGCTGCAGGCCACGGCCGACAACCTCGACGCCGCCATCATGGCCTTCGACAAGGCGGCCGCGCTGGCGCCCGACAAGGCCGAGCCGTGGACCCTGCGCGCGGCGCTCCACCGCGAGCGGCGCGCCTGGCCCGAGGCCTTCGCGGCGTACGACAAGGCGGCCGGCCTCATGCGCGATCGGCAGGCCAAGCAGGACGTCCTGCGCGCGGCGGCCGAGACCGCCATCGAGGCCGGCGAGATCGAGCGCGCTCAGGGCTACTTCCAGAAGCTCATCGCCACCGAGCCGGGCAACATCTTCCTGCGCATGCTCGAGGCCAGCACGCTGGCGCGCCTCGACCAGCCCGAGCTGGCGCTGACGCGCTGGCAGGACGTCGAGACGCGCGCCAATGGCCAGCTCCAGCACCTGGTCGTCATCTGGAAGGAGCAGGCCGAGCTCCAGACCCAGCTCGGTCGCCTGAACGACGCCGAGGCCACCTGGCGGAAGGGCCTCGATCGGCTGCCGCCCGGGCACTTCGAGCGGCGCCCGTTCCTCGAAGGCCTCATCGGCGTGTACCGCCGGCAGGACCGGCTGCGCGACCTCATCAAGGAGCTCGAGCCCGGCTCGGCCAGCGACTTCGAGCTGCTCATGACGGTGGCGCGCCTCTACGAGGAGCTGGCCGAGGACGAGAGCGCGCTGGCGCGCTACCGCGAGGCGCAGAAGAAGCGGCCGTCCGACGAGGAGGCGCGCACCGCGGCCTTGCGCATCCTCGAGCGCATCGGCAAGCCGGAGGAGATCCTCACGGCCTGGAGCGAGCTCGTGCGCGCCTTCCCCGGCGAGCCGCGCTACGAGCTGAAGCTGGCGGAGGTGTTCTTCCAGCAGTCGAAGCAGAAGGAGGGCCAGCAGCTGCTCGAGCGCATCTCGCGCGAGCACCCGCTCGACCCCGGGGTGCACCAGACGCTGGTCGATCTGTGGCTGCGCTACGGCGAGCGCGCGGCCCGCGCCGCGGTCGAGAACGAGTACAAGATCCTCATGCGGCTCGAGCCCGAGCAGGACGCGCACGTGGTGTCGCTCGGCTCGTACTACTGGTCGATCGAGGACAAGACCCGCGCCATGGCGACCTGGAAGAAGCTGCTCAAGCTCGGCAAGAAGCCGGGCGAGGGTCACTACCTCCTGGCCGAGGTCTACGCCGAGCACGACCTCCTCGACGACGCGCTGACCGAGTACAAGAGCGCGCTCGCCGACGACGCGCAGAACGAGCGCTACATCCGCGCGCAGGCGCTGCTCCTCGAGCGCATGAACCGCCTCGACCTGGCGCTCGGCGAGTGGCAGCGGCTGCTCGAAGGCGACGGTCGGACCGGCCCCATCCTGCGCGAGGCGCGCGAGCACGTCATCCAGCTGTGGGAGCGCGGCGAGCGCCTCGACAGCGAGATCGAGCACCTCCAGCGCCTCTTCGAGGCGCAGCCGCCGCAGCTCGCGGCCGGCCGCTTCCTGGCCGCGGCGCTCATCCGTCTCGGCCGCCTGCCCGAAGCGCGCACGGTGCTCGAGCGCCTCGACTCGATCGAGGCCGACGACGTCGAGACCCTGAACGGCCTGGTCCAGGTCTACTCGCGCCAGAACGAGCCGCGCAAAGCCATCGCCATCCTCGAGCGGCTGGCCAAGGTCAGCACGCGCGGCGCGGTCGAGTACCTGCACCGCGCCGCCGACCTCGCGCTCAACATCGGCGACGAGGCGCTGGCCTTGCGCACGGCACGCGCGGTGGTCGAGCTCAACCCCGGCGACGCCACGGCGCACGCGCGCGTCGGCGACCTCTACACGCGCATGGGCCATCGCGCCGAGGCGGCCGAGGCGTGGCGCCAGGCGCTGGCGCTCGACCCGCGCAACTTCCCGGTGCGCTTCAAGCTGGCGTCGCTCTACCGCGACCTCGGCAACACCGTGCGCGAGGAGCAGGTGCTGTCGGACATCGTGCGCGAGGCGCCCGACCCGACCGACATCCTGCGCGCCGGCCGCCGCCTCGTGCAGCTGGCGCTGGCCACCGGCCGCCTGCCCGAGCTCGAGAAGATGCTGCAGCCGCTGCTCGACGCCAACCGCTCGCGCGACGTGCAGCTGCGGCTGATGGTCGAGGTCTACGCCCACCTCGTGCAGGCGCTGCGCTACGGTCCGGGCGTCGCGGCGAGCCCGGGGCCGGACGGCGTGGCGGCGGCGCGGGCGGCGCGCGACGCGGCGCTCACGGCGCTCGGCGAGCGCGCGCTGCGCGTGCTGCTCGACGCCCTCGAGGACAACGACGTCGGCGTGCGCAACATGGCGCTCGGCGTGCTCGAGGCCACGCACCCGCCGGGCGCCACGCCGGCCCTGTCGCGGCTCGCGCAGGAGAACGAGGCCTCGGGCCAGGTGCAGGCCATCTCGGCGCTCGGCCGCACCGGCACGGCCGGCGCGGTGGCCATCCTGTCGCGCCTCGTCGGCTCGCAGCAGGGCGGCACGCGCGACCTCGCGACCTGGGCGCTCGGGCTCGCGCCGACCGCCGACGCCACCGCCATCCTCAGCGAGCGCATGAAGCGCGGCGCACCGCGCGAGCGCCTGCTGGTCGCGGCCGCCTTCGGGCGCGGTCGCCACCCGGGCGCGGTGCTGAGCGTCATCGACCTCGCCAAGGATCGCTCGACCGACGTGCGCGAGGCGGGGCTGTGGGCGCTCGGGCGCCTGGCCGCGGTCGACGGCGTGCCGGTCCTGGCCGAGCGCCTGCTGCACGGATCGCCGCGCGAGGCGCAGCTCGCCGCGGCGGGCCTCGGCGCCATCATGCGCGCCCACCCCGACGACGCCAGCGCGCGCGCGGCGTTGGTGAAGGGCCTGTGGGTCGGCCCCGACGACGCCATCTGGAGCGCGCTCGGCGCCGGCACCGACGCCGAGGAGGCGGTCGCCGCGCAGTACGACGGCATGGCCAACCCCGAGCGCGGCCAGGTCGCCGCGCCGCGCGCCACGCTCTTCGCGGCCGGCGAGCTGCCGGCCACGGCCGGCCCGGGCGGCGTCGTCGCGCGCCATCGGGACCTGGTCGCGGCGCGCGTCAGCGAGGTGCTCGCCGCCGATGACGCCACGCGGCTCCGCCTGGCGCAGTCGCTCCTGGCCGGGCCGGACCTGTCGCTCGTGCCTCCCGGCCGCTTCCCGAACGACCGCGAGGCCGATCGGCAGGCCACCGCGGCGATCCTCGCCGGCCGCGTCGAGGCCATCGAGGGCATGCTGGCTCGGGGAAGCCCCGACGTGCGCGAGGCCTGGCTCGAGGTCCTCCTGCGCTGGCCCGACGCCGACGCCGCGCTGGTGCGGCGCGCGCTGGCCACGCAGCGCGGGCAGGGGGCGCCGAGCGTGGCCGAGCTCGAGGCTTGGGCGCGCTTCGGCGACGATGCGGCCACGCTGGAGGCGCTGGCCAAGGAGGCGCTGGCCTCGGACGAGCCTGCCATGCGGCTCGCCGCCATCGAGGTGGCGGCTCGCGCGCGCTCGGAGGCGCTGCTCGCGCGCGGCCTGGCCGACGTCTGGCTCGACGTGCGGCGCGCCGCCGCGGCCGGCCTGGCCGCGATCGGGCCGCTGGCCCCGGCCACCGTCGATGCCCTGGTCGAGCTCACCCGCGACCCCGACGCGGGCGTGGCGGTGCTGGCGGTGCGGGCGATCGGCACCGACCCGAGCCGCCGCCCGCTGCTGGACCGGCTCGCGGCCGAGGGCTCGCCGCCCGTCCGACACGAGGCTCGGGCAGTGCTCTCGCGGCCTTGAGGGCTGGCCAGGCGCGCAAGATGATGTTACTCAAAGCCGAGGTCGGTCGCTGCGGAACTTTTTCGGGCGGCGGCTGTCCTGGGGAACGCGCACGGTGTCGGCGGTGGGTCCTGGGCTCACGGCGCCGCTTCCGCAGCACGGACACGAGGCCTGGCGATGGCGAAAAGCACAATCGGATTCAGCATTTACCTGAACGGTAAGCTGATCGACGAGATCAAGGTCGATCGGCCGGTGTTCAACGTCGGCAAGCTCTCGACCTCGACGCTGCGGCTCGACGACGTGAACGTCTCGCGCAAGCACGCCGTCATCGAGCTGCGCGAAGACGGCAAGTGGCGCATCACCGACCTCGGCTCGACCAACGGCACCGTCCTCCGCGGCGAGCGCATCGAGCAGGCCGAGCTCCACGACGGCGACCGCCTCCTCATCGGTCGGACGACCCTGGTCGTCCACATCGACGAGGCCCCGGGCGAGGTCGCCGCGCCCGCCAGCGCCGGCTACGCGCCCCCGGCCACGCTCTCCGGCACGGCCGGCGACGCGCAGCCGACCGCCATCGCCATCGCCGCCATGACCGACGCGCCCGCGCCGGCCAGCGAAGGCGGGGCGACCCAGGCTCCGGCCGCGCTCGCGCCCAAGCCCCGCGCCCCCGCCGGCACGCGCCGGCCGGTGGTGTCCGGACCGGTCTCGCAGCACACCGAGTCGTGGGCCGGCACGCGCCCGCCCGCGCCGACGCAGGTGCGCGGCTTCCAGCTGCCGCGCGGCTCGACCGGCCACATCCTCACCATGGTCGGCGCGCTGCTGTTCCTGGTCGGCTCGATCGCTTTGCCGTGGCAGCGCTTCGAGCTCGCCAACCTCGAGCTCACGCACATGGACGTGAACCTCGTCGGCATGCTCATGACGCTGCTCGGCGGCTCGACGCTGCTGTCGTCGATCTGGGGCTTCGTCACCGGGCATCGCCACGCGGCGGCGCGCTACAACCTCGTCGCCTCGCTGGTCGTCATCGCCTGGATGATCTTCGCCGCCACGCAGCTGCGCTGGGGCAAGCACCTCATGCAGTACGAGGACGTGAGCCTGCAGGTGGGCTTCCTCGTGGCGGTGTGGGGCGCGGCGGTCATGCTCGGCGCGACCGGCGTCGTCTTCGGCTCGCTGCCGCACTGGGACGAGTCGACCTCGTTCCTGCGCCTGCTGCTGTCGAAGGACAACAAGCCGCTCCAGGACATCGTCGTCTACAGCCCGCGCCTGGTCGACCTCGCCGAGGAGGCCAAGCACCCCGAGCTCGTCTCCGACCCGACCACGCTGGCCAAGCTGCCGCGCTTCCACGTGACGCGCGAGGGCGACACGACCATCGCGCTGCGCGACACGACCGGCAAGGTCATGCTCAACAACCGCGAGCGCAGCGTCGGCGACTTCAGCGCCAAGGCCAAGCGCGGCAAGGGTGGCGACCGCTGGACGCCGATCCACCTTGGCGACCGCGGCTCGGTCGAGGTCGGCGACACGCGCGTCCTCTTCCTGTTCGTGAAGCCGGTGCCCGGTCGCAGCAGCGTCCGCCTCACCAGCTGGACCGAGGCCTCGTCGTTCGCGCTCTTGGCGCTGCTCGCCTTCATCGCGCTCGGCCTCTACTCGGTCATCGGCTGGGAGGTCGACGCCAAGCGCTCCTTCCGCCCCGACGAGCACCGCATCGCCAAGGTCGACCTCGTCATCACCGAGGACAAGCCGCCCGAGGAGAAGCCGCGCGAGGTGCAGGTCGAGCTGCCCGAGCCCGAGGAGCCCAAGCCCGAGGTGGCCATCACCGAGGACGAGAAGGTCGGCGACCCCGACAATCCCGAGGAGCAGAACCAGGGCGAGGAGGAGGACGAGAAGAAGACGTCCGAGCTCGTCGACAAGCTGAACCCGCGCAACAACGAGCCGGTCGACCTGTCGAAGCTGTCGCCCACCGAGCGCACCGAGAAGGCGCGCGAGATCGCGCAGCAGACCGCGCTGGCGCAGGCCTTCCGCGAGGACAACCCGCTCTATGCGCAGCTCATGACCATCAACCCCGACGTCGACTCGCGCGTGAACGTGCTGGCGGCGCTCGACGGCGCGGGCTCCACCTTCATCGCCGGCGCGGTCGATCCCTTCGGCGGCACGCTGTCGAACGGCGGCGGCTTCCCGGGCGGCATGGAGGGCGGCGGTCTGCCGACCGGCGGGCCCAACGGCGGCGGGCCGGCGGTGGCCGGCGTGTTCGACCGGCCGGGTGGCGGGCGCAACCTCAACGACGTGAACTTCACCGAGCGGCCGCTGGACCCGAAGATCCAGGAGCTGCCGCCGCGCCTCACCGGCGAGCTCGATGCCAAGACCGTGCAGCAGTACATCCGCCGGTACCTGTCGGGCATCAAGTGGTGCTACCAGGATCGCCTGCAGTCGAACCGCAAGCTCGGCGGCAAGCTGACGCTGGCCTTCACCATCCTCCCGAACGGCAACGTCATGGACGCGCGCGCCGCCAACAGCACGCTCGGCGACGCCTCGCTCGAGCAGTGCATCGCGGCCAAGATGTCGCGCTGGCGCTTCCCGTCGCCGAAGGACGGCGGCGTGGTCGACGTCGCCTATCCGCTCATCCTGAAGACCCAGTGATGCTCGCCCGCGGCCACGCGCCGCGGGATGCCTGAACGCCGAAGGGCCGCTCGATCGAGCGGCCCTTTCGTTTGGGTCACACACGAGGCCGAGTCACGAGCACGAGCCACGAGCCACGAGCCACGAGCCACGAGCCACGAGCACGGCACGAGCGCGCCACGATCGAGAGCCCGCAGCGAATCGGCGAAGAAGCGAGCCCCGGAGGGGCCGAGGTTCCCGCGCGGGGCGCCGACGTTGCGCGAGGCCGGAGCAAGCGTGGCCCTTCAGGGCCGCGCGCCGCGCAGGGCTCGCGCAACGTCGGATCGAAGCCCCGCGCGGATATGAGAAATTACAGCGCCGCGTCCTCGAGCCGCAGCAGCTGCCGCCCGATGAAGATGTGGTCGCCCGGCTCGAGCAGGACCTGCTCCTGGATGCGCACGAACGTGCCGTTCCGGCTGTCGAGGTCGGTCAGCACGTACTGCCCGCCGCGCTCCTCGAGGCGCGCGTGGTAGTGGCTGATGTACGGGTCCTGGTAGAAGTTGATGTCGCAGTCCTCGCGGCCGATGGTCATCGAGCGCTTGCGCGCGCAGAAGGCCAGGCCGACGTGGCCGCCGGTGAGGATCTGGATGACGCGGAAGCGCCACGGCGAGATGGGCGTGCCGCCGAAGACGGCGCCGTCGATGCCGATCGTGACCGGGATCGGACGGTAGCGCTCGAAGCGGAAGACCTGCTCGCCGCACAGGAAGATCTGCGAGTCGGAGAGCGCGGTCGGGGCGTGGATGCGGAGGAAGACGCCGTTGACGGACTGCTCGTCGCGCACGTGGACGCGGCCGTCGCTCACGTAGAAGGTCGCGTGCCGCGGCGAGATCGCCGGGTCGTCGGGGAAGACGATGTCGGTGCGGTCGCGGCCGAGGGTGACCTCGCGCTTGTCGAGCGAGAACACGGTCCCGTCGTGGCCGTCTCCGCGGATGAGCATCAGCTTGGGCGAGCGCATCTCCTATCCCCCGGGCCTCGTCGCCGAGTCCCGCACTTTACCTTCTGATGGGGCCGTTCGATCGCGGCTCTCGTCCCGCTGCGGACGGTCGTCAGGATCGAGGCAATCTGAGGCGATCAGCCCGTATCGTCAAGGGAACGTGTCGGCTGTCGTCGGGGTCAGGGCAGCGTCAGCGCCAGCACCGCGCCGACGCCCGCCGCGATGGCGAGGCCGCCCACGATGAGCCACAGCTTCATGCTGCGCTTGGGCTTCGCCTCGACCTCGGCCTCGACCGGCTGCGGCGCCGCCGGCCGCAGCGGCAGCGGCGCGCTGGCGCTCTCGGTCTTGCGCGCGGGCGGCACGCTCGACACCTCGACCGTGACGTTGTCGTGCAGCGACACGGCCGACGGCCGCGCCTTCGCCGACGGCGCGACGAGCCCGCGCGGAGCCGGTGCGGGCTCGGTCGCGGCGCGGTCGGCCGCCTCGCGCGGCGGCGCCGGACGGTTGAGATCCGAGCGCCGCACGTCGCGACCCATGAGCGCCGACAGCTTCTCGCTCAGCGCGCGGCCGGCGTTCTCGGGGATGGTGTCGGAGTGGCTGCTCGGCGCCTGGCCCTCGGGCTCCTGAGCCGCGGGCGCGGGCGCCGGCACCGGGCGCGAGCCGCGGTTCGAGCGCGTCGCGGGCATGCTCGGCGTCGACTGCGCGGCGGCCTTCGGCTCGGCTTGCGGCGGCACCGGCGAGCCCTGATCGATGGCGTCGACGAGCATCGAGATCGGCCGCATGTCGACCTGCGTCGCGTCGTCGCTCTCCTTGACCTCGATCTTCTCGCGGCGGGCGGCGGCCAGCTCGCGGTCGATGCGCTCGAGCTCGGCGTGCACGTCCATGGCCGAGCCGGGCCGCTTCTCGCGGTCCTTCTCGAGCAGCGACAGGATGAGGCGATCGAACGACTCGGGCAGGTCCTTGCGATAGGTGATCGGCGGAACCGGCGCTTCCGAGATGTGCTTGGTCACGACCTCGATGGGCGACGACGCCTCGAAGGGCAGGCGGTCGGTGACCATGTGGTAGAGCATCACGCCGATGGCATACATGTCGGAGCGGCCGTCGAGCTTCTGCCCGCGCGCCTGCTCGGGCGACATGTACTCCGGCGTCCCGCACACGATGCCGGTCCGCGTCTGGAACGAGCGCTTCGAGTTCGGGTTGTTCTCCTCGAGCTTCGCGATGCCGAAGTCGACCACCTTCACGTGGTCGGCCGCGGTGCGGCGATTCTCGATCATGATGTTCTCGGGCTTCAGGTCCCGATGCAGGACGCCGTTGGCGTGCGCCTCGTCGAGCGCCTGGCACACCTGCTTGATGATGTGGATGAGGCGGCGCAGGTCGACCGGGTGGCTGCGCTCGAGCAGCGTCGCCAGGTCGATGCCCTGGATGTACTCCATCGCGATGTAGAGCGAGCCATCGTCGGTGGTGCCGAAGTCGATGATCTGCACGCAGTTCGGATGGTTCAGGCGGCTCGCCGCGCGCGCCTCGCGATGGAAGCGCTGGATGAGTTCGGGGTCCGACAGGAGGTGCTTGTGGAGCAGCTTGATGACGACGGTCTTGCCGAGCGCGACCTGTTCGGCCTTGTAGATCGTCCCCATCGCACCCGAGCCGAGCTGGCCCTCGACCTTGTACTTGCCGACGACCATCTGGCCGATCATCGGGTCCTTGCCCGACGGCCCCTGAGTCGTGTCAGAGCCGCACGTGAGGCAATAGCGGTGCGAATCGGGCACCGAGGCACCGCAATTCCAGCATGACTTCACGGGGCGTTCCGGCTCATGTGCACTTCCCGGTGAGAGCATAGCACAGCCATCGATACGCGCGAGTCGGGACGCTGGAGCGCACAAATGGCCGCGCCGAGCGTACCCCCGCGTGGGCAGGGGCCGGCTCGGCGCGTCATCAGCGAGCGAGTGGGCTCAGAAATAGAAGTGAGCCGAGGCACCCCAGAGCGGCGCCGTGCTGGGTCCGAGGGTGATGTTGGTCGCGCTGCCGCCGACGTCGAAGGCGAGGCCGGTTTCGACACCCACCGAGAAGTAGTCGGTGAAGAAGTGCTCGATGCCGAGCACGAGGTCGATGATGGTCGCGTCCGCGTCGATCAGGCCGAGGCGCACACCGGCGCCGCCGTACATGTTGGTGTCGTTGGCGCGGGCGAAGTTGAAGAGCAGGCGGAGACCGAGGCCGAAGCCGGTCGAGCTCTCGTCACCCGGGGTGTCGCCGTCGTCTCCCTTGATGGACAGGCCGAGAAGGGCCTGGATGCCGAGATCCGACACCCAGTACTTGAGGCTCAGGCTGCCCGGCACGCCACCGAGGTCGGCGAGGTGGACGCCGGCGCCGAAGCGGCCCTTCATGTCCTTGGCCATGGCGGTGCCGGTCGTCGCCGCGAGAGGCAGTGCCGTGCCGAGAACGAGCGCGAGCTTCTTCATGGGATACTCCTTCAGGTCTTTCATGCGTTGCGTGGCCAGGGCCAGCCGGACTTCGGTGGCTCGGTCGCGCGGACGCTAGAACGCCTGCGGAGCACGTCAAAAAATCGATGGCGCGCCGCGTCGTGCGGGCGGTCATCAGGCGCGCGGGAGGCGTGGTCGGACGACGACCCAGATGCCCGCGGCGCGGTCGTGGAGGGTCCGTCGCTCGGGATCGACGATCGACCACCACAGGCCCGCACCGGCCAGGTAGGCGCTCGGGAGCCTTGCCGCCAGCCAGGCGAGGACACGGCCAGGGCGCGCGCGGCGGCCGCTCCGGTCGACGACCTCGAGGCCGAGCAAGCGCTTGCCCGGGCTCGCGCCGAGAAACGGCGTGAAGAGCATGGGCCAGCCGATCTCGATCGCGAAGAGCACGACGACCGCCAACAGCGAGCGGCCCGGCCGCGCCTGGATGTAGTCGACGACGCGGTCGATGAAGTTCCAGTTGGGGATGTCGGGCGGCTCGAGATCGAGCGCCACGATGGCCCAGGTGGCGAGCAGCCACAGGCCGAAGACGGGCACGCGGTCGACCAGCGCCGCCGCCGTGCGGCGCCAGACCGGCGCCTCGTCGAGGCTCACGACGTCGACGCCGCCGGCCACGCTCATCGGACGAAGACCTCGTCCTTCGCGACGGCGAGGCGCTCGCGCAGGACCGCCTCCTCCTGCGCGCAGAACTCGGCGATCGAATGGTGCAGGCGCGGGTCGAACAAGAGGTGCGCCGAGTGGGTCGGCGTCGGCAGGAAGCCGCGCCCGAGCTTGTGCTCGCCGCCGGCGCCGGCCTCGAACGCGACGAGCCCCTGCTGGATGCAGTCCTCGATCGGCGCGTAGGCGCAGACCTCGAAGTGCAGCGAGTCGACGTCGGCCAGCGCGCCCCAGTAGCGGCCCCAGCGCCGATCGCCCTCCTGCAGATCGAGCGTGCCGCCCACGACCTCCGGGCCGCGCCAGGCGAGCGTCAGGTGGAGGTAGGGCCGCATGCGCTCCCACAGGAGCTCGAAGAAGCGCTCGTTCAGGTAGCGCCGGCCCCATACGTAGCGATCGACCGTCGCGCCGTAGAACGCGAACGCCGGAGCGATGAAGCGATCCTCGACCGCGCTCCCGAGATAGCTCTTCACCTCGACGCCTGCCTCGCGCACCTTCCTCCGCTCGCGTCGGATCTGGTTCCGGCGCTTGCTCGGGAAACGGGCGAGGAAGGCCTCGAAGTCCGCGTAGCGCTCGCTCGAGCCCGGCGCGTCGGAGGCGATGTTCTCCCAGTGGTACTGGGCGCCGAGGCGATGGCAGAAGCCGAGCGTCGCCGCCAGCGCCATCTCCTCGTCGGAGCCGAAGAGGATGTGCACGCCCGCCGAGCGCGTCTCGCGCGCGAGCTCGACCGCGCGCACGAGCAGCGCCTTCTGCACCTCGGTCCGACGCTCGGGCGAGAGCCCGGGCACGACCAGCAGGCGACGCCCGCTGACGGGCGAGAACGGCGCCGCCAGGATGAGCTTCGGGTAGTAGCGGATGCCGCCGCGCGTGGCCGCGTCGGCCCACGCCCAGTCGTAGACGAACTCGCCCATCGAGTGCGACTTCAGGTAGCCCGGCGTCGCGCCGACGATGCGGGCGTCGGGGCCATGGCCTTCGCGCGCCACGAGGTAGCGCGGGCTCCAGCCGGTGGCCGGGCCGATGCAGCGCGAGTCCTCGAGCGCCGAGAGGAAGCCGTGGCGCAGGAACGGCACGTCGCCGGCCGCCCTGTCGATGAGCGCATCCCACGCCGCCGGCCCGATGTCGGCGAGCGACGTGTGGACGGTCACCGAGAGGGTGGGGAGCGGTGCGGCCTTGCTCATTGCAAGCCCATCGACACGGATCGCAGACGTTCCAGGGTCTGTGCCGCCATGCGCTCGACGGCGCCGCGCACCGCGATGCGCTCGGCCACGCGGCCGATGACCGACGGCACTTCATAGGTGAGGCGGAAGCGCGCGAGCGTCTGGCCGTTGGCCTGCGGCTCGAGCGTCACCGTCTCCTGCATGTTCTCGAGCGCGGCGCCGCCCTGCGGCTGCACCTGCCAGGTGATGGTCTTGCCGGCGTCGAGCGCCGAGATGGTCTGCATGGCCGGCACCTCGAGGCGCTCGAGGCGCAGCACCGAGCGATACTCGGCGCCGACGGCCGGCGTCGCCGCCTTGCCGACCGGCTCGAAGTCGGCGATCCAGAGGTCCCAGGCGGTGCGGCGATACGGGTCCCCCACCTCGGTCCATACGCGCGTCGGCAGCGCATCGATCGACAGCTCGCTCTCGACGACGATGCTCGGGCTCTGCCCCGCGGCCCACATCACGAGCAGCGCGCCGGCCGCCGAGGCCAGCCCGAAGAGACCGCCGAGCACCAGCACGCCGGGGCGGATGACGCGCGGCGGGGCCTTCGGGTCGGGGTCGGCCGGCCGCCGCACGTGCGCGATGGTGGCCGCGATGATGAACGACGGCACGAGCGCCAGCAGCGCCCACGGACCGGCGAAGCCCCAGAGGATCGACGGGACGATGACGAGGAGCGCCAGCGTGATGAGGAAGTAGCGCGTCACGAGGCGCGCCGCCCGTCGGTGGAGGGCAGCGCGCGGTCACGCGGACCGGCGGCAGACAAGGCGGCTCTCATCGAATCCTCGTTTCAAATCAGGACCAAGCGCTTTCGCAGCGCCCCGCTCCTAGCAGGAACCGAGCGTCAGCGGCAAGCCGGACGAGCGGTGGCCCGGGCCGCGCGACAAGGCGCTTGTAGCGAGGTGGCCGTCGGACTAGCGTCGCCGTCATGGTGCGAAGGATGGCCGGCGTGCTGGTGGGGATCGTGGCGGGATGCGGCGGAGGCGCTGGCGCCCCCGCGACGATCGACGCGGACGCGGTCGCCGACGGAGACGCCGACGCGACCGCGACCGACGACGCCGACGCGACCACGAGCGACGACGCCGACGCGCTCGACGATGGCGACGCGACGCTCGACGACGCCGAGGTCGCGAGCGAGGTCGTCGACTCGTCGACCGGGCTCGAGCTGCCCGGCGACCGCAACTGCGAGTACGACCCGCGCTACGGCAACGCGCGCGACCCCGAGCTGCGATGCGCCCCGTGCCGCTCGATGGTCGGCATCGTCGGCGACAAGATCCAGGTCGTCCTCTTGTGGGAGGCGAGCTACGACTCGCCGGTCAGCGCGCCGGCGCTGTGCGACGCCTACCCCGACAGCGACTGCCACGCCGAGGTCGTCGCGGCCGAGGTCATGCTCTGCAAGAACCTCGGCTCGGGCAAGACGCGCATCCTCTGGAACGACATCGCCGACGTGAGCATCGGCACCGGCGCCGAGGCCCGGACCGGCGAGGCGCGCGGCCCGTCGGGCGGCCTCCTGCTCGGCGACGTGCGCCTCTTCTCGAGCGGCGACGTGCCGTTCGAGACCGCGCCTCCGGCCTTCGTCCCCGCCCAGTGGGCGGTGCGCACCAAGGCCGGCGACCTCGCGCGCATCGCCGTCGACGAGGGCCGCCACCCCGAGCAGTGCCCGGTCGGCAAGATCACCGTGGCCGGGAACCCGACCCGCATCGGCGTCATCGCGCCCTGCTCGAAGGCCTTCCAGGCCTTCGGCGGAGACTGACCGCGAACGGCTCGAGGGGCGGTGGGCCCGCGCCGCGCGGCCACTGTCGCCTTGACAGCCCTCGGCCGGACGGCGACGATCGACGTCCGTTGATTCAACCCGGAGTGGGCGAGGGGATTCGATGAAGACGTGCCCGGAGTGCGGCAACGAGTGGGCGCCGAAGTTCAAGTTCTGCCCCGAGGACGGGACGCCGCTCCCGGCCGACTGCCCCAACCCCGAAGTGCCGATGACGTCGCCGTCGAGCCGGCCCAAGGCGCCGGTGAACCAGCGCCACGTCGACCTCGCGCCGGTGCCGCCGCCGGTCGCGCGCGCGGCCTCGCGCAGCGCGCGCCGCCCGGCCGCCGACGAGGCCCCCGAGCCGTCGCCGCGCAGCTCGCGCAGCGCGCGCCCCATCAACGTCGAGAAGCCCGCGCCCGAGCGGCCGCAGCGCCTCGTGCGCAGCGATGCCGCGCGCAGCTCGCGAAGCGAGGCCCCGCGCGCCGAGCCGTCGCGCCCCGAGGCGTCGCGCTCCGACGACCGCTCGGCCCGCTCGGCGCCGACGCTCATGGTCGACGTCGCGCCGCCCGAGATGACCCACGAGACGCGGCGCCAGGCGCGGCCGACGACCGGCGGCCACAAGCGCCCGGCGACCGGCGATCACGAGCGCCCCGTCACCGGCCAGCGCGCGCGGCCGGCCAAGGCGGCCGAGGTCAAGCCGCCGCCCAAGGTCGTCGAGAAGGAGAAGCCGGCCAAGCGCAAGCGCGACTTCAGCGAGACCGCCTGGTTCGCCAACGCGCCGGACCCCGAGCGGGCCGATCCCGAGACCGGCCGCGTCAAGTCGTCGACCAAAGACTACAAGCCGGAGAAGGTCGCCGACGACAAGCGCAAGCAGTTCTCGCTGCGCCGCGACGACGAGGAATGACCACGGGTAGGGGTCACGATGGGCTGGTACGACTACTTCTCGGGCTTCTACGATCGGTCGCTGGAGAAGCTCTACCGCGATGCCCGCGCGGCGGCCTGTGAAGCGCTCGCGCTGGCCCCCGGCCTGCGCGTGCTCGACCTGCCGACCGGCACCGGCCAGAGCCTGGACGGCCTCGTCGCCGGCGTCGGCGAGGGCGGCCGCGTCATCGGCGCCGACCTCTCGACCGGCATGCTGAAGCGCGCGACGCGGCGCGCCGAGCGCCACGGCTGGTCCAACGTCGACACGCTGCGCTGCGACGTGCACGCGCTGACGCCCGAGCTCATCCCGGGCGGCGCCGTCGATCGCCTGCACGTGTTCCTCGGCATGAGCACGTTCCCGCGCCCCGACGAGGCGTTCGAGCGCCTGTGGAGCGCGCTGCGGCCCGGCGGTCGCTGCGTCGTGGTCGACGTCTTCACGACCCGGCTCGGCTTCCAGGGGCGCATGGTGAACCTGGTCGCGCGCGCCGACATCCGCCGGCGCTCGTGGGAGCCGCTCGAGCGCGTGGCCGAGGGCTTCGAGCGCCGCGACCTGCCGTCCTTGAAGAAGCACGGCGGGACCTTGTTCCTGGCGGCCGGGAACAAGCCCGGCTGAAAACAGACCGGCGGGCCGACTCGCGCCAGCCCGCCGGGATGTCGTCGCTCCGAGAAGGTCAGTCGAAGAGGCTGTCGAAGACGGTCTTGGTCTCGTCGTCGGGCAGCGACTGGAAGCTCTCGTAGCTGGCCGGGGTCGGGTCGTCCGAGTGGTTCTCCACCAGGTCGATCACGAACTCGGGGAACGTCTGACCCGGCTCGACCGTGTCGCCGTCGGGTGACGTGGCATCGGTCGTCGTGGTCGCGTCGGTCGTCGTCGTGGCGTCGGTCACCGTCGTCGCGTCGGTCACCGTCGTGGCGTCGTTGCCGGTCGTGGCGTCGGTCCCCGTCGTCGCGTCGGTCGTGGCGTCCGTCGCCGTGGTGGCGTCGGTGGCCGTCGTCGCGTCGCTCTTGTGGTTGTTGTCGTCACCGCACGCGGCGCTCCCCAGAGCGAGCGCGGCGGCCACGACCAGGAGGTAGTGGCGGCGCATGGTTCAGTTCCCCCCGGGCGAGCCGGGCAGCGGGGCCGGCAGGTAGGGGAACGTGGCGGGGAGGATGGCCTTGTCGATCATCGCGCCGTCGACGAGCGGGGTCTCGGCGTTGGGCGCCACCGTCGTCGGCAGCAGGTAGCCCATGGCCACCCGCAGCGCCACGTCGACCACGTCGTCATAGGGACGACGGCCGTTCGGGAAGCCGCCCACGTCGCAGCCGGGGTTGCCCGGAGTGAGCACGCCGCCCACGAAGCACAGCGCCGCGCCGAGCGAGTTCTGGTTGGCCAGCGGGATGGCCGGCAGCGCCAGGTCGAGCCGCAGCATCTCGGCCGTCGAGCCGGTCGCGTTGATGCCGGCCACGCCGGTCAGGAACGCCACGCGCAGGTCGGTGCGGATGAAGCCGTTGGTCGGGTCGTTGAGGTTCGGCGCGGTGAGGATGCCGGGGAAGAGGATCTCCAGCAGCTCGGGCAGCGTCGGGTAGTCGACGTAGTTCAGGAACTGCAGGTCGTCCTTCGGCTCGGAGCCGTTGAAGCGATCCTTGTCGGGCAGGCCGATGACGACCTCGTTCACGAGCGGCATGCCGAGGCGCGACACCTGCACCCACGGGCCGCCCTCGCGGGTCGGGTCCTCGAAGGTGGCGGTCGGGTTGAGCACGCGCGCCTGGCGCAGGCTGGCGGTGGTCCAGGCGCCGATGGCGTCACCGGTGCCCTTCACGCAGCTGATCGGGACCTCGATGGCGATCGAGGTCACGGCGGCGTCGCCGATCTGGTTCTTGCCCTGGTCCTCGGCGCCGATGGCGTTGAAGCTCGGGCCGTTGTCGTCGATGCGCGCGTTCACGAGGTCGAAGATCTCGCCGAGGTTGACGGCGAAGGTCTCGCGGCGCTGACCGACGAAGACGCGGGCGTGCGTGCCGTCGGGCGGCGTGCAGCCGGGGATGTCGATGTCGTAGATGAACGACTTCGAATAGCCCTCGTAGTCGGCGAAGGTCTTCTGGCCGATGTAGTCGAGCGGCACTCCGAACGTCGCGCTGCCGCCGTGGGTCACCGCCGACTTGGTGCCGGTGCGGCGCGGGCCGCGGATGACCGTCAGGCCGTAGGTCTCGTCCTGCTGACGGGCCTCCTCGTGGCCGGCGCTGATGGGGCCGGCGATGGTCAGCGGGATGGCGACCTTCTTGGTCGCGCCGGTCTTGCCGACGTCGAGCTCGAGGCCGCGGCCGCCCTTCAGCGCCTGGTCGAAGTCGAACTGGAAGGTCACGTCCTCGATGGCGTCGCCGGTGTTGTCGACGTGGATCTCGTAGATCGCGTCGGGATCGAGCGGGAAGTAGTTGGGACCGCCGTAGGCCGCCTGCAGCGGCTGGTAATTGGCGATGAAGGTCACGAAGCCGTCACGTCCGGTCTCGTACGAGCGGAACATGTAGAAATCGGTTCCGTCGACTTTGGGATTCTCGGTGATGAAGGGCGCCTCGCGATGCGACGAGGCCATGGCCGGAGCGGCCGAGAGCGCGGCACCGAGCATGAGCGCGGGCCGAGCCAAACGTCGAAGATTCATCATTTGCTCCTTGTCTATGGCGTTTCATGCGCGTAATTCCAGCGGCCACGAGTGTCGCCGAAATGGCGATCTCGCGACTGCGAGGTAAGTCATGCGCATCTTGTGGGTCGGCTTCGTTGTGATGGTGCTCTCCGCGTGTGGGAAGAGCTCGGACCCTGCGACCCCGGGCCCGGACGCTTTGAATGCCGGAGGTGGGGGAATGGTTACCCCGGATGCGTCGAGCCCGCCGGCAGCGGCCCCGGATGCGGCCCCGCACACTCCCGCGCCGATCGAGGACGCGCCCGTCACGATCGGCGGACGCCTCGACGAGGAGGCCCGCGATCGCACCCACGCCAAGCCCGAGGTCGAGGACGTGCTGGCTGCGTTCGAGACCGGCGGCGTGAAAGTCGCAGACGCCAAACAGGGAATCGCGCGCACTTCGAAGGCGCGATTTTGCAAATATGGGCAGAGCCCGCTCGGCCACCGCGTGATGGTCTGCGAGTGCAACGACGCCGACGAGGCCGAGCGTGCCGCCACGTTCATGCGCGCCCAGCTGGTGGACCCCAGGCGGCGTGTCGAAACGCAGGGACGGCTCGTTCTCACGGTCTTCGTTACGGCCAAGACCCCCGAGTCGGATCGGGAGAGTGAGAAGTATTTTTCGATTTTCTCGGGACTTCAGCCGGCCACGAGCCCCGACCGGGCCGCCGACCAGTAGAGCGCGATGGCCGCGATGACGATCGACCCCGCGGTCAGGATGGCCAGGCGATAGAAGCGCGTGTGCCGGAAGGCGAAGGCCAGCGGCACGATCGCCAGCACGATGGTCATCTGGCCGAGCTCGACGCCGACGTTGAAGCCGGCCAGCGCCAGCGCGCGTGCGCCGTCGGGCAGGCCGAGCTCGAGCAGCACGCTCGAGAAGCCGAAGCCGTGCAAGAGGCCGAGCCCGAACGCGACGGTCCAGCGCGCATCGATCACCGGGCGCAGGTTGTTGAGCGCGGCCAGCGCCACCGACAGCGCGATGGCGGTCTCGGTGACGACCGACGGCATGCGCACGACGCCGAGCGTCGACAGGACGAGCGTGATCGAGTGCGCCAGCGTGAAGGCGGTCACCACCTTCAGCACCTCGAGGAGGGCCGGCTTCAGGCGCTCGGTGACCTGCCAGCTCGGCGGCTGCAGGTCGCGGCGCCAGCGCAGCACCGCCGGCAGGAGCAGCGCGACCAGGAAGAAGATGTGATCGATGCCGCCCCAGATGTGCAGCACGCCCTCGCCGATATAGTTGCCGAAGGTCGCGACCGCGTCGGGCTCGGCGATGATGGCCAGGCGCGCCGAGGGCGCATCGGCGCGGAGGACGGCGCTGCCGTCGCCGAGGCGCAGCATGACGCGATGGCCGGGGTCGTCGGGGAAGAGCGCGCTCTGGCGGATCTCCAGGTGATCGTCGGCGCTCGGCGGGCAGGTGCCGACCCAGGCCAGCGACACGTACGGCCCGTCGAGGCGCGTGGTGACGCCGGCCAGGTCGAGGCCGAGGAGGCAGGCGCCGCTCGTGGCGAAGGCCTGGCCGTCCTTGGCCCAGGCGAGGATGCGCTCGCGCCCGGCGGCGAGCTCGGCGCCGCTGATCTTGCCGTCCTCGTCGGCGTCGAGGCCGACCGCGCGATCGACGTCGCGCAGCGCCAGGTCCCAGCGCGCGCGCAGGCTCAGCCCGTTCGCCGTCGGGTCGAGCGGGCTCACGATGACGAAGCCCTGCGACGGCTGGTGCGCGTGCGCTGCGGACGTGAGGCCGAGCGCGAGCAGCGGGCCGAGCGCGACGAGGACGAGGGCGCGGACGCGCGTCATGGCTGGCTCCCCGGGGCCGCGGTCAGCGCGGCGCGCAGGCGATCGATGGCGGCGTCGGCCAGGCCGGTGGCGTCGATGTAGTCGAGGGCCGGTCGCGCGCGCGCCGGGTCGTGCGCGGCCAGGGCCGCCTCGATGAACACGCGCACGTCGGCCGGCTCGCGCTGGTGGTCCCAGTTCTCGGCGGCGAGGTCGAGGGCGCGCTTCGGGTCGGACTCGAAGGCGAGCACGAAGCGGGCCTCCTCGCGCAGGTGCTGCGCGTCGCCGCGCGCGTGCGAGGCGGCGTAGCGCGCGCAGCGTGGTCGCGGCCGGGTCGGCGTCCTGGCCGGCGGCCTTCTTGGCCAGCGCGCGCCGCAGGACGAGGTTGTCGGTGTCGCTCTGCGCGACCAGCGGCACGGCCTCGGCCGGGCGACCGACGTCGAGCAGCAAGTCGACCAGCGTGGCGATGGTCCACGCGTCGCTCGCGTCGAGCTCGAGCGCGCGCCTTAGGTCGGCCTCGGCCGCGGCCGTGTCGCCGAGGCGCAGGCCGAGCTCGCCGCGCGTGCCGAGGGCCCAGGCGAGGAGCCCGGGCGGAATGGGGTGGGTGTCCTGATAGGCCAGGATGGCGTCGAGGCGCCGCCGGCCGGCGTCGGCCTTGCCGGTCAGGCCGTCGAGCGTGGCGTTGCAGGTGGCGGCGACGATGGGGTGGGCGCTCGAGCGGCGCACCGCCTCGCAGTCGCGGCGCGCGTCGCCGGGGCGGCCGATGACGGCCAGGACCGTCGCGCGCGTGAGCGCCGCCTGCGCCGCGTTGGGGTCGCGCGCGAGCACGGTGTCGAGGTCGACGAGCGCCGCGGCGAAGTCGTGGCGGCTCTGGCGGATGGTCGCGCGCAGGATAAGGATCTCCGACGGCGCCTGCGCGTCGGCGGCCCATGGCGCCAGCGCCGCCTCGGCCCAGCCGAGCGCGCGCGGGTCGTTGTTCCGGCGCGCGTCCTCGATGTGGCGGCGCGCGATGTCGGCGGCCAGGCGCGGGTCGTTCGGGCGCTTCTTCAGCTCGGCCTCGCGGGCGCGCGTGGCGCGGCGCTCGGGGTCGGCCGGCGCCGTGAACAGCACCTCGTCGGCGACGGCCTGGCGGATGCTCGGCGCGCCGGCCTTGGCGGCGTCGACGCCGAACTCGCCGAAGACGAGGACCAGCACGAGCGGCGTCGCCACCAGCACGGCCTCGATGATGCGCTCGCGGGTCTTCGGGGTCATGGCCCTGTCATGCCGGACGACCCCGTTCGGTCACGGCGAATCACGGCGAAGACTCGCACATGCCCTCGCCGTCGATGTGCCCGATGGCGGGGATCTGCGCCGCCACGAAGGCGCCGAGGTCGGTGACGCCGGTGTGGCCGGCGACGTCGTAGCCGCTCAGGCCGGAGATGGCGACGGCCGCGAGCTCGGCCTGGGTGACCTCGTCGTCGTGGTCGGCATCGGCGTCGGCCAGCGCCTGGAAGCGCAGCGGCGCGGCCTCGTCGCCGATGGTGGTGGCGAAGAGGTGGTCGGCGTGCACGGTGATCTGCGCCGTGGCGGTGTCGCCGTCGACCCTGGCCGCGGTCGGGCACGAGGTGTAGTGCGTCGTGCCGGTGAAGGCCCAGGTGAAGTGCTTCGACTCGCCGCCCTTCTGCGCCGTGGCTTCGATGTAGACGGCGTAGCCGTGGTCGACCATGAAGCTCGTGTCGGCGGCGGTGACGTTGCCGGCGATCGAGCCCTGCACGGCCGGCGCGATGCTGTAGCTGGCGTGGTCGTAGACGCCGCCCTTCACGTCGGCCGAGCCGAGGAGGTGACCCTGGCCGTTCGAGGGCTTCGTGAGATCGAATACGCGCGGCTCGACCGCGACCAGCGCCGCGGTCTTGCCGGTCTTGCCGACCGACACGTCGCTCACCGCGACCAGGAAGCGCTGGAAGTCGATCGACCAGCCGTCGGCGACGTCGGCCGCCGGGATGCGATCCTCGATGTAGTCCTCGCCGTAGACCGTCACCTGCAGCGTGCCGTCGGCCAGCGGGTCGTCGCCGCACGCGGCGCCCGAGGCGGCGGCGCCGGCGAGGCCGAGCGTGGTGACGAGCAGGACGAGAGCGGGTGAGCGGCGCATGGTCATGCCCCTTACGTGCCACGTTTGTCGGCGGATCGCATGTGTCGGCGCGCGACGGTCAGGCGGGCGGCGCGCCCGTCGAGGTCGGCAGGTGGCGCGCGCACCACGCCGCGAGGTCCTCGCCGAAGGTGTAGTCGGCCTCGACCACCGGCAGCTTCCAGATGGCCAGGAGCCCGCGCTTGTGGGCCGCCACCTTGAGGTTGTGCACCGGGTCGGTGCTGCGCCCGACGGCGTGCTCGACCACCGCGCGGTACGGCAGGAACACCAGCGCGTCGTAGCGCTTCACCGCTGTCTGGCAGCGCGCGACGAAGGCGTTGTTGGTGGTGAGCTCCTCGTGCTCGCTCTGGTTCTGCAGCCAGTAGGCGAGGTAGTCGACCACCGTCTTGTCGGAGACGAAGCGCTCGGCGTCGGCCTCGGCCGCGATCTTCCGGCGCAGGCCCTCCTCGCGGATGCGGCGCCGCTCCTTCGGATCGGACACGCCGCGCCACGAGTCGCGGCCTAGCTCGCGCAAGACCGTCTGCACGTAGTCGGGGAGGTAGGGCGCGCCGAGGTGAGCCGCGAGGGCTTTGGCGAGCGTGGTCTTTCCAGTGCCGGCGGCGCCGACGATACCGATGCGCATGCCTTCCTCTATCACGTCATGGCGGCGACCGCTGCGGCACCGCGCGCAGCCCGTCGAGGGTCGGCACCACCAGCGCCGGCCGTGCGCCGAGGCCGGCCCGCGCCGCCAGCACGCCGAGCGGCAGCACGTCCTCGACCGAGCCGGCCGGCTCGATGCTGCCATCGCCCATGACGGCGTGCAGCGCCAGGCGCCCGCTCCTGAGGGTCGGCACCACCAGATCGACGCGCCCGTCGTCGTCGAGATCGGCGACCGCGAAGCTCGGGTAGGTCATCCCGTAGGTCGAGGGGAAGTCGTCCTTCGGCTCGAAGCCGCCGCTCGCCAGCTGGTGCATGAGCATCAGGTGGTCGTCCGGCGACACGGTGACGATGACGTCGGTCAGGCCGTCCCGGTCGTAGTCGACCAGCGCCGCGCGATGGAAGTCGTAGTGGCCCTGGTTGAACGAGCCGCCGATGCCCACCGTGCTGCGCATGCAGGCGGGGCGCTGCCCGCTGCAGGACGACGGCTCGAAGGCCTCGATGCAGCCGTCGCCGCCGCAGTTGCCGACGACGACGATCTCCTTGCCGGGCCGGCCCGGGACCAGATCGCCGATCAGCACCTGGTCGACGCGGGTCGGCAGGCCTTCGACGTTCTCGGCCCGGTAGACCTCGGTCTGGCGGTCGGGCAGCGCGCGCACCCAGCGCAGCTCGGTCAGGTTGGAGCTGCCGACGCCGAACGCGGCCACGTCGTCGAGGCCGTCGCCGTCGACGTCCCCGGCGGCCAGCGCCACCGGGCTGAGGCCGCTCCGCAGCGGCTGCGCGAAGGTGCCCTCGGGATCGAGGCTGTCGGCGTCGTCGTTCGGGCGATAGACCATGCGCAGCTCGGCGCGCGACGACGACACGCCGTAGAAGAGCGCCAGGTCGGCGCGCCCGTCGCCGTCGAAGTCGCCGGCCGCGACGCGCGCCATGAAGTTGGAGCTCGACGGATAGGTGGCGGTGTAGCTCCACGTCTGCTTCTCGCCGAGCCCGTCGGTGAGCGTCAGCACCAGGTCGGTGGCGTCGCCGTCGCCGGTGTCGTAGGTGACGCCCGACACCAGCGCGAAGTCGGTGCTGGCGTCGCCGTTCCAGTCGAGCGGCGTGGCGTCGAGCCAGCTCTCGCCGCCGAAGCTGACGGCGACGCTCTGGTCGAGGACCGGCCCCGGCGAGCCGGTGTGCAGCACGGCCTCGTCGATGGCCACGTCGTCGCGCCCGTCGCCGTCGAAGTCGCCGAGTGCCAGGCCGCCGTCGACCGAGGGCCCGACGAAGGTCGAGATGGCGTCGGCGAAGTCGAAGCCGGCGGGGCCACGCGCCAGCGTGACGACGGCGCCGTCCAAGGCGCAGGTCGCGGCCAGGTCCAGGCCAGGCTGATCGTCGAGCGCGCCGAGCGCGAAGCGCTCGAGGTCGGGGCAGGCGTCGACGGCGGCGCGCTGATCGAAGACGCCGGAGAGCGGCGCGGTGGCGGTCGCCACGACGAGCTGGCTCGGCGTCTGGAGGTCGGTCGGCACCAGCGCGTAGACGAGGTCGGTGAAGCCATCCTGGTCGACGTCGGCCAGCCTCGGCCCGACGATGCTCGCGTCGGCCCCGGCCGCGGCCAGGCCGACATCGGCGCAGGCCATGGTGTGGGCGCGCGCGCCGGTCGACATGAAGACGCAGACGTCGCGCCGGTAGGCGCCGGGCCCGCCGCTGTCGTCCTGCACCGCGATCGCCATGTCGAGCACGCCGTCGAGGTTCACGTCGGCGACGTCGAGGCCGGTGATGGGCGCGCCGACGTCGAAGGTCTCGTCGCCGCCGCCCGGGAAGCCGCCGGACGCTCCTTGATAGAGCACGTGCAGCTTGTCGATCGATTCGGCGAGCACCAGATCGTCGCGGCGATCGCCGTCGACGTCGGCCCCGGCCATGGCCGCGACGGCGCTGCCGTAGCTGGCGATGGTCGGGAGCACCGACAGGCTCGGTGGGTCGACGCGCAGCGCGATCACCTGGCCGTCGTCGAGCGCCACCACCACGTCGGGCTGGCCGTCGCCGGTGACCTCGGCGATGGCGCCCGTCACCAGCGAGGTGAACGGGACGAGCGCCCCGGCCTCGAGCCCGTAGCGCGCGAAGCCGCCGTCGCCGAGGCCGAGCGATATCCACAGCCCGGTCGGGGCGACGCTCAGCAGGTCGAGCTTGCCGTCGGCGGTGAAGTCGCCAGCCTCCAGCTGGAGCGAGCGATCGAGCGCCAACGTCGGCGCAGGTCCGATCGGATCGATTTGACAAATGGCGTCATTCGGCTGCCACAGCGCGAGCTCATACGCGCCGCCGTCGCGGTAGAGCGCCGCCAGCTGATCGCGCTCGCCGTCGCGTGCCACCGCGCCGAGGTCGACCACGGCGAGGCTGTCGCTGCCGGTCGCCAGCGCCGCGCCCTGCGGCCCGAGCACCGGCGTCGCGGCGCGTTGCCCGAGGCGATAGAAGACGTACGGCGAGTCCTTCTGCGCCACGACGATGTCGGGCAGGCCGTCGCGGTCGACGTCCATGTGGTCGACGCGCTCGAGCTCGGCGCCGGGATACGCCGTGTTGGTCGCGAGCGCCGTCGTGGCGAAGGTCCCGCCGGCCACGCCGGCGAAGACGTGGCTCGTGAGGTCGTCCTGCACCACCACCAGGTCGGGGTGGAAGTCGTCGTCGATATCGAGCAGGTCGAGGTCGACGACCGGCCGCGCCAGCGGGAGGGTCTGCGCCCTCGCCGTGACCTGGTCGACGTCGGTCAGCGCGACCTCGAGGCCCGCGGCGGTCGCGACCACGACGTCGGCGAAGCCGTTGCGATCGAGGTCGACCGCGCGCATCAGCCTGGCCTTGGCGCCGAGGTCGACCATCGACTCGAGGACGAACTCGCCGAGCCGCAGCGACCAGATGCCGAACACGTCGCCGTCGCCGGTGCAGGCCACCAGCAGCGAGTCGCCGCCGTAGCCGAAGGCGCCGGCCGCGATGGCCGTGGCCGGCAGCCCGCTGCACGGGGACAGGTCCCGGAACGTGAGCACGCCGTCGACGTTCAGGCGGCTCACCCAGACCGTGCCGTTGGCGCTGTCGAGGAACGCCAGGTCGCCGCCCGGCTGCTCGTCGAGGTCGGCCACGAGCGCGTCCTCGATGACCGGCGGCAGCGACGCGTCGACGCCCAGCGTGTCGTCCCGGCCCACCAGCCCGGCCGCGCTGCGCCGGTAGATGGCGAACGCGTCGTCGCCGCCGGCCACGATCAGATCGTCGTCGCCGTCGCCGTCCACGTCGCCCGTGCGCAGGAACGGCCGCGGGCTCGTCACCGTGACCGGCACCGGCTTGATGGTCGGGTGCGAGGCGAGCAGCACGCTGAACGGCGCCGGGTTGGTCGCGCGCCCGACGCTGCCGTCGACCGAGGCCGACACGCGGATATTGCCAGGCTGGAACGCGAAATCGGCAAAATGCGCGTCGCCCGATGCGTTCCAGACGAAGTCGTGATCGACGCCGGCCGCGCTGGTGGCGACGCGCGTACCCGCGGCGGTGGCGTTGCCGGCCTGGCTCAGGCGCTCGAACGGCTGGGCCGGGAAGCCGGTGGCGCGCTCGACGGCGACGTCGACGGGGCGGCCGTCCGGCTGGGCCACGCGATAGGTGATGGTCACGCACGCGCCGTTCTCGGCCGCGATGCGGATGTTGCTCACGACCGGCGGGCGCCAGGCGATGGCGAAGGGCTCGCTCACCGCGGGCGCGAGACCCGGCGCGGTGGCGACCAGCTGGTAGCCCTGGGCGGCGCGGTCGAGGCTCAGCGCGTGGAAGGTGGCGCGCGCGCCGACGGTCGCGACCGACGTCGTGCCGGTGATGCGGGCGCGGCCCGGGTTGCGCGTGAGCGCCACGCCGATGCTGCGCTCGGAGTCGCTGCTGGCGATATTGCCAAAATGGTCGCGCACGACCACGGCGAAATCGGCGAGCGCCACATTCGCCTGGCCGCCGCTCGGCTGCGGGCCGAAGGCGAGGCTCTCGCCGGCCGCTGGGGCGACGGTGGTGTTGACGGTCGTCGAGCCGAGGTCGGCCGAGCTGGCGGTGAGGTCGTCGGCGCCGGCCAGCGTGAAGGTGACGTCGGCGGTCTTGCTGCCGCCGTTGGCCGCCACGAACACCAGCGTCGTGGGCGACGCGCTGCCGCCGGTCACCGTCAGCGCCACGGTGCCGGCGTAGTTGGTGACGAGCTGGCCCGCGCCGTTCCGGACCGAGACGGTGACGGTCGAGGTCGCGCCCGCCACCAGGTTCGCCGGCAATCCGGTGATGGCGAGGTGGCGCGTGCCGCCGGTCACGACCGTCGACTTCGTCGTCTTGAGCGTGCCGCCGGCGTCGACGGTGACCGTGCGATCGCCGGCGTTGCCGAAGGTCACCGTGAAGGTGCGCTGCCCCTGGGCCGCGGCGTCGAAGGTCAGCGCGGTCGGCGCGAACACGGCGTCGAGGTCGTTCGAGGCCAGCGTCGCGCTGCCCGTGAAGGCGGTGGCGCGGTTGCCGAACGGGTCGCGCAGGGTGGCCGTGAGCGTCTGCGCCTCGCCCACGCCGACGCTCGCGGCGAGGCCCGCGAGCTCGAGCGACGAGGCCGCGACCGGGGTCACCGTGACCGTGTCCGACGCGCTCTTCACGCCGTCGTCGATGGTGACGGTCTGCGACCCGGCGGTCTCGAGCACGACGCCCGAGAAGGTCTTCGTGCCGTGGTCGGCGGCGACCATGGCGACGCTCGCCGGCAGCGTCGCGTCGGGGTCGGTGGCGCTCAGCGCCAGGTTGCCGACGTAGCCGCTGGCCACGTTCCCGGCCGCGTCGAAGGCGGTCGCGGTGCACGTCAGCGCCGAGCCGGCGGCCAGCGGATCGGGGCTGCACGCGAAGCTGAAGTGGTCGCGCGCGCCGGCCGTGACCGACACGATGGCGCTCGTGGTGATGGTCGGGTCGGCGATGTCGGTGACGCGCACGATGGTCTCGCGGGCGGTCTTCAGCACCAGGCCGGCGAAGGCCTTGCTGGCGCCGTCGGCCGGCGCGAAGGTGGCGTCGGCGGGCAGCACCGCGGCCGCGTCGTCGGCGCTGACGCGCACGGTGCCGGCGTATGCCGGCTTGGGGTTGCCGAAGCTGTCCTGCGCCTCGACGGTGAAGCCCAGCGAGCGCCCGACACCGCCGTCCCGGGCAGGCCGGTCATGACCAGCACCGTGTCGGCGCCCTGGGTCACGACCAGCGTCGCTGCCGGTGACCGAGGCGTCGGCGGTGGCCGTGACGGTCAGCGACTGCGTGCCCTCGCTGCGGAAGATGATGCCGTTCACGACCTTCCTGCCCGCGTCGGCGGCCGCGAAGGTCACGCCGCCGGGCAGCGTCGCGAGCGCGTCGCCCGAGCTCAGCGTGACCGCGCCGACGAAGCCGGTGGCGCGGTTGCCGCGCACGTCGAGGGCGGTGATGACGGCCGACGTCGCGACGCCGGCCGGCACGCTCTCGTCGCTCAGCACGACCTCGAAGTCGTGCGCCGCGCCCGGTCGCACCGTGACGACGGCCTGGGCCTGGCGGACGCCGTCGCTCGCGGTGACGGTGGCGGTGCCGGCGGTGGCGAAGACCAGGCCGGTGAAGGTGAACGCGCCGTGGTCGGCGCCGACGTAGACGTGGCTCGCCGGCATGCTCGCGTCGGGGTCGTCGGCGCTGATCGAGACCGTGCCGTCGTAGTCGGCGACGGCGTTCCCGGCCGCATCCAGAGCGGTCACGGTGAGGCTCAGCGAGACGCCGGCGTCGACCGTGTCGGCGAGCCCGCTGATGCCGAGGCTCGTCACCGCGCCGGCCGCGACGACCACATCGTGGCTGGCCGGCGCGACGCCGACGCCGTCGGCGCTGATGGTGAGGCGCGTCGTGCCGGCGTTGGCGAGGCTCACGCCGAAGAACGTGCCGCGGCCGTGGTGCGCGGCCGCGAGCGTGATCGGTCCGGGCAGGGTGGCGTCGGGGTCGTCGCTGGCGAGCGTGACCACGCCGGCGAAATCGTCGGCGATATTGTCATATTCGTCGTGCACCAGGAACGACGCGTCGAACGGCACGCCCACCATGGCGCTGTCGGGCACCGTGTCGAAGGCCAGCGCCAGCGTGCCCGAGTGGCCGACCACCAGCGGCTCGCTGCGCGCCGTGAAGAGGCCGGCGCTGGCGACCAGCACGCGCTCGTCGCCGGCCTTGGTCAAGGTGACGCCGTGGATGGTGATGGCGCCGCCCGCGCGTGTGACCTCGCCGTAGGTGATGGTGCCGGCGTCGACCGGCTCGAGCGCGAGCGTCACCTCGCCGTTGAAGGTGGTCACCACCGCGCCGCGCAGGTCGAGGAGCGCCAGCGGGTCGAACGGCACGCCGGCCGTGACGGTCGTCGGCTGCGCCTGGAACACCAGGTGGTGGCGCGCCACGCAAGCGTCCGGCACGCCGTCGTGGTCGCCGTCGCCGAAGCCCTCGTCGGTGTCGCCGTCGCAGTTCTCGTCGACGCCGTCGCAGGCCGCCTCGGGGTCGGCGAAGCCGGTCACGCCGGTGTAGACGCACTCGGCGGTGCCGCTCGGGCAGGTCGCGCCGAGCTGGCCGTCGGCCCCGGCGCACACGCCGACGTGGCTGCACACGATGGGGATCATCGGCGACAGATCGCTGTTCGGCACCGTGTCCTCGGCGTCGAACTGATCGGTGATGCAGTCGTGATCGGCGTCCTCGGTGCGGCTCTCGACCACGTCGGCCTTGCCATCGCCGTCGGTGTCGACGTTGGCCAGCGCGCCGTCGAGCTCTTCGCCGTCGGGCACGCCGTCGCCGTCGGTGTCGGGGTTCTCCGGGTTCGATCCGAGCGAGGCCTCGAGCCCGTTGGTGAGGTTGTCGTGGTCGTCGTCGGCGGCCGGGTCGAGGCACACGCCCTCGGCGCAAAGCCCCGACTCGCAGGTGGCGTCGTCGCTGCAAGTCGCGCCGAGCGGGCGCTTGCCGCCGTCGCCGCAGGCGCCGCCGAGTGCGAGACCGAACATGGCCAAGGCCGCCGAGATGAGGCGCGATCGCTGCTGCATGGGTCCCCCTACGTCTTCCGCGCCAGAGCCTAGCGGAACCCGCGAGCGGCTGCGAGCGCTGCGGCCCGATCGGGGCATGCCTTGGATTCGGCTCCGGAATTCGCTAGGCTGCCGGCCTCTCCTCGACGAGGGTCGCATGCGTCTCCTCAGTGTCGCGCTCCTCACCGCCGGCCTGCTGTTCGTCCTCGCGAGCGTCGCCTCGCCCCCGGCGTCGGCGCAGTGCACGCCGAACCCGAGCCTCGAGTTCCGCCTCATCGCGCTGGCTCCGAGCGGCGGCCAGGGCGAATTCTATTTTGTCACTCTCGACCAGCAGCCGGCGCTCGCCGACAGCGGCGAGGTCGCCTTCTCGGCCACGGCCAGCATCGACTTCGTGCAGCGCCAGGGCGTGTTCCGCGGCGCCGGCGGCGCCCCGACCGCGATCGCGACCGGCGACGCCTTCCCGCCCCAGCTCGGCTCGCCCGACATCGACGCCGAGGGTCGCGTCGCCTATCGCCGCGGCGGCAGCTACATCGTCGTCGACGGCGCCGGCACGGCGAAGACGGTCATCCAGGTGGGCGACATGTTCGGCGGCTACCGCTTCGACGGCGCCGGCGACCCGCGCATGAACTCCTCCGGCACGCTGGCCTTGCGCGCCTACCTCGGCATCTCGCCGGCCGACACCCAGGGCAACCCGGCGGTCATGCGCGTGCCGCTCGCCGGCCCTGCCGGCGCCGCGGTGGCGGCCTTCACCGGCAACGGCGGCCTCTTCGCCTCCATCATCGGCGACGCGCCGGTGCTCGACGATCTGGGCCAGCTCGCCTACCTGGCGGTCCCCATCGCCACCGGCCAGGCGACCATCTTCGCCGGCTCGGGCGGGCCCGTCGCCAGCACCGCCGGCTTCGCCGCGCTCGGCCAGCCGGCCGTGAGCGACGACGGCGCCATCGTCTATGTGGCGCTGCCGCTCACCGGCGGGCGCGAGCTGCGCACCGACAGCGGCGCGCTCGGCTTCTCGTGCAACGCGTCGAGCGGCTTCGACGTCCCGGCCATCAACGACGCCGGCACCGTCGCCGTCATGGGCGTGCCGAACTCGAACGACGTCCCCGGCGCGTGCCAGTCGAACCCGCCCGAGACCGGCCCCGACGGCATCTACCTGTTTGCGCCGCCCTACGGCGCGCCGACCCGGATCGTGGCCCTCGGCGACTGCCTCTTCGGCCGCACCGTCGTGGCGCTGAACTTCTCGTCGAAGGGGCTCGACGCGCTCGACGAGGTGGTCTTCTGGGTGAGCCTCTCCGACGGCTCGACCGCCATCGTGCGCGCCGGTCCGCCGCGCCCCAACACGCCGCCGGTGTTGGCGCCCATCGGCGCGCGCAGCGTCGCCGAGGGCTCGCGCCTGGCCTTCACCGCCAGCGCCAGCGACGCCGACGGCGACCCGCTCACCTTCTCCATGACCGGCGGCCCGGCCGGCGCCAGCATGACCGCCGCGGGCGCCTTCACCTGGACGCCGACCGAGCTCCAGGGCCCGGGCGACTACAGCGCCACCATCGTGGTCGACGACGGCGCCAATCGCGGCAGCGACTCGGAGACCATCGCGCTCCACGTCAGCGAGGTGAATGTGCCACCCGAGGTCGATTTCGCGCTGGCCGAATATGTCATATCCGTCGGCGGCAGCGCGCACCTCACCGACCTGACGAGCGACGTCGATCGCCCGGCCAACGCGCTCGCGCGCACGGTCGACTGGGGCGACGGCGGCGCGCCCGAGGCGCTCGTCACGGCCGAGGCGAGCCACCTCTACCCGGCCCACGGCGCCTACCTCATCGCGCTCGAGGTCGACGACGGCCAGGCCAGCGTCACGCGCACTCACACCCTGACCGTCAACGCCCCGCCGGTGGCCGGCTTCACGCTCGACCCCGGCACGACGGTGCCGCGCACGCACGTGCTGACGCTGTGGTCCGAGGCCAGCGACCCGGACGGCGACATCGCCTACGAGTCGGTCGACTGGGGCGACGGCTCGCAGATCGAGTACTTCATCGGCAGCATCGAGCACGCCTACTCCGCGCACGGCGACTACACGGTGACCCAGACCGTGGTCGACCGCGTCGACGCCTCCGACGTCGCGCGCCGCGTGGTGCACGTGGTGTCGGACGAGCTCGGCCCGCCGACCGCGGCCTTCGCCGTGTCGGGCACGCCGCTCACGAACGAGACCGTGCGCGTGCTCGACCAGAGCCTCGGCGCGCTGCCCGACGACGCCCTCGACGACCTCGTCGACTGGGGCGACGGCACGACCTCGGCGGTCGTCCCCGGTGACGTCGCGACCCACGTCTACGACACGCCGGACCTCTATACGATCGTCCTCACCGCGACCGACCCGCGCGGCCGGAGCGCCACCGATCACGTGGCGCTCACCGTGGCCAGCCATCGCCCCGTGGCCGAACTCGGCGGCCCGGCCGTGGCGCTCATCGGCCAGGTGGTCGCGTTCCAGGACGCGAGCCACGACGTCGACGGCACCGCCGACCTGAGCAGCGTCATCTTCGACTGGGGCGACGGCTCGACGTCGAGCGTCGCGCCGGCCGGGGTGGCCGAACACGCCTGGTCCGCCGCCGGCGACTTCAGCGTCACGCTCAGCGCCAGCGACCGCTGGGGCGAGCGCGACTCGGCCACGCAGGTCATCCACGTCAGCAGCGCGCCGCCCACGTCCGACATCACCCTCCGCGGCTACCGCGTCGAGGGCGAGCCGCTGACGCTCGAGGACCGGAGCCACGACGGCCAGGGCCTGAGCGCGGTCGACGTCACCTGGGGCGACGGCGCCGAGAGCTCCATCGCGCCGCACGGCAGCGCCGTCCACGTCTACGAGGCGACCGGCGTCTACACCGTCCGGCTCACCGCCACCAACACGCGCGGCGAGCGCGCCACATCGTCAACTGACTTGACCATCGTCAACCGGCCGCCGCCGGTCGCGCAGCTGGCGCTGTCGGGCTCGTTCTTCTTCGGCGAGACGCTGCGCCTGGTCGACCAGAGCCAGCCGGGCCTGCCCGGCGACGTGCTCAGCGCGCTCGTCGACTGGGGCGACGGCTCGACCTCGCCGGTCGGCGAGGACACCTCGGCGACCCACGTCTACGCCGCGCCGGGGGCGTACACCGTCGCGCTCACCGTCACCGATCAGACCGGGCGGCGCTCGATCGACTACTTCGCCGTGACCATCCGCAGCCACCCGCCGATCGCCGAGATGAGCACCCATGCGCTGGCGCTGGTCGGCGAGCAGGTGACGCTTGCCGACCTGTCGAGCGACGCCGACGGCCAGGGCGACATCGCCGCGCGTCCTCGCCTGGGGCGACGGCCGCGTCGAGGTCGCGGCCCTCGCGGCGGCCAGCCGGCGCTGCCTATGCGAGCCCCGGCGACTTCCCGAGGTGACCGCGACGGTGACCGACCGCTGGGGCGAGCGCGACGCCGTGTCGCAGACCATCCACGTCTCGAGCTCGCCGCCATCGCCGAGCTCGCGCTGAACGGCGATGCGTTATCTACGGCGCCGTCACGGCGCAGGACCTGAGCACCGATCCCGGCGGCATCTCGGCCGTCACGGTGACGTGGGGCGACGGCGCGACGACGCTGCCCCCGCGCGGCGTGGCCAGCTACGTCTACGCCGCGGCCGGCGGCTACGTCGTCACGTTGACGGCCGTCAACACGCGCGGCGAGCGCGCGTCAGTCGGCGGCAGCGTGGAACCATCTTCCTGCGCCCGCCGCGCGCGGCCATGAGCCTGCCGAGCGAGGTCTGCGCCGGCCAGGCCTTCACGCTGACCGAGCACAGCACCGACCCCGACGGCCGCGCCAACGTCAGATGGTGCTCGTCGACTGGGGCGACCCGCTCGTCGGTCGGCATCGGCAACCCGTCGCCGACGTCGCCGACCTCGACGTACGGCCATGCCTACGCGCAGCCGGGACGCTACGTCGTGCACATGACCGTGGTCGACGGCGACGGCGGGATCGACGTCGCCGAGGCCGTCGTGACGGTCGTCGATCGAGGCCCCCATCGCCGCCTTCCGCCTGGCTCCGCAGGGGCGCGGCTCTGGGCGAGGTGGTGAGCCTCCACGACCTCAGCGTCGACCCCGACGGCGCCGACGACCTCGCGCGCATCGTCGTCGACTGGGGCGACGGCACGGCGCGCCAGGTCATCTCGCCGGGCGGCGACGCGCGCCACCGCTATCACCGTCGGGACCTTCGCCGTCACGGTGACGGCCATCGATCGCGCGACGTACGCCGGCTTGGCGACCCAGCGCATCGCCATCGCCGGCGGCATCCCGGCCGCGCACCTCGCCCGAGCATCGCCGTGGCCAACCCGTTCGTCACGGCGCTGCGCCCGGGCCAGCGGCTGACGGCCGTCGCGACCAACGACGGCGCCAGTCCCGGTGAGCGCGAGCCGTGACCTGGCGCATCGGCGTCGGGCCGGGCGCGACGACGCTCGTCAGCCCGGCGCGCACGCTGCGCTCAGGCGAGAGCGCCGAGGGCTTCGCCGTCTCGTTCACGCCGGCGCGCGGCGTGTACAGCGTGCAGGTGACCGCCACGCTCAGCTATGTCGGGCCGGACCACGTGGTGGAGCGACGACCCGATGAGCGCGTTCTTCTTCGTCAGCCGGCCGTGAGCGCCCGGCGCGCCGCCCGCCGCCTAACGCAGGAAGATGTCGCACACGAGCGTGCCGGGCGACGCCGGGTCGACCAGCTTCACGGCCTGGCCGATGGCGTCGACGACCACGTTCGACGACTGCGGCGCGGGCGCGCTGAAGTCGATGCCGAGGTTGTCCTGGTATTCGTCGACCCACACGCCGGTGTTGTCGTTCTGCGACCACAGCGCGTGAGCAGTACCTTGGCCGAGGACTGCCAGGGCGAAGAAGACGAGTGCGCAGGAGGAGGCGCGCATAGTCGAGCTCCATGACCAACACGCGCCGGCACGCCAGCGCATGAGCATCGTACGAGTCGGTGACGGCTCGACCTGGCTCCCGAGGCGCCAAGCCGACCAGCCTCGAGAGGCTGCTCGCACCTTAGCACTGCGAAAGAATCCGGCGCAAACGTAGAACGAGGCTGACCCGCCGTGTGGCGGCGCGGCGGCCGAGCCATGATGCGCAATGGAATCAGCGCGGGTCCGATGCGGTGCGCTCGGACCAGGCGTCGGACCGTCCCCGCGTCGGACTACCGCGTCGGGCGGCGTCGGGCGCGGAGGCCCAGCGCCACCACGGCCAGGACGAGACCGGCGAGGCCATCGACGAGCGAGCTGGGTCCGCCGGCGCAGGAGGTGGCACCGCCGGCGGCGGTGAGGCCGTCGCCGCTGTCGGGGTCGCAGGCGTCGCCGATGCCGTCGAGGTCGAAGTCGGCCTGGTCGGCGTTGGGTTCGGCGGGGCAGTTGTCGTCGTGGTCGAGTACGCCGTCGTCGTCCTTGTCGGAGCAGGCGTCGCCGATGCCGTCGTGGTCGACGTCGGCCTGGTCGTGGTCGGCGGCGTCGGGGCAGACGTCGCAGAGGTCGCCGACGCCGTCCTCGTCCTTGTCGGCCTGGTCCTCGTCGCTGACGGCGGGGCACAGGTCGCAGGCGTCGCCGACGCCGTCGCCGTCCTGATCGAGCTGGTCAAGGTCCTTGACGTTCTTGCAGACGTCGCAGGCGTCGCCGACGCCGTCGTCGTCCTGGTCGGCCTGGAGCGGGTCGGGGGTGTCGATGCAGTCGTCGCTCTCGTCGATGACGCCGTCGCCGTCGCGGTCGCCGTCGACGACCAGGTCGCAGGCCTTGGCGGCGCGGTTCTCGCTCGGGTCAATGGCCTCGACGGTCCAGCGCAGGTGCAGCGTGCCCTGGTCGAGGGCGCCGTCGATGGTGAGCGCGTCGCCGTCGACGACGAACGGGCAGTGGTCGAGCGGGGTCTCGGCGCCGCCGTCCTCGACCTTGGCGCACGTCGCATCGATGATGTGGACGGCGGCCGCGCAGGCGTCGCTGGCGCTGCCTCGGATGATGGCCGGCGCGACGCCGACGAGCTGACCGCAGGCGGGCACGGGCGGGGTGACGTCCTTCACCGTGAGGCGCGTGGTGCAGGCGGCGGCGTTGCCCGCGGCGTCCGAGGCATTGAAGACGATGGGCGTGACGCCGACCGGGTAGGTGCCCGACTGCTCGACCAGCGAGACGTCGACGGCGCAGTTGTCGCGCGCCTCGGCGGTGAGCTTGCCGCTCCAGTCGCAGGCGTCGGGGGCGGCCTCCATGGTGGCCGACTCCGAGCACGAGAGTGACAAATTCTCGACGTCCTCGACCACCACCGTCTGCTGGCAGGTCGACTCGTTGCCGGCCTGATCGATGGCGTGGTGGGTGACGATGGTGGTGCCGACCGGGAAGGTGGTGGGGGCGTCGTCGAAGACCAGCACGCCGGCCGCGCCGACGCAGGCGTCGACGGCCTGGGCCGAGGCGATGGCGAGCTCGGCGCCGCAGGTGCCGGGGTCGTTGTCGCTCTCGATGTCGTCGGGGCAGGTGGTGATGGGCGCGGTGGTGTCGACGACCTCGATGTCGGTGACGCAGGTGGCGAGATTGCCATTTCCGTCGGACACAGTGAAGACGACCGGGTTGTCGCCGAGCTCGAGCTTCGAGCCCGGCAGCGGCGCCTTCTGCGTCGCGGTCAGCGGCAGGCACGGGTCGCCGGCGTCGGGCGTCAGCGTGGCGAGGTCGAGCGCGGCGCTGCCGGCGACGCACTCGACGCTGCGATCGGCCGCGCAGATCAAGGTCGGGGCAGTGAAGTCGTCGGGGCAGATCGAGGTCGTGACCTCCCAGCGCCAGGCGGCGGGGGTCGGGTCGCAGCGGATGGCCTCGGCCTTCTCCGGGTCGCAGGTGCGCACCAGCAGGACGTGGCTGCCGATTGACAAATCCGCGCCGGCGTAAGTGGTGGCGCCGCCGTCGCAGGCCACCCAGGTCGAGTCGTCGAGGTTGCACTCGAAGTGGGTGTGGCTCGGCGTGACCGGGTCGCGATAGGTGAACGAGGCGCCGACGCCGCTGCCGGTGAGCGGCGCGGGGCCGCTCTGGATCTCGGTCTCGGGCGAGCTGAGGTCGATGGTCCAGGTGAAGTGCGCGGGCGTCAGATCGACCAGGCCGACGGCGTCCTTGGCCTGGGCCCAGATGGTGTGGGTGCCCTCGGACAGGTTCGCGAACGCGATGACGTCGGCGCACGGCTCGAACACCGGCGATCCGACCGGATCGAGGTCGCAGCCGAAGGTGACGGGGTCCTCGTCGGAGGCGAAGCCGAAGACGGCGCTCGGGTTCTGCGACGGGTCGAGCGGGTGCGTCGGGATGGACGTGTCGGGCGGCGTGAGGTCGATGGTGAACTGGTAGCGGGCGGGCGTCGGGTCCTTGACGCCGTGCTCGTCGACGGCGCGGACGGCGAAGAGGTGCTCGCCCTCGTCGAGGCCCTCGAAGGCGTGGACGCCGCCGTCGCAGGCGAACCACTCGCCGCCGTCGAAGCGGCACTCGAAGGTGTCGAGCTCGACATCGCCGGGGCTGTCATATTCGAAAGTGACATCGACGGCGTCGTCGAGGGCCGGCGGCTTGGCGGTGATGCGCGTGTCGGGCGCGGTCGAGTCGATGAGCCAGGCATAGCTGGCGGGCGACGGGTCGGCGGTGCCCTTGGTGTCGACGACGTAGACCCACAGCGTGTGGGTGCCGTCGGCCAGGCCGTCGAGCGCGTAGGTGGCCGGGCACTCGGCGAAATCGCCGGCAGCCGGCACCGACGGCTGGCCGCCGGGGCCAGTCGGGTCGAGCGCGCACATGTAGTAGTCGGGGTCGTCGACGCTGGCGCCGAAGGCGAAGAGCGCCGAGCCGCTCTGCGACGGGTCGTCGGGGCCGACCAGGATGAGGGTGTCGGGGACGCTCAGGTCGACGGTCCAGCGCCAGAAGGCCGGCGTGGTGTCGACGATGTTGTTCAAGCCGTGCGCGCGCACGAGCAGCGCGTGGCTGCCGGCGGTGAGGTCGGCGAGGTCGAGCACGCCGCCGTCGCAGTCGACGAAGGCCGCGCCGTCGAGCGAGCACGAGAATTGGTCATTCTCGGGTGTCACCGGATCGACATAGGTGAAGTGGGCGGTCTTCTGGGCGGTGACGGCGTCGGGCCCTGCGGTGATGAGGGTGTCGACGGCGGGGCAGATGGAGACGCCGGGGAAGGCCGGGTTGTTGTCGGTGAGGCCGTCGCAGTCGTTGTCCTTGCCGTCGCAGATCTCGTCGTGGGCGGGCAGGGGCGCGACGGAGCAGGTGCCGGCGAAGGTGGCCGGGTCGCACATCTTGACGCCGCTCTGGACGCACTCTCCGAGTCCGACGGTGCAGGGCTTGCCGAGGTCGAAGGGCTCGTCGGTGGCGCCGTCGCAGTCGTCGTCCTTGCCGTTGCACTGCTCGGGGAGCTCGCCCTGCGGGACGGCGTCGCAGACGACGCCGGTGCCGGCGGAGTCGCAGACGGTGTGGCCGTGGGCGA
This sequence comes from Myxococcota bacterium, assembly GCA_046351155.1. GTDB lineage: Bacteria > Myxococcota_A > UBA9042 > PHBI01 > PHBI01 > JAXLYZ01. Next base: position 204,772 of record JAXLYZ010000006.1, read on the forward strand.
CGCAGGCACCGATGCCGACCTGGCATTCGCCGCCCTTCTCGAAGCCCTCGTCGGTCTGCTCGTCGCAGTCGTCGTCGAGGAGGTTGCAGGTCTCGAGCGCGGCCGGGAAGATTTTGGCATTCAGGTCGGCGCAGTCGCCGCAGCCGGCGGCGCAGCTGTCGGGGAGCGCCTGGACGTTGCAGCCCATGGCGGCGTCGCACCAGCCGTCGTGGTCGTCGTCGCAGCCCTCGTCGACGCCGTCCTGGCAGTTGTCGTCCTTGTCGTTGCAGACCTCGGTGGCGCCCGGGTGGGCGGCGAGGTCGACGTCGTTGCAGTCGCCGCAGCCGTGCGGGCAGACGGCGAGCGTGCCGGCGCCGGTGACGCAGGCCATGCCGGCGTCGCACCAGTCGTCGCCGTCGTCGTCGCAGCCCTCGTCGGTCTGGCCGTCGCAGTTGTTGTCGATGCCGTCGCAGCGCTCGAAGCCCGACGACGCGCCGTCGTTGCAGGTGAGCGTCAGGCCGTCGGCCGAGCACACGAGGACGCCGTCCTTGCAGGTGTCGGCGTCGGGACCGTCGCAGCCCTTGCCCTTGTCGGCGAAGGCCGAGCCCTCGTCGGTCTGGCCGTCGCAGTCGTCGTCCTTGTCGTTGCACTTCTCGGCCGAGGCGCCCGCCAGCGGGTCGCAGGTGTCCTTGATTTGCGCCGCGTCGCACAGGCGCTGGCCGTGATTCTGGCACACGCCGGTGCCGCACGAGGTCTGGGTCACGACGAAGTCCTCGTCGGCCGCGCCGCTGCAGTCGTTGTCCTTGCCGTCGCAGCTGGCGTCGGTCGGGGCGTAGTCGGGGAACGCGTGCGCCGCGTAGAGCGCGTCGGGGCAGGCCACGAAGCTGCCGTTCACGCACAGCTCGCGCGTCTGCAGCGTGCCCGCGCAGACGCCCGCCTGCTTCTGGCAGAGCCCGAGCTGCATGTCCGGATCGGCCGCGTCGGTCTTGCCGTCGCAGTCGTCGTCGAGGCCGTTGCAGCTCTCAGTGCCGGGCGTGCCGGCGTGGCAGGTGTCGCCGACCTCGCCGCCCGCGCACTGGGTGCGACCGGTCGCGGCGCAGACGCCGACGCCGCAGCTGGTGGGCGAAGTGACAAAATCCTCGTCGCTCTGGCCGTCGCAGTCGTTGTCGCGCGCGTCGCAGCCGTCGGTGAGCGCGTAGAAGGCCGAGTGCGCGGCGTAGACCGGATCGGTGCAGCTCTGCCAGCTGCCTCCGAGGCACAGGCTGGCCGGGCGGAGCGTGCCGGCGCACTCGCCCTGGGTCTTGTCGCAGGCGATGCGCACGAGCTTCGGGTCGGAGGCGTCGGTCTTGCCGTCGCAGTCGTTGTCCTTGGCGTCGCACACCTCGGCGCTGGGCTGACCCGGCGCGCAGGTGTCGGTGACCTGCCCGGCGGAGCAGGTCTTCTGGCCGACGGCGGCGCACTGGCCGACGCCGCAGCTGGTCGCCGATTTGACAAAATCCTCGTCGGTGGCGCCGTCGCAGTCGTCGTCCTGGCCGTTGCAGAGGGTGTCGGTCGGCGCTGCGCGCGGGGCGGGCGCGCAGCCGTCGACGACGTGGCCCTCGACGCACGAGGTGCGGCCGGTGGCGGTGCAGGCCCCGACGCCGCAGTGGGTGAGGGTGCCGACGAAGTCCTCGTCGGCCACGCCGTCGCAGTCGTCGTCGACGCCGTCGCACTGGTCGTCGAGCACGCCGGGGAGGGTGGCCAGCGTGTGGGTGCAGCCGACGGCCGCGGCGCAGGCGTCGATGGTGCAGTGGTCACCGTCGTCGCAGGCCAGCATCACGCCGTCGGCCTGGTTCGAGACCTGCGGCCGCGAGTTGGTGGCGAAGGCGAGGGCGCGATCGGTGAGCGGGTCGCCCGACGCGAGGCCGGGGCCGAGGACGAGGTCGAAGCCGACGTCGCCGGACTCTCCGGCGTGGACGACGCCGCCCGCGCCGATGGGGATGGTGGCGAGGCGCTGGCCGACGGGGCAGGTCGCTCCGGGCGGTAGCCCGCGGACGAGGGCGCAGTCGCCGACCCAGTCGCGCAGCTTGGCGTCGGTCTTGTCGCCGTCGCTGTCGTTCACCCAGTGGAGGTTGACGTGGACGACGTTGGTCTCGCGGCCGTCGTCGGGCAGCGTGTCGAAGGTGGCGCAGGCGTTCCACGATTTTGTCACATGCAGCTCGGCGCCGCACTCGAGGGTCACCACCACCGGGTTCGAGCTGGCGTTGACGGCGCCGGCGACGGCGGTGGCGGCGGGCGCCACCAGGAAGCCGCGGCCCTCGCCGACGGTCGTGTCGTAGCCGACGGTGAGGCCGCCGCCGGCCGGCAGCGACACGGTCCAGCCCAGCGTCGGCGCGGCGCCGGCATCGGGCGCCGGGCCGACCATGCTGCCCGGCACCAGCGTCTGGCCGGCCGGCACGTGGTCGGTCAGCGCCATGCCGGTGATGGCGGTGGCGCCGGTGTTGGTCACGGTGACGGTCCAGTGGAGCGTGCCGTCGCAGGTGGCGAACGCGTCGGCCGCCTTCACGACGTGCACACGGCCGGTGGTCCCGCCGCTGACGGCCGCCGCCGCGGCGCTCGACGGGCAGGTGTTCTCGCCGCCGCCACGCGCGCTCACGACCCCAGGCCCGCGGCCCGGGCCCGCCGCCTGCGCCACCACGACGAAGGCGCCCTCGGCGCCCGCGCCGAGCGTGCCGACGGTCCAGCGCGCGATGCCGGTCGCGGCGTTGAACGAGCCCGCGGTCGTGGTGATCGACGTCGCGCGGACGACGAGCCCACTGTTGGTCGGGATGGTGACCTCGACGAACGAGCCGTCGATGGGCTCGTCGCCGCCATTCCTATAATGGACGGTCCACATGACCTCGTCCGGCGTCTCGACCGACACGCGGCTCGGCGCGATGGCCAGCTCGAGCGGCGGCACGTCGTCGGTCACGCCGTCGCAGTCGTTGTCCTTCTGATCGCAGAGCTCGCGCGTCGGGTCCTTCGGGACGCAGGTCTCGTCCTCGACGCCGCCCACGCAGGCCGACGGGACGACGACGGCGCACTCGCCGATGCCGCACGGGACGTCGTGCGGGACGTACTCGTCGTCCTCGTCCTCGGTCATGTCGTCGCAGTCGTCGTCGAGGCCGTTGCAGAGCGTGTCGGTGAGGTACGGCGACGGCGCCGGCTCGCAGGTGTCGACGATTGTCGGGCCCTCATCGCCGGGCTGAGTGTCGCGGCAATATTGCACGCCCTCGCCGTGGCACTCTCCGACCTGGCAGCTCGTGACCGTGACCACGAAGTTCTCGTCGACGTGGCCATCGCAGTTCTCGTCGATGCCGTCGCAGTCGTCGTCGTCGCCGGTCGGTGCGCTCGGGGTGCAGGTCGCGTTGGCCAGCACGCCGCCGCTGCAGGTGGGCTGCACCGCGTTGGCGCACACGCCGCGCCCGCAGGTGATGGGCGCGCTGGTGAACTCGGAGTCCTCGTCGGTGACCGAGCCGTCGCAGTCGTCGTCGATGCCGTTGCACCAGATGTCGCGCGGGCCGATGGGCGCCACCGCGACGCACGAGTCGAGCGTGTGGCCGGCGGCGCAGGTGACGACGCCCTCGCGTCGGCAGGCGCCCTGGCCGCACGTCGTCGGCGCCGACACGAAGGCCTCGTCGGTCTGACCGTCGCAGTCGTTGTCGACGCCGTCGCAGTCGTTGTCGCTGCCGGTCGGTGCGAACGGCGTGCAGGTCTCGAAGCGCACGCCGCCCGTGCAGGCCGTCTGGATGGTGTTCGCGCAGGCGCCCTGGCCGCAGGTGATGGTCTCGTTCTTGTACTCGGTTTCCTCGTCGGTGATCGAGCCGTCGCAGTCGTCGTCCTTGCCGTTGCAGAAGATGTCGGCGTCGAAGAAGTCGCGGCCGGGGACGCAGGTGTCGCGCGTGTCGCCGTGCACGCAGACGCGCTGGCCGGTGCGGCCGCACTCGCCGACGCCGCAGCTCGTGGCCTGCACCGGGAAGTCGTCGTCCTTCGTGCCGTCGCAGTCGTCGTCGAAGTCGTTGCAGGTGTCGTCGACCACGCCGGGGATCGGCGCCAACGTGTGGACGCAGCCCTCGGTGGGGACGCAGGTGTCGAAGGTGCAGCGATCGCCGTCGTCGCAGGCGTAGACCGCCGCGGCGACCTGGTTCGAGGCCTGCGGCAGGAGCCCGTCGGCGAGGATGACGGCGCGGTTGTGGAGGAGGTCGCCGGCGGCGGCGATGCCGGCCATGTGCAGCGTGATGGTGGCGGTGCCGCTGGCGCCGACGGCGAGCGTCTGGGCTCCGGCGGCGAGCGGGATGGTGACGACGCCGGTCTGGGCGTCGCAGGTGGCGCCGGCGGGCAGGGCGGCCTTGGCGCAGGCGACCGGGATGCGGTCGACGATGCGCACGTTGCCGACCGGGGCCTGGCTCCTGTTCCTCCAGGTGAGCGACACGGTGAGGTCGTCGGTCTGGACGCCGTCGTTGGCGTTCGAGTCGAGCGCCACGCAGCCGCGGCCGAACGACTTCTGCAGCTCGAGCACGCCGCTGCACTCGACGCGCAGGACGGCCGGGGCCGAGGCGATGACGACCTGGCCGCCGACCTCGGCGCGCGCCGAGTCGGTGACGAGCGCGCCCGACGAGGACGGCGCCAGCGTGTCGTACTCGAGCGTCAGCGCCGACTTCGCGGGCAGCGAGCCCACCGACCACACCAGCGTCGGCAGCGACGACTCGCTGGCGCCGCGCCCCTTCACCGAGCCGCCGACGTAGCCCAGGCCGGCCGGGATGGCGTCGGTCACGACCACGTTGTCGATGGCGGCGCTGCCGCGGTTGGCGACGAGCACGGTCCAGTGGACCTTGCCTTCGCCGCAGGCCAGCGCGCTGTCGGCGGTCTTGGTGACGCTGAGGCCGGGCGCGGCGCGCGTCATGGCCAGCGCGCTGGCGCTGCTGTCGCAGGTGTTGCCCGAGGTCGCGCGCGCGGTCGCCGTGAACGGGCTCGTGCCGCCGGCGCCGACGGTGGCGTTGAACGCGAAAGAACCTTGACGGAACGGCGCGATGTCGCCGAGCGCCCAGGTGGCGGTGGTGCCGCTCAGCGTCCCGCCGGTGGCGGTGATGGTGGCCAGGTCGGCGGCCAGCGCGGCGGGGATGTCGACGCTCACGACGGCGGCGCTGACGGTCTGGTCGCTGTCGTTCCGGAAGTAGACGGTATAGGCCACGACCTCGCCCTGCTCGGCGCGCGGCCGCGACGGCACGATGGCCACCGACAGCTGGGCCGGCGCGTTGGCGACGCGCGTCGAGGCCGGCGCGGCGTTGTCGGAGAAGTTGGTGTCGAGCGTGGCCGTGACCGACGCCTTGCCGACCAGCGTCTGATCGACGCGGGCGCAGTCGTCGAGTCGCACGGTCACCTGCTTCTCGCCGTTCGTGGCCTGCGCCACGTCACCGAGGCTCCAGGTGCAGACGCTCGGCGTGCCCGAGCAGGTCGCGCCGCCGCCATCGACCAGCGCTACGCCGCTCGGCAGCTCGAGCTTGAGCGCGACGTTGTTGGCGGTGGTGTTGCCGTTATTGCCATATTTCACGGTGTAGCTGAACGGCACGCGCACCGGATTGGTGGCCGGAGCCGCGATATTGACGAACATGTTCGGCAGATTGCCGGTGAAGACCGTGAACGAGCTCTGGTTGTTGGCCGTGCCGCAGTCGATCTCGCCCTGGCTCACGGTCGCGGTCGACACCAGCGCGACCGATGCGCCGGGCTCGTCGACGCTGGCCGAGAAGGTGAAGTCCTGCGAGGCGCCGCTGGCTGGCGTCGGGATGGTCCAGCTCTGGATGGGCACCGCGGGCTGTCCGGGAGCGGGGTTGGTGCCGCCGAGCTGGGTCGGCACGAACAGCTTCACGGCGATGTCGTGGCCCACGCCGGGCCCGTCGTTGGTGACGTGGACGGTGTAGCTCACCGTCTGCTGGTGCACCGCCGTACCGCGGTCGGCCGTCAGCGTCACGCCCACGTCGACGCGCTCGACGCCGATGGTCGCCTCGGCCTGGTTGTTCGACGAGGTGATCTCGGGAGAGTCGGTCGAGATATTGACCGAATTGACAATCGACTCCTGGCAGACGTTCTGCACTTCCACCTGGAAGTCGACGGTCGGGTTCTTGTCGGTGCGGTAGAGCACCGACCAGTCGTCGAGGAAGTCGGTCGGCGCACCGTTGCCGGCACCGCAGCCCCAGAGCCGGGCACCCGCGACCGAGTACGAGTTGTTCTGGGTCTGCGGCATGGTCCAGCAGGCGGTGCCCGGAACCGGGACCGAGTAGTAACACTGGTTGGTGCCGGCACCGCCCTGATAGCAGAGCCAGTTCTGCGCGAAGAGCGGGTACACGCCGCTGATGGCCTGCTGGCGGAAGCCGCCCGGTGCGGTCTCGTCGGGGATGAACGCCGCCAGGTAGACGAGCGGGCTCTCTTCGATGCCCATGTTGACCATGAATGTGCCGTCGGCGGCCACGCGCCACGCGCCGTTCTGGAATTGCTTGCTGATGACGCTGAGCATCTCGAACGTGCCGGTGCCGGGGTGCATGTTCGTTGCGGTGTAATGCCCGCTCGCATCGCGCCGCCACACGACCAGGTGCGGCCAGCCGTGATCGGTCGTGGTCGTGCTGCCGACGAGGACATCATGGCCGTAGACGAGGAGGACTCTGGTGTTGCTTCCCTCGATGTTGGGGAGCGTAGCCACGGTCCACGCGCCGTCGTCGCCGCGCGTCCACAGCACCGGTTCGGCGTTCGAGCTCCGGCCGAGCACCTGCATCGCCGCGCCGGGCGCGGCCACGCGCGCCTCCTGCTCGAGCAGGACCTTGCGCTCGAGCGAGACCCCGCTGTCGCCGCTCGGGAGCTGCACCGGGGGGAGGTAGCCGGTGCTGCTCGGCTCGACCGCGTAGAAGGCCGATCCGACGGTGACCAGCACCCAGTGGTTCGGCAGGATCAACGGGTTGCTCGTCCCCGTCGCATCGCCGAGGTCGACCCGTCGCCAGGTGCCCGGTTGATCCGGAATCCACACGACGCCGTGCGACACGCCGTCGACCGTGTCGAGGCCTAGCACCCAGCCGTCGGCGGTCGCCGAGAGCGCGCTGCTGCTCTGGCCCGAATCGGGGAGCAGCGTCGGTTCGAGACCGTCCGTGCTGTTGCCGGTGCGAGTCCAGATTGCGGCGCGCGAGTACGTGGTGACGACGGTGCCGATGCGCTGGTCGTTCTCGACGAGCGTCGAGGAGACCGAGGTCACGCCGCTGTCGACCTCCTGGGGCCACCACATTGCGACGCCCGCGGGCGCTGTGGCGTCGAAGGTGTATTTCACGCTGCCGTTGGGACTGCCACCCGAGAGGTTGCCGACCATGCTCACGCCGTAGTCGGAGGTCACGATCGAGCTCGCCGTGGCGCTGCCGATCGCGACCAGGTTGCAGGCGAAGCCGCTCGGGCTGCTGGCATCGCGCGTCCAGGTGATGGCGCGCTGGCCGGTAGGGAGCTGGGCCTGTGCCACGATGACGGCACCGTTCATCGGCACGTACACGACCGAGCTGACGCCGGCGCACGCCGGCAGGATGGTCGAGCGCCAGCCGCCGCTCGCCGCGGCGTCACGCTGCCAGACCGCGGGAGACTCGACGCCGGTGCGGTCGCGCAGGAAGCCGTAGAGGTCGCCCGCCAGCGTCGAGCCGACGACGCGACCGTCGGCGCTCGGCCCGGAAGGCAACACGTTGATCGGCAGGACGTTCCCCTGGGCCGCGGCCACGTCCCAAGTCGCCGCGGCGTCGCGGACGCCGCCGCTCTCGGGGTCGGCAATCGGGGCCGAGCCGTAGCCGGTGCGGCCTTCACTCCACGCGCCGGCGACCGATGCGCTGCCTTGGTCGACCTCGGTCTCCGGGCTGTATTGGCCCCACGCCGTCGGGCCTTCGCGGAACCACATGGCGACGCCCGCGTCGTCGTCGCCGAAGAGCACGTCATCGTCGTAGACCGTCTCGGAGAAGGCGTACGTGCCCGGCACCGACAGGTCCACCTCGCTCAGCTCCGGCCCGGCCGACGGCAACCAGGCGCGGACCTGCGAACCGAGTCCGTCCACGATGGTGCCACCGAGGATGTCGAGACCGCCGCCGTAGCCGTCGATCGAGGCGTCGGGGCCAGGCGGTGGCATCGGCTGGAAGCGATACCCCGCCGCCGCCAGGTCGTCGGGCAAGAGCAGCCCGGGCAGGCTCGAACCGTCGACATCCGCGTAGGCGGGGAAAGCCGTGCGCGTCTTCTCGCTGGCGTTGGCGCTGCGGGCGTAGGCGAGGTCGCCTGGGACGTCGCCCGCGACCAGCCGGCCCTCGAAGGTGGTCTCGTCGATGCGCGTCCACACCGTCAGGCGCGTGCCGGTCCCGGAGGTCGTGGTGCCGATGATGTGGTCGTCGGGCGTGACCGCGATCATCGTCCAGCCGGTGGCGTCGGCGGGCTGGTTCAGCGTCGCGAGCTGGAAGGCGCCGGACCCGCTCGGGACCCAGACGACGTTGTTCGGGCCGACCGAGAGGATGACGTCGTGCTCGTTGACGTAGGCCAGGCTCGTGTAGGGCGAGCCGGGTAGCATCACCGGCTTCCAACCCCAGATCGCGGTCGCGTCCTCGATCCAGGCGACGGGCCCGAAGATTTCGTAGCGGCCAGGCGGCGGGCCGTTCGCCACGACCAGCCGCGCATTGCCGTCGACCGCCTTGAACGCGGGTGCGAGGCGACTCGCGTGCCACGTGCCGTCCGCCGCGCGACGGTAGATGTGCGACGTCTGCGGCGTGCCGAAGTAGGTCGGCTCGGTCGCCGGCACGAGGATGGTGTCGTCGTCGGCCGCGACCGGATCGCCGGTAGCGTTGCTCTCGTCGTCGGGCGGCGACACCAGCGTGAAATCCCAAGCGCCGCTCTTCTTGCGCCAGATGCCGAGCGCGCGATTGCCACCGCGATTGCTGAAGTTCGTTCCGTAGACCACACCGAAGAGCTCGCCGCGCTCGGTGTGGCCGACGACATATGCCGCAGTCTCGCCCGGTTCGGCCGAGCCGAGGCGCCGCTGGATGCCACCCGGCAAGCCGCCGACGCCGCCGATGCCGCTGCCGGTCCCGGTGAACTTCGCGCGCAGCTTGAGGCGGGCGTGCAGGTTCGGATCGAGCGCGGAGATGTCGATGGCCTGAGCGTCGTCGAGTGACAAATCCGCGAAGTCGTCGATGACCGCGCCGGTGTCGCCGTCCAGGATGTCGACGGTGAGGCCGTCGCTCGCGCTGCGGCCGTTCACCAGCACGCGATCCCACGTCACGATGCGACCTTCGTTGTCGCTCGGGATGAGCGGCGTGGTGTAGCTGCGCTCGTCGCCCACCGGGTCCGCGCTGCCGACGACCACCGCGTTCTCGGTCGCGTCGGCGACGGTGCCGTCGAAGCTGCCGCGCGCGAAGTCAGTGGCCGTGGTCTGCTTGAAGTAGTTGTTGCTCGGCGCGCGCATCTCGTCCCAGCGCAGGCGGATGGCGGTGACCAGCTCGGTGGCGACGCCGTCGTCCACGCCGAGCTCGTCCATGCCGTGCCAGGCGCCGTCTTCGTCGAGCCACTCCGGCGTCGCGTCCTCGGGCACGTTGGCCAGGCTGCCGGCCACGAAGTGGGTGCCGGCCGGCAGGATGTCCTCCATGACGACCGCGTCGCCGACGGCGCCGCCGACGTTGTTGTAGGCCAGCGAGTACTGGATCTTGTCGCCGACGCCCACCGGCCCCGAGCCGCCGTCGACGTCGGCCGCGAACTTCAGCACGAACGGGTCCGGCCGATAGACGACCGTGCCGCAGGTCGCGGTGTTGTTGGCCACGTTCTCTTCGACCGGATCGCCCGGCTGCCAGTCGTCGCGATATTCGGTGACGGCCTGCGCGACATTGTCGGCCGCGACGTTGTTGCCGATGGTCAGCTTGACGCGGCCCTCGAGATGAATGGTCGTCGAGTGCCCTGCGGCCAGGCCGACGCGACGGTAGTAGTAGGGGTTGTTCGACTGCGTCGAGCCGAGCACCCAGCGGTCGCCGACGCGCGTCCACGGCACCGGTGCGTTGATGGGGAGTCCGAGCGCGTCGATCGGGGCCGAGGCGATGCCGGAGGCGTTGCGCGTGACGACGGTCGTGGCGCTGTCGCTGTCGCGCTCGAACCAGGTCGGGTAGGGGTCGACGATCGACAGGCCGTGCGCCGGCTGCGTGCCGCTGTTGGTGAGCGTGACGTCCATGCTCACGTGCTCGCCCGGCCGCACGCCGGGGAAGCCGCCCTTGGGCGCGCAGTCCTGGGAGATCGACAGATCGATGCCGGGCGTGCGCGTGGTGGCGCAGGACTTGTTGTTGGCGCTGTTGTCGTCCGCGCCGCTGAGCGGGTCGAAGATGGAGAGGCTCGCGCAGTTGACGATGCTCGAGCCGGGCAGCGGCGTCTCGGCCGTACGCTTGTTGCGCAGCTCGACGTTGAGCGTCACGGTGCGCGCGGATTGCTGGCCGATCATGTCGCCCACCTTGACGGCGACCCAGTTGACGGTGCCGTTGAGCGGAGGGCCGGTGATGGTCGACGGATCGCGCGTCCAGCCGGTCGGCTGCACCGAGGTGTACGAGAACGGCGGCGGCTGGTCGCCGATGGGCAGACCCGAGTACCAGATCTCCTCGCCGGCCGAGCCGCTCGCGCTCAGCAGCGTCACGTCGGTCGCGCCGTCGGGGGCGGGGACCGGGTCGTCGAAGAGCGCGTCGAAGAGCACGATGCGGTGCGCCGGCATGCGCGACTTGTTGCCGTAGCGCAGCTGGTAGGTGATGGCCGTACCCGGCTGGGCCAGGTCGGGTGCGGTCTTCTCGATGTACGGGTCGGGCTGCGGCGTGCGCACCGTGCTGCAGCTCTGGTTGGCGAAGGCGAGGTCTTCGATGCTGCTGTCGGTGAGCCGCGTCGCGGCGCACATGGTCAGCGACTTGTCCGGCCCGACGGTGCGCAGCTTCGTCTTCAGTCGGATGGTGATGTCGCCCGAGCTGCCGCTGATGTAGCCGGCGGCGTTGCCGGCCTTGATGAGGGCGTTGTTGGCGCTGACGCGCCAGACCAGCTTGCCGTTCTTGTCGGCCGCGCCCGGGCACACCGCGCTGCCGTCCTCGAAGACCGGGTTCGGCGCCACCAGCGACCAGCCCGAGGTCGCGACCACCGCGCTGTCGCAGACGAAGTCCATGCCCGTCGGCAGCGTCGCCGAGAGCTCGAGCCCGTTGCCGTCGTGGCGCCCCTGGTTCGACAGCAGCAGCGTGTAGGTCAGCGTCTCCTCGTCGAGCGGCGCCGGCTGGTCGACGAAGCTGCGAATCCACAGGTCGGGATTCTCGACCGGCATCTGGCACTGCGAGAACACGCTCACGCCCTGAGGCAGCTGCGTATTCGTCGCGTAGCCCAGACCGGAGAACGGCACGAACGTCCCCGAGGCCACGCCGATGGTGTGCAGCTTCACGCGCAGACCCACCTGCTGCAGGCTCACCAGCGCGCCCGGCAGCTGGCTGTTGGCGCCCGCGACGGCCCACAGCAGACGGCGCGTGCCGTCTTGGTTGGCCGGTTGGCCGAGCGGCGGATCGAACGTCACGTAGGCGTCGCTGGTGGTGGTGCTGCCGTCGGGCAGCGTGATGAGCACGCCGTCGTAGATCGCGCCGGCCGGCAGCGTCTCGGTGACCAGCACGGTCGCGTCGTCGTTCGAGGAGTTGTTGCGGTAGACGAGGTCGATGGCGAACGGCTCGCCGTTGGCCGCGACCGCAGGGCAGCCGCGCGTCACCGCCAGCGACGGGTTCCGCGAGATGACGGTCAGCGCCTGGTTCGATACGGCGGGCACGAGCTCGTTCGAGAACACGGCCGCTTCGTTGGAGATGGTGGAGCCGTTCTGCGCCGTGCCGCGCACCTTCACGCGCATGATCAGCTTCTCGGGCACGCCGCTCTCGGTGGTCGCGAGCTGCGGCTTCGAGAGGCCGTTGTCGTCGACGTTGACGGCGATCCAGGTCGTGGCCTCGCCGAAGGGCGAGACGATGCGCGTGCCTTGCAGGATGCCCGGACTGAAGCTCGCGCGGATGTTCGCGTCGGCGAGGTTGAAGCTGTCGGAGCGCACGGACGGCGGATTGGCCTGGTTCGAGAACCAATAGCGCTCACCGCGCTGGGGCGGCGTGGCCGACTGGAAGGTGACCGAGGCCGGCACGCGGTCGACGACCCAGGACTTGGTCGAGGCGCCGTCACCGCTGTTGAGGTAGCCGAGCACGTAGTCGAAGGTCGCGTCGGGCGCGGCCACGGCGAGGCTCGTCTCCTTGGTGACCTGGAGGTACGGGTTCACGCGCACGACGGCGTTGGCGGTGGCGCCGCCGCTGGTCGAGCCGCACAGGTCGTCGTTGCCGGTCACGCTCGCCGACATGCGGAACGAGGTGTTGTCGATGAGGCCTTTTGGCACTTTCACGATGGCGTGGATGCTCTTGGTCTCGTAGGGCGAGATCTGGCTCCACGCGACGGTCACGATGCCCGGCGTGGCGAAGTCGAGGCTGGCGCCCGCGGCCTGGAAGTCGACCAGCTCGAGGAGGCGGGTGGCGCCGCCGAGCTCGACCGTCGGCAGCGTGACGGTGGCGACCACGTTGCGCGCGACATCGGTCGAGGCCGCGCCCGGGTTCGAGTTCGGGATGTTGATGTACATGTCGACCTGGCGCGCGCCGGTGACGGTGCTCGGCGAGGCGTAGCCGCTGGTCTGTCCGAGGTTCGGCACCGACGGGCGCACGTCGATCGACTCGGCCAGTGAGACCGCCGCGAGGCGGTCGCTGCCGGTCTGGCCGGTCGGCTGCGCGCGCCAGCCGTAGGAGTAGATGTGGCCGTAGTTGGTGATGCGCTTCGAGTCGCAAGGAGTCGCGGCGCTGTCGATCTTGACGGCGATCTCGGCCGTCACAGACGACGCGACACCGGCCTCGGGGAAGTAGTTCGAGGCGATCTTGGGGACGACGAAGGCGACCCAGCGCACCGGCGACGTCGGGGTGGTCGACCAGCTCGAGCCGAGGGCGCCGGTGTTGGGATTGAAGTCGGGCGGGTTGTCGGGCGGCGTATCAGCCGAGCTGTAGTACTTGAGGTTGGTGCCGCCGCCGGGGATGAAGGCGTTGACGAAGGTCATGCCGGCCGGGACCTTGTCGAGCATGACGATATTGGTGATGGCCGACGCGCCGGTGTTGCTCGCGGCCAGGAGCCAGCTCACCTGCTCGCCGTACTCGGCCGTCAAGTAGGGGTTGTCCTCGCCCGACGACACGCTGCTCGAGCCGCGGATGCTGTCGCCCTTGGCGAAGTAGCCACTCGGCTGGAAGGGCACGCCGGCCTTCACGTCATTGATGGCCGTGCCGAGGCTGACGTGCGGGATGAAGCCCGACTGGTAGTGGCTGGTGTTGCGCAGCAGCGAGTTGTCGACGAGCGGCGGGTTGCCGGCCAGCGTGACCGAGAACGAGTAGCCGCGGCTCTCGCCGACCGGCACTGTGCCGACGTTCCAATAGACCGAGTTCGCCGGGATAGTGATCGAGCTGGTGCTGCCGTCGCTGTTCGGGCTGTAGAGGACGACCGGTACGGCCGTATAGATGCCGCCTCCGCTGATGTTGGTCGGGGTCCCCACGAAGGCGCGTTGGCTGCCGACCTTGAGATCGGAGAGCTCGTCCCACACGACCACGCGCTGCCAGTTCTCGAGGCACTGCGGGCCGCTGTTGTTGTAGTTCCAGATACTGACGTTGTAGTTCAGCACCTGGCCGGCGTTGACCCAGTTGAAGCCGAAGATGCCGATGGTCGGGTACGACGACTTCGAGATGTTGCGGGCGAGGCTGTTGCCGCGGACGGTCAGCGTCTGGACGGCGGTGTCGACGCGGCTCGAGTTCGTCGCCTTGGCCGAGCCGCCGAGCGTGTAGGTGGTGTTGTTGAGGACGCCGGTCGGCGGGCGGATCGAGAATGACAAAATGAAGGTGTTGCCCGCCTTGCGCGTGCCGAGGCTCCAGTAGACGGACCCGGCCGGGACGTCGACACCGCCGATGCTGAGCGGGCCCGGGCCGCTCCAGTACGTGCCGCCGTCGGAGGCCTCCACGAGCTCGAGCCGGCTCGCGGGATTCAGGCCGGCGGCGTAGGTGTAGGTGCCCTCGGGCAGCGGTAGCCAGGCCACGAGGTTGGTGGCGTCGACGTGGGACACGGAGATGCGCAGCTTGCTCGGGATGGCCTGGCGCGCGCACGCCTCGCTGCCGGACTCGAGCGTGACCTTGACGACCGAGAGCGGCTTCCAGTCGATGCGCAGCGCCTGCAGCGTGGGGGCCACCGTGCCGGTCGAGTTCTGCAGGAAGACGCGGAGCTGGCCGCGCGGGTATGCGGTGGCGGTGAGGCTCGGCACCAGCGAGAGGTCGATCTTGCCTTGCCAGGCGGCATCGTCGCTCGTGCCGAAGGCCGGCAGATCGATGGGCGTCGCGCCGCCCTCGGGCACGAACTGCACGCGCAGGTCGTCGGGGCTCGTGGCGGAGAACTTGAGGTAGATGGCCTTCCAGGCCGAGAACGAGGCCGGCTGGATGAGGCCGGTCGTGAGGTGGCCCTCGCTCTCGCCGGTGGCGAGACGCACCGACTGGCCGATGGCGTCGTGGACGACGCGCTCGGAGTGGTCGAAGTCGATGCCGATGGAGTCCTGGTAGTCGTCGACCCACGACCCGAGGTTGTCGTTCGAGCTCGGGACCGCGCGCGCGACGCCGGTGCCGGCGAGGGCCCCTACGAGCGATGCGGCGATGATCGCGAGGCGGACGCCCCAGGCAACCCTGGCGGATCTGAGGTCGGACATGCCGATGCTCCTTGGCGTGACGGTCCCATCAAGGGCGCTGAGCTTCCCTCGGTCGTTCGGGCCGCCGCAAGCGTCGAACCCGACCCGACCGGGTGACATCCAAGATAAGCGATCATCTCGCGCGATGGGAGGGCAAACCGTCTGGTGCCCTGGACGGCGCATCGCGGCGTCTTCCCGCACGGTGGCGCGCCGCCCGCGACCCGACGCCGGCCGACGTGCGGCCCACCGGTTCGGCCGCTTTCCCCCAGTCGTTCTGACTGAAATCTGCGAGCGCGGAACTTTTCGTGGGGGGCGGGTGTCGCGTCACCTGTACGGCGGCCGGGCGCTACGCCCCCGCCGAGGTCTTGCGGTCCACACCGCGGGGCCGTCGTCCGCACGTGGCGTCGACGGGGCCCGCCCGTCTCGATGGGGAGCACATGAAGAAAGGCCTGATCACCGCGATGATCGGCGCCGCGGTCTATGCCGTCGGCGCCGCGTTCCTGCCCTGGCAGTCCTTCCAGCTGGCCAAGCTCGAGCCGACCTCGCTCGCGCTACACCCGCTCGCATGGGTCTTCGTCGCCCTGGCCGCGCTCGCGGCGGCGGCCGCGCTGTGGGGCCTCGCCACGCGGCGTCACGTCGTGGCCGGACGCGCCGCCTTGCTCGGCGGCCTGGCGCTCGCGGCCTGGATGGTGGTCGCGCAGGCCGATCGCACGTGGGGCCTCCACCTCATGATGCACGAGGCGGTGACCATGGACCTCGGCTTCGTGGTGGCGCTGTGCGGCACGCTGCTCGTCTTCGGCGGCGGCGCCACGACCCTCGCGCTCGCCCCGCGCTGGGACGAGGCGACGCCGGTCCTGCGCGTGCGCGCCACCCCGGCCGCCGGCCTCGCCGCCGCGCGCGACCTGGTCATCTACGAACCGCGCGTCCTGGCGCTGGCGCGCGAGCTCGGCTTCGCGGCCGGCTCGGCCGAGGCCGAGGCCTTGGCGCGGCTCGGCTCCGCGGCCCTGACGCGCGAGGGCGAGGTGGTGCTCGGCCTCGCCGACGCCCGCGTGCGCGTCGCGGTCGACGGCCTCGGCGGCCGCACCCGACGCGGCGACGGCGTGCGCCTGGCGCACGGCGACCGGGCTGCGATGGACCTCGGCGCGCTCGAGCTGCGCTTCGACTTCGTGCGCCAGGAGCGGCACGCGGTGCGCCCGCTGGTGCGCGGCACCGAGGCCCTGGCGCTGGCGCTGGCCACGCTGCTGGTGTTCCTCGCGGCCGGCGTCGCGACCGTGCTCGACCTCGACAAGGAGGCCCGCCGCGTGCTGCCCGACGAGGACCGGCGCGCCGCGACCGTGGCCGCGCTCACCGAGGAGGATCGCAAGGCCGAGGACCCGGTCACCATCGACACCGCCATGGTCGAGGTGCGCGACGTGGCCAAGGCCGCGGGCGGCGTCGAAGGCCGCTTCGGCGACCCCGACGCGTCGCCGGCCAAGCCCATGAAGGTGCCGCCGCGCAACGGCCGGATGGTCGAGCGCATCGACCCGAAGCACATCGGCCTGCTCGAGACCGTGAACGACCCGAAGATCGCCGACGCGCTCGCCGACATCATCTCGCCCGATGGCTCGTTCGCGGCCAGCCTCGCGGTCATGACCAACGGCAAGGACGAGTCGTGGTCGCTCGGCCAGGGCACGAAGAGCCTGAGCATCAAGGGTGACGGCGACGGCGGCCCAGGCGACGGCGTCGGCCGCCTGCTCGGAATCGGCCCGCTCGACACCGGCCCCGGCCCGGGCGTCGTGGTGGCGCTGGCGCCGCGCAGCGCGCGCAAGGTGCCCAAGGTCGAGCTCGGCCCGGGCGCCGTCGGCGGCAGCTACTGCAAGCGCGCCGACATCGAGAGCGCGGTGCGCCGCCGCGCCGGCGCCATCCGCTCGTGCTACGAGCAGCGCCTGCAGGTGAACGAGAGCCTGCGCGGCACCGTCGCCGTGCACTGGACCATCGGCCTCGACGGCAAGGTCATGGCCGCCGACGCCGCCAAGGACACGCTCGGCGACGGCGCCACGACCCAGTGCGTCCTGCGCGCCGTGCGCGGCATGCGCTTCCCCGAGCCCGACGGCGGCATCTGCGTCGTCAGCTGGCCCTTCGTGTTCAACCCCGGTTGAGCTATGGTGCGCCGGATGCGCGCACCTCGACTCACCGCCGTCCTCGCCCTCTCCCTCTATGCCTGCGGGGATGGAGGCGCGTCGGGCAAGGACGGCGCCACCACCGACAGCGGCGCCGACGCGACCGGCGACGACAGCCAGGACGCCGCGGACGCGTCGGCCGATGCAGTCGGCGACGCGGCCGACGACGTGGGCGACGACGCCACGACGACGAGCGCGACCGACACCACCAGCGCGACCGACACCACCAGCGCGACCGATGCCACCGGCGCGACCGACGCCACCACGACGGACGTCGACGCCGGCTGCGTGCCGAGCCTGTGCGCCGCGCTGGCCGAGCAGCGCGCGGCCCAGGAGCTCGCCGCGCTGGCCGACGACAGCGGCCACCCCGAGGCGCTGGCGGCCTACCTCGCGGCCGTCCCGAAGGGCGGCGACCTGCACCATCACCTCTCGGGCGCGGTCTATGCCGAGACGTTCCTCGACTGGGCCGCCGACGAGGGCAACTACTGCATCGACACGCGCACCAGCAGCTATTTGTCACTCTCGACGAGCTGCAGCGCCGGCACCAGCCAGCCCATCCCCGACCCGGGCGACCCGCTGTACACCGACGTCGTCGCCGAGTGGTCGATGGAGGGCTTCACGCCGACCGCCAACGAGAGCGGTCACGATCACTTCTTTGCCACATTTGGCAAATTCGGGGCAATCTCCGGCAATCACCACGGCAAGATGCTGGCCGACGTCATGCGCCGCGCCGCCAGCGAGAACCAGGTCTACATCGAGCTCATGCTGACCTCGAACTCGACCGCCGGCAATCTGGGCGACGACACCTGGGCCGGGCTCCACGGCGGCGCCGCCGTGACCGCCGCCGACCTCGACGGCTTCCTCACCGCGCTGCTGGCGGCGTCGGGGCTGCCGAACGCCGTGTCGCGCATCACCAGCGACGTCGACGCCAGCGAGGCGGTGGCGCGGGCGGAGCTCGGCTGCGACGGCGCAAACCCCGAGCCGGCCTGCGACGTGGTCACGCGCTACCAGGTCTACATCTCGCGCGGCGGCAGCCTGGCCGGCGTCTTCGGGCAGATGGTGGCGGCCTACGAGGCGGGCATCGTCGATGCGCGCGTGGTCGGCCTGAACCTGGTCGGCCCCGAGGACAGCTCGGGCGCGCTGTCGCGCTACGACGTCGAGATGGCCATGCTCGGCGTCATGCATGCGCACTATCGCGCGACCGGCGTCTCGCCGGTGCGACTCTCGCTGCATGCGGGCGAGCTCGCCGAGGCGTACCTGCCGAGCAACGTGCAGCTCGACAACATCAACCACATCCAGAAGGCGGTCGAGACGGCGCACGCCGAGCGCATCGGCCACGGCATCGACATCATGCACGAGGCCGACCCCGAGGGCCTGATGGACGAGCTCCGCGACGAGGGCGTGCTGGTGGAGATCTGCCTCGCCAGCAACGATCAGATCCTCGAGGTGTCGGGCCCCGAGCACCCGCTGCGCGACTACCTCGCGGCCGGCGTGCCGGTGGCGCTCGGCACCGACGATCAGGGCGTCGCGCGCTCGAGCATGGCGCGCGAATATCGCCGCGCGGTGCTCGACCAGGGGCTGGATTATTACCAATTGAAGTTCATGGCGCGGACGAGCCTCGAGTACTCGTTCCTGTCCGGAGAGAGCCTGTGGTTCTCGTTCGACTCGGCCGAGCCGACGCCGGTGTGCGCGCCGGCTGGCGGCGGCGTGCTCGGGGTCGACGCGCCGAGCCAGGCCTGCCAGGCCTTCCTGTCGGCCAACGATCGGGCGCGCGTCGAGCTCGAGCTCGAGCGGCGCTTCCGCGCCTTCGAGGCGGCGCGCTGACGCGCGTGGGCGCGGCGACGATCCTGGACGAAGTCGGCCGGCCCGGTCGTTGACCCGCCGCGGGTCGTCATCGTTCGGTGCTCGCCGTCGTGTCGTCGTTGGTCGCGGGGCGGTGCGCGCCTCGCCGGTCCGGGCCGCGGGTCCGGGCGGCTCGTCCGCCGGCGGTGACGAGCGGTCGCTGGTCGTGCTCGACATCTATTATATGGGCCAGCTTCAGGAGAAGACGCCCGACTGTGCCGCGCGCATCGAGGAGCGCATCGCCAAGGCGCCGGGGTTGGCGCTCGTCACGCGGGCCGACGCGCGCGCCATCGTGGCCCGGAGCTTCCCGGCGACGACGTGGTACGCCAGCGCCCCGGCTGGATCCTCACCGGTCGCGGCCGTCGCGGCCGTGGGCGGCGGGCTCCACGCCAGCTACGCCTCCGACCGCGCCACCGCCGAGTGCGATCCCGCGGGCGGTGCGTGCGCCGCCGACTTCTCCGGTCGCCAGGCCGCCAAGGCCTCGGCCGAGACGGCGCGCACCGGCGCCTACGCCTCGTTCGGCGTCGCCTCGGCGGCGTTGGTCGGCGGTGTCATCGCCTTCCAGACCTCCGAGGACGAGGACCCCGACGCCGACTTCACGCCGCGGGTCGACCGCGGCGCGCGCGCGTCGCTGCTGGGTGCGAGCGCCCCCGGCGGGTTCGCTCGGGCGGCCCTGGGCGGTAGCTCACTGCCGTGACGCCAAGGTCGGCTTGACCGGCGCCGACCGTCGAAGCATGAAGCTGGCCCATGGGGATCCAGAGCTTCATTCGTTGGTTTCTCCCGCGCGAAGACAAGTTCTTCGACTACATCGAGCAGCAGGCGGTCTTCGCGCATCGCGGAGCCCAGGCCCTGGCCGGCTTCGGCGGCGTCACCGACGGCTCGTCGGGCGCCATCAGCGCGGCCGTGCAGGTGCTCGAGCACGAGGGTGATCGCGTCGTCCACGAGATGGAGGAGGCGCTCGCCAAGACCTTCGTGACGCCGCTCGATCGCGAGGACCTGCAGCGCCTGTCGATGGAGCTCGACGACGTGCTCGATCTGACCAACGGTGCCGCGCGCGGCGCCGTGCTCTACGGCGTCGAGCGGCCGACCATGGCCATGACCGCGCTCATCGAGCTGCTGGTGAAGTGCACCGCCATCCTGGCCGAGGCGCTGCCCGGGCTGAGGAGGCACGCCTACCCCACGCTGCTCGAGCACGCGCGCGAGCTGCGGCGCCTCGAGAAGGAGGCCGACCAGATCTTCCGCGCCGACGTCTCGCGCCTCTTCCACGGCGACGAGGACGCGCGCGAGATCTTCCGCCAGAAGGCCGTCCTCGACGACCTCGAGATGGCCATCGATCACTGCGAGCACGTCGGGTCGACGCTCGCCCACCTCGCGGTGAAGCATGGTTAGCCTGCTCATCGCCGTGATCGTGGCGGCGTTGATCTTCGACTACATCAACGGCTTCCACGACGCGGCCAACGCCATCGCGACCTCGGTCTCGACCGGCGTCCTGCACATCCGCACCGCGGTCATGGTGGCGGCGCTCTTCAACTTCATCGGCGCCATGACCGGCACCGCGGTCGCCAAGACCATCGCCGGCGACTTCGCCGATCCGGGCGACGCCGGTCAGACCGTCGTCCTGGCCGCGCTCATCGGCGCCACGGTCTGGAACCTCTTCACCTGGTGGCGCGGCATCCCGTCGTCGTCGTCGCACGCGCTGGTCGGCGGCCTGGCCGGCGCCGTCACGGTGCACGCCGGCTTCGGCGCCTTCCACTGGGACGCGCTGGTCGGCAAGGTGCTCGTGCCGCTGGTCATCTCGCCGCTCTTGGGCTTCGTGGTCGCCTTCTTCGCCATGGTCGGGCTCTTGTGGCTGTTCCGGCGCACGCGCCCGGCCAAGGTCAACGGCGCCTCGCGCAAGATGCAGCTGGCGTCGGCGTGCGCCATGGCGTTCTCGCATGGCTCGAACGACGCGCAGAAGGTGATGGGCATCATCACGCTGGCGCTGACCGCGGTGCTGGCCCAGCCGGGCGCGTCGCTGCCGGCGTGGAGCGTGCCGGCCGGCGCCGAGTCGGTGTGCATCGCCAGCGCCGACGGCACCATCGTGCCGAGCGAGCGCTGCGTCGCCCCGACGGTCGCGGCCTCTACGCCGTCGACGTCGCCCGCGCCCGCCGCGGCGAAGGTCGCGGCGGCGGCGCCGGCGTATCGCTGGGTGCAGGGGGCGCACGACATCTGCATCGCGACGCACCCGGCCAACATCGACAAATCCGACAAGGGCCCGTGCGGCAAGAAGCAGTCCCCGGCCGTGCCGCTGTGGGTCATCCTCGCCTGCGCCGCGGCCATCGCCATCGGCACCATGGCCGGCGGCAAGCGCATCATCAAGACGATGGGCTCGAAGATCATCCGCATCAACCCGCTGCAGGGCTTCGCGGCCGAGACCGCCGGCACCGTGACCATCCTCGGCGCCAGCGTCATCGGCGTGCCGGTCTCGACCACGCACTGCATCAACGCCGCCATCATGGGCGTCGGCGCGGTGAAGCGGCTGTCGGCCGTGCGCTGGGGCGTGGCCGGCAACATCGTCGTGGCCTGGGTGCTGACCATCCCGCTGTCGGCGCTCGCGGCCGGCGGCGCCATGGCGCTGCTCGAGCTCGTGTCCTGAGCCGCGCCGCCGCGGGTCTCAGGCCAGCGGGATGCTCTCGGCGATGGCGCGCAAGAGCCCGAAGAAGGCCGGCAGCTGGTTGGCGATGACGGCCTTGCCGCTCGTCAGGAGCCCCACCGAGATGTCGCGGTCGGGGTCGGCGTAGGCGACGATGTTGACGAGGCCGTAGTGGCCGAAGGCGCGCGAGGTGTCGGGGCCGAAGAGCGAGATCGGCAGCGCGCCGAGCATGACGCCCTGGCCGTAGCGGACCGCCAGCCCGAGCGTCAGGTCGGGCTCGAGGTAGGCGCTCTCGACGAGCAGCCGCCGCACCGTGCGCGGCGCCAGGATGCGCTGGCCATCGAACTCGCCGCCGCGGAGCAGCAGCTCGAAGAAGCGCGCCAGGTCGTCGGCCGTGGCCATGACGTTGCCCGACGGCACGACGCCGGTGAGCCAGCGCGGATCGTTCGAGGCGGCGACCGCCTCGGGCAGCGACAGCCCGAGCGCGCGCTTGATGACGCGCGAGAACGGGAACGGCACGGGCAGGCCGGTGAAGCGATTCTCGGCCACCTCGCCGATGCGCTCGGGGGCCACGCCGTAGGTCAGGTGCTCGAAGCCGAGCGGCTCGGCGATCTCCTCGACCAGGAAGCGGTCGATGCCGCGGCCGGTCACCCGCTTGACGATCTCGCCCAGGATGAAGCCGCCCGTGACCGCATGGTAGGCCAGCCTGCGGCCCGGCAGGAAGACCGGCTTGGTGTCGCAGAGCATGGCCACGATGCGGTCGGGATCGGTCAGCGCCTCGAGCGTGCCGCCGTCGCCGGTGACCGACGGGATGCCGGCGCGATGGGTGAGCACGTGGCGGATGGTCACCCACTCCTTGCCGTGGCGCGCGAACTCGGGGAGGTACTCGCAGACCGGGTCGTCGAGGCGCAGGCGATCGCGCTCGTCGAGCATGTGCATGACCACGGCCGTCACCGACTTCGACACCGAGAAGGTGCAGAACGGCGTCCGCGGCGTGACGAGCACGCCCGGGCGCGCGTGTCCGATGGAGCGCTCGAGGACGACCTGCCCGCGGCGGCGGATGGCCAGCGCCATGGCCGGCTGCGTGCGCGTCCGGAACAGGCGGCGCGTGGCCTGCCAGATCCGATCGACCTGGCCCGCGTCGAGGCCGACCGACTGCGGCGCGACCTCCCGCTCGGAGCGGGTCTCGAGGGGCTCGAGCGGCTCGGGCACGCTCACATGGTGGGAACGAAGCAGGCTGGCCAGGGTCATGAGCCGCGCATTGTTCATGGCCCGAGCGAAAGGTCCAGCGCGATGGCCGTCCCGTGCGCCTTCGACCGCGGCGTGCGAGCTGCACTTGACGATGCCCACCCTCGTCGCCGATCGTGTGCGCGGCCGATGCGCGCCGACCGGTCGTGCATGGGTTGCGAGAACGCGCTCGGCGACATCGGGTCGAGCGCGCGCCGACAGGCGAACACCGGCAGGGGAAGCGATCATGAGCGGCTACTTCCTGTGGAACGGCGCGGCCGGGCACCTCGAGCGGACGGACATCCCCGAGCAGCCTCTGACCATCGGCTCGCGCGAGCCCTGCTCGGTCGTCATCGCCGACGACAGCGTCGGGCCCATCCACGCGGCCATCGAGCGCGAGCAGAACGGCTGCCGACTGCGGCGCCTGTCGCGCGTCAGGAAGGTCACCGTCAACGGCAAGCCGGTCGAAGAGCATCGCCTCCAGCACGGCGACAAGGTCGGCTTCGGGTCGATCGAGGCGAGCTTCGTGTCGGCCGTCACGGTCGCCTCGCGCATGCTGCGCCTCGTGCTCACGCGCGGCGAGGACGAGATCCGCGTCGAGCTGCCGGTGCCGGGCACGATCACCGTCATCGGCCGCATGGAGGGCGACGTGCTGGTCGACGACCCGGCCGTCTCGTCGCGCCACCTCGAGATCGAGAACTTCGGCCCGAACCTGCGCTATGTGCGCGACCTCGGCTCGACCAACGGCTCCGAGCTCAACGGCAAGATCCTCGGCAACGACCGCATGCCGCTCAAGGACGGCGACGTCCTCCAGATCGGCAAGGTGAAGATCCAGGTGGCCGACGGCGGCAAGCCGCCCGAGGGCCTGACCTCGGTCGTCCAGCGCACGGTCATCTTCGTGCCGGACGCGATGCGCGCCTGAGTCGACGGGACGGCCTCGCTGCGGCCGCGCCTTTCGGCGCTCCGCTCACGGCGTCCGCCGCGTCGAGGCCGGTGCGAAACTGATTTCGCAACGTGCTTGCCGGCCCTCACTCGCTGGCCTACAGTGCCGACCGCTCGCGCCCGGCGCGGGCCAAATCACTGCGTGCGTCCGCTCGGGATGCGCTCGACAGGGCTTCGGTCGCCGACGTCGCACCACCCGGTCGCCGACCCGATGCCCGGCGAAGCGACGCGGAGCCTCCAACGATGCTGTACAGCGAAAACGTCGCCTATCTCGAAGACATCGTCCGCCGCTATCTGGCGGATCCCGGCTCGGTCGAGCCGTCGTTGCGCGCGTGGCTCGAGGGCCCGGGCAAGGAGTTCGTCGACGCCGTGGCGCCGGCCGATGGCCCCTCGCAGCGCCCGTCGTCGATCTTCGCGCCCGCCCGCCACGGCCGAAACGGCAACCAAGCCGGCAACGGCCACGCCACGGCGGCCGCCGCGGCCCCGAGCGTGGCCGCGCCCCAGGTGGTTCCGCAGTCGCCGCGCACGGCGCTCGAGGCGGTGCCGTCGCCCGACACCGACATCCTCAAGGCGCAGGCCCGCATCTCGCAGCTCGTCAACGCCTTCCGCGTGCGCGGGCACCTGCAGGCCTCGCTCGACCCGCTCGGCTTCGCGGCCATCATCCGCCACCCCGAGCTCGACCCGGCCTACTGGGGCCTCGGCCCGCAGCACCAAGACAAGGTCTTCTCGACCGCGCCGCTCTACGGTCCGCCGACCATGACGCTGCGCGAGCTGCACGCCTGGCTCCTCGACACCTACTCGCGCACCGTCGGCTGCGAGTTCATGTACATCCACGACGTCGAGACCAAGCACTGGTGCCAGGAGCGCTTCGAGCGCACGCGCAACCGCAGCGAGTTCGACCGCGACACGCAGATCTTCCTCTACCACCAGCTGCTCAAGGCCGAGGCCTTCGAGGACTTCATCCACACGAAGTTCCGCGGCGCCAAGCGCTTCTCGCTGGAGGGCGGCGAGTCGCTCTTGCCGCTGCTCGCGCTCATCGTCGAGACGACCGCGCGCCACGGCGCCAAGGAGATCGTCCTCGGCATGGCGCACCGCGGGCGCTTGAACGTGCTGGCCAACATCTTCGGGAAGGACCCGGCCAAGATCTTCGCCGAGTTCGCCGACAACAACCCCGAGGACATGATCGGCCGCGGCGACGTCAAGTACCACATGGGCTTCGACTCGGTGACGAAGACCCGCTTCGGCGACGAGGTGCAGCTCGCGATGGCCTTCAACCCATCGCACCTCGAGTGCATCAACCCGGTCGTCGAGGGCAAGGTGCGCGCCGCGCAGGACCGCTGGCCGGGCGATGTGCGCGCCGCACGCACGGCCGTCGTGCCCATCCTGCTGCACGGCGACGCGGCCTTCTCGGGCCAGGGCCTCGTGGCCGAGACGCTCAACATGTGCGGCCTCGAGGGCTACTCGACCGGCGGCACCATCCACGTCGTCGTCAACAACCAGATCGGCTTCACGACCGAGCCTCGGGACTCGCGCTCGGCGCACTACTGCACCGAGATCGCCAAGATGATCCAGGCGCCGATCTTCCACGTGAACGGCGAGGACCCCGAGGCCGTGGCGCACGTGGCGCGCATCGCCGCCGACTTCCGCCAGAAGTTCCAGCGCGACGTCGTCATCGACATGTACTGCTACCGGAAGTACGGCCACAACGAGGGCGACGAGCCGAGCTTCACGCAGCCGCTCATGTACAAGGCCATCGCCCAGCACCCGCCGGTGCACGTCAGCTACCGGAAGACGCTGGTCGGCAAGGGCATCGTGTCCGAGGCCGAGCTGAAGGCCATCGAGCTGAGCTACCGCGGCGCGCTCGAGCAGCAGCTCGAGAAGGCCAAGACCACCAAGAAGACCTTCGGCGAGCCGTACAGCGGCCGCTGGGCCAACTACGTCGGCGGGCCCGACAGCTCGGTGCCGGCCCCGGTCGACACGTCGATCAGCGAGGGCACCTTCGAGCAGGTCATCCGCGGCATCACCACCGTGCCGCCCGGCTTCACGCTGAACCCGAAGGTGGCCAAGGTGCTCGAGCGCCGCCTCGAGGCGCTCGACCCGAGCGTGCCCATCGACTGGGGTCTCGGCGAGCTCTTGGCGTACAGCTCGCTCGTACTCGAGGGCGCGACCGTGCGCATCTCGGGGCAGGACGTCATCCGCGGCACGTTCTCGCATCGCCACGCCGGCCTCTTCGACCTCGAGAGCAACGAGCTCTATGTCCCGCTGAAGCACCTCTCGCCCGACCAGGGGCGCTTCGACATCTACAACTCGCTGCTCTCGGAGGCGGGCGTGCTCGGCTTCGAGTACGGCTACGCGCTCGAGAACCCGAACGCGCTCGTCGTGTGGGAGGCGCAGTTCGGCGACTTCGCCAACGGCGCGCAGGTCATCATCGACCAGTTCATCTCGGCCGGCGAAGACAAGTGGAACCGCCTCGCGGCGGTGACCATGCTCTTGCCGCACTCGTTCGAAGGGCAGGGGCCCGAGCACAGCTCGGCGCGCCTCGAGCGCTTCCTGCAGCTGTGCGCCGAGGACAACATGCAGGTCGTGAACCTCACGACCCCGGCGCAGATCTTCCACGCGCTGCGCCGGCAGGTGGTGCGCAAGTGGCGGAAGCCGCTCATCGTGATGTCGCCGAAGTCGCCCGCCAGCGAAGCTGGCCGAGCACGCGGCCGACTTGCTCCACGGCGCTTCAGCGCGTCACCGGCGAGCGTCGCCTTGGCGAGTTCGGTCAAGGTCGAGCGCGCGGTGCTGTGCTCGGGCATGTCTACTACGACCTCCTCGAGCGCCGGGTGAGCGCAGCCTGGCGAAGGACGAGCGCACCGCCATCATCCGCCTCGAGCAGTTCTACCTGTTCCTCGAGAGCCAGCTCCTGCGCTGTTGCCGCCGCCGCTCAAGGAGGTCATCTGGGTGCAGATGAGCTGGCCAACATGCGCACGCCTTCTGCATCCGATTCCTCGCGCGCATGCACCGGCAGGGCGCCTTCAACGGTGCCCAGCGATTCGCCAGGAGGCGCGCCACGAGAGCGTCGCCCGGCACCGGCTCGCCCAAGGCGCACGCCATCGAGCAGGACGATCTCCTGAAGCGCACGTTCGCCTGATCCAGCCTCGACGGCCGCGCCGCGACGAGTGTGTCGGGGCGGCCGCGCTCAATGTCCGCAAGGACCGAAATGGTCGAGGCATCTTCATCTGCGACGACCGACGTCAAGGTCCCGCCGGTCGAGTCGACTTCCACGAGGCGGTCGTGGTCGAGTGGTCGTCCCGGTCGGCGCCGTGGCGCTCGACCAGGACCTCATCAGCGCCGAGACCGACAAGATCACCGCCAATGCAAGCGTCGCCCGCGGGCGGCGTGCTGTCCGAGCAGTTGGTGAAGGCCGGCGACAAGATCGAGATCGGCGCGCTCATCGGGCGCATCTCGTCGAACGGCGCCGCTGCTGCTGCGCCCGCGGCCCCGGCCGCCACGGCCCGCCGCCCGCTCCGGCTGCCGCGCCCGCGGCTCCGGCCGCGCCCGCGGCCGTTTCGGTCGCGCCCGCGGCCCACGCCGACGCGCACGGCGACGACGCGCTGATGCCGGCGGTGCGAAAGCTCCTCTTCCGAAATGGCCTGGTCGCGAGCGACGTGCGCGGCACCGGACCCAAGGGTCGGCATCCTCAAGGAGGACGTCCTGCGGCAACAGCCAGCCGAGCGCCGCGCCTGCCGCGAAGCTCCGCGGCCGCTGCGCCCGCGGCCTCCGCGCGCCCGCCCTCAGCGCCCGCGCCGGCTGCCGACGATGCAAGGACGAAGGAGCTGGTGCCGATGTCGAAGCTGCGCCAGACGATCGCCCGCCGGCTTCGTCGAGGCCCAGCACACTGCCGCTATCCTCGACGACCTTCAACGAGGTCGACATGAGCGCGGTCAGCAAGGCTCAGGTGAACCAGTACAAGGACGCCTTCGAGGTGCTTCCACGGCGTGAAGCTCGGCTTCCTCGGCTTCTTCGCTACGGCCGTGGTCGAGGCGCTGAAGGCCTACCTGGCCGTGAACGCCGAGGTGCGCGGCGACACCATCGTCTACAAGCACCACTGCTGGTTACCTGGGCGTGGCGGTGGGCGGTGCGCGGGCCTGGTGGTACCGGTCGTGAAGGCGGTCGACGAGCTCGGCCTTGCCGAGTTCGAGAAGGCGCTGGGCGTGCTGGCCGACAAGGCCAAGAACAACACCCTGGCGCTGGCCGACCTCCAGGGCGCAAGTACCTTCACCATCTCGAACGGCGGCGTCTACGGCTCGCCGCTCTCGACGCCCATCCTGAACTCCGCCGTAGGTCGGCATCCTCGGGCTCCACAAGATCGAGGACCGCCCTGGTCGCCCTCAACGGCCAGGGTGGTCATCCGCCCGATGATGTACTCCGGTGCCGAGCGCGACCATCGCATCGTCGACGGTCGCGAGGCGGTGAGCCTGGTCAAGGTCAAGCAGTGCATCGAGGATCCCGCGCGGATCCTGCTCGAGGTCTGACGGATGTCCGCTTCCAAGTCCCCCGTCGTACGACGTCGTCGTCATCGGCGCCGGCCCGGGCGGCTACGTCGCCGCCATCCGCGCGGCCCAGCTCGGCCTGAAGACGGCCTGCGTCGAGATGTACCCGCGCCTCGGCGGCACCTGCCTGAACGTCGGCTGCATCCCGTCGAAGGCCTTGCTCGAGAGCTCGGAGCGCTTCGCCGCGGTGGCCCACGACCTGGCCAGGCACGGCGTGAAGGTGTCGGGCCTCGAGCTCGATCTGCCGACCATGCACGAGCGCCGGAAGGCCATCGTGCAGCAGCTCACCGGCGGCGTGGAGCTGCTCTTCAAGAAGCACAAGATCGACTGGCTGCACGGCCGCGGGGCGCTCGGCCCGAAGCTCCCCGGTGCCACCGGCCGCTGGAGCGTCAGCGTCACGCCCGTCGGGCCCGACGCCGGCGAGGCCTTCACGGTCTCGAGCGACGCGGTCATCATCGCCACCGGATCGGTGCCGACCGCGCTCCGCGGCGGCACCAACGGCCGGCGAGCGCATCATCGACTCGACCGGCGCGCTCGAGCTGCTGACTGTCCCGAAGCACCATCCTGGTCGGCGCGGGGCGTCATCGGCCTCGAGCTCGGCTCGGTGTGGGCCGCCTCGGCGCCATGGCCTGCCGGCGTCGAGTACCTCGACTTCGTGCCGCCCGGCATCGACCCTGGAGATCGCCAAGGAGGCGCAGAAGGTCTTCACCAAGCAGGCCCCGAGTCTGTCCTCGCGCGCGTGAAGTCGGCGACGCGCGACGGCGACAACGTCACGGTGGCGTGGTCCGACAAGGACGGCGTCGACCACCAGGTCGTCGGCGATCAAGGCGTTGGTGGCTACCGGCCGCCGCCCGTACACCGACGGGCTCGTCTCGACGCGGCCGGCGCGCCTCGACGAGCGCGGCCGCGTGGTGGTCGACGACGAGTTCCAGACGACGGCGCCGGGCGTCTTCGCCATCGGCGACTGCATCCGCGGCGCCATGCTGGCCCACAAGGCCGAGGACGAGGGCGTCGCGGTGGCCGAGATCCTGGCCGGGCAGACGGCCGGCATCGTCTACGACGCCATCCTGTCGATCGTGTACACGCACCCCGAGGTCGCGGGCGTGCAAGACCAGGAGGAGCTCGTCGCCGCCGGCGTGCCGTTCGTGAAGGGCCGCTTCAAGTTCGCGCCGAACGGGCGGCGCTGGCGCTCGGCGAGACCGACGGCCAGGTGAAGATCCTGGCCCACAAGGACACCGACCGCGTCCTCGGCGCGCACATCTTCGGGCCGCGCGCCGGCGACCTCATCGCCGAGCTGGCCATGGCCATCGAGTTCGGCGCCTCGGCCGAGGACGTGGCGCGCACGTGCCACGCTCACCCGACGCTCAGCGAGGTCGTCAAAGAGGCGGCCCTCGACTGCGCGCGGCGGTCGCTCCACAAGTAGCCGCAGGCGGCGTCGCCGGGCGCAGCCCGCCCTTCTGGCAATTCACAAACTGTCGCGCTATGAGGTGTCGGTCCGACTGCCGGGGAGCAGTCGGCGCGGGCACGGGAGATTCCAAGCGATGGCGTACACGCCGATGTACGAGATGTGGCGCGTGACGGTGGGCGAGCAGATCTTCGAGATCCTGCTGGACCTCGGTCATGGGGAGGACTTCCCGCTGAAGACCCACCCCTGGTACTTCGCCATGCGAATGCCCATGACCAACAAGAACGCCGAGGGCCTTCCGTCCGACGAGGAGGAGGAGCGCCTCAACACGGTCGAGAACCGCATCCGCGAGGTCTCGAAGTCGCGCGAGGGGCTCTACGTCGGGCGCCGCCAGGGGCAGGGCAACCGCGACCTCATCTTCTACTTTCCGCGCCGCCCGCAGGGGCTCGAGGACCGCATCCGCGCCTCGATGGGCACCGAGATCCTCTTCATCTCGCGCGATGACGCCAAGTGGCAGGCCTACGAGCAGCTCCTGCCGGGGCCGCGCGAGTGGCGACGCATCGAGGACGGCCGCATCATCGCCAAGCTGCTCGAGCAGAACGCCGACCCCAAGGTCGAGCACGACGTCGTGCACCGCGTGCAGACGAGCATCCAGAAGGGCGCCGAGGCGCTGGTCGGGCTGTTCGAGAAGCTCGAGCTCAAGGACATCGCCATCACCGGCACCAAGCCGAGCTTCATCGTGAGCGGTGTGCAGAAGACCTCGCTCGACCCGGAGCAGCTCCTCAAGGTGAGCTTCGTGCTCGAGTCGAAGTCGGACAAGGCCAAGGGCAAGTACATGGGCTGGACCGCCGTGCCGAAGGGCGAGGGCGGGGGCGGCCAGCTGGCGGTCGACGACCTCGACTTCGACGACAACGACTTCGACTTCACCGAGGAGATCGAAGGCGGCGGAGAGCCGAGCACCTGACGCGTCCAATCGGGTCCGCCGTGTTTGACGGCCGGCCCGAACGCCTCCATAACCGAGGCATGGGCAAGGTCATCGCTGTCATCCTGGGTGGCGGTCGCGGTGAGCGGCTGCGCCCGCTGACCTCAGCGCGCGCGAAGCCGGCGGTGCCGATCGCCGGTATGTTCCGGCTCGTCGACGTGCCGATCTCGAACTGCCTGAACGCCAACATCCACCACATCTACGTGCTGACGCAGTACCTGTCGGCGTCGCTCAACCGGCACGTCGGTCAGACGTATCGCTTCGACGCTTTCCGTGCCGGCCAGGTGCAGGTGCTCGCCGCCGAGCAGGTCGACCAGGCCGAGGGCTGGTACCAGGGCACGGCCGACGCCGTGAGGAAGCAGCTCGCGCGCTACGAGGCCGAGCCCGACGATGACATCCTCATCCTGTCGGGCGACCAGATGTACATGATGGACCTCGCCGAGTTCGCCGAGCACCACCGGCGCATGGACGCGGACGTCACCATCGCCGCGACGCGCTGCCGGCGCGACGAGGCGCGGCGCTACGGCATCATGCGCATCGACAACGAGGGCGTCATCACCGAGTTCGCCGAGAAGCCGAAAGAGGACAAGATCCTTGACGACTTCACCGTGCCCGACCCGGTCGGCGACCAGACCCACCTCGCCTCGATGGGCATCTACTGCTTCCGGGCGTCGGTGCTGGCCGAGCTGCTGACCGCCGACACGCGCGACGACTTCGGCAAGCACATCCTACCGACGGCGCTGAAGACCAAGCGGCTCGCGGCCTATCCGTACTCGGGCTTCTGGGAGGACGTCGGCACCATCGAGTCCTACCATCGCGTGAACCTGCTGCTCACCGATCCCATCCCCAAGCTCGACCTCTTCGACGAGCACAAGCGCCTCTATACGCGCCCGCGCTTCCTGCCGCCGGCCAAGGTCGGCGAGGCGCTGGTGCAGCGCGCGCTGCTCTGCGACGGCGCCGTGGTGGGCGACGGCGCGACGGTGCGGAAGTCGATCATCGGCATCCGCACGGTCATCGGCCCGGGCTGCAACCTCGACCGCGTCGTGCACAACGGCGCCGGCGCCTACGACTTCGGCGACACCAGGCGGCGCGAGAAGATCCCGCTCGGGGTCGGCGAGTACTCGGTCATCAGGAACGCCATCATCGACCGCGACACGCGCATCGGGCGCCACGTGCGGCTCGTGAACGAGCGCCAGCTGAGCGAGCACGAGGACGAGTTCGTGACGGTGCGCGACGGCATCATCGTGGTCGCGCGGCGCGGCGTCATCCCCGACGGCTACACCTTCTAGATCTCGATCGGATCGCTCTTCGCGGAGGTCGCAGGTTCGATGCGCATCGCGCACGTCGCCGCCGAGCACAGCGACCTGGCCTACACCGGTGGCCTCGGCGAGGTCGTGGCCGGGCTGCCCGAGGCGCAGGCGCGCCTGGGGCACGACGTCACCGTGGTGGTGCCCGGCTCCGCCGGCGCGCTGGCCCGACACCCGAGCGCGCCCGTCGCGTACGAGGTGCGCGTGCCGCTGCCGTGGGGCGCGGCGACGTTCCGCGCGCACGTCACCGAGCTCCGCGGCGCGCGCCTGGTCATGTTGGCCGAGCAGGCGCTGTTCGGGCGGCCGGGCATGTACGGCGACCGCGAGGAGGCCTACTCGGACAACCCGGTCCGCTTCAGCGCGTTCGCGCGCGCGGCGGCGCGCGTGGTCGAGGCCAGCGACATCGTGCACCTCCACGACTGGCACGCCGGCCTGGTCGCGCCGCTGGTCGTGCTCGGCCACCCGGCGCCCGAGCACCGTCCGCGCGTCGTCTTCACGGTGCACAACCTCGCGTTCCAAGGCTCGTTTCCGACCAGCGGCGCGGCGCTCACCGGGCTGCCCGAGAGCGCCTTCCAGGTCGAGGGTGTGCTGCATCACGGCCGCATCTCGCCGCTCAAGGCCGGCCTGCAGTACGCCGACAAGCTGACGACGGTGAGCCCGACCTACGCGCGCGAGCTCCAGACGGTGGCGCTCGGCTGGGACTTCGTCGGGCTCTTCCGGCACCGCGCCGCCGACCTCGAGGTCATCGTCAATGGGCTTGTCGATGCCGAGCGGCCGCTGCCGACCGAGCCGCGCGCGGCCCGGCGCCAGGCGTTCTGCGAGCGCATCGGGCTGGACGTGCCGAGCGGCCCGCTGGCGGTCATGGTGTCGCGCCTCACGCAGCAGAAGGGCGTCGACCTCGTGCTCGACGCGCTGCCCGGCGCGCTGGCGGCGGGCTACGCCGTCGCCGTCATCGGCGTCGGCGCGCCCGACCTGGTGGGCGCGCTGCGCGCGGCCGAGCGTCGCCATCCGCGGCGCGTGGTGCTGCGCGACGCCTTCGAGCCGGAGCTGGCGTCGGCCGCCTTCGCTGCGGCCGACGTGGTGCTGGTGCCGAGTCGCTTCGAGCCCTGCGGCCTGACCCAGCTCCACGCCATGCGCCACGGCGCGCTGCCGGTGGTGCGCCGCACCGGCGGCCTGGCCGACACCGTGCGCGACGTCGGCGACGGCGAAGGCTGGGGCTTCGTCATGCAGGGCGACGATCTCGGGGAAGCGCTCGCGCGCGCGGCCGCGCTCTTCGCCGACCCGGCCGCGACCGAGGCGGCGCGCGCCCGCGCCATGGCTCAGCCCATCGGCTGGCAGGAGCCGGCGCGCCGCTACCTCGAGCTCTACGAGCGCACGCTGGCCGGCCGCCGCTGACGGCGCGCCGGCTGGGTGCTAGAATCGCCAGGACTCAGGAGGCAGCTATGCGAATCGGACTGTGGGGCGTGATCGGGTGCGTGGCCTTCATCGGGGCGTGCGGCAAGAAGGCGCCGCCACCCGCTCAGGATGTGGTCGTGGCGACCGAGCCGCCGCCGCCGACGGCGCCTGCCGCCGACGTGGTCGAGCCGGCCGACACCGCGCCCGCGCCGGCGCCCGACGTCACCGAGGCCGCGGCCGACGCCGCGCCGGCCGCCGACGACAGCGCCGTTGCCGTCGCCGATGACGCGATGGCGCCGCCCGTCGACGACGCGGTGGCGGTGGCCGACGACGCGGTGGCGGTGGCCGAGGACGCCGTCGCGGCGGCCGACGATGCGGCCGCGGTGGCCGCCGAAGACGCCGGCGCCTGGCCCGCCTTCACGCCGGTGACGGCGCCGCCGACGCCGTTTGCCAAGTGGTCGGACGACGACAAGAAGGCCTACATGAAGTCGACGGTCATGCCCGCCATGCGCGAGCGCTTCCACGCCTTCGACCCGAAGGACTTCGACAAGGTCACGTGCGCGACGTGCCACGGCGCGGGCGCCAAGCAGGGCAAGTTCAAGATGCCCAACCCCGACATCGAGAAGCTGCCGACGACCGAGGAGGGCTTCAAGAAGCTCGCCGAGAAGAAGAAGCACGTGCTCGACTTCATGATGGAGGTCGTCACGCCGACGATGGCGACGCTGGTCGGCGAGCCGCTGATGGACCCGAAGACCGGTAAGGGCTTCGGCTGCTTCGAGTGCCACACCAAGGAGTGACCATGACCATCCGCCGCGTGCTGTTCTTCGTCGCGCTCGTCTCTTCGGGCGCGGCTTGCGGAGACGAGCAGATCGGCGCGTCGAAGGACGCGCTCGACGTCCTCGACGTGCTGGTGCCGGCGGACACGGCCACGGCCGCGACCGACACGTTCGTCGCCAGCGACACGGCGCTGCCCGACAGCGTCGCCGACAGCGCGCAGCCGGACGCGACGACGCCGGACGCGACGACGCCGGACGCGGCCGACACGGTGGTCGCCGACACGGTGGTGGCGGACACGACCGTCGCGCCCGACACGACGGTGGCCGCCGACACGACGGTCGCCGCCGACACGACGGTGGTCGCCGACACGACGGTGGCCGACACGACGGTCGCCGACACCGGCCCGCAGGCATGTCCGGAGCCCGCGAGCGAGACGGTGGTCACGACCTCGACCGTGTTCAGCGGCGAGAGCTTCTCTGGCGCCAAGGACGAGGTCGTCTTCACCAGCGACCTGTGCAGCGACGCGCCCGACTCGGCCGAGCGCGAGTACCGCTTCGATCTGACCGGCGCCACCGAGGTCTACGCCGAGACGTCGTGCGGCTGGGACTGCGAGCTGGTGCTCACCAAGAGCGGCTGCGCCGACGTCAACGTCATCGACTGCGAGACGTCCATCGGCGACGAGATCTACGCCGGCACGCTGGGTGCGGGCACCTACCGCATGTTCGTCGAGGGCGACAACCCGGGCGACCCGGGCGACTACGACTTCATGCTGAACTTCAACCACACCGGTGGCCAGGCGTCCTGCGTCGCGACCAATATCGATGTGACAAATACCTCCAATTGCAAGGACCCGTTCGTCGGCAGCCCGCGCTTCGAGACGCTGCTCGAGAACCAGAGCCTGACGCTGGCCGACAACGACGACTTCTTCCTGCAGGACGTCGGCGGCTGCACCCACGACGGCAGCCACGTCGGCGGCGCTCCCGACAAGGTCTACGCCTTCACGCTCGGCAGCGAGCACGAGGTCGAGGTGACGCTGAGCCCCGACGGCTGGGACGGCATGCTGGCCATCACCGGCGCCCCGTGCGGTGCGGTCTCGTCGGTCGTCGACTGCTCCGACGACCTCGTCGGCAGCAGCGAGTCGATCTCGACGACGCTCGGCGCCGGCACCTGGTACATCGTCGTCGACGGCTTCGGCGAAGAGACCTTCAGCGGCGGCTCGCACGGTCCGTTCTCGCTCGAGGTGCTGGTCTACGACGACGTCTGCAATCAGTAGCCCGTCGTTGCCTCGCACAGCGGGACGCGGCATCCTCGCCCACGGAGGGAAGATGCGCGCGAGGATGTGCGAGTGGACCTGTTTGTCCGCCCTGGTGGCCGGGTGTTTTCCCGGTCCGCGCCACGTCGACGCGGAGGAGACGCGTCTCGGCGATAGCATTGGAGCCGACGGCGCCGACGCTGAATCCTCTCCGACCGACGCTGCGACCGACGATGGCCATTTCGACGGCGCGGCCGATGGCCAGGCGGATGCGGGCTGCCACACCAACGACGATTGCAGTTCAATGGGGTCGTCGTGCGCCGATGCCATCTGCCAGGCAGACGGCACGTGCCGGATCTTGCCGAAGAGCGGCGACGACTGCGACGACCACAATCCGTGTACAACATCTGACAAATGCGAGTCGGGCGAGTGCCGCGGGACGGCCTACACCTGCGACGACGGGCTCGCGTGCACGAACGACCTGTGTGACGGCACGGGTGGCTGCCTGACACAGCAGATCCCCGGTACCTGCCTGGTTGGCGGCACATGCTACACGAAGGGCGACCGCAACCCAGCAGACCCGTGCCGGGTGTGCGTCGACGGTGGCGCGTTCTCCGCCGCCGATGACGGGGTCTGCGACGATGGTGACCCGTGCACGACCCTGGACGCCTGCCGCGCGGGCGCCTGTGTCGGCGGACCGCCACCAGACGACGAGCTCTCGGATTGGCTGAGCATCGTCGTCGAGGGAGGCAGCGCAGGTGTCTACCAGGTCGTGCACTCGTCATCGGACGGCATATGGGTGTCGGGATATGCCCTTGGGCCGGCAAACTTCGCCGATGGGCGCGAGATCGATTCAGCCGAGCAAGTCTCCTTCGTCGCCCGCGTCGGGTCGAATGGAGACGTCATCTGGACCACCCTGATCGTGGGCGCTGATGTCGTCCGTCTCCTCGCGTCGGTCGATTCTCCCATCGTGGACGTCGCGGTCGTCAGCCATTACGCCACGACCTACCTCGGCGCGGACACGTCGAGTGAGATGCGAACCCTGTCAGCGGAATCGGGGACGCACGTCGTCAGCCTCGATGCCGCCGGACAGATCGTGGGATTGGTGTCGTTGCCGGCACTGCCAGTGGTTCGGACCCCGGATGGGTGGATCGGAACCGTCCCTCACAACGCGCCGGTCTCATTCGACACCGAAGAGGGGGCAGTCGTGCTCACCCCGATGAGCGGCTACGACGATGGGATCATCCGATTCCGTCGCACCGGTGCCATTGCGTGGGCTCGGCAGGTGTCAGGCGCCGGCGTTGAAATCGTCCGTGATGTCGCGCTGTCGACTGACGGCGACATTGTTGCGCTCGTTGGAGGAGCCGGCGCCATCCGATGCGACGGGGCGTCGGCGCCGGTGTCCGTCGACTACGGCGCCGCGCAACACGTGCTCGTGCGATACGCGCTGAACGGTGACCTCGTCGGTGCTCGCAGAATCATTGCCGACACCGACTGGTCGGCCTTTGGCTCGTCGTTCGATCTCATGAAGATCCACGGCATAGAGAGCGGTGCAACGCTTGTCGTCGGGAGGATTTCGGGACTCGAAGCCACGTTCGGTGTGGCGCCTAATGACGTGAAGTATGCCACCGGCCAATTCTACAGTGCGTCGCCGCCCGAGCAGGGAGCGCTCGGAGACGGCTTTGTCGCCCGCTTCGCGTCCTCCGGAGTCCTCGAATGGGTGCGGTTCCTGAAGCCGCTCGACGCTCCCGACGGCTATCCTGGCGCCGAGCTCTGGAACATGTCGGTCGACCAAACGCACAGGCGAGTCTACGCGACGGGGTTCGCTTCCGGAAACGCCGCGTTCATCGGTGACGGAGCGACGCACTTCCTCGATCTCACGCCCAATCGAAGGGTGCTCTTCTCGCTCGACCTCGAGGGTGTCCGCCGGTGGGATCTCGTGGATGACCACGCTCCGCGAGAGTTCGTCGGTGCAGAACCGGAACCCGGACTGTTCATCGTCGGGGTAGCCTGCGACCCGGACGTGCAAACGTTCGGCGGCAGCCCCGGTCCGATCGAGACGTCGGCCTGCGCTGCCTACGTCCAGCGTGTCGGCTCGGCCGGTGGCCTCGATTGCAGCGGCTCTCAGTAGTTCCTAGCCGAGCTCACTCCGTTGCTGCCGGTCAGGCCGACGTTGCCGAGACTCGTTCCGCCGGGCGCCCCGCTGCCGGCCGCGCCTGCGGCCGGAATGACATTCTCCGAGATCGACGCCTTGGGCAGCGAAGCCGCGACCGGATCGAGGTACATGCCGAATGTAGCGCCCCCGCAGCCTCCGGCACCGCCGGGGCCATGTCCACCGCGACCGCCATTGCCGCCAGCTCCGCCCGATGACGAGCAGCAGACGAGCGGAAAGGGCTGCGTCCCGTGGTTTGTCGGTCCGGGCTCTGCGCCGAATCCACCTGCCCCGCCGACACCTCCAGCGCCGCCCGCGCCACCCCGACCGCCGATACCGCGCAGGACCAGATTCTCGCGGATGGTGGGCAGTGATGCCGGGACGCTAGTGTATGTGACGAATATGCCAAAACTACCGCCGCCGGACATTCCCGAGGCGCCGACGGCTCCGCGACATCCTCCCGCGCCGCCACCGCCGCCGCTGCTCCCGACGACGTAAGGCGTGGTGCAAACGGAGTTGTGGTCGATGCCGCTGCCGGCCCCGCCACCTCCTCCGCCCGAGCCGTGAGCTCCCAGCTGGCCCGCTCCAGGCTGGGGCCCCTTCCATTGGCCATTCGAGTCGACGACGCCGGCGGATGCCGAGCAGGCCGCGGCCGAATTGCCATTCAGTCCATTCTGGCCAGCCCCACCGGCGGCACCAACGTCGTCGTGAAGTTGGGGGATACTGACGCTACCGCAGCCAGCGGCCTGGATGCGGTCATGCCAGCCTGGCTCCCCGCCGCTGCCGGCGTTGAGCTTGCCGTCGTGGCCGTATTCCTGCGCCGTGGGCGTCTGAGTGGAGGTCTGGACCGGATTCGGCGCTACTGGACAAACGCGCGTCCCGCCGTTGCCGCCACTCGTGTCGGTGCCGTCGCAGATCTGAGCGCCTCCGTTGCCGCCAGCGGCGTGGTTCGCCACCGTGCATGTCGAACCGGTCGACTCCGCGCCGACGCCGGGAGAACCGTCGTTGCCGTCGGCGCCGTCGCCGCCCTTGGCTCCGGCCGCGCCCGCGCCGCCGTCGCCGGCCACCACGTAGTCGTGCGATATGGTGATATTCGCGCCGACATTGCGCAAATAAATGGCGTACGAATTGCCGCCCGGCGCCGGGTTGTTGGCGCCGAAGACCGAGAAGCCGTCGAAGGTGATGGGCTTGGCCGCGTTCTGGCCGACGCTGACGGCGTTGACCGCGCCGCGCTGGGCGTCGGTCGGCGCTGCGCCGAGCAGCGCGCTCTCGTGGCGGCTGCGGTCGCGCTCGGAGAAGGCCGGCGCGTAGCCGCCGTAGACCGACACGCCGTCGACAAGCGTCACCGACTCCTCGTAGACGCCGGTCGCCACCAGCACGTCGCGGCGGCCCAGCAGCTGGGCCTTGGCGATGCCGGCGGCGATGGTGCGCAGCGGGTCGTCGATGGTGCCGAGGCCGGCGTCGTCGCCGGTCTTGGCCACGAAGACGCTCTTGCCGATCTCGCCGTCGATGCCGTCGCAGTCGGCGTCCACGCCGAGGTCGTCGGGCAGATCGGTGGTCGAGGTCGGGTGGCAGTCGCAGCCCGGCGCCGCGTCGACGTCGACCCAGCCGTTGTCGCACTGGTAGCTGCAGCGCGGCAGCCCGGCGGCGCTGGCGTCGCACACCGGCGCGCTATTGACATAATCCAGCGCCAGGCACGACACGCCGCAGGCGCCGCAGTTGTCGACTTTGTCATATTTGCCGGACGCGTTGCGGAAGCCCTCGTCGGTGTTGCCGTCGCAGTCGTCGTCGACGCCGTTGCAGGCCTCGACCGGCAGGACGCAGCTGCCCCAGCCGGCCGCGCTGCACGTCTCCGAGCCGGCGCAGGTGTAGCTCGGCTGGCCGGCCGGCGACACCGTCACCGAGCACGCGCGCGACAGGCCCTGGGTGGTCGGGCCGCAGCTGCAGACGCCCGTCGTCGGCACGCACTGCTTCGAGGCCTCGCCGACCTCCTGGCAGCTGAAGCCGAGCGGGCAGTTGCCGTTGCCGACGCAGGCTTTGGCGCAGAAGCTGCCGTCGCTGAGCGTGACGCAGGCCGAGCCCTGGCCGAGGCAGTTGGCGTCGCTCGAGCACGGCTCGCACAGGTTGACGACATCGGGGATGCACTGGAAGTCGTTCTGCTTGATGTAGCCGTCGTCGCAGCTCACGACCACGCACTGCGCCACGCCGTGGTCGATCTGGCAGGCGGTCTGGGCGGCGTTGGGGAAGCCGATGGCGCAGCTGCGATTGCACGTGCCGCAGTGCTCGAAGGTCGCGTAGACGTCGCCGGTCTTGAAGTCCTCGTCGACCGAGCCATCGCAGTCGTTGTCGCTGAAGTCGCAGGTCTCGGCCGTCGGCGTCGGACCCTGGCACTTGATGCCGGCCACGCCGGCGCACACCGTCTGGCCGGCGCAGCTGCCGACGCCGGCCACGTCCACCGTGCAGGCCTGGCCGACCTCGGCGAGGTCCTCGTCCACGAAGGCGTCGCAGTCGTCGTCGGTGCCGTTGCAGGTCTCGGCCGCCGGGGTCTTGGCCGAGCACGTCGACCAGCCGACCTCGGGATCGCAGTCGGACACGCCGAAGCAGGTGCCGAAGGCGTTCTCGCTGGCGCAGGTGCGGAGCCCGCCGTCGACCTCGGCGAAGCACGAGCAGCTGCCGGTCGCGGGCTGGCAGAAGCCGGCGTTGCTCGCCTCGCCGTCGGGCACGCAGGCGAACGACGTCGGGCAGTCCTCGGCGCGCACGCACGGCCGCGCGCAGCGCTGCTCGCCGTCGATGTCGAGGCAGCGGCCGCCGCCGCACTGGAGGTCCTCGGTGCACGGCGCGCACAGCCGGTCGAGCCGCGGCAGGCACAGGAAGACCACGTCGGTCCGGTCCTGGATGCCCTTGCAGTCGTAGCCGGCGGGGCAGTCGGCCTGGCACTGGCGCGTGCAGACGAAGCCGTCCGGGCCCTCGACGCAGTAGCCCGAGGCGCACTCGGGGTTGTTCTGGCACGGCGTCCCGAAGCTGCCCGGCTCGGCGTCGGCGTCGGCCGCGGCGTCGCCGCTGTCGGCGTCGGTCGCGTCGGCGTCGTCGACGGCGCTGTCGGGCGCGGGCGCCGTGTCGGTGGCGAAGGCCGTGTCGGGCTGGAGCACGTCGAAGAGCGGCGTGGTCGCATCGCTGCCGGCCCCGGTGTCGACGACCTGGCCCGTCGTGTCCTCGCCGCACGCGCCGAGGATCAGCGCCAGTCCGGCCATCGCGCCCCGCGCCCACAGTCCACCGTCGTCCCCAATCGTCCGCCGCATCGCAACCCTCCGTCGCGGCGCAGCGTATAGAGCGATGGCGCGACTTGCCAGCAGCTTGAACCAAGCCCGGCCGTCGCGCGTTGCGCTCGTCCCAGCCCCGTGCCGAGCGAGGCCGTCCCATCCGGCGGCCGGCCGCCGCCCCCAGCGACAGGAAACCGCATGACCTCCATGACCCCGATGACCCGCTCGACCTCCGGCCTCATCCTCGCGCTCCTCGTTGCCGTGGCCTTCGCCGCCTGCGGCAAGGGCGGCGACAACGCCAACGCCGCGCCCACCCCGGTGCAGGCCGGCGAGCTCGGCAAGGTCAACGCCGTCGACGGCAAGGCCCCGGCCGGCAGCCTGGCGACCGCCGGCTCGGCCGCGCCCGACTTCACGCTGAAGGACCTCGACGGCAAGGACGTGTCGCTCGCCAGCTTCCGCGGCAAGACCGTCGTCCTCGAGTGGTACAACCCCGACTGCCCGTTCGTGCGCGCGCAGCACAGCGAGGGCCCCATGCGCACGATGGCCAAGGAGGTGGCCGCGAAGGGCGTCGTGTGGCTGTCGATCAACTCGAGCGCGGCCGGCAAGGAGGGCAACGGCGTCGATCGCAACAAGGCCTCGGTCACCGAGTACGGCATCGAGAACCCCATCCTCCTCGACGAGTCGGGCGCGGTCGGCAAGCTCTACCAGGCGCGCACCACCCCGCACATGGTGGTCATCGCGCCGGACGGTACGCTGGCCTACCTCGGCGCCATCGACAACGCGCCGCTCGGCCGCGTGCCCGAGTCCGGCTACGTCAACCACGTGAGCGAGGCGCTGGCCGACCTCGCCGCTGGCCGCCCGGTGAAGGTGCCGCAGACCAAGGGCTACGGCTGCAGCGTCAAGTACGCCAACTGAGCGCGACGGCCCCCGGAACGAGACTGCGCGCGGGGTCAGAGCGGGACGCTCGACCTGGGTGAGGAGGCCCGCTAGGATGCGCGACCCGTTCTGGAGGGCGCCATGCTCGTTCGTCGACTCTCGTTCATCGCTCTGACTTCCGTATTGGCGCTCGTCGCTTGCGACGACGCAGCCAACACCGCGACCGACACCGCCGCCGCCGACAGCACGGCGGACGTCGCCGACGTCAGCGGCGACGCCGGCAGCGACGCCGCCGCCGACAGCGCGACGCCGGCCGACACGTCGACCCCGGCCGACAGCTCGGTCGCGACCGACAGCGCCGCCCCGGACGACACGACCGCGCCGGTCGACACCAGCGTCCCCGACGACACGACGCCCCCCGAGGACACGGTCGCGCCGCCCGACGACACCGTGGTCCCGCCCGACGACACGGTGGTCCCGCCCGACGACACCGTCGTCCCGCCCGAGGACACCGTCGTCCCGCCCGACGACACCGCCGTCGACCTCGTGACCTTCGACGAGGTCCATCCGATCTACGCGGCCAAGTGCAGCCCGTGCCACACCCACGCCGCGCCGACGGCCGGCTCGGGTGGCCACAACATCGGCGGCACGCCCATCGCGACCGCCTACGCCGACTCGCAGAAGGCCGCCGCCTTCTACACGAAGTGCGTCAACCAGGGCCTCACCAAGGGCGCCTGCACCATCGTCCGCATCAAGGACGGCAGCATGCCGCGGCTGGCGGGCTGCACCGGCAACCCGGCCACCGACCACGCCAACCCGGCTTGCTTGACCCAGGCGCAGCAGGACCTCATCCAGCAGTGGATCGACGACGGCATGCCCGCGCCGCAGTGAGCCCGGGACGCGCCGGTCGTTCTCGTTTGGAGAACGACCGGTCGGCGCTCTGACTCAGCGGGCGAGCGCCGGCGTCGCCGCGGGCCGCCCCGCGCCGAGGCGCGCGGCGATCCAGCGATCGACGGCGAAGGCGCCACCACCCTTGAAGATGAGCGGCACGGCCAGCGCCAGCGCCAGGAGGTGGTACTCGAAGCCCTCGCCGGCCTGGCTGCCAGCCCAGTTCATGAAGAAGCCGTTCGACAGGTGCGAGGTCAAGACGGCGCCGATCATGACCGAGGCGATGCCGGCGGCCGTGACGCGCGACAGGAGACCGAACGCCAGCGCCACCGCGCCGAGCGACTCGGCCAGGATGACGAGCACCGCCAGCGGCGCTGGCAGGCCCGCTTGACCGGTGAGGAAGCCCATCGTGCCGTCGAAGCCGTAGCCTCCGAACCAGCCGAGCAGCTTCTGCGCGCCGTGGGGGAACATGACCGCCGCCAGCACCACGCGCTGGACCAGCGACACCATCGAGCGATCGGTCGAGAACAACTTGAGCATATCCGCCTCCCGGTTTGACGTAACCGTGGGGCTACCATGGGCGCGCCTCCGCCCTTGCGGAAGTCGCGACCTCGCGTGCAGACTGTTCTCGAGAGGAG
Organism: Myxococcota bacterium; assembly: GCA_046351155.1. Lineage (GTDB taxonomy): Bacteria > Myxococcota_A > UBA9042 > PHBI01 > PHBI01 > JAXLYZ01. The sequence goes on from JAXLYZ010000006.1 coordinate 247,817, forward strand.
AACGCCCCCGAGGGCGCATCGCCCGCGCGGCTCTCCGACGAACAGGGCAGAGGTCGCATGAACAACCAGCTGATGGAGGTGCTCCCCGACCTGGCGGTGCTCGTGCGCGTGGCCGAGCTGCGCAGCTTCTCGGCCGCCGCGCGCGAGCTCGGCATCGCCAAGTCGGCGGTCTCGCGCCGCATCAACGACCTCGAGACGCGCCTCGGCGTGCGGCTCCTCACGCGCTCGACGCGCAACATCGGCCTCACCACCGACGGCCTCCAGGTCTTCGAGCACGCGCGCAACCTGGTGACCGAGGCGCGCGCCGCGCTCGACGTCGTGGCCGGCTCGGGCACGAAGCCGCGCGGTCTCTTGCGCGTCAACGCGCCGGGCATCTTCTCCGAGCAGTACCTGACGCCGGCCATCGGCGCGTTCCTCGAGCACCAGGCCGAGGTCGAGGTGCAGCTCACCGTCGACGACCGCCTCATCGACGTCGTCGAGGGCGGCTGGGACGTGGTCATCCGCATCTCGCGCTCGCACGACGACTCGTCGCTGGTCGTGCGCAAGCTAGCCGAGGACCGCGGCGTCATCGTCGCCAGCCCGGCCTACCTCGATCGCCGCGGCCGCCCCGAGGAGGTCTGCCACCTCGTGACCCACGACTGCCTCCACTACGGGCTCCTGCCGCTCGAGGTCGAGTGGGGCTTCAAGCTGCCGCGGCGGCGCGTGTCGGTGCCGCTGCGCGTGCGCTTCACCGCCAACGATGGCGCCAACATCCGCCAGGCGGCGCTGGCCGGCATCGGGCTCGCGACGCTGCCGTGGTTCATGGTGGCCGAGGACGTGCGCGCCGGCCGCCTCGAGCTGGTGCTCGACGGCATCCGCCACGCGCCGCTGACGGTGGCGGCGGTCATGCCGCAGCGCGACGGCATGCCGGCCAGGACGCGCGCGTTCGTCGACCACCTCGTCAAGTGGTTCGCGACCCCGCCGTGGAAGGTGCCGGCGCTGACACTGGCGCGGGCGGCCGGCTGAAACGGCAGGTCGCGGCCCCCAGGCCGGAGCCACTCGCAAGGTCGGCGAAGGCGGCCGCAGGCGAGTGGCGCAGGCCTCTCGGGGACGCGACCGATACGGCCGCAGGCTGAAACTTTCCCCGGGCTGGCGCGTAGGCGCGCGAATGGCCGGTCGTCCTCAGCAACGTTTCGTCCCGCTCGCGCTCTCCGCGCTCGCCGCCCTGGTGCTCGCGCCGGTCGGCGCCGCGCACGCCGAGTCGTGGTGCGCTCAAGCGCTGACGGTCCACGAGTGGGGCGTCCACGTCTTCGGCGGCGACGGCGCGCGCTCGTCGCTGCTGGCCGGGCTGCCGCCGTGGTTCCACTCGAGCACCTCGGGCGGCGTCGCGTCGGGCCCGTCGGTGCGCGACCTGCCCGTTGACAGCGGCATCCGGGCCCTGCCGGTCATCCACTTCTACTCGCCGCGCAACTGGCAGGCGACCGTCCCGGTGGGGGTCGAGGTCGGCTTCACCGGCGGCCCGGCGTCGTCGTGGTTCCCGCAGGTCGACCTCCTCCGGACGGCCGCCGACGCCAACAGCGCCGACTCGCAGCTGGCGCGCGCCAAGCTGCTGCTGGCCCGCCTCCAGCGCCAAGGCCGCATGGACGCCCCGCCGGCGCTGCCGCTCGACCCGACGCGCCAGCTCGTGTGGAACCACCTCGACCTCGCCCCGACGCCGGCGCACCCGCCCGCCGCCAGCACCTCGGCCTGGGTCGACGAGGCGCGCAAGCTCGACGCGCTGTGGGTGAACGGCGGCGCCGAGTCGGAGCGCTTCCTCTTCTACGAGGCCGACACGCGCGAGCGCGAGCCGCTCCGGCTGGCGCGCGGGACTGCCTGGAGCGCGGACCATCGCCAGTACGTGCTGCGCAACGACGGCCCGCAGCCGGTGCACGACGTGTTCGTCGTGCAGCGCGATGGCGGCGCGACCTTCGTCGTCTACGTGGCGACGCTCGAGGCCGGCAAGTCCACCGACTTCGTGCTCGAGGACCACCGCGTCGAGCCGGCCGGCCTGCGCGCGGCGACGGTCGATCGGCTGCGCCAGCTGCTGGTCGAGCCCGACCCGAAGCCCGCCGGCGACCGCACGCGCGAGCTCCAGGACTGCGTCATGATGCGCGACCCGGCGCTGCCGTTCGAGACGGCGCACGGCTATCGCCTGTTCGCGCCCGAGGTCGACCTCATCCTCCACACCTGGGGCGCGCGCTTCTTCGAGCGACCCGGCACGACCATCGTGTATCGCGAGGACACGGCGACGCTCGAGGCGGCGATGCCGCTCTCCATCTACACCGACATGTACAACTTCGTGGTGCTTCGGCGCGCCGGCCTGGCGCTCTGGGAAGCGGCGGCGCTACCGTGAGCTCCGCCCCCACCACCCGGAGCCTCCGCGTGCGCCCGTCGTCCCGCCTCGTCGCTATCCTCGTCCTCGGCTCGCTGTCCGCGCTCGCCTCGCTCGCCGCTCCCGCCGCGCGCGCCGACGCGTGGTGCGCCTGGCCGCTGTACGTCCAAGAATGGGGCGTCCACGTCTTCGGCGGCGACGGCGCCAGCCTGGCCGCCGACCCGTGGCCCGACTGGTTCCACACCACCGTCGGCGGCGGCGTCGCGACGGCCCAGCCGGTGCGCGAGCTGCCGGTCGACATGGGCGTCCGCAAGCTGCCGGTCCTCCACTTCTACGCGCTCGGCGCGCCGAGCGAACCCATCCCGGTCGGCGTCGAGGTCGGCTTCAGCCAGGGGCCGGCCGCGGAGTGGTGGCCGCAGGTCGACCTCTTCCGCACGGCCGGCGACGCCAACGGGGCGCTCGCCGGGGCGGCGCGCAAGATGCTCCTGGCCGCGCGCGCCGCGCGCCCGAGCCACCTCGGCGGGCCGCCGCTGCCGGCCGATCCGACGCGCCAGCTGGTGTGGACCCGCCTCGAGCTGACCGCCGCCCCGACGCACGCCGCGTCGGCGACCTCGAGCGACTGGATCGCCAAGGCCCGCGAGCTGCCGGCGCTGTGGGTCAACGCGGCCAGCGAGTCCGATCGCTTCGTCTTCTACGAGGCCCAGACGGCCGAGCGGACGCCGCTGACGCTTAGGCGCGGAGCCGCCTGGAAGGCCGACCGGCGGGCCTACGAGCTGGCCAACGGCGGCGCCACCGCGGTGCACGACGTCATCCTCGTCACGCGCGACGGCGCCGCGACCTTCGTCGTGTCGGCGGCCGCCATCGAGCCGGGCCAGAGCCTGGCGTTCGTGCTCGAGGACCACGCGGTGGCGCCCGAGCGCCTGGCCGCCGAGACCCGCGAGCGGCTGCGCGCGGCGCTGCTCGACCCGGCGAGCCCGCTCGGCCCGACGCTCGAGCGCGGCGGGGCCGGCGGCGACTGCGTCATGGACCGCGACCCGGCGATCCCGTTCGAGCGCGCAAGCGGCCACCACCTCTATCGCGGCGAGGTCGACCTCGTGCTCGGCGCGTGGGGCGCGCGCTTCTTCGACCAGCCCGGCACGACCGTCGTCTATCGCGAAGACGAGGCGCTGCTCGACGAGGTCATGCCGCTCTCCATCTACACGTCGATGTACACCTACGCCGTGCTGAGCCGCGCCGGTCTCGCGCTGTGGCAGCCCGTGCGCCTTCCCTGAGGACATGCCGATGAGACTCCGCCGAAGCCTCGCAGGATTGGCCCTGCCGCTCTCGCTCCTGGCGCTGCCGCTGGCCGCGCCCGGCGCCGCCGCCAAGTCGTGGTGCGCCTATCCGCTGTGGGTCCACGAGTGGGGCGTGCACGTCTTCGATGGCGCCGGCCGCGCTCAGGACGCCAGCGCGCTCCTGCCCGACTTCTTCCACCGCAGCGTGCCGGGCAGCGCCGGCGCCAGCGGCCCGTCGGTGCGCGACCTCCCGCCCGACGGCGGCGAGCGCGACCTGCCGGTCGTCCACTTCTACTCGCCGCGCCGCGACGCGCACATCCCGGTGGGGCTCGAGGTCGGCTTCACCGGCGGCCCGGCCTCGGTGTGGTACCCGCAGATCGATCTCTTCCGCACCGCCGCCGACGCCAACGGCGTGGCCGCGGCCGCGGCCCGCGCCCGGCTGCTCCTGGCCCGCGCGGCGCGCGCCAACGCGCAGGGCGGACCGGCGCTGCCGCCCGATCCGACGCGCCAGCTCATCTGGAACGACCTCGAGCTGACGACCACGCCGCCGCACGCGCCGGCGCCGACCAAGGTGCCGTGGGTCGAGGACGTGCGCCGCTTCGACGCGCTGTGGGCGAGCACCGGCGGCGAGTCGGAGCGCTTCGTCTTCTACGAGGCGCAGAGCGACGAGAAGCTGCCGCTCGAGCTGCGCCGCGGCAACACCTTCGGGCCCGGCCGCCGCCACTACGAGCTGCACAACCTCGGCGCGCAGCCGGTCCACGACGTCTTCGTCGTCCACCGCGAGCCGGGCCACGTCTACGTCTTCTTCGCGCCGCAGATCCCGGCGCGCTCGAGCGCCGGCTTCCTGCTCGAGGAGCACGAGGTGGCCGCGGCCGACCTCGCGAAGGCGACCGACGACCAGCTGCGCGCGAGCCTGGTCGACGCCGCCGCGCCGGCCGCGCCCAGCGACTACCGCTGGGACATGGACCACTGCGTCATGCAGCGCGACCCGGCTGTACCGGTCGAGAGCGCCGAGGGCTACCGTCTGTATCGGTCGGAGGTCGACGCCATCCTCAAGGTATGGGGCAACCGCTTCTTCGGCCGGACCGGCACGACCATCGTCTATCGCGAGGACCCGGCGACGCTGGACGCGGCCATGCCGCTGTCGGTGTACACCGACATGTACAACTTCGTCGTGCTGCGCCGCGCCGGGCTGGCGCTGTGGGAGTCGGTGGTGCTGCCATGAGCGGCCCGCGGGCGAGCCTCCTCCGGCGCGCGCTCGCGGTGGCGCTCGTCGCCGGCAGCGCGCTGGCCGGCGGCGCCGCGCACCCGGCCATGTGGGGCGCCTGGCCGCTGTGGGTCCACGAGTGGGGCGTGCACGTCTTCGGCGCCGGCGGCCTGCCGGCGGCGGCCGGACCGTGGCCGGCGTTCTTCCACTCGACCGTCGGCGGCGCCTCCACGGCGGGCGCGCCCGTGCGCGACCTGCCGGTCGACGGCGGCGACCGCGCGCTGCCGGTGCTGCACTTCTACAGCGCTCGCCAGGTCGGGGCCGAGCCGATCCCGGTCGGGCTCGAGGTCGGCTTCGCGGCCGGCGCGGCGTCGTCGTGGTTCCCGCAGATCGATCTGTTCCGGAGCGCCGCGCAGGCCAACGGCGCCGGCGCGCGGGCGGCGCGCGACGAGCTCCTGAAGGCGCGCGCGGCGCGGCCGGCGGCCATGTGGGGCAAGGGCCCGACGCCGCTCCCGCCCGACCCGACGCGCCAGCTGGTGTGGAACCGCCTGTCCTTGAACGACGCCGCGCCGCGGCCGCCGTCGGCCGCCGACGCGCCGTGGATCGCCGCCGCGCGCGCCATCCCCGCGCTGTGGGTGAGCGGCGTCGGCGAGACCGACCGCTTCGTCTTCTACGAGGGCCAGACCGCCGAGCGCGTGCCGCTCGAGCTGCGCCGGCGGCCGGCTGGGCGCCCGGCCACCGCGCCTACAGCCTCGTCAACGGCGGCGCGCACGCGGTCCACGACGTCTTCGTGACGAGCCGCGAGGGCGGCCGCACCTTCGTCGTGAGCGCCGCCAGCATCGCCCCGCACGCGTCGCTCGACTTCGTGCTCGACGACCACCGTGCCCGCCGCCGAGCTCGGCGCCGCCACGCGCGACGCGCTCCGGGCCTCGCTGGTCGAGGCCGCGCCGCCTGCGAACGCCGGCTGGGGCGCCGGTCCCGACGGCGAGTGCCACATGGGTCGCGACCCGGCCATCCCGGTCGAGAAGGCCGACGGCCATCGCCTCTACCCGCCCGAGGTCGACCTCGTCCTCCAGGTCTGGGGCGCGCGCTTCTTCGACCAGCCTGGCACGACCATCGTCTATCGCGAGGACGAGGCGACGCTCGACGAGGCCATGCCGCTGTCGCTGTACACCGACATGTACAACTACGTCGTGCTCCACCGCGCCGGCCTCGCCCTGTGGGAGTCGGTCGCGCTCCCCTGAGGATCCCGAGGACTGAATATGTCACTCTCTCGATCTGCCATATTCGCGCGCGCGACGCTGGCGACGGCGACGCTCGCCGTGGCGCCGACGGCCGCGGCGCGCTCGTGGTGCGCCCAGCCGCTCTACGTCCACGAGTGGGGCGTGCACGTCTTCGGCGCCGGCGGCGCGCCCGCGGCCGCCGCGCCGTGGCCCGACTTCTTCCACACGACGGTCGGCGTCGGCGACGCCGCCGCGGCCGTGCCGGTGCGCGCCATGCCGGTCGACGGCGGCGTGCGCTTCCTGCCGGTCCTGCACTTCTATGGTCCGCCGGGCGGCGCCATGCCGACCGCCATCGGCCTCGAGGTCGGCTTCAGCGCCGGCTCGGCGTCGGCCTGGTTCCCGGCGCTCGACCTGTTCCGCACCGGCGCCGAGGCCAACAGCGCCAAGGCCGCCGCGGCTCGCGCCGCGCTGCTGGCTCGCCGCGCCGCGCGCACGCCGTTCGGGCAGGGCGACGGCAAGGATGTGCCGCTGCCGTCCGACCCGACGCGGCAGCTGGTGTGGGACCTCATCGAGCTCACCGGCCAGGCGCCGAGCGCGCCGGCAGCGAGCACGGCGCCGTGGATCCAAGCCGCGCGCGGCTTCGACTCGCTGTGGGCCAGCGCGCATGGCGAGACCGATCGCTTCGTCTTCTACGAGGGCCAGACCGCCGAGCGCGTGCCGCTCACGCTGCGTCGCGCCGCGGGCTGGGCCGTCGGCCATCGCGCCTACGAGCTCGCCAACACCTCGGCCCAGGCCATCCACGACGTCTTCATCGTGCAGCGCGACGGCGAGCGCGTCTTCGTCGTGAGCATCCCGGCGATCGCGGCCGGCGCCGCGACGACGTTCGTGCTCGACCAGCACCCGGTCGCCGCCGCCGACCTGCACGCCGCGACCTACGACGCGCTGAAGGCCGCGCTCGGCAGCGCCGCCGGGCCGCCCGCCGCCACCGGCTTCGGACCGGGCGCGTGCACGATGGGCCGCGACCCGGCCATCCCCTTCGAGAAGGCCGACGGCCACGAGCTCTTCGCGCCCGAGGTCGACGCGTTGCTGTCGGTGTGGGGCGCGCGCTTCTTCGAGCAGGCCGGCACCACCATCGTCTACCGCGAGGACGAGGCGGCGCTCGACGCGGCCATGCCGCTCTCGATCTACGCCGACATGCACCGCTACGTCGTGCTCGAGCGCGCCGGCCTCGCCCTGTGGGAGTCGGTGGCGCTGCCGTGAGCCCGCGCGCGAGCGTCAGCCGACGAGCGCGCCGAGCAGGCTCGCCAGGAACGCCACGCCGCCGAGCACCCATACCTCGGGGCGACGCAGCTGGCGCACGATGCGCTCGGACGCGGTGCGCCGCCGCCGCATGATGCGCGGGCGCGCCGCGCGCAGCGCCTGGCGCAGCTCGGCCACCGACTGGTAGCGCTCGTCGGGGTGCTTGGCGAGGCAGCGCGCGATGATGACCTCGAGCTCGGGCCGGAGCTCGAGCCGACCCATGCGGTCGCGCAGCGCCGGCGCCTGATGGACGTGCTGGTAGGCGAAGCCGGTGGTGGTCGTCGACTCGAACGGGCTCCGGCCGGTGAGGAGCTCGAAGGCCAGGACGCCGAAGGCGTAGATGTCGGTGCGCGCGTCGGTCTGGTCGCCGAGGACCTGCTCGGGCGCCCAGTAGCGCGGCGTTCCGGTCATGGCGCGGGTGCGGGTGGCGCCCTCGCCGATGCGGTCGTCGGCCATCGGCCAGGCGTCGCGCACGAGGCCGAAGTTGGTGAGCTTCACCAGGTCGCGGCCGTCGCGCGTCTCGCCGATGATGATGCAGCCGGGCTTGATGTTGCGGTGCACGAGGCCGGCGCGATGGACGGCGTCGAGCGCCTGCGCCAGCTGATCGAGGATGCGCAGCACGCGGCCGGTGGGGAGCCGGCCCCAGCGCTCGATGGCCTTGCCGAGCGAGTGGCCGTCGACGTGCTCGGTCACGAGGTAGCGGCGGCCGTCGCCGGTGCGGCCGTAGGCGAGGAGGCGCGCCACGTTGTGGTGCGACACGCGCGCCAGCGCGCGGGCCTCGCGCTCGAAGCGGGCGCGCACGTTGGCCGAGCCGTCCATGTGCATGAGCTTGATGATGACCGGGCGATCGAGCTCGACGTGGCGACCGATGTAGGTGCGGCCGGTGAGCGAGCTCGACAGCGGCGCGACGATCTCGAACTGGCCGGCGATGAGGCTGGCGGCGTCGCGGCGACCGAGCTGGGAGGCGCCTTCGGGCGGAGTGCGCTGGAGCGGGGCGTTGCGGGCCATGTCGGGACTCCTCGGATGGGCGGACCGGAAGGTCACACCAGCCAGAGACGATTGTCACGCTCGGGGCTGAACCCGGCGGCGACCGTCATTTGAGATATTGTCGGAAGAACAGCACGGTGAGCTGCAAGTACGCGTCGCGATTCTCGCGCTTCGAGAAGCCGTGGCCCTCGTTCATGGCCACGAGCTTCCAGACGTCGTTGCCTTTCGCACGCACCGCCGCGGCGATCTGCTCGGCCTCGCCGAGCGGCACGCGCGGATCGTTGGCGCCGTGGACCACGAACAGCGCGCTGCGCACCTTGTCGGCGTTGGCCGTGGGCGAGATGCCCTGGAGGAAGGCGCGCATGGCCGGGTCGCTCTCGTCGCCGTACTCGACGCGGCGGAGGTCGCGGCGGTAGGCGGCGGTGTTCTCCAGGAAAGTGACAAAATTGGAGATGCCGACGACATCGACGCCGGCCTTGATGCGATCGCCGAAGTGGGTGAGCGCGGCCAGGACCATGTAGCCGCCGTAGGAGCCGCCGAGGACGCCGACGCGCTTGGGGTCGAGCTCGGGCCGGGTCGCGACCCAGTCGAGGAGGGCGCCGATGTCCTTCACCGAGTCCTCGCGGCGGAGGCCGTCGTCGAGCGCGAGGTAGCCCTTGCCGTAGCCGTCGGAGCCGCGCACGTTCGGCACCAGCACCGCCATGCCCGCCTCGTTCACGAGCAGCTGGGCGACGGGCGAGAAGCCAGGGCGCGCCTGCGACTCGGGGCCGCCGTGGATGTTGACGACGACCGGGAACGGGCCGGCGCCGGGTGGCTTGTAGAGGAAGCAGGGGATGTCGCGGCCGTCGAAGGTCTTGTAGCGGAAGAGCTCGGGCTCGACGAAGCGCTTCGGGTCGAGGCCGCCGATCTCCGACTGGGTCCAGCGCGTCGCCTTCCTGGTCCGCAGATCATAGGTGTAGGCGTCGCCGCTGACGGTCGCGCCGCCGAGCGTGAAGGCCAAGACCGGCGCGGCGCGGGCGAAGCGGATGCCGGACACGATGCCGGCCGGGATGGCGGGCGCGGGGCGCTCCTTGCGCGTGGCGGTGTCGAGCAGGTGGAGGCGGCCGAAGCCGTCCTCGTTGGTGACGAAGGCCAGCGTCTTGCCGTCGCCCGAGAGGGCCATGGCCTCGACGTCCCAGTGGAGGCCGGGCACGAGCGCCGTCCACGCGCCCTTGGCGAGGTCGACCTCGTAGAGCTGGACGAAGTCGCCGTCGCGATCGCTCGTCACGTAGAGGCGCTGGCTCGGGTTCGGGCCGCTGCGGGCGAAGGCGGCCAGGCGGTTCGAGGTGGCTGGTGTGGCCGCCGTGAGCGCGGTGATCTTGCCGCTGGCCAGGTCGACCAGGTGCAGGCGCTGGTCGGCGATCGACACGAACTGCTGCACGAGCAGCGTCTTCTTGTCGGGCGTCAGATCGAGCGGCAGCCACTGGCCGGAGACCTCGGCCAGCCGGCGATTGTGGCTCGCGTCGATACCGTCGCCGAGCCACAGGTCCATGTCCTTGCCGTTGCGCGCGTTCGAGGTGAACACCAGCAGCGAGCCGTCATCGGCGAACTGGAAGGCCTCGTGGCGCGACTTGCCGTCGGTGAGGAGCGTCGTCTTCCCGCTGTCGAGGTCGGTCCGGTAGAGCTGGTACTGCTCGTTGCCGCCGGTGTCCCGGACATACACGAACGAGCGCGGGTGTCCGGGGACGAAGCCGGCGCTGCTCACCGGCTCGGCCTCGAAGGTGACCTGCTGGCGGTCGCCGAGCGGGCGGCTCACGCGATGGATCTGCGTGGCCGAGCCGAGGCGGGTGGCCACCAGCAGCTCGCTGCCGTCGGCGGCGATGGAGGCCAGCGTGGCTGAGCGCGCCTCGAGGTAGCGCTGCAGCTGGACCTTGAGCGCGTCGGGGATGGGCGGCGTGTGGTCGAAGACGAGCGGCCCGGCGGGCGCCGGCGGAGCGGTCGCGGGCGCGCTGGCGGCCGGGCAGGCAGGGCAGGTCGGGCACGGCGGCGGCGTCGTCGCGGGCGCGGAGGCGCAGGCCGCGAGCAACGGCGCGAGGGCGAGCAACGATGGGAGGATGGGGAGTCGGGTCATGCGATCCGGGTAGCAAGAGGGCGAGCCCTCGTCCACCGGAGCTGGTCTCCTACGCAAGCCATGTGCCACCGCTTCAGCGGCCCGAGCACCGCGTCGGAGGCGGCTCCGGCGCGTTTCGGGAAACGTCGGGGCGCGGCGGCGGCACCGCATAGCGGGACACCGGGACACTGAGGCGTCACGGTGCCCAGCGGAGCCGGGTCGTCGAGGTCGACGCGCCGGCGACCCGGTGGAGCGAGATTGTCGATTGGCCGCGAGCCGCGGTTGGATGCTATGCAAGAGCCACGATGATCCCAGGACGGTGCCCGCATTGCCAAATGGAAGGCCCGGCCGGCGATCGCTGCCTGGGGGCGGCGTGCGCGCCGCGGAGCTACCACTTCATCCCGTTGGCCTACACCGGTCGCGCCGACGCCGACGACGTCATGATCGGCAAGGTGGTGGCCGACTTCCTGGTGGTGGGCGTGCTCGGTTCGGGCGGCTTCGGCAACGTCCACCACGTGCTGCAGCTGCCGCTCCGCACGCGGCCCATCCAGGGGGCGCTGAAGCGCATCAGGCCGGCCGCGGCCGATCCGATCGAGGAGAAGACGCTGCGCGCGCGCTTCGAGTCGGAGGCTGACGCGCTCGCGTCGCTGTCGCACCCGAACATCGTGCGGCTCCTGAAGTCGGGCATCGACGGCGACGTGCCCTACCTCGTGCTGGAGCTGGTCACCGACGCCGAGACGCTCGAGCGCGAGCTCGAGGAGCACATGCGCCAGGGCGTCGGCATGCCGGCGCCCGACGTGGTGGCCATCACCGAGCAGATCCTGAACGCCCTCGAGGCCGCGCACTCGCAGGGCATCGTCCACCGCGACGTGAAGCCGGGCAACGTCATGCTCCAGCGCGTCGTGGGCTACGACGTGTTCGTGCGCATGCTCGACTTCGGCTCGCCAAGTTCATCGCCGAGAGCCCGAGACGCAGCGGGTCATGGGCACCCTCGACTACATGGCGCCCGAGCAGCTGCGCGGCCGCGACATCGGCCCGTGGACCGACCTCTACGCGCTGGGGCTCCTGGTCCTGACGATGCTCACCGGGCGCTCCGGCTTCTCGGCCGACCGCGTCGTGCTCGTGAACGAGAAGCTGGATCCGGGCTACGACCCGGTGCGGCGCGCGCTGGCGGCGCTCGATCTGCCGGCCGATCAGGCGGCCTTCTGCGGCGCGCGACGGCCTACGATCGCAACCAGCGCTACGCCAGCGCGGGCGCGTTCCGGCGCGCGCCGCAGTCGGCCTTCGCGCGGCCCAACCGCGAGGGTGGGCGCAAGCCCGGGCAGACGCGCGACCTGGCGCCGGCGCCGACGCCTGTGCCCTCGCCGCGTCCGCGCTCCGAGCCGCCCGAGGCGCGGCCGACCGAGATCCTGGCCGAGCCGCCGTGGTCGCCCCGGCCGGTCGCCCCGTCGACGGCGGCGCCCGCGCCGGCGCCGGTCGAGCCGGAGCGCCCGGCGCCGAGCGCGCCCCCATGGCCGAGCCCGAGCTCGTCGCGCGCGGCGACGCCCGACCCGACCGTGGCGCGCTGGCCGCTCCTGGCCGCGGTCCAGAAGGCGCGCCACCTGCCGAAGCTCGAGCTGCCGCCCGCGCCGTGCGCGCGCCGGCTCCGGCCGCGACGGTCGCACCCGCGCCGGTGGCGCCCGGCAGCCCGCTCCGGCTGGTGCCGGCGCGGCGGCCCGAGCTGGTGCCGTCGATGCCGCCGGTGCGCGGCGGCGGGGGCATCACCGTGACCGAGCGCCACGGCGACGGCCCGAGCCACCCGTCGCGCGGGCTGGTCGATACGCAGCAGGCGATGGACCCGCCGGACGAGAAGCGCTGACCCTCGACGGCGGCCGCGGCGACGACGCGCGCGCGAGGGAGGCCGCCGCGATCAGTACTGCTGGCACTTGGCCACGAACGCCGCGCACGTGCTCTCCGAGCCGCCGCCCGCGAGGCAGTGCTGGTAGTCCTTGTGGCAGGCGCAGGCGAGGTCGCACGGGGCGGCGCGCGCCGGCTCGCCCGCGAGGCACACCGCCTCCTCGCCCGCGCACTCGAGCGGCGATGCGAGGCCGGCGTCACACCAGGCGCGCCAGCGCCCGCAGGTGGCCGGGTCGGCGCCCTCGGGGAAGACGCGCGACTCGCATGGCGAGCACCACGCCGCGTCGCGGAGCGGGCCGAAGCGGCACGTCCAGCGCACGGTCGCGAGGCCGCGGCAGGTCGCGGCGGCCTCGCTCAGCGTGTCGGTGCAGGCGCGATCGAAGAACAGCGTGCGCGCGTCGAAGGGCTCGCCCGACGGCGTGCCGGCGCTGATGGTGGCGACCACCTCGGCCGGCAGCGCGTGGAAGCTGAGGCTCGGGTCGGCGACGTCGCAGGGCGCCGACGCGTAGGCCAGGCGCAGTCCGGCGGCGTCCGCCACCAGCGCCAGCGAGCCGTGCCCGACGGGCCGCCTGCCGGCCAGCGCCAACAGCTCGCCCACCGCGCGCGGACCCTCGGGCGTGTCGCGCCGCGCCGCGGCCGGCGGGCCGTCGTGCAGCGCCAGATGCACGCGCGTCGGTGCCGCTCCGGCGCCGCCGTCGACGGGCTCGAGCGGGCTGTCGATCGTCGCGCCGCCGAATGTCGCCGCGCCCCAGCGCACGACGAACGTCAGCGGTTCGCTCGGGTCGAGCCCCTTCAGCCGCGCCAGCTCGACGGAAGGTGCGAGGCGCGGCTCACCTCGAAGCGCTCGTCGCGCCGCGTCGCAGGCCCCGGCGCGTTAGCACGCGAGCGCCAGCGGCCGCGCCGCGAGCCCTATCGCAGGCAGGCGTCGTACTTCACCTGGCACACGGCCGGGTCGGCGCCGCTCGCCGCCATGCAGACGGCGTAGACTTCGTCGCAGCCGCAGACCTTGTCGCAGGGCGCGTCTCCCGCCACGCAGTGGTTGGCCTGGGTGGCGCACTCCAGCGGCGCATAGGCCTCGACGCAGGCGGCGCGCCACGCCTCGCACTGGGCCGGCGTCGAGCCGGCGGCCCACACGCCGCCGGGGCAGGCCGCGCAGGCCTTGGCGTCGGGTCGTCCCAGCACACCGCGCGCAGCCCCTCGAGGTCGTCGCACGCGCCGCGCAAGGCCGGGCACGCGACCGCGAACAGGCCGCTCTCCCACTTGGTGCCGATGTAGAGCGAGCCGGCCGCGGCGGCGAGCGGCCCGTCGAAGCGCGGCGACGCGGGGCCGGCGCACGGGGCCGCGAGCATGCGGTGGAGGCCGGACCCGAAGCTGCCGAGGGTCGGTGCGCTGGCCGCGCCGTCGCTGTACACGAGCACGCTCGAGTCGATGCCGACGATGCGGTCGGCGGCGCCGAAGCGGCCGTCGCCGTCGCTGTCGACGTAGGCGATGAGCTGGCCCAGCGCGAGGCCCTTGACGACGCCCGCGTCGTGGCGCGCGACGTCGGCGGCCGGCGCCTCGAGCAGCGTCACGGCGATGGTGCCCGGTGCGCTGGTGTCGATGGCCACGTCGCCCGCGCGCGCCGCCACGAAGCCGCCGACGCCATCCTCCCGCGACCAGGCCAGCGTCACGCGCAGCGGCGCGAGCCTGTCGGCGGCGAGGCCGACCTCGACCTCGGAGGTCACCGTCGCGATGGGCGCGCCGACGAAGTCGCCGTCGCGCGCGGCGTCGCCGCAGCCGCCGAGGGCGAGCACGCCGAGGGCCAGGAGCGCCGACGCGGGCCGAGCGAGGAGCATGCCGCGAGTGTCTCCGAGGCTCGGGTCGCGCGCAAGGTCGAGCCGGTTGCCGTCTCGCCCGGCCGGCGCCGTCGCCGTCGCCGCGCGCGGCGTCGCGGCGGCTATCGGCTAGCGGCGGCGCGTGATGAGCAGGCTGTGGTTCTTGTGCACGTCGGGGTAGCCGAACGCGAACGCCAGCGGCCGCTCGGGGCTCGCCTTCCAGAGCTCGATCATCTGCTTCTCGCGCCCGCGCGGGGCCGAGATGATCATGCCGTCGAACTTCCCGTAGGGGATGTACTCGAAGACCTTCTGATCGATCTGATCGGGCGCGAGCCCGGTCGAGTCGGAGATCATCCACTGCATGTGATCGATGAGGAAGCCGCGGATCTTGGAGAACGAGGTCCACCAGAGGAGGTAGCTCGAGGCCTTGGTCATGGCGGTCACGGGGCCCTTCAGCTCGAGGTGCGCCAGCGTCCCCGACTTCTTCATGCCGGGGTCCTCGAGGTCGCCCGAGATGTGGCGGAAGACCTGCTCGGGGCCGGGCGCCCCGCCCGCGGCGGCGCGCTTCCGGAAGCGCACCTCGAAGTCGCCGAAGGCGTCGGCCAGCAGCTTGGCACGGCGGCCCGGGTCCTTCACCTTGGCCGCCTCGGCGTCGATGCGCGCGAGGTCCTTCGAGCTGTAGTAGAGGAGGCCGCCGTCGGCCGCGATGGTGAAGTAGCGGAGCCCGAAGGGCTCGTAGCCGAGGGCGGCCAGCGCCGACAGATCATAGATGAGGACGCCGGCCAGCAGCGCGTCGGAGAGCTCGTCGAGGTCGACCGTGCGGCTGAACGCGAGGCGCGCCAGGAAGTCGAAGTGCTGGCGCACGAGGCGCAGGTTCTTGGCCAGCGGCGCGCCCGCCATGGTGCCGAGGCTCCTCGGGTCGCCGCCCGGCTCGAGCGCCATGATGGTGACCTCGCTGGCGTCGGGGAAGATGGTCAGCGCGGTGAGGAGGTCGGCGCCGCCGAAGGGGTAGACCACCTTCGACGGGGCGTCCTTCGGGACCACCTCGCGGAAGAACGGCACGCTGGTCGCGTACCAGCCGTCCTTCCACTTCTGCACGATGGGCGCGAGCTTCTCGCAGTGGCTGGCGAGCGCGTCCTTGCTCGGCCCGTCGAGCTGCGGGCGGCCGTCGCAGGCGGGCCCGCGCGACAGCGAGTCGAGCTCGGCGGTGAAGTCGACCATGTCGACGGGCAGCGGACCGAGCCACCCGGTCGTCGCGAGGGCTACGGTGAAGGCCGTGATCATGGCGAGAGTCTGCGCGCCCTGGCCGGAGCGGCAAGATTTCCGCTGGAAGGATTCGGGCTCGGGCGCCGACCGTGGTATCGGCTCGGCGATGAAGCCGCCTCCCGAGAAGCCCCGAGGCCCCCATCCGGGGCCGCCCGTCACCCCCGCCCGAGCCGCCACCAAGGCCGCCGCCAAGGCACCGCTCGCGCCGCGCCGCGCCTTCAGGAAGCCGACGCTCGTGCCGCAGGTCACGACCTTGTGGGACTACCCGTCGCAGCACTACGGCGAGGGCGAGCAGGGCAGCCAGGACTACGCCGGCGCCACGCCGTCGTACGTCATATGGAATGTGGTGCATCGCTTCTCGGCCGCCGGCGAGAAGGTGCTCGACCCGTTCTGCGGCAGCGGCACGACGCTGGATGTGTGCAAGGACCTCGGCCGCGAGGGCGTCGGCTTCGACCTCGCCCCGACGCGCCCCGACATCCGCCAGGCCGACGCGCGCTCGCTGCCGCTCAAGGACAAGAGCGTCGACCTCGTCTTCATGGACCCGCCGTACGCCGACAACCTGACCTACTCCGACGACGCGCGCTGCATCGGCAAGCTCAAGGCCGACGGCCGCTACCAGCGGGCGATGCGGCTGGCGCTCGACGAGGCCGCCCGCGTCCTGCGCGACGATCGCATGCTGGCCATCTACGTGTGCGACGTCTTCAAGAAGGACAAGGGCTTCTGGCCGCTCGGCTTCGATCTCTTCGAGCTCGCTCGGACGAAGTTCATCCCCCACGACGTGGTCGCGGTCGTGCGCCACAACCGCACGCTGGAGATGGGCAACTACCGGCGCGCCGCCGACGAGGGCAACTTCTTCCTGCGCGGCTTCAACTACCTCATGCTCTTCAAGAAGCGCCGTCCCGCGCCGGCCTCGAAGCTCGACGCCCCGTGAGAGCGCTCGCGCTGCTGCTCGCGACCGCGGCGGCGTGCGCCGCTGCCGACGGTCGGCGCGCCGACGGCGACACCTGGTCCGACGTGCGGGCCGAGGTCGATGCGGTCGACGCGTCCGATGAGGTCGACGCGCCCGATGGGCTCGACGTGGTCGACGCGATCGACGAGGTCGACGAGGTCGACGAGGTCGACGAGGTCGACGAGGTCGACGCGCCCAGTCGTCCTCGACGACCGGCCCGGCCTCGGCGCGCACCTGATCGCGCTCGCGCTCGACCCGGCCGCGACCGCGCCGGTGGCGGTCCTGGTCGAGGTCGAGGGCGACGGCCTGCGCTTCGAGATCGGCGCCTCCCGTCGTTCTATCGCGTGCCCGCGCCGGGCGACGTCGCCGCGACGCGCGCGCGCGTTGGTCAAGGACCTCACGCTGGTGCCCGGCCAGCGCCTCGACCTCGCATCGCCGGTCCTACTGGCGTGGTCGCCGGGCGCCAGCGCGCTCGACCTCCACCTGCGCGCCGTCTCCGTCGACGGCGTCGGGCTCGGCGGCGGCGAGCTCCACTTCGCGGCCGGCGCGCGCGCGACGCAGACCACGAGCGGCGCCGTGCGGCTCGTCGTCGCCGCCGAGTCGGGCGCCGCGCCGCTGCCCGCCGACGTGCGCGTGGGCCTGACGCTCGACGGTGCGCTCGCGCCCGGCGAGCTCGCCGACCTCGTGGCCGGGCCGCTCGCGCTCAAGGTCTATGCGGGCGCCCGGCGCTGGCTCCTGCGCCCCGACTGCGACTCCGACGCGGCCTGCGCCGAGGGCGGCGCCAGCTACCCGTGCGTGTCGACGTGCGCCTGCCACTGCGACGCCGCCGCCTGCGACTGCCCGTTCGCCAGCGGCGACGCGCTCGCCGCCGACATGTCCGCGACCGCCTGGGCCGCGCCCGGCGCATCGTCGGCGCGACCTCCGACGACGACCTGGCGCCCGGCGCGTGCGCCTCCACTGGGTCTTCAAGCGCAGCCTCGGCGGCACCGCGAGCTGCGACGTGTCGGGCGAGCTCGACGTCGACCCCGAGACCTACGGGCGCTTCTTCGCCGCCGCCACCGCGGCCGCCGTCGCCATCAACGCCGAAGCCGGCTTCCGCCTCGTCGACCTGCTCTCGCCCATGAACGAGGCCAACCACCTGCTGCAGGATGGCGCCCACCGGAACGCCGCCGGCCAGCCATCGCTCGGCGGCTTCCTCTCGTTCGCGGACCTCGTTCGCCAGGCCTCGTGCTCGGCCGGCCGCTGCTGCCCGGCCGACCGCTACATCGTCGTCGACCCCGATGTGCCCGCGCTGCTGGCCGCGGCGCTGGCCGCCGCCGAGCAGGTCCTCGCCGCGCGACGCGGGCCTCGACCGGCGCTCGCGCCCGAGATCGCGGCCTCGCTCTACCTCGACAGCGAGCAGGTCGACCCGCTCCAGCTCGGACCCGACGGCCAGCCGCCGTCCATCGTGACGCCGGTCGCGCCCTTCTCCCAGGCGCTCGCGGCGGCCCTCGACGGCCGCGCCGCCCCGCTCGGCACGCTGGTCGTCGATACCTACCCGGGCAGCTGGGGCGCCCCCTGGTTCGAGAGCGCCGACCGCGTGGTCCACCACATGGACGCGACGACCGCGCGCATCGTCCGCGTCGACGCGGTGGCCGCCGCCGACCAGGCCATCGCCCGAGCGCTGCGCGCAGGCGACGACTTCGCGGCCGCCTTCGGCGCGCCTCCGCGCGTCGTCCTCGGCGAGGTCGGCTGGTCGACCTTCGACGGCGACGAGGACGCCCAGGCCGCCTTCGCGCGCCGGCTCTTCGACGCCGCCGCCGCGCGCGCTCGACGTCCGCCTTCGGTGGCTTCCTCTGGTTCAAGAGCCACGACCGCGCGGCCTTCGCCTACCCGACCTGGACGGAGGCGCCGAACCCGCTCGGAGGCGCTCCGGTGGCCTGCGACGCCGACCTCCTCGGCGCCATCGTGTGCGCCGCCGACGTGCTCGCGACGATGGACGGGCAGTGGGGATTCGCGCGCGTCGACGGTTCGCACAAGCCCGCGTGGTCCGCGTTCATCACGCGCTGGTCGCGCCAAGCAGCACACTGCGGGCCGCAATCGTCGCCGGAACGATGAAAATTCCTTCATGACCTCGCCGGCATGCGGCCCACCGGCCCGCGCCGCGCGGTTCGAAGTTTCGCGCTCGGCGAGGGTGCATCCACCGCCAACGTGGGCTACCTTCGATGGCCATGAGCGACCCGGTCCAGAACCCTCCTCCGTCTGCCTCCGCTCCCCCGACGCCCGCCGCGCCCGACCGCCCGACGTCGACCCATCGCGCCGCCGCTTCCTCGGGCTGCTCGCCGGCGGCGCCGGCTGCGCCCTCGGAGCCGCATTCCTGGCCGGTCCGCTGACGGTCACCGTGGCGCCCGGCTTCAAGGGCGCGGCCGACACCGGCACCAGCGACTGGCTGCACATCGGCAACGTCGACGGCTTCGTCGTCGGCGAGGCACCGACGCGCGTCATCCTGCGCTCCGACCTCCGCGACGCCTGGCTCGTGCGCAAGAACGAGCCCATCGGCTCCATCCTCGTGCAGCGCATGGGCGCCGATCAGTTCCGCGTCTTCTCGGCGCTGTGCCCGCACCTCGGCTGCGCCGTCGACTGGGCCGCCGAGTCGGCCGCCTTCTCGCCCCTGCCACGGCGCGGTCTTCAAGGACGACGGCCGCTCGCGCCCAAGCTCGACGGCGGCTCGAACCCGTCGCCGCGCCCGCTCGACACGCTCGAGTGGCGCATCGCCGACGGCGCGCTCGAGGTGCGCTGGCTGCGCTTCCGCTCCAACGTGGCCGACAAAGTGGCGGTGGGCTGACCCATGACTCAAACCACTGCCAACGGCTCCAATCGCCTGACGCGCTTCGCCGACGCCCTCGACGAGCGCACCGGCTTCCGCGCCGCGCGCGAGGCCTTCCTCGGCCGCACCATCCCCGGCGCCCCCTCGATGGGCAAAGCGCTCGGCGCCGCCGTCGCCGGCCTCTTCCTCTTCCAGATGATGACCGGCGTCGCGCTGGCCATGGTCTATTCGCCGTCGACCACCGACGCCTGGGCGTCGGTCGCGACCATCGAGACCGTGACCCCGCTCGGCAGCCTCATCCGCGGCCTGCACTACTTCGGGACCTCGGTCCTGCTCATCGTCGCCGGCCTCCACCTGGCGCACATCATCGCCACCGCGGCCTACCGCCGACCGAACGAGGTCGCGTGGATGGTCGGCGTCGTCGGCTTCCTGCTGCTGCCGCTGTTCGCCATCACCGGCAACGTCCTGCCCAACGATCAGGACGGCTACTGGGGCTTCCAGGTCGAGCTCGGCATCATCGGCGACATGCCGCTCGGCGGCGTCCTCAAGAAGATCCTGCTCGGCGGCGACAGCTACGGCAACGGCACGCTCACCCGCCTCGCGACGCTCCACACGCTGGTCCTGCCCGGCATCTTCCTCGGCCTCGTGCTGCTGCACATCGTCCTCGCGCGCCGCCGCAAGGCCGCCGCCGGCGAGCCGGTGTCGTTCGCGTTCCCGGGCCAGGCGGCGCGGAACGCGCTCGTCACGCTGCTGGTGGTGGCCGCGGTCTTCGTGCTGGCGCTCGGCATGCCGACGCGCTTCGACGCGCCGGCCGATCCGTCGTCGGCCTTCACGGCGCGACCCGAGTGGTACTTCATGGCGCTGAACCAGCTGGCGGGGCTCTTCGGCCACGACCTCGCCTTCCTCGGCACGCTGGTCCTGCCGGTGCTGGCGGTGGGCTTCCTGCTGGTGCTGCCGCTCCTCGACAAGCGCACGAGCGGCCGCCCGCCGCTGGTCGTGGTCGTGCCCTTCGCGCTCATCGTGCTCGGCGTCGGCGGCATGACCGCCAAGGGCCTCATCGGCGACGCCAACAACGAGAAGCTGGTGAAGTCGGAGCAGCAGGCCCAGAAGGTCGCCGACAAGTGGCTGGCCGGCTTCACCGCCTCGGGCGTCGACGCGCTCGGGCGCGTGCCGCTCATCGCCGCCGAGAAGCTCTATCACGAGAAGGGCTGCGCGGCCTGCCACGACGACATGAAGAAGGCGGTGCCGCGCCTCGCCGGCTGGAACACGCTCGAGCGCACCTCGGCCTTCCTGAAGGACCCCGACGACGCGCGCTTCTTCGGCGGCGGCATCATGAAGGGCGACATGGAGGCCTTCGACGGCAGCGACGCCGACCGCGAGGTGCTCGCCACCTGGCTCCTGTCACTCGGCGGCGTGCTGAAGGACGTGAAGCCCGAGGTCGCCAAGAAGGCGCACGCCATCTTCACCGACGCGCAGTGCACCACCTGCCACAACGACCCGACCGTCCCGCTGCGCGACGACAAGCAGTACGACCTCCGCGCCGTCGGCCCCGACCTCGACGGCTACGGCAGCGCCGAGTGGACGCGCGGCCTCCTGCGCGACGCCGGCCATCCGCGCTACTTCGGCGACACGCTGAAGGACGACGAGTTCAAGAAGGGCATGCCGGTCTACGCCGACCTCACCGACGACGACCTCACGCTGCTCGGCATGTGGCTCGCCGCCGGAGCGCCGGGCGCCAAGTAGTCGGCGTCTCGGTCCGCCTCATCAGAGCCAGGGCAGCGTCGCAGTCGGGCCGAGCCCGCGGGCGGCGGTCTCCAGCTCGCGGCGCGCGTCGCCCACCGACGTGAGCGGCGTGACGTCGAGCGAGCGCGCGACCCGGCTCCAGGCCAGGAGCTCGGTCGCGTGCCGTCCGTTCGGCGTGTGGACCTGGCGTCCGAGCGCCAGCAGCCGGCGCTCGACGAGCTTGGCCGCATCACCGCTGGCGAGCACGCCGCCGTCCTCGTCGACGCGCGTCACCAGCGCTTTGGCCTCGGGCGTGAGCCCGTCGAGCTGCCAGCGATCGCGGGCCTCGGCGACCGCCAGCAGCGCGGGCACGAGCCGCCGATGGACGTACGTCACCTTGCCGCACACGAGCTTCGTCACGAGCGCGTCGGGGTGGCTCTCGAGCGCGCTGGCGACATCGAAGATGGCGTGCCCGTCGCGGTGGCCCCACCACGATCCGCGCACCACCTCGCCGGCGACGAGCATCGACACGCTCGGCAGCGCGGCGTCGTGCAACATCAAGAGCCCGTGGCGTGCGAGGGCGTCGAGCGGACCGGCCAGGAGATCCATGCCCGGCAGCATGTCACAAGCGCGGCTCGGGCGTGACGGATCGGGCCGCGTCAACGCCACGTGCGCATGACGAGGTGCCAGCGCCCACTGCGGCGATCGGCCCAGACCAGGCGCTCCGCCGACAGGGTCGGGGGCGAGAACGCACCGAGGTGGGCCTCGGCCGAGGTGAGGCGCACCGCCTCGGCAGCCGCGCCGTCGGAGCCGTCGCCGAGGTCGGCGAGATCGAGACCCCAAAGCGCGTAGCTCGGGTCGCGCTTGTCGAGCCACACGAGGCGCGTGGCGTCGACCACCGGCGTCAGGTAGATCGAGGGCTCCGCGTCGGGCGCGAGGGCAGTCGGCCCGTCGACCCCGAACGCCGTGAACGCCAGCGCGCAGCTGGCCTCGCCGCAGCCGAGCGCGTGATCGTAGCTCAGCGTCACCAGCGTGCCGGCCACCAGCAGCGCGCGGATGTGGTCGCGAGCCGGATCCACAACCAAGGTTGTGATTTCGCCGGTGGCGAGCGACACCGCCTCGATGCTCGCGGTCGTGCTCCACGCGGCGAAGACGGCGCGCTCACCGTCGACGTCGAAGGGCATGGCGCGCCCGATGCCCGCGAGCTGGCTCTGCGAGCCCCACCACCACTCGGACAGCGACACCTGCAGCGACAGCGCGCGCGTGTTGGTCGCGACGTCCCACGCGAGGATCGCCTGCGCCCCGCGCCGCGAGTCCCAGCCATACCACCACACCCGGCCGTCGCGCATGAGCGGCGCGCGGCCGCTGTAGATGGTGTCGTTCAGCGGCTGCTCGTCGCCGCTCCCGAGGTCGATGAGCGTGGCCTGGTTGTTGCCGTCGACGAACGCCACGTGCCCGTCCCGCACGCGCGGCGCGGCGCCGAGGCCGACGCCGAGGTGCAGCACGCGCTCGTTGCCGCTCGGCAGGCGCTTGTGCACCACCTGCCAGTTGCAGCCGCCGCACCACGGGCACTGGAGGCAGTCGGGCGCGGTCGCGTCCGGCGCCAGCGACGACCGGTCGACGATGAGCCGCGCCCAGACCAGATCGTCGCCGTCGAGCGACGGGAACAGGTCGTCCCCGTTGCCCTTGGTCAGGACCTGCTCGCCCGCGGTCGACGGCGCGACGGTGTCGGCCGCCGCGTCCGCGGCCGTGTCGGCGCGCGGCGTCGCGTCCGATCCGACGGCGTCGGCGTCGACCGCGGCGCCGTCGCCCGCCGTGTCGCAGGCCGCGAAGAGCGCGGCCGCGAGCACGGTGGGCCGGCGAGTGGGCCCGCGCGAGGGGCGCCTCATGTCACTCGACCACGAGGCCCACTGGGCCCGACCCGGCGCGCACGCTCTTGTCATAGTAGAGGTACGTCTCGGACTCGGGCGCCGTCGCCTCCAGCGGATAGCGCGCGCGCAGCGCGTAGCCGAAGGTCGCGGGCGCGTTGGGCGCGATGGGCTCGAGGTACACGACGAGCCGCAGCGCGGTCTTGTCGTAGCGCGCCACCTGGCCCTTGCCGAGCAGCGCGTCGAGCGCGGTCGTGTCGAGGTCGAAGCCCGGCGGCAGCCCGACCTCGGCCATCATCATGCCGGTCGTGTCGGGGTCGGAGTTGCTGACGGTGACGGTCACGTTGATGACGTCGTCGGTGGTCAGGTGGGTTTTGTCATATTCGACGTCGATGCTGAGCGGGCTCGGCGGATCGGCCGGCACCGCGCTCCACGGCAGCCAGTGCTGGCCGCTCACCTGCCACATGAGGTTGCCCGTGCCGGTGTAGTCGAGGGTCACCTCGTGGTCGCCCTCGGCCAGCTGCTCCGACAGGTCGACCTGCCACAGCACGTCGGCGTTGAAGGCGTCGAAGTGGCGCTCGGCGACCAGCTGGCCGTCGAGCTTCACGCTGATGGTCGCATCCGTGGTGGGCGAGCCGGCCGACAGCGACGCCAGCAGCGCCTTCAGCGTGAGGACGGTGGCCTGCGTCGAGTAGCCCCAGTTGCCCTGCGCATCCTTCTTCGAGAGGAGCCAGGTCAGCGCGCCCTGCACGTCCGGCGTGAAGGCCTGGGCCTGCATGAGCGCCAGCGCCACCACCGCGGTCGTCTCGATGTCGCCGCTGTCGTTGTAGCCGCCGACCATGGTCGCCTCCTCGGGCGACCAGTGGACCTTGTCGCCTTCGACGATGGCGGACGCGTGGATGTCCTGCAGCAGGCCCTGCAGCTTGCTGTCGCCGCGGTCGTTCATGGCCAGCGCGTTGGCGACCAGCGCCTTGGTGTAGATGTCGTCCGACGCCGAGACGCCGCTCCGCAGGTGGCCGAGCGCCTTCTGCACCGTGGCCGGCTCGCGCTGGGCGTGCTGCAGGGCCCAGGCGATGTAGGCCGTGGCGCGCACCGAGCCGGCGCCGAGGTTCTCGTTGCCGGCGTGGAGGTGGCGCTCCTCGGTCCACGAGCCGTCCGACTGCTGCGTGGCGGTGAGGTACTTGGCGGCGCGGTCGATGACGCCGTCGTCGACGAACGCCACGTTCTTCGTGTCGGTGAACATCATGATGCCGACGGCCGAGAGCACGGCGTTGCCGGGGTCGTCACCCTCCCACCAGTTGAAGCCGCCCGAGGCGCACTCGAAGGTCAAGAGCCTTTGGTATCCCTCGGAGACGTACTCGCGCGCCTTGATCTCGAGCTCGGGCGACAGCGCGCCGGTCTTGCCGAGGTAGTCCATGACCAGCACGTTGGGCCACGCGGTGGACGTCGTCTGCTCGAAGCAGCCGCCCGGCAGGCGCAAGAGCGAGTCGATGCCGTCGACGACCTGCGACATGTAGCCCGGGTAGACCTTCACCAGCAGGCTCTGCGAGCCGTCGATGTTGTCAGCCGGGATGCTCACGCTGCGCGTCACCGTCTCGTGCGCCGAGCCGCCCTGCGGGTCGACCGCGAAGCGCGCCGACAGCGTGGTGTCGATGGGCTTGCCGTCGGGGCGCACGGTCACGGTGCGGCGCACCGCGTCGTCCGAGCTCGTGCCGTGGGCGAGGACGGTCAAGCCCTGGGTGCCGACCGCCAGCGCGCGGATGTCGAACGACACGGCGCGCACCTCGTTCGGTTGCAGCGTCACGCTCTGCGAGGTGCCGTGGAGCGCCTCGAACCAGGGCGCGGCCTCGAGGTCGACCTTCACGGTCTGGGCCACCGCGAGGTAGTTGTAGAGCGCCACCGGCACGCGCAGGACGTCGCCGCGCGTCATCGCCACCGGGAAGTCGACGTCGGCGAAGAAGTCCTGGAACACCACCAGGCCGCCGGTGCCCGAGCCGAGGAGCCCGTTCTTGGCCGACGCGAGGCCGGTCATGCGCCAGGTGGTGATCGAGTCGGCGAGGTCGATGTCGATGCTGGCCTTGCCGTCGCCGTCGGTGATGAGGGCCGGGTTCACGTACAGCGTCTCGGGGAAGTCCTGGCGCACCTTCACGGCCGTGCCGCCCTCGTCCTTGCCGCCGTCATCGGTCGTGCCGGGGTCCATCGGCACGCCGCCGTTGCCCTCGCCGCCCGCCGCGCCCGGCTCCATGCCGTCGAAGTCGCCTTCGCCGCCCCAACCCCAGCCGCGGCCGTGGTAGATGGCCTCGTTGAAGCCGAGGCTGAAGCTGAGATCGTCGGCCGTGCCGACGCGCTCGTCGGGGCCCGACGACACGAAGGTGCCGGTCTGCGCCGCGGTGTCGACGACGACGCTGTAGGGGCGATTCCAGAAGTCGACGCCGGCCACGTCCTCGCGCGCCATGGCGGCACCGACGTTCTCGAAGGTGACCTCGCCGTTCTTGACGAGGTCGTCGAGCTCGGCCTGGACGCGCGTCTTCTCGGCGTCGAAGTGCGGCTTGAGGACGGTCGTCACGGCGGCCATCTCGGCCGTGAAGGTGTTCTTGTCGATGCCGTGGAGCGGCATGTCCGAGAGCGCCGCGAACGCGACGCGCGCCTTCTCGTCGTAGGTCGGGGTGGCCTGCTCGTCGCCGCGGATGATGCTGACCGCGTCGCAGCCGCTGCAGGCCGGCGAGATCATCGGCGCCGACAGCTCGCGCGCCAGGTCGAAGAACACCTTCAACAACCCCGGTTGTGTTTCCTGCAGCGCGAAGACCGCCTCGTCGACGACCTGGACGCCGACGGCCGCGGCCACGCCGCGCCCGGCGTCGTCCTTGACGCTGACGTCGACGGTCGCCTTCTCGCCAGGGCGGTAGCTGGCCGCGCGCGGCGTCATGGTGACGGCCAGCTCGTCGTCGGGCTGCACGTAGAGGAGCCGCTGGTCGCGCACGAGCGCGCCCTTGTCGGTCATGGTGTAGGCCGACACCAGCACCTCGCCGCCCAGCGTGCCGTCGAGGTCGAAGGCGTAGTGGGCCGCTCCGTGCTCGACGGTCAGCGCCTCGAGCATGGCGGTCTGGCCGCCGTGCACCACGTCGAGCCACACGCGGTCGCTGTCGTCGGCCACCAGCACCTCGATCTGCGCCGTGTCGCCGGTGTGGTAGACGGCCTTGTCGCTGCGCAGCAGCACCGTCTCGGTGTCGGCGCCGACGGCCAGCGTCTTGTCGACGGTGACGGTCTCGCCGCCGCCGGTGACGCGGGCCTGGAAGGTGGTGACGCCCTTGCCCGAGGCGTCGACGGTCGGCACCACGGTCAGCGCGCCGAGGCCCTGCGCGTCGGTCGCCACGTGGGCCACGACCTCGCCGCCCTGGAGCAGCTCGACGCTGGCCTGGACCGGGCCGCCGTCGGGGTCGGTGGTGACGACGAAGACGGTGTTCTCGAGGCCGGCCACGAGCTTGCCGCTCTCGGGCACGAGCGCCACGTCGACCGCGCCCTCGGCCACCGAGGCGGTGCGCGACACCGACTGGCTGTGGCCGGCGCCGTCGACGACGGCGACATCGATCTTCAGGAGGCCCTTGCCCTGGTCGAGCGGCAGCCCGACGACGTGGGCCGGCACCGTCAGCGTGGCGCTGAAGTGGCCGTCGGCGTCGGTCGTCGCCTGCGCCGTCGCGAAGGCGGTGAAGTCGACGTCGAAGGTCGAGCCGGTGATGGTCACCGCGCCGCCCGACACGGCCTTGCCGAAGAAGTAGCGCGCGTCGCCGGTGACCTGCACGGTGGCGCTCGGGCGATACCAGGTGTGATCGAGGTCGGCCGTGACCTTGAACTTCGGCAGCACGTAGCGGTCGACGGTGATGGTCTTCTCGCTGACGGTGGTGCCGAGCGTGGCGCGCACCTTCCACGTGCCGAGGTTCACCTGGTTGGCGATGGCGAGCTGGGTCGCGGCGATGCCGAACGCGTCGGTCTGCACCGACTCGCGGGCGAGGATGTTGCCCTTGCCGTCCTCGACCTCGAACACCAGCGCCTGGTCGGCCTCGGGCGTCTTGTCGCCGCTGCGCAGCGCCAGGGCGCGCAGATGCAGGGTCTGACCCGGTTGGTAAAGCGGCTTGTCGGTCGTCAAGAGCACCTTCTGGCTGCGCACGATGCGCACCGGCAGCTCGTCGCTCTCGTGGACGCCGCCGCCCACGACCGTCACGCTCAGCGTGGCGTCGCCCTCGCCGCTCGGGGCCGGCACGTCACCGTGGGCCTGGCCGGCCGCGTCGGTCGTGACGCGCGTCGAGGTCTTCTTGCCGTCGGCGCCGGTCATGACCAGGTCGATCTGGGCGTCGGGGATGGGCTTGGCCGTGGCCGGGTCGAGCACGAACAGCGACACGTGCTGGGCCTTGCCGAGCTCGATCGCGTCCTCGGTCATGATGGTGACCGCCAGCTTCTGCAGCGCGTCGAAGGCGCTGCGCGTGCCCTCGGCGCGCCCGCCGCCGGCCCACGCTACCTTATAATCGATGATGTAGGTGGCGAGGTCGGCGCCGGTGGTGTCGGCCGGCAGCCCGGTCAGGCGCACCGGCACCGCGATGCCGCCCGGGGTCGCCGTGAACTCGCCGCTGGTCCGATCGATGGCGTTGCCGCCGAGGTCGCGCAGCGTCAGCGTGTATTCGCCGTCGACCGACCGGTCGCCCTCGTTGCCGATGGGCATGGTGAGCGCGAGCGCTCCTCCGGAATCCAGGGTCAGCGCCATCGACTTCTCGTCGAAGACGGCGTGATCGGTCGTGATGTCCGGCGGTTGTACGACGGTGTCGGAGCCGGCCGGGGAGCAGGCGGCGAGCGAGACGACGAGCGCGCTCGCCAGCGGCGCGAGCCGTGACGCGTTTCGGAGGAGGTGCATGTGGTCTCCGTCGCCAGGCACTGGCGATTGGTACTGGCTCGCGCGCGACCAACGCGTGCGGCCGCACTGGTCCGAGCAAGGGCCATGCCGGTCGCGCGGCCGCCTGAATGGCCGGCCTGAGCCAATTCGAACGCGCGCGGTCGACCCGCGCGTGGAGATTCCCTACACGGGCCCGCGGCTGTGCGGTTTACCCGCGCGCGCCTCGCGGTCATGATGCCGCCATGGCGAAGGTCACGGAGCCCCCACCGCATCCGACCCCCGACGACCTCGAGCTCGACGACGAGGCGCTGGCCGCGCTCGCGGCGCTCGAGGCCGAGGACGATGGCGACGACGACGACCGCTCGGAGGAGAGCGCGGCCGACGCGTCGGCGGGATCCGACAAGTTCGTTTCCGGTAGCCGCTTCGGCCGCTTCATGTCGCTCACCGGTCTCGGCGCCAAGATGTCGGGCTCGCTCATCGGGCGGAAGCTCGCCAACGTGCTGGTGCCGCGCTCGCGCGAGAAGAAGGCGGCGCTGCTCTCGAAGACGCTCGAGCGCCAGGCCGAGCGCATGGTCGAGGTGCTCGGCCGCCTGAAGGGCGCGTCGATGAAGGTCGGCCAGATCCTCTCGAGCGACCCCGACATGGTGCCGCCCGAGTTCGCCTCGGTGCTGTCGCGCCTCCAGACGACGGCGCCGCCCATGCCGTGGAAGCTCGTGCGCTCGCAGGTCGAGAGCGCGCTGGGCGCGCCCGTCGAGAAGCTCTACGCCTCGTTCGAGCAGACGCCGGCCGGCGCCGCCAGCATCGGCCAGGTGCACCGCGCGACGCTGCACTCGGGCGAGGCCGTCGCCGTCAAGGTGCAGTACCCCGGCGTGCTCGAGTCGCTGGAGAGCGACCTCAAGAACCTGCAGTCGCTCATGCGCTTCGGCCGTGCGCTCGTCGCCAAGGACAAGCTCGACGCCTGGCTCGGCGAGATCCGCAGCGCGCTCCACGAGGAGTCGGACTACCTCGCCGAGGCGCGCAACCTCGGCAACTTCTCCGACCTCCTGCGCAGCCACGGCGCGGCCGGCCGCGTGCGCGCGCCCAGGCCCTATCCCGAGCACACGAGGAAGACCGTCCTCACCATGGAGTGGGTGACCGGCACGAAGATCGACACGGCGCTCCTCGCCGAGACCGACCTCGTCGCGCGCGACGCCATCGCCGGGCGCCTGGTCGAGCACACCATCCACATGCTGCTCGATCTGGGCCTGCTGCACTGCGATCCGCACCCGGGCAACTTCCTGCTCGAGCCCGACGGCACCATCGCGCTGCTCGATTTCGGCGCCGTCAGGAGCTACCAGCGCCCCTTCATCGATGGGCTCTTGGCCTTGCTGCAGGCGGTCCTGGCCGAGGACGACGCGGCCGTGGTGCAGGCCTATCGCTCGATGGGCTTCAAGAACCGCGGCGAGGGTCCGCGCCTCGAGGACGCGCCGCTCTTGCGCGAATATCACCATCTGGTGCTCGAGCCATTCCTCCACCGTGGCATATTCGATTATGGCACATGGACGCCGGCCAACGCCATCCGCCGCTTCATGCTGCGCCACCCGCGCATGCTGGCGCTGGCCCCGCCGCCCGAGGCGCTGCAGCTCCTGCGCGTCATGTCGGGGCTGAAGGGCCTGCTGCACAAGACCAAGGTGCGCTTCGACCTGCGCGCCGCCGTCGAGCGCGCCATCGCGTCGCGCCCGACTGCCTAGGCGCCGGCGCGCGGCTCGCTGCCCCACTCGCGGCTCATGCGCCACAGCATGATGAAGCCGCAGACACCGAAGACGCCGACCGCGGACGCGGGCACCGCCGCCGATACGACGACGCCGACCGCGCACGCGGCCGGCACCGACCACAGGCGCGGTGAGATCATGAGCGCGCCGATGCCGACGATGAGGCCCATGGCCAGCGTGTCGATGGTGACGGTGAGGCGCGGCGGCGCGGCCATGGCGTAGGCCACGATGCGGTGCACCAGATTGAAGGCGAAGGTCGAGCCGACGATGCCCATGATGGTGCGGTTGACGCGGTTGGCCAGCACCTCGCGCCGCGCGATGAACAGCATCACCAGGTAGAGGCTCGTGGTCACGACCGAGAAGCCGATGTGGCGGAGCCCGCTCATGTCCTCGCCGACGCCGAGCCGGAGCGCGATGAAGACCGCCGCCAGCGCCAGCGAATAGCCGACCAGCAGGCTGAAGAACCAGCGCCGCGTGCGCGCCGCGGTGCGCAGATCGACGTCGTGGGCCAGCGCCGCCTGGCGCGCCTCGCGCTCGTGGCGCGCGCGCTCCTCGGCCTCGAGCAGCGCGACCTCGGCCGAGAGCGTCGGGCTCGGCGACGCCATCGCGTCGAGCAGCGCGCGCGCCGCGGCGGCGTGCCTCCGCGCCAGCTCGATCTCGACCTGCAGCCCGCGCAGCCGCTCGAGCTGCGCCTGGGCCAGCACGTTCTCGGGCCACGCCGCGAGCGCGCCGAGCAGGATCAGCTTGGCCTCGTCGGCGCGGTGGGCCGCCTGCGGATCGGTGCGCGGCGCTTCGGCCAGCGCGTCGACGGCGTCGCGCGCGCGCTCGGTCATCTGGAAGGCGGCGTGGTGGTCGAGGAAGGTCTGCACCGCCTCGCGCAGGTCGGCGACGCTGCGATAGCGGTCGTTGCGGTCGGCCGTGGTGGCGCGGTTGCAGATGGCCGCGAGCTCGTCGGGCACGCCGTGGCCGTAGACGTGCGGGGCCAGCGCGCGCAGCGACGCGAAGGCCTCCTCGTTGGTGGTGCCCGGGTTCCGGAACTCGCCGGTGAGGATGTAGTGGAGCGAGGCGCCGAGCATGAACACGTCGGCGCGCTCGTCGAGGTCGCGCGCGTCGCCGGAGAGCATCTCCGGCGGCATGTAGGCCGGCGTGCCGACGACGCTCCGGCGCTGAGAGACGGGCGGCGCCATGCGGTCGATGGCGATGCCCCAGTCCATGAGATAGACCTCGCCCGGCCCGGCGATCATGACGTTCGACGGCTTCACGTCGCGATGCAGGATGCCCTCGCGGTGCGCCGCGTCGACCGCGTTGCACACGGCCAGCAGCACCTCGAGGTGCACCAGCAGGCGCTCGCGGCGACCCGGAGCGAGGCGGGCCCAGAGCGCGTGGTGCGGATCGTTGGCGAGGTCGAGCCACGACACGCCGCGGATGTTCTTCATCACCAGGACCGGCGAGCCGGTCGCGGTCTTGCCGAGGAGGTAGACCGGCACCACGTTCGGGTGCTCGACGCGCGCCGCCACGCGCGCCTCGGACACGAGGCTCAGGCCGTGCTCGAGCGCCTCGTCGCGCAGCACCTTCACGGCCACCAGCCGATCGAGCGCGCCCTGGCGCGCGAGGTACACGCTGCCCGAGCCGCCCTCGCCGAGCGGGGATATCACCTCGAGGTCGGCGGTCGCGCCGTCCTCGCTCGTGGCCAGCGACAAGCGCGGCAGCTCGCCCTCGTGGACGCCGCCGCCGAAGCCACGCGGCTGCACGAGCGTCGTGGCCAGCTCGTGGCGCGCGTCCGAGTCGGGCTCGAGCGTGGCGCTCGGCGGCAGGTGGGCGAGCTCGGCGGGGAGTTGTGGCGAAGCCGGGTCGAGTAGTCGCAACGGGGTCGCATCCTAGTCGACTCCCGCGGGCATTCCCACCCCGACGGCTCCGAATCCGAAGCGACCCCCGACGTCCAGGGCAGCCTCATCACTCGGCGCGCATCAGCCCCTGGACCTTGGTGAGCAGGTCGACGATCGACGGGTCGGGCTCGGTGCTGCAGGGCGACGACCACTCGATGGAGCGCCCACCCGCGATGAGCTTCGTGCGTCGCGTGGGCATCGCCTCGCACAGCGCGCCCTCGGGCGCGAGCACGAACTTGGCGTCGCGGACGGCGTCGCCGAGCGTCGCGAGCTCGCGCGCGCCGAGCCGGCCGTGCGCACCTTCCTGCGTCTCCCAGAGGCCGTTGGCGAAGATGGTCGTGCGCGCCTGCCAGGCGCCGCCCCAGCGGTTGGCCTCGAGCACCTGGAGCAGGACGGCTCGCCCGCCGCGCGTCGGTCCGGTGAGCTCCTTCAGGTGCTGCGCGAGGTCGGCCACCGCGGACGGCCAGCGCACGCCGCAGGGCGTGCTCTCGTCGGCCGAGCCGGCCTTGGTGGTCAGGCGCTGATGGAAGACGGCGCGTGCGCGGCAGGTGTCGCGGATGGGCGGGCCGTCGAAGACGAGGGCCTTGGCCTCGTCCCGGATGGCCGCGAGCGCGTCGGCGTCGAGCTTGCCGTGCCGGTCGCCGGCCTTCCAGCGGCCATCGGCGAAGAGCACGAGGTCGCGCGACCAGGCGCCGGTGGCCTTGTCGCCGTGCGTGCTCGACAAGGTCACGAGCGGCGTCGACGCCACCGGCGCGGCGGCGAGGAGTGGGGTGACGAGGAACGCGCAGAGCCAGAGCATGGTCGACCTCCCGGTGGGTGCTCGCCTTGGACGCGGCGGCCGGCGCGATGGTTTGTAAAAGGCTTGATGCCGAGAGGCGCGCTCGGGGCCGTCGCGGGAGGACGTGAGGAGGTCATGGCCCAGAAATGGGGACGGCCACCCGAGGGTGGCCGTCGATCAGGACATCATGTGATGGCTTTGGGTCAGGCGGCCTGCACGGCCGACGCGAAGTCGTTCCACGAGAGAGCGTCGTTGGCCTCGCGGGCGAGCCGCGAGAGGATTCCCTTCACCCACATGCCGCGGGTGAGCTTGTTGCCGATGCCGGCGTCCTCGAGGACGCGGCTCAGCTCTTCGGGCTCCAGGCAGCCGGTGCGATTCCGGTCATAGGCCTCGAAGGTGTTGCGGAGCGCGGCGTGGTCGTCGACGCCGTGGCGATCGGTGACCAGCTTCTTGACCTTCGTGATGAGCTCGGTTTCGGGCGACATCTTCAATCCTTGAACTGCGCGCCGGTTGGGGCGGCAGACGGCAGGATAGGGAGCAAGGCCCATGCCACGGCACCCGCCTCGCGCAAGGCCGCGATCCAGGCGGACAAGCGCTCGGTGCGCCCCCCGAAGACCGGCCGATCGGGAATCGCAGCGCGCACCTGAGGTGCGTCGCCGGCTTCGCACCGCGACACCCGGACCTCGGCGCGCGATCGGCGCGCCGGGTCGTCCGACGACCTGCGATCAGCCGATCGTGGCGCCGGCGTACGGTTCCTTCTCGGCGTCGGGATCGAGCTGCGCGACCGCGACGTAGGCATCGGCGAAGAGCGTCTTCGATCGGAACGGGACGCGGTCGCAGAGGCCGTCGACGATGCGCACGATCATCAGCGCCCGCCGCGCGATGAGCCGCACGAGTCGAGCCGCATCGGCCGCCGGGCGCTGGACGAGCGCCTGGAGCTGGTGCTCGACGAAGGCCGCGAGCAGCTCGGGCATGGCCTCGACTGCGCTCGGGAAGCGCTCGAGCGGCCAGTGCGCCACCAGCTCGACGAGCAGCGCGTCGCGCTCTCCTTCATAGGTCCGGCCGCGCGCCGGCAGGAGGAAGAGCTGGTCGCTCAGCACGAGGGCGGCCACGGTCTCGCATGGCGCGCCGACCGCCGGCGCGAGCTCGGCGAGCTCGTAGATCTCGGGAGGGTCGGTCGGGCGTTCGAGCATCGCGCCGATGGCCATGAGCAGCGGCTCGGGGTCGCGCCGGACCGCGCCGAGGAGCGCCATCCAGCGGTCGCGCAGGGCCGTCCGCTCGGGGCTCTCGTCGCGGCGCGCCTGCGGCCGCCACGGCCACTCGCTCACCGGCAGCGACACCAGGCTGTAGGGCGCCGGGTCTTCGGTCACGAGCCGCGCCGCGGTGGGGCACGACAGCGAGAAGGCGACTTCCCAGCGCCGCTCGCCGCCGGCGTCGCCGACGTCTTGGACCACGCGCGGGAAGTTGCGGCAGCCGCCCGGCAGCGCCTCGAGGCCGGCCGCGTCGTGGAGCCGGCAGGCCCGCACGTCGCCTGCGCCCGTGACCGGCTCCTTCAGATGGAGGCACGAGCCGTAGGGCTTGGCGAAGCGTCGCTCGCCGCGGCCCGGCGTCGGCTCGAGGGTCTCGGTCAGCCCGGCGGCCAGCGTCCGCCCGGCCTCGCTCTCGTCGAGGCGCGCGCGCAGCGTCGCCTCGTCCGCTGCGCTCACCGGCGCGTCGTACGGCGCCCGGCAGCACATGAGCGTGCGCTCGCAGCGATAGGCGGCGAGCGCCCGCGGGACCAGGACCTCGGTGGGGGGAGCCGGCGTCGAGCGGGGCGGAGCGGTCGTGGTCATTTCGGTCGCGTGCTCTCTTGGAAGGTGACCTCGAACGTCGCCTCCTTGCCGTCGCGCACGACGATGGCCTTCGTCGTCTCGCCGGGCTTCGAGGCGTTGAGGACGTACATCAGATCCTCGACGCTGCCGACATCGTGCGCGCCGAGCTTGATGAGGATGTCGCCCTTCTGCAGGCCGGCCTTCTCGGCCGCGCCGCCCGGGCGCACGCCGGCCAGCAGGACGCCCTTCTTGCCCTCGCCCGGACCGCCGTAGTCGGGGATGGTGCCGAGGCTGGCGTTGAAGCTCCTGAGGTCGCCGCGCGGCGCCGGGCCGTTGGCGCCGGCCTTGAAGGTCAGCGGCGCCTCGCGCGTGGCGAGGCCGGTCGCGAGGTCGGCGACGATCATGGCGGTGCGCGCGGCGCCGCCGGCGTTGATTTTGTCAGATGTGTCACTCGGCTTGTGATAGTCGAAGTGGGTGCCGGTGAAGAAGTGGAGGACGGGCGAGCCGGCCAGGTAGAACGGCATCTGGTCGCTCGGCCCGAGGCCGCCGTCGCCGGCCTCGGCGCAGTTCACGCGGGCCGCTTCGCAGGCGGCTGTGACGAGGTCGGCCCACTCGGACGCGGTGTCGGTGCCGAGCACCTGCAGGCGGTTCTCGCGCATGCGCCCGACCATATCCATGTTCAACATGGCGAATATCGGCTCGGGCAGATCGGCCTGGCGGACGATGCCGTGTCTACCGAC
This sequence comes from Myxococcota bacterium, assembly GCA_046351155.1. Lineage (GTDB taxonomy): Bacteria > Myxococcota_A > UBA9042 > PHBI01 > PHBI01 > JAXLYZ01. The sequence continues at coordinate 282,415 of JAXLYZ010000006.1, forward strand.
GTAGTAGTTCGAGCCGAGGACGCCCGACTCCTCGCCCGAGAAGGCGATGAAGACCACGTCGCGGCGGAGCTCGCCGGCTTTCGGCGCCAGCGTGCGCGCGATCTCGAGCAGCGCGGCGGTGCCGGACGCGTTGTCGTCGGCGCCGACGTGCGGCGCGTCGTTGCCGGGCGCCAGCGAGTAGCGGCCGCCGTGGCCGAGGTGATCGTAGTGCGCGCCGACGACGATGATGCCGGGCAGCTTCTTGCCGTCGGCCGGCTTCGCGGCCAGGCGCGCGATGACGTTGAAGGCCTTGTCGCTGACGGTGGTGAGGTCGGTGGCGACGGTCGCGGCGATGGCCTTCGGCTTCTTGGCGGTGAGCGCCTCGATGAGCGGATGGCCGACGGCGCGCGTGACGACCACGACCGGGATGCCGGCGTCGCCGTAGCCCTCGGGCTCGAGCGCCGGCAGCTTCACCTCGTCGGGGATCTTCCAGTCCTTGGGCATCGGCTCGGGCGCGGCCGGGTCGTCGACCACCAGCAGTGCCGCGGCGCCGCGCTCCTTGGCGAGCCAGGCCTTGTGGCGGATGTCGCCGTGGCGGCGCTTGGCCTCGGTGCTGGAGAGCTTGTCGTCGCCGTCGGGGACGAAGCGGCGCACCAGCACCACCTTGCCCTTGGCGTCGATATTGCCAAAATCGTCGCGCTCGGCCTCGGGGGCGACGATGCCGTAGCCGGCGAAGACGAGGTCGCCCGACGCCTCGGCGTGCGGCGGCGAGAAGCCCATGGCCACCATCTGGTCGGCTGCGACCGGCTGGCCGCCGATGGTCAGCGCGGTCTTCGGACCGGACTCGACCTTGGTCGGCACGTCGAAGGCCTGGCGATAGCTGCCGGCGTCGCCCTCGGCGGCGAGGCCGAGCGACTTCAGGCGCTCCTCGACCCAGGCGCCGGCGGCGTCGAGCCCGGGCGTGCCGACGCCGCGGCCGTCGCGGGCGGGGTCGGCCAGCCAGGCGATGTCGGCGTCGATGCGGTCGGCCGAGGATTCCTCGGTCGGCTGGACCGTGCCCTCGACCCAGCGCGCCACGAACACGTTGGTGTCGTGCTTGCCCTCGGGCGTGGCGCGATTCGACGCGAACGCCAGGGTCTTGCCGTCGGGCGAGAACATGGGGAAGCCGTCGAAGCCGGGCGCGCTGGTGATGCGCTCGAGGCGGGTGCCGTCGGTGTCGATGGCCCAGATGTCGAACTCGCGGCCCTTGGGGTCGCCGACGTTGCTCGAGAACAGGATGCGCGTGCCCGACGGGTGCCAGAAGGGCGCGAACGAGGCGGCGTTCAGGTAGGTGAGCTGCACCGGGTCGCTGCCGTCGGCGTTGCCGACGTAGATCTCGAGCTTCGAGGGGCGGACGAGGTTCTCGGCCAGCAGGCTCTTGAACTCGTCGAGCTCGGGGCCGGCCTTGGGGCGCGAGGCGCGCCACACGAGGCGGGTGCAGTCGGCGTTGAAGAAGGCGCCGCCGTCGTAGCCCGGCGTGTGCGTCAGGCGCTTCACGTTCTGGCCGTCGGCGTCCATGCGATAGAGCTCGATGTCGCCATCGCGCACCGAGGTGAAGACGATCGAGCCGTCCTTGCCGCACACCGTCGCCTCGGCGTCGTAGCCGGGCGAGTCGGTGAGGCGCACCTCGTTCTGGCCGTCGGGGTCGGCGGCGAAGATCTCGTAGCTCGGGTAGAGCGCCCAGACGTAGCCCTTGCTGTGGTCGGGCTTGGGCGGGCAGGCGTCGCCGCCGAGCTGGGTCGAGGCGTAGATGACGCGCTTGTCGCCCGGCATGAAGTAGGAGCAGGTGGTGGCGCCCTTGCCGTTCGAGACCGGCGCGTAGCCCTTGCCGTCGGCGGTCGTGCCGTCGGCCACCTGCATCCTGTAGATGCGGTCGCACTGCGCGTCGCCGACGCGCGCCTGCAGGATGAGCTGGTCGCCGCCCCAGGCCCAGTAGGCCTCGGCGTTCTCGCCGCCGAAGGTCAGCTGGCGCACGTCGGCCAGGTGCGACTCGACGACCGGAGCCGGCGTCGGGGCGCTGGCCGCCGCGTCGGGCGCCGGGCCGGCGTCGGCGACCGGGCCGGCGTCGGGCGCGGGCGCCGCGGTCGGCGCGAGCGTCGGAGGGGTGGCATCCGGCGTGGCCGGAGCGCGTGACCCGCCGCAAGCGGCGAGGCTGGAGAGGGCGACGAGGCAGGCGATACGCATCGCAGAGCGCATACTCTCGCGCGCGCCGCTCCGCAACCGGATGGGCGGGGCGGCGGCCCACGGTGCGCCCGTGAGCCGCCCGCGGCCATCCCATCTACTCAGCGGCGCACGGCGTAGACCGTCGTCGTGCCCGAGACCTCGTTGCCGACGATGAGGATCGGGTCGCAGATCGGGCTCTCGTCCTCGGGCACGAAGGCCAGGCCCTCGGGCGCGAGGTCGCCGACCGTGGTCAGGTCGAGCAGCGGATCCTTCGTGAAGTCGCGATGGTTGATGTAGTCGACCAGCACCGGGTGCGACGGGTTGGTGGCGTCGAAGGTCACGATGCCGCCCACGCGCTCGAGCCCGACGAACACCAGCTGGCGACCGTGGGCGCGGCCGACCGCGATGCCCTCGGCCTCGGGGCCCTTGTCGTCGCTGCGGTCGTCGACCTTGTTGGATTCCCAGTTGGCGTTGAACGAGCCGGGCAGGGCGGTCGCGACCGTCTGCTCGATCTGCGAGCCCGAGTCCCACACCAGCGCGCCCGAGGTCGTACGGATCGAGATCGAGCGCGCGCCGAAGGCGTAGAGCTCGTCGTAGTCGCCGTCGCCGTCGCTGTCGCCGAGCGTGTTGGTGATCTTCAGGCGCCCGAGGTTGGCCGCCGCCTTGAGGTTGGCCGCGTCGGGGAAGCGCGTCGGATCGAGCGCCACCGAGCCGACGCGCGTCTCTTCATTGAAGGCGGTGTAGGCGCGGCTGTCGCCCTCGTTGGCCATCACCAGATAGGTGGTGCCCGTCGAGCTGCGGAAGGAGCCGATGCTGTCGGGCAGGTACATGCCCTTCACCGGCCAGTTGCGGATGTTGATGGCGTTGTCCTTGTCGCTGGCGTCCAGCGCGTTGGCGGCCAGCGAGTGGTCCTTGAAGCCGAGGCCGTACACGCCGGCGATGCGCCCGTTGAAGATGTCGATCTTGGCGATGGCGTTGTTCTCCTGGAGCGTGGCCCAGGCCCAGCGCGAGTCGGCCGAGACGGTGATGTACTCGGGCTCGAAGTCGCGCGAGGCGTTGGCGCCGGGGCCGAAGACGCGCACGCTCGCCGGCAGCGGCAGGGCGTTCCAGGCATGGAAGTCGGCCATGCGCACGGTGGCGTGCTCGGGCGAGCAGCCGACGTCGATGACGGCGATCGAGCCCTCGGGATCGCGCGTGTAGTCGTCGCTCGGCTCGCCCTCGCAGGCGGCCAGCACCCAGCGACCGTTCGGCGAGATGACGACATTGTCGGGCAGCGCGCCGACCGGCAGCGAGCTCAGGAAGTTGCCTTCGGTGTCCATGAGCACCACCACGCCCGGGTCCTGCTTCACCGGGGCCTCGACCGCCACCGCCACCAGCCCGTCGCGCACGGCGACGCTGTTGGCCGAGGCGCCGAAGGTGCTCACGTCGATGAGCCCGGCGGACACCGGGTGGGTCGGATCGTCGATCGAGATCACCTCGAGTCGCGTGGCATGCGCATTTACCACATAGACTTCGGCGCGATCGGGATCATAGGCGACGATTTCCGACACTCCCTCGTTGAAGGCCACATCGGGCGGCTGGTAGGTGCCCAGGTACTCCAGGTGGATGTCTGCGGGCGGATGGGCGAGGCCGTGACCGCCAGCGGTCAGGCACAGGCCACACACGGCGAAGCCGAGTGATTTCGAGATGCTGCGCAGACCACGGCGCTGGACGGTGCGCTCGGCACCGAGCTCGTTCGGACGCATGTTCCCCCCTCACGGTTAGAGTCGTCGGCCGGCGTTTCCCCCCACCGGTCGTCCGTCCACAATACGCAGATTTGCCCCCGCGAGGTCAAGCCGAGTCGTCGAAATCGAGATGCCAAAATTGGCGACCGGCACTTACGCGTGGTTGATATCGGTGCAATGAGAGTGACGCGGTCACGCTTATTTTTGGTCAAAGCGGCAGAACGGCCGTGACACTCTCACCCCGACCAGCGGTCCAAACATCGCCTTCAGTTTTTCGGTGACGCGGAGTGTGATGTTCGGTTACGGTGGCGAGGTCGAGTCATCGGGGGATGGCTCAGAACGAGGACCCGAAAGGGTTCGGGGGACCTATGGGATGGACCTGTCCTCGCTGCCGGGCGGACTACGCTGAGCCGCGCGAGCGATGCGACGCCGACGGCTGGCGTCTGGTCGAGAATTTGACCGGCCGAATCATCGGCGGCCGCTACCATATCGACAAATTGATCGGTGTCGGCGGAATGAAGAGTGCCGTTTGGCGGGCCATGCAGCAGCCGACCGGTCGACCCGTGGCGATCAAGGTGCTGCCGGCGACGAGCGTCGAGGAGGCGCAGCGCTTCGAGCGCGGCGCGCGCATCGCCTCCAACCTGAACCACCCGCACATCACCACCGTCCACGACTACGGCACGACCCACGACGGCGCCTTCTATCTGGTGATGGAGCTGCTCGAGGGGCAGACGCTGCAGAACCTGCTCAAGCACTCCAGCGCCTCGCTCATCGACACGCTGGTCATCGTCGATCAGATCCTGCGGGCCCTCGAGCATGCCCACGCGAACCAGGTGGTACATCGTGATCTGAAGCCGGCGAATCTGTTCCTGACGCGCAAGAACGACGATATCTATTTCACGAAAATCCTGGATTTCGGCTTGGCGAAATTGGCGACCGGCGACGCCGACGCCGACTCCGACGCCGACGAGGACGCGCGGCCGGTGAAGCCCGAGCCGCTCGATCTGCACAACGACGTGACCCAGGCCCAGCGCATCTGCGGCACGCCGGAGTACATGGCGCCCGAGCAGATCCTCGGCGCGCCGCTCGATCGGCGCACCGACCTCTACGCGCTGGGCGTCATCCTCTATCGCATGCTCAGCGGACAGCTGCCGTTCCGGGCGCGCGTGCGCCACGAGCTCTACCAGCAGCACCTGGCGCAGGCGCCGCCGCCGTTCACGCCGGCGCAGAACGTGCCCGAGCCGGTCGCGCGCGTGGTGATGAAGGCGCTGGCCAAGCGGCCGGCCGATCGCTTCGCCGACGCGGCCGAGATGCGCGTGGCGCTGCGCGAGGCCAACCGCGCCATCGCCGGCGAGCTCGGCCACGCCTACACCGGGCTCTTCCCGACCGACGCCAGCGCGGTGAAGCCGACGACGCCGTCGGCGCTGGCCGAGGTCGCGCCGCGCTCGCGCCGCGGGCTGTGGATCGCCCTCGGCGCCGTGGTCGTCGCCGGCGGCGTGGTGCTGGCGCTGCAGCTCGGCGACGACGCCCCGCGCACGGCCGGCGCGACGCCGCCGCGCGAGCGCGCGGCCAGCGTCGAGCGCACGGCAGCGACGCCGTCGAGTCCGGCGGCGGCCGCGCCGCGGGCCGAGCCGCGCCCGTCGCCGGCGGTGGTGGAGGCGGCGCCGGCCAAGCCGAGCGTCGCGGTCGCGACGCCGAGCGCGCCGACGCCGAGCGCCCCGGCGCCGAAGGAGGTGCCGGCCCAGCCCGCGCCCGCGGTCGGGACCATCGTCCTCAGCACCGTGCCGAGCGGGGTCGAGATCTGGATCGACGAGCGCCTGGTCGGCACGACGCCGACCCGCCTGGTGCTGCCGCAAGGACGCAGACGCTGCGGCTCGAGGGCGACGCGGTGCGCACGACCACGCTGCCGGTGGCGGTGGTGGCGGGGCAGGAGACCAACCTCAGCCTGCGGCTGACGGCCGCGACGTCGTCGATCGGGGCGCGCCGCCCGAGCGCGGCGCGGGCGGCCAAGATCGAGCCGGCCGCCGCGGTCGAGCCGCCCGCCGCCGCGGTGGCGCCGCAGACCAAGGTGCTCGGGCGCGACCTGGCCGGCGAGCGCGGCAGCGCGCCTGTCCTGGGACGCGACATCGTGCAGGACGATCCGCACGTGCGCATTCTCGGGACCGATGTGAAGAACGAGCGTCCGAAAATTGGCATTCTCGGCCAATGAGCGCGCGAATCTGAGTCTGACAAAGTCGGGGGGTGAAACATGGCCGTCATGCGTTGGAGGCACGTCCTCCTTGCCGTCCTGTCCATGCTGGCGCTCGCGGGCCCGGCGCGCGCGGCCGATCCGCCGCCGAGCGGCGACCCGGTGGTGCAGTGCAAGGAGCTCTCGGCGCGCGCCGAGGCCGCCTATCAGGCGCGGCAATATCAGGCCGCCATCGACGCCTACCTCGAGGCGTACGGCGTCCTCGCCAGCGCCGACGTGCTCTACAATATCGCCTACATCTACGATCATCACCTGCAGCGCCTCGACCTGGCGCAGGACTTCTATCGGCGCGTGATCCGCATGCCCGACAGCACCAAGGAGATCCTCGAGCTGTCGATGAAGCGCCTGTCCGAGATCGAGGCGCGCGAGGCGGTGCGGGCGCCGCTGCTCGAAGGTCCGAAGGATCCCCCGCCGGTCGCCGACCCGAACCACGTCGATGCGCGCGTCACGCTGCCGCCGGCCGACGACGGGCCGGGCGCGGCGCCGTGGGTGCTGGTGACGCTCGGCGGCGCGTCGCTCGTCGGCGCGGCCATCATGGGGCTGGTCGCGCAGTCGACCAACGACGACTATGCGCGGCTCGACGATGTCGCCGCCATGCGTCGCACCGAGGATCGCGGACGCCAGCAGGCGCTGGCCGCCGACGTGCTGGGGATCGGCGGTGGCGTGCTGGTCGGCAGCGGCCTCATCTGGTTCTTCGCGGGCGGCGGTGCGAGCGCGGCGGCGTCGGGGGAGAGCCGGGTCGAGCTGCCGGCGCTGCGGCCGATGCTCGGCGGCGGCGCGGTCGGTGTGACGTGGGAGGGACGGCTGTGAACGGGCTCACGAGGCGTGTGGTGGTGGCGCTGGCGCTGGCGGCGTCGGGCGCGGTGACGGGGTGCTCGCTGGCGCTGGAGTGGAACGAGTGCAGCGCGGCCAAGGCCTGCCCGGGCGGCTTCACCTGCGACGGCGGGGAGTGCGTGGCCGACACGGTGGCGCCGACCCTCGAGGTGCGCGGTACCATCGACCGCGACACCACCTGGACCAAGGACAACGTGTACCTCCTGAAGGAGGTGATCTTCGTCGCGCCCGGCGCGCGCCTCACCATCAAGGCCGGCACGCGCGTCCTGGGCGAGCAGGCCTCGGCGCTGGTCGTGCGCGACGGCGGCTTCCTCGACGCGCGCGGCACGCTGCTCGAGCCGGTCGTCTTCACCAGCGCGCAGCCGGTCGGCCAGCGCGCGCCGGCCGACTGGGGCGGCGTGGTGCTGCTCGGGCACGCGCCGGTGAACCAGCCGGATGCGTCGTTCGAGGCCATCGAGGACCCGCTCCTCGGGCGCTTCGGCGGCGACGACGTGACCTGGGCCTGCGGCGCGATCCAGTTCGCGCGCATCGAGTTCGCCGGCCATCCCATCCTGGCCGACAAGGAGTACAACGGCCTCACGCTCGGCGGCTGCGGCAGCGAGACGCTCATCGACCACGTGCAGATCCACCTGTCGGCCGACGACGGCGTGCAGATCTACGGCGGCACCGTCGGCATCAAGCACATCGTCATGACGCAGGTGCAGAAGGACGGCCTCGACTGGGAGAACGGCTGGCGCGGTACGGCGCAGTACATCGTCATCCAGCAGGGCGAGCAGGAGGAGAACGCCTTCGAGAGCGTCAACAACGACGACGATCCGAACGCGATGCCGCGCTCCGAGCCGACCATCTACAACTTCACGCTCATCGGCTCGGGCGGCGAGGGCGGCAACCAGTGCGGCCTGTGGCTCGAGTCCGGCGCCGGCGGCCACTTCGTCAACGGCATCGTCATCGGCCAGTCGCAGCACGCCATCGACATCGTCGGCGCCGAGACGGCGGCGCTCCTGCAGGCCGGCGTCCTGGAGATCACGCACTCGGCCTTCTACGACGTCGGCGTCGGCGGCGTGGACTTCCTGCCCAAGGTCACCGAGGAGGTCGCCGACGAGGAGGACGACGGCAACTTCGACGAGGACCAGTGGTTCAGGAAGGTCGACTACGGCAACGTCTTCGGCACCGATCCGCACCTGCCCGACCCCCACAACCTGGTGACCCCGAGCTGGGTGCCGCCGGCCAACACGCTGCCCGGAGTGGCGCGGCGGCCGCCCATCACGCTCGATCAGAAGGGCGAGTACCTCGGCGCGTTCGAGCCGGGCGCGGCCGCCTGGTCGGACGGCTGGACGGCGTTCCCGGCGAACTGACGCGCTAGGCGCACGCGGCCCGGCGCAGGGCGTCGGCGAGCGCGGCGGCGGGGTCGGCCGGGCGCTCGATCGAACGCCAGGCGACGTAGCCGTCGGGCCGGATGAGCGAGGCGCCGCCCGGCTCGAGGCCGAGCGCGGCGCGGTAGCTCTCGGGCAGGTCGCGGCCGACGCGGAGGCAGGCGACGTCGGGGGCCGGCGCGCGCCACGCGTCGTCGTCGGCGACGACCACCCAGCCGCGCTGGAACAGGTCGAGCGTCGAGCGGCCGTCGGGGAGACGCGCGTGCGGCGCGCGCGTGCCGGGCTGGCCGGCCCACTCGTCGGGGCGGCGCGCCGGCGCGAGCTCGGGGCCGGCGCCGAGGATGGCGTCGGAGCGCAGCAGCTGGCCGAGCTCGAGCGCGTCGTCGGGGTAGATCGGCGCGCCCTCGGCGGTGCCGGCGGCCATGGCCCTGAAGTCCTCGCGCGCGAAGATCTGCTGGTGCCGGAGCCAGGCGATGGGGCGGCGCTCGGCGTCGTAGCTGTCGAGGAGCGCCGGCCGCGAGCGGCCGTCGAGGACGGCGGCGAGCTTCCAGGCGAGGTTGTGGACGTCCTCGATGCCGGTGTTGGCGCCGAAGCCGCCGCGGTTCGGCGGCAGCGTGTGGGCGGCGTCGCCGGCCAGGAAGACGCGGCCCGCGGCGAAGCGATCGGCGATGAGCGCGCTCACCTCCCAGCGGCCGGTCGTGACGAGCTCGATGTCGCCGTCGCCGAGGTCGGAGCGGCCGATGGCCTTCCGGATGAGCGCGCGCAGCGCAGCGTCGTCGCGCTCGACGTCGTCGGGCAGGATGAGGAGCCAGCGGCCGTCGCCGTAGGTCGTCAGGAAGGCGCTGAGGTCGGGCTGCTCGATCTGGAACTGCGAGACGCCGCGCTCGAGGTACTCGCCGATGGGCGCGCGGAAGATGACGCTGCGCGCCGCGCGCATGAAGCCGCGGCCGCTGCGGCCGATGCCGAGGGTGTCGCGGATCGCGCTGCGGTGGCCGTCGGCGGCGATCAGGTAGGCGGCGCGGACGCTGTAGTCGCGGCCTTCGTGGTCGCGTAGCCGCGCGGTCACGCCGGACTCGTCCTGTTCGAAGGCGAGGAGCTCGCTGCCGAGGCGCAGGTCGGCGCCGAGCTCGCGGGCGCGCTCGCGCAGGATGGGCTCGAGGCGATCCTGGGCGATGGCGGCGCCGGTGCACGGCGAGCTCTCGCCGCGCGGCGCGGCGTCGGGCTGTGTCCAGGCGGTCTCGCCGTGCCACGCGCCGGCCAGGCTCTCGACGCGCGCGCGGCGCAGGCGGGCGTCGGGCGGCACCTGCGGGATGCGCTCGCCGAGGCCGATGGCGCGGTAGAGCTCGAGCGTCCGGGCGGTGAAGCCGATGGCGCGCGGGTGGGCGGCGCTGCCGAGGTGGCGCTCGACCAGCAGGGTCGGGACGCCGCGCCAAGCGAGGAAGCACGCCGCCGAGAGGCCGACCAGGCTGCCGCCGATGATCAGCACGGCGGTGGTGTCGCGGTCGGGGGAGGTTTTGTCAATACGGTGTATCATGCGATACACTGTATCGGCGCTTGCGCTCGCGTCAAGCCCGGTGCACATCGATCGACCATGGCGGTGAAGAAGAAGCCCGAGGTGGTGTGGGAGCGAGCCGAGCCGGCCAAGCGGCCGGCGCCCGAGCCGCTGAGCCGCGAGCGCATCGTGCGCGCCGCCATCGCGCTGGCCGACGCCGAGGGGCTCGACGCGGTGTCGCTGCGCAAGGTCGGCGCCGCGCTCGACGCCGGGCCGATGCGGCTCTACGGCCACCTAGCGACGAAGGACGAGCTGCTGGATCTGATGATCGACGCGGTCTACGGCGAGATGGCCGCGCCGAGCCCGAGCGAGCGCAGCCGCTTACCGATCTGGCGGCGGACGCTCCGTGGCATGGCCCACCGCCTGCGCGCCGCGGCCGCCGCGCACCCGTGGCTGGTCGACCTCCTGGGCGGGCGGCCGCACCTCGGGCCGAACGCGCTGGCCCAGCTCGAGGCGTGGCTCGCCGCGGTGAGCGCCGCGCCCGGCTTCGAGGACGTCGACGACGCCATGCAGGCCGTCAGCACCGTCTACGCCTACGCGCTCGGCGCCATCCGCGCCGAGGCCAGCGACCTCGCCAGCGGCCTCGACGAGAAGGCCTGGCAGGCGGCCTCGATGCCCTACCTCGAGCGCCTGCTGGCGAGCGGCCGCTTCCCGGTGCTCGCCCGGATCATGCGCGAGGCCAAGCACCCGTCGGCCGACGTCGTGTTCGAGTGCGGGCTCGAGTGCGTGCTCGACGGTATCGCCGCGCGCTACGTGCGATAGACGCCGAGGGATCGATCAAAATCGCGCGGTCAGCGCCAGGTCGACGCCGAGCGTCAGCTCCGAGGTGACGCGGAAGCGCGAGCCGGGCGCGTCCCAGGCCTCGACGTAGTCGGGGTCGACCTCGTCGTGGCCGGCGCTGTTGGGCGACTCGACGCGGCCGCTGCCGTCGAGGTCGACGCCCACGTCGGAGAAGGTCAGGAAGTGGGGCGTGGTCCAGGCGGCGCTGGCGCGCAGCGACACGCTCAGCGTCTCGAAGACGTCGTAGCGGACGCCGAGCCAGGCGCCGAGGACGAGGTGCTCCTCCTCGACCGTCGTGCCGCTGGCCTTGTGGCCGTCGGCCGTCGTCGTCAGCGTGCACGGGTCGGTGGCGCCCGGGTCGGCGCTGCACGGGCTGGTGCCGATGGCGTCGAAGAGGGCGGTCGGGGCGCGGCCGGCGCTGACGAGATCGACCGCGCCGCCGAGCGCGATGCGCACCGCGCTGTGGTCGCGCGCGGCCTCCCACGGCACGAGCTCGACGCCGGCCTTGAAGCCGGCCCGCTGCGGCGGACCCGACACGGTCTGGGTGTCGCCCTTGTCGGGGTAGAGCTGGTTCGAGGCCGCCAGCGCCAGCGTCAGATCGAGGCGCGCGAACGGCTCGAGCCACGAGGTCGCGCGCGCCGAGCCGGCGACGGCGAAGGTGGTCGTGAAGACGCCGCTGCCGACCTCGCTGCCGCCCGCCGTGCGCACCGCCGCCAGCGGCAGGCCGAGCTCGAGCCCGAGCGCCACGGTCGGGCCGAGCGCGTCGTCGCCGGGCGTGATGGGCGTGCCCCACAGCGCCAGCGTCGGGTCGCCGAGGCCGGCGCGCGCGGCCGAGCGCTGCGGCACCGGGAACACCTGGTCGGCGTCGTAGGGCGCGGTGAGCGAGGTCTTGCCGTCGACGCCGTCGTCGAAGCCGATGCGCGTCGTCTCGCTCAGCACCACCGGCAGGCGGATGCGCGCCTCCAGCGTGCGCCACAGCGCCAGGCGGAACTCGAGGTCGAGCGCGTCGGAGACGACCTCGGCGTCGAGGTCCTTGGCCACCGCGATCTTCGAGCCGTCGGGGCAGAGCGACGCGCCGCCGACCGTCTCGTGGGCGAGACAGACAAATTCGCGGCCGATTGACAAATTCGTGGCCAGGTGGTGCCAGGCCAGGTCGAGGCGCAGCCCGACGGTCTCGGCGCCGGTCGGGAACGGGCTCCAGATCTCGGTGACCTCGGCCGCCTGGGCGGCGGTCGCGAGGGCCATGGACAGGAGCGTCGCGAGCGCCGCCGGCGTGGCGAGAGGCGCGCGCACGGTCAGCCCTCTTCGCGCAGATTGAATTCCTTCATCTTGTTCTGCAGCGATTTCCGCGAAATCATCAGCAGCTGCGCCGCGCGCGTCACGTTGCCGTGGGTCTGGTCGAGCGCCTGGATGATGAGCTCCTTCTCGAGCTGCGCGGTCGTCTCGCGCACGAGCTCCTTCATCGAGACGCGCCCGGTGAGGTCGCGGTCGAGGCGGGTCGAGCCCGCGCCGCTGGCCGACGGCAGCGCCACCGGCGACTTCAGCTCCTCGGGCAGGAGGTCGATGCCGATCTCCTCGCCCTCGCAGAAGAGCACGAGGCGCTCGAGCACGTTCTCCATCTCGCGCACGTTGCCCGGCCACTGGTACGCGCGGAAGGCCGACGTCGCCTCGGCCGACAGGCGCCGCACGTTCTTCTTCAGGCGCTCGTTGAAGCGCGCGAGCATGTGCTCGACCAGCAGCGGGATGTCGCCCGAGCGGTCGCGCAAGGGCGGCAGGTGGATGGGGATGACGTTCAGTCGATAGAAGAGGTCCTCGCGGAAGCGGCCCTCCTCGACCTCGAGCTGCAGGTTGCGGTTGGTGGCGGCCACGAGGCGCACGTCGACCTTGATGGTCTTCAGGCCGCCGACGCGCTCGAAGGCCGACTCCTGGATGGCGCGGAGCAGCTTCACCTGGATCTCGGTCGGGATCTCGGCGATCTCGTCGAGGAAGAGCGTGCCCTTGTCGGCCAGCTCGAAGCGGCCGGGCTTCGAGGCGATGGCGCCGGTGAAGGCGCCCTTCTCGTGGCCGAAGAGCTCGCTCTCGATGAGCGTGTGCGGGATGGCGGCGCAGTTCACGCGGATGAAGGGGCGGTTCTTGCGGCTCGAGTGGTTGTGCAGCGCCTGCGCCACCAGCTCCTTGCCGGTGCCCGACTCGCCGGTCACGAGCACCGTCGTCGGCGTGTCGGCCACCTTGTCGAGGATGGCGTAGATGTCGGCCAGCCCCTTCGAGCGGCCGATCATTCCATAGCGGCTGGCGAGCTCGCTCTTCTCGCTGGGGCGGTCGACGTCGACGCCGGTGCCGACGCTCGGGGCGACGGGCGCGGGCGCGACCTCGGGCTCGGCGTCGAGCGAGTCCATGTCGGCCAGCGCGGTGTTGACGGCCTTGCGCATGACGGCGCGCAGCTCGTCGGCGTTGAAGGGCTTGGTCACGAAGTCGAAGGCGCCGACCTTCATGGCCTCGACGGCGGTGTCGACGGTGCCGTGCGCGGTGAGCATGACCACCGGGCGGCCCGGGTAGCGCTTCACGATCTCGGCCAGGAGCTGCATGCCGTCGAGGCCGGGCATGCGCAGGTCGGTGAGCACCGCGTGCACGTTGCCGCCCGAGCGCTCGAGGACCTCCAGCGCGTGCTTGCCGTCCGTGGCCAGCTCGACCGCGTAGCCCTCGCGCGCGAGCAGGCCCTGGAGGACCGTGCGCATGTTGGCTTCGTCGTCGACGACCAGGAGGCGCGGGGTGATGGTCATGGAGTGTCTACCTCGGAAGGGGGTCGAGCGGGCGCCGCCGTCGGCGCGCCCTCGGCTTCGACGCGGGCACTGAAGCGACCGTCGCCGGTCGTGATGTCGACGAGGTCCCCCGGCGTCACGTCTCGAGCGCGACGGACCACGTCACCGCCGTGTCTTCTCACGATCGCATAGCCCCGGTCCAGGCTCGCCGTGGGCGAAAGCACGGCCAGCCCGCGCGCGACCAGGTCGAGGCGCTGGCGGGCGCGCGCCAGGCGGCGGCGCATGGCCTCGACCATGCGGCCCTCGAGGCGCGCGTGGGCCAGCCGCTGGCGCCCGAGGCGGGCGTGCGGGTGCTGGGCGTGCAGGCGCTGCGTGCGCGCCGCGAGGTGTGCGCGGAGGCGCGACACGCGCATGACCGAGGCGCGCTGCATGCGCACCACGCGGTCGTCGAGCGTCTGGCGGCGCTCGGCCAGCAGGCGCTCGATGGCGCGCCGCGTGCGGGCGCGGGCCTCGTCGAGGCGGGCGGCGATGGCGGCGCGGTCGGGCACCACCAGCTCGCCCACCGCGGTCGGCGTGGCGGCGCGGCGGTCGGCGGCGAGGTCGGACAGCACCCAGTCGATCTCGTGGCCGATGGCCGACACGACCGGCACACGCGAGTGCGCGACGGTGCGCACGACCGCCTCGTGGTTGAAGACCCAGAGGTCGTCCATGCTGCCGCCGCCGCGCGCCAGCACGATGACGTCGACGCCCTCGGTGCGCCCGAGCGCGCGCACGCCGTCGGCGATGCTGCTGGCCGCGACGTCGCCCTGCACCTTGCACGGGTAGAGCACGATGTCGGAGGGCCAGCGCGCGTGGATGGAGCGCGTGACGTCGTGCAGCGCGGCGCCGGTGGCGGCGGTCACGAGGCCGATGCGGCGCGGCAGGAACGGCAGCGCGCGCTTGCGTTCGGGCGCGAACAGGCCCTCGGCCCGGAGCCGCCGCTTGAGCGCCTCGAGCTCGGCCCGGCGCTCGCCGAGGCCGACGTCGGCGAGGCGCGACACCACCAGCTGGTAGCGGCCGTGCGGCGGATAGACCTGCAGGTCGCCGGTCGCGACCACGTGCGCGCCGTCCTTCACCACGGCCGGGATGCGCTGGAGCGTGGTGCGCCAGATGACGCACGGCAGCTGCGCGCCCGCGTCGCGCAGCGTGAAGTAGAGGTGGCCGGTCGACACCGGGCGCGCCGACAGCACCTCGCCGCGCACCTGGATGTTGGCGAAGCGGGGCTCGAGCGCCTGGCGCAGCGCCTGCGTGAGCGCCGTCACGGTCAGGGCCTGCTCGGCCCAGCGCGGAGGTGGGGGCGGTGGCACACGACCGGCCATGCCCCACGTGCAGCTCGACGTCAACCGTCGACTGGGATAGCGTCGGCGGCCGATATGGCGGGTCATCCGCACGGCGGCGCGAAGCGCGAGAATCCGAGCGAAGGCCGAGGCCACAACAAGCAGGCGACATGAGCAAGAAGACGATCGGCATCCTCACGGGCGGTGGTGACTCGCCCGGTCTCAACGCGGCCATCCGAGGCGCGACGCTCACCGCCATCCGCAAGTACGGCATGGACGTGCTCGGCTTCATCGACGGCTTCAACGCCTGCTTCGCCTCGGGCGGCACGGGCTACGTGCGCCTCGGCGAGCACGAGGTGCAGGACATCCACACCTTCGGCGGCACCATCCTCGGCGCGGCCAACCGCGGCAACCCCTTCCAGATGATCCTGCGCGACGAGGTCGGCGCCCCGATGCGCGACGCCGACGGCAAGATCCGCATGGCCGACCGGAGCTACGAGGCCGCGCGCGCCATCCGCGACCTCGGCATCCACGCGCTGGTGTGCATCGGCGGCGACGGCACGCTGACGCTCGCGCGCGACATGTTCAAGCACCACGGCGTGCCGGTCATCGGCGTGCCGAAGACCATCGACTTCGACCTCGCCGCGACCGAGGCGACGTTCGGCTTCAAGACCGCGGTGCAGGTCGCGAGCGACGCGCTCGACCGCCTGCGCACGACCGCCGACTCGCACGACCGCGTGCTCATCCTCGAGGTCATGGGCCGCTACGCCGGCTGGATCGCGCTGCACGCGGGCATCGCCGGCGGCGCGCACGCCGTGCTGGTGCCGGAGATCCCGTATCGCACGCGCTCGGTGTGGCGCCGCGTCACGACGCGCTTCCGCCGCTCGCGCAAGTTCTCGCTGGTGGTCATCTCGGAGGGCGCGCGGCCGATCGACGGCGCGCTGGCGGTGGCCGAGACGCGCGAGCACCCGTCGGGGCACGTGGTGCTCGGCGGCGCGGGCGCGCGGCTGCGTCAGGAGCTCGAGTCGCTCTACGCGGCCGAGGCCGAGCTGCTGGTGAAGGCCGGCGCCTACCCGCCGGAGTCGCCCGAGGTGCGCGTGGTGGTGCTGGGCCACATCCAGCGCGGCGGCACGCCGCTCGCCGAGGACCGCATCGTGGCCACCGCGTGCGGCGGCTATGCCGTCGACCTGGCCATGGAAGGCCGCTTCGGGACCATGGCCGCGTGGCGCTCGAACCAGCCGGTGGCGGTGAGCCTCGACGATGCGCTCGAGCCGCACTTCATCAACCCCGACACGACGATGCTGGTGCAGACGGCGCGCGCGCTCGGCATCTCGATGGGCGACGAGGACGAGGACTGACATGCCCGTGAACATCGCCATGAGCAACAACGGTTCAATGCTGCCGCAGGGCGTCGACGCCATCATCCAGCTCGCGCTGGCCGAGGACGTCGGCAACGGCGACCAGACCACCCTCGGCTGCATCCCGCGCGAGTCGCGGACGCGCGCGCGCCTTTTGGCGAAGGACGTGCTGGTGCTGGCCGGCATGCCGTTCTTCGAGCGCGTCTTCGCGCTGCTCGATCCGAGCGTGGTGGTCGAGGCCTTCGTCGACGACGGCAAGCTCGTGCCGCGCGGCACCGTGGTGGCGCAGCTCGACGGGCCGACGCGCAGCCTGCTCGTCGGCGAGCGCACGGCGCTCAACATCATCCAGCGTCTGTGCGGCGTAGCCACGCTCGCGGCGCTACGTCGAGGCCGTCGTCGGCACCGGCGCGCGCATCGCCGACACCAGGAAGACCTCGCCCGGCATGCGCTACATGCAGAAGTACGCGGTGCAGGCGGGCGGCGGCTCGAACCACCGCTTCGGCCTCGACTCGGGTGTCCTCATCAAGGACAACCACATCGTCGCCTGCGGCAGCCTGACCGAGGCCGTGCGCCGCTCGCGCGCGAGCGCGCCGCACCTCCTGAAGATCGAGGTCGAGGCCACCACGCTGGCCATGGTCGACGAGGCCATGGCGGCCGGCGCCGACGTCATCCTGCTCGACAACATGTCGACGGCGATGATGGCCGAGGCGGTCCAGCGCGTGCGCGCCGGGCGCCCGGGCGTGCTGCTCGAGGCCAGCGGCGGGCTCGTGCTCGAGCGCGTGCGCGAGGTCGCCGAGACCGGCGTCGACATCCTCAGCATCGGCGCGCTGACGCACTCGGCGCCGAGCTCCGACCTGTCGCTGGAGTTCTGATCGTGGCGGCCCTCCAGCGACGCGAGGTCGTGGGGTCGACCAATGACGAGGTGCTGGCGCTGGCCGTGGCCGGCGCGCCGTCCGGCACCGCGGTGGCGGCCGAGCGCCAGACGGCCGGGCGCGGTCGTCGCGGTCGCGGCTGGGAGAGCCTGCCGGGCGAGCACATCCTCGTGTCGGTGCTGTGGCGGCCGCTGTCCCTGCCGGCGTCGGCGGTCGCGGGCGTGACGCTCGACGTCGGCCTCGCGGTCGCCGAGCGGCTCGACGCGCGCGGCGTCGCCTGCCAGCTCAAGTGGCCGAACGACCTCCTGGTCGGCGGCAAGAAGGTGGGCGGCATCCTGGCCGAGCTCCACGACGACGCGAGCCGCGGGCCGTTCGTCATCATCGGCGTCGGCCTCGACGTGAACGCCGCCGCGGCCGACTTCCCGCCCGAGCTGGCTCCGATCGCGACCAGCATCCAGGCGGTGCTCGGCCATCGCGTCGATCGCGACGCGTGGCTCGACGATGTGGTCGACGCGGTGCGCCAGGCGTGCGCCGGCTATGAGGCGCGCGGCGAGCCGGACGTCGCGCGCTACGCGGCGCGCTGCGCGACGCTCGGGCAGGAGGTGCGGACCGAGGACGGTCGCGTCGGCCGAGCGACGGGAATCGCTCGCGACGGCGCGCTCCTGGTGGTATGGCCCGGGGCGCACGGAGCGCCTCCGGCCGCGCCCGAGCCCATCGTCGCAGGTGACGTCATCATCATAGGGTCGGGCCTCGCGAGCAGCTGATGGACGCGCCCGCCCCCCGCTCGAGCCTCCTCGTCATCGACGTCGGCAACACCAACACCGTGCTCGGCCTCTACGAGGGCACGGAGCTCACCGAGCACTGGCGCGTCGCGACGGCGCCGCAGATGACGACCGACGAGCTCGGCGTCCTCTACCGCGCGCTGTTCGCCGCGCACGGCATCGGCTCGGACACGGTCGGCGCGGCCATCGTGTCGTCGGTGGTGCCGCCGATCGATCACGCCGTGCGCCGCGCCTGTCGCCGCTACTTCGGGGTCGAGGCGGTGTTCGTCGGGCCGGGCTCGGACCTCGGCATCGGCATCCGCTACGACAACCCGCTCGAGGTCGGCGCCGACCGCCTCGTCAACGCGGTGGCGGCCTTCGCGCGCTTCAACCAGGCGTGCATCATCATCGACTTCGGCACCGCGACGACCTTCGACGTCGTCGACAAGAACGGCGACTACCTGGGCGGCGTCATCTCGCCGGGGCTCGGCGTGTCGCTCGACGCGCTCATCGCGCACGCCGCGAAGCTGCCGAAGGTCGAGATCAAGAAGCCCGAGAGCATCATGGGGACGAACACCATCTCGGCCATCCAGGCGGGTACGGTGTACGGCTACATCGGCCTGGTCGACGGCATCGTCGAGCGCATCCTGGCCGCGCATCCGAGCATCTCCTTCCGCATCCTGGCCACCGGTGGCCTGGCCGGGCTCATCGGCCACGAGTCGCGCTTCATCGAGACGGTCGACCCGTTCCTCACGCTCGAGGGCCTGCGCCTCATCCACGCGCGCATGCCGGCGGCGCCCGAGCCGAGCTGAGGCCGCTCCGAGGCGCAGCCGGGGCGGGCGCGAGCGGTGCCGACCGCGGCGGTCGAAAAAAAGTGCGCGCCCGTGTCGATCCGGCCGGCGCTCGATTGTCGACGGAGGGACGGCCAAGCTCGGCCGTCCCCGACCGGAGACGACCCATGCAAGCGACGCTCGATCACACCCTGCCGACGACCTCCCCGACCACCGCGCGCCGGCGCTGGGCTGGCCGCATCCTGACCGCCGTGCCCGCGCTGTTCCTGACCTTCGACGCCGTCATGAAGCTCGTCGGCGGGGCGGCCGTCGACGAGGCCAACGCGCGCCTCGGGCTCCCGGGCGGCGGGCTGACCGCGGCCATCGGGCTGCTCGAGCTGGCATGCCTCGCGCTCTATGTCGTGCCGCGCACGGCCGCGCTCGGCGCGCTGCTGCTGACCGGCTTCCTCGGCGGCGCGGTGGCGCTGCACGTGCGCGTCGGCGATCCGCTGGCGAGCCACGCGCTCTTCCCGGTCTACGTCGGCGCGCTCTTGTGGGCCGGCCTCTACCTCCGCGATGCGCGCGTGCGCGCGCTCGTCGGCGCGCGGCGCTGACCCGCCCCACGCGATCACCGGCCCGACCCACCCACCCACCCACCTCCCTATAGAAGGAGTGAGACCATGAAGTTCCTGATGACGTTCGCCGCGGCCCCCGACGCGCCTCCGCCCTCGCCGGCCACGCTCGCGGCGCTCGGCGCCTACACCCAGAAGATGCTCGCCTCGGGCGTCGTGCTCATGACCGGCGGCCTGGTGCGCCCCTCGCGCGGCATCCAGCTGCGCTGCGAGGGCGGCCAGGTGAGCGTCACCGACGGGCCGTTCGCCGAGACCAAGGAGCTCATCGACGGCTTCGCGCTCATCCAGACCGACTCGCCCGCGAGCGCCGTCGCGCTGGCCACCGAGTTCATGCACATCGCCGGCGACGGCACCGGCGAGATCCTGCAGGTGTTCGACCCGGGCGGCCCGCCCAAGGCGTAGCCGCGCGGCCGCGTCTGCGCTAGATGATCGGACGCCATGACGGCGTCCGCGACCCACGAGGCGGTGACCCAGGTGTGGAAGCGCGAGTCGGCCCGCCTCGTGGCGGTGCTGACGCGCGTGGTGCGCGACGTCGGCCGCGCCGAGGAGCTGGCGCACGACGCGCTGGTGGCGGCGCTCGAGGAGTGGCCGCGCGCGGGGGTGCCCGAGCGGCCCGGCGCGTGGCTCATGGCGACCGCCAGGAACCGCGCGCTGAACGAGCTCCGCCGCGAGCGCATGCGCGCCGTGAAGCACGAGGCCATCCGCGTCGAGACCCACGACCCCGGCGCCTTCGCGGACGTCGAGGCGGCGCTCGAGGCCATCATGGACGACGACGTCGGCGACGAGGTGCTGCGCCTCATGTTCACGGCCTGCCACCCGCTGCTCTCGAAGGAGGCGCGCGTGGCGCTGACCTTGCGCCTCGTGGGCGGGCTCTCGACCGACGAGATCGCGCGCGCGTTCCTGGTCGCCGAGCCGACCGTCGCCCAGCGCATCGTGCGCGCCAAGCGGACGCTGGCCGACGCGCGCGTGCCCTTCGAGCTGCCGCGCGCCGACGCGCTCGGGCCGCGGCTCGCGTCGCTCCTCGAGGTGGTCTACCTCGTCTTCAACGAGGGCCACACCGCGACGGCCGGCGACGCGCTGGCGCGCCCCGACCTCAGCGGCGAGGCGCTGCGCCTCGGGCGCCTGCTGGCCGGTCTGGCCCCGAGCGAGCCCGAGGTGTGGTCGCTGCTCGCGCTGATGCAGCTCCACGCCTCGCGCGCGCCGGCGCGCGTCGACGCCGCCGGTGAGCCGGTGCTGCTCATGGACCAGGACCGCTCGCGCTGGGATGCGGCGCTCATCGCCAGCGGGCTCGACGGCCTGGCGCGCGCCGAGGCGCTGGTCGCGGCGTCGCGCGAGGCGCCCGGGCCGTATCAGCTGCAGGCCGCCATCGCCGCCTGTCACGCGCGCGCGAGCGTCGCCGACGCCACCGACTGGGCGCGCATCGCGGCGCTCTACGGCGAGCTCGCGCGCGTCGCGCCGTCGCCCATCGTCGCGCTCAACCGCGCCGTCGCCGTGTCGCGCGCCGAGGGGCCCGCGGCCGGCCTGGCGCTCCTCGACGCGCTCGCGTCGGCGCCGGCGCTCGTGCGCTACCACCTCCTGCCGGCCGCGCGCGCCGAGCTGCTCGAGCGCCTCGGTCGCCGCGCCGAGGCCCGCGCCGAGTTTGCGCGCGCCGCGAGCCTGACCCAGAACGCGCGCCAGCAGGAGCGCCTGCGCGCGCGCGCCGCGGCCCTCGCCGAGCGCTGAGCGTCGGCGGCGTCAGGCGGCTTGCGGCCTGGGCCGGCCGACCGCCGCGCCCTCGCCGCCGTGGCCCGGCCGATCGTCGACCTCGAGCTCGCCCGTGAAGACGTCGCCGACCTTCAGCGCCAGCGGGTCGACGGTGGTCCTCACGCGGCGGCCGGGGCTGCCGAGCTCGGGCCCGCGCAGCTGCAGATCGATGGCGGCGCGGTCGCCGACGGCGCGCACCACGTGCAGCGCGGAGAGCCCCGACGTCTCGACCAGCTCGTTGTGGCCGAGCACGCGCCGGCTGGCGAGGGCGTAGGTGTGCGCGTCGCGCTCGTCGAAGGTCAGCTCCTCGAGCATGCCCTCGATGGCCTTGCCCAAGAGGCGATGCGGGTGGGCGTGGATGGGCGTCACCGCGCCCGGCTCGCGCGCCAGCGCCACCAGCGCCCAGCCGGTCTTGCCCTCCCAGAAGGTCACCCAGCGACAGCCCTCGCCGTGCGGCAGCGGGCTCTCGCGCACCGGGATGAGCTCGCCGATGGCCGGGTGCAGCTGGTGGATGATCTTCCTGAGCGCCACGTCGTCGAGCGCGCCGTCGGCCTCCAGCAGATCGAGCACGCGCCGCGTCTCGGCCAGCGCCAGCGGCGCGCCGTGCTCGAAGCGCGTGCGCAGCGCGCGGTCGACCTTGGCGCCGGCGGTGGCCACGCGATAGGCCAGCGCCGCGCCGGCGAGACAGCCCGCGCCGACCAGCGCGGCGGCGGCGTACTGGCCGTGCGAGGCGAGCGTCACCATGGCCAGCGCGATGGCGGCGATGGTGAGCGACGCGCCGCCACCGACCACCACCGCGCGCGCGCCCGAGCTGAACAAGTTGCGCAGCGCGAGGTGGAGGCCGATGCTGGCCGAGACGGTGCTCATGGTCAGATCGACAAGGAACTTGTCGGTATCCAGGACCGCGCCCCAGCCCGCGCTGCCCGCGAAGGCGCGGTCGCCGAACGCGCGCAGGCCGGCCAGCGCCACGTAGCCGAGGACGTAGCGCGGCAGGTACTCGAGCAGGCTCTTCTTCTCGCCCTTGGCGCCCGGCTCGCGCCGGAGCAGCGAGAACACCACCAGCACCGGCGCCAGCATGAGCACGCGCGCCGACTTGGCGGCGGTGGCCATGACGCCGCCGCTGCCGCCCATCTGCGTGCCGACGGCGATGGCGCTCGACAGGTCGTTCACGGCGAGCCCGCTCCAGATGCCGGCGAACGACGGGTCGAGCCCGACCACCGCGGCGATGGGGCGGAAGCACACGAGCGCCACCACGCTGAAGAGGAACATGACGGCGATGGCCACGCCCTGCTCTTCGCGGTGCGCGCGTGCGATGGGCGCGATGGCGGTGACGGCCGAGGCGCCGCAGATCATGGTGCCGCCGGCCAGGAGGTCGGTCAGCGGCCGGCGCAGCCCGAGCCAGGCCCCGAGGGCGTGCGCCACGAAGAAGGCGCACGGGATGGCGAAGAGGCCGACGCCGGCGATGGCGGCCAGCTCGGCGCCGTTGAAGAACTCGGTCTGCACCTTCAGGCCCATGGCGATGATGCCGAGGCGCAGGACCCACTTGCCGGTGAAGCGCAGGCCGGGCGCGTAGGCGTCCGGCTCGCGATCGTCGCCGGGCAGCGCGAGGCGCAGCGTGCGTCGGAGCGGCGTGTTGAGCACGACCACGCCGAGCACCAGCGCGATGAGCACCTCGGACACCCAGGGCGAGGGCGGCAGCAGGTGGACCAGCAGCATGGACACGCCGCCGAGCGCGACGGCCAGCGCCAGCCCGGCCAGGTCGGCGCGATGGGGCAGCCACTGCGGGCGCGTCGGACGCCGTCCCGCCATGTCAGGCGCACCCGGTCGGCAGGCCGAGCTGGCGCCAGGCCAGCATGCCGCCGGCGAGGTTGGCGACGCGATAGCCGGCCGCGGCGAGGATCTGGGTGCCGAGCGCCGAGCGCTTGCCGGTCTGGCACACGACCACCACCGGTCGTTCGCGCGGCACCTCGCCGAGGCGCGCGCGCAGCTCGCCGAGCGGGATCGACTGCGCCGACGCGAGGTGGCCGAGCTCGCCGTCGAGCTCACCGGCCGCGCGCACGTCGAGCACGTGCAGCGCGTCGCGCTCGCGCGCCACCCACTCGGGCGCGACCTCGGGGATGCCGGCGTAGGTCGTGACCAGCGGCCCCCACGTCGGCGTGGTCGGGGCCTTGCCGTCGAGCGGCTCGCCCGCGCGCAGGTTGGCCGGCACCGCCAGGTCCATCTGCTTCGGGTGCGGCAGCGCCAGGTTGGTCATGTAGCCGACGAAGTCCTCCTCGCGCGCGGCCCCGCCGATACGCGGGTTGAAGCGCCGCTCCTCGCCGATGGTGCTCGAGGTGCGGCCCTGATAGTCGTGGCCCGGGTACACGATGCAGTCGTCGGGCAGCGTGAAGAGCTCGTCGCGGATCGAGCGGAACAGCCGGTGCGCGCTGCCCTGCTGGAAGTCGGTGCGGCCCGTGCCGCGCACCAGCAGCGCGTCGCCGGTGAAGACGCGCGCGTGGTCGGCGCTGACGAACGAGACGCAGCCGTCGGTGTGGCCGGCGGTGGCGCGGACCTCGAGCGCCTCCTCGCCGAAGCGGATCGGCGCGCCGCCCTGCGCCGTCGGTACCAGCGGCAGGTCGACGTTCTTCGCGCCGTAGACCGGCGACAGGCCGATGCGGCTGCCGAACGCCTCGCGCATGAGCCAGGCGCCGGTGACGTGGTCGGCGTGACAGTGGGTGTCGAGCGTGCACACGAGCGTCAGGCCGAGCTCGCGCACGAGCGCCGCGTCGCGGAGGTGCTGCTCGAAGACGCAGTCGATGAGGACCGCCTCGCGCGTGGCGTCGTCGGCGATGAGGTAGCTGAAGGTCGAGGATGCCTGGTCGAAGAGCTGGCGGACGATCACGTGGGCCTCGGCAGGACGGGCGGCCGATCGGGTCGGCGGGGCCGGCGCGACCATCGCACCTTCGGCGTCGGATTTGAATCGCGACGCGCGGCGCCTCGCCCGACCGGGCGGCTGCCGATGCGTCGCCCGGCGCGGCCCGGCGCGGCTCAGGCCGGCATGGCTCGCGCGGCCGGCGCGCGTGCGCCGTGCGCGTCGGCCAGCGCCGAGGCCTGCTGGATGATGCGCGCCAGCGGGGCGTCGTCGCTCGGCGCGTCGTGATGGCGCGCGACGGCGTCGACGATGGGGCCCGAGATGCCCCACATGCCGAGGAGGTAGGCGCCGACCTCGGCGTGGGTCGCGTCGTAGAGCTCGAGCTCGGCCTCGTGGAACGGGCGCCCCGACGTCTCGGCCAGCTGCAGCGCTTGCATGAACTGGAGCGGCGCGCCCATGGCCAGGATGATCTTGCCGACGTCGTGGATGAGCGCGGTGGTCGCGGCCTGGTCGCGCAGCTCGGGCGGCGCGAGCTCGCGGGCGTAGCGCGCGGTCTCGACGGCGTGGAGCTGCAGCGCCTCGAGCGAGAAGCCGGGGATGCGCGGGACGCGCGTCGCGACCGCGAACACGCCGGTCAGGAGCGCCACGCCGCGCAGCACCTCGATGCCGAGGAACGTCACCGCCTGCGCGACGGACGTCGGCGGCTTGCGCGCCCCGAAGAAGGCCGACGACGACAGCTGCAGCACCTTGGCGCTCATCGCCGTGTCGCGCTCGATGATGCGCGCCAGGTCCTTCGCGCTGGTGTTGGGATGGGCGATGGCCTCGTTCAGCTCGAGGTAGGTGGACGGCACCGACGGCAGCTGATCGACGGCGCCGACGAGCTCGCGGATGCGCGCCGCCGCCGCCCCGCGCTGGAGCGAGCAGCTCTGCTCGAGCAGGCGGTAGAGCTCCTCGGGGCTGCACGGCTTGCTCATGAACTGGTGGGCGACCGCGAGCGAGCGCGCCAGCGCGTCGGGCTCGGAGTGCCCCGACAGGATGATGCGCGTCGCCGCCGGGTGCAGGCGCTTCACGTGCTGGAGCAGCGCCGCGCCGTCCATGCGCGGCATGCGCATGTCGGTGACCACGACGTCGAACTGGCCCTGCTCCAAGAGCTCCAGGGCTTGCTCGGCGCCTTGGGCGAACTCCATCTTCCAGACCTTGCGGTACTTGCGGAACAGGTTGGCGATACCCTCGAGGACCGCCGCTTCGTCGTCGACGAACAAGATGCGCTTCATGCGCCCTCCGTCATCCTCGGGCTGATGACAGAGGCATCGTGAGGAATCGCCCGGAAGGTAAATCGTCGGTGCGACTTCACGCGCCGCGAGGCGCCATGCGCACGCCGAGCGTCAGGTGCCGAGCGGCGGCGGCGTCAGCTCGCGGGCCGGTCGACCGAAGAGGTAGCCTTGCATGCGCGTGCAGCCGAGGCTGGCCACCATGTCGCGCTCGCCCTCGCTCTCGATGCCCTCGGCGATGGGGACGACGTTCATGTCGGCGCACAGCTGGGTCATCGACGACACCAGCCGCTGCTTGGTCGGCTCGCGATCGATGTCGCGGATGAGCGACATGTCGAGCTTCACGATCTCGGGCTGCACGAGCACCATGCTGGAGAGCCCCGAGTAGCCGGAGCCGAGATCGTCCACGGCCAGGCGGAAGCCGAGCTTGCGCAGCGTCTGCGTGCGCTGGCGCATGTCGCCGATGTCGGCCAGCGACAGGCGCTCGGTCACCTCGAGCACGATGCGCGCCGCGTGCTGCGACAGCGGCGCGTCGGCCCGATAGAGGTCGTCGTCGAGCAGGTCGCGCGGGTGCAGGTTGACGAATATCAACGACGGCGACGCGTGCCCCGCCACCACGGTCGCGACGGCGTTCCGCACCGCGCGCCCGAGCTCGGGCAGGCGTCCGAGCAAGGTCGCTGCCTCGAGCATGATGAGCGGGTGGGGGAGGGTCGGCTCGGCGCTGCGCATGAGCGCCTCGAAGCCGAACACGCTCCGGTTCGACCAGTCGACGATGGGTTGGAAGGCCATCCACAGGCGCTCGAGCGCCAACGCAAACGAGGCCTCGAGGCCGGCGCGATTGGTGGCCAAGCGGCCACCGATGCCTTGGGCCGCGAGCGCCTCGTTCTTGAGGCGCGCCATGCCGCGTAGCCCGATCGCGTACGACAACGTCTCGAGCAGGGCGCTCATCTCGATGGGCTTGGTGACGTAGCGCAGCGCGCCGAACTCGACCGCCTTCATGGCCGTCTCGACGTCGGGCGCGCCGGTGATGAGCACGACGGGCAGGTCGGGGTCGAGCGCCCGCACCGCCTGCAACACCTGGATGCCGTCCATGCCGGGCATCGAGATGTCGCAGAGGATCACGTCCGGACGCTGGACCGCCAGCCGCTCGATGGCGGTCCGGCCGTCGCCGAGCTCGTCGACGGTGAAGCCGACCTTCCGCGCCCAGCGAGCCAGCGGCAAGAGCACGGCCGGCTCGTCGTCGATGATCATGACATGGCCCTTCGTCGTCATGGCTGCCCTCCGCGAACGGCATTTGATGCGTCCATGTTGTGCGGACGCGAGCGCGGACGCAAGTCCCCAGGACGAGGGACTGGTACGTCCATCCCGCATGAGGTCGGCAGCGCCTCGTGGCTCAGGCGCAGAGGGGGCCAGCGGACCGATTGCAGGCCGCGGCCGCGACGATCGGCCGCGCGCCCGAGTGACAAATGCGATATCGACGCGGCTTGCTTGCGTCGATATTGTCAAATGCGCCGAGCTTGATCGCGATTGCCGGCGCCGTCGCGGGCGGGCGGCGCGCGCGCCCGCCCGCGGTCCGAGGCGAGCGCCGAGGACCGCGACGGCGGGCGCGGCGGCTAGGCCTTCGCCTTCTTGTTGATGCAGGTCTCGATGAGCTTCCGACTGAACCCCGTGAAGCCGGCCAGGCGGTTCAGGCGCTCCTCGGCGTAAGCGTGGTTGATGAGCGCGAGGCTCATGTCGAGGGCCTTCACGGCGCTGCGCGAGAGCGCCGCGGCGCGCGCGGGCTCCTCGCGGGCGATGGCGTCGATGAGGTTGTCGCGCAGGAGCGAGAAGGTGAGCTCGACGTGGAACGGCGAGATTCCCATCTGCACGTGCACGTTGCCGACCCGCTCCTGCTGCTCGAACCACGCATCGCCGTAGTCCCCGCCGACCATCGCGCCCATCCAGCGCGCGTGCGTCGCCTTCAGCCGATCGACGCGGCCGGCGATGAGCGCCGCCGTCGTCTCGTTGGCTTCGAGCGTGGCGTAGAACGCATCGGTGATGCGCGCGCCATGCTTGGCGATGACGCCCTGGAGCGCCGTCAGGTTGGCTTCGTCCTCGGCGTCGAAGCCGATGAAGGACTTCATCTCGCTGTAAAGTGCCTTTGACATTGATCCCCTGTTTGCCTCGCTGAGGCGTGAGGGCGGTCAGCTCACGGCGTGATCAGCTCGATCACGTCGTGGGTGCCGCCGCGCAGCACGGATTCGACTTGCTTGGCGCGGAGCTTCCTGCCGACCGCGGTCTCGAGCGCGCCATGCACCGCGCCGAGCGTGAAGCTGAGCTCGCGCGTCGATCCCTGGGGCTCGCCCGCGGAGCAGATGGTGTCGCTCAGGTAGACCCGGAAGACGCCGGCGTCCTCGGTGATCCTGTCGACGACGCACAGGCGCGTGCCCTCGGGTCCGAGCGCCTTGGCCATGGCCGCGGCCGCGTCCCCGACGCCCAGCGCGTTCTTGCCGAGGCCGAGGGACTCGGCCAGCTGCCGGCCGCGCTTGCGTCCGGCCGCCTTGAGGGCGACGCCGGCGGCCTGCACGCCGAGGGTGTCCTCGACGCCGACGACGACGGCCTTGAAGCAGACGATGCTGCTGAAATCGCCGAGTTGATTGCGGAGTTGGCTATCGAGCGCGTTTGACATACTCGCCTCCTGCTTTCGGGTCACTGACGCGTCGGCAGCACACGACCGCCGTGTGCCGCCGCTTCCACCCTGGTGCCGATCACCGTCGGGTGGTCATGGGTTGTCCGGACGCGGCGGTTGGTGCCCGTGCGCGCGCCCCTTGTCGACCGGTCGCGCCTGCTTGCGCGTGATGGGCGTGGCCCCGCGCAGCGGCGTCGCGACGCGCCGCTCCTTCTCGGTCTGCTGCGCCGACCAGCGACCGCGCACCGCCGCGGCGAGGTGGTCCCGCTCGCGTCGCGTGGCGTCGTCGACGGACTGCTCGTAGGTCTTGATCACGCGCTGCCAGTGCACGCCGAACGCCGCCGCCGCCGCGCTGCGGACCTCGTCGTCGGGCAGCTGCGGTCGGATGTTCGCGGGCGCGATCGTCGGATGATACATCTGGAGGTCGGAGACCAGCGTCTCGGCCAGGCGCCAGGCCGTCTGGTGCTCCTCGCGCTGCCAGAGCTGCGTCGACTGCGCGGCGACGCGACGCTTCAGCGCGTCGCTCGGCCGGAAGGTGATGCGCCAGCGGCCGTCGAGGAACAGGCGCTTGCGGTCGCGCGGCGAGCGCACCACCCGCGGATACGACCAGGCCACGGCGAAGCTGCCGATCGACGGCAGCGCCACGCGCTCGAACGTCGGCGTGCTCATGACGTCCGAGAGCGTGGCGATGAAGGCGTCCAGCACGGCCTCCGTGGCGCGGCCGGAGAGTCCCGCCTTGGTCGCCGTCTCGCGCACGATATCCTTCCACTTCATCGGCTTCCCCCCTTGTGACCCTCGATCTCCTCCATGAGGCCCTCGATCCCCTCGAGGGCCGTGCGCAGCGCCGCGATGAGGCGGGCTCGCCCGGCTTGCGCCGCACCGCCCTCGCTCACCGACGTCACGACGTCGGCGGCCAGCACGCGGAAGTTCCTGAGCGTCGTGGCGCGCTGCTGCGCCACGAAGCGACGGCTGGCCTCGACCACCTCGCGCGCCAGCGCCAGCGGGATGCGCGCGACCGCCGCGAGCTCCTCCGGCTGCGCGTCGGCCA